>NZ_MUHH01000037.1 GCF_002217475.1 Flavobacterium tructae
TTTGTTTGAAGTAGTATTATTTTTTAGATAAGATTAATTTGTGAGGGAGTATATTTTGAAAAAAGTAATTTTTAATACCTTAAAAAGGCAAATTCGTAAAAATCAAGGATGTTTTTTAAATTTTTAGTTTAAGGAATTATGAAAAAATGTTTATTTAATGAATAATACTGCGGTGTTTTGTTATATTTCTTCGAATCAAATTCATTATTCTTTGAAAAAACCGCTTAATGTTGAAAAATCATCGAATAAAATTCTCTGGTTTATGTTTCAAACAGGGGTTTTTATTGATTATATTTGTTTCACTTTTTTAATGAAAATAATTACGAATTTTTAAACCTACTATACATGTCAACATTACGTTTCCAAGCTTTACAAGAAGCTTCCAACAGAAAGCCTGTACATTTTGAAGAAATAGACAGAAAGTCAAATATTTTTGGTTCAAATGTGTTTAATGAGAAAGCGATGAAGCAGTTTTTGACTTCTGATGCTTTAAAAGGAGTGAGAGATGCCGTTCAACACGGAACTAAGATAGACAGAAAACTGGCCGATTATATTGCCATGGGGATGAAAGAATGGGCATTATCAAAAGGTGTAACTCATTATACACACTGGTTTCAGCCACTTACAGGCACAACAGCAGAAAAGCATGATGCTTTTTTTGAAACTTCTTATGACGGAAGTGACCCTGTAGAGAAATTCGGAGGAGCTCAATTGGTACAGCAGGAGCCTGATGCATCAAGTTTTCCGAATGGAGGAATAAGAAATACATTTGAGGCAAGAGGGTATACCGCGTGGGATCCAACTTCTCCGGCATTTATATATGGTACAACCTTATGTATTCCGACCGTATTTATCGCCTATACAGGAGAAGCGCTCGATAATAAAATTCCATTATTAAGAGCACTATCTGTTATGGATGAGGCAGCGACGGAAGTGTGTAAATATTTCGATAAAAATGTAAAGAAAGTTACTGCTACTTTAGGATGGGAACAGGAATACTTTTTAATTGATAAAGCATTAGCCAATTCACGTCCTGACTTAATGATGACAGGGAGGACCTTACTGGGACATACTTCTGCAAAAGGACAACAATTAGACGATCATTATTTCGGTTCTATTCCAACACGTGCTTTAACGTATATGAGAGATTTAGAGCAGGAATGTATGTTGTTGGGGATTCCGGTAAAAACTCGTCACAATGAGGTAGCGCCAAATCAATTCGAATTGGCTCCGATTTTTGAAGAAACCAATCTGGCTGTAGATCATAACTCTTTATTAATGGATGTGATGCAGCGTGTAGCGGAGCGTCATGATTTTAAAGTATTGTTTCATGAAAAACCTTTTAAAGGAGTAAACGGTTCAGGAAAACACAATAACTGGTCATTGGCAACAGATACAGGGGTTAATTTATTGAGTCCGAGTAAAACGCCAATGAGTAATCTACAGTTTTTAACTTTCTTTATCAATACAATTAAAGCGGTTAATGATTACGAAACTTTATTGAGAGCATCTATCGCAACAGCGAGCAACGATCATCGTTTGGGAGCTAATGAGGCACCACCGGCAATTATATCAGTTTTTATTGGAGCACAATTGTCTAAAGTATTATTAGAATTGGAAAGTGTAACCACTGGGAAATTGTCCCCTGAAGAAAAAACAGACTTAAAGTTAAATGTAGTTGGGAAAATCCCGGACGTTCTTTTAGACAATACAGACCGTAACCGAACTTCTCCTTTTGCTTTTACCGGAAATAAATTTGAGTTTAGAGCTGTAGGTTCAAATGCCAACTGTTCCAACGCGATGACTACTCTGAATGCTATTGTGGCCAAACAATTAAGAGACTTTAAAACTGAAGTAGACTCTTTGATTGAATCTAAAGACATGAAAAAAGACGATGCCATCTTTAATGTTTTGAGAGAATACATCAAGCAGTCTAAAAAAATACTTTTTGAAGGTGACGGATATAGCGATGCCTGGGAAAAAGAAGCCGCTAAAAGAGGATTAAGTAATTTTAAAACGACTCCGGAAGCTATTAAAGCTAAGGTTTCAAAACAAGCTTTGGAGTTATTTGACGAGTTAGGAATTTTAAATCACGTAGAAGCAGAAGCACGTTACGAAATTGAATTGGAAGAATACACTAAGAAAATCCAGATTGAAGGACGAGTATTAGGGGATATTGCCAGAAATCATGTTATTCCAACGGCTATTCGTTATCAAAATACTTTAATCGAAAATGTAAAAGGATTAAAAGAAATTTTTGGTAAGGAGTTTGAAACTATTGCAAAAGAGCAAATAGTTCTGATTAAAGAAATTTCAGGACACATTGAAGGAATCAATTCTAAAGTATTGGCGATGACGAGTGAACGAAGAACGGCAAACCAATTGACTGATGCACAAAAAATGGCTGAAGCTTACTGCAATAACGTAAAGCCTTATTTTGAGGACATTCGTAATCATTGTGATAAATTAGAATTATTAGTAGATGATGAAAGCTGGACCCTAACGAAGTACAGAGAACTGTTATTTACGAAGTAATATTTTAGAATATATCCGATTAAGTCCCGTCTTTATTGAGATGGGATTTTTTTTATGGTTTTGTTAAAATAATATCATTATGTCTTTATTTTAACAAATGTTTAAATTGAATTGTGACTAAATTGTGAAAAGTAGCTTTTTTCTTGCCAACGAAAAAAAGCATTAAAGTAGTTCATCGAGATAGTTTTACACTTCATCGAAAAGTAATTAAGATATTGGAAAATAGGTATTTATACCTGTTTTGGTTGGCGATAAGTTTTCTAATTTTGATCATGAAAGAAAGAAAATAAGGCTTTAATTTTTATTTTCGAATGGAGATTTTGATTGCATGATTTCCCTAAATCACGCTGACCTACATAATAAAATGTATTAATAACCAATTAAATATATTTATTATGAAAAGAGTAATTTTAAGCATCTCCGCGATGCTGTTTGTAGGAGTCGCAGCTTTTGCGCAAGGTAACATGAGTGATGTGGACCAAACAGGTTTATTAAATGGTGCACTGGTAGTTCAGGTAGGAGCAACTAATAGCTCAGATGTTGACCAGATAGGTATTGCCAACGTTGCAATTGTAGGACAGTACGGAGATGATAACGAGTCTACTGTTGGACAATTAGGAGGAGGAAATGTTGCTATCGTAACACAAATCGGAGACAATAACGATTCTAGTATCACTCAAGGAATCTGGTTTGGTAATCTTGCAGTTACTACTCAAATTGGAGCTTACAACAATTCTGATGTGTTACAGATTGGTAACTTTAATACAGCTACTACTAATCAATTTGGTCTTGCTAATAACGCTTTGACTCTTCAATTCGGATATGGCAACACCGCATCTACCGATCAAATAGGACTGTTTAACAATGCAGCTACTCTACAATTAGGCTGGGATAACACCTCTAGTATTCAACAATACGGAGCCGGTAACTTTGCAGCTACTGCACAATTTGGAAATGATCATATGAGCACAGTTACTCAAACAGGTTTCTTAAATGGAAGTGTAGTAATTCAATCTAACTAAGAATAAACCAGAAAAAGGAAGAGCTTGAGCTATTAAGTTCTTCCTTTTTTTTAATTACAATAGGTCATGAAACGTATAGCCACTTTTGTATCCTTACTAATCACCGGGATTTTATTCGCTCAGGTAATTGATGTGAATAGAAGTGACTATTTATTAAATGAAGCATACAATCGCAATCAAAATCAAACGATAAATCAATATATTAAAAGCAACAACATCGTAACAGTTGCTCAAATTGGAAATTATAATCAAGCCAATTTAACTATTATAAGCAGTAATGCTTATGTTACCGCACAACAGACAGGCAACAACAACTACATGAATGTCTACAAAAATGCTGATGAAATCAATCAGTCCTACACACAAACAGGCAATAATAATTATATAAGTGATTTTTCGATGTACTCACGCGGAATCACTTCCATGGGAATCAATCAGTATGGCAATAATTTATCGGTAATCAGTACCGGTTCAAATTCGATATCTAAAGATTTAATAATTAATCAAACGGGAAACTCGGGGACAATTTACATATTCAATCGCTAGTGTCATGAAAAAGTATTTGAACTTACTAATTGCATTTTTTGCTATTTTTTTTTCTGAATCTGGATTTTCTCAGGAAGTTCACATAGAAGTAAAAGCCAAAATAGAAGTAAAAGAAATAGAAAATTTACTTGCTATTACGGGAACTGCAGAAAACTTAAAATCGCAGTTTAAAAATATATCTTATAAATTGACTGTATTTAAAAAAAATAAAAAAAACTCGAATAAATCAAATAATGCTCAGGATGGCAGAGTCACATTAGAACCGATTCAAAAAGTTGAACTTTCTAAAACGCAAGTCAATTTTACACCAGAAGATGAGATTATAATATTGCTATTGATTTATGATGAAAAAAATGAATTGATAGGCAAAGACCGTGTTGTTTTTGGAGAAGATAAAGTATCAGATGCCGCTAAGCCAATTCCTGTAGATGGAATTGAAATGATTGGGATTGTTGCTAATGATACCAAAACAAAACTGGGAAATGATTTTTATGATTTTTTTTATGCACAATATTCAAAGCTAAGAATTAATACAAGTAAAATCGTGACCGTTCAAGAGGAATTGACTTTTGGACGTACAACAAAAATTACTATTCTGATAGATGGAGAAATAGTGGAAGAATTTATTTCGCGTCCGGACGAAGATTTTTTAAAATATATGGCGGAATCTGCAGCATCAAAAGCATTTAAGTATTTTAAAGACATCGAAAAACAGAATAAAATAATAACTCAGTATTAATAAATAACTCAATATTAATAATCGAGAAGTAATTTTTGTAGAGGAGTTTTTCTTTTTTTTTAATGTAGGAAACTAAATAACAGCAATATGAAAAATTTAATTTCATTCGTATTTGTGTTGGTTTTTTGTACCGTTTCTTTCGCACAGGACCTTGCTTATAAGCCTATAAATCCAGCTTTTAGTGGTGGTGAAACTTTTAATTATCAATGGATGCTTAGTTCTGCGCAGGCACAAAATGATTATAAAGATACTACTGCAAATGGCGGATACAAGCAGCCAACAGATCTGGAGCGTTTTAAAAGTACTTTAAATAACCAATTGCTCAATAGAATTTCAAATTCATTATTTGATAGTCAATTTGGGTCAGGTACAGGTTCTGGAGGTGGTACCGGAGGCGGTACCGGTGGAGGACTTACTCCTGGTAATTATGTCTTCGGAACGCTGTCTGTGGATATTTACAATTCTAACTTAGGAATGGTTGTCAATATTCTGGATATTGAAACTGGCGAGCAAACGCAAGTTATTATACCGGGTAAATAGTCTGGTATTCGATTTTTATAAAAAGTAAGTTCATGTTTTATTATTAAAAAATAACTAATTATGAATAAAACTCTCCTTTTTCTACTGTTAATAACCTGCCTACTCTCAGGATGTGGCGCTTATTTTAATCAACCCGTAGGAGTTCAGAAAGCTGTTTTTGGAGAAAACACTTCTGCAACTGAACACTTAGTCGATATGCCAAAACCAAAAGAACAGATTGTGGTAGGGGTGTATAAATTTAAAGACCAGACAGGTCAATACAAAGCGACTGAAGTTGGAAGCACATTTAGCACAGCAGTTACTCAGGGTGCTACTTCTATTTTAATAAAAGCACTTCAAGATTCAAAATGGTTTGTTCCTATAGAACGTGAGAATCTGGGAAATTTATTAAACGAACGAAACATTATCCGGTCTACACGTCAGGAATATGAAGCAAAAAAAGAAGGCGGTGAAACAGTATTGACGCCTTTACTCTTTGCAGGAGTTTTATTAGAAGGGGGTATTATTTCCTATGATACCAATATTATTACCGGAGGTTTTGGAGCCCGATATTTTGGCGCCGGAGGTTCTACACGATACAGACAAGATCGGGTTACGGTATATTTAAGATTGGTTTCTACCTCAAACGGAAAAATACTAAACACTGTTTACGTTTCTAAGACCATCTTATCACAAAGTATAGACGCCAGTTTATTTCGATACGTAAATCTAAATCGACTTTTGGAAGTAGAAACCGGTTTTACAAGAAATGAACCCATTCAGCTGGCAGTTACCGAAGCCATAGAAAAAGCCGTTGAAGGCCTTATTGTACAAGGAATCAAAGACAAGCTTTGGGAAGTGAATGCACCTCAAAATCAAATCGATGCTTTTGTATCAGCCTATGATGCAGAAAAAAGCGAAGCCGATCTGGCACAATTATACGATAGAAATTTAGAAGATAAAAGAGGCCTTTTTGGTATAGAGGTTGCCGGAGGAATAGCCATTATACAGGGCGATTATAAAAGCCCGGAGCCGGCACCAATGACTAGAGGAGCGGTGAAGTTTTTTTTCACTCCGGCTTTTAATATAAGTGCCTCGGCCAATGCATTCAAAATTGCGAATAAAGGAAGAGACAAATTGGGATATATATCTACAGATCTCAATCTGGAATTCATCATATTACCTCGCGATATCCTGACTCCATTTGTTTTTGGTGGTTACGGATTTGAATTTAATAAGGACTACAAAAATTTTCATAGCAAAGTTCAGTTTGGAGGTGGTTTAGAATATATGGCGACTAGTAGTTTAGGAGTAAAATTATTCGCAGAATATAATATGACCTTTAGCGACAATGTTGATTATATCGTAAGAGGTAAAAGAGATGATTATTACTGGAGACTTGGTTTGGGACTCACTTATTACTTCCCAAAAAGTTCCAAGCACAAGAAATAATAGTTCGCTGGTGTAATACCAAAGAGTGATATTTTTTCAATAACAAATTGAGAAAAAAAATCAGTATAAGTTTAACAAAATCAAGACCGCAATGAAAATAGGACTAAAAATATTGATATGCTTTATGCTTTTGGTTTCTTGTAGTGAAGATCAAATCGATGAAACAGGAACGGGAGCAGTAAAAGGAAGAGTAGTAGATGCCCGAACATATGAAGGAATAGAAAACGCACGTATTTCTTCAAGCCCAACTACGAGTACCGTATTTTCGGATAAAGACGGATATTTCGAGATAGATAATATAACAATGGGAAAATATTCTTTTCAGGCCCAAAAAGATGGTTTTACCGCCAGATTTGAACCTGCCACTGTGGAGAAAGATATAACAGTTCAGATTATTTTTGAGTTACAAGTCTCTACTGCCAACAACAAACCACCAGATGTTCCCATATTAACCGCACCTACAGACAACGCTACAGGGCAATCGCTAACACTGGATTTAACATGGACGGCAAAAGATCCGGAATCAGATCCGATGACCTATACCGTGACAGTGAAAAACGGAACAACAGACGAAACTAAAACCTATGCCAATTTAAAAGACACAAAACTTAACATTTCAGGTTTAAGTTTTAGCACGAAATACTATTGGCAGGTAACAGCCGATGATGGAATTAATAAACCAATAAATAGTGTCACAAACTCCTTTACGACTTTAGCATTTCCAAATCCGAGATATTTGTATGTTAAAAAAGTGAAAAATAACAATGTCATTTATACAGCTGATGAAGCCGGAAACGAACTTCAATTATCATCTGCCGAAGTAAACAGCTACAGACCGAGAAAAAATTTAAGCATCAACAGAATTGCTTATATAAGTTCTGACGGATCTTTGAATCAAATTTTCACAATGAATCCGGATGGTACTGATGTCAAAAAAATTACAAACTTTATACCTATAGCAGGATTTAATATGGAGTATGTTAATTATTGCTGGAGCACCAACGGAAGACAGATTATTTATCCAAATTTTGACAGACTGTATCGCATTGATTCTGACGGATCGGGATTGATTCAATTGTTTAAAACGCCAAACGGAAAATTCATTTCAGAATGTGAATGGAGTCAGGACGGGTCACAAATTGTACTTAAAGTAAACGATATGTCGGGATACAATGTTGAGATATATGTGATCAATACCGCTGGTGATGTATTGTATCAGGTACTTTCCGGAGTAACGGGTGGAGCAAGTGGTATTAGTATTTCTGTAGACAATAGTAAAATTGCCTATACGAGAGATGTTTCAGGATTCGAAAATTCGACTTACAGACGATTAGACTCCAGAATATTTATTTATACAGCTGCGGACAATACTTCAACCGAACTGGCAAGTCAAAAACCAAATGGATTTAATGATTTCGATGTAAAATTCTCTCCAAATGAAGCAGAGCTGATTTATGTCAATACATCAAACGATGGTTTATCAGCCAACACGATACAAAAAGTTACTATTTCCAGCAGCAATAGTAATGGTTCGAGAACAACACTATTCCAGAACGCCTCAATGCCGGATTGGAGGTAAAATACTAAAAACTCAATTTTTGATAACCAATTTTATAGAAAAAAATCGGCAGTGCCTAAAAGCCTGCCGATTTTTTTTGCGAATCAGGCATACGAATCAATCAAAGAATTAAAAAAAGGGATTATCTTTGCACCACATCAACACAAACTAAGTTTCATGAGTTCAGATTCTAGCAAAAGGTACGCACAAAGAGGTGTTTCGGCATCAAAAGAAGACGTACACAACGCCATAAAAAATATTGATAAAGGTTTATTCCCACAGGCATTTTGTAAAATTGTACCTGATTATTTAACGCAAGACCAGGAGCACTGTTTGATTATGCATGCCGACGGTGCCGGTACAAAATCATCATTAGCCTATATGTACTGGAAAGAAACCGGTGATATTTCGGTTTGGAAAGGAATTGCTCAGGATGCTTTAATCATGAATATCGATGACTTATTGTGTGTAGGAGCAACCGATAATATTTTGCTTTCTTCAACAATTGGAAGAAACAAAAACTTAATCCCTGCTGAGGTTATTTCAGCAATCATCAACGGTACAGAAGAATTAATCAACGAACTAAAATCGTTTGGAGTAACCATTCATTCAACAGGAGGAGAAACTGCCGATGTTGGTGATGTTGTTCGTACTATTATTGTAGATTCTACGGTAACAGCCCGCATGAAACGCAGCGATGTGGTAGATAATGCCAACATAAAAGCCGGTGACGTAATTGTTGGTTTGGCTTCTTTTGGACAGGCAACTTACGAGAAAAGCTATAACGGGGGAATGGGAAGTAACGGATTAACCTCTGCCCGTCACGATGTTTTTGGAAAATACCTGGCAGCAAAATACCCGGAGAGTTATGATGCAGCAGTGCCTGAAGAATTAATCTATTCAGGTCAGGTAAATTTAACCGATGCTGTCGAGAACAGTCCAATAAATGCAGGACAGTTGGTACTTTCGCCAACCAGAACGTATGCACCAATTATCAAAAAAATCTTAGACACCTATACACCAGCTGATATTCACGGAATGGTACATTGCAGTGGAGGAGCTCAGACAAAGATTTTGCATTTCGTTCAGAACTTACACATTATAAAAGACAATTTATTTCCGGTTCCGCCATTGTTCCAATTAATTCAGGAGCAATCTAAAACCGACTGGAAAGAAATGTATCAGGTTTTCAATTGCGGTCATCGTATGGAGCTTTATGTTCCAGAAAATATTGCACAAGATATTATTGCAATTTCAAAATCATTCAATGTCGATGCGCAAATCGTGGGTAGAGTAGAAGCAGCAGATACTAAAAAGCTTACCATTACCAGCGAGTACGGAACATTTGAATATTAATATTTTTTGAGTTACAAAAGTTCAAAGGTTCTGAGTGGCAAAGGTTTTTATACCGGAGTTTACAACAGAGCCTTTTTTATTAATCATTAGCTTTTTTAGGAGCTAATCCCGCTATTCGTTATAATCTTTTGTGCCGAACCCCGTCACAAAAGGATTTTCACTGCTATCGGGGCTAAAAAAAAACATCAAGCTATGTATGAATTACTTTTTTGGAGATATTTAGAAGAGGTTTATCTGAACCATCATGAAGTTTATGAAGCCCTTGTAGAAAAAGAAGAAGTAGACGGTCTTGCAACACTTCCTGTTGAGGTCATTATAAACAGAATCAATTCCGTTTTTTCCCAATGGGAGCGAGTGGACGAAAACAGTTGGAAAAACAGTACAGGAAAAGGTGCTTTCCAGGTAATTACTACATCACAAAGCATCAAAATCGATTGTTACGGAACCGAAGGAAAAACCATGAATACACTGGTTTCCCTGATGGAAGAATTCAAATGTCCGTTATACGATCCGCAAGTTCCGGAGCGTTATGACGAAATGAATGAATAAACGATCAATTTTGTAAAACTTTGCGAATCTCTGTGCAAAACTTAGTGTCTCTCTGTGAAATAGTTTTTAGATAAAGTAAATAGAAGACTTTATAGTGAGCAGCTCAAAAAAAGAATTCATGACCACATCAAATTTTAATTTCTCCGATACTATAATTTTAGAAGACGATTCTGTTTTATTACGTCCTTTGCAAGAATCAGATGCCGATAATTTACTGGAAATCTCTGTTAACGAACCCGAAACCTGGAAATACTCCTTAGTAGGTGCAGATGGAAAAGAAAATTTGATCAATTATATCCAACTGGCGATAAAAGGAAGAGAGAATCAAAAAGAATTTCCGTTTATAGTTTTCGATAAAAAAACACAGAAGTATGCAGGTTCAACACGTTTCTACGACATGAATCTGGAGTATAAATCACTACAGCTGGGATATACTTGGTACGGATCGGCTTTTAGAGGAACCGGGCTTAATAAACATTGTAAATTTTTATTACTGCAATTTGCCTTTGAAACTCTTGGTGTGGAGCGTGTAGAGTTTCGTGCCGATAATAATAATGAACGCAGTATTGCCGCCATGAAAAGTATCGGCTGCAAAGTTGAAGGCGTTTTAAGAAGTCATATGCCAACCGCTAATAGTGATGTTCGTCGTGATTCTATTGTGTTGAGTATCCTGCAAAAAGAATGGTTTGATGAGGTAAAGGAAAATCTAAAGCGTAAGCTTTAAAAAGAGGCGCTAGCCTCGACCCATATTGTAGGGCCGGATTTTAATCCGGTCAAAACGTCGTAAGAATAAAAGAAGAACCATCGGTTCGGTCCATTTTACAAACCCATCGCAAACGTATATTTTGTTTTTGAAAAATGCCGCCATTATAATATGTGCCGTTCCTCTGGAACTCTTGAACGTGTCGTATATTTTTTCAACGGATTGAAATCCGTTGCTACAAAATATGTCGTTCCTACGGAACTTTTAAACACAATTCATAACTCATAACTTATAATTCAAACCCATAACGATTTACTTACCCGTCTTTCAAAAGTAAATTTTGCTCTTTTCTTAACCTTTCAACTAATGAATTAAGGTAGGTTTTTGTTTTTAGAGGAAGTAAATTCCAGGTTGAATCCTTTTTAAAGCTTCTGCAATAATCAAGATCGCATTCTACAGCACGGATTACATATTTCTTATTGTGAGAGATTGTAATAATTTTAACGCGCCTTATCTCGTTGTATTCCGTTCTCGTACCGTAAACAATCACCGGATCGATAAGTCCATCACCGTCCAGATCTGTCGTACTGCAGTATTTTGTCCAAAAATAGATAGTTGTTTCTTTAGGATCACTGTCTTCCAGTAAATCATTAATTCTCCATTTTTCAAGAAAACCGCCATGATCATTCAGTGTGTAAATAGCCTGAATCTTCGTGTTTAAGGTGTCTTTTTTTGAAATGTTTTTTTGATTTTCGCAGAGAAGCAATTCATACACACCGCTTTTATCAGAGCATTCGAGTGCTCTGTAAATTGGAAATTCCGAAACACCGTCAAGTTTCCGTTGAGCGATTTCTTTTTGGGTTAGTTTATGACTTTCTGTTTTTTGTGCAAAACCGAATGCGGTATAAAAAAGGATGCAGAATAAAATAGCGTTTTTCATGAATAGAGTAACATTTTACAGAACCAAAGATATTTAAAAGCTTTTGAGATCAGATCATTTTATATTTTTTAAAAAGCATATTTTGTTGTATTTTTCGAATCTGAAAATATTGGTAAATCGATTTAGTAAAATGCCAATTGCTGTTTTTAAGTAAAAAGTAATGATTAAAAGAAAACTAATGAATAGAATAAATTGTAAAAATTTTGTTTTTGGATTATCCTTTTTAATATTCGGTTATACCGCTAATGCTCAGAAAAAAACAATTGAGAAACGAGATCTGATTCAGTATGTTGACCCTATGATTGGTACCGCCAAAATGGGACATACCTATCCGGGAGCAACAGTTCCGTTTGGAAGTGTACAGTTAAGTCCTGAAACCGATACAATTGCCTACAGTACAAATGGAAAATATAACGGAGATGTCTATAAGTATTGTGCCGGATATCAATACGAAGATAAAACGATCGTAGGTTTTAGTCATACGCATTTTAGCGGAACTGGACATTCTGATTTGGGCGACTTTTTAATTATGCCTACAACCGGAAAGCTGCAGTTAAATCCCGGTATCGCTTCAAAACCATTATCCGGCTATCGATCGGCATTTTCTCATACTACCGAAAAAGCGGAGCCTGCGTACTACAGTGTACTTTTGGAAGATCATAAAATCAAAGTCGAACTTACGGCGACAACCCGCGTAGGAATGCATCAGTACACCTTCCCAAAATCAGATGATGCACATATCATTTTAGATTTGACTTCGGGGATTTACAATTACGATAAAAAGAATGTATGGACATTTGTTAGAGTAGAGAACGATACTTTGATTACCGGATATCGTCAGACCAATGGCTGGGCGAGAACCAGAACCGTATATTTTGCAATGAGTTTTAGCAAACCCATTAAAAACTATGGACAGGCCCCATTGGAAAAAAGTGTGTACAGAGGCTTTTGGGGAAGATTTGATCAAACCAAAAACTTTCCCGAAATGGCAGGTCAGAACTTAAAATTGTTCTTTGATTTTGACACGGAAGAAGGAGAGAAAATCAAAATAAAAATGGCTCTGTCTCCTGTAAGTTCTGCCGGTGCAGTTGAAAATATGAAAAAAGAAGTTCCGGGTTGGGATTTTGAGAAAGTAAAAAAGCAAAGTCAGGAAGTCTGGAATAACGAGTTGAACAAAATTCAGATAGAAACCCTTCAGAAAGAAGATTTAGTGAATTTTTATACCGCAATGTACCATGCCTTTTTAGGACCTACAGAATACATAGATTTAGACGGGAACTACAAAGGTTTGGATATGAACGTACATAAAGCCGAAAACTTTAAGAATTATACCAGTTACTCCTTATGGGATACTTATCGCGCCTTGCATCCATTATTCAATATAGTACAGCCTTCCCGAAATTCAGATATGATCAGTTCCATGTTGGCTCACTCCAATCAAAGTGTACACAAGATGCTGCCAATTTGGTCGCATTATGCCAATGAAAACTGGTGCATGATCGGGTATCATTCCGTTTCGGTAATTGCGGATGCCATTGTAAAAGGCAATACAAAATTTGATGCTGAAAAAGCACTTCAGGCTTGTGTTAACACTGCAAAAGTACCTTATTATGACGGATTGGAATATTATATGACAAAAGGTTATGTTCCAGAAGATAAAAATGGTGCTTCGGTTTCAAAAACACTCGAATATGCTTATGATGACTGGGCGATTGCACAGGCTGCAAAGAAATTGGGTAAAACCGAAATCTATAATGAATTTATCACAAGATCTAAAAATTACAAAAACGTTTACGATGCACAAACGGGGTTCATGCGTCCGAAGTTAAACGACGGAACTTTTAAAAAGGAATTTGATCCTTTGGATACACATGGTCAAGGGTTCATTGAAGGGAATTCATGGAATTACAGTTTGTATGTTCCGCAGGATCCTGCCGATATGATTCAAATGATGGGAGGAAATGAGAAATTTAAAGTTCGTCTGGACTCTTTGTTTAACATGCATTTACCGGACAAATATTTTGAAAACACGGAAGACATCACCAGAGACGGAATCATTGGGAATTATGTTCATGGAAACGAACCTTCTCATCATGTCGTTTATTTGTACAATTGGACGAATTCACCATGGAAAGCTCAGGACAAAATCAGGATGATCCTGAAAAAAATGTACCGAAACGGAGCTGACGGTTTAGGAGGAAACGATGATTTTGGACAAATGAGTGCCTGGTATATTTTTAGCAGTTTAGGGTTTTATCCGGTTGCTCCAGGCTCTGATGAGTATGCATTAGGAAGTCCGTTAGTGAAAAAGGCGACTTTTAATCTGGAAAACGGAAAGAAATTCGAAGTCGAAACCATCAATCAATCCGATAAAAATGTGTTTGTGAGCAAGGTGATTTTGAATGGAAAACAATTAGACAGGCCATTTCTGAAACATGCTGATATAATAAATGGAGGAAAGATCACATTTTATATGAGCGCTAAGCCTAATAAGAAACAATATTAATTTTATATATGTCAGGCTGAGCGAAGTCGAAGC
>NZ_MUHH01000038.1 GCF_002217475.1 Flavobacterium tructae
GCCAGAAATCAATTTACATCCTGGAATGCAAAGATTATTTCTAGAGCAAATTACATCAAATAAAGATTTAATTAGTAAGAAGCTCAAGTACATAATTAGCACTCATTCAAATCATTTTTTAGATTTAACAATTGAAAAAATGATGTGTCGATTTATTTATTTTCTCAAAGAAGTAATGAATTAAATGATAAACAGTTTACTATTAAAAATGTAAACAGAGGAAATAATTTGCTTCTGCATGAATTAGGTGTAAATAATTCATCTGTTTTCATGGCAAATTGTAGTATTTGGATTGAAGGAATATCAGATAGAAATTATATAAAAACATTTCTAAAATCATATACTAATTATCTTTTAAAAAATGATAAAAAAAAATATGTAAATATTAAAGAGGATATAGATTTTGCATTTTTTGAATATGCAGGATCAAATATTGACCATTATATTTTTGATGATAAAGTAGAGAAGGAAGATATAGATATTGTTCTAAATGATATAACAGCTTTAGCAATTAGTAATAAAATATTTCTTTTAGCGGATTCTGATGCATCTAAAAAAAGCAGTGCAAAAGGAATTAGATTGAAAAGGTTAGAAGAAGCACAAACAGATAATTTTATCCCTAAAATTGTTTGGGATATAAGAGAAGTAGAGAATCTTTTGACTAATGAAATGTGGAAACAAATTCTAATTGATCTTTGTAATAAAACGTTAGTTAAATCCCATAAAGATGAAATTTTAGTAAAAATTGATGAAGCATTATCTGAAATTGATTCTTCAAATTTTGTGAAAGAATACGTTGGAGAATTTCTTGAAGAAATTAGAAATAAAATGGGAAAAATTTCTTCTACTTTTATACTAAATCAATCTGCTTATGAAGTAAAGCCAGATAATAGATTTGGAACAATAATTAATAAACGAGAACTGAGCGAGTTAGTTTTTAATAAAAATTTTTCATGGGACATTTTATCTAAAAACAAAGAAATTAAAAACTTAACAATTGAAATTTTTAATTTCATCACGCAAAAATAACGACCATCATCCATTATATTTACATTATGTTTAAATACTTATTATTAGCCGTTAACTTCTTTTATTTAAATATTGTTTTCTCTCAAAACTTTAAAGAAATAAACTCTCTTGAAGAAGCTGAGAATTTTATTAAATTGAATCCAAAAGCTGAAATTGCAACTTTAGAAATTAGTAATGATAGTCTCAATTATTATAAAAATAGATTTCTTGAAAAAGATATGATAGATAAAGATAGAATTGTAAAAATTGAACCTATTCTATCGATGAGAGTGAGTTATATTTATCTAGATGGTAGTAAATTGACGATTAATCAGATTAATAAAAAGCGGAAAGAAATTATTAAATCATACAAAAAAAGCAAACCATTTGAAGAATTAGTGGTTATTTACAATATGGATGGTAATTCAAGTAAAGGTGATTTGGGATGGTTTAATGAAGGAGTTATGCATAAGACATTTGAAGATGCAATTAAGAGTCATAAAAAAAATGATTTGTTTGAGGTTGATATTCCTGAAAATAAATGGTATTATGTTGTTTTAAAAACTTATAACGATTTACCTAAATCAATTTTGTATGTTTTGAGTTTGATTGAGTAAAAACAAGATGTAATTATCAAAATCAATACCCCGCTCTCCGAAGTCTCTCAGCTTCGTAGCAACAACGTTAAGCAAATATCTAAAATAAATAAGAGATTTTTAATCATCCAGATTTGTTGCCTAATGCTAAGTAATACTTCAAGAAAATAAAATTTGCTTCCTCAACAAAAAGTTGTGGCAAATTTTATTTTTATTTTTGTTTTGCCACAACTTCTGTGACAAACTTTTTTTTATTTTTTATTTTGTCACAAAACTGTGACAAAAATATTTTTATTTTTCATTTTGTCACAAAAGCTGTGTCAAACTTGATTTTTATTTTTGTTTTGACACAGAAGTTGTGTCAAAGTTTTTATTTTTTTAAATTTTGACACAACTTTAAAAAAGAAATGACAACAAAAAAATGCGCAAAATCAAAAGGATGATTTGCGCATTTTTTTATCAGAAAGTTCTCTTGGTGAGACTGTTATTTCAGTTTCATCAATTTTTCTAAGTATTCAACTTTATCTTTTTCTGCCTGAACTAAACGTTCGTACAGCTCTACTACTTTATCAAGAGGGTTGAAAGTACAGTGATTATTATTGTTACTTAAATGGCCATTATTAGCACTATTATCGTAAAAATTATTAAAGAAATTAAAAACAGATTCTTCTGTAAAATTTTCAATCGCTTCTACCGTCACGCCAAGTGCTTTTGCAATTAGTACTAGTTTTTCTTTGTCTATATTTTCGCTGGCTTCAATATTCGAAACAGATTGTTGGCTTACTCCAATAGCTTCTGCAAGAATCTCTTGTTTCATACCGCGAAGTTCTCTGATACGGCTGATATTTCGGCCAATATTTCTGGGTCTGGTTTCTGTGCTCATAATTCAAAGATATTTAATTTTTTTGATAAAAACAGCGATCGGTAAAATACAAGGCTAATTTGGTAATGTACTTTCGGGTGTTTTTTATCCATTGTAAATATATTCTTTTTCTTACTTTTATAAAAGCTGTATTTGTCGCATAAATCGTAAAGCAGATTATTTAAAAGTATGAATTACAAAATGTCATTTAAGGAAAGAGCGGAGTTGGGTATGAAAATATTAGCGAAGCAGAAACCTGTTACCTTAGAACAGGCGAGAGCGCAGGCAAAACGGCTTAGTGAAAACAGTGTTACAAAAGACAAAAGGAAAAAAATCTAAAAGAAACTTTCTCACCTCATTACAATCCGGGAAGAATTGTATTCTTAAAAAACAAAACTCAAGGCAGATTTTTACTACAAAATCAGGTATTTCTACGGGGTCTCAAAACCGACATTAATTTTAAATTTGAATTGCATTGCTAAATGTGTTGGCAATGAATGATTTAAGTTAAGAAATGAAAGGATGCCCCAAATCCATAGTGACCTTTTGCTTTTTACTAAGCAATTTGTTTTTGTTCTCTCAAAACGAACATTTAGTGATCGGGAGAACAACAGGAAAACTGCTGCTTAAAAATAACGTCTTTGTCCGGACTTTTGGTTTTACAAACTCTCTTTCGGGGCAGGTTACTTTGCCGGGATCTGAGATAAAGGCAAAGGTTGGCGATACTGTTCGGGTTGATTTTTGGAGCATTTCGCAGGGAAATCCGGTCTCTTTATTTTGCAAAGAAATTGATTTTGTTCAATGGGATAAAAACAATAAGCTGATGAAGAAAAAAGAGGCCATTCATCATATGGAGCATGGGTTTTATTCTTTTATAGCCGAAAAACCGGGTACCTATTTGTATTACAGTCCCGAAAATTATCCGTTCAACCTTCAGGCGGGAATGTTTGGCCTCATCATTATTGAACCGAAAGAAAAAGATCTTCTGGCGGCTGAGCCCTTGCGTGAAATTGTTTGGTGCAGCAACGAACTGGATGCAAAATGGCATACCGATGCCATCATGGGTACCGAATACGATCCTCGAAATAAACCTATTGTTCTTCCTCCCTACAAACCCAATTATTTTTTGATTAATGGCAAAGTTGCTTCTGATAGTAAGGGCTTACAATCGTTAGATCGTAAAAACGAAACGGTGCTGCTTCGATTGGTTAATTCGGGATTATATCTTCATGAAATTGTATTTCCGCCTAACGCAAAACTAAAGCTGAGGTTTGGAAGTGAGACCGCTCTAACAGAATCGGCTAACGGATGCACAGCCGCACTTCATGCGGGAGAAAGTCTGGAAATACTGATTTCTCTGGAAAATGTGGGAGATACAGAACAACTGATGTATCGTTTTACTGATCCTATTTCAAAAAAGAAAGTTTACGAAACGGCTATTGCTGTTTTTCATTAAAATTTAAATCGACGGCTATGAAACAACTGTACTTTTATTGGATACTCCTCTTTTCGGTTTCTATTTCATTTGCGCAAAACAAACCTACATTTTCGGTAGTGGGAACTGCGGTCAATAAAGAAAGTGTGCTGAAAAACAAACGGCTTGACATTTCGAAAATCAAGGTCGAAAATATTTCAAATAAACCCATTTATCTGGTTTGGGAAACCGTATCGAATACATTTCCAAAGGAGTGGGATTGCTCGATGTGCCAGCACGGTGCCTGCCAGATTGGGATTCCAAAAGGATCTTCTTTTAATAAACTTAACCCAGATCAGCAGGGCTTTATTGCCATTCATGTAATTCCTGCCAACAAAATAGGCAACGGAACGGTGAAATTTAAAATCTACGACAAAGCAAATCCCAAGTATGCTCAGATTTTAACTTTTGAAGTCGAAGTGCTTTAATGTTAACTACCAATTTATTAATCACCCAAAAACAAAAAAAATGAAAAAAATTACCATTTTAATCTGTATTATTTTGACTATGGGAATGTCCTATGGTCAAAATAGAAATAATGCGAAATACATTCGATGGAACGTTAATACACCTCAGGGATTAGCGAATCTGGAAGCGATGAATGTGGCTTTTAAGAAAATGCGCGAAGCGGGCTGCGAAAAAGGAATTTCCTGGTACTATCAGGGAGCGATTCACAGTGTTCCGAAAGAGATTACAGGTGCCAATAAACTTTGTCCGCAATATCAGACCATCAATGATAAGTTATGGGCATGGGCTGATTGTACGCATAACGGAACAGCAAATGCGAAACTACATTTCTTATTATGGCACAGATTTTACATTTGGCATTTAGAAAAAATTATTCGCGACCTGTCCGGAAAAGCCGATTTTGCCCTTCCGTACTGGAATTATGGTAGTAAGGCGGTGTCTCAGAATGTGATGGCAGAACCTTTAAGAGTACAGTCCGGTTCTCTTTATACTGCGGCGCGATACAGCATTTTGAACAATGGAAAACCAATTTTGCCGAGTCAGGTCAATCAGATTCAGCTGGCTTTGGAAGAATTAAAAACCAATCCTTCTTTCACAGGCGACGCGGGATTCAGCAGAAGCCTTGAGGGCGCCCCTCATGGTTATATGCACAATCTTATCGGTGGGGGATATGCCGATCCAAGTGAAACGTATTTCAACGAAATCTACCAAAAAGTTACTTCGGGTTTAATGGCCAATGTAGAGTCGGCCGGATTTGATCCTGTTTTCTGGCTGCATCATAGTATGGTCGATCGTATTTGGGATTCCTGGGACGTTTCGATTTACGGACAGCGTCCTACCTTAGAGCAACTAAAAGCTGATCCGTGGCAATATCAGTTTATAAATCCCGACGGAAGTCGTGTGACGTATACCATGGAGGAAGTATACAACACAGTCTACAACTTAGATTATAAATACGATGATTTGCTTTACGGATCTAAAACTCCGGTTGTAGCGGCTAATGAAGCAGCAAAAGCTAAAATTTCATTTCAGGATTCAAAAGAAGAAGTGATCTGGGAGCAAAAAGTGAGCAAAGTATTAGGCACTTCGGCTTTTACCCATAAAGTAAGCAATACCTTTGCGAAAAACACCAATAGAGTTTTTAAAACGGCCAATTCTAAAATAATTCTGAATCTTGATGTAGTGGTTTACAAAGAGCCAAAAGATTATTATACGGTTTATTTGCGTTATCCCGGGAAAAAAGATCAGTATGTAGGTACAATGACTTTCTTTGGAGTAGCTCATGATCATGGAACCGGAGACAGCCACGAAATTGGATCAGACGGTGTAAAACTTAACTACTCTTATTACATTTCGGATGACTTAATTAATTCAGATTCCAGTTATGATATTATTATCAAAAAGACCGGAGGCGGAGATGCTAAAGTTACTCTGGAAAAAATTAGTGTGATAAAAGCAAATTAAGTTTTTTAGATTTTCTGAAAACGACATTCCAACCATAATCCAAACCCTGCAAATACTGATTTGCAGGGTATTTTTTTGAAATTTAATGCTGCTTTTTTTCGTAGGATTTTTTAACATTTAAAAGATGTTCTTTTAAGAAGATCTTGCTATAAAATTCTTATTTTACAGATTGAAAATAAAAGTCGATAAAAGGGAATAGAAGCACGCCAGTTCAGGATTTAGGCTTACAAAAGAGATCTCCTTCAGTAAAAAAACGACGATTTTCATTACAAAGACATTCAATTACTTTACCTATTTATAGTATACATTTAGAAATAACACTTGTTTTATACGATTACTAATGAAAAAAAGTCTCAAATACATTGATGGAAATTCAGATAAATTCTGGGAAATAAACGTGACAGGATTTGAATTTACGGTAACTTACGGTAAAAACGGAACTTCGGGAACTTCACAGACCAAGAGTTTTTCAACAGATGAAGAATGTTTGCGGAATGCTGAAAAATTAGTCAGCGAAAAACTGAAAAAAGGATATTCTGAAAACGGAGAAGTGAGTATAGCTTCAAAACCAAAAACGGGTAAGGCGGCAAATTCCGCCGCTGTTTTAGAGGAATACGACGCCATTATAAAAGCAAAAGATATTCATTTGATGCTTCCTTTTTTAAAAGAAAATGCAAAAGGAAATGTAGAAGCTTTAAAGAAACACATCAAAAAAAATAAAAAGTACTGGACCCAATACATCGATTTATCCAAAGAACCGGAATTTTTGAAGAAGAATAAAACCGGTAACAATTGGGGATCTTCGTGGGGAACAAGAGGAGATCAAAAACAAAAAGAAATGATCACCCTGAGCGCTATCGCATTGTTTGATAAAGCCGACATTAATTCGTGGGATGAAGTACTGCAATTGCTGGATGAAGCCGATCAGAAATCCTATGTTCTGGACACATTGTTATGGGCAAAACCCAATTGGCTGGAAACTTTTATTTTGGATAAAGTAAAAAGACAGGACTGGGTAAGTGTTAATTATCATATTTTGCGAAAGTTTGAAGAGGAAGGTTTGCTGCAATTCAATCCGGAGTTGTACGCTTTAAGTCTCGCTGCAACAAACGAGTGGCGTGCCAAGACAAAAATCAGAAAATTCATTAATACCCTTGTAAATGATACAAAAGGATATCAGAGAGATATTCCGGAATTGTTTAATTACGAAACCATACTTCACAACAGCTTTTTTCGGGATAATGACAACCAAAGTTATGACGAATTTCAGACCTGGAGCATTGTCTACAAAACCTTATTAGACGAGAAAAAAATGGACCGCAGTTTTTTTATCGAAAATGCCATCCAGATTCAAACCAAAGAATGGAACAACAATCTAAAATCGTTTTTCAGAAAAAGAATCGAAGAATTTAATGCGACAGAAGAAGAACTGATTGTTTTTCAGGAAAATATATTTTCGTTTTTGCACAACGCGTATCCGCCCATTACGAGTTACGGAATTGAATTGGTGAAGAAAATTTATGCACATCCAAAATTCAAAGCCAAATCATTTCTGGAATGGCTGGAACCTTTAATGATGCGTGGCGACTGCAAAGCAGCCATAAAAAATGCTCTTCCGATTTTAGAAAAAATAAGTAAAGCCAATCCGAAAGTAAACAATCAAATTGCCTCTATTCTGGCAGATGTTTATGTGATTTCTGATTTGACTTTACAGGAAAAAGTGTCTAAAATTATTCTGAAAATCGGTTCCTCAAAAGATAAAGTGCTGAAAGAAAAACTGAGTACCTATGTTACTTTGATGCAGGGAAATATCAAATCAGGCTTAAGTCCGTTTTTAGATGAAGATGCTTTGATGCCGGACGATGCCGGATTTGAAGAATATCAATTCCAACCTCAAAAAGAACTGGTATTGATTGAAGAAGTACAACTGCCAAAGGACTGGAACGAAATTTTATTTCAGTTTGGAAACTTCATTGCTTCTGAAGAAGTTCTGGACACCGAAATCCTAATGAATACCTATATTCAGCAAAGAGATTTGTTTCCCGCCGATTACAGCGTGCAGTTACAGCCTTATCAAAAACAATTGAACAAATTCTATTTTGAAAGTGTTCATAAGAACTATATGAAGTCGTTTTTGTCTCAGAAAATTGAAAACATCAACAATAAGTTAAGTACTAGAGACAGTCATTACTTAAAAATTAATACACTGGTTTTAATCCGACCGTTATTAGAAAAAGTACAGCAGAAAATTGAATCCAATTCAAAACTGCCATTGCTTTCTTTCCCTAGTCATAAACCGTATTGGGTCGCTCCTAAAGTTTTGTTGGAGCGTGTAATTGCCTATCAAAAAGCAAACGAGGAAATTGATTCTCTGGATTTGGCGATTGCCATTGCGCGAATGCCAAGAGAAAATACCCATGAAGCACTTCCTTTATTGAATGAAATAGAGGGCGAATTAAAAGCCTTGTTGTCCTACTGTTTGGGAGCAGAAGATAAACTGACGATTGATTCGGGGTCATTAGTTTCAAAACTTTTGGCAACATTAGGAAAAACGACTAAAGAAAGCGGAATATTATCTTTATGGGCCGTTGCAGCCAGAACATTTTATCCGGACCATACTTTTAGCGAATTTGAAAACACCTATTTAAAACAAGTTCCATTTGTAGTTTCGCCATTTCAAACGGAATTCTCCTTTAAAGAAAAATGGAACGAGTGGAACAATTATAAAACACACGAAAAAGAAAGATCGCCTTCGTGGTACGAACTTCGTTTCGAACTGCCACAATACATCAAAACGCCCAATTATTTATTGTACAGTCTTGATATTTACAAAAGATCGAACAGTTGGGATTACAATATAAACTATGGCGGAAATACATTTTACTGGCACAGCCTGACGCCACAAAACCCGGATGCTTTAGTGATGACTTTATTGAACAACTGTGTAGTTCCGGACGGTTCAAAACCGGAATTAAAAGGTTTTCTGGACGTTTTAAACCGACCGGAAATGAGGTTCTCGGATAATGTTTTATTGTTATTCGCGCTTTGTTTCTTCCAGGAAAAGAAAGATTTACGCTTACTGGCCTCCGAAACTTTAATGAACCTGATTGAGAAACAAACAATCGATATAGAGAAGTTTGCTGAGAAGGCGGCTTTTGCAGCAACAGGAAAATATGGTGCTTTTTCGAGATTAACCGATGGAATAATTGCCTTAAAAGATATTTCACCTATACACAACAGCGCATTGCTGCAGTTCTTTAACACCTTTTTTGCTTGTTTGGAAGTGAGCGAAAAGCTACCGACAAATTTCAAGAAAATGGTCGAAAACTATGTTGATGTTTTGATCAAAACCAATCAGAAACCGTCAGAAAGCGTCATTGCGTTTTTTGAACAGTGGAAAGATAATGCTTCGCTTAAATCCTTGATTAAGCAAATTTTAAAATAAAGAAAATGACAGATTTAGAATATAATTATAAAGGAATTTCAACCTACAGTAAAACAAAGGGAATCAATAATTTGGTTTTGGCCCATCAAACCGAAATTGAGGAAGTCAATAATATTCCGTGCTTTTTCTGGGGAAGTTTAACTGATCCTTATGTTACGGCAAAATGCTGGAGCACGATTGCCAAAGTAGTGCGTTCGAGTTTTGGACCAGTTCCGCCCAGCCTTCGCGATCCAATTGTTTCTGCAGGTTCAGAAAGACTTCGTTTTGAAGGATTTTCGTCCTGCAATGGTGTATATGTAAGATTAGACATGAAACCCGAAGCCATCGACGGCGAATTTATTGCCAATGGAACGACTAATGTTGATTTTAACGATCCAATGCTGAATGCGCTAAATGCGATTCAGAAAAATGAAAAGGTAACCCTTGCCGTTGGTCAGCAAGATGTTCAGGTGATAACCAGTAAAACAAAAGTGGTCGAGAAAAAAGTGACTTTACCCATGCGCTGGATCAAAGGATTAACCAGTGTTCAGCTTTATTTGGCTGATATGGATCTGAAGTTCGAACTCAATAAAATACAAACGATTCAGCTTTTTCAAAGCCTGCCGAAAGGAAGCGTAAAAGGTGATTTTTTTATCACCAAAAGAGCCGGAAAGTTTATGTTTTCGACTTTGGCAACTTCAGACAGTGTTAGAATTGGAGGTGTTCAGAGATTACGTTTGTTAGAAGGGATTCTGGCCATTGTAGATAAGATTTTTATTTACGAATCAGATGATAAGCAGACTTGTGCTATTGTATGCGAATTTGGCAAAATGCAGCTATTGATGGCTTTTTCTCCGGATTCCTACCGTGGTTTTTCGGGTGAAGGAAATGTTCTGGAAACCATGACGGAAAATTTACCGATGGAATGGGTGTACGGATTAAACAGTTTATTAAAATCGAATGAGATGTTTGACCCAACCATGCTTTCGATTGAAAATGATATTGATTTTGGCACGATGGATAATCTAACGTCCAATTTATCTTCCATGGGATTATTAGGGTATGATTTAAGCGAAAAGGCTCATTTTTATCGTCGTCTTCCCTTTAAAACAGAGCGTATTTTATCTTTAAATCCGAGATTGAAAAATGCGAAAAAGCTAATTGATAAGGAAGAAGTGGAAATCACAGAACGCAGAGCCGATTATATTGAAGCCAAAGTAAAAGGTTCCGGTGTGGTGCATAAAGTAATCATTGATACTACTTCTCAAAAATGTACCTGCGACTGGTTTACGGCTTATCAGGGAAAGAGAGGAATTTGTAAACATATTTTGGCGGTGAAAATGATACTTTCTTAAGCTTGAGAATTAAAGACATGCTCTACAAATCTTAAAATAAAGTTAAATTAATTTCTAAAAATGCTATATTTGTACCTGAAATGGAAATGAAAAATATAAATATTAATCTGTCAGTAGGACTATATAGTGATCGTTTAGCAGGATTTGCCCCTGTTAAGGACTCAGGATGTGATCTGTATTTTTATGAAATCGAAGTGTAAATTGAAGTTACAAACTCAACATAAATATAGCAAAGCGTCCTCTTTTTAGGGCGCTTTTTTTGTTTTGGGGATAATTCAGCAGGATAAAAAAGATGGAAAATGATTACAAATTGATCATAACAAAAAAATATTTAAAAAAATTACACATTAAATGTTTAATGAATTTTAAAAACACCAAAATATAGTCTTGAAAAGTAATCTGATGAGTAACAGTCATTTGATTTGATAAAAAAGCTGCTTCGATATGCGGACAGGGATTTCTATGACTTAACCAAAGGGCTTAGTTGTTTGAAAACCAGCAAGTTGAATAATGGTAGAATTTGGAAGTATGATTTTTTTGACATTATCTTTGCCGAAGAATATCGGGACACTGAATTTCAAAAAACAATAGAATTTAAAAATAAAACAATATAAAATGGATTTCATTTTTAACACATATAACGTAAAACCAATAAACGCAAGTTCGGCCCTTGAAGGGGTTTACATGCTGGTGCATCATTATAGGCAATATGATAATTATCGTATTTGTTATGAAGCACCTTTAATCGGGTGCTTTTTTTATGGATTGAAATTTAAAAACGCAAAAGTTGTTTGATGTTCTTCGAGTAAATCGAGGATTTAATTTAAAAGTATATAAGATGAAAAAGATAAGTACATTATTTGTTAAAGATCCGCATGATCTGGCAAGGGTAATAAATAAGGTTAGTGATGAAAATAGATGGGTTACAACCGGAGAAGTTATTGCCACAAGAAAATTTGATGGCTCAGCTGCAGCAATTATTCAGGGAGAATTATTTAAAAGATTTGATGCCAAAAAAGGGCGTGTAATTCCTTCTGGTGCGATTGCATGTCAGGAAGCAGATAGTATTACGGGACATCATCCGCATTGGTTAAAATGTGATCGTTTGAAACCTGAGGATAAGTTTTTCTTTGAAGGTTTTGATAATTTAAAAATTAAGATCGATGGGACATTTGAATTATGCGGTCCTAAAGTGCAGGGAAATCCTGAAAAACTGGAAAAACACATGCTGATGAAACACGGCAGTGAGGTTTTTGACTTTTCAAATTTTGAATTTGATGATTTGAAAAGATTTTTGTTAGAAAATGATGTTGAAGGTATTGTTTTTCACCATGTTTCAGATGGAAGAATGTGTAAGCTAAGGAAATCTGATTTTGGAATAAAACGTTCGAAGTTAGAAATGACCCCAACAAAAAATGCCAATAACTTAATTGTTTCTAACCATGAGTAAAAAAAGTAAGCCTGACCATGATTTTGGTCTTGTTAGTAAAATTAGGTTTAGTGAGTATCTGTTTATTTCGATAACGATATGGATGCAGAGCACACTAAGCGACGGAAGGAAGAGGGAATACAATAAGTATTGTATCTCTTTTAGAGGTTATTTTCTTGGTAAAGATATTTTAACACTCTATGGATGAGAGATCAGGAGGATCCCTGAGGTTCCGGAAAATTCCGAAAAAAAAAGTAGAATATTATGAGTAACAATACATTAGAAAAATACAAAAGAGCAATTAGAAAAAAATACGAGATAGAAAGAGAAGGAGAATACTTTGATTATTTGTACAAACCTTCTCGTGCAAAACTTCGTGATTTGTGCTGGCTCATTTTCGAAAATAACCCAACAAAAGAGGACTTGAATGTTTTTAGTAATCTATTGGGCTTAGATTTCGATCATACTCAAAAGAATAAGTTTAAGGAGAAAAAAGATAAGTTCAGACCTATTGAAACCTTCTTTAAAGGAGAAACAGATCCGTCCAGTATGGATGTTATCAATATGGCTGCAATTTTGGTTGATTTTCATCCTCGTCCTCTCAAGAAGTTTTACGAAAATTCTAAAAAGGAAGACACAAAACCAATTAGGAGAATTGAAAAAGCTAAAGAAGTTTTTGAAAAAAAGAGTGCTGCTAAAAAGGAGAAGCCTGAAAAGAAATCTAAGAAAAGAAATTTCTTTAGGGATATTAAAAGTATGTTTTTCTAAAGAAGAGAATTATGAGTTAAAGATTTAAACACCATTATTTTAAAAATTGAAAAAATAAAAATTATGAATACAATTAGTAGTATCTCTTTAGAAGAAAAGCACAGTAGGCTCACAGTTGCTGAAGAACAGGAAAGTACAATTACTGAATATGGATTGGCTGTTTTAAAGGCAAAAAGGGGTGAAGTAACCCAAATGAATGGGTTTTTAATTCGACCACAAGCCTAAAACGTAAGTCCGCTTTGTGTAGCACTCACAACGATTGTTGACTATTTAAAGTGATGTTTGTACAATTAAAAAACGGCTGTCTTTATGAGATAGCCGTTTTTCGTTGGTTAGTATTATGTTGGTTTATTAATTTTGTCCGTATATTTTAGCGTAAAGATCTTTGTAAATTTCTTTAATGATTTTACGTTTTAATTTCAGGGTAGGAGTAAGTTGTCCTCCGTCAATCGACCAAACGTCTGGAGTAAGTTCAAAACGCTTGATTTTTTCCCAGTGTCCGAATTTCTCGTTAATGGTTTCTACTTCTTCGTCAATACGTTTGATAACCTGTGCGTTAGAGCTGATGTCTTTGTCGCTGTTTCCTAAAGTTATTTTGTGAATTTTAGCCCATTCTTTTACAAATTCAAAGTTAGGCTGAATGAAGGCTGCCGGCATTTTTTCGCCTTCACCAATCACCATGATCTGCTCGATAAAACGAGATTGTTTCATGGCATTTTCAATCAACTGAGGAGCAATGTATTTTCCTCCCGAAGTTTTGAACATTTCTTTTTTACGATCTGTAATTTTAAGGAAACCTTCGCTGTCAATTTCTCCAATATCTCCGGTGTGGAAATAACCGTCTTGTAAAGCTTCGGCTGTTTTTTCAGGATCTTTGTAGTAACCTAACATTACGTTTGGCCCTTTGCAAAGGATTTCACCGTCTTCGGCAATTTTAACTTCTACATTGCGAATTGGTTTTCCAACAGTTCCAATTTTAAAACCTTTGTTTCTTTGGTCGTTTACAGCAATTACCGGTGATGTTTCAGATAAACCGTAACCTTCCATAACCGGAATTTCAGCAGCAGCAAAAACTCTCGCTAAACGCGGTTGTAAAGCAGCACTTCCTGAAACCATTAAATCTAAGTTTCCTCCCAAACCTTCTTTCCATTTACTGAAAATAAGTTTACGGGCAATTTTTAACTGAAATTCGTACCAGGCACCATTGGCACCGTAAGGCTGGTAGCGTAGTCCTAAATCAATGGCCCAGAAAAATAGTTTTTTCTTAATGCCTGTTAATTCAGCACCTTTTGCGTAAATTTTATCGTAAACTTTCTCTAAAAGTCTTGGAACCGCTGTAATTACATTTGGTCGTACCTCTTTTAGGTTATCGCTGATTTTATCAATCGATTCACCAAAATAAACCGAAATACCATAAAATTGATAGATGTACAAAATCATTCTTTCAAAAATATGACAAATAGGAAGGAAGCTCAAAGCCGAACTTTTTCCCGGATCAAACGGGATTCTTGGCGCACTGTCTAAAACATTAGAAACAATGTTATGGTGAGAAAGCATAACTCCTTTTGGTCTTCCTGTTGTTCCGGAAGTATAAATAATAGTAGCTAAATCTTCTGGTTTAATACTGTCTTTTCGGGCTTCAACTTCGCTTTGGTTGCTGTCGTCTTCTCCTAGTGTTAACAATTCAGACCAGTGTTTGCAACCTTCAATTTCATTAAAAGAATAGACTTCTTTTAAAGTAGGAACGTTTGCTTTGATCGCGTTTACTTTGTCAAGTACTTCTGTATCGGATACAAAACAGAAAATACTTCCACTATGATTTAATATATATTCGTAATCTTCTTCGGCAATAGTTGGGTAAATAGGCACGTTTTGAGCACCGGTTTGCAGGATACCAATATCCATAATATTCCACTCCGTACGATTGTTAGAAGTGATTAATGCAATTTTATCATCTTTTTGGACACCCATGCGCAATAATGCTCTCGAAATAGCATTTGCTTTTGCAATATATTCCTGGCTAGATGTCTTTTCCCAGACTCCGTTTTTTTTAGTTGCTAAGGCAACCTGAAGGTTATAAGTTTCTTGTTGATAATAGGGAAAATCAAAAAGGCGTGTGATTGAAACCATGTTAGTATATTGAATTTTATCGCAAATTAAATAAAAATTAGGTATAATTTTTATATTTATCGAAATTTATGGGAAAAATTATAAGTACTTTAGAAAATCTACGAAAACGTTTTCTTTTTTGTAGTAAAAGGTATAAAAATCAAGAAAAATTGATTTTTACGTAGTAATTATTGTACGTTATAATCTACATATTCTTTTACTCTTTCCCCCATCAGAAACATTTTTTTCTTGGTAAAATGGATAGAAAATTGTGTGTAATTCCACTCCTCACTGTCATTGGTACGGTACCAGAAAGTATAGGAAGCACTGTTGAAACCTTCTTTAAAAACCGGAATGCCTTCTTCGGTACATTCAATTCCCCAGTTGATCTTTTTTTTGCTTAGATCTTCATATTGAATAATTCCTGTTCCGTCCGGATTTAAAATGGTAGAGGGTTCTTTTTTTCCGGCTGGCAAAAAAGTTCCGGGTACCGGATACCCGATGGTGGTGGTAATAAAATGGTCACGGACTTTATAAGTGATTCGGTCTACGTGAATTTGAGAATGTAATTTTACGGCACTAAATAATAAAGTAAAAAGAAATACTTGCAGGGTTTTCATTCTATGTAGGTTTAAGGGTTCTTGGAGCTGCCAAAAAATTCGGGGCACGAATTTTTTGGCGAATATAGTTCAATTTTCACTAGAAAAATGAATCCCGATTACAAGAATGATATTTTTTACTTTAATGTAATGTTACTCTGTCGAAAACTGATTTTCCAGTAATTTTTCTTTAAAGTCAGATTTGAAGGTGTAAGCAAAAGTAAGCATCAGAGCACGTGTATCTGATTTCGAAGTACGGTTGTTACTGAACAAAGTCGTATTGTTTTTAAAACCGCTTTCAAGTGTGTTAAACATATCAGTTACCACTAAACCTAAACGGGCATTGCCTTTACCCAGTTTTTGCTGAAATCCCATATCAACATTATAGATCGGAATTCTTTTTCCCTGTGCAGTAGCGAGAGCCGAATTGTAATTTCCGATAATTTGCAGTTTTCCGCCTTTCCACGGAACAAAATTATTGATGATCTTTCCGTACCAGCTGAATGCATTGTTGACTACATCCTGAGCCAGATTGGAGGCATTTATATTTTGCTGAAAAGCGGTAATACTGATATTGGCATCGTAGAATCCAATTGGTTTTAGACTGAAAATAGTTTCAAGACCATAAGTAATGGTGCTTCCAATATTTCTGGGCTGTTGCAAAACCACTCCGTTGTCCTGCAGTTCGGCATATTGTCTGATTGTATTGGTCGCGTTTCTGTAAAAAGCATTGGTCGAAAGGGAATATTTGGACCACTCTTTAGAATAGCCTGTCTCAATAATATGAATGATTTCGGGTTTCAAATACGGATTTCCTCCATGTGGATTCAAGGCATCGGTAATATCAATAAATGGATTTAAGTTGTCTAAATCAGGACGGTTGATGCGTTTGCTGTAACCCATTTTTAGAAATTCATCTGATGCTAAATTAAGTTGTAAAGAGGCAGATGGGAAAAGTTTCACATAATGATTGGAGAAGTTATCACTGTTGTTTTGCGTTTTTCCGTTGTTTGAAACCTGTTCGGCACGTAATCCTAAATTGTACTTCCATTTTGGAGTTTCTTTAGTACCAATATAAGAGTTTAACATTCCGTAAACCGCATTGATTTGCTCGTTGAATTTAAAGCCGTTGCTCGCCAAAGGATTTACAACGTATTCTCCATTTTTTTGATCAGCACTTTGAAAATCGGAGTCGAAGAATCGGAAGGTTCCTTTGTAACCAGTCTCTAAAATGGTTCTTTCAGAAACCGGAAGCGCATAATTTACAATAGCGTTCGAGATATTTTCGTGTTCGTAATTGTGCGTTCTTTGCCATGCAGCATCACCAATCAGGTTGTAGTATTGATCGAATTGATAGGTATCGATATCAGTGTTTTCTCTGTGTTTATTGAAAGAGGAGGTAATACTGGCATTCAGGCTTTTTCGGTCATCGGCAAATTTTCGGTCGTAGCTAAAAGCAAGTTCGGCTACCTTAGAACGCTCGAGTTCCAAAGAATGTCTTTTATTGCTCGAGAAAAACTGATTGGTGCTGTTGTTTACCTGCGTGTATAAAGTTTCGTCATTGTCCTGACTCTCCATATTTCCCAAAGCTTCAAAAGAAAAGCTGTTGTTTTCATTTGGTGAAAAATCAATGTTGAATTTCAAATTCTGCAAACCTTCCGTACGCTGGTCGCTTCTGTTTTGATTGATATAATGTTCGTCATCGATCAGGTAATTGATTCTCTCCCCTTTGATTTTTTTAGTTCTTCCGGCAAAGCGATTGTCGTACCCCAGTCCGAAATTCCATTTATCCGTTTTCTGATTTAAGAGCATAGAGCTGTTTAATCTGCCTTTGGCTCCAAATCCGCCTCCTAAAACCACTGCGCCATTCATACCGCTTTGGTTGTTTTTTTTAAGTCTGATATTGATAATTCCGCTTTCTGCATTCGCATCGTATTTGGCAGTAGGATTACTGATAACCTCAATACTTTCAATACTGCTCGCTGCAATTTGATCCATATTGGTAATGGCAGAGTTTTTTCCGTTAATCAAAATCATTGGAGATTTTCCTCTTAAAGTAATTCCTCCGTCTGCATCCACAGCTACTGTAGGAATGTTTTTGAGCATATCGGTAGCAGTTCCGCCTGTTTGTGTCAGATTGGAAACCGCATTGAAAATGAAGCCTTCGTTGGTTTTTTGAATTTGCTTTTTATGAGAATTTACAACAACAGTGTTTAACAGATTAGTGTCCGTTTTTAAAGTTATGGTTCCAATAGAAATTGGAGATCCCGTAAATTTTACTTTTTGAGTAACGGTTTTAAAACCGATTAATTTGAACTGAAGTTTATATTCACCTGAAGTAACATGGTCTAAAGAAAAATTCCCGGAAGCATCTGTAACGGCATATCCGGCAACTTTAGTAGAATCGGCAGTATTTTTTAAAACCACATCGACAAATTCGATGGCCAGTTTCCCGTCAGAAACCGTTCCTTTTACAGAAGAATTTTGGGCAAATGCAACCTGGCTTAAAATAAATAAGAATAGTAGAAGCGATAAATTTAATGTCCATTTTTTCATGAAACAAAGATATTTATAGCAGTAAAAACACAGGTGTAAGCTGGCTTAAGATAGTATTAAATTAGTCTTAGAGTCTTTTTAAATGGAAGTTTTTTGAAAAGGTGAGATGTGAGATGTAAAAAGTGAATGGTTAAAAAAAAGCAGCCGATAAATTCGGATGTTCTTAATTGAAATATATTTTTAGCTTTTCTCAATTCTTTTTCCGGCAATTTATAAAAGCGTGAAACGTTGTTGTTCCTGTCTTTTGTATTTCTGATTCTCATCGGAAGGTATTTCCCTGTGAATTTTATTCAGAAGTTTTGTAAATAATACTGTTTGTTACAGGAATAATACCATTTGATACAAGTATAAAATGTACAAAAAACAGGTGTTATAACTTTGGTTTGAATTTAAAGAGGTGGAACACTTCTTAAGGGGTGTTGTAAATCGTCAAATGATGACTAAAAAATGAATTACTATTATAAAACTAAAATAAATTTAATGAAACACATTTCTCAAAGCAAAATTTACGTCTTATTAGTTGTTGCCTTATTGTCGTTAGGAGCATGCAGTAAAAATGTAGAGGATCCGGTGGTTGATACTACAGGAAGTACGGGTGATAAAGAAGACAGTGATGTTAGTACAGGTCTCAATTATTCTTCTTTTGAAGTAAACCTGCCTGAAAATCTTCGACCATTAACAAATAGTGCTTACGAAACTTATGGTATAAAGCCAAGTATTCGCTTTTCTGTTAACGAAGATGGTAATCTGGATACTTATTGGGAAGGAGAATTAGCACCAACTGCTGACGGACACCGCCATTTAAGCAGAATCTCACTCAGTACTAAATCTATTGTTTCCGAAATTTCCTTTCCTAAAGAACTAAATTTGGGTAATACGACTTTCCTGGGTTACGAGTATTTTGGTAATAATCGTTACATGATGGGAGCATCGGAAGTGAACTCAGATGACATTGCAAGAAAGAGACCTGTGTACTATTGTTTTGACAGTTCAGGCAACGTAAAGTATTCAATAGATTTATGGCAGGCTCCTCCTAATCCCTCTGATACTCATGCAGCAGGAAGATCCGGACAGGGTATTATTGTTTACAATAAGAAACTGGATAATTTTGGTATATATTTAGCTCGCAGAGGAATGGGCGAGCATCAGGCAGCCTGGCTTAGCTTTCATGAAGCAGCTACAGGTAAATCAACTTTTATACGTCCCTGGTATATCTCCCATAACTTCGACCAGCGATTATTGCCTTTGAATGATGGACGTTATCTTGCCTCTGCCCACGCAGATGCGTTGCCCTCAAGAGGTCTTTTAATAGAAGCCTGGAAATTTAATGATGATCCGTTTAATCGTACATGGTCAAATGTTTTTCCGCTTCCCAATTCTGCAACTTCAAATGATAATATTACCAATACAGCTACCGGTGATCTATTAGAATTGCCCAATGGAAATATTGCCGTTCTTTATACTACACAACATGAGTTTACTGCTAATGATCTGCGTCGTGATCTTCGCTTGTCTATATTTTCCAGCGTAGGTGCCGGAACGGGAAGTGCAGTCAAAGTTAAGGATGTTTGGTTAACCAGTTATAAGGCTACAGAAACTGCCGGCTGGGGAGCGCAGATGGCTCATTATTCACAGGGTAAAATATTTATAGCCTGGAATGCATTTGATATGTCCAAAAATAATAAAGTTTTAAAATCTTCACTTGCAGTCGTAGATTATGATGGCAATGTGCTTACTACTAAAGATGTTTCTTTGTCTAATGGGAAGGATGATAATTCCCGATTGGTGCAGCCTAGTCAAATTATTAGAAAGACAAATGACGGAAAGTATTTGGTTTTTATGTCTGAAGGCTCTGCCCCAAACAAGCTTCGCGTCAATTTGGTAGCGATTAATTAATACAGATAAAAATTGTTTTAAGAGTTTTGAAAAGCTTGATGATCAGTTAATTTGAGTTGTACTCTTTAAAAAAAAAAAAACGCCCGAATTTATCGGGCGTTTTTTATAGAAATATATTTTTAGTTTTTCTCAATCCATTTTCTGGCATTAACAAAAGCTTCGTGCCAAGGCGAAACCTCGTCGTTTCTGTCTTTTGGATAATGTGCCCAGTTCCATTGAAAAGTTGAACGTTCGATGTGAGGCATCATTACCAAATGTCTTCCGGTTTTGTCACATAACATTGCTGTGTTGTAATCAGATCCGTTAGGGTTGGCAGGATAACCTTCGTAAGCATATTTAGAAACAATGTTGTAATTTTCTTCGGCTAAAGGCAATTTGAATTTACCTTCTCCGTGAGAAACCCATACTCCTAAAGTGCTTCCGGCCAACGTCGATAGCATTACCGAGTTGTTTTCCTGTACTTTTACAGAAGTAAAGATACTTTCGTGTTTCTGACTTTCGTTGTGAAGCATTTTTCCGTGAACTTCATGCTCCGGATTGATCACTTCTAATTCCATGAACAATTGACATCCATTACAAATCCCGACAGATAGAGTATCTTCTCTTTTAAAGAAATTATCGAGAGCTGTTTTTGCTTTTTCGTTGTATAAGAAAGCTCCGGCCCATCCTTTGGCAGAACCTAAAACATCTGAATTAGAGAAACCTCCAACAGCTCCAATAAACTGAATGTCTTCCAGTGTTTCACGACCTGAAATCAAATCGGTCATGTGAACGTCTTTTACATCAAAACCGGCTAAGTACATCGCATTTGCCATTTCACGCTCAGAATTACTTCCTTTCTCACGAATAATAGCCGCTTTTGGTCTCTCGACTCCGCTCGAGATGACTGGCGCTTTTCCTGTGAAGTGCGCAGGGAAGGTATAGTTTAAAGCCTGATTTTTATAGTTCTCAAAACGCGCCTGAGCTCTTCCGTTTTTAGATTGTTTTTGATCTAATAAATAAGAAGTCTCGAACCAGATGTCTCTGTACTTTGCAATATCCAAATTATAAATTCCAAATTCCAAACTAGCAGTTTCTTGAACCGAACCAATTTTGAAGAATTCGATATTGTTTGATTTTAATTTAGCTTCAACAGCAGCATCAGATTTTGCCTGGAAAACGATTCCGATGTTTTCTGCGAAAAGGATTTTTAACAGATCTTTTTCTGCGAAAGCACTGAAGTCAATTTTTGCCCCAAGGTTTACATCCGCAAAACACAATTCTAATAAAGTAGTGATCAAACCGCCGCTTCCGATATCGTGTCCGGCTAAAATTTGGTTGTCACCAATTAATTCCTGGATGGTATTGAAGGCATTTTTGAAGAAAGAAGCGTCTTTAATAGTAGAAGTCTCTTTTCCGATTGTATTTCTGATTTGTGCAAAAGAAGAACCTCCTAATTTGAAATCATCCTGAGACAAATTGATATAATAGATTGAATCTCCGTTTCTTTGTAAAACAGGTTCTACTACTTTTCTGATATCGGTACAGTTTCCTGCTGCCGAAATAATAACCGTTCCCGGTGCAATTACTTCGTCGTTTGGATATTTTTGTTTCATCGAAAGGGAATCTTTTCCGGTTGGAATATTGATTCCTAATTCGATTGCAAATTCAGAACAACCTTCTACAGCAGCGTACAAACGAGCGTCTTCACCTTCGTTTTTACAAGCCCACATCCAGTTGGCAGATAATGAAATACCTTTTAACTGATCTTTAATTGGTGCCCAGATAATATTTGATAACGACTCGGCAATAGCATTTCTGGATCCTGCAACCGGGTCAATCAAAGCAGCGATAGGAGCATGCCCGATAGAAGTAGCGATTCCTTCTTTACCTAAATAATCCAGAGCCATAACTCCAACATTATTCAAAGGCAATTGTAATGGTCCTGCATTTTGCTGTTTGGCTACTTTTCCACCTACACAACGGTCTACTTTATTGGTCAACCAGTCTTTTGAAGCTACAGCCTCTAAACGTAATACGTCTTGTAAATAACTTTCGAAATCTGCCGTGTTGTAAGCAACATCAGCATATTTTCTGTCAATCGTTTTATCGGTCATAACCGTTTTTGGAGAACTTCCGAAGAAATCTTCTAAAGCATAATCCATCGGTTTTGAACCGTTTGTTTTAGATTCGAAAGTAAAACGGTGATCGCCCGTTACGTCTCCAACCTGATACATTGGCGAACGCTCTCTGTCGGCAATTCTTTGTAAAGTATCGATATCTTTTTGACCAATAACCAATCCCATTCTTTCCTGAGATTCGTTACCGATAATTTCTTTTGCAGAAAGAGTAGGGTCACCAACAGGTAATTTGTCTAAGTCGATTAATCCTCCGGTTTCTTCCACCAATTCAGAAAGACAGTTTAAGTGTCCTCCAGCTCCGTGATCGTGAATCGAAACAATAGGGTTATTATCGCTTTCGACTAAACCACGAATCGCATTGGCAGCACGTTTTTGCATTTCAGGATTCGAACGCTGAATCGCGTTTAACTCAATTCCTGAGCCAAAAGCTCCGGTATCTGCAGATGAAACTGCAGCACCACCCATTCCGATTCTATAATTTTCTCCTCCAAGAATTACGATTTTATCGCCTTCTTGTGGTTTCTTTTTGATGGATTGATCCAGTTTTCCGTAACCGATTCCACCAGCCTGCATGATTACTTTGTCGTAACCAATTTTACGGTCGTTTTCTGAATGTTCGAATGTTAAAACAGAACCTGTAATTAACGGCTGACCAAATTTATTTCCAAAATCAGAAGCTCCGTTTGAAGCTTTAATCAAGATATCCATTGGAGTTTGGTACAGCCATTTTCTTTCTTCAACAGCATTTTCCCATTTTCGGTCACCCTGAGCGGAGTCGAAGGACTTTAAACGTGAATAGGATGTCATGTAAACCGCAGTTCCTGCTAATGGCAATGAACCTTGTCCTCCGGCTAAACGGTCACGAATTTCTCCTCCTGATCCTGTTGCTGCTCCGTTGAAAGGTTCTACAGTGGTTGGGAAATTGTGTGTTTCGGCTTTTAGCGAAATAACAGAATCGAATTCTTTAATTTCGTAAAAATCTGGTTTGTCAGCTGTTTTTGGTGCAAATTGCTGCACTTTTGGTCCTTTTACAAAAGCAACGTTGTCTTTGTAAGCAGAAACAATATCGTTAGGATTTTCCTGTGATGTTTTTTTAATTAATTTGAATAAAGAAGTTTCTTTTTCTTCTCCGTCAATCACAAATGTTCCATTGAAGATTTTGTGACGGCAGTGCTCTGAGTTTGCTTGTGAGAAAGCAAAAATCTCTGAGTCAGTAAGTTTTCTTCCTAATTTAGTAGAAAGATTGTTTAAGTAATCAACTTCTTCTTCGCTTAAAGCTAATCCTTCTGTTGTATTGTAAGTGGCAATATCATCGATTTCCAGAATAGGTTCCGGCTGCACATTGATCGTGAAAATTTCCTGATCTAATTGGCTGAATTTCTGTAATAACATTGGGTCAAAATCTGAAAAATCAGCTGTTGCCGGATGAAATTCTTCAATTCTGATAATGCCCGTAATACCCATGTTTTGAGTAATTTCTACAGCATTTGTACTCCATGGAGTGATCATAGTGGCACGAGGACCAACAAAAAAATCCGTCAGTGCGGATTTTTCGATCTTATTGGAGTCGGCAAAAAGCCAGTTTAGTTTTGAAATGTCTTGAGCCGAAATTTCGTTTTGCGTCTGTACTGCAAAAACAGTTTTGCTTTGGTTTTCAAAGAAATGGATCATTGTGATGTGTAGTTTGTTGTATTGAAGTGCAAATTTAGTTTAAATATCTAGCAAGCGCAAATTTGAAAACAAACTCTTTTAAAAAATATGATACCGTTCTGAAATTGGGATATTGTCGTGCAAAGTTTTTATTTTCACGCAGATTCAGCAGATTCTAGAATGCTGGAACTATTTTATAAGTAGTTCCAAAAAAAATCTGCTAAATCTGCGTGAAAAGTATTTTTAGTTAATGATTATTTTCCTGATGCTAGTTTTCGAATCTTTAACAATTTTTAAAATATAAATACCACTTGGTAAATGACTTACTGAAATGGTGCTTTCTGTCGCGTTCTGTTTTTCAAAAACTTTCTGTCCTGAGAAGGAAACGATTTCTACAGCATAAGAAGAGCCAGATTCGTTTAAATTTATATTGAAATTCCCGTTAGAAGGATTTGGATAAACAATAATTCCGCTATAATCTGCAATGTTTTCTTCTCCTCCAGCTACAGTAGACTGTACTTTTTTGCTGCCTAAATTAGTACAGGTATCTTGTGAAAATGAATCCCATTGTGCACTCAGATTAAAAGTAGTACTTGGTGAAGTTACGGTTGATTTTCTTCTTAAAGTAACGTCAGCTCCAAAATTAGCAGTTCCGCCATTGAAAGTTCCGATGATGTCGATTAAAACGCCATTTTTGAATAAACCAATTGGGTCATTTCCGTTAAAGGCCATTTCAGTTGCTGTTGTCGAAATATTAGCCGCACTGGTTGAATAGCAGCTTGAAGATATGGAGCTGTTTACAATGACAAATTTACTTCCCGAGGCTAAGGTTCCGCTCAAAGCCAAACCGGTACTCCAGGAACCGGAACCGTTTGTTTGTTTTTTTATCGTATACGAAGCTAAACTCACAGAACTTCCTGTGTTATTGGCAATTTCAATTGCTTTATTGTTTCCGGAACCTTCGACGTATTCAGAGAAAAGAAGATCCGTTGTAGTTCCTGTTCCGCCGCTGTCGGTTGTAACTGAAATGGTATTGCTTGAAGCGGAAACATTTCCTGCGGCATCTTTTGCTTTTACATAAATAGAATAAGCTGTTGCCGCGGTTAAACCTGTTATTGTTGCAGTTACACCGGAAACAGTGGTTTTTAAAGCGCTGTTTGCATAAATATCATAAGCTGTAACGGCTACATTATCGGTAGAAGCAGTCCAGGATAGTGTAATAGAAGTTGCTGTTTTTGAAGTCGAAGCTAAGCTTGTCGGTGCAGTTGGAGCCTGAGTGTCTGAAGAAGGTGCTCCTCCCCAAATTTGATTGACATATTCCGGATGATCGATATAAGGGTTTCTATTGTTCTGACGGGCATAAATGGCATTGTTTCGGGCAATTTCCCTTGAGCTTACAGGATCTTGTGTGTGCCAGGTTATTAGAAGATTTAAGAATGCTGTAGTGAAAACTTTATTGCCGGAACCGTCAAACATAGGGAAAGAGTAACCCGCAACGGTATTTTCATAACGAGTGGCAAAGTAAAAATACATTCTGGCAATATCACCTTTGAATTCGTTTATAGGTTCGAAAACGGTTCCCGAGTATCCGGATACCGAACTGGAACCTAATTTACCTCCGTTTTGAGAAGTATAAGTAGCAGAACTAACATTCCCGTGAGGATAGTTGGATCGGATTCCGTTTACTTTTCCATCTGTCGGAGTGATAAAATGTGCATCGGATACCATTGGAGATTGTTCGTTAAAAACCGATTGCGGAATGATATGCTCTCTGTTGTAGCAGTCACCTTCTGCAACGTAGTTCCCACAACGCTGTGTTGATCCTGTGGTATAATTGTATGGGTCAGTTCCGGATGGGTTTTCGGAATACATGTCTAAAACAGTTCCGTCATTTTCGAAAAAATTATCGACATCGGAGGTTTGATAAGTGGTGTACAATCCCCCATATCCGTTATCGGTATGACCTTTAATAATGTTGTACAATTGTGTTTTCAACGTATAACCTGTTCCTGTTGCGGTGTTGTAATAGCCGGTGGGAATTTGCGCAAATGCCGTTGCGGCAAACATCAATAACAGTAAAAAGTAGTTTTTTTTCATAGTTAATAGTCTTTAAGATTTGGTTGTTTTTCTGTTTTTAAAATACTGAATTTTAGAATGTTGAAAATCAGTTTTAGCAAATCTACTATTTTTATGAATTATATAAGTTAAGTGATGTTTAATTTTGGATATATTTTCTTACGAGTGTTTTTTGGGGAAAGAAAAGATTTAACGTGCGGAGTTTTTTACAGTGAATTGAACGCAGTTTGTCATTTCGATCGAAGGGAGAAATCGCACGCGAAACTCCGTCCCAATTGTCGCCAATCTTTGTCGAATCCTACGTGTGATTTGCTTCGCCTGTTCACTGTCGCTCGAGTCTCCCTTCGGTCGAAATGACATGAAACTACTTAGGAAAAGCGGCGTTTTGATAAGCTCCTAAATCCGGAGGAGAAGTTCTTGTTTTTCCAATAATATCTAAAGGAATGTTATAGGCCTGGTTTCCTTTCGCGAAAGCGGAAGAAGTATTGTCAATGTTGAATAGGTTTTTAGCAACATTAAAGAACTTGGGATTTTCGTTCAGAATGATTTGGTTGTAGTGTGCCGGGTCCGTTTTGAACTGGTAATCCGGATTGCTGGAAGAACTGCTGAATTTTAGCAAACAATTATTGAGTTGATACACAAAGGCGGCAGTGGTTTTTTTGTTTAAATTGAACTCGTTGGTTCCCGATCCGTAAATGATACAGTTGTTAAAAGTTGCCTGTGTCAGCGGATTTGTTTCCGGAACAGCATTGGCCAGACTGTTGCTGAGGCTAACTGCAAATTGAGAATTATTTGACCAGCTGTTGTTGAAGGTGCAATGGGTGAATTTATAATCTCCACCGTATACACAAGACAAACTGGCGAGACCGGCATAATTGATAACAATGTTTTCTCCATTTATACGGGCATTTTGTGCCAGTATTCCATATTCGACACTGTTGTAAATCTGAGTGTTTTTGATTTCAATAATCGAAGCAGGATTCGGATTCTTGAAATTTAAACCAATGACCGCGTTTTTCAGGGTAAGATGATTGATGGAGTGATTGGTACTTCCGTTAGCAAAAATAACAGAATTCCATTGTCCGGGAATATTATCGTAAAGTGATTCTAGTCGATCCCCTTCAAAAACAACTTCATTTTCTAATTTTGGAGTTGAAGAAGTGGTTCCTTTAATTTGTAAAGAAGCTTTATCGTCGACAAAAAGACCTGAATTGGCATGGAAGTATACGCGTGCACCCGCTTCAAAAGTCACCGTTTTGTTTTTAGGAACACCGGCAAATCCGTAAATTACATAAGGTTTTTGTTTGGTGAAAAGCAATTCGTTTCCGTTGACAGGATCGTTATCATTCAGGTAAAAACCATCTACATCTTTGCCTTCAATTTTAATTTTCTCTTTGGTTCCATCAGGATTTTGTTGTGGATAAAGAAAAACAGCATCCTGAATCAGTGTGACCAAAGCGACTTGTTGTAGATTAGCGCCGCTGTCAAACTGAATCTGATCGGTATATAAAAAATCGGTTGGATTTGCATCTGTAATATCTGCGGTGGTTTCTACAAAAATGTACAAACTGTCTTTAGCTAAAAGTGTGACGTCTTTGAAAATTTTACCATTGTTTCCGCTCATACCGTCGACTGTCATTCTGTATTTTGAATTTAAGCCATTTTTGAGCTGAATAATAGGAATGGAGATGTCGTTTTTACTTCGGTTGTATACTTTAAGCTGATAGGTAGCAGAGCCAATATTCTTGAAAACAGTGTCCAGATAAACGGTGTCTTTAGAAAACTTTAAATCTCCGGAACTGGCAATGGTATCAAAATCAGTTCGGCAAGAACTAAAAGCTAGAATTATTCCGAAAATGAAAAGTACAAAGTATTGACGCATTTGAATGAGTTTTTTTGCCACGGATTAAAAGGATTAGAATGATTTTGCACGCAGCAAAAATATAATCTGTAATAATCTGTGCAATCTGTGGCATAAAAAAAAGTCTCAGCAACAGATTAACAATTAATGTTTTTGTAAAAATAACAAAAAACTTACACGTTTGAAGTGGATTTTTAATTTTAGAATGGGATTTTCAAATTTGTATCTCATCTTTTCTTTAATTTTACGTTTTTAAAGACTATTTTAATGAATTATACAAAAGAGCAGATTTTAGCGCGCTGTAATGAGTTCTCAAAAAACACATTGATGGAAACGCTAAAAATAGAATATATCGATGCAGGGCCTGATTTTTTAACTGCAAAAATGCCTGTAAATCCTTCTGTTCATCAGCCAATGGGCTTGTTACACGGTGGAGCTTCAGTAGCTCTGGCAGAAAGTGTTGGTAGTGCAGCATCCTTCTTTTTTATCGATATGAAAGAACAGGAAGTACGTGGCATAGAAATTTCGGCAAATCACTTGAAAAGTATTCGGGAAGGCTGGGTTTTCGGAACCGCAAGAATCATTCACAAAGGAAGAAGTATTCACTTGTGGGAAATCAAGATTACTGATGAAGAAGGAAATCTGATTTCGCTTTGCAAACTGACCAATATGGTTTTGGAAAAAAAGAAAACAGTATAGGAAGTATGAATGATTTTTTTTCTAAAATTAAAGTACAGTACGAAAAGTGTTTGCCTTTTGTAATGTACTCTAAACCGAATTCTACTACCATTTTTGCGCTTTTGCAGCAAAATGACACGTTACATAAAATCTCCGATTACAAGGAAAAAGGTTTTGTTTTTGCTTCTTTTGATGAAAAACAACTGATATTGATTCCGGAGAATGAATCCGAAATTTTAACAGCAGAACAGCTGGAAATTGCTTTTGAGGCTGCTGAAATTGAAGAATCAGGTATTGATAACGAGGCCAGGTTACACTATGAAGCATTGGTTTCAAAAGGAATTCAGGCGATTCAAAACGATGAGTTTAAAAAAGTAGTATTGTCCAGAAGCGAAAAAGTAACTTTAAGCGAGTTCGATTTTGTGTCTACTTTTCAGCACCTGATTCAATTGTATCCCACGACTTTTTCATATGTTTTTTTTCATCCAAAAATTGGTTTGTGGATGGGAGCCACACCGGAACGATTGCTGAAAGCCAATGGAAATGTTTTTGAAACAGTGGCTTTGGCCGGAACACAAAAAGCAACGCTGGAAGCGGATATTTTATGGCAGCAAAAGGAGAAAGACGAGCAGCAATATGTTACGGATTTTATTGTAAAAAGATTGCGTGAAGTAGCTTCTTCTGTAGATGTGTCTGAACCTTACAGTGTAAAAGCGGGATCGATCTGGCATATCAAAACAGATATCTCGGGAGTATTGAATGAGAATTCGACGCTTGAGGAAGTAATTGATACATTACATCCAACGCCCGCAGTTTGCGGTCTGCCAAAGAAAAAGGCAAAGGCATTTATTATTGAAAATGAAAATTACGACAGGACTTTTTACACGGGATTTCTAGGGGAGTTGAACAGCAGTTTTGCTCATGATGAGATCAGTTCTGATTTCTACGTAAATTTACGCAGCATGCAAATTCAGGAGAATAAGGCGATTCTTTACATGGGTTGCGGTATTACAAAAGAAAGCGTTCCGGAAAAGGAATGGGAGGAAAGCGTGAACAAGTCGATGACAATGAAAAGAGTTTTGAAGATAAAATAAGTTGGAAAAAAGTTTCAGGTTTCAGGTTTCAAGTTTTGTTGTTAACCTGAAACCTGAAACCTGAAACAAAGAAAACTTGAAACCTGAAACAAAAAAAAGAAAAAAGAGTAAAGAAAATAGATAAAACATCAATTTTGATTTTTGACATTGATATTAAAAATTATGAAACTAGACATATTAGCATTTGGTGCACATCCTGATGATGTAGAATTGGGTTGCGCAGGAACAATTTTAAAAGAAGTATCACTGGGTAAAAAAGTGGGTATTGTCGATTTGACACGTGGAGAGTTAGGAACGCGTGGTACGGCGGAAATTAGAGATGAAGAAGCAAAAGAGGCAGCAAAGATATTAGGAGTTTTGGTTCGTGAAAATCTGGGTATGCGTGATGGTTTTTTTACGAATGATGAAAAACACCAGCTGGAGGTCATTAAAATGATTCGAAAGTACAAGCCCGAGATTGTATTGTGTAATGCAATTGACGACCGCCATATCGATCACGGGAAAGGGAGTAAATTAGTTTCGGATGCCTGCTTCTTGTCCGGATTGGCAAAAATCGAAACCTCGATCGATGGAGAGCGTCAGGAAGCTTGGCGACCAAAGGTGGTGTATCATTACATACAGTGGAAAAACATCGTGCCTGACTTTGTAGTGGACATCACAGGTTTTGAAAAGAAAAAGGTTGAAGCAGTTTCGGCATATAAAACTCAGTTTTATGACCCAAATTCAAAAGAACCTGCTACTCCAATTACGAGTAAAAACTTCTTTGAGAGTTTAGATTATCGTGCGAAGGATCTAGGAAGGCTTGTTGGTAAAGATTTTGCTGAAGGTTTTACTGTTGAAAGGTGTTTGGCTGTCAATAGTTTAGAAAATTTACTGTAAATTTTTGATTTTTTTCTTTGTAGAACTCAACATTAGTTATATATTTGCACTCGCTAAGCAGAAATGCACAAGCAGAAAAATGGTGGTTGTAGCTCAGTTGGTTAGAGTAGCGGTTTGTGGTGCCGCGGGTCGCCGGTTCGAACCCGGTCAGCCACCCAGAAATTTAAAGCCTTGAAGAAATTCAAGGCTTTTTTTGTTTTTATACAAAAACGAATCTTGAGAGTTTTAAAATTTCAGGTTTCAAGTTTCAGGTTTCAGGTTTCAAGTTTCAAGTTTCAGGTTTCAAGTTTCAGGTTTCAAGTTTCAGGTTTCAAGTTTCAGGTTCCAAGTTTCAGGCTTCCGTTTCGAGCTTTGTGGGTAATATAGTAAGCTGTTGCTCTGAATGAGCCTTAGCGACAGCATAGTGCAAAGCACTATGATCTAGGTTAGGTAGTATCGTCCAGAAGAGCAGAGAGCAGATCAGCTACAGAATTTCATTATCAAATAAAAAAAATAATTTTCTATGATTTTAATCATGTAATGGGTTGAAGTTCAGTACTACCTTTACAATGTAAAAGATAAGTACTTAACCTATAAGAGTATGGTTTTATAAAGTAAAAATGGTAGCACTGTAAGGAAGATCCTAGCATTTCTCCTGAATCGAATTTAAAATTTAGAATCTGAATAATTTGTAATAAACCCCAATAATTACAAAAAAATCTAAAGGGCAATTTCGATTCAGGAGTTTTTAATTTAAAAGGGGTGGTTGTGAAATAATAAGAAATGAAACTTACAGCGTTTATGAAGATTCTTAAAACTTTTTTTAGTGGATTTGGTGAACTGGTGAGAGAAATAAACAAAAAAGCATGATTAAAAAATCATGCTTTTTTGTTTATTATAATTTAGTTTGTGAACTATCTTATTTCATCAAAGGTATTCCCTTGTTTAATGTCTCCGGTTTGGAAACCTTTTTTGAACCAGAACACTCTCTGTGCGGATGTACCATGAGTAAAGGAATCCGGAACCACTTGTCCCTGCATTTTGCTCTGAATGGCATCATCACCAACAGCGTTGGCTGCACTTAAGGCTTCTTCAATATCACCAGCTTCTATATATTGCTGATTGTCATGAGCCCATACTCCGGCATAAAAGTCGGCTTGTAATTCCAGCGCTACAGACAGTTTATTGGCTTCGGCTTCACTTTTTCCTTCCTGTGCTTCTCGCATTTTTGCCGAGGTCCCCAGTAGTGTTTGTATGTGGTGGCCAATTTCGTGCGCTATAACGTACGCAATAGCAAAATCCCCACCTTGGGCACCAAATTTAGTTTTTAGTTCTTCAAAGAAGCCTAAATCCATATATACCTTTTGGTCTCCCGGGCAATAAAATGGTCCTGACGCTGATGATGCGCCCCCACAGGCTGTGTTTACGGATCCTCTGAAAAGTACTAATTTTGGTTTTTTATAAGTAAGTCCTTCTGCTGCGAATTTTTTCTCCCAGGTGTCTTCGGTTTTAGCTAAAACAGATCTTACGAAATGTCCCATTTCTTCATCTTCTTTACTCAATGGGGCAGCAGTCTCAGTGGCTTGTTGTCCGCCTTGCATTTGCTCCAATACATTACCTACAGTTTGGCCGGTTTCACCACCAAAAACATTTAATAATAGAATAATAATACCGATAACGCCACCGCCAATGGCAACTTTTCCACCAGAAATTGATCTTCGGTCTTCAACATTATCGCTTTCTCGCGTTCCTTTCCATTTCATAGTAATTTGGATTTTAGTTCGTAAAGGTTTGTGTTGTACGAATTTATATTTTTTTTAGGAATAATGACGTAATAGCCGAATTTAGTTTTGCATTATTTTAGCCATTTTACTAAAGCTTCTTCGACACTGCCTTTCATTATGGGCTTAGAGATGTAGTCATTCATTCCGGCAGAAAGACATTTGTTGCGTTCCTCTTTTTCAGCACCAGCTGTTACGGCAATGATTGGAATGTCTTTTCCTATAATGGTATTTCTGATGGCTCTTGTGGTTTCATAACCGTTCATAATAGGCATCTGAATGTCCATAAAAACCAAATCAGGATTGATGTTTTCAAATTGACTTACGGCCTCGTAGCCATTTTCGCATTCGTGTATGTAGGCACCGCTATATAAATTTTTGATGATGGTTTTTAAAAGCAGCATGTTGACCTTATTGTCTTCAACAATCAAAAAGGTAATGCTTTTTTGATTTGAAACCGGGTCGTCGGAATTTAGTTCGAGACTGGTATTTTGAAGTTCGGTATTGTATTTCTCACTAATGCTTTGATTGCTTGTTTTTAAGTTCAGGTCAAAATAAAAATTACTTCCTTTGTCGATTTTGCTTTCCAGCTGTAAGCGGCTTTCCATTAAAGCAAGCAATTGATTTGAAATTGTCAGTCCTAATCCTGTACCTCCAAATTTTCTCGTCGTAGAGCTATCCTCCTGAGAAAAGGCTTTGAAGATTTTCTTCTGATTTTTTTCGAGAATTCCAATTCCGGTATCCACCACCGAAAATCGGATAGTGCAATCGTTGTTGCTGCTTTTTTCTAAAACGGAAACATTAAGCTTGATAGAGCCTTTGTTGGTAAACTTAACAGCATTTGAAAGCAGATTGATTAAGATTTGTTTGATACGCACAATATCTGTCCAGATGTATTTGGGAACATCGGGTGCGACATTTAATTCTAACTGCAGATTTTTTTGATTGGATTCGTATACAATTAAATCAAAAACTTGTCCGAGTACTTTTTTGATGTCGTATAAATCGATAAAAAGTTCCAGTTTGCCCGCTTCGATTTTAGAAAAGTCAAGAATGTCATTGATGATATCCAGTAGCGAATGCGCTGATTGGTTAATTGTGGTCATGTATTTTTCCTGAATTTCTTCAAGGCCGGTATTCATCAGTAAATGCGTGAAACCAATAATACCATTCAAAGGAGTTCTGATTTCATGCGACATATTGGCCAGAAAATCAGATTTAGATTTATTGGCTGCCTCGGCAAGCTGCTTGGCTTTTATGGCATCTTCACTTTCTTTTTTGTTGGTGATGTCGAAATAAATTCCACCCACAAATTCAATTTCATCGCCTTTTTTTATCACGTCTCCAAATTCTTCTACCCAGATAAACTCGCCGGTTTTCCGCCGGATGCGATAGATATTGTGCAACGGCATTCCACTTTGTAGATTATCGATTTGGTTGTTGATCACTTCATCTTTGTCATCAGGATGAATAAGAGATAAAAATGATAAATTATTCTCAATAAACTCTGATTTGGAATAACCGGTAAGATTTAAAATTTCATCGTTGAGAAATATCTTAGTAGAGAAAGCATCAAATTTTGACAAGTATACCGTACCGGGAATGTTGTTGGCGATTAATTTGAATTTTTCCTCACTTTCGAGAATTTTGGTTTCGTTTCGGTTTCTTTCCAGTGCCGATGAGATGTTATTTGCCAGAACCTGAAAAATATAGATTTCTTCTTCAGACCATTTTCGCTCTTTGGTGCAATCGTCGAAGCCTATGAATCCGGTAAAGATATCGTTGATGTACAGCGGTAATATCAGAATCGATTTGATTTCATTGGCAATCAATAGTTGTTTGAAAAAAGTATTGTCGAGTTTGCGGGTAAGTGTATTGACGATTTTTTTGTTCTGAGCAGCGTCGTAAATTTCTTGTAATTGATCTTTTGTTAATCGCTGTAATTTTGTGATCTGATGCTCAATACCCTGTCTGGACCATTTGTATTTCTGACTTACGGTATTTGTTGTAAAATCTTTTTCGTAGTAGTACATATGGTCTACTTTAGCTGCTTTTCCAATTAAATTGTAGGTCTCCTGAAACATTTCCTGAGTAGATTTACTCATTAGAAATTTTTCGGTACACAGCGAAAGTGCAGACAATAGCTGACTTTTGAATTCTAATTTTTTTTCGGCCTCCAAACGCATTTGTGAGGAGATTGCCAATGAGATTACATCCGAAATGGTGCGGGCGTAATTGATATCCTCGTTGTCCCAGTTTCTTTTTTCTTCGGTACTTTCAAAGCAAACAACTCCAACAAGCTGTCCGTTTAAAAATATAGGGACATCCAGCATCGATTTGATGTGGTTTTTAGTAAAGTATAATTTTTGAAATTCGGATGTTTCGAGCTTATTGAAAACGTCCGGAGCATTTATGATTGCTTTGCTTTTAAGCGTTTCAAAGTAAATTGGATAGGATTGTTTGTCCAGTATGTTTTTGTCATTAAGATGCTGTTTGTCAATACTGAAAAGATTCTTGCAGCTGATTAAGTCTTTATGACATTTCCAAAAGCTCACCCGATTGGTTTTGGTTACTATTGCGGCTTCTTTTATGATAAAATCAATAACCGTATTTAAATTGTCGTATTGGCTAAAATCTGTAGTCGAGAGTTTATTAATCGAATTGTTATACGATTCGATTTTCTTCAGACGTTTTCTTTTGTCGTTCTCAATATTTCTAATTTCAGTAATGTCGCGGGCTATTCCGGCAAAGCCAATTGTTTGTCCGAGGTCATTTTTTCGAACAATAATCTTTTGCGAAATCCAAAGCTTTTTCCCGTTTTTCTTCAGAATAGGAATCTCAATGGTGGGAAAATTATTTTCATTCATTTCCAGGTTTTCATAGAAATCTACGGCATTACGCTGGTAGTTTTCATGGATGAAATTAGAATAATGCTGAGAGATAATTTCGTTCTCAGAATACCCCAATATCGAAAATCCAAAGTCATTGATAAAGGTAAAATAACCATCAGAATCAATTTCAAAAATGATATCCGTAGCGGTTTGGATCAGGTTTTTGTATTGATCGCGAACGGTAATTTGTTCTGTAACATCCTGACCGATACTAATAATTAAGCCCTGAGAAAATCTTTTATCTTTCCACTGTATGTATTTGTATTCCCCGTTTTTGCTTCTTAATTTCCGGATATAAAGTTTGTCTTCTTCATGATTTATATTGCTGAGGTTTTCAGGATAGTCTGTTTCATTCGTTAATTTCCAAAATTTAGCTCCCATAACTTCATCCGGTAAATATCCCAGAATAGAAGTGATAGTTTCACTGCAAAATAAGATTTCGTTTTTTTCGTTTGTGGCAATAGTCAGGGAATTCCCTTTGTGTACAATTTCATTGGTGAATCTGAAATTATCACTGTTGTTTAGTAAAACGGCATATTTAACCTGATTAAGAATGAAAATCAGAACACAGTAGTTGATTAAGATAATGGATGATTTTACGGGAATTAATTGGTAAACAACCGTTGTAATCAGAAAGGTAAAAACTAATCCAACAAAGAACCAGTATAGTTTTATGGGTTTTAAGATGCTGTAGGAGAAGTAGAAGAAAATTAAAAAAGCAATTATAGGAATAATATCGTTGGTGCGATAGATGATGTTGTATCCGATATAAAAGAGATAAACAAAGAAGGACAGAATAAATATCGACTGAACCCGCTCTTTTAAAAATTTAATTTTACCAATGATGAAATAAAATAAAAGCATCGAGAAGCCTATGCTTACATTTACTAAAAGTAAACTCTTTGGCCTGATTTTAAAAATTTCGTTGATGATTTCGATTACAATCAATGCAATACCAAAGAACAAAATATAGAGATGATACTCTCTGTTTACTGTTTCTGTTTCCGGTTTTCTTTCGATGAAGTAGCCAATTCTGGTCTTGATCCGGAAGAATTGGTATACGAGAAGGGTCAGAAAGGCAATCATCGACAATCCTAACATAATCAATTTAGGATTGTTGTAAAATATGATATCTGAATTGATAACATACCACTTCGTAATAATTGATTTCAGGGCATTACCAAGTATGGCAACTCCTGGGATCAACGAATTGAAAAGACTATAGTTTGCTACCATAGAATTCGGGGGTATGTTTGGTTTAGTAAATCTTTTATTTTGAAAATTTCAACAGAGCAGGTTAGACTCTTTTTTAGCTGAAATTTTATATTTTTTAAAAATCAGACTGACCGATAGAGTCAATAGGATCTTCTTTATCCGTTTTTATAATAGCACAATATATGGCATAAGTCATGGAATAGCTAAAAGGGATCGTAAAAAGTACTCCAATACAAAATGCACAAAGACCAACTAGTATAGCGCCAACTATAGTAATTATAAGTCCTAATAATATTAAAGGCTGTTTGCTTATCAAGATGAGACTTGATTTAATGGCATCAATGGCTTTTAAGTTTCCAAATACGATTAGTGGAATGGTTAAGAAGGTAAAAAAAGATAATGTCAGTGAGAAAACTAATCCTACGGCATTTAATTTTAGAACTTCTAAAAAGGTCGTAACGATAACGCTAAACAATGAAATCAAAAATGTTGCTGCAAAAATTTGTGCGAAATGGCGGCTTTTGTAATAGGAAAATATTGTAGAGACATTAAATTCCTGATCTTTTTCTGCACAATCAGCCATTTTTAAAAACCCTGCCGTAAAAGGACTCATAATTGCCGATACGAAGGCTGTTCCAATAATATAAAGGACTAGATAAATTTGAGACAGATTTTGAGGCTGTATGTTCAGGAAGTTTGCATTCGTTAATTTGTCGATGCCAAAAAATGCAACTAGTATGAGATAAACAATAGCACCAAAGAATACTGAAAAAACCAATAGCATTAATCCGGCATAGACGGCTATTTTCTTGTAATTTTCAAAAGCATGATTGAAAACAGTTGAAAAATCTAAGGTATAACCATGATTTTTAATGTCTTTGATCTGATCGAATGTAGATTTCATTTTTATTGGAGTAGAATTATTTTATATCGACGAAATTTTAAATAATTAATGCGCCGTAAATATAATATTTTTAATCAATTTGATATGAAAATCTGGAAAACATTGCGAAATTGTTTTTTTACAGATTACAACCAGTTCAGTAAACGTTTCAGGGATATCAGTTTGTCTTTGTAAGGAGCATAACGCATAGGTAAATCAAGCCAGTTTCCTTTTTTTACGACAGCTTTGTGATGCGAAAAAATATCAAAGCTCAATTGACCGTGATATGCACCAATACCGCTATGACCAACTCCTCCGAATGGTAATCTTTTGTTTGAGAAATGAACCACGGTATCATTAATACAGCCTCCTCCAAAAGAATGGGAAGTAATTAGTTTTTTAGCAAAATTTTTATTTTCACTGAAAACATAAAAGGCAAGAGGTTTTTCATAACGACTGATCACGTTGTGTATGTCAGCCTCTGTTTCGTAAGTCAGAATAGGAAGGATAGGACCAAATATTTCTTCCTTCATGACCGGACTGTCCAAAGCGGGTTCTTCAATTAAAGTAGGAGAGATATAGTTTTTTTCAGCATCCGTTTCTCCTCCAAAAATAACCTTTTCGCGTTCGATCATACTGTCTAGTCGGACCCAGTTTTTGGTGTTGATGATACGGGCAAAATCAGGAGATTTGTCTATTTTTTTGCCGTAAGCTTTTAGAATTTCTTCTATCAGAAAAGAAATAAAATTGACTTTCATGTTTTTCTGAACCAGAATATAGTCCGGTGCAATGCAGGTTTGTCCGGCATTGATGAATTTTCCCCATACGATTCGTTTTGCCGCCAGCTTTAAATTCGCGGTTTCGTCTATAATACAAGGATTTTTCCCGCCTAGTTCTAAAGTTACGGGAGTTAAATTTTCGGCAGCAGCTTTGGCTACAATTTTTCCGACAGTAACACTTCCGGTAAAGAAAATATAATCCCAGCGCTGTGCCAGTAATTGGTTCGAAACTTCAACACCTCCTTCAATAACTTCAACATGTTTGACGTGAAAGGTCTTCTCAATTATTTTAGCAATCACTGCTGAGGTGTGAGGCGTCAGTTCTGAAGGTTTTAAAACCACTCTGTTTCCGGCGGCTACAGCTGAAATTAAAGGACATAAAGCCAATTGAAACGGATAATTCCAGGGAGCAATTACCAAAACATTTCCGTAAGGTTCTTTAAAAATGTAATCGGTAGAAGGGAAATTGAGCAGAGATGGCAAAACGCGTTTTGGTTTCGCCCATTTATTAATGTTTCGAATAGTATCCTTCAGATCCGAAATTACATAATTGGTTTCGGTTAAAACAGCTTCAAATTCAGGCTTTTTAAAATCATCGTACAAAGCTTTTACAATCAAATCCTCGCTTTTCTGAATGTTGTACAACAATTTCTTTAACGTTTCTTTCCTGTAGGCAATGTTGTTTTTATAGTCCATAGTGTATAATCCGATTGATTTTTTGCTTCTGCAAGTTAATTGATAAAACTTGAAATTGTAACAATTAAATCATAAAATCATAGTGCATTCCAAATGGTCTCGTCGGGAGTAGGAGCGATTATCGTGAGGTTTTCTTTAGAAACCGGATGTACAAAAACTAATTTTCGGGCATGAAGATGTATTCCGCCGTCAGGATTACTTCGGTCAAAACCATATTTTAAATCCCCTTTTATAGGAGAGCCAATCGCTGCCAGCTGAGCACGAATCTGATGATGACGACCGGTATGCAAATTGATTTCGAGTGCCACATAATTTTGAAGCTCTTTGAAAACAGTATAATCCAGACTGGCCAGTTTACTGTCCGGAACTTCCTTTAAATGTGCTTTTGAAGTATTGTTTTTCTCATTTCTTTTAAGGTAATGAACGAGCTTCGCAGTGTTTTGTTGCGGTTTATTTTTAACAACAGCCCAATACGTCTTTTGAGTTTCACGATTACTGAACATTTCGTTCATGCGTGACAATGCTTTACTGGTTCTGGCAAAAACAACAATTCCCGTCGTAGGCCTGTCCAGACGATGAATAACGCCCAGAAAAACATCTCCGGGTTTATTGTATTTGTCTTTGATATATTCTTTTACAATATCAGATAAAGGTTTATCACCGGTTTTATCTCCTTGTACAATATCACCCACACGTTTGTTGACCACAATGATGTGATTGTCTTCGTGAAGAATTTGGAGGTTGTTTTTGTTGGAAAGTACTTTCAAAATCGATTTTTAGATTTTTAGATTGTTTGATTGTTCGAATTTTTTAGATTGAGATTGTCTAAATTAAAAGAGATCAATTGTTGTGTTTTAATAGTTTTAAATCTTGTAATCTGTTTGTTACCAGCGTTACTTAATTTAATTTCAGTTGAACAATTCAATAATCTTAAGATCGAAAGATCCAAGTTAGTGTCGTTCAACTGAAATTATATTAGAGTAGATTTAAACTTTGAGGTCATTTTTACAATTCTATCGAGATTAAAGCACAACTCATCCAGTTTTTCCTGATTGAGATAGCCTAAATCAAAAGAGATTAATAATTGAGTTTCAATTTCGAAAATAGAACCGATTGCAATTTCGAGAAATCTTGAAAAATCTTTGCTGCTGCTTCGTGAGCATCCTTCAGCAATATTTGAAGGCACAGACACAGAGGCACGACGAAGTTGATTTGTTAAACCAAATTTTTCTGATTCAGGGAAATTAGATGTAATGGCGTAAATTTCGGAGCAGAATTTTCTGCTTGATTTCCAAATTTCTAAATCTTTAAATCTATGCATTACAGGTTTTTCTTAAATTAAGTTAATTGCGATCTAACAATCCAATAATCGAACTATCGAAAAATCTAAATTAATACTGTTCCCCTGAATTCGGGAAATCTGCAGATTTAACGTCGGCAGCATATTGGCTGATAGCCTGAGTCATTTCTTCGTATAAATTTAAGTAACGGCGTAAGAAACGAGGACTGAATTCGTTGTTCATTCCCAACATATCATGAATTACAAGAACCTGTCCGTCTACACCGCCGCCGGCTCCGATTCCGATTACCGGAATTGAAATGCTTTTAGCAACCTGCTCGGCTAAATGAGCCGGGATTTTTTCTAAAACAATACCAAAACAGCCAATTTTTTCGAGAAGTTTAGCATCTTCAATTAATTTTTCGGCTTCTTCATCTTCTTTTGCACGAACGCTGTAGGTTCCGAATTTATAGATGGATTGAGGTGTTAAGCCCAAATGTCCCATAACCGGAATTCCTGCGTTTAATATTTTTTTGATAGATTCTTTAATTTCTTTTCCTCCTTCAAGTTTTACAGCATGTCCGCCGCTTTCTTTCATGATTCTGATCGCAGAGCGCAAAGCTTCTTTTGGATCTGACTGGTAACTTCCGAAAGGTAAATCTACCACTACTAAAGCTCTGTCTACAGCGCGAACTACAGACGAGGCATGGTAAATCATTTGATCTAAAGTAATAGGCAATGTCGTTTCATGACCTGCCATAACGTTTGATGCAGAGTCGCCTACCAGAATAACATCGATTCCTGCGGTATCAACAATTTTTGCCATTGTAAAATCGTAAGCGGTAAGCATTGAGATTTTTTCTCCATTGCTTTTCATTTCGATTAATGACTTTGTGGTGATCTTTTTATAATCTTTTTTTGCTACTGACATTTTTGAGTTTTTTTGAATGTGTAAAAGTATTGAATAATTATAGATTGAAATCAGCAATAGAAGATTATTTCAATCGTAAATAATTTTCCGTCTCTGAATTCTATTCTAAATTCGCTGTCTTCCAGTTGAATAGCGTACAGGTGTGGGTTTTTCATGGAAGCGCCGATATAAGTCCCGTATTTTTCAATAAATGCCTTTTCGGTCAGAGTGTGATCGAGAGAAGCCGTTGGACTGAAAACAAGTTTGTTGCTTTCGTTGATGAAAACCTTTGTTATTTCAGCCTGATTTTGTTTTTCATCTACTGAAACTTCAAAATCCGGATAGTAGTAAAAAAGTTCGCTGAGGTAAATACCGCATTCGTCGCTTACGGTTCCTTTTTTAGTAGGTTTTCCAAAGTTTTTGACTAAATCTTTTTGCGAAAAAAAGAGTGATTTTGTTTTTACACCTTTTAAAAGAAATTCGGCTTTTTTACTGAAAGCGGTAATTTCTTCCGGTTTTTTGGTTTTAGCTAATCCTTTGGCAATAGCGATATTCAGTTCAGTATCGGCCAGAAGTTTTGGATCGTTTAATTGTTTTACAACTTCATAATATCTTTGATAAGCGGGTGCCAGTTTTGCATTTTCACTGTTCCAGGCCAATTCTACAATTCTTTCGCCAATCGTTTTGCGTTCTGCGATGGCATTGACATTCAGCTTATCAAAGTCTTTGAGTAAAGAATTAAAATCGGGTCTTTTTCCAAGGAATTTTCCAAGTGTAAATTGTGCGTATTCAGGATCACTATGACCTTGTATGTTTACCCATTCGTCCGGGTTTTTTGGAAGATAATTAACCGCTACAGGATCACCGGTGAACAGAATGGCTCTGATTTTTGAGTTTTTATCCGGTAGTGCTCTTGCTTTTAAACCGGCGACTAAAACAAAAAGATGGCTGCTGCCATAGTAATTGTCGTTATCTTCAATGATTGGATTTTCGGGGTCTTTTGTTTGAACATCTTTTGCGTTTAACCTTTTTGCAATAAATTGCTCAGGCACATAACCTTCAGAAAAATTATCAGATCTTACTTTATACCAGCCATTTTTATTTTCCGAAAGAAGCTGAACTTCTGCTCCATATTTAAAATAACCCAGAAAATCGCCTGCAGTAGTAGTTGAAGTATAGAGACGAGTATCGGAATTAAGAAAGTAACGTTCTTGCGAATGAATCAGAGCAGAGCAAAACAGTATTGCTATAAGTAAGAGGTGCTTTTTCATGAAGTAGTTTTTTCGCCACAGATTAAAAGGATTGAAAAAGAGTTACAATAAGCTTAATTCAAACGCATTTAATCTGTGGCAAATGTTCTTTAGCAATCCGCCATGTTTACGGCAATGGCCAATCCGCCTTCAGAGGTTTCTTTGTATTTGGAATTCATGTCTTTGGCAGTTTGCCACATGGTATTGATCACTTTGTCTAAAGGCACTTTTGCATTTTTAGAATCGGTTTCAAGCGCCAGTTCGGCCGCATTGATAGCTTTTATGGCTCCCATTGTATTTCTTTCGATACACGGAATCTGAACCAAACCGCCAATTGGGTCACAGGTAAGACCTAAGTGATGTTCCATGGCAATTTCGGCAGCCATTAAAACCTGAGCAGGAGATCCGCCCATTAATTCGCAAAGTGCTGCTGCAGCCATTGATGAGGATACACCAATTTCGGCCTGACAACCTCCCATTGCGGCAGAAATGGTTGATCCTTTTTTGAAGATACTACCAATCTCTCCGGCAACCATTAGGAATTGTTTGATTTCTTTTTCGCCTGCATTATGGTTTTCAATTACCAGATAATACATCAAAACAGCCGGGATTACACCTGCACTTCCATTTGTAGGAGCAGTAACTACGCGACCTAATGAAGCATTTACCTCATTCACGGCAAGTGCAAAACAGCTTACCCATTTCAGGATTTGACGAAATTTAACCTCTGTTTTTCTGATTTCTTCCAGCCAGCTTTGCGGATCTGAATAGTTAGATAAACCGATTAAATTCTGATGCATGTCAAAAGCACGTCTGCGAACATTCAGACCGCCCGGCAGAATTCCTTCTGAATGGCAACCAATGTACATGCATTCTAACATGGTATGCCAAACGCGCATTAATTCGGAGTGAATTTCAGCTTCCGGACGCATCGATTTTTCGTTTTCATAAACAATTTCAGAAATCGATTTGTTTTCGGTCACTGTATAATTTAAAAGCTCAACAGCATTTTGAATCGGGAAAGGGAAGGCACATTTGATCTCTTCTTTGATTTTAGCATTTGTACGTTCTTCTTTAACGACAAATCCTCCTCCAATCGAATAAAAAGTAGATTCATATTCAGAATCGTCAGCTTTATAGGCTGTAAATTTTAATCCATTAGCATGAAAAGGAAGGAAATCTTTATTGAAAACAATGTCCTGAAGAAAGTAAAACGGAATTTTATATTCATTAGCCAGAATAATTTCGTGCTGTTCTTCAATGTTTTTAATAATTCCGGCAATATTTTCAACCGGAATATACTCGGGATCTTGCCCGCTTAAACCCAGCATCACCGACAAATCGGTAGCATGACCTTTTCCGGTTAAGGAAAGAGATCCGTATAAATCGACTTTTACACGTTTAGTCTGGTCTAAAATTGATTCGTTTTTCAGCTCTTCCAAAAAACGTTCAGCGGCTCTCCATGGCCCTAAAGTATGTGAACTTGAGGGACCAACGCCAATTTTAAGCATATCAAAAACAGAGATACATTCTTCCATTGTGCAATTTTTATTAAGACAAAGATAATTGAATAATGCAATCCCGCTCAATTTTCTATTGTTAATGTTGCAGTTTTGTTAAAATAAATATTAAATATTAATAATTTGGCAACGAAACAAAATTAATTGCTTAATATGCCATTTTCGTAGAAAGTTCGCAATTTTTTTAGGTATTTTTGTAATGAAACAATCACTAAAGAAGCCGTTTTTTCTGCTTTTCGAAGAAACGACAAATAATAACTTCTGAGATTTTATTTTGCTTTTGGCGCTTTTTTCTGCGGAAAACTAAAATATTGTTAAGAAGATAAAATTACATTATGATAGAATTTTTCAGGCATTTTTTACAAGAATTCGAATTACCTCTCAGTAATCCGGTATTGATTTTTTCTTTGATCCTTTTCATCATCCTCTTGTCACCGATTTTACTAAAAAAAATTAAT
>NZ_MUHH01000039.1 GCF_002217475.1 Flavobacterium tructae
TCAGGGTATTGTCTAAAGTAAGAAAAAGTCTAATTTTTGAAGGAATAATTAAAAGAAACAGACAATATTACAATTACTTAGATATTGCTCTTACTCTAGAAGGCATAATTCGAAGCGATATCAAAAACATTCCTGACTTTGAAAATTTGGTATGGGATGAAATAATTCAATTAGTAAAAAATTATTTATTACTATCAGATGCATATTGTCAATTAAGAAAAGATTATTATAAGAAAGAAATTGATACTGCAAAAGCAATTATCAATTTAAATTCGCTAGGATGTGATATTAAAATAGTTAATTGCAATATTGTTATAAAAAAGGAGGAATTAATATTAAAGAAAGTTGAGCAAGGAATAAAAAACATTGGCGGGCAATCTTTTTTAAAAATATTATTGGAAAATATTTTATATGTTAATGAATTTGAGAGATTTCTAATTTTACGACAGGGGAATCAAGTTGATACATCGAAAGTTGAAATTGAAGTTCCACATGCCTATTTGTTTAATTTAGCTGTTAAACATATTGATAAAAAGCCCAAAAAAAAGATAAATGTAAAAAATGAATTTGAGCAAGTTATTCTTGTTGCAAAACAATTATGTCTTGTAATGTATCAAGTTCAGAGCTACACCATATGGGAAGACATAGTGCATTCGTCACGCGAGTCTTCTCAATATTTTAATGATTTAGTATTAAGAGGAAGTTTATTTGATATACCGCAGTTTCAATCAAAGTATGCTCAGGAGTTTTGCAACTATATTCTTAAACAGGAAGCAGAAAAATTTAAAGAATTATTGCCATATGATTTGGCTGATTTGATAAAGGTTGTGAATTATCTATTTTCGATATCAAGTAAAATCGCCATAAAACAGTTCTACATCATTAAATTAGTTAAAGAAATAGGTTTAGAATTAGAAATTATGGAGAAAATATTGAATGATCTCTCACACAAATGTGGTGAGGTCAATTCTGATTACTTTTCGCCGATAGATTATTTAAATGTTACTTTTTTGCAAAAACCGTTAATGAGAGTTAAAAGCGGTGAGTATATTCTTCTTCCAAAATCACTGACTGCACTTTCATTTTACGAAGCGATAATCGGTAAGGTTAGAGAATTAGACCCTCCTTACGATATAGATAGTAAAGTCGGAAATATTCATCTTGAGAATTTTTTAAAATACAAGTTAGCCACAAAAAACATTACTTATTCCTGCGGGAAATATAAAGAGAAAATTGATGGCAGGAATGTAGAAGGTGAAGCTGATTTAATTATCGAATCGGATTCAGGAATTTTACTTATAGAGAGTAAGAAAAAATCTTTAACTAGAAAAGCCAAATCAGGTGATGAGCACGCCATTTTTACTGATTTGGTCAGAAGTATTTTTGAATCCCAATTCCAATGCTTTAGGACAGATGCCTTACTGCGAATGAATAAAAGGCTTACAGTGGATTTGAATCGCAGTAAAACCGAGATTCTCTGGAATGATAGATCTGTGGATAGGTTTACTTTTACACTCTCTGATTATGGTGTAATGCAGGATAGGATTATTTTAGATCAAATACTTACTGAATTATTGAGTCCTGATTTTAAATTAGTAAGCAATAATGAAGGTGAATTATTGGGTATGGCACAAACAATTAATAGTTTTTCAAAGAAAAGAGGTGAATTTATTAAATATTTGGATATTGTTAATGATGTTAATCCTTTTTTCAGTTCTGGTTTTTTGAATTTGCATCAGTTCATGTTCTTAATTGAAAAGTCGCATGATAATGAAAGTCTAATAAAGGCAGTCAATGATTCAAAGCATGTCTCAAGAGGTTCCTTCGATTTTTATCAAGAATATTTTATTGCTCATGACAATGTTTGGACTAAGTATTTTGTTTCGAAAAAATAGAAAATAACGAAATAGTACTGCTTTATTTAAATCTAAAAAGTAAAAATTAAAATATTATTTGATTGGTGTCTCCCAGACAATCTAAGTATGTGTAAGAATATAAAGCAGGAATGTTTTTAGGGTTTTGGCACCTTTGAAAATATTGGCAGAGCTACTGTCTTTTATTGTTTATTTCGGATTAAAATGATTATTTTACGATACTAATTATTTAAAAAACTTTTATGAAAAGCCTATCAAGTTTTCAGTTGTTTCCCATAGTTAACGATCAAGAATTCGAAGCTTTTGTGTGTGATATATTTAATGGCTTGGACAAAACCACTTCATACGAGCTTTTCGGAAGAAAGGGACAAAAACAGCATGGAATTGATATTTTTTCTACTGATAAACAAACAGTAATACAATGCAAGCACAAATTGATTGACAGGCCAGATCAGAAAATACGTGAAGAACTGATTGAAGATTTTAATATTGAAATTAATAATTTTAAGAGCTTTAATGAATCACATGACAACCACTTTAAAACATTTATTGTGGCTTCCACCTTTAAAAACGATACTCATCTATCTGGTGAATCCATCAGGCTTTCTAAACTTCATAATATTAGATTTGAGTATTGGAGCTGGAATAAATTAATTAGTAATGTAGGAGAGGAGATTATTCAAAAGTATTACGACTACTTCCGCAAATCGCTTGCATTGTATTATAGTGACACGACATCAAAAGAATCGCAAATTCCAATTGAGTCTGATCTACCTTATTTAAATCAGCTTTACAATTTTTTATCAATCAGATTCAGGGATATAAATGTTTTGCATTCAAAGATGTTTATACATGATAACGTATTTAAAAATCAGCTAAATGATTATTCCAGCCGACGTGTTTTCACATACAAAACCTACAACGAGGAGCTCTTTAGTTTGCTTGAGCCTCTTCAATTTGAGAACAATGCCCTTATGAATACATTTGGTGATGATTCACAGCAATTTCATATGTTTGATTTCATTACTAAAACACTATGCGAAAACGGAATCGAGACTATCTCCGGCAAAAAATATGGTCAGGTAAAAAGTATCATCAACAGGAAGTCTGAGCAGGAAGATTATTTTGATAATTTTGAAAAGTTTATGTTTATAGATACTTTAAGGTCACTGCCTCAAAGCAAAAGCGACAATTCTCTTGAGGAAATTCTAAGGCAGGGCTACTTCTATTATAAGTTTGGGGATCTTTTAAAATCCAAAGATTTATTTCAAAGAGCAAGCATTAAGGCCGTGAAAGAAAACAAAAAGATTTCATATTTAATCGCACAGCACAACTTACTTCATCTAAGCAAATTTATTGAGTGGGGATATTTTGACTTACCTGAAAAATATAAGATAGTCAAAGAATTGAAGGAAATAAACCTTGAAGATATAGAAGTTGATTCCATAGATTTTAAAATCAAAGAAATCATCGTTAGCCGTTCCTTTTTCACTTCTGCAAAAGACAGCATTCAATCCTACACAAAAAAAGTTGAGGAGATGTACCATTCTTATTTGCGAGGTGCCGTAAACTCAGTGAATTTCGAAGAGGAAATAGACTACGAATATTCGATACTGCATCGTTTTGTTTCCAAAAATTATGTAGTTTATGACCAATATTCGGATTACACGGAGATAATAGTTAATCTTTTTAATAGTCTGATGGCTTCTTTCTCTATAAAAAAAGGACAAAACAAAATCGAGTATCTTAATGATTTTTATTTGTATCATTTGGTTGAATATGGCGATGTCAGAGAGTTCGAGAAATATTTGAAAAGATATAACGTTTATGAAATCCCCTATAAAAAGCTTGAGGATCAAGATTACCAGTTTGTCAATTTATTTATGAATTTTACAAATAGTTCGACAGATGAACTAAATACGCTTTTAGAAGAAAACGATGAATATCTTTTTGAAATTTTTAAAGAGAGATATAATTCTATTTTTCAAAATTTCCTTTTCTTTTCTGGAATACTTCTACTCAAATCGGAAGATGTGTCAAGGATAACTCTAGGTATTTTTAAAGTTTTAGAAAATGAAAAATTAGTCGAAAGGTATAATTATGAGAGTATTTACAATTATTTCATACGAAAAAACAATCAGATTGAAAACGGTCTTTTAATCCAGCTATTCTTGTTTATTGCAGAGAATGACGGTTATTTCGATTCCAATAAAATGATTAATTTAATCAATGAATTGCGCTACAGCAAAATCACTTTGAATTTTACTGGACCGCAATTCAGCCAGATTTTGCTTTACTTAAAAGAGAAGACCGAACAGAGCGGGGATTATCATATGCTGGTGACTATGTTCGAAATTTTGGGATCTCGTCAGAAGAAGATTTTATCGGAGACATTAAATTCAAATCTAAATAACGGATTTGACCGTGATCTATGTTCACTAATGCTGATTTACGATTTGATTGATATAGACACAAAAGGATATTTTAATCAGTTTATTGATTCAATAGAAATTGCTAATGAGCATCCAATTGGCAGGAATACGCATTCAAGCCAAGATCCAGCTTCAATAAGATATTCTATTTTGGACGATTTGTTTAATATAGCTTTTAAGTACAATCTTTGCCTTTCTGACCAGAGGTTTTCAAAGTTTAAAGGAGTATCAAGATATTATGACTGGCTTTTGGATATAGATCATTTCGATTATTCAGAGTTTGATCCCTATTGGATTGCGAAGTATAATACCAAATATTACTATGCCCACATGAAAAAACATGAGGTCATTCTGAAAAAAGAAATACAAAAGCATATCCATCTTACTCAGGATGCAAGACTAAAAAAAATATTCTATACCATATTTTGTTACGAGGAACAGTAAGAGAACAACAGCAATCTAATTCATAATATTAAACTAACAAATCTATGCCTCCAAAGCAAAAGAATATATTCTCACCGGAGTACCTAAATGAATACTCTTCCAGTTTCAAGATTTCAGATGTGTCTGGTATAGAGTATAAAAGAGAACTTATCCAGAACTGGATTGAAGACTTGAATTGCGGAAAACTGGACAGTCTAAAGGAAGAGGAAATAAAATCAAGGTTTATAAATGAAATTTTTGGAGAGGTACTGGAATTCAGCTATTGGAATTCCAGGCATTGGTTTCTGCGTGAAGAAACCAAATCAAAAATGGACGGTACCAAGCCTGATGGGGCACTGGGCTATTTTACGAAGGAAAAGGAAAACGATGATGTACGCGCTGTCGTTGAGATAAAGGATGCAAAGACAAATTTAGACAGCAAACAAAAAAGAGACGGAAATAAAACTCCGGTTGATCAGGCATTTGAATATGCACCAAAAATGGGAGGAAAGTGCAAATGGGTTATAGTATCCAATTTTAAAGAGATACGCTTCTATGCTGCGAATGACCGCACTAAATATCAGGTTTATTTTCTTGCCGACCTACTTGGAGATCCGCTTAGGGAATTTTTATTCCTTTTTCAAAAGGAGAGATTTATTGTACAGTCGCGAAAATCTAAAACAGATAAGTTCTATGATTTCGTTTCGGATACCAAAACAACAAATACTTTATCGAAGCATATTTTGGATGAGCTTTATGAATGTTTATTCAAGTTTAAGGGATTAGGATTTGTCGATCCAGATTATTTATGCAATCTGTACCCGTTTAATATTTTGGATGAACAAGTATGGCATTACGATAATGAGGTATTATTTACGAATAACAGCAGAATTTTTGAATTATTGTCTGAAATTGAATTCAATGAAAGCAATTTTACCTTAAGCACGAAATTATTGGATGAATTGGCTATACTTAAAATAGATGACGCAATTTTTAAATTAAACTACATATTTGAATATTTGAATAAATGCAATATATTTTTTATTAAGGCTGTAAAAGATTATATGGCAGTCTATAAGGAGAAGGAAGGCGTGATGGGCAGAAGCTACCATCATCCTTACCATTTTAGCGATGATCAGGGTGTTGATAAATGCATTAATATTATACAAGATAGAGTGTGTGACTGCTATGTCTGCAATTTTAGGAACTTGGAGCTATCAAAAATCCTGGCTAAATTAAAGATGACAGTCGGCAATAACGAAAAAAGCACCCTTGAACTTGGTTATGGCAATTACCTGATGGCAAACAATAATTTTAAGACGGGCTTTACAGTATACAAACAGTTAGAAAAAAATAAGATTATAGAAGGAAAGGGGATTGAATATTTTGTGATAAGACTCAATGAAAAGCGATTGTTTAATCTTGTCAAGAACAACTATCCTCATGAGGATAGAAAAGTAATTCTGGACCATATAAAGTCCATTAATGTGGATAAGGTAATTCATGATGAATTAGAATTTGAAATTGATTCAGAAGTCAGAGAATATCTGATAAATGTAAAAGAGAATAAGCTTAATCAAAGAATTAAAGATAAAGTCAAAGAGCTCAATATCAAAATTGACGAACTTAAAAAATCATATGAGAAGCCCAGTACTGGGGGAATCGGAAGCAACTTTACAGATGATCTGATGGAGCAGTATTTTCTTCTTTACCGTCATTATAATTTAAATTTTTTGGTTGGAGATATCTTTAAAGAATATAAAGATATTGTGAAGGATATATTTCTTGGGCTAATCAACAGCTTTTTGACTCCGAAAGTAGGATTAAAATCGTTTTCGCATTTTTTTATCCAAGAGGTAATTATACATTTTAATTCGAGTGAGCTTGAAAAGGCTACCAAACAGTTGGAGAATATTAATATCTCTCCTGAAGGGGTAACTGAGATTATAAAATGCTCTTTAAATTATTTCGAGTCCTTTTATAGGACCAGCAATTATTCATTTGGCGTTTATGAGAACGATTTAATGAGGGAAAATCTTTTGAACGTTTCTTTCCGCAATAGGATTTCGGCTATATTTTATAATATCTGCCTTATTCTTAGCAAGACGGAATTTAATAAGGAAGAATTTAAAGTTTTGGAAAAACCGATTGTAAACTTTCTTCAGACAGAAGATTTCCTATACCATTTTAATCTGGAGAAGCTATGCCATTTCATTATGCAGAAAGGAAATTTCTTTGAACCTGCAACACTTCTTGAAATACTGCAGACTGCAATCAACAAAGATGTTTATAGTAATATCAAGTACAATCAATTAATTTCCAGTGCTTGTCTGGCATTGAGAAAATATTATCCCGAGAATGTAATTTCGAATCAAAGCCTTGTCAAAAAAGCCATGGCAAACTGCTACTCTGGTAATGGCAGCCATATTGATTTCAAATCTTATTGTTTTATTTTAAAGATCGTAGATTCCAACTGCCAAAATATTGTAAGAAACGAGATAGACAGCTATTTAGAGTCTAGATTTGACGATATACTTTATGGAAAACTGCTTTGGGAAGATCTGTATCATTATAGTTATAAAAATTACTTTGACATCTATGTGGAAACGATAAATAATTCAATGGGATCAGGTGTCCGTTTTAAAGACGGTAAAATTGACTGGACAAATTTAGATTTTGTGTTTTTCAATTTTGCACTACTGGTGCACGCAAAGAAAATTACTTTAAGCGATTTCCAAAGAGAAAAGCTCATGGATCTTTCAGATTATGAAAAATGGCTTTTAGATCCCCTTAAATTTGATTACAGCCGTTTTAATGTCTGCTGGATGAGTTCTATCCATCGCAAAAGCATATTTTTAAATGAGCTGAAGCCAATAGAAGAAATCAAGAAATCCCTACAAGTGGAATTAAGAAGAGAATACAGCCAAGACCTGTCCGAAATCTACGCGAAGTACTTCATTTAAATAGGCGCGGTTTGGAAAATTAAAGTATGATCAACTAATAATGGTAAAACCCTGATTTGCCATAAATGAAATAAAAAAGACAATTTTTATGAAAAACCGATCAAAAGATATCGAGCATTTAGAAGCGTTAATTACTAATGAGTTCGAATTAGAACTATTGCACGCAGCCTTCCAGAATTTGGAATATGATAATAAATTAAAATTTAACAATTTTGCTTACAGCATCCGCGAACTGTCCAGGCACTTTCTTAAATCACTGTCACCGGATGAAGAGGTTACAGATTGCGGATGGTATAAAAACGAAGTTGGAGAACTGGGCAAAATTGCACGTTCGGAAAGAATAAAATTTGCCATACAAGGAAGATTGAGCGATGAAGTTTTAAATCGAGAAGTTCAAGATAAAGAAAGACTTAGGCTGTTAAGCAAGAATATATTAAGCTCTATTGATATACTTAATAAATACACTCACGTAAATGCTGATACCTTTGGATTGGATGATTCGAAGATTGAGGCATATGTTGATCAGATAATTAGTGCTTTCAGTGATCTTATTCTGGCAATCAGAGAATCAAGACAATTCCTTTACGACTCTTTAGAAGAGAAACTATCTAAAGAACTGTTTGAGGAAACAATGTGGAATGTCAGCGGTGAAATTGATATTTTAGCCACCCATCACACTATTAATGGTATTTTTGTTACTGATTATAAAATAGTGGAGATAGGAAAACAATTTTTAAACATTGAAGTCACAGGTAAAGTGCTTGTTAGGCTGCAATGGGGCTCTGACGGGGATTTAAGGCGTGATACTGGCCACGAAATGGATACAAGTTTTCCATTTAATGCAGACTTCACAGTGATCATCGGTAAAAATTTAAAAAAATCCAAAGCAAAACTTGTGAATTACTTGGTTAATACTGACGATTGGTATGCAAATGAAGATGCCGATGATTTTTCAGAAGAACTGCTAGGCCCATAAACAATGAATAGTTTAAATTTTTGTTTCTCTCCAGCCTTTTCGTGATGAAGATGACGTTGAAAAATACTTCAAAGGAATCTTGAATAATTTTTTGAGCTCTTTTAAAACACTGACTAAATTTTCCCGTTTCATTGCATTGGGATTTTTTTTGAACATTACCTGATAAAATGAACTCCAAAAAATAGCAGCATCGTCCATCTTGATTTCCTTATTTGGCCCAATGACTGAATAACAGTCTGAAATAGGAAAGATTTTATCCGCCAGATTTTTATTTGTTGATGAACAAGAAGAAAGAAATAAACGCTTGCCATCCAGTTTATCCCCAAGTATTATCGATAGATCGTCAAAAGTAATTTCATCAAAAGTGGTGAAGATGGAGTTGCTGCTACCATGACAGGATATATGAAGGTATCTATAGTTCAGGGTTGCAAATTCTTCTATCAAATGTTTGAATTCCTTCTTTGTTCGAATGTAATAATATTTATGTTCAATTAGTGAAAGATTCAGTATTCGGGATATTATTTCTCCTTCAAAGTACTTGTTTTCTTCATCAGTTAGGTCTAGGCTTTCGATGATAAAAACATGTGGTTTCGTCTTTTGTAAATGGCTCATTCTAATATAAATTTATATGATGGATTTGTGCTTGTAATATATTTTGTCGCTTAATTTAAGTTTTAAAAAGTATCAATAAAAGATTTTTAGCATTCCACTAAGAAGAGCAGCATATGCCTAGCAGTAGGATTTAATTTATTAGACTTAAAAATTCATTGCTTTTAGTTTTGATTTCATCAATTATTATTTGGCTTTTATCGCTTTCTTTCAGCACCCAATATTTATTTTCATTCCATTCGAATATCCGATTTTGCGAGCCATTTTGGGTAATAAACCCCCAAAACCATAAATCGTCCCAAATTTCAATATCGCTGGAATTGTAATGGTATCTAAGATATTTATTAATATTTGTAAAATTCCATTTTACCAATGGCTCCAGTTTATTAAAAATAGCGATGATAACTGCATCAACGGGAAGATAAAAAATATCTTTTCGAGCTATAATTGAAGGCACATCATCCCATATTTTAATCTCTTTGCTATAATTCCCGTTGTGCAGATGAAAAATGCTTTTGCAAAATAACGCCGCTGTCTTTTCTCCCCAGCCTTTTTGTTTAATCATTCCTCTGTAAAGACTCTCGTAACTGCGGTTGCCGCCAGGATTGATTTTTTCAATAAATTCCATGAAAGTGAATAAGAACTTTTCTCACTAATTATTGATTTGTACGAGCAGGCTAGAAGATCTATTTTCGGCTGGCTCTGCGTATTTGCAATATGATATAAAAGTGAGATGATTTTTTCTTTTTCAGTTTTACAAGGAAGTATAATTGAACGATAGTACCTTTCCTGCAGGTTCTTGTTGTAATCCCTGTTTTGTGCCAAAAATTTGAAAAGTTCTTCGGTCTTTCCTGTCATTACTTTAATTATGATTGTTTTGTAATCCTTTCTATATTAATACGCATTTCATGAAAATCCGATTTGAATTGTTCGATTTTGGAGGATGCAGACTGATGCTCGTTATGATAGGTCTTAAAAAGGTTTTCATAAGTGGTTAGGTGATCAAACATTCCGGTAAAATCTTCACTTGGCCGGTTTATGATCCGGATCATAATACTTTCAAGTTCGGAAGCATTCCCCACATAATTGATAATGTTGTATATATTTTTACAGTAGCTGCCAGTTAAGGTGCAATATTCCGAATGCAGCGCATTGCTGACTTTGATCTCATCGTGATGCCTCTGCAGATTTGATTCTTTTTCCTGATTTTTTTGGTTAATTACAGCTAGCTGGTAATAATATTCTATTGTCATTCCTGTCTGGATGTAGCTTATTCGATTTAGCATAATCATGCATGTCAGCTTTCGTTCCTCTGCTATAAGATCAAATTTGTTTTTTTTTGCATCACTTTTATCTTTCAATGCATTTGCAATGAATTGTGAGAGAATTGCCGAAGCAGCTCCAATGCATGCCGACAGTAATACTGTTTCTGTACTTATCATCACTAAGGTTGGTGTTTGTTGATATTTAGCTTTGGTTTTAAAGGCTGAATTATGTCTTTAGCAAATTAAGGTTTTTCAAATATTGGCGAACAATATGTTGGACTGAATTTATTTTGATTCAATTCAACGGAAGAGAGATAAGAGGGAGAAGACAAAAGATTATAGTTAGAATTTTGCTAAAGTTATGCCAAAAGACATGGTTTTTAACTTCTTAAATAAAGGCTCCTCCTGGCCATACTGGTATTGAGCGGTTATTGCAAAATTGGCATTTAAATATAAATCAATTCTTGTTGTATTGAATATCATGTTTGGCTCTGGAGTAATCAGATCATTATCCTCAAATACATTATTGAACTTAAAGGAATTTACAAGCTGTAACTTTTGATAGGGGACGCCATTTTTCTCACCGTTCCAGAATCCAAATTTAAAATATAGAGGAACGGTAAACCGACTATACCCATTGGCTTTTTTCTTTTCATCCAAATAGGTGCGCGTTCCATGCGCCATTCCTGCGCCCGCAGCCAGATTGACCAGCACTTTTTTTTTGTATTCCCATCGGTAATAAACACCAGTATTGCCATATATCAAGTAGTTATCAAAATTTTTATCGCCTACAATTTCAGGTCCGATTTCAAAAGAAAGCTGTGCGAATGGTGTGGAATCATATGCTATACCAAAAGGCAGCGCCACACTAATGTTGTTTGGAGCTGTAGTGGTGCCAGATCCAATATTGATATCCGCAGTAGGCTTAACATACAGTCCAAACTTTTCATTTTTCATATTTTCATTGTAGAGATAGGTATCCGTGTTTTTTTCACTTGAGCCGGGAATTCGGTTTAGATCGAAATTCAAAGTAATGTTTGTGGAGTCCTTTTCAAAATAGTTTTTAGTGTAGCCTAAGAAAATCATCCTTTCTTGTGCTTGAACTGCAAGGATAATGAAAAAAAAAGCTAGTAAGAAAGGGCATCTCATAATGTAGGATTTAGCATATTGTCAATAAAGTCAACTAGCTGGCTTACTTTTTTTATGCTTACGTAGAGTTCATTTGTCAATCTGGTGGATCTTATATCAAACCTGGCACCAATTCTTCTTGCAAATTTAGCTTTCATGAAAGCGGTTATGAATTTTTCTAAAGCATCTGTGGTTTTAATCTCATCAATTGTATATCGGCTATTTAAGGCAATGACATGTATTACTGCATTGGATATTTCTTCTTTAGTCATGATTGATACTGTTGGAATTTAGTATCAATATTAATAGATATATTTTTAATAGAATCAGGTGTTTTTACCTGATTTTTAAAATAAACTCTTGACTGCTGGTTTTTAATTTTTGGAGATATAAAAATAACAATCTGTCCATTGATTCTGAAGGTATGCAATGTAGCGTTTTTTTGGGATATTTTTAATGCATTGGTATTTTTTTTCCAAACATCATTATATTTAGCCTGATGAAACAACAAAAGTAAATTCTTTCAAATATGTCAGAAGAAATAATAACGATTCCCAGAGATGCGGGAAATACATCCAAAGGCTATACATTGCAAAAATTGCGGACTATTGCCCTTATATTAGATGAACTTGAAAAAGGCATAGAAGGTGATTTTGTTGCTGCCATCGAGTTCGGCGGCGATGTCTACGTTGCCGGTGACCAATTTTCATATGTGGAAGAAAATAAAGATTACGATTCTAAGAACTTTTCCTTTGCAAGTTCGGCAATAAAAAATACTATGGTTTATTTTCTTGATTATTGGCTCAATAATAAGCGTGATCTAAAAATTAAGTTTGGAGTATTTGCTACCAATAAAATTGCAAAAGAAAAAAAGCGTGGTATTGTTAAGGATTTGTGTATAAATCTTCCTACGAAAAAAATTATTGAATCACTGCATAATAAAGATTATTCGGATCCTTTAACCCTTTCATCTGTGAAGATTCTGGTACTTGATGAATATAAGAGACAATATGAAAGCAATAAGAGTGTTTCCCTTGAGAAAAGTCATTATAAGGCTTTGCAGAAATTCAAAGATGAGGACTGGACTGTTTTTTTAGATTCGATCCAATGGACTTTCAGCGATACCACGCTTGAAAGTCTGGAAAAGGAAATACTTGAAAAAATTGCCGCTACAACATTGGTTAAGCAGGAGCATTTAATTTTGAAAGCTCCTTATATAAGAGCAGAACTTTTTTATCAGCTGGAACTCCGCCAGACAAAAACAATATCGCAGGAACGATTCTTGGATCGTGAAAAAGTCGAGCAAATTTTCTACAAGGCCATTCATGGCCAGATTAATGATGGTAGCTATAAATATCTTAATATTGATTACTCACAGATCCAAAACAAGACAAAGGATTATCTGAAAGAGCTGATTGACCGAAAATATTTTGCCATATCGGGAATCAGAAAGTCGCCTGGACTGCTGCGACGTGAAGTTCTTCTTTTGGATGGCAATGTAAAAACGGATCGTGCTGCGCCTGAGGATTTTAACAGCTTAAAAGACCATGGGGTTAAAGGGGATTTTTCAACTCTAGTGAATTCCAACAAGCCAGTTTTTCTTTTTGGCGAATTAGGAACGGGAAAAAGTTCGATAGCTGCGCAATATATGCTAGATGTGCTGGAAGACCAAAGCGAAATTGTTCCTCTATTTATTCCTTCCAATTATCTGCAGCAGAAAAGTGGGGCTACATTGGCAGATTTAAAAATAGCGATAAATAACTATGTCAATAAAGAATTACAGGTTGAAGATGATGTCTTCGATCTTGATACGCTGTTCAAAACAAGAAAGGAAACTATCTTGATACTGGATGGAATTGATGAGTTGGAGCTAAAGACAGCTAGGCTGCTAATTGGTCTTTTGAAAAGCCTCAAGTCGGAGAACGATTTTTTACGAGTCATAGCCACAGGACGTCCAGTAGAGCTTGAAGGCATTGTTCCTTTGGGCTGGCATACCTTGGGAATAGTTCCACTTCAAGAAAGCGATATTTTAAAGGTACTTTACAGCGAAGCTGTGAACAGAGGACTGTTAGAAGAAGCAAGCGAGGAGGACAGTAAAAGGAGATATGCTTTTTTGAAAAGCAGACCTGAACTGTACGCAATTTCAACTACGCCACTAATAATCTGTTCATTAAGAGACAGTCTGGATGAAAGCCTAACGGATAAAACTTTAGGGGATATTCTCTTTGATACGCTCAAAAAGAAGCTCTCATGGAACAGCGATGACAGCAAAAGTGATGAATATACGGAATTTGCGGATTCTTATCCCACCAGCTTCTCAAAGGAGCCTATACTTGCAAATCTGGCATGGAAGATTCTTTCTTCCAAAAGTAAAGCTATGGTTGAGGATGAACTTGAGAACGTTATTTCCTTATCAATAGCAGAGTCGGCGAATAAGCCAAAGATTACAGCGCAGGCAGTAAAATTCTTCAAAAATAATTTTCTTGAGAAATCTACGGGAGAAACTTATGCATTTATATCAGCCCCAATGCTTGAATGTGCAGCGGGGATTTATATCGCTGAAAAGCTGAAATCAGATAAACCGGCATCGGATATCGCAGTCCAATGGAGGTCGGTTTCTTTTGCACTGGCAATTGCCAGAAAAAAAGGCATTGAGAGCGAGATAGAGGAAAAAGTAGCGGCATTACTGAAGGCTAATCTAACTTGGCCGCGTAATTTTGTGGTGCAGGGTGCAATTCTGTCGGCAGAGTTCAAATCAAAAAAGATCTGTGAGCAGTATTTTGATATGTTAGACTCCTTGCAGTACAGACCGATAAGAATTGAATTTAATAATGATATCGTTTCTATAAATGGATATGCGTCCTGCATGATTTTGGCGGGAGAAAAAGGATTTGGATGGTTTTGGGATAATTATCTCGATATGAGAAATCCTTTGATGCACTATGAAAGCAAGCTTGCTGCGGAAATCCTGTCCCAGTATATGGTGCTTCAAAATTTCAAAATCAAAGATTCTGAAAAAAAACAGCTGGAGAGCCTTATTGTTTTGAATTTAGCCTTTCCAAGCAGTTTCTGTTATGAACTGCTGCCGGTTATAGCGATGGTTACAGCAAATGGGCTTACTTCAGATGAACGTTACAGGCTGTTGGCCGGAAGTCTATCTAATGCAGTTTTAGGGGGCAGGGCAAAAGAAATTCTTCTCGAAGAATCCACGAGGTCCACTAAATCCAAAGAAGATGTGTGTGCAGCATTGGAAACAATCTGCAGCCGTCAGCTTGATGAAGAGGCAAAACCTGCCGAGCTTTGGTTTGAAATAAGCTCAGCGCGCAAAATCAGCACAGGAATCATTGGCGTAATGCTCAAGTCGATTAATGCAGAGAACTATAATGAATATAAAAAGAGATTAGCATCTTTCATTAATGAGGATGACTTAAAGGCATTCTTAAAATATTGCATCCTATCCAAAAATGAGTATAGCGCTTCTGCCGCATTATTTTTGTTTTTGGATGGGGAAAAGGACTTTAAGCTTATCGGCGAATCTTTGTTGAAGAGCATTGACTGGCTGGATTCCAAAAACTATTCTATTGTGCAGAAAATTGAACATCTTGTGAAAGTGCAAGATATCACTGATGTTGTTGACATTATCCATCAGGTTCCATTTGACAATCATCTGGGGATACCGCCGGCATTTTGGAGAATCTTTCTCTCTGCACTTCAGATAAGCGAAACGGATTATGAATGGCAGTTTATGAAAGCTGTTAGACATATGAGTCTTCATACCTTAACCAGATACCCTGAAATACGTCTTGCTTTTGCAAAACTTTTAAATGAAAAGAGGCAATACCAAAATGCGTTGCAGCGGGCAATTTTAGGACTAGACACAAAATTAAGGTACCTTTCTGCCTCACTTCTTCTTGTTGTGAATCCAATGGAAGAATTTGATTCTTTGGAGGCAGTAATCTATGGCATAAGAAACCACTCGGATAAAGATGAATGGGAGACCTTCTGCCTTGGTTTGCATTATGGGCCAGAGATTCTTGATAAGCTGCATGACAATTTGAGCGTTTTCCGAGGAGTTGCCAAAATTTTTGCGTTGTTACTTTTAAAGCGCAATGATAAGCAGCTTAGTGTCCAAGAAATGGATGAACTCATCAAAGGACTGTTGCTTGAGGGCTATTTTTTAGACAAACAAGGCTGGGGGATTAATTTAAGGTATAATACTGTACTATCCCGTTCTGAATATCTGGATGTTCTTCTGAGCTATATGGATGACAAAAACATAACTCTAGCACATCGGGCCGCTGATATTCTCTACCAGCATCACTTAAGTCAGGTAGATGATTCCAAAAAGCCAAAAATATACATGTTGCATTGTGAAAAGTATGAGCGTTCGTTTTTTGAGTTTACGATAGATTCCGAAGTGGATTTAACGAGTGATCGCATAATTGGCCAGATGAGAGAAGATGCTCGCGATTTTAAAGAGAAACATGGAAAAGATCCAGTGCTTTGGCTCTATTGCCAAGCGCTAAATTCAAGTGGAAGCTCTACAGAGGTGTTGGAAATGCTCATTGGCAATGAAAAATTGTCCTTTAATGATGAATGGGATGACACTTATGCCTGGCTCGTAAATGTTGTGAGGCGATTCCCTTTTTTAAAGAAGGATATTGCTACGGCAATTAAGGCGCTTTTTGAGATTCCTGCTATCTTAGAAGCGGATGCGGATAATTTTGGATGGCTAAAACTGATGGAGAATGAGTTTGATTCCAGCTCGGATATTGAGCCGAATAGACTGGATGAGCTTCTCCCTAACAGAGCCGAAGAACTATTTATAGCTCTTTATGCAAGAAAGGTTTATAAAATCGATTTGAATGGAGTAGTGCCGAACAGACCATCATATTACCGCATTTTTGCAGAAAATAGATCAAAATATATTGAAGAGGTTTCTGTTGCTGAACTTGAAAAGTTTTTATTTTCTGCCGAGCAGATCCCACTCGAATTAGGGCATAAAATGCTCAATATTCTGCTTTTTGGCAATTTCAGCGATGAAGAACTAAATGAAATGGAAAAGAAAGGAGAATTGGGATGCTATTTTGCAACGGTAATAAAATTCTGCCGAGGCAAGAAGGTTGATACAGCTTTATTTTCGAAGAGCAGCGCAATTGGAGGGGTACAAATCTCCCAAAGAGATTTGATGAAATTCCACAAAGATATTCTTTATTACATATATAGAATCCTTTGCTCACGGGAAGAGTCTCAACGTGATTTTATTGCAGGTCTCGAAACCCAGCTGAGAAGTGAAGATGATCCAAATTATGCCGACCATTTCGAACAGCTGCTTGGGTGCGGCCACACCTTTGAGAAAGAACAAATAATCAGGCTATTTGATTTAATTGATGAGCAGCCTTATCTTCTGAAAGCATCACTTTTGTCAAAATTAAGCCATTATTTTGCTAATAGGCTACATCCAAAAGACACCGCATTTTACGTTGAAAACTTTAAAAAGTTTCTTCGTTCCAACAGGGGCTATTTCTCAAAGTATGATATGGATTCTCAGAGAAATGTATTCTCCTGGGTGCTTTCGCTGGGAGTTCTTTTCCTAGAAGAAAAAGTAAGCGAAGAGGCAAAGTTTGGTTTTCTATTAGGGCTTCAAAGCTGTTTTTTGGAAAAGAATTCCTTAGAGAGCCATCTTATTTATAAGCCCGATTATCATTTTGAGGCGGGAACGCTAATAAAAATTACAGGATTTCTGCTGGAGAGAATAAATCCGACACTTATTGCCGAAATTTGCGATTATGGAAGCCAAAGCAATATTCCTGAGGTAAGAGCAACATGTCATGTTTTAACTGCTTTAGCAGGAAGGACAATTGAATAATTTAAGCGCTAAAAGCAACAAATACGATAGTCTAATTTTTACTGGGCTACAAGGGGTTAAATTTTCTTTGAGGAAAGTATTTTAACAATGCGTGAAGTTAAGATGAACCTATTAATATTTGTCTTTGAGTTTAAATATTGAAGAGGAATAAATCAATTTTTAGCCTAAGTCGAGCAACAACTAATAATCTTAAAATTGAGAACGGATGATTATACGATAAGACTTTTGCTAAATGAGAATGTTATTATAAAACAACAGTGGTGATTTTTTAATTACCACTGTTGTTTTTTTTTTTCATAAAATTGAAAAAAATATTAAGTATTCAAATTTGAGTTTATTATAATGCAAGGCTTACAATAGACTATAGCTGGTTCTCCTTTAACGCATTGTTTTTTCTGATTGCATTTGTTTTGTTTATTTTTAGAATCACAATCTTCTAAATATTTTCTAACTGCGATATTTGCTAGTTTTCTAAGGAAAAATAGTATTTTTTCAGCTTCGTCCACCGTCACATTCATACCTTGCTTTTTGAGAATTTTTACTGCTTTTTTAGCAGAGATTTTGTTTGTAAAATCAATTTCCATTTTCATCGCTTAACGTTTTAATGTTTCATATTTTAGTAATCAAATAGGTAAGATTAGGAGCAGAAGATTTAGAATATAAAAGATTTACAAAAAAGTAAATTTTTTTGTTTATTGTTAAAATTATGATTTTTCCGAATATTGTTGTTGTAAGTTATTGTTAATCATGTTTTTAATGGTTTGAATCCTGAAGAGGTAACTCTACAGGACTTCCAAACCACTGTGCATTTTGAGGATGAATACTTGTTAAATATTAAGGAAAGGGCATAAAAAAAGACATATTTTGTTAAATATGCCTTAAATTGTTGTGACCTCGACTGGATTCAAACCAGTAACCTTCTGAGCCGTAATCAGATGCGCTATTCAGTTGCGCCACGAGGCCTTTTTGTTCTTTCAATTGGGCTATTTTTCAGTAGCTTTGTTGATTGCTTATTGCAGGTGCAAAGATAAGCATATGTCTATTTCTTCAATAAAGGAATTAAAGAGAAAAAAAAAGACAAAAGATAATTTTTATCCTTTGCCTTTATTAGTGACCTCGACTGGATTCAAACCAGTAACCTTCTGAGCCGTAATCAGATGCGCTATTCAGTTGCGCCACGAGGCCTTTTTGCTTTTCAATCTGGCTATTTTTCAGTAGCTTCGTTGATTGCTTATTGCGGGTGCAAAGATAGGCATAAATGTGAGATATGCAAGCATGAAATAATATAAAAACAAAAAAAAATGCAGATTAAAAAATATATACGTGATATTCAAGGATTTCCGAAAAAAGAAATTTTGTTTAAAGACATCACTCCGTTGCTAAATGACCCAATTGCGAGAAAAGAAACTGTTTTTATTCTGGCGGAATCTCTAAAAGGGCAAAAAATCGATAAAGTGGTAGGAGCTGAAAGTCGGGGCTTTTTCTTTGGGATATTACTGGCTCAGGAATTGAACGCAGGCTTTGTTCCGGTAAGAAAGCCAAATAAGCTGCCATACGACACGATTTCGGCTTCGTACGAACTCGAATACGGCACGGACAGTTTAGAGATGCATACAGACGTCATAAAGAAAGGAGACAGGGTTTTGATTCACGATGATGTTTTGGCCACAGGAGGAACCGCAAAAGCCGTTTGTGAATTGGTTGAACGACTAGGAGGGGAGATCGTACAATGCAATTTTCTAATGGAGCTTAGTTTTTTGAACGGAAGAGAAAAGATTAGCAGCTATCCTATTTTTTCGGCTTTGACGTATTAGTAATAAGGTACGTTCGCCAATCGATTCACTAAGATGTAACAAAAAATAAAATTCCAAATTCCAACATAATAATTGGAATTTGGAATTTAAACATTTGAAATTTATTTCTTTTTAAAACTATCTCAAGGTTGCTCCAAGTTCAGTTTCGAAAGTCTGCTGTAGTTTCGACATGATTTTGTCAATTTGAGCATCTGTAAGCGTTTTAGTGTTATCCTGAATGGTAAAACTTAAAGCATACGATTTTTTGCCTTCCGGAAGTTTGTTTCCTTCATAAACATCAAACAGGTTAATGTCTTTTAAGAGTGACTTTTCTGTTTGTCTCGCAAGGTTGAAAATACTCTCGTAAGTGGTACTTTTATCAATCAGTAAAGCCAAATCTCTTCGAACTTCAGGATATTTTGGAATTTCGGTATATTTAATTTTTCCGGTAATGATTTTTAGAATCAAATCCCAGTTGAAATCAGCAAAGTAAACATCTTGTTTGATTCCGAAATGTTTCAATATTGATTTTTTAACAACTCCTATTTCTACTAAAGTCTCGCTATTGTAGCAAATTGCCGTTCCTTCTGCGAAAACATCCGATTGTACCGGAGCATTGGTAATTTTATCAATTCCTAAACGTGATAATACGCCTCTTACATATCCTTTTAATAAGAAGAAATCAGTTGCTTTTTGAGGATTGGTCCAGCTTTCTTTGTTTCTGTTTCCTGAAATTAACAACGTAAGGTGTTTGTGCTCCTCATATCCGTTAAGATATTTATGATACGTTTTGCCAAATTCAAATAATTTTAAATCTGAATTCTTTCTGTTGATATTATACGAAATAGCTTCTAAACCTGAAAACAGTAAAGACTGACGCATCGTTGATAAATCACTGCTTAAAGGATTCAGCATCGTAACATTGTGCTCCTCTTTTAAAGCAGTAGATAATTTTGCATATGCAGCAGTGGTTAATGAATTGGCCATCATTTCGTGAAACCCTTGCGAGTTCAGTTGAGAGGCAATTACATTTTGAACTTTATAGTCTTCTGTTCTTGGAGAATTAGCAACGGTCGCATTGAATTTTTTAGAAAAATTAATGTTGTTGTATCCGTAAACTCTCAGAATTTCTTCGATCACATCAATTTCACGCTGTACGTCTACACGGTAAGCAGGGATCGTTAAACCTAAACCTGAATCTGAAACGCTGTTTACTTTTATATCTAAAGAAACAAGAATTTTTTTGATGGTATCTTTTGGAATCTCTTGTCCGATAATTTTTGAAACGTGACTGAAATTCAACAAAACAGAAAAATCTTCTACTTTTTTAGGGTAAACTTCTATCACATCAGAAGTGATTTTTCCTCCGGCTACTTCCTGAATTAAAAGTGCCGCACGTTTTAAAGCATATTCTGTAATGGTTGGATCAATTCCTCTTTCAAATCTAAAAGAAGCATCTGTATTTAGTCCGTGTCTTTTAGCGGTTTTACGCACGCTTACGGCATCGAAATAAGCACTTTCTAAGAATATAGCAGTAGTTCCTTCTGAAACTCCGGATTTTTTACCTCCAAAAACACCCGCAATACAAAGTGGCCCTTTTTCGTCACAAATCATTAAATCTTCTTTGTGCAAGGTTCTTTCGACATCGTCTAAAGTCACAAATTTAGTGCCCTCAGGAAGTGTTTTTACAATTACTTTTCCATTGATTTTCGCTGCATCAAAAGCATGTAGTGGCTGTCCTAATTCGTGTAAAACATAATTAGTAACATCGACAATATTATTTTTAGGAGTCAGTCCGATTGCTTTAAGACGATCTTGCAACCAGGCTGGAGATTCTTTAACTGTAATTCCGGAAATAGTTACTCCGCAGTATCTTGGTGCCAAAAGAGGCTCTTCAACCGTAACGTCAATTTTTAAAGTACGCATGTCTACTCTGAAATTGCTCACTGATGGTGTAATTAATTCGATGTTTACACCACGCTGTAGCATTCCGGCTCTTAAATCACGGGCAGTACCCAGGTGACTCATAGCATCTGCACGATTGGGAGTCAATCCAATTTCGAAAACTTCGTCATTCACCACTTTAAAAACTTCCGCAGCAGGAGTTCCCGGAACTAATCCTTCGGCCAGAACCATAATTCCGTCATGACTTGTTCCCAGACCTAATTCATCTTCGGCACAAATCATTCCGTGACTTTCTACTCCACGAATTTTTCCCTTTTTAATAGTGAATTCAGCACCTTCTTTATCGTATAAAACCGTTCCGATTGTAGCAACAGGTACTTTTTGTCCCGCAGCAACGTTAGCAGCTCCGCAAACAATTTGAATAGGAGCTTCTAAACCAATATTTACAGTGGTAACTTTTAATCTGTCGGCATCAGGATGTTTTTCGCAGGTCAATACATGCCCTACAACCACACCTTGTAAACCGCCTTTGATCGACTGGTATTTTTCGACAACTTCTACTTCAAGCCCTAAATCTGTTAGTAGCTCTGAAGTTTGATCAGACGGCCAGTCCGTTTTAATAAATTGTTTTAACCAATTGTAAGATATTTTCATTTTGCTTTTTTATTCTTGTATGAGGTTACAAATATAAGAATTGCACATTGTAGTAAGAAACAATTTATTTGCTTTTTTCGGGCTGTTTTTTCAGAGAGAAATTTTAGAATATGTAAGTCTCTTTTTAACACATAGAAACATAATTTCACATCTTCAAATAAGGCGTTTCACTTGGAGTAAATCGCATAGCATATGGGAGATAATTGTATTTCTTTTATATGTTCTTTCAGTAGATAAAAACTATTTTTTTAAGTTTTAATGTCTTTAAAAAAAATCATTGCTTTAATTATCAAATACTTATATCGTTTGTTTAAATTAACTCTTCAATGTGTTTTTTAATGTTTTCGGAGATCTTTTTTGTTGGCAGATCATTTTCATCATCGCCAAACGGGTCTTCGATTTCTTCGGCAATAAGTTCTAAACTTGCCAGTACATAAAAAATAAAAACCACCACCGGAGCTACATAATACCCAAGGCTTACTGAATAACCAAAAGGAAGTGTCATCGTATAAAAAAAGATAAACTTTTTGATAAAAGCGCTGTAAGAGTAGGGAATAGGGGTGTTTTTGATTCGCTCGCAGGCACCGCAGATGTCTGTAAATGATTGTAACTCTTCGTTTAAAATAATAAGCTGTTCTCCGCTGATTTTTTTATCCTCGTACAGGTCGTTTATTTTTTGAAAAATTATTCTTTTAACCTGATTCGGTTTGTGCTTGTGATGATCAATTTCTAAATCTACATCTTCAAAAAGCTGTTTACCAGTGTCAGAATCGTGCAGGTGTTTGTGTAATACGGAAGCGTAGGCAGGAATAAATTTTCTGAAGAATTTTTTATCATTTTCTTCTTTCAGCATAGCCGAAAGTTTAATGGCCAGATTCCGACTGTTATTAACAAGACCTCCCCAAAGTTTTCGACCTTCCCACCAACGATCGTAGGCTGTATTGGTTCTGAAAACCAATAACAATGAGATTACAAAACCCAACATCCCGTGCATGATCGGGATGTTGGGGATGTAGTCGTTTTTACCAATTTTAAAATACGAGACTTCCAAATATCCAACAATTGAAGAGTAAATTCCGATCGCAATCATGATCGGAAGCAGTTTTCTAACCGTATCCGATTTGTGAAAATGAAAAATAAAAGTGAACCAATCTTTGGTGTTGTATGAGATCATTTGGACTTGTTTTGAAACAAATTTACTTTAAAAATTGATATTCCCGGCCAATTCTTTCAAAGCAATCTCAGATAATTTTGCCTGAAACTGTGCATTGCTGTAGCGTACTTTAGCATTTACATAGTTTAATTGAGCCGTTCTGAAATCCAGCGTTGTGATAGTTCCAATTCTGAATTTATCTAAAGTAATATCTAAATTTTGTTTGGCAATCGTTACGTTGTCTTCTTCTAATCCAATCAATTCTAAATTGGTTAAATACGTTTGAAAAGCGGTGCTTAACTGAGTGTCCAGGATCATGTTTTGCTGCTCAATCGCAATTTGTGAGTTTTCGATCTGCAATTTCGCTATCTTTTCATTTCGATGTTGATTGAACCCATCAAAAATGTTTAAAGTGGCGTTAAAACCATAGTTGAAACCTTTAGATGAGTTCTGACTTGTAAATCCAAGACTGGACTGACTTTCGTTAAAGTTGTATCCTGAAGTCAGGTTTACCACCGGATAACGGTCTGCTTTTACTTGTTTAAGCTGAAGTTCGGCAATACGTTTGTTGATAATCTGAGATTCTAAAGCCGGATTTTGTTTGTGAGCCAATTCTATTAAATCGACTAAAACGAGTTTATTATCTACAGCAACTACATTGGTTACGGTGAAATTTATTTTAGGATCACGTGCCAAATATTGGTTGAGTAAGATCTTAGCATTGGCATAGGATTCTTTTTGTCTCAGCAAAGCAACCTGATCTGAATTTAAATCAACCTGTGCATTTAAAACTTCCAGTTTTGATGCTTTTCCAATACTGAAACGGTTTTGTGCCAGCGTTAATCTTTGTTTCGAAATTACAATTGTGGTGTCTAATGCAGACAATTGCTGCTGTTGCTGTACCAAATCAAAGTAAGCGCTGTTGACCTGTCCAATTTTGACCAATATCACTCTTTTCATTTCAGAATCACCCAGTTTTTGCAGTTCTTTAAGCTGATCCAGTTTGGCAAACATTTTCATTCCGTCAAAAACGGTCCATCCCAAGCTAACACCGTAGGCTAAACTGTTATTTTTAGCATTTCTTAAAGAGGTTGTAGTTCCGTCCTGACGTGTTTGTGACGAGTTGGTAACACTGTTATTGTCGGTTACCGAAGCTGTGGCCCTTGGCAACATTCCGGCATTTCCAACTGTTACATTGGTTTCGCTTATTTTAAGGCTGTTTTTAGCAATCTTAATTTCGAAATTATTCTCTAAGGCAATCTTCATGGCGTCTTCAATGGTTAAGACTTCCTGCGCACTGATTTTTGTTGTACAGAACAACAATAAAACGAGACTTGTTACTATTATTTTAGCTTTCATGTGATGAAGGGTTAGCTGCGATTCCACTTTTTCAGAAGAGATTCGCAGCTTCTATAGGATTTCAGATTTTATATCAATTATTTTGTGTTTCTTTCATATTCATCGATATGATCAAATTCAGGATAATGTTTTCTTGCTTTAGACCACATTAAATAAATAGCAGGAATCACAAATAGGGTTAAGGCTAACGAAAAGATGGTTCCTCCAACAATTACAACCCCCATACCAATTCTACTCGTAGAGGCAGCACCAAGTGACATTGCAATTGGCAAAGCTCCTAAAGCGATGGCCAAACTTGTCATTAAAATTGGGCGCAAACGTGCTTCTGAGGCTTCTAAAATAGCTTCCATTTTTGGTTTTCCCTGTTCGCGCAGCTGATTGGCAAATTCGACAATCAAAATACCGTTCTTCGTCACCAATCCAATAAGCATTACCGTTCCAATCTGGCTAAAGATATTCCAGGTCTGATTGAAGAGCCATAACGAGAATAAAGCTCCGGCAACCGCCATAGGTACGGTTAAGATGATGATAAGCGGATCGATAAAACTCTCGAACTGTGCAGCAAGAATTAAAAAGATCAGTAATAGGGCTAATCCAAAGGCGAAAGAAGTGTTTGAACTACTTTCAACAAAGTCTCTCGATTCTCCACTTAAATCAGTGGTAAAAGTATCGTTAAGTACTTTTGCTTTGATTCTGTCCATTTCCTGAATACCGTCGCTGATACTTTTTCCCGGCGCTAAACCTGCAGAAACTGTTGCCGACATATAACGGTTGTTGTGGTACAATTGAGGCGGATTACTTTGTTCTTCAATTTTAACCACGTTGTCCATCTGAATCAATTCTCCGCTTTTATTTTTCACAAACATCGAAGTCAGATCCAGCGGTTTCGAACGGTCTTTTTGATCAAACTGACCAATTACCTGATATTGTTTTCCATTTTTAATGAAATATCCAAAACGCTGCCCGCTTAAAGAAAGCTGTAACGTTTGTGCAATGTCAAGGATCGAAATTCCTAAACTTTCTGCTTTTTCACGATCGATACTTACGTTGATTTCAGGTTTGTTGAATTTTAAATTCACATCGGTAACCGAGAAAACGTCACTTTTGCCTACTTCTTCCATAAAAACCGGAATTTTTTCTCTCAGTTTCTCAAAATTCGGAGCTTGAATGATATACTGAATCGGTAATCCTCCACGACGGTTTACGGCAATGGTTGGCTGTTGAATTACAGAAGTTTTAGCATCAGGATATCGTTTGGTCATTTTGGTCAATTGATCTGCAATATCTTTCTGAGATCTTTTTCTCTGATCCGGTTCAACCAATGAAAGTCGGATAAAACCAGAGTTAGTGGCCGAAGCTCCAAAGCCCGGGGCAGTGATAACCAGACTCACTTTTTTCTCCGGAATAGAATCGTCTACCAATCTCGAGATTTCCTGCATAAAACGATCGGTGTATTCGTAAGAGGACCCTTCCGGCGTAGTCATACGCATGGTCACAGAACTACGATCGTCATAAGGCGCCGTTTCTTTTGGGAGTATGGTAAAAAACAAATAGATCAATCCAAAACAAGCAATCAGAATAGGGAAACTAAGCCATTTTTTTGCGATAAAGCGATTCAAAGAGTCGGCATAACCGCTGTTTAGTTTTTCAAAGAAAGGCTCGGTTTTTACGTAGAATTTAGATTTTTTCTGTTCTCCGCCTTTCATCAAATAGGCGTTAAGCATTGGTGTCAAAGTCAGCGATACAAAAGCCGAGATTAAAACGGCAGCTCCAATGACGACCCCAAATTCCCTAAAGAGTCGGCCGACAAATCCTTCTAAAAATATTACCGGCAAAAATACGGCCGCAAGGGTTACCGAAATTGAGATTACGGCATAGAATATTTCATTAGATCCTTTAATCGCGGCTTCAATTGGCGACATGCCTTCTTCTACTTTTTTGAAGATGTTCTCGGTCACTACAATTCCGTCGTCGACCACCAGACCGGTGGCTAAAACAATGGCAAGTAAAGTCAATACGTTGATCGAAAACCCGAAAAGCCACATGATGAAAAACGTCGCAATCAACGAAACGGGAATGTCAATTAATGGTCTGAACGCAATAGCCCAGTCTCTGAAAAACAAGTAGATAATAATGATTACCAAAATAATCGATATCCCTAAAGTTTCGGCAACTTCAAGTACTGATTTTTTAACAAAGATCGTATTGTCCAGTGCAATATTCAGTTTGATATCTTTTGGAAGATCCTTTTTTAAGGCTTCGTACTTTTTGTAAAATTCAGATGAAATGTCCAGATAGTTGGCTCCCGGCATTGGTACTATAGCAAGACCAATCATAGGTAAACCGGATTGACTCAATTTTGTTTCGATATTTTCAGGACCTAGTTCGGCTCCTCCAATATCGCTTAAACGAACAATCTTATCGCCATTGGTACGAATGATAATGTTGTTGAATTCTTCCGGCTTCGAAAGGTTACCAACCGTTTTTACGGTTAACTCGGTATTGTTTCCGGTTAGTTTTCCTGAAGGCAATTCAACATTTTGGGAGTTTAAAGCATTACGAACATCAGATACAGTGCATTTATAAGCGGTAAGTTTTACAGGATCAATCCATAAACGCATGGCGTAGCGTTTTTGCCCCCATATTTGAACACCGCTGACTCCCGGAATAGTTTCCAAACGTTGTGAAATCACATTTTCGGCATAATCACTCAATTCCAGAGAACTTCTGGTGTCACTTTGTACCGTCATGGAAATAATAGCGTCACTGTCGGCATCTGCCTTGGAGACTACCGGCGGGGCGTCAATATCCTGCGGTAAACTTCTGATGGCCTGAGAAACTTTATCACGAACGTCGTTTGCTGCTTCTTCCAGATTTTTGTCCAGATTAAATTCAATGGTGATGTTACTGCTTCCCTGATTACTGGAAGAAGTTATGTTTCGAATCCCATCGATTGCGTTGACCGCTTTTTCAAGAGGCTCTGTAATCTGAGATTCTATAATGTCGGAATTGGCTCCGGTATAGTTGGTTCGGATAGAAACCTGTGCAGGGTCGATCGAAGGAAATTCCCTAACACCTAAAAAGGTATAACCAATGAAACCGAACAGAATAATTAAAAGATTCAGTACGATGGTTAAAACAGGTCTTTTTATACTGGTTGTTGATAAACTCATAATGTTATTTATGATTTTAGAGTTTAGATTTTAGATTTTTTGAATAAGCAGAAGATAGAGTATAGAATGTAGAAAATAGATTGGAGCGTATTAATTGTCACGTTAGACGTCATAGATTTTAAAACTAACAACTAACATTTCACATCTCACATTTTCTATTTTTTTACATTCACTTTTATTGGTGCTTCATTTTTAAGCGACATTACGCCACTGGTAATCAGGGTATCTCCGGCTTTTAATCCTGACAGAATTAAAATAGAAGAGTCTGTTCTTGTCGTAGCGTCAACCATAACTTCTTTGGCTTTACCCATATTGGCAATGTATACTTTTTTACCGCTTTGTACCGGAATTATAGCTTCTGAAGGGACTACAATGGCATCTTTTACAATGTTTAGAGGTAGTTTAACATCAGCGAAAGTTCCAGGGAAAAGCTTTCCATCCACGTTATCCGCAATAGCACGAATTTGCAGTGTACGTGTAGCTACTTCGACTTCCGGCTCGATGGCGTATATTTTTGCTGTATAAACTTTATCGGAACCTGAAACGCTAAAATCAATAACAGATCCGGATTTTACTTGTGCAGCATATTTTTCAGGTATCGAAAATGTAATTTTTAGCTTACCGGTATTTACCAGTTTTGCAACCAGAACGGTAGGATTGATGTAGGTTCCCGGCGAAATAGAACGCAAACCAACTTTACCTGAGAACGGAGCTTTAACTGAAGTTTTGGCGATTTGAGCTCTGATTAGCTGACTTTGTGCCTGTGCAGAGGCATGATCGGCTTTTGCAACGTCAAATTCTTCCTGACTGATGGCTTCCTTCTGAAGCAATAATTTTGCTCTTCTCTCATTTTCGGCAGCCAGACCTTCACGGGTCACGGCTTGTCTGAGTTGCGCTTTTAGTTCGATGTCATTTACTTTAAAAAGTACCTGTCCTTTGTTTACAAAACTGCCTTCATTGAAATAAATGCCTTCCACAATTCCGGAAACTTCACTTCGAATCTCAATTTGTTCATTGGCTTCAATAGAACCTGATAGTGACAGGTTGTTGTCGAAGGTTGCAGTTTTAACAACTATTCCGGTTACCGTAGTAGGAGTGTCTTTGTCTCCAAACTTTTTCGATTCGTCGTTTTTCTTTTTATTCGACACGACTCTGTAGGCAATAAAACCTCCTAATACAATGATCAGTAGGGCGTAAACTAAGTTTTTTACTTTCATAAACTTGAGGTAAATGTATTTTTTTTGGTGTATGTTTTCAGTAAGCACACAAATTTAACTTTTTGTTGTGAAATCTGGAGAGCTTAGCTTTTATTTAACATTTGTACGTACAAACATGACATAAAACTTAGATTAGACTCTTTTTCTATGCCAAGGTTTAATACAGAATTAAAAAAAATCAAGATAATTAATCAACCCGTTGGTTTTAAATAATATAAAAGTCGATTAGTACATAGAAATATAGATCTTATGTCCATATATAAAAAGAAAACATAGTTGCATCTGTATTCAAAATAAGTGAAACGCCTTATTCAAAAATATTGATTCTCTGTATTAAAGAATAATTGGACCCAACGAGTTAAATCAGTTAAAGTTTACATCTTTTAAGAACTTCTTTTCTGTGGTTTTACCCACAAAAAGGGTAGAATTACGGGTTCTGCGAATCAAAAAAATCCGACAAAGATATTTTTCGATGTATTTTGTCCGATTTTATTTGCACTTTATCGATTTTATTCGTAACATTGATAGGCTTAAACAAAATGATCTGTTTTTTTTGGAATAATAATGTATCTGAGGGTTAAGCGTTAAAATGTGTAGGTTTTTTATTTGATTTAAAGTTAAAATAGTTAAATAAATAAACAGTGTAATTAACAACTGTTTAGACATTTTTTAAGTTTCAACCCCAAATTTACTTGTTTATGCTAAAAAAATTACTCGTTGGTTTATGGATGGCATTGTTGGTTGTAGCTATCTCATTTCTCTTCTGGCAGAATGAATTTAAATACAGTCTGCCTACGCCGGTTCCTCAAAATTACAAAGCGATAGCTGTAGGAAGTAAGATTGATTTAAAATGCTGTTTGGCAGATCAGAAACCTATTTTTATCCATTTCTTTAATCCCGATTGTCCTTGTTCCCGGTTTAACATTCCTCATGTTTCGGAACTCATTAAAAAGTATGGCGACCGGATTAATTTCAAAATTGTGGTGCTCAACAAAGAGAGATCTTTCACCATAGCCGAAATTCAGAAAAAATTTGATGCTAAAATTCCAGTTTATTTCGATCAGGCAATAGCTAAAAATTGCGGTGTTTTCTCAACCCCGCAAGCTGTTCTTCTGGATGATTCTCAGAATTTATACTATCGCGGGAACTACAATAAAACCAGGTATTGTACCAATGCCGACAGTAATTATGCTCAAATGGCAATTGATTCCTTATTGAAACAGAATCATTCTCCTTCCTTTGATGCTTTAGCTCTGAGAGCTTACGGATGTTCGTTACCAAAATGCAATAAATAAACCAAATTCTTAACCAAAATCATTTTAATTTATGAAAACAAGAGCCAGTTTGAATGAACAAGATTATTTGCACAATTTCATGTCTACGATGACCCAACGATCGGACACCATTGTCAATTATGTTTTAGCGATTTATTTTCTGTTTGGAATTGCTTTAGCTTTTAAATATGATACGTTTGAGATCGGGGTAGGAGTAGGTGTTTTAAATTTGCTGTTGTACTATTCAGCAAAGTTTTTCTTTAAGAAATCTAATTTTTACCAGTATGTGCTAGCTATTGTTTTAGCTATATTTATGGCACAGTATATTTATCAAATGCATGGTTTATTTGAGATGCATTTTACCGTTTTTATTGCCAGCACGATTTTAATTATATATCAAAACTGGAAGCTTCAGATTCCTTTGACACTTTTGGTGGTCTTGCATCATGGGGCTTTGGCGTATTTGCAAAATCAGGTTTTCAACGACCCAAAAGGATTACAATTGTATTTCTCGCAGGTTAATTTTGATGTAGAAACCTTTGTAGTTCACGTCGTTCTGGCGGCAGTGGTATTTTTTATGAACGGGTACTGGGCGTACTATTTTAAAGAACACAGTCAAAACCACATTTCTAAAATTTCAGACGAATACGAACTAGAGAACATGAAATTGGCTTCTGCAAAGTACAGCTCACTAACCGCTACAAAAGATTATAATGATTTTATTCACAGAACGACACTGGATTTGAAATTACCGGTAAGCTCTGTGCTTAAACTTATTGACGTTTCGAAAGGACATACAGACAATGATAAATTATTAAACTATTTGGAGATGATGCGTGAAAGTGCCAAGAGAATTGATGATCTGGTAAACGATATTCATGTGAAATCTACTGATAGCAGAAATTAAGATAACAAATTGTAGTGTGTTTTAAATCAGCTGTTTAATGATTTTAAAATACGGACCTAAGATAAAAAATGGTATTGCTTATTAATTTTAAATACAGGATTTATGGACAACAGAATTACCCGCCCGACTCCATCCGACAGAGAAGTCGACTGGAACAAAACAAAAGTATTATTAAGTAAAACAGATACAAAAGGAACCATTTTATATGCAAATGAGGCATTTATTGATGTTTCGGGATATGATGAGCATGAATTAATCGGTCACGCTCATAATATTGTCCGTCATCCGGATATGCCGAAAGTAATTTTTAAATTTCTATGGGATAGCATTAAATCAAGTCAAAACATCCATGTCATTATCAAAAATATGTCCAAAACGGGACGATTCTATTGGGTGGTAACCGATTTTAAAATTATTGCAGATGATGATGGTGAAATTGTTGGTTATTTTGGAACCCGAAAATCAGTACCTGAGGAAATCATTACGAAGTTTATTGACCCTCTGTATAAAAAACTGCTGCATATTGAAGAGGTAAGCGGAATGGGTGCTGCCGAAGATTATTTGATTGGCTTTTTAGAAGAACGCAAAAAAACGTACATGGAGTATATCGATCATTTGATTGCGACAGGAAAAGACGACAAGAATAAAATAAGCAAAGGACTTTTTAGTGGTCTGTTTGAAAAGAAAGCAGCTCCTAAAAAATAGCAATTTCATTAGAATATATATACTTCATTGTAAAAGATAAGCATTCAACTTAGAAGAATTTGTCCCCCAACGAATTCAAATCACCAAAAACATCAGTTGTTGAAGGCCTGGTCTTTGCCACAATGAAGTATATTTTTTTATACATTTCCATGAGCCTTCGACTTCGCTCAGGGTGACCGTAGTAGTTCTGTATTTAATTTAGTTTCCAAAAGTCTTCAAGCTGGCTTTTGATGATAGCGATAGGTTTGCATCTAATTTAGTTTTCATAAGCCTTCGACTTCGCTCAGGATGACTACACTATATCTATATCTATATTTATTTTTACTCAGATTTGACCGTAGTATTCCTTATATTTAGTTTAGCTTTTATAAGTCTTCAACTTGGCTTTTGATGATAGCAATAGGTTTGCATTTAATTTAGTTTTCATAAGCCTTCGACTTCGCTCAGGGTGACCGTAGTGTCCTTGTTTATAGTATCGGTAGCAATCCTAATCTTAGAATCTCAGCACCTTAGAATCTTAGCAACTTAGAACCTCAGAACCTTAACTAATATAATTCCAAATGTTTTTCTTCTTAGTCAGTTCGATAAAAACAGCTTTTAGTATGGCATGTTCCGGTTTTTGGAGTGGTGCGTCTTCTTTTAGGATTTTCATGGCATAATTACGGGCCAGACCCAGGATATCTCTGTCGCGAACAATGTCGGCAATTTGAAGATTCAGAACGCCGCTTTGTTGCGTTCCCATCAAATCACCCGGGCCACGTAGTTTAAGATCTACTTCGGCGATTTCAAAACCATCGTTGGTTTGAACCATGGTTTCCATTCGTGTTTTACTGTCTGAGCTTAGTTTGAAACTTGTCATCAGAATACAATAACTCTGTTCGGCTCCACGACCCACACGTCCACGTAACTGATGGAGTTGTGACAGACCAAAACGTTCTGCGCTTTCAATAATCATTACACTGGCATTGGGAACGTTAACACCAACCTCAATTACGGTGGTGGCTATCATGATATTGGTTTTACCTTCAGAAAAACGTTTCATCTCAGCATCTTTATCAGCAGGTTTCATTTTGCCGTGTAGAATAGAAATAGCGTATTGAGGTAATGGAAAATCACGGGAAATACTCTCGTAACCGTCCATTAGATCTTTAAAATCCATTTTTTCCGATTCCTGAATCAGTGGATAAACAATATAGATCTGTCTTCCCAGAGCGATTTCATCACGTAGAAATTTCCAGACTTTCAAACGATTGCTGTCGTATCGATGAACCGTTTGAATCGGTTTTCGTCCGGGAGGCAATTCGTCAATTACAGAAATGTCTAAGTCCCCATACAAACTCATAGCCAAAGTTCTCGGAATAGGAGTAGCGGTCATCACCAAAACGTGCGGAGGAATTTCGTTTTTCTTCCACAATTTCGAACGCTGTTCTACGCCAAAACGATGCTGTTCGTCAATTACAGCGAGTCCCAGATTCTGAAATTTTACCTTGTCTTCCAGTAGCGCATGTGTGCCAATTAAAATTTGCAAACTTCCGTTTTCCAGTTCTTCGTGAATTACTTTTCGAGCTGCAGTTTTACTTGAACCTGTTAAGAGTTTTATATTGATATTTAGTGTTTTAGCTAATTCAGATAATCCAATAAAATGCTGATTGGCAAGGATTTCTGTAGGAGCCATTAAGCACGCCTGAAACCCATTGTCTATCGCCAAAAGCATGCTCATAAAAGCGACAATTGTTTTTCCGGACCCTACGTCTCCCTGAAGCAATCGGTTCATCTGGGCATTGCTTCCCATATCCGAACGAATCTCTTTGATTACTCTTTTTTGAGCATTTGTGAGACTAAACGGTAAATGATTCTGATAAAATTCATTAAAAAACGTTCCTACCATGGTAAAAGCATGTCCTTTTATTTTATGCTTTCGGATAAGGTTTTTAGTGATTAATTGAAGTTGTATAAAAAATAATTCCTCAAATTTGAGTCGGTATTGTGCTTTCGCCAAAGCATCAGTGCTTTTCGGAAAATGAATATTGAATAAAGCGGCTCTTTTAGAAATAAGTCTTAATTCTTCGATTAAATAAGTTGGAAAAGTTTCGGTAAATAAAGCCTGAGTTTCCAGAAACAACTGCTCCATTAGTTTGTTAATGGTACGGTTTGAAATTCCTTTATTAGCCAGTGTTTCGGTTGAAGGATAAACGGGCTGCATGGCCGAACGAAGACTTCTTTCATGTTCGCTCCACAATTCAATTTCCGGATGCGCCATACTAAATTGACTTCCGTATAACGAACATTTTCCAAAAATTACACAAACCTCATTCAGTTTCAGACTTTCGCGAATCCATTTATGCCCCTGAAACCAGTTTAGATCCATTTGCCCCGTATCGTCTACAAAAGTAGCGACCAGCCGCTTTTTATTCTTTGCAAATTCGACGGTTTTAATATTGATTATTTTTCCAATAATCTGCACCTCAGAACCTGTATTCTGAAGTTCGTTAATTTTATAGTAACGCGTTCGGTCTATATATCTGTTCGGAAAAAAATTAACCAAATCTCCATACTTATGAATTCCAAGTTCCTTTCGAAGCAGCTGCCCACGACTGGGACCAACGCCTTTTAGGTATTCAATGGGGGTTTCAAGGAGATTGTTGGACATTTCGGTAATTGTAGATTTTAGATTTTTAGAGTATAGAGCAAAGAATAAAGAGTATAGAGCAAAGAGGCAAGATTTTAGAGTAAAATCTATAATCTTGACTCTTTGCTCTATTTTCTATCTTCGAATCGCTTTCATAATTGCGAAGATAGATTTTAATTGGGAAATTTGAAAGTCTGAAATAATTCATTGCCTATTTTAATAAATAAAGATATTGAGTAGATTTGTTCAGATGTTTTTAGACCAAAACCTTACATAATGACTAACGAAGAAAAAGTTCCTTTTGAAACCATGAATTTTGCTGGTGTTACTTTCAAGGTGATTAACCGACATGAAGCCAACACTATTATTGGTGATCTTACTGATTTTAACAATCAAAAAATATACAATGTTTTTGAAGATACCTGGCGTTTTCCGGATTACGAAGACAATCCTATATTTCTCTTAGCGGAAGATGATGTCGAAATGGATACGTTTGAAATGGATTACAGCACAGATGAAAATCCGGATGTTTTTATACTCGGATTTATTTTCAAAGGCAATCTAACAGTTAAAAAACTTATTAGTTCTTTTGATACAGATAATTCACCTGCTCTGATTGTTTTAGGAGAAACAACCACTACAAACATTACTTTGTTTGGAAGTGTACATTATTTAGGCGGCGGCTTAAAATGCGATTCCCTTTTAGGAGAATACAATCATGGAGAACTTTTTGTGAAGGGTGATGTTACCGCCTGGTTAATCTACAGTGATGATATGTGGATGCATTTTGAACGTTTTACAAATGTTCAGGCAATTGTTAATGTGGGGAGACCTGATGTTTTGATTTGCAGTAATCTGACAGATACAGACGGATCAATCGTAACCATTGAAAATTACCTTCCTTCGACACACCGATTGAGTGATATCGTAAATGATTCCTTTGTTGAATATTCCGATGATGGTACAGAGATCCTAGGTAACAATTATTATGATGATTGCTTTAAGAAAGGACTTTCAATTGTTGATCAAAGCAAATCAGATCAATATTTGTATACTGATTTTCGCGCTCAGTTTAAAGAGGCTGTAGAAACGATAGTTGAGATGGAAAAATTCAAAACAGAGGAAAGACTTTACAGCAATATTGGAAATACTACACATTTGTTTGTTTCTTTTGATTATGAAGGAAAGAAATACAGTCAGCTTTCAGAAGAAATTGGAAACGGATTTAATATTAGAATGCGTGGTTTATGGTGTCATGATACTGAAGAAATTACACTGATTCTCGAATATCTGGATGAAGAGGGAAATCCGAAATACCAATGGATGAATGATGAAACGACAAACGGAATCGAGTTTTATTGTGTAAAACGTGCTGTAATAGAAGCTTTTTATTTTCTTACTTCAGAGGCTGAAGAGGAAGATGATGTCGAAATAGAGGAGGATGAAGAATACGATAACAGTTTTTCATTAGAAGAATTTGCTGTACAGTTTGGTAAATACGCTTTGCCAACAGATTTAGTAAAGTTGTACGAGTTTGAGCAGAAATATGGCCCAGAAACTTATTCGGAATGTTTTGGTTTGACTATTACAGAAGACAAGACCGGCATTAAAACATGGTCGGAAAAAGAAGAATTTTACAATAGTTTTATCGAGTTTGCAGGAGCCAACGGTTCCGGAAGTTCGTATGCTTACTGGTTGATAAATGAGGATTTAAACGATTGTCCTATAGTCGTGTTTGGCGATGAAGGAGGTATTCATATAGTGGCTGAAAATACCAGTAAACTAATTCACCTTCTCACTTTAGATACTGAAATTTCAGTTGATTTCGATTCGGCTTATTTTTACAAAGACGAAGAGTATTATGAAGAGAATGAGAATAAGGAAGAGTTTCAGCAATGGGTTAAAAAGGAGTTCAGTCTTGATCCGTTAGAAACCAATGAAGAAACAGAAGAAATTGTAAGCGAGGCTCAAAAGAAATACAAAAAACGACTAAATGATTTCTTAATCAGTTTTGATATTGAAATAGGTGAAGACGACGAGTAATTCTCTGGGAGTTCAAGGTCTCTACAAAATCGAAATTTCTATCTTTGAATAAAATTTATAAAAATGACTACACATTTAGCACTTTTACGCGGGATCAACGTTTCCGGTCACAACATGATAAAAATGGAAGCTTTGAAAATAATGTTAGAAAACATGGGCTTTCAAAACGTACGCACTTATCTGCAGTCCGGAAATGTATTTGTGGATACAGAAGAAGAAAGTGCTTCAAAAGTAGGTTTTATGATCAAACAGGAGATTTTTAAAGTTTTCGGACATGAAGTTCCTGTGATTGTAATTGCTAAAGAAGACCTGGAATTGTGCTTTTCCAATAATCCATTTTTAAAAGAAAAAGATATTGATATCAAGAAACTTTACATTGTTTTTGTTTCGATTGCTTTGAAAAAAGAAAGCATACACGATTTAAAAATCAGTCAATTTAAGCCTGATGAAGCTAGTATTGATGAAAACCGTATTTATATTAAGTATGATATAGGTGCCGGAAAGACAAGATTAGAACTGAAATACATTGAGAAAAAACTAAATGTAATAGGAACAATGCGTAACCTGAATACTGTTACCAATTTGCTGAACATGTATGTTTAGATCTTTAGATTATTAGAATGTTAGATTATTAGATTCTTGGACCTTGACTGAAGAAAAAAGAAAGACAGAGTCCCGAGAGGACTAGTTTTTCATAATTTATTCCTAATAAGATCTAAGCTAGTCTAACAATCTAAAAATCTAACAATCTATTCTCTCATCCATTTTAGCATCGTCGGAAAAGCCGGTTTTCCTTCTTTAGTGGCGCTATCACTACCTAAAGTAAGACCGATCCACTCAAGAAAAGGCAGGCCAATAAAATTTCCTGAAGTAAAATTAGAGATCAGCCATTCAGAATCATTTTTATAACCATCGGGGTGAAAAACCAGCTCGATTGGTAATTTTAAATATAAACATGCGGCAAAAGACCATAAAATAGCAGCCATTTCTTCCGCTTCAGTGGGCCAGTTGGAGGTTATTTTTTCGGTTCCGACGAGTTTTCTGTCGGAAGGACTGGTTACAGCAAGATGCCCCGCTTCGTGCAAAATATCACCCGGATATAATAATTTATCATAATCAATAATAACACAGTTCGGACCTAAATCTAAACCCGGCAGAAAAGTATCATTTAATTCCTTTTCAATTACATCTATTCCAATTTCAGTAAGAAAAGATAAAATTTTCTTTATTTCTGAATTTTCTTTCGTGAACATATTCTCGTTTTAAATCAAATCACAATACCAAAATCCATAATCAAAAGCATCGCTGGAATTGGTGTCACAAGCAGTGTTTGAGGTTTCCTGAGTTTTAGGTTTTTCATACTTGCGGTAAACGATTTCTCCAATTTCAAAAGAAACAGGCTCTGAGAAAATTGGCCCATCAAAAGTAAAAGTATGAAATTCACCATTTTCACCGCAAACATCTACGTTTTCAGGTAAGTCGTTAATGAAATCCTGATCGATAATTCTTCCCACAAAACTTTTATCTAAAAACCGTTCGTTTACACATACCACAATCGTTTTAAATCCAAGGGCAATGAATTCTTGTATTAAATCCTGAGTCGGAATTTTCCAAAGAGGAAATACACCTTCAAAACCTATTTTAACCAATTGAGCCTCACGATACTTTCGTAAATCTTCCAGAAAAATATCCCCAAAAATGGAATGTGTAATTCCCTGATTTTTTAATTCAGCTAAGGTTTCATTCATTACACCTTCGTAAATCTCCATCGTAGGCATTTCCGGGATTTGCATGATTTTCAAAGGCAAACCCAGACTTTTTGCTTGTGCTTCCAACAGTTCTACACGAACACCATGCATTGAAATTCGCTGGTATTGTTGATTAACACTTGTCAGTAAACATTCAATTTTAAAATCAGGATTTTGTAAAATTTTATAGAGAGCAAGAGCAGAATCTTTTCCGCTGCTCCAGTTAAATAGAGCTTTTTTAGGTATTGGCATGCTGTTGTAATTTTGTATGGTAAACTTACAACTTTCATTCGATTTGTTTGTCAAACCTTTGTAACTTTGGAATTTCGCCCTCAATTTTGGTTCCAATGAAATATACTCTCTTATTTTTTACCGCTTTTACTTTTGCGCAGCAAACACAATTTGTTGATTTTAAAACCGTCTCCGGACAATTGACTGTAAATTCTGTCGAAAAAACAATTTCAGGTACAGTCGATTATCAATTTGAGATTCTGAAACCAATTGATACGATCAGGATTGATGCAAAAAATATGGCATTTTCTAATGTTCAGATAGATAACAGAGAAGCTGTTTTTATAAGTACAGATAAAGAACTGAAGATTGTCGGTAATTTCCAAAAGGGAGAAAATCATCTTACTTTTCAATACAGCGCCAAACCAAAACAGGCCCTGTATTTTGTGAATATGGACAACTCAGAAGTACAAATCTGGACACAAGGGCAGGGAAGGTATACCAGCAATTGGTTTCCAAGTTTTGATGATGTAAACGAAAAGGTCGTATTTAGTTTAGGAGTAACATACGATAGTACTTATCAGGTCATTTCGAATGGTATTTTAGAAAGTAAAAAAATAAACACCAATCAAACACACTGGCAGTATAAAATGGATAAACCAATGAGTTCTTATCTTCTGATGCTTGCCATAGGAAAGTATGATAAAAGAGAGCTAAAGGCAAAATCCAGAATCCCGTTAGAGTATTATCTGGAAAACAAAGATGCAGATCGTTTTGAACCAACTTACCGTTACTCCAAACGTATTTTTGATTTTTTGGAGAAAGAAATAGGAGTTAAATATCCATGGGAAATCTATCGCGAAATTCCGGTACGTGATTTTTTATATGCCGGTATGGAAAACACTACTTCAACGCTTTTTGCTACCCGTTATGTCGTGGATTCTATCGGTTTTGAAGATCGAAATTACACCAATGTAGACGCACATGAATTAGCACATCATTGGTTTGGTGACCTTATTACAGCCGAAAGCAGTACACATCATTGGCTTCAGGAAGGTTTTGCTACTTATTTTGCAGCTCTGGCCGAAAGAGAAATTTATGGCGATGATTTTTTCTACTCCAAATTATACGATACCGCACAACAGATAAAATTTGCCTCCAGAACCGATTCTATTCCGGTTTTAAATGCAAAAGCAAGCTCTTTGACTTTTTATGAAAAAGGAGCCTGGGCATTATTTGTACTACATGAATCTATTGGCGATAAAGCATTCAAAAAAGCAATAAAGAGTTATCTTAAAAAATACGCTTATCAAACGGTAAATACACAAAATTTCTTTGATGAAATAAAAAAGGTCTCTGACTTTGATTTGGATAAATTTCAGAAAACCTGGTTGGAATCAATTGTTTTTGATACAGCAACGGCCAATACTTTATTGAGTAAAAACAAATCGATTCAGGTTCGATTAGAAGTTGATAAATTAAAAAAAACAGCTTTAGCAGAGAAAGAATCATTTTTAAGTAAAACTTTAGATTCAGATATTTACTCTTCTGTAAAAGAAGCTATTGTTAATCAATTAGAAAATGAAAAGTACGAATCAAAGAAAGCATTATTATTGCAAGCTCTGAAAACTAATGACCTTCAGGTTCGGCAGGAAGTTGCCGCTTCTTTGACTAAAATCCCCGAAGACTTTAGGGTGGAATATGAAAGCTTGCTTGACGACAAATCATATCAAACACAAGAAGTTGCTTTGTATTGGTTATGGAGAAACTTTCCCGAACAGCGTACCCGATATTTGGATAAATCAAAAAATTGGGTTGGTTTCAACGACTACAATTTAAGAACACTGTGGCTTTCATTAGCACTTTCAACACCTAATTACGCAAATGATTCAGAAGTCTTAATTTCAGAGTTAATAGCTTTTTCTTCTGCAAAATATGAAGCTACAACCAGACAAAATGCTTTAGAAAAACTGATTGCTTTTAAGATCATCAATGATGCTGTTTTAACGAACTTAGTTTCCGCTACAACTCATCACATGTGGCAATTTTCAAAGTTTGGGAGAGATACAATCCGACTTTTGCTAAAAAATACAGATTTGCGTGCTTCGTTTGAAAGAATTTTGACTAATTTAAACCCCGACGAACAATTTCAACTAAAACGTTTGTTGGCAGAGGAAGTAAAAAAATAGCAATTTTTAGTAGTAATAAAAACAGAGTGGAGTAATTGTAAAAAAGTACAATTGAATATTTAACTCCTAACTTAAAACGCACAACTTAAAAAAATATGAGAGCATTGGTTATTTCTGGTGGGGGAAGTAAAGGAGCATTTGCCGGCGGTGTCGCACAATACCTGATCGAAGAGAAGAATCATGAGTATGATTTGTTTATTGGTACTTCGACCGGTAGTTTGCTAATACCTCATTTGGCCTTAGGGCACATTAAGAAAATTCACTCTGTTTATACCAATGTTACCATGGCCAGTATTTTTAATATTTGTCCATTTGTTGTGAAAAATAAGGACGGAGTAGACATTGTAACCATAAATCATTTTAACGTATTACGTCAGTTTTTCAAGGGAAAACGTACTTTCGGTGAAAGTAAAGGTTTAAAGAGGTACATAAAGAACAATTTTTCTATATCAGATTTCAATAAACTAAAAAAACTGGACAGTGACATTGTTATAACAGTAACTAATTTTACCAAGAATGAGGCAGAATACAAATCAGTGAAAGATTGTACTTATGAAGAATTCTGTGAATGGTCCTGGATTTCCAGTAATTATGTCCCTTTTATGAGTCTTGTTGAGAAAAACAACTACGAATACGGGGATGGAGGTTTTGCAAGCTTAGTTCCAATCCGTGAAGCCATTAATCGCGGGGCAACAGAAATTGACGTTATTATTCTGGAAACTGAGGTAAATATGGATAAAACAGTTATCGGTAAGAATCCATTTTCTTTAATGATCGATTTGTTCCGAATTGCTTTAGATCAGGTCGAAAAGCATGATATTACTATTGGGAAGCTTCTGGCAAACAATAAAAATGTAAAACTTAATCTCTATTACACCCCAACAAAACTAACCGATAATGCCCTTATCTTCAATCAGGAAGTCATGAAAGAGTGGTGGGAACAAGGCTATGAATATGCCCAGAATAAATCTGAAGTTATGAGTGATAACAGATAGTCTTTCTTAGACTTCTTAGTTTGTTAGACTAACTTAGATTATTGGATCTTTAGATTATTGGATTATTCGAAAGACAAAAAAACTCATCATAAGGTTTAACTTCAAAATCTAATACTCTAAAGATCCAGCAATCTAAGAATCTAGAAAAGTTCCGCTACTTCATTCTTGATATACGCCAAAGCTGCATTGCTTGGGGATTGTTTCTCTAATAAATCATTTAAAATTACTTCACGCAATTTATCAGCACTGTCTACACGATCGCTCATAGCAGTCTTACGGATGATTTGTATGGTTGAATTTTTTGCTGTGGTAATAATGGTCCAGCATTCATCCGACATATAAATTTGTTGGGTTAAATTGTGCTCAAACTCTTGTTCGATCTGATCGATCACAAAATTCTCGTAATCGTGTTTTTCATTTGAGATAGGAGCGATTCGGATCAGTAATTTGGTCAGATTGATACGCTCTAAGTATAAAGTCATACGCTCGTAAGCTTGTAAGCGTATAGGCAAAGATTCTTTATGTGCTTCTTTGTTTAGTAAAAAATTACGCTTTTTATCGAAATTCTTAATGTGCAGTTCAAAAAAACTGTAGGCAACAAATCCGGTAACGACAGCAGGTAAAGTGTAACTGGCTAATTCTATAATTCTTGTAAAATCCATTGGGTTTAAATTTTTAGCAAAAATATACTTTTCGAGGAGAAATCCACTTTAAAATTATTGTAATAAACAAACTGGAAGCATACTTTTGTGATGAGATTTTAAAACTACTTCAAATACAGCCTGAATGGACACCTACATTATAATTTTACTTTGTTTAGCTGCTTTTGCGGCAGGATTTATTGATGCTATAGTAGGTGGAGGCGGATTAATTCAAACACCAATGGGTTTGATTCTATTGCCAAATTTACCGGTTTCTACCGTTATAGGTACTCTGAAGTTACCCGCTTTTACCGGAACTTCTTTTGCAGCCTTTCAATACCTCAAAAAAGTTGTAATTCAATGGAGACTTTTAATAATTATGATGTGTTTAGCTGTTCCCTCTGCATTTCTGGGTTCTACGCTGCTAACTTACGTCAGTAATGATTTTATGAAACCTCTTTTATTGGTTGTGTTATCACTTTTACTGATTTATACTTATGCCAAGAAGAATTTCGGACAACACGAAGCTAAAGATCATTCGGCCGGAATACAAATATTATATGCCGTTGTTATCAGTATAATTGTTGGTTTTTATGATGGCTTTATCGGTCCCGGAACCGGAAGTTTTTTTGTGGTTTCTTTTATAGCGCTTTTAGGATTTGATTTTCTTCACGCGTCTGCAAATGCCAAAATGGTAAATCTCGCTACCAACTTCGGTTCGATCTGTCTCTTTATGATAAAAGGAAAAATAATCTGGACAATCGCAATTCCTATGGCGATAAGCAACGGACTCGGCGGGTGGCTTGGTGCAAAACTCGCCATTAATAAAGGAAATGGTTTTATTCGCGTTTTCTTTTTAGTGGTAGTAATTGGTACGTTAATCCGATTTTCTTACGATGTCTTCTATAAATAGGTGCTGAGTTGCTAAGATTCTGAGGGTCTAAGTTTTTCGTTGGTTTTCGTTTCTAATAAATAACTATTAATAAATTTCATACATTATAATAACTAATTCTCTTGAAAGTTTAGATAAACATGCTCACTAAATAGGTTAGTGCCTGATAATCTATATTATTAGAAAAACAAAAAACTTAGTACCTCAGAACCTTAGATTCTTAGTAGCTTATTAAAGCTATAATTCTTAATTTTGCATCACTATGGAGAAAAATTTCATGCAAAAGTACATTGACCAGCTCAATGAAGCGCAACGACAGCCTGTTTTGAAAAAAGACGGGCCAATGATTATTATTGCTGGTGCAGGTTCGGGAAAAACCCGTGTTTTAACAATTAGAATTGCTTATTTAATGGCTCAGGGTATTGATGCTTTCAATATCTTGTCGCTTACTTTTACGAATAAAGCAGCCCGTGAGATGAAGCACAGAATCTCTGATATTGTGGGAGCTTCTGAAGCAAAAAACCTCTGGATGGGAACTTTTCACTCGATTTTCGCACGTATTCTTCGCGCAGAATCAGATCACCTGGGTTATCCTTCTAATTTTACGATTTACGACTCTCAGGATTCTGCCCGACTGATTTCTTCTATTATCAAAGAAATGCAGCTGGATAGGGATATTTATAAACCAAAACAGATTTTAGGTCGTATATCAAATTACAAAAACAGTCTGATTACAGTTAAAGCCTATTTCAATAATCCTGAATTGGTTGAAGCCGATGCCATGGCAAAAAGACCGCGTTTAGGAGAAATTTATCAGCAATACGTTGAGCGCTGTTTTAAGGCCGGCGCTATGGATTTTGATGATTTGTTATTGAAAACAAATGAGTTATTGACCAGATTTCCTGAAGTTTTAGCAAAATATCAAAACCGTTTTCGTTATATTCTGGTGGATGAGTACCAGGATACGAACCACTCTCAATACTTGATCGTAAGAGCGTTATCTGATAAATTTCAGAATATTTGTGTGGTTGGAGACGATGCTCAGAGTATTTATGCTTTCCGTGGAGCGAATATCAATAATATTCTGAACTTCCAGAAAGATTACGAAGGCGTAATCATGTTTCGTTTAGAGCAAAACTACCGTTCTACCCGAAATATAGTGGAAGCAGCAAATACGGTGATGGAACACAATAAAACCAAACTTGATAAAGTAGTTTGGACAGCAAATGATTTTGGCGGAAAAATTAAAGTCCACAGAAGTTTAACAGATGCTGAAGAGGGACGATTTGTGGCCAGTACGATTTTTGAACAAAAGATGCAAAACCAACTGCATAATGGTTCGTTTGCAATCTTGTACCGTACCAATGCACAGTCACGTGCAATGGAGGATGCACTTCGTAAACGAGATATTCCGTATCGAATTTACGGCGGTTTATCCTTTTATCAGCGCAAAGAAATTAAAGATGTTTTGTGCTACCTTCGTTTGGTAATCAATCCGAAAGATGAAGAGGCATTGATTCGTGTAATCAATTATCCGGCACGCGGAATTGGAGATACAACTGTTGAAAAACTTACGATTGCGGCAAATCATTACAAACGTTCGATATGGGAAGTAATGGTTAATATTGATAAAATCGATCTAAAATTAAATGCCGGAACAAAGAACAAAATTAGAGATTTTGTTACGATGATCCAGAGTTTTCAGGTTATTGATCAAAATCAGGATGCCTTTTATGTTACAGATCATGTCGCTAAGAAAACAGGACTTGTTCAGGAATTAAAAAAAGATGCCACACCGGAAGGAATGGCTAAAATTCAAAATATTGAAGAGCTTTTAAATGGTTTAAAAGATTTTACTGAAGGACAAAAAGAGGTTGATGGTGCAAGAGGAGCTTTGTCTGAGTTTATGGAAGATGTGGCACTGGCTACAGATTTAGATAAAGATACTTCTGATGAAGATCGTGTGGCGTTAATGACGATTCACCTTGCTAAAGGACTTGAATTTCCCCACGTTTTTGTAGTAGGAATGGAGGAAGATTTGTTCCCAAGTGCGATGAGTATGAGTACGCGAAGTGAATTGGAAGAAGAACGTCGTTTGTTTTATGTAGCGCTTACTCGTGCTGAACATCAGGCTTATTTGACCTATGCGCAGTCACGTTACCGTTGGGGAAAACTGACCGACAGTGAACCATCTCGTTTTATTGAAGAAATTGACGGGCAGTACCTGGAATATTTAACACCAGCCGAAACCAACTATCGCTACAAATCTCCAATTGATGGAGATATTTTTGGAGATATCGATAAGTCGAAACTGCGATTGGTGAAACCTGTAGGAAGTACACCCCCTAAACATGTTACAGCCAACGAGCCAAAATCGGATTTGAATATTCGAAAATTAAAACCCGTTACTGGTACCAGTCCAAACAATGGAGCTGCCAATTTGTTTGATAATAAGCTCACCATTGGAAATATTGTGATGCACGAACGTTTTGGGAAAGGTGAAATCGTCAACATGGAAGGTATTGGTGCTGATAAAAAAGCTGAAATAAAATTTGAAGTAGGCGGAATCAAGAAATTGTTGTTAAGATTTGCTAAATTAGATGTTGTGGGGTAAAAGAGTATAGAGAAAAGATGATAGAAAATAGATTTTTAAAGAAATTTAATTTTTTACAACTGGATTCGATTTTCAACCCTAACAATTTTACGTTACTTTTCAAAAGGATAAAGATCCTTTAAATTTACTATAATTGTAATGTTGTTGTTTTGTTTTAAAAACTTAAAAAGAACTAAAGATCAGTCTTTGTTCTATAATCTAAACTTCTTTATTCAAAAAAAATGGCTGAGTTCATAAAAATATATTCGGACAAACCCAGTGAAGCTGCAATAGCCAAAGTGGTAAAAGTACTTCAGAGCGGTGGTTTGGTGATTTATCCAACTGATACGGTTTACGGTTTAGGTTGTGATATTACCAATTCGCGTGCTTTAGAAAAAATTGCAAAAATAAAAGGCGTCAAATTAGAGAAAGCAAATTTCTCGTTCATTTGTCACGATTTAAGTAATTTATCGGACTATGTGCGTCAGATTGATACATCAACGTTTAAAATTCTTAAAAGAGCATTACCGGGACCTTATACTTTTATTCTACCTGGAAACAATAATCTTCCTAAAGAGTTTAAAAAGAAAACAACGGTAGGTATTCGTGTACCAGACAATAACATTATTCTTGAAATTGTTCGCCAACTTGGAAATCCGGTGGTCTCAACCTCAATTCGTGACGAAGATGACGTAATTGAGTACACCACAGATCCTGAACTGATCTTTGAAAAATGGCAAAATTTGGTCGATTTGGTTATTGATGGCGGATACGGTGATAACGTAGGTTCTACAATTATTGATTTATCAGAACATGAACCGGTAGTGGTGAGAGAAGGAAAAGGTGATCTTGATATTTTGTAGAAAGAAAAAAGTACTCCTCTTTATACTAAATAAAAAAGATTTTTTACTTGTTACAGTTTTACTTGAAAGGATTTTCTATCAAGTGAAATGCGTCTAAACCAGGATCTTTTTGAAACAAAAAAAGCCCTCGAAAGGCTATTTGTAAAAAAAAACTTAAATGATATAATTATCTAAAATAATTAATTAACTTTAGGTTTGTTAAAATTTAGTTAGTTAATTTAAAGATAATGCTATTCTTGATTTATATTTAATTGGTTATTAAAAAATTAAGGATACATAAAAGCAGGTCAATTGACCTGCTTTTTCTGTTTAATAAAGTATGTAAAAACGAGATTATTTCGCTTGTTTCTTCATTTCTTTTTCAATCATATCGTAGAATTGATCGATTTTTGGCATAACCACAATACGAGTTCTTCTGTTACGGGCTTTATTCTCAGCACTATCATTAGCAACTAATGGTACATAAGAACTTCTACCGGCAGCGATTAATTTAGCAGGGTTTACACCAAGTTCATTGCTTAATACACGAACGATTGAAGTAGAACGTTTAACACTTAAATCCCAGTTGTCTAAGATAATTCCATTGCTTTTGTAAGGAACGTCATCTGTGTGACCTTCAACCATACACTCAAAATCAGGTTTGTCGTTTACTACTTTTGCAACTTTAGCCAAAACAGATTTTGCTTTGTCGCTTACGTCATAACTTCCACTTTTGAATAATAATTTATCAGCGATAGAAATAAACACAACTCCTTTTTCTACGTTGATTTCGATATCCGGATCATTGATTCCAACAGCTCCTTTTAAGCTTGTAACTAAAGCTAAAGTTACACTGTCTTTCTTAGTTAATGCATCCTGAAGTCTAGATATTTTTAAATCTTTTTCTTTTAAACTTTCTAAAGATTTCTCAAGATTTTCAGCTCCTTTAGTAGTTAAAACAGTTAAGTCTTTAGAAGTACTGATTAAATCCTGATTGTGTTGTTTATAGCTTTCAGCAGTTGCTGCTAATCCTGCTTTTTCTTCCAAACAAGTATTTAATTTAACTGTGCAAGAGTTTAATAAATCTTGTATCTCTTTGTTCTTAGCTTCTAAAGCAGCATATTGCTTCTTCGATACACACGAAGTTAAGGCCATTAGTACTGATAGTGCGATAACTATTTTTCTCATAGGTATTATATTTAATTAAACGTTGATTACAAATTTAGTTCTTAATATTTTGATTAATGTTAAAGATTTCTTTAAATACCTGTAATTTCTTCAGGTAATACAAGTAAACGATACTTTTAACCATATAGTATTCCTGTATCTGGAAATCTTTACGCTTTTTAAGGTACTTTAAAGATATGCAATAAAAAGAGAAATGAGCTTTCAGTATAGCATAAGTATGGCCAAACTTTCTCTGAGTAAGGAAACGAATACCCGCTATTCCGTCCAAAACCATTCGGAAGAAAATCACGAAGAATAGTCTCTTTTTAGGTAAATTCTTAACAAGCATTAATAATGAATTTCTAAAATTCAAGAAAGTTTTTCTTGGATTTCCTTGCTGTAAAGTTGCACCTCCAACATGATAAACTGTGGAACCGAATACGTACTTAATCACGTGTCCTTCATTTGCAGCACGCCAGCACAAATCGATTTCTTCTTGATGAGCAAAAAAGGTCTCGTCAAAACCTCCGAGTTCATGATAAACTTCACTTCTGATGAAGAAACAAGCTCCGGAAGCCCAAAACAATTCGCAATTATCATCATACTGCCCATTATCTTTCTCTATCGTATCAAAAATGCGACCACGACAAAATGGGAATCCATACTTATCAATGAAACCACCGGCCGCACCTGCATATTCAAAGTATTCCTTATTTTTATAGTCCAGAATTTTTGGCTGAATGATTGCGGTTAGTTTTTCATTTTCAAAAGTTTCAAGAATAGGAGCGAGCCAGTTCTCAGTAACTTCAATATCTGAATTTACTAAAGCATAAATCTCAGCATCAATATGTTGCAAAGCATCATTGTAACCTTTAGCAAAGCCATGATTGCCATTGTTTTGAACTATTTTTATGGAAGGGAAATTATTTTTAACAAAGTCTATAGAATGATCCGTTGAAGCATTGTCAGCAACATAAATTTGAGCACCCTCAGAAAATCGGATAACAGAAGGTAAAAATTGTTCTAACAATTTTACGCCATTCCAGTTTAAAATTACAACAGCTATTTTATCCAAAAGTAATTTTTATTTATTTTAATATTATTCTATTCTTTATAATCGGGTAAGCTTCTTAAAAACTGATATTTTTCATTCTCAAAATCCATCTGACAGTAAAAATGATTCAGTCCGTTTGTGACATTCAAAAACCGTGCCTGCATTGTCATGTTATAACGGGCAATCTGATCAAAAGTTGCCTGAGAGATTTTAACTTCGGGCGCTTTGCATTCTACCAATATATGTATAGAGCCATCAGAATTGAAGACTACCACATCATACCTCTTTCTTAAACCATTGACAGTAAGAACTTTTTCAACATTTATAAGTGATTTAGGGTATTTTTTCTCAATCATTAAAAACTGAACTACATGTTGGCGAACCCATTCTTCCGGAGTAAGAATGATAAATTTTTTCCTGATTTCATCAAAAATAGACACTTTATTTTTGCTATTTTTGAATCGGAAAGTATAGGTTGGGAAATTAAGTTTAAGCATAAAGCAAAAATATAAAATAGTTTCAGGTTTCAGGTTAAAGTTTCAGGTTATTGAAACGTTAACCTGAAACTTTAAACTTGAAACAAAATTTTTAATGGACGAAGTTGTAAAAATTGTTAATGACATAAAAGCCGGAAATATAAAACCGATCTATTTTTTAATGGGCGAAGAGCCGTATTATATTGATAAATTATCGGAGTATATTGAACAGAATGTGCTCGCTGAGGAAGAAAAAGGATTCAATCAGACTGTTTTATACGGAAGAGATGTATCGGTTGAAGATATTGTAGCAACGGCCAAGCGCTATCCTATGATGGCTGATCGTCAGGTTGTTATCGTAAAAGAAGCACAGGATTTATCGAGAACAATTGATAAAATAGAATCTTATGTGGGTAATCCGATGGAAACAACCGTGTTGGTTTTTTGTTACAAATACAAAACGCTGGACAAACGAAAAAAAGTAACCAAATTACTGGCTCAGAAAGGAATTGTATATGAAAGTAAGAAATTATACGAAAATCAGGTTGGTGACTGGATAAAACGTGTGCTTGCCGGAAAGAAATATACAATTGACCCAAAAGCCAATGCAATGCTGGTTGAGTTTTTGGGTACCGATTTGAGTAAGATTAATAATGAATTAGAAAAATTACAAATCATTCTGCCACAGGGAACCGTTATTACCCCCCAGCACATCGAAGAAAATATCGGTTTCAGCAAAGATTATAATGTTTTTGAATTGCGAAAAGCGATAGGCGAACGAAATCAGTTGAAGGCCTATAAGATTGCGGAGAATTTCGCCCACAATCCTAAAGAATATCCGCTAGTAATGACGACGGGATTAGTATTCGGTTTCTTTGTTCAACTTTTAAAATACCATGGACTTAAAGATAAAAATCCTAAAAATGTTGCAGCAGCCATTGGGGTCAATCCCTATTTTTTAAAGGAGTATGATTTAGCAATAAAAAACTATCCGATGCGAAAAGTGAGCCAGATTGTAGGCGCACTGCGTGATGTTGACATTAAAAGCAAAGGAGTAGGAGCCAATGCATTACCACAATCCGATTTATTAAAAGAAATGTTATATAAAATATTCAATTAAGTGATTTAGTATTAACTTGTTATAAATACTTTCATGTGTAATAAATGTATCAATCTGCCCTGATTTATTCACTTTAAATTTTGATTTTTAAAATCGCTACTGACAAGGAATATTTAGTTTTTCATTTACTAACTACATAAAATTAATATAGCTACAGGAATAATTTGTCATAATAGTAGTATATAATGTATTAAAATTTTGGTAAAAACAATCTAAATTTACTATATTACCTGAATAATTTATATAAAAAATTTCGGTGGCCCCATCTACTTTAAATTTACGCATTTCAAGAATAAGGACTATTCTTGCGCTATTTGTTTGTCTTTTAACTGGTTTTAAGAGTCATTCGCAGTCTCAGATTCTCTCAAAAACAAACTCAGACATTATTC
>NZ_MUHH01000004.1 GCF_002217475.1 Flavobacterium tructae
GAACAATATTTATTCAAAATGTAGTACATCATTCAGGATGTTCTTTCGATACCTAATTAAAAAAGTGGCATGAGTTATTGATTTGATTCTTTGACTCATTATTTTATTTATCATTTTAAAATATAAATTTTGATTAGAAAACATTCCTTAAATAGTACTTTTAGTTTTTTTAAACTAAAGTTCAAACACAGAAAGATAACTCACTACACTTTAATAGCCTGTGTTATTCTTTTACAAATAATTGCAATAGTTATTTGGTACAACGAATCGTCTAATGAATCAGAAATGTCGAAGACTTTAAACTCGATGGATTCATTGAACAGAATAACGAATTTTACCAGCGGTATTAATAATTCATTTGTCAGTTCTCAAAAAAGTTTTAACAATTATACCTATTATAAAGACAAAGAATCACTAAATAAGTACACCGCTTCCTTAAATGAGATCAGCCGATTGATTGACAGCTTAACCTTGATTACAAAAGACAATAAGGAGTTCATGAGGATTCTTAAAGAAAAGAATCAGTCTGAGAGTTCTGTCGAATCGATAAAATTAAGTATCGATTCTATTATCGAGTCACAAATCAATCCGGACAAGACTACTTTGTCTAAACCTTTTAAACTGAACAAATTTGCGTATAAGAAGATTTTAGACAGTATCAAAACTGACTCATATATAAAAGTAGATAGTGTGTCTAAAAAAGGTTTGTTTTCAAGATTGGGAGCTGCTTTGGCCGGAAAAGTGGATGTGCAGAAAGAGCAGTTGAAGATTACGGTTACAATGAAATATGATAATAAAGTAGTAACCGGAAGCATTGAAGAACAATTTGCTAACCTGTTTAATACGACTAATAAATTTTACGAAGAACAGTTTAAGAATCTAAAGAGATCATTTGCCAATTTAAAAGATCAGGATGCTAAACTAAAAGAGTTTAATAACGAATTACTGAACTTAGAGGCAGAGATTATGCCGAATTACAACAATTCGTTGAAATTGCTTCAGGATAATACTCAAAAGCAATTGCAAAAGCAATACGATTCAAATAAAATTGCGAGAAGTTATACCATTGCGATTTTGATCTTAATGATGTTTATCGTTTCGCTTGTACTTTTTGGCTTCACAAGACTGGCTTTTCAATATGAAAAAAGACTGACTATCGCTCAGATGCAGATCCGAGAAAACCTAAGTTTTAAGAACAGAATTATGGGAATGATCAGTCATGAAATCAGATCTCCTTTAAGCATCATTTCAATTTATAGTAAAATGATAAGTGCATCTATAAAGGATGCTGAAATAAAAGATACTTTTAAATCAATTCAGTTTACTACAAACTCATTGCTTCTTTTGGCCAATCAGATTCTGGAGTATTCGAAAGATGGAAATTATGAGCCCAAATTAAACAATAAGAAATTCCTGCTTAAGGAAGAAATTCATCAGATTGTTAATTCGATGGCTTCATTGGTTGAAAGTAAAGGAAACAAGATTGAAGTGAATTCTAATCTGATTTCAAATCTTGAAGTGAATTCCGATGCAGCAAAAATTCATCAGCTTTTTTATAACATTATTGGTAATGCGAATAAGTTTACCGAAAATGGATTGATAAAAATTGCGATGGATCTTGAGAAGACCTCCGATAAGCAAGTAAATTTAAAAATAGAAATTGAAGACAGTGGAATAGGAATTGCCAAGAATGACCTGAAAAACATATTCGAACTTTATTATCAGGGTACCGTTTCAGGAAAAGTAAATGATCTTGGCGTAGGTTTGGGGCTCAATTTGTGTAAAGAAATAGTAGAATTGTTTGATGGGAAAATAGATGTTCAAAGCGAAGAAGGCAAAGGGACAACGATTATTTTCAACCTCTTCATAAGTTTAGTTTAAAATAAGACCAAATTAATATACTTTTTGTATATTGACAGTAAAAAGGCAATTAGTTAGAGAAAAGCGCTGAAACAACCCTAAATTAGGTAAATGAAAATGAAATCCCCATCCAATAACTATAGCTTTTTAGTAGCTGATGACCATAGTGTGGTTCGACAAGGCGTTTCTTTGATGATAAAAGAGTTATTTTCGAATGCTTTAATTCATAAAGCCGGAAATTTTAAGGATACCCTTACTATTTTAAAAGAACAGAGTATAGATTTATTAATTTTAGATGTGAATTTTCCTGATGGAAACAGTATCAGCATCATAACAGAGATTAAATCCATCCAGCCCGAAGTGAAAATACTGATCTTCTCCGCTTATGATGAGAATATCTATGCAATGCGTTATCTGAATGCCGGAGCATCCGGATACCTGAACAAAGAAACTTCGGAGGAAGAAATGAAAAACGCAATCAGTTCGATGATTTTGTCCGGAAAGTATATTACGCAGAATCTTAAAGACAGGATTCTGGACTCTTATATTTCAAAAAAACCAACAAACCCATTAGATGTATTGTCCAACAGAGAAATCGAAGTGGCACAGCTTTTAATTAAAGGCTACGGCAATCTCGAAATAATTGAACATCTGAACATTAAAAAAACAACAGTAAGCACCTATAAAAACAGGATTTTTGAAAAGCTGGAAATTGATAATCTGGCCGATTTGATTAAAGTTTTTCAGTTGTATGCGGATTGATAAACAACGTACTTCAAACCTATTTTAAAAAACAGGACTTTTTAAGTGCCTGTTTTTTTTGTGATTCATATTTTTTTTGTGATGTTTTTTCTGTAGAAATAATTCTACAACAAGGCGTTCCATGTTCTATAACGTATTGATTTTATTGCATGTATTTTTGTTTTGTCAGGAAGACGCAGTTGCTGGAACTTTATAAATAAGATGGATTTGTAGCAGAATGGATTATTTTTTTTCAGCATCTAGCTTCCTGTATTAAAAGATACTCTTTTGTTGTTACGGACGGCTTTTTTTGTTTTTGTTTTTTGGGTTATAAAAATCAGGTCAATTTTTATTTTTTTAGAAGATCGCCGTCTGATCAACAAATAGTGCTTTTATAATCTAATGCAAATTTTAGTGCTAAAGAAAACTACAGTTAATAGAAAGGGAATGTATAAAAGTAAGACTATGGAATTCGATTTTTATAATACAAAGAAGAAGGCAAATGTGAATGTTTTTAAATCTAAAGCATTTGATGAGGTTCATGACGCTCTTTTCGTATTTACGATTTCGGCAGATAACGATTATGAAATGCCATTTATAAATGACGCTACTTATGAAATGTTTGAAGTTTTATCCAATACCATGTTTACTAATACCGTACTTTCTATATACGATCGAATTCATCAGGATGATAAAAAAAGAGTGAAAAACTCTTTATTCGACGCTATTAAAAAAAGAAGAAAATGGAGTGTTGTGTTCAGGGCAGAATTACCTTTCAACGGATTAAGCTGGTTTAAAGTGACTTCAAAAAGAATAGTCAATAAAGATGGAAGTACGGAATTTTATGGTCGTATAACTGATATTACCGAATTAAAGGAGCAGGAGTTAAAACTCAGAAGAACGGAAGAACGTTTTAGGTTTATGCTGATGACTTCAAACGAAGGCATTTGGGATTGGGATCTAACCAGTGATCGAATTTATTATTCGCCGCAAGCCTTAAATATATTGGAATTAAAAGCTTCTGATATTTCTTATACTTGTGAGGGATGGAAGAAAATGATACATCCGGAGGATGTTGAGGATTGTCAAAAGGCATTTAACTATCATTTTGATAACAGAACTCCTTACTACGAAAATTTTCAACGTGTGTTAACCTCAAATAAAAATTACAAATGGATTCTCAGTAAAGGAATGGTGACCGAGCGTGATCTTGAAGGAAAACCATTAAAAGTAATAGGAACTTACAGCAATGTTTCTTTTCAAAAAGAGAAAGAGCTTGAGTTAAGAAGAGAAATGGAAGTGTATAAAGAAAAGAACAACAGATTGTTGAATTTTTCGCACATCGTTTCTCATAACCTAAACTCGCACGCAGGTAATTTTAAAGTTCTTTTGGACTTGATCGATTCAGAAGAAGGTTTTGATGAAAAAGTTGAAACATTAAAATACCTGCGTGCGGTTTCCGGAGATCTTAGTAAAACAATTGAAGATCTGTCGCAAATTGTAAATGTTCAAAACAATGCCGAAATTAATATCGAGGCGCTGAATTTAAACAGTTATTTAAACAGGGTACTCAACATTGTTAATGCCTATAACAACAAGAATAATGTTACGATAATCAACAACGTTTCCCCTGAAGCAGTGGTTCATTTTAATCCGGCATATCTTGAAAGTGTATTGCAAAATCTAAGTAGCAATGCTATAAAATATGCAGATCCTAAAAAACCACTGATCGTTGAATTTAATTTTTTCAGAGAAAATGGAAGAAAAGTATTCACCATAAAAGACAATGGTTTGGGAATTGATCTTAAAAAACACGGAGATTTAATTTTCGGAATGTATAAAACATTTCACAAACACGAAAAAGCAAACGGTTTGGGCTTATACATTACAAAAAATCAGATCGAATCTATGAATGGAAACATTACAGTAGAAAGTCAGGTAGGAGAGGGGACAACTTTTAAAGTCTTTTTTAAAGATTAAAGGTGCTGTGTTCAGCATTATAAATAGAATTTCAGATTACATAAATAATTATTTTTAGAATGGAAAAATTTATCGTTATTAAAAAAGCCAATGGAGAATTTCAATTCGAATTTGTAAATAAAAATGGTGAAATTATTTTAAGCAGTGGCGATTATACCCGAAAATTCATGTGTATGAAAGGGATTGAATCAGTAAAAGTTAATTCACAGGACAACACAAAATTCTTCCGGAAAACAAATTCAAAAGATGAAAGATATTTTAATCTTAAAGCTTTTAACGGAAAGATTATCGGAACAAGTAAAATATTTAAAGACAGAGATTCCCGCGATGAAGGAATACTGGAATTTAGAAAATATGCACCACACGCTATTGTAGAAGATCACTCTAATACAGTATTGGCTGAGAGTGCAGCATTTTAGAGTTATTCAATAAAACCGTCTGCCATTCGGTTTGATTTTATAAAACAATGAACTTTTGTCGTTTTCCGGATTGTAATAACGGAATCGTTTTTTAGATAATTTAATTGGTATATTACACACCTAAGACCGCTTTTGCGGTCTTTTTTGTTTTTAATAAACTCAAGTTATAAATTAAAAACCTAAAAAAGAATCAGTTGTAAAGTTGGTAATTAAACAAAAAGTTTAGATAATCTAACCAGGAAGATATCTGGTCAGATTTGCTCTGAAAGAGTTTTAGCATTAACATGATGTGCAGCACTATGAATGATAATGGCAATTATAGGTTACGCCCTGAAAGGGCAAAAGCCTGATCGAAAAGGAAGGCATCCACATATTTTGTATAAGATTCTTTAAGAATGCGAGCGTTTTTTTTGAATTTGTTGGGGATGAAAATTGCTTTTGCCCCTTCAGGGCAATTCTGTATCTTGATCTAATACATAGTGCTTTGCACTATGCTGTTGCTTTTCAGGCTTTCAGCCCTTTTTTCCGCAGCTTCTGTTCTTGATCTGCGATAAGCTGAAAAACATTTGCGTCTTTGTTACTTGTCCGTTTTATTTTATTACTTTTTTTATTGTTTTTTGGTAAAAAAAAAGATTAATATTTTACAAATAGTAAAAAAAATAACTTTCCAGGGAAGTTACGCTTAATCAATACTTAACTTATGCTCCGTGCAGTATTTTATCTGCTACTTTCCTTGAATTTCCTCACTTTAAAGATGTAAATCAAGCACTATTCTGTCAATATTTCAAGGATTATAAAACTATTTTTTTACAAATACTTAACAAATTGGACCTCTCAATTTTCTTTTCTTTAACAATTAGATAATTTTTGATTATTTACTATTTATAAAAATCATTGTTTATTTGCTTGTATAAATTTAATATTTGTAAACAAATTAACCATGAAAACAATTTACAAGGCAATTTTAATTTTTTCGGTTGCACTTTTTACTCAAAACATGACCGCCCAAAAGGCAACAATAAGCGGAACGATTACCGATGCGCAGTCCCCACTTCCGGGCGCAACCATTGTACTGTCTAATAATCAAAAAGCAACAACTGATTTTAGTGGTTATTTTACAATTCAGGATGTAGGATCGGGCAGCTTTGAATTACAGATCTCCTATATAGGATATGAGGTAAAGAATATAAAAATTGATATTAAAGACAATCAACAGTTAAAGTTAGGAATCATTCAACTGCAAAGCAATTCCAAAGAACTGAATGAAGTTGTCGTGAGCGGAATGGCTCAAAGAAATAGTGAAGCGAGAGCATTGAACATGCAGAAAAAATCAATGAGTATTGTAAATGTAATTGCTGCCGACGGGATTGGAAAACTACCGGATCGTAATGCTGCCGAAACCGTACAGCGTATGCCGGGAGTTTCAATAGAGCGTGATCAGGGTGAAGGACGTTTCGTATCGGTGAGAGGATTACCGCCATTTTGGTCGTCGACTACAATTAACGGAAACAGAATTCCAACTGCAGAAGAAGAAACGACTTCGAGAGCTACCGCATTTGATTTTTTCCCTTCAGATCTTATCGCCTATGTTGAAGCTACTAAAGCGCTTACACCCGACATGGATGGTGATGCGATTGGCGGAAGTGTCAATTTTACTACACAAACCGCTCCAACGAAAAGAACAATTAAAGCAAGTGCTTTTAGTGGATACAATCAAAAATCTGATAAAGGGATTTATAGTGGATCGCTTACAATAGGGGACAAAAGTAAAAATGGAAAGTTTGGATACATTATCAATGGTACGTATTGGGATAGAAACTGGGCTACCGATAATTACGAGGCGAGAAGACAAGGTGATCAGGGCGTTTACAGATTGGAGTTGAGAGATTACACCGGAGTTAGAAAAACCACAGGTTTAAATGGTGCAATGGAGTTTAATCCTTCATCGAGAGATAAAATTTTTCTGAAAGTAACTTATGGCGGACTTACAGATGAAGAAACACATTACAAACACCGTATCCGATTTGATAAATTCAACGGTACAACAAATGCGTTAACGGTGGAACAGCAAGATATTCACAACCAATTAATGACACAATTTTTAGGTCTTGATTTAGGAGGAAAACATCAGTTAGCGAACGGAAAATTAGACTGGAGTCTGGCTTCTTATCGAAACAGGTTTAAGTATGGCAACATTCCAAATGCAGAAGACAACAGTTATTTTTTAATTCAGTTCAATCAAACCGGAGTAGGGGTTAAACCCGAATATTTAAAAACAGTGCCGCTTGCCAGTGGTGGAGCAGGAGGTCCAAGAGCGTATTGGGCTGCTGATGGCGGAATTATGGATCCAAGCAATCCAAAATCAATATTTGATTTTTATTCCGATCCAAATTTCAAAACAGATCCAACAAAAATGAAGTTCTCTACTTTAGAACTTTACAAAATCAATATCGTAGAAAGAGACAACATTATTGCGGCTGTAAACTACGAGCATAATTTTAATGAGAATCTTAAAATGAAGTTCGGAGCGAAAGTAACAGATAAAGATCGTATCGCTACTTTTAGAGACGAATACTACAGCTGGACGGGTTCTCCAACTCCTTATTTGTCCAACTATGCTTCTGATTTAATTCTTCAACCGGGAGGTACAGATTACTTAAGGAAAGAAACAGGCACTTTGATTGGAAATAGTTTCGGTCCGGTTTTATCTCCGGACGGAATGACAAAATTATTCAATACCTCAAAAGCAAATCTGGTTTTAAATCCTGCTGATTCGCAGATTCCGGAACTGGGAAAAGGATTAGGAAGAAACTTTAATGTAGGGGAGACAACCTCTTCTGTTTATGCGATGTCTACCTATAATCTGTCTGATAAATGGACTGTTTTGGGAGGTCTGCGTGTAACCAATACCATAACACAGGTAACGGGTAAAACAGTAGAAAACAATGTGGTGGTAGATGCTGAGAATACTAAAACATATACGTCAGTGCTTCCAATGTTGCACGTAAAATACACTCCGATTGAGAATTTGAACCTACGTTTTGCAATAACCAGAACATTTGCAAGACCTAATTTTGGAGACATTTCACCGGCAGGTTCATTAAACACGATTGACGGAGAGTATGCAGGAGGAAATCCAAATTTGAACCCTACCTATTCCTGGAACTTTGATTTGTTAGGAGAGTATTTCCTTGACGAAGTGGGAATCATTAACGCCGGAGTATTCTACAAATCGATTACAGATCCAATTTTTGACGATACTTATCAGGGTACCATTAACGGCATTCCTGATATAGAAATCAGTTCACCTGCTAACGGAGGAAATGCGTGGATTGGCGGAGTTGAATTTGGAATTACCAAGAGATTCAGCTTCTTGCCGGGATTCCTGAAATATTTTGGAACTCAGATCAATGCAACTCTTATGGACTCTGAAATGACTTTAGGAAAAAATGCTAACAATCCTAACGGAAGAAAAGTATCAACACCTTATCAGGCAAAACAATTATACAACTTGCAACTGTTTTATGAGAGCGGTAAACTGAATGTGAGAGCTGCCTTCAACCATAAAGGAGCTTATGCCACAAGTTTTGATGCCAATGCTAAAAATACAGACATGAATGATATTTATTACGGTAAATACAACTCGCTTGATTTTTCTGCTTCCTATAAAATTGGAGATCATTTTACCATTTTCAGTGATGTAAATAATGTATTGAATGAGCCTTTGATGTACCATTTTGGAGAAACACCAAACCGCCCAAAACAGGTAGAATATTACGGAATGAAGTTTAACCTTGGTTTAAAATATAATTTATAGACAACTATAAGTTAACCCGTTGGATGTGCGCAGATTTTATTTTTACAGTTTATTTTTTTTTAATCTGCTGCAATCAACGGGTTTCTAAAACAACCGTACTTATTTCACATTGATCACAACCCCATCACGTTAAATCTTAAGAACTAATGTCTAAAAAAGCGTCTAATTTCAGGTTCATACTCAAAACGTCCATAGCGGCATTCGGCACTTATTTTTGTATGTATGCTTTCAGAAAACCTTTTACGGTCGCTACTTTCGATCAGTTGTCTTTTTGGGGAATAGATTATAAAATTCTACTCATTTTAGCACAGGTTTTAGGCTATACTTTTTCTAAATTTTTAGGAATCAAAATCATATCCGAATTAAAGTCGGCCAGGAGAATTTTATATTTAATCAGTTTTATAGCCATTTCAGAACTGGCTTTGCTGGGCTTTGCTTTGGTACCGGCACCTTATAACATTCTATTTTTATTCATCAACGGATTGCCTTTGGGAATGATTTGGGGAATCGTTTTCTCTTATATTGAAGGCCGAAAGACAACTGAATTACTGGGGGTAATTTTATGCTCGAGTTTTATCGTTTCCTCAGGAGCGGCAAAATCTGTCGGAGTATTTGTTCTGAAGATTTTGGGGTGCAATGAGTTTTGGATGCCTTTTGTTTCGGGATTACTTTTTATTGTTCCGCTAATCGTATTTTCATTGTTTTTGGAAAAAATCCCAAATCCGGATGACGAAGATCTGGTCATGAAATCCAAACGAAGACCTTTAGATAAAAAAGAACGTGCATCATTATTCCGACAATTTGCTTTTCCGTTGACCATACTGATCATTTTTTATGCCATGTTAACGGCAATGCGTGAATTCAGAGATAATTTTGCAAGAGAATTATGGGATTCTTTGGGATACAAAGAGAGTATTTCGATTTATATGTATTCCGAGATTCCTATTGCGATATCTGTTTTGGTCATTTTAGGATTTTTAGGAAGTATGAAAAACAACTACAAAGCCTTCAAAAATTATCATTTGGTATTGCTCCTGGGTTCTGTACTTATAGGGATCACAACCTTATTGTTTCAAAAGCACTTAATGTCGCCACTTCTGTGGATGATGATTTCCGGATTTGGAATGTACGTTTGCTACATTCCGTTCAACGGTTTGTTTTTTGACCGTATGATTGCCACTTATAAGATAGATGGAAATACCGGATTTTTAATTTACATCGCCGATGCTTTTGGTTACTTAGGAAGTGTATTGGTATTGTTTTTTAAAAATTTTGGTGACAAGAATATTTCCCTGTTAAGCTTTTTTACCACCTGTATTTATCTGCTCTCTTTTGTTGGGATCATCACTACCATCATGTCCTTTAACTATTTTAAAAGGAAGTTTAGAAAGACTGCTAAAATTCATGCGGCTATGAGTTATGAGATGTGAGTTATGAGATGCAAGATGCAAGATTTGAGACGCCGTGGAAAACCTGAAACTTGAAACCTGAAACTTAAAACTTGAAACTTGAAACCTGAAACCTGAAACAACAAACCAAAAACAAATAAACAGTAAAACAAATAAAAACACAAACATGAAAGAGAAGTATGATTTAATAATTGTCGGGTCGGGAGTTCTGGGCACATTTCACGCCTACCATGCCCTGAAAAAAGGAATGTCGGTTGCCATTCTGGAAAAAAATAGTAAACCGGAAGGTGCGACCGTTAGAAATTTTGGACAGGTTGTACCGTCCGGAATGGATCGAAAATGGCAGAATTTTGGAAAAGAAAGTTTAAAGATTTATAAAGATATTCAATCGCAGTTTGACATTAGTATCCGTCAGAACGGAACTGTTTATCTGGCTTCAAATGAAGAAGAATTACAATTGATTGAAGAACTCCATCAGATTAATATTTCGAACGATTACGAATCTAATTTGCTGACTAAGGAGCAATGCCTGAATAAATATGACGGTTTACGTGCTGACTATTGTAAAGGAGGATTGTTTTTTCCGCAGGAAGTTACCGTTGAACCTTCCACAATGATTCATAAATTACATCAGTATATGACAGCTAATCTTGGACTTGATTTGTTTATGAATACTACTGTCGTAGAAACCCGGGACCTAAACGATGAAGTAATAGCAAGAACTGCGGCAGGTGCAGTATACAAAGCTTCAAAAATTATTATTTGTAACGGAAGTGATTTCAAAATATTATATCCTGAGATTTACAACAACAGCGATCTGATTGTTTCTAAACTACAGATGCTGCAGACGAAACCTCAGAATAATTACAAACTGGACGGCTCTATTTTAACGGGATTGACCATCAGAAGATATGAATCGTTTGAAGAATGTAAATCGTATCAGGCCATCAAAGCAAAAGAGAATCCGGATAGTTTTGAGAAAAAGTATGGCGTTCATATCCTGTTCAAGCAAGCCCTTGACGGTTCGGTGATTTTAGGAGATTCTCATGAGTATGCTCCCGCAAAAGAAATTGATTCTTTGGGATTTGATCTGAATATGGACATCGATCATTTTATGATTGAAGAAGCCAAAAAGATAATCGATTTGCCTACTTATGAAATCCAGAACAGATGGTTTGGAATGTACTCGCAATGTAAGACCAAAGATATTTTCGAATACACCGTTGACCAGAATATTCACATCATAACCGGAATAGGAGGAAAGGGCATGACGGGAAGTGCAGGATTTGCCAAACATAATATTGATACAATTTTTAATGCATAGGGATTGTAAGTTTTGAGTTATGAGTTATATGGGAAATTATTAATCATAGTTTATAATCTACATTTATAGTGCTTTCTAGAGCAATAAACAATAGATTTTAAACCATCAACCATTAACCACCAACCAAAAACTATAAATTTTTTAAAATAAATACACAAAATGAAAATTAATGAAATTGAAATGGTTGTTTTTGATATGGCAGGAACAACAATAAATGAGCAAAATATAGTTTACAAAACATTGCATAAATCCATCAACAAATTCGGGATCGAGGTTTCTTTGGAATCGGTATTGTCATTAGGAGCAGGAAAAGAAAAACATCAGGCGATCAGGGATATTTTAGAATACAATAACATCACAGACGAGAATAAATCAGATGTAATATTCGAATATTTTAAAGAAACACTGGACAATGAATATCTTTCAGCTTCCGTTTTACCTATTGAAGGCGTTGAAAATGTTTTTGAAAATTTAAAAAAGGACGGTGTAAAAGTGGTACTAAACACTGGTTACAGCAGTCACGTTGCGAATACCTTATTAGAAAAGTTAAACTGGAAGGAAGGAAACCAATACGATGCCTTAATCACCGCCGATGATGTAGTGCTGGGACGTCCATTTCCGGATATGATATACAAAGCCATGCAATTATTTGCAATTACAGACGCTTCAAAAGTACTAAAAGCGGGAGATTCTGCGATAGATATTGAAGAAGGTAAAAATGCTAAATGCGGTGTAACAATAGGCGTTTTATCCGGCGCACAAACCAGACAGCAGCTTGAAGCAGCCCAGCCCGATTACATATTAAATTCGCTGGCATCGCTTTATAGTGTTATGAAGTGAGGTGTTTGATGTGAATAATGTTAGAAACAAGAAGTTAGAAGCAAGAAGAAAGAAGTAACAATTAACAATTAACAATTATCAATTATCAATTAACAATTAGTAAAAACAATATCCCTGCAGGAAAAGTTTCAAACAAGTAAATAAATAGTAACCATAAAACAATTCAACCCAATGAAAAAGATTTTTAGATTAAGTTACATTACAATTCTTGCAAGTGTGCTTTTAGTCACTTCCTGTACCAACGATTCAGCGCTTGTGAAAGACGAACAGGCAGTAAATGCTAAAACAAACTCTAAAACCGGCAAATCTGCTTTAAGCAGTGGTACCAGAAAATTGCTTATTATAGGAATCGACGGCTGTCGTGGAGATGCCCTAATGGGAGCCAATACTCCTAATGTTCATGCTTTATTACCGAATGCGGTTTACAGTTTAGATGCATTGACCGAAGCACCTACGTGGAGTGGAAACGGCTGGTCGACGATGCTTACCGGTGTGACCCATTTAAAACATGGCGTAACCGATAATTCATTTTCGAGTCCGAATTTTACCTCGTATCCTAGTTTTTTGAAAAGACTTGAAACGTATAATTCTGCTTTAAAAACCATGTCGATTGTGCATTGGGCACCCATCAATACCTATATTGTGGATGGCATTGATGTAGAGAAAACGCTCACCACCGATTTGGCCGTTAAAAATGAAGTGGTTGCCGCACTTACAAATGACAACCCGGATGCTTTATTTTTGCATTTTGATGATGTGGATCATGCAGGACACAGCTATGGATTTTCGCTTAATGTGCCACAATACAAATCTTCAATCGAAACCACAGACGGTTACATAGGTGAAATCTTAACGGCTTTAAAGAACAGACCTAATTATGCCAATGAAGACTGGCTGGTTGTGGTAGCGCCGGATCACGGAGGGATTGTTACAGGTTCTAGCGGATCTCATGGCGGAAGTTCTTACGAAGAACGAAACATCTTTACTATTTTCAACAATAAAAACTTTACTTCGACTAAAATCGAAAAACCGGTTGATCCCACTACAACGGTAACGGGTAAATTTGTCAATTTTAATTCCAATTCTATTTATGCTTCAACATCCAATGCACTTTACAATTTCGGAACTTCGAGTTTTACAGTAGAATGTCGAGTAAAAACATCAGGATATAGCAGTGATCCTTCGCTGGTTTCGAATAAAAACTGGGTGAGTGGTAAAAACCGAGGTTTTGTTATCTGTGCCAATACCGGAGGAACATGGAAGGTAAATATTGGGGACACTCAAAGTCGTGTGGATATTTCCGGTGGGACAATCAATGATGGGAAATGGCATCACTTGACACTTGTAGTAGACCGTACAGCCAAATTGGTTAAAACGTATCAGGACGGTGCTTTTGTGGGGCAGGCTGCTATTGGAGCCAGTTTCGGAAGTCTGACTTCCGGACTGCCTTTCGCAATAGGACAGGACGGAACGCTCACATATGGTGCCAATGTAAACGGAAATATTGCTGAGGTGCGTGTATGGAACAAAGCCTTATCGGAAGCTTCGATTTTAAATTATACCTGTTCTTCAGTTACCGCTTCACATCCGGATTACTCCAATCTTATTGGATATTGGAAAGGAGATAACGGATCAGGAAACAGTTTTACCGATTCAAGCGTTCAGCAGGTAAACCTTGCTTTTCCAAATACTCCAACATGGACAAGCAGTACAGCTACCTTAAAATGTGGTACCGCAACAGGAGCAGTTCCAAAGATGGTAGATATCGCCTATTCTTCATTGCAATGGTTTGGTGTACCCATCAATACAAGCTGGTCATTAGACGGCCGTTCATGGCTTCCGACAGCGAACTAAAAAATTTGTGTTTTTTGTTTTTTAAAGGGTTATCTTCTTTTTTGAAGGTAGCCTTTTTGATTTGATTCTGGCTTGGAGTTTAACCGCAAAGAACGCTAAGATGTTACACAAGGTTCGCAAAGTTTTTTAATGTAAAGAGATGGTTTAACCGAAAAGAGCGCACAGATGTTATGCAAGATTCGCGAAGTTTTATTTACAAAGCTTTGCGAACTTTGTTTTTTAAAAGGTTTGACCTGTAAAAATAACTTAGCGTTCTTTGCGGTTAAAAACGGTTAAATCTAATTATTACTCTCAGAATAAAAGTAGAGCACCAGCATCACACAGTTTTCTGTTGTTCGGTTTTGAGGCACGTGCGGATGCCTTCCGTTGAAACATAGCGAATCGCCTTCATTGACAACCACTTCTGCATCATCTATAATATAAGTCACACTTCCTTTAATGATGTATTTGAACTCCCAGGCATCTGTAATTACTTTTTCACGTTTACAGTTGGGTTCTACGTCAAGAATTACAGCTTCAAAACCAATAGAGTTAATGCTTTTACTGAAAATATGATAATAGTTAAAACCGGTAGTTTCGGCACGGTCCTCTTTTTCTATTTTTTGATAATCTTCTTTTTTAATATGAATGTATTTCGCATTCTTGGTATTTTCAACGCCTTCAAAAAAGTAACTCACATCCGTATTTAAGGATTGGATCAATTCAATTAGAACGGGTAGGGAAGGAATTGTTCTTCCGTTTTCAATTCTGGAAATCAAACCGTTGCTAACTCCGGCTCTGTTGGCTACTTCGTGTATGGTTAATGCATTTTTCTTCCTGATCTCTTTTAATCTCTTTCCAATACCAATTAAAAAATCTTCCATAATAAAAACTTCAGTTTAGTATGGTAAATATAATACAATTAGCGGGTGAGTTGCAAAAGCAGGGAAGCCTTTGCGTTAATTTTACATTTTTTATAGCTCGGATCATGGCACATGGATGATACGGATTCGCTAGGTGAAGACGCGGATCTGCACGGATTTTTTTGTTTTATCCGGGATAGGATTATTTTATCATGATTACGCATTTTATTCTTCTAAAAATCCGTTTTCATCCGCTTTCATCCGCGTTTTTGTGAAACGAATCCGCTTCATCCGTGTATTTTTTTTAGTACGAACTTAAAAACTAAAAAGAAGCTTTTTAAAATAGGACAGAAATCAATTCACCGTGACATTTCTAACCTTTGTTTTTTTAATGAGGTTGAGAGAATCCCTGATTAACGATTTTATTTCTAACGATGGAGCTTTGCGAATTTCATGTCTGTTTTGAATTGGGCCCTCTATGTCCATTTTAGCAGCCTGTAAATGGGCTTCGAACGCTCTGAGCACCTGATTTTCGATAGTTGAATGTTTCTTGTAGTAATAGATTGCATTGTGCAAATCCTCTATGTGGCCCGTAAAATCTAAGATTGCTCTTTTGGATACCGCCCGATTGTAGTAAATAGAAAACTCTAAAGGATCAGTTTCAATGGCTTTGTCGAAATCCTCAATAGCATTATAATGGTAATCCAGTTTTTGAAGACAAGTTCCTCTTAAGGCATATACCCCCTGATCAAATCCGGAATTGATCGCACAGTTTAAATGCAGCAGGGCATCCTGAAACCGATTCGACAAATAAAACTGTCTGCCCTTTTCCAGATGAAGAGAACCATCATTAGAAACGGGTTTTGAAAGTCTTTCCGTAAACTTTTTTATTACTAAAGTGTTGAACCATTTCATGCTTTTGAGATTTTAGCCAACAGATTAAACAAGTCCTAAAAAGATTTATTAGAAATGGGGGGATTAAATTTAGTTAAATTTTTGAAATATAGCAACTTACGATTGTTTTTATTTCGAAGAACACAGCAAAAGGATCCTAATTACCGAATAGGTAAGAAAATTTTTCCAAAGAAATACAACAACCGAATAAGATGATTTGTTTTATCAAAAAGCTACTTTTTCTTTCTGCCGAGCCAAATAATTAGTCCCGTAATTGGTAATGTCGCAGCAAAAAGGCAAACCAAAAAAGCAATTATTTTGGTGGTTAATCCATAAACACTTCCGGTATGAATAGGATACATCAAACGTTTCAGTTTGTCACCGTTTGAATAGGATTTATAAGGTCTGTTTTCAATATTTTCCGCCGTATACTTATCAAAATAAGCCGAGCTGGATTGATGTGGAATGATTCTTTCGAGATCTTCCTTCAGAACGGTAATACTATTAATTGTATCCACCGGCATTCTAATTTGGATATTTCCGGTATAAGGAAAAATACTGTCGGTCTTATTGTAAATACTTTGGTAAAAAGCAGTATTATTGAGTTTAGGATCTATTTTTGTTGGATTCTCTACTTTTAAAGACAGTTTTTTACTGGTTGTTCCATCGGCCATTAAATAAAGACCATTTTGAAACCAGTCGAAGGCGAAGGAAAGACCGGTTAGCGAAATAATAAGTAAAGCTAAAAAGCTGTAAAAGCCAAAAGTAGAATGAAAATCCCAATTGATTCTTTTGAAAGAACCGCTCCATTTTACCTTTAGTCGTTGTTTTAAATTTTTAATTTTTTTCGGCCACCATAACACCATACCTGTGAGCAGCATCAGAACAAAGATAATACAGGAAGATCCCATAATAAGCTGACCGGCATCACCCATTAGCAGTTGTCTGTGGAGTGAAAGTACGACCACAAAAAATCGACTTTCCTGAGGTGTTGTGGCGAGCACTTTTCCGGTATAAGGATCAATAGAAAAAAACTGTGCCTTTTTATCAGCATCCTTTGCCAGAATTTGGAAGGTACGCGAAGGATCATTAAAGGTATAAATTCGGGTGATTTTTTTGATGCCGTATTGTTTCTGAAGAACGTCTGTACAATAATCAATCGTTTTTTTGGTAGTTCCTACAGATGAAACCTGATAGTATTGAGGATGTAAGAATGAGTCAATTTCTTTTTCAAAAACTAAAATACTGCCGGTTAAGGCCGCAATGAAAACGATTAAACCTGAGCCAAGCCCCAGCCATAAATGTATTTGTCTGATCGTTTTTTTTATTCCTTTCTTCATTTAGTAGCTTATTTGGTTTTATTGGCACTCCGGTTCACACCGTAATAGCATCATTTTCTGTTGGAATTAAACTTGAATCCACAGAAAATGCGTCGCAAATTTATACTTATTTAGACTAAATCTTTATTTTTTAAATGAAAAAAAGAACCGTAAAACCTCAAAAATGCTCATTTATTAACTTTTGAATGGAGTAGTCTTAAACTTTGAGAAGAGAAAACTTACAGATTGATTTTGAATCGTTTTGTGACATTCGTACAATTTTTTAAGCTGCCGCAGTTGCAATATTGCTTTTTTATCAAGAAACGGATTTATTTTCTGACAAAGGCGCATGAATTATTAAATATTCTATAGAATAAATCGAAATAATACTTGTTAAACAATTATTAATCTTTATTTTTGCGCTGTTTTTATTAATTCTAAATAAGAATAAAATCACTAACCAAAAAATTAAAATCAATGAAATATCTTAGTTTAAGAACATCAAAGTTTTTATTTATTATCAGCCTCTTATTTTCAGTCTTTTCTTCTTTTGCACAACAAAATGGTGGAAAAATTAAAGGACAAATCACAACCTCTGACGGAAAATCGGCTTCGGGAGTTATTATTACACTTAAAAATTCAAGATATAAAACCATTTCAAATATTGACGGCAGCTTTAGACTGAACAAAATTGCAGAGAATATTTATACACTACAAGCTTCATTATCGGGTTACGAAACGATTGAACAGGAAGTTACGGTTGCCAACAATGAAACGACCAATGTGACTTTGCAATTGAAATTTAATGGTAAAGAAACCAGAGCTTCTGAAGACAATGGTGACCAACTCGATGAAATTATCGTTTCAGCGAGCAGAAAAGTAGAAACCTTATCAAAAACACCTTCTTCGGTAACCGTAATCAACGCTAAGGATATTGAAGACTTATCAATTGTAAGTTCAAATATTGCCAATACTGTGGCATTTGCAGTTCCGGGTTTGGGATCGGGTACAAACAATACAGGGAATTACGGTCAGACACTTCGCGGAAGAAATCCCTTAGTTTTGATTGATGGGATTCCGCAATCGACACCGTTGAAATCTGCAGGACGTGAACTGCGTTCTATAGATCCTTCGGTAATTGAACGTATCGAAGTCATTAAGGGAGCAACTGCCATTTATGGGAATGGTGCTGACGGAGGTTTGATTAATTACATTACAAAATCAGGTAAAACTCAGAAGAAATTTGCCGGATACAGTGAGGCAGGAACTAACGGAAATATAAAAGGTGACAGTACATTAGGATACCGATTCAATCAGCAGTTTTACGGAAAAATCAGTAAGTTTAACTATATGGTAGGCGGAACTTATGAAAAAACGGGTGTTTTTCGTGATGGAGGAGGGAAGGTTATTTCTCCTGAATACGGATTAGGGGAAACTAAAACGTATAATGTGTTTACCAAAGTAGGTTACGATTTAACTCCTAAGCAAAGAATTGACTTCATGTACAATTACTTCAGTTCGAATCAGGATTCGGATTTTATCCTTAAAAATGGAGTATACGGTGTAAGCCCGGCAATTGGAGTATTGGGTAACAGGCCTGGTGTAGACGAAGGAAATCGTTACAATCATAACGCTAATCTTCAATATGTAAACAGAGGGATTTTTGGAAGCACTTCACTTACAGCTAACTTGTATTTTCAGGATTTCCTGACGGCATTTTCTAACTCTACTTTTTTCTACGGAAGCGGACAATCACAAACAGCATCTACTAAAAAAGGGTTAAGAGTATATTTGAATTCTCCTTTTGTAATTTCGTCAAACTTCACAGGTGATGTGACTTACGGATTCGATTTACTAAACGATAAAACGAATCAAAAACTGGTTGACGGACGTGTTTGGGTTCCGAACATCGATATGGTCAATTTGGCACCATATGCGCAATTATCGACACAGTTGTTTGGTGACTGGAATGTAAAAGCAGGTTTACGTGCAGAAAATATTAAAATCAATATCGACGATTATAATACTCTTGCTACCGGTGCAAATGGAGCGGGAAGTATCGCTGTAAAAGGTGGTGAACTTAATTATGATGCTTTTGTTTTTAATACAGGTATTCGATATTCAAGATTTAAATTCTTCAATCCGTTTGTGAGTTTTTCTCAGGCTTTTTCTGTATTTGATTTAGGAAGGGTTTTAACCAATGCAAAACAGGATGCCATCTCTAAGTTAGAGACAGAACCAATTATTGTCAACAACTATGAAGGAGGTTTTAGCAGTCAGTTAGGGAAATTCAATTTAAGTGCTTCTTATTATTTGAGTACATCAAAATTAGGAACCAATTTGATTCAGGTAGACGGATTTTTAGTAGCAGAACGTTTGCCGGAAAGAGTTTGGGGATATGAAGTTCAGGCCGATTACCAAATTCTTAAGGAATTGACAGTAGGGGGTAACTATGCAAATGTACAGGGAAGAGGGGATAAAGATTCTGACGGGAACTTTTACGGACCAAACGATATTTATTTGAAATCAAACCGAATTCCTCCGGTTAAAATTACAGGTTACGCAAAGTATGGCGGTAAAAGATTAAATGTTGAATTGTACTGGATGTACGTTGGTGATCGTGATGTTTTCAAACCAAATGCAAAAGGAGCTTATGCCATTGGTGAAGGACCAATTCATTCGTTCAATTTATGGAATCTGGCATCTGCTTATAAAGTAACAGATAGCATCCGTGTTAAACTTGGAATTGAAAATATATTCAATACCGATTATTATCCAACGACTTCGCAATTTTTCGGTACAAATGCCAATTATACAAGAGGAAACGGTACCAGATTTAATTTAGCACTGGGATATAGCTTCTAAGAGATAGCTTTTCAAATAGTATTATTTTGTTTTTTTATTTAAAAGGTTCCTGACGCGGTTTTGTCAGGAGCCTTTTTTGTTTTGGAAGGATATAAAAAAGTCACAGTTTACAGTCTCAGTAATCAGTAAACACTGAAACTAGGTAATACGACTGTAAACTGCGACTGAAAACTGTGATTGAAAAACTATAAAGCTCCTTCTAATTCCAGTGACTCCTTAAGTAAAGGATAGTTTACTTTTCCGTTTGGTGTAAGCGGAACGTCTTCTATGTGCATCACTTTTAAAGAACTGGCATGAAGATTTAGTTTGGCTTTTAGCACTTTCAGAATCAATTCTTTGTTCAGATTTTCGTCGGTGTACATTACGGCCAGATGTTTATCGTTTATTCCGATACAGATAAACGTTTGTCCGCCCAATGCATCTTTCAGCAATAATTCTGTTTCGTCAAGATTGAGACGTACTCCGAACAATTTAACGATTCGTTTGATTCGGCCAACAATATAGTAGTAACCTTCTTCATCTTTTCGGGCTTTGTCTCCGGTGTGGAGCCTTTCCTTTTCCTCATAAAACTGAAGATCGGCTCTCACATTGGCATATCCGCCGTAGACATTGGGACCAATATAAATCAATTCCTCTGTTTCGTTATCGATCTCAAAACGTCCATTTTTAACTGGTAAACCAATAGAAGTTCCTTTTCGTAGCAGATCTTTCGGAGGCAGATAAGCCATACGACCGGAGGCTTCCGTTTGACCATACTGAGCAAAGAATTGTTTGCCGAATTTCTCATTAAAATCTGAAATTGCCTCAATTAGTTTGTGGTTCAGCATTCCGCCCGTATGAGTCAGGTAACGTAAGGAAGGATGATCTTTCTTGAAGAATCCGATACTGTACAACATCTCATAGAAGTACGGAACTCCACCTAAGGTAGAGTATCCGTAGTTTTTGAAATCGGCCCAGAATTCTTTTTGAAAAGCATCTTTATCCGTACAAACAATCTGACTGGCTTTGATACAATTGGTGGTAAAAATCGACAAGCCATACACAAAATTAATAGGTACATTTAAAGGCACTACATCATCTGACCGGATTGGCATATACTCCATAATCGATTTTGCATTGTGCACCAGGTTTTCATCAGAAAGCCTAACAAATTTAGGCGATCCTGTAGTCCCGGAAGTACTTAGCAAAAGTTTTATTTTGGCATGTATCGGGTAAATTAAATTTACGTTTCGTTTAAACAATACTATCGTTTCTGATGCATTTACCGCCGTATAACCTTCTATTTCAGTTCGCGTAGGGTCGTAGATATAATAAGGAGTATATTTCTGTTCCAGATTTTCCTTAAAATTTTCAAGTAAACCCATTCCCAACAAAGCAATCGTAAACCTGCTCTGGTAAAAATTTAGAAGCGTTTCAATAGCCGGTAACTGATTGTCATTGTAAATAAAAACAACTGAACGGATGTTTTCGATTTCCAGTGACTGATCCATTTCTGCAATAGATTTTGAAACTCCGGTACTGGCGTCGGTAAAAGTCAGTTTTTCATTTTTTCTGATTAAATCGTATAGTTCCATAAGTTTAGTGGTCTATTCTAATTGATTTCAAATCCGTATTTTTTAAGAATGTCTTTAATTTTTGCTACACTTCCCATCTCCAGAATGTCTTCCATTTCGATTGAGATTTTATAAGTACTTTCAAGTTCTTCTACTAATACCAAATGACTCATCGAATCCCATTCGGCTATAGCCTGATATTCCAGTCCGTCGTTTACTGATTCAACAGGAATTTCAAAAGCTCTTGCAAATACTCCGTGTAATTGTTCTATTGTACTCATTGTTCTATTATTTAATATTAAATTGATATTTTTTATTTGTGTTACTCTTTCACGCAGATTCTGCGGATTCAGGCAGATTTCAATTTGATTTAATAATCTGTGTACATCTGCTCAATCTTTTTAAAATCTGCGTGAAACAATTTTTTTGAATTTTGATTTTATTAAACCTTTGTATGTTTCCATTTTCCTTTTCGGAAGACGACAATACAAGCCACTGCCAATATAATTTCTGAAACAAGGATGGCTGTAAAAACACCGTTTGATCCCAGGTCAAAAGAAATTCCCAGAGCATAGGCAAGCGGAATCTGTATGACATAGAACATTAGGATGTATAGCCAGGTCACCACTTTTACTTCACCGGCAGCATTAAGGGCTCTTGAAATCACCATCGTATAACCTAATAAGATGTAGGCTATCGAAATTAGATGAATGTACATGGTACTAAAAGAGATCACCTCAGGAATATCAGTAAAGATTTTTATGACCGGAACAGCAAGGAATATCCAGGAAATTCCAATTAAAACCAGAAATCCCATGTTTAACATTCCCGCTCTCCAAACTGATTTTTCGGCGCGTTCGGGCTGTTTCGCTCCCAGATTTTGTCCGGTTAAAATTCCTGCTGCATTTCCAAGACCCCAAGCCGGCATCGTAGCGATAGAAGTGACTCTTTGTGCCAGAATGTAACCTGCAAGAGCACTTTCGCCAAAATGCGACATGATCTTAATCATGAACACCCAGCTTGATGCCGGAATGATGAATTGTACGGTACCGCCAAAAGCCAGTTTCAGTACTCTTTTGAAAATAGCAAGATTAAAGACCATTTGTGCCAGACCAATTTTTAACATGGTTTTTGCCCTTATCAGATACCAGGCCTGATACAGCACTCCAATTACTCTCGCAATTAAAGTAGCCAGTCCAACTCCCAATAAACCGTATGCCGGAACAGGACCCCAGCCATAAATAAATACGGGACACAGTATAATGTTCAATGCATTGGAAAGCCACAGTATTCTCATGGCAGTCGAGGCGTCTCCAACACCTCGAAAGATTCCATTTACGACGATTCGAAGAATCAAAAATCCGCTGGAAGCAAACATGACGATGCCGTAAGTTCTTCCTTCCTCAACCATAGCATCCGAAAGTCCCATGGCACTCATAATATCGGTGGTCCAGATGGTGCAGACAATACTAATCAGGGCGGCAATAGGCACTGTAGCATAAATCACCTGCATGGTGGTCTGACCTGCCGCTTTGAATTTTTTCTCGCCAATTCTTCTGGAAATCATCGCTGAAGCCGCTATCCCCAAACCAATGGAAACCGAATAACAAAAAGTGATGAAAGTAGTGGTCGCTCCCGCAATTGAAATAGCATTCGTACCCAATCGGCTAACAAAGAACAGATTGGAACATACAAATAGTGATTCCATCAGAAGCTCAACCACCATTGGAACTGACAGTAAAAGAATGGTTTTGTTAATGCTGCCCGAAGTGAAGTTTTTTTCACTTCCGGCAAGAGAACGCCTTAATAAACCAAAGAAGGAGCGTGTTTTTAAAAGGGCTTCTTTCATTAGTTTTCTTTTGCTGTTACTATTTTTTCATGGATTAACTGATGTAACGGATTCGGTACAAAACCACTTTTCTTCATGTGTGGAAATCCGGCCGTTTCTTCATAACCATTATACAAACGTCGGCTATTGAAAATAAGACGTTTGAATTCAGGTATGAACATATTGTACTTGTCGAAGATTTCCTGAAGCTCAGGATGTTCTGCCTGATATTCGATGATAATGTCGTAAACACAATTCCAAAATTCCTTCTCTGTATAGTTAGCGTTTGTAATCATAACGTGACTCAGGTATCTGAAGAAGGCATCAAAAATGGCGATTAGTATTGTTAACGGTGCATTTTCCGGATTTGGAGATGCATTAAACAAGTTATCAATAAATTCCTGTGGCAATTTTTTCTTTGCTTCTTCATTAATTAAAATATCTCCCACAAAGTCCTGCAAGGCAATACGTGTTGGCACATAATCTTTTAGAATCAGAATCACATTTTGCCCATGTGGATCGATAGATAACGAATGCTGGTAATAAATCTGAAGCACAGGCTTAAGATACGCAGTCATATAAGCTTTGAGCCATTGTTCTGTAGAAAGACCTGACTTTTCTATAAGTTCTTGTACAAGACTTTTTCCGGTGTTGTCTACATATAATAATGCCGCCATTGTCATTAAATTCTCTCCTTCTCTAAGGGAATTTATAGGACTTTCGCGCCACATAGCACCCAGATATTCATTGTACTGGTAAGGAGGATTGTCAATTTTACTATAACTTGGGTGGGCATAGGTAACCGAAACGACTTCGCCTAAAAGTACAACTCCCATTTTTTGCAAGTGCTCGTCTTTTTTAAGAACATTTTTCAGATACTCAGTCAAACGTGGCGCTATCAATAATTGTTTAGGAGACAAACCTCTGACATGACTGGTGTTTAAAATAGACATTGATGTTTTTACATAATGTTTATGAGGTGCACTTTCGTTGAAAAAAGTACGGATGCTTTGTTGAGGACTGTAAATGTCTTCGGTTAATTCTAATGGGATAAGATGTTTGGAAGCAATATCATTAGAAAATTGCATCACGAGTTTATTTTGCCATTGCCATACATGCACCGGAATAAAAACATAATCATACGGATCTACATTTAATGTCGCTAACTTGCTTCTAAAGGCATCCAGTTTTTCTTTTCCAATTTCATTTTCATAAAAATCCTGATCGTCCACATCGGTCTGTAAACGCAGATTAGCTCTGTTTTTATGAGCAGCAATCCAAATTAAACGTGTTCTTTGATCAGACTCGGGATTGTATTTCGTATAATCTTCCGAGTCAAAACCAATACGCCCCTTGTTGACTATTACCCACGGGTGCCCATCGAGACTGTGTTCGATCGTTTGAAAATCAGCATCGGCCAGTTCCGCAGCAGGCACACGACGGTTTGACTGAATGAAAGCATCAGCGTATAAGGTGTGCAGTAACTCTTCGATATAATGAGCCAGGGTAAAAGAGTTAATACCAAAGGTTTCCTGAAGTTCGATAAAGAAATTAGGGACATCGATATGCTCTAATTTTACTTCATGCTCCACTTTACAAAGGCTGTCTTTAACGATATGCCAATAGTTAAGAAACCTCGGATAAGCCGAAAAAGTATAGTAAATACTTGCGGTGTCGGTTTCTAATCTGAAATGAGTAAGGCCATCCTCATCTTTAGCGGTTATTTGAGGGTTTGCGACGTCTTCACGCATCAATTCCGAAATACTTTTGGCGAGTAAGTTTCGATTGACCTGATTCCAAATATCGGCGTTGAGGTGCTGAGCGTCTTTAAAGGTATTTTCTGGGGTTATCATCTGAGTTGATTTTTAGTATGATCTAATGGTTGACTGTAATTATTTTTTGTGACTAATGTGCCGCAAAAATGTTTTTTGCCACTGATTTTGCAGATTCACACAGATTTGATACACAATTATTATAGTAATCTGTGAAAATCTTCTAATCTGTGGCTATTTTTAGCATCATGCTAGTAGTCATGGATAGTTCTATTATTTTTTAACACATAGAAACATAGGTTCTATGTGTTAAGTGTTTTTTAATTACATCAAATGGGTTAAGATCTAATGATTTACTTGCTCGTTTACTAATTCCAAAACATTCGCTGATGAAAATTCAGGAGTTGCTCTTTGTACTCCGAATTGTTGAAAAGCAATGCGTTTTTCAACCTTATACACTTCACGATTAGCGATTTGGTTAATGATGTACGAATTTCGATAAGCACCCATTCCTAAGTCCGGAGTCGAAAGTCCATGCGTGTGCAATTCAGCATTCTGAACAAAAATATCCGTACCGTTTTTGTCAATAGTATAATTGCGATGTACTTTGAATAAGCCATTTTCCAGTCGGCCAATTTTGTCCTGAATTCCTGAAAGAATAGCAGGTTCTTTGTATTTGTAACCCGTTGCCAGAATCACATAATCGGTTTGATCCTCGAAAGGCTGCTCCAGTTCTGTTTGTACAAAATCAAGTAAATGCGAACCATCCGTATCTTCTTTTACCGAAGTCAGACGCATGTTCGAACGCAATTCTACATTTAGTGGAGTGTCTTCTAAGCTCATCTCGTACAAGCTGTCGAAAATCTCGTTAATCAATTCGTGATCAATCCCTTTGTATAGCCCATGCTGACTGTCTAAAAGCTGTTTTCTTTTTTGTGCCGAAAGACTGTGAAAATGATCTACATATTCCGGAGAAGTCAACTCCAAAGTCAGCTTAGATTTATTGTCAAGCGGGAAGAAGTGTGACGAGCGGGTGAACCATTTCAATTGTAATCCGTCTTCCGTATCCGGTAAAAGATCACGGAATACCTCGGCAGCACTTTGTCCTGAACCAATGATTGTTACCGACGCATTTTTCTGAATCTGAGGTTTGAAATACAAATATTGAGAGGCATGAATCACATTTGGAAGAGCTTCGGTGTCAATAAAATCAGGAACATGAGGTGAAGTTCCCGTACCCAAAACTATTTTATGCGTATAATAAACAGCCGTAACACACGTCTGAGTATTGATTACCGTGACTTTATACACATCATCAACAGGGTCAATTGAAATCACCTTGTGCGAAAATTTAAGGTTGCTTAACTGAGCCGCCGCCCATTTGCAATATTCATTGTACTCTCTTCTGTAGATAAAGAAATTTTCACGGATGTAAAATTTATAAGCACGTCCGCTTTGTTTGATGTAATTTAAGAAGCTGTATTTATTCGTAGGATCGGCCATTGTAACCAAATCGGCTAAAAACGGAACCTGTAAAGTGGCATTGTTTAACATTAAACCCGGGTGCCAGTCAAATCCTTCCGACTGATCAAAAAACAGTGCCGATAAATCTTCAATGGGTTCGATAAGTGCGGCAAGTCCAAGGTTGAAAGGACCAATTCCAATTCCGATTACCGAATATATTTTTTCTGTATTCATTGTGGTTATTTTATGAATTAAACTTGTGGGGCTGAAACGATATTTTTTTGAAACTCTTCGGCAGCCGGGAATTTAGCCCAGTACCATTCTCTGTAACAAAAGTTCAGATTGGCTTTTTTATGAGGCATTTCGATTACTTTTTGAATTTTAAATCCAACGTGAGCTTTGTTCATCATCGAAGCGATAGAATCTACAGAACCTTCACCTACCATTTTGCCTACTTTTGATTCGCTCAATACAAAATCCATCATAGATTGTGTTGCCGGAGAACCGTATTTTAGTTTCGGATCCGTTGGTGCGATAAACTGGTGCGTTCCATAATCAGACGGAAGTACGTCATAGTATTCTCCCACAATGTCACGGCTCGCCCAATACACTTCGATATTAAAAGTAGGAACACCATTAGCTTCTCCAATGTAACTGTGCGAGTGACCACCCGGAAGCAACGTGCGATAAAATACCTCCAAATCGCGAATGGGCCAGTTCATCTGCCAGATTTTTAAAGCATGTTCGCGGTGAAACCACTCGTGAAGCATCTCCAAATCTTTGTCGACATCTACCGGACGCAAGGTGATTGTTACATTTTCTTTCTCAAAATAACGGCTGAAAACAGTAGTGTTTGCTTGTGGCTGAATTAATTTTTTAGAGAAAAAGTGTCTGTTTAAAGGATTTGGGAAAGTTTTGTACACCGCCGGATTGGTTCTTGGTGCACTGGCCTCATCCATATTGTTTAGACTGGTTAGTAAATTTCCTTTTACGATTAATTTGACACTTTCGGTGAAATGGGAGACTAAACCTGTAACATCTGATTCTCCCTCTTTTTTGATCGCTTCGTAAATCAGGTTAAGCAGTGTATCTTCGTCGGCAAGTTTGTTCTTACCCAAAGCGCTCACAATTCCAAGCAAGTGATTGATTAAGAAATAGTACCCCCAGAAATCAATAATTCTTTTTTCAGCAATAAAAGAACGGCTGTCTTTACCAAATTCCGGAATCAAACGTTCCAGTTCTTCTACTTGTCCCTGACGGAAAAAGTATCCTTGATTGTCTCTGAAATAGAATTTTGAAGGGAAAAGATTTTCATCGAATTCAACCATTACATTCTGTTGGTGAAATTCTGAACCAAATCCGTATTTGTTGAAAATACCAATTAAAGGCGTAAGGCTAATATTCAGGTATTGTTTGAACCAGGCAATAGCAGTGTCTGCTACTGTCAAATCCTGTCTTTTGGCCGATTCTTCAATCAGAGTTACGATTCTTGGGAGTTCAGTCAAAATGTTATCCTGTGTCAAAGAAGCTACCAGCGTCACATTTTTATTAGCGTTGGCTCCATGAAAAGGATTTTGACGAATGCTGGTACTGAAACCGTCAATAATTTTATCTTCATAAACCACTGTAATGAACGCAGGATCAGTAATAAGCTGAATTTGAGGGTAATCTTTCTGGATTCCTTTTCCCCAATCTGTTTTCATCAGCTGTGCGGCATCATAACCACGATTTAATTCGTGTAGGTAATTGACACGGAAGGAATTAGTGATTTTTACATGCAAAGAGAATTTATACATCCATTCACTGTCGGCATTGTAAACGGTACGAACAGATGAAGTCGCTGCATAAGAAGGTCCAAATTGCCCCAAACTGAAAAGAAGCTGTTTAGACTGCATTTCTTTCACCTCTTTTTGCTCCAATAAATAAGTCGCTTCCCAAGGGTGAACCGGTACTATTTTGTATTGCGAATAGAAATCCAGTAATTCTGTGGCATTTTTATCAGCAAATTGCGAAACTTCTTTTCTTAGATAGTCGGTAATCAAATAGTCTTCGGCACTTTTTTCGGCTACATTTTCCGGATGGATCAGGAAATAGTGGAGCGGGAATTGTCCTTGGGTTTCAGGAGAATATTGAACCAATTCGTCCTTTGTAAATCCTTCTCTGCTTTTTGGCAACGGATGTACGGTATGTCCCAGGATCAAAGATTGTTCAGAAGCAATAAAAGACTGTTCCGGATTGTTGGCTGTACGGTCACTGTTTTTGTAATGTTCCAGATAAAGTGCCAGATTCTCGATGCTGTTTTGCATGCGTTTTTGCGTAGGAACAGGATCAATATCAGGATTTTCTGTTTTAGAATAAGCCGCAACAAGTTCCGTAAATTCGATTGGATTTATTTCCCGGAATGCATCTGTTGCAATAGTACGTGACACTACGGGAAATCCGAAAGCATGTACGCCACTTTCAGAAAAATAAACCAAAGGAGCAAAAACTTCCTGACCAATAGCAGTGAAGTCAAATTTAAGAAAAGAGCTATGATCGATAGTTTTCATAAATTCGGCCAAAGCAGGGTCGTATTTCGGAACACCTTCGTATTGGATCCAATTGCTAAATTCTCTGCAATAGCAATTGAGCAGGGATTTGTAGTTTACTTGTTCTGCCAGTTGGTAAAAATTAGTTGAGTCTGTGGTATTCATCTCCGTTTTGTTTTATGAGGTTAAGAATGTTTTTAATATCATTTAGGGTGGTAAGAGGATTTAAAATGGTGAATTTCAGGTAGAATTCCCCATTTACTTTGGTGCTGGCAACCAGTACTTCTCCGCCATAGAAAAGCTTCTCTTTGATGTATTTGTTGACGTCACAAGAGTTTGATTCAACGGGTCCGTCCAGATAGCGGAACAATAAAATACCAATATCAGAGTGGCATAACAGTTCAAAATTCGGATCGGCTTCAATGTAGGCAGCAGTTTGTTGAGTGATTTCAATTAAGGCTTCAGTAAATTGTCCAAGCTTTTTCTTGCCCATATAACGAAGCGTAAACCAAAGTTTCAAAGCATCAAAACGGCGTGTGGTCTGAACAATCGATTTATTAACCTGAGCCGGAAGCACATCGTAATTTTGTTCTTTTGGATTCAAATAATCCGCGTGATGCTTGATAATGTTGAGCTGAAGTTTGTCTTTTACAATAAAAGCACTGCTGCTCACTGGCTGGAAGAACGATTTGTGGTAATCGATGGTTACAGAATCGGCAAGTTCGATACCGTTTAATAAATGCCTTTGTTTTTCTGTCAGTAATAATCCACATCCATAAGCTGCATCTACGTGAAGCCATAAATTATAGCGGTTGGCAATATCAGCAATGGTTTTTAGAGGATCAACATTACCGAAATCGGTCGTACCTGCTGTTGCGGTAATAGCAATTGGAATGTTTCCTCTTCTAATTTCGTCCGCAATCGCTTTTTCCAGTTTTTCAGGATCCATACGGTATCTTTGATCTACTCCGACGTTTACGATTGCCTGTTCTCCAAGACCTAAAACCCAGGTAGTTTTATGATTGCTGAAATGCGCCTTGTCCGAAACAAAAATTCTGTATTTGTGTGCATCCGGAGGAAGACCTTCCAATTTGATATTCCATTTCTGATACTGCAAAGCATAGTAATCTCTCGCCAATAGCAGCCCCATTAAATTACTTTGAGAGCCTCCCGCTGTAAAAACACCATCGCCCTGAGTATAGCCAATCTGCTCGCTTGTCCAGTCAATCAGTTTTCTTTCGATAAAAGTTCCACCGGCGCTTTGGTCGTAAGTATCTTGTGAGGAGTTGATGGCACTGATCAGAATTTCGGCAGCTAGTGCGGGAATAACAACGGGACAGTTTAGGTGGGCAATATATTCCGGAAGGTGGAAGGCAGTAGCATGGTTAACATATAGCTCGTCTACTTCGTTCAGCAGACTTTCGTAATCGGGTAGTGGAGTGTCAAAATCTATCTCTTCAACTTTGGCTCTGATTTCCTCAGGTTTGATTCCGCTGAAAGGTTTTTTGTTATTTTTTAGGAAATTCGAAACACGTTCCTGTGCTAATTTCATGGCTTGAGCGTATTCTGTTCCGGAGTTTTGATGGAAAATGTCTTTATAAAAATCCTGGTCCTGCTGGACTCCTTTTTCGGTGACTTCTGTACGGATCAATGTGGTATTCATAAAATAGTTGTTTTAAGGGGTTAAAGTTATTTTTCAGTCGAGGTAGACGACTTTTTTAGATAAAGGGGTTCTCTTTTTTTTGGAAGGTTTTAAGGCTTCGGGATAATATCCCAGATAAAGAAGCCCTAGTGATTTTTCATTTTCTGAGAGACCAAATTTTGCCACATAATCGATAGCTACTCCTTTGGTACTCCAGTAACTGCCCATTTTATGAGCATGGCAGGTAAGCGCAATATTTTGTACAGCTGAAGAGACTGCAGCAATTTCTTCCCATTCAGGCAGGTCAATTTTGGTGTTTTTCACCAGGACTACTCCAATCATGCAGGCTGCATTGAGCGGATAATTTTCGAGATAAGAAAGCTTGTCTTTTTGATCTTCCGGAGATAATTCAGTATAAAAATCTTTGTAATAGTGAGCCATATATTCACCATACTTCTTCAAATATTTGCCCCTAAAAACGATAAACCTCCAGGGTTCTGTCATTTTGTGAGTAGGAGCCCAAGTGGCATTCGTCAAAATTTCTTCAAGCAATTGATCCGGTAATTCTCCCTTGATAAACTGATTGGCATAGACGCTTCTCCTGTTACGGATGTTCTTCGAAATTTTGTTTAATTTATAAGAAGAGTCTGATAGCTTGATTTTGCTGGGGTTGTTCTTAATTTTCATTTATTTTGGAAATTTTTCTAAGAAAATTCTTTTTTATTTTGGCCAAATAAAAATAAATTTGTAAGTAATTCTTATTTAGAATGAATAAGAATAGTTCGAAACAAAAGTATAAATTTATCTGACAGAAAAAAAAGTTTTTTTTAAAATTTATACGAATGAACGTACACTTGTCTTTAAATCTTTTTGATTTTTATTATTTAATATATTGATTTTAAGTAATTTATGTTTTAGTGTTTAAAGTCTTTTTACAGCTATTATTAAATTGTAAAAAAGAAGTTACGTGTAATTTTTACAGATAAAAAGAGAGGCGAAAACACTTGTTTTATTTTGGATTCTTACAAGAAGTTAAATGAGGAGAGCAAACCAGCAGGGAAGTAGCATTTAGCCTAGTTTTAGGAACTTTTCAGCAAAATTTTTATGGAATTATTCTCGTCCATTTTGAAATAGAAAAGGGGTGGGAATTTTAGAATTTTGAAGCTCTTTTTTGAGTAAAAATGCCTCAGGATGGATTAATTTAATTTTAAATTGAGAATAGTTGTTTTGAATTAACTTTTAAATGTGATAAAATTCTTTAATTTTTAGTTTTTAATGTGATAATTGTAATTTTTGTTGCTATAAATAAATAAAGTCATAAAAGTTAGTAGCTTCTTGTTGTAAGTGTAAAATTATTTTGTGACATCGTTTAAATTTGTGAGGTGCGAAAAATCATTATATATCTCTTCATCTTTTTAATTGTATCCAATATTGGGTTCTTTCAGCAGTTTTATAAATTGCCGATATTGCTGGAGCATTTTAAGGAACATCAGCAAAGACATGATATCAGTTTTTTTGATTTTTTGGAAATGCATTATTGGGGAGAAGATTTAAAAGACAATGATTCTGATCGTGATATGCAGCTTCCGTTTAAGAACATATCCGGACCTTACGTACAGCTGGTGTTTGTTCCGCAGGACAAACCGGTATTTTATATTCCTTTTACCGTTGGATTTTCACCATCGGGTACAACTCCTTATACCTCAGATTTGTATTCAAATCCTTCCTTGTTTTCGGTATTTCGCCCTCCTGTAGCCTAATTTGATTTTATAGAATTTTTATTATGGTTAAGACATTTTTGATGTTTTAGCCCTGGCATTACTATATTCAAATAAATTAAATTATGCTTAATAAGATCATACAGTTCTCCGTTAAAAATAAACTGGTAATTGGGATCTTCACGTTGCTATGGATTATCTATGGTGTGTTTGAAGTAACCCGTTTACCTATTGATGCCGTTCCTGACATCACCAACAATCAGGTACAAATTATTACAACCGCTCCGTCTTTGGGAGCCGAAGATGTGGAACGCTTAATTACATTTCCAATCGAACAGGCGATTAGTAATATACCGCAGCTGAAAGAAAGCCGCAGTATTTCGCGTTTTGGACTTTCGTTGGTTACGATTGTTTTTGCTGACGATACAGACGTGTATTGGGCACGTCAGCAGGTGGTAGAACGATTGCAAAAAGTAGAAATTGCAGAGAACGCGAGTATTCCTGAAATGGCACCCGCAACTACAGGTCTGGGCGAGATTTACCAGTATGTTTTGAAACCGCAACCCGGATATGAAACGAAGTATTCTCTGGAAGACCTGCGTACTATTCAGGATTGGACAATAAGAAGACAGCTTCTGGGAACTCCCGGAATTGCCGATGTCGCTACTTTTGGAGGGAAACTAAAACAATATGAGGTTGCCGTTAATCCGTCGCGGCTTAAAGCGCAGAACCTGACTATTAAAGAAGTTTTTACAGCCCTGAACAGTAATAACGAAAATACGGGTGGGGCCTATATTGAAAAAGGGCCAACGGTACTTTACATCCGAAGTGTTGGATTGACTCGAAACATAAAAGACATTCAGAATATTATTGTCAAAAATACACAGGCCGGAACTCCAATTCTGATTAAAGATATTGCTGAGGTAAAAATGTCTTCTGCCATACGCTACGGAGCCTTAACGACAGATGATATTGGCGAGTCGGTTGGTGGAATTGTAATGATGCTTAAAGGAGAGAATGCCAGTAATGTGATCGTAAAGGTTAAAAAACGAGTTGCTGAAATTGAGAAAATCTTACCCAAAGGTTTAAAAATAGAACCTTTTTTAGATCGGACTAAAATGGTAGATAATGCTATTGGAACGGTAGAGAAGAATCTTATAGAAGGGGCTCTGATTGTAGTATTGGTACTGGTACTTTTTTTAGGCAATTTGCGAGCAGGTTTTATTGTAGCTTCGGTAATTCCTTTGGCCATGCTGTTTGCCATTATCATGATGAATACGTTTGGTGTGAGCGGGAATTTAATGAGCTTGGGTGCGCTTGATTTTGGTTTGATAGTCGATGGCGCGGTGATTATTGTGGAAGCCATTTTACATCATATTCATTCCTCCAAAAAATACAAAGAAATCGATTCTATTTCACAAGAAGAGATGGATAAGGAAGTGACGGGATCAGCAGGACGCATGATGAACGCTGCGGTATTTGGACAGATTATTATTCTGATCGTATACCTTCCGATCTTATCACTGGAAGGCATCGAAGGAAAGATGTTCAAGCCAATGGCACAAACGGTGGCCTTTGCCATTTTAGGAGCCTTTATACTGTCGCTTACCTATGTTCCTATGGTAAGTGCTTTGTTCATTAGCAAAAAAATAAATCATAAACCGAATTTATCGGATCGAATAATGACAAATCTGGAGTCTTATTATGAAAGAGTTTTGTCACGAGCATTGCAGGTTAGAAAAGGGATTGTGATTTCAGCTTTCGTTTTGTTTGGTATCGCCTTGTTGCTTTTTAGCCGAATGGGCGGTGAATTTATACCACAATTGGAAGAAGGTGATTTTGCCGTAGAAACTCGTTTATTGTTGGGAACAAATTTGTCAACTACGACAGCAACCATTGAGAAAATTTCGACTGCATTAAAAAATACTTATCCGGAAGTAGAAAAAGTCGTTTCGAGAATCGGGAGTGCCGAGATTCCAACAGATCCTATGCCTATAGAAGGAGGTGATATGATTATTGTCCTGAAGGATAAATCAGAATGGACCAGTGCTTCTTCGTTTCCTGAATTAGCAGATCAAATGACCCAAACCGTTAAAGAGGTTGCACCGGGAGTTACGACTGGTTTTCAGTTTCCGGTTCAGATGCGTTTTAACGAATTAATGACGGGAGCAAAGCAGGATTTGGTTTGTAAAATTTACGGAGAAGATTTGGACAAACTGGCTCAATATGCCGAGCAGTTGGGAGCCATTAGTAATACTGTTGAAGGAGCTACAGATCTTTATGTGGAGAAAGTTACCGGAATGCCACAAATTGTTATTGACTATGATTGGGCAGAAATGGCGAAATACGGTATTTATGTTTCAGACATCAATCAAACCGTAAATGCCGCTTTTGCAGGAGCTGTAGCAGGCAGTATTTATGAAGGAGAAAAAAAGTTTGATATGGTGGTACGTGTAGAAGCCAGCGGACGGAAAGATATTGAGGATGTTCGAAATTTACTGATTTCAACCCGTTCCGGAATGCAGATTCCGTTGTACCAGGTCGCTTCGGTAAAAGAAGTGGAAGGCCCGAACCAGATTCAGCGGGAAGATGCTAAAAGGAGAATTATTGTTGGTTTTAATGTAAGAGGCAGGGATGTTGAATCTATTGTTGAAGAATTGCAAAAGAAAGTAAACAGTCAGATCAAATTTGCTCCGGGTTATTACATTACCTATGGAGGTACTTTTGAAAACCTGCAACAGGCAAAATCCCGTCTGGGAGTTGCGGTTCCGGCCGCTTTGTTTATGATTTTGGCGCTGTTGTATTTTGCTTTCCGATCTTTTAAAGAAGGCATTATCATTTTTACTGCCATTCCGTTATCGGCAATTGGCGGTGTTTTTGGACTGGCGTTGCGGGATATGCCGTTTAGTATTTCGGCTGGTGTTGGTTTTATTGCCTTGTTTGGCGTAGCTGTTTTAAATGGAATTGTTTTAATCTCCGAGTTCAACCGAATACAAAAACAAGGTGAAATTACCGATCCGCTTCAAATTATCATTACCGGAACAAAAAACAGGTTGCGTCCTGTATTGATGACAGCCGCTGTTGCTTCTTTAGGATTTTTACCTATGGCTTTGAGCAATGGCGCAGGAGCAGAGGTGCAGCGTCCGCTGGCCACGGTCGTTATTGGCGGACTGATTACGGCTACTTTGCTTACGCTCTTTGTACTTCCTGCGATTTATTTAATGACGTATCATACCAAAGTTTTTTCTAAGAAAAATAAAAAACATAAGATGGATAAACTGACTTTACTAGTGCTGGCTTTGTTTCTTACGGCTTCGGTTCAGGCACAAGATGCATCTATTTCGCTTGAAGAATCTTTATCAATAGCGATGCAGCACAACAGAAGAATTAAATCTTCTCAATTGAATGAGAGATCAAAAGAACAATTAGAAAAATCGGCTTTTGATATTCCTAAAACAGCTTTTACTGCCGATTATGGTCAGTTTAATAGCGCTGTAAACGACACCCGTTTTGGTATTAGTCAGACTTTTGCTTTTCCAACAGTATATACGAATCAGAAAAAAGTATTGATAGAACATCACAATGCCGCAAAAGCAGAATCGCAGCTAACAGTGCAACAGGTTAAGTCGAATGTGAGGAACTTATTTTATTATTACATCTGGCTCAACAGTAAAAAGGAATTGCTGACTTATGCCGATTCTATTTACAGATTAATGGAACAGAAATCAGAGCTGCGCTACAAAACGGGAGAAACTAATGTTTTGGAAAAAACCGCTTCTCAATCTGCACGGCAGTTTTATATGAACCAGCTTGCAATGGTGAATAAAGATATCGCCATCACGCTTAAAACGTTTAATACGGTTCTTCAGGATAGTATGGTTCATGTGCCCGCTTCAGAGACTGTAAAAAATGATTTTATGGTTTCATTACATCAAAATAAAGATACTGCAGAGCTTCCTCAGGTACAACTTTCAATGTACGAAGCCGAAGCGGCAAAATGGAGATGGAGAACGGAACAGTCCAAAATACTACCTGATATTACCATTGGCTATAATAATTTAAGCATCATCGGAACACAAACCAGCGCTGCAGGTCAGGATGTTTATTACAATGGAAGTCAGAGATTTAATTATGTCAATTTTGGGTTATCAGTCCCTCTTTTTTTCGGCAGTCAGTCCGCGCGTAATAAAGCTGCCAAAGTAGATTATGAAGCGTACAAAATGCAGGCAGAAACTACAAAGATTGAATTGAAGACAGAGATTGTCAATGCGGTAAATGAAATCGAAAAATACAAAGAAAGCCTTTCCTATTATGAAAATGAAGGATTAAAAAATGCGACAATCATTATCGATACAGCCAACAGTCAATTGGAAAATGGAGATATCGATTACCTGCAATGGGTTTTAGTGGTCAATCAGGCGATCACCATAAAAAATGAATATTTAGACCGAATTAATGATTACAACAAAGCAGTAATTGATTGGCAAACCCTTAATAATTTATAAAATAATGAAAATATATAGCAGTATCATTTTTGTTTTTCTATGCTTGGTTTCCTGCCAGAGCGACAAAAAAGAAGCACAAAGTAAAAAAGTACTAACACCCGAAAACAGTATTCAATTAAGCGATGCACAGATCCAAAATGCAAAATTGATTATTGGTTATCCTGAAGAAAGAGCAGTAAAAGGAATATTACAGCTTCAGGGAACAGTGACGGTACCTCCGAAGAGTGTGGTTACAGTGAGTATTCCTTTAGGAGGTTACATCAAAAAAACGGATTTAATGGCAGGTATGCATGTTAGAAAGGGACAAGTATTGGCGGTAGTCGAGGACATGCAATACATACAATTGCAACAGGATTATCTTACCGCGAAAGAAAAATTTCAATTGGCTCAGAGTGAGTTTAACCGACAAAAGGAACTTAATGCCAAGAAAGCAAGTAGTGATAAGTTGTTTGAACAGACTGCAACTGAGATGCAGACACAACACATTTATATGTCATCGTTAGCCCAAAAGCTGGGGTTGTTAGGGATTAATGTCAAAAAACTCACCGCTTCAACGATAAGCAAAACGGTTGTGATTCGTTCACCAATCAATGGGTTGGTTGCTAAGATCAATGTGAATGTGGGAAAATACATTTCGGCGACCGACATGCTTTTTGAATTAATCGAAATGAGCGACATTGTCCTGACAATGAATGTTTTTGAAAAAGACATACAGCAACTTTCGGTAGGGCAAACCGTTACGGCTTTTACCAATGCTAATCCGTCTAAAAAGTACCAGGCAAAAATTGCTTATATCAATCAAAGTCTAAATGATGATCGTGCAGCAGAGGTGATTTGTAAAGTGAATCAGTATGAAAGTTCGTTAATTCCTGGACTTTTTATTAATGCTGAGGCAGAGTTTGACAATGCAAAAGCGCTTACAGTTCCGGAAGATGCTGTGGTAAGATGGCAGGGTAAGTTTTTTGTTTTTTCGGTAAGTACAAACGGAATCTATAAGATGGTTCCGGTAGAAACCGGATCTTCAGGGTACGGATACCGACAGATAAAGTCGCCAATTATAGATCAATCTTCGAAGATTGTAATCCAAAATGCTTATACACTTTTAATGAGCTTTATGAATAAAGGAGATCAGTAACACAAAAGGCAGCTTTTTTAAGCTGCCTTTTGTATTGTTTTGATTTAATTTAATATGTGATTGCTTATTAAATTCAGGTATTTGATTTTATGCGTCATATCCAAACGATCGGTCGTAAAAAAAGAACATTTTATCTCAAATTATTTTTATATTTATCCAAGTTTACCACTAGCTGCAATGAAAACTTCCAACTTTCCAATACCGGTCAACGAATCAGAGCGTTTAGCTGCTCTAAAACGTTACAATATACTTGACACACTACCTGATCATGCTTTTGATGATGCAACCAAATTAGTATCCTATATCTGTGATGTACCAATAGCTCATATTTCCTTTATAGACGAGAACAGACAGTGGTTTAAATCTGAAATTGGAATCGGCGTTTCTGAGGTGCCTCGCGAAATTTCTTTTTGTCAGTACACTATTTTAGAATCTAAAATGGTTGAAATAAATGATACTTTTTTAAATGAGAGATTTAAAGACGATGCTAATGTTACGGGTGGTTTTAAAGTTCGATTTTATGCCGGTATACCGCTGACAACGCCGGACGGTTATAATATTGGAACGTTATGTGCCATTGATCATGTTACAAAAGAACTGAATGAAGATCAGCGAAATGCACTCAGAATTGTAGCAAAACACGTAATCAGTCAGCTGGAATTGGCAACAAAGAATATTGAGCTTGACAGGCAGAAAAAGATTGCGGAGAAAGCCGTTCTGGCAAAGGACAGTTTTTTGGCTAATATGAGTCATGAAATCAGAACGCCTTTAAATGGTATCATTGGTTTTACCGATCTGCTTGCGCAGACGAAACTCGATACTGTTCAGCGGGACTATATCAACAGCGTGCAGATAGCAGGAGAAAATCTGCTTTTAATTGTCAATGATATTCTGGATTTGTCTAAAATGGAATCCGGTAATCTGACCATAGAAGCCATGCCTTTCAATTTAAAAAGCACTTTAAGACATATTTACAATTTACTTAAAATAAAGGTTTCTAAAGAAGTAGAATTCAATCTTTTTCTGGATGCTGATATGCCAGAAATTGTTATTGGAGACGAAGGACGATTAAATCAGATATTGGTTAATTTAATAGGCAATGCACTTAAGTTTACTCATGAAGGAGAAGTGACGGTCTCGGTAAAAGTGATTGAAGAAACAGAGGATTATTACTTGCTTAAATTTTCCATTAAAGATACAGGTATTGGAATTCCTCCCGAAAAACTGAAAACTATTTTTGAACGTTTTACTCAGGCGGAGGACAGCACCACAAGAAGATTTGGAGGGACTGGTTTAGGACTTAATATCGTAAAACAATTAATTGAATTACAAGATGCCGAAATTAATGTAAAAAGTCAGGAGAACAGAGGATCGGAATTTTTCTTTGTTATTAATTACAAAAAAGCAGATTATATTCAAGAAACTGATGAGGAAATATCAGGAGAAAGTTTGGGGAAACTAAAAATATTGCTTTGTGAAGACAATGTTTTAAACCAGAAACTGGCCAAAAGTGTCATTCATAATTTTGGTTTTGAATTGGAAATAGCAGAAAACGGAGAAGAAGGCATCGAGCTTTTATCGAAAAATGAATACGATTTGGTATTGATGGATCTTCAAATGCCGGTTAAAGACGGATATCAGACTACTGATTATATTCGAAATGAAATGAATTCGAGTATTCCGATTATTGCCATGACCGCACATTCGCTCGTAGGCGAACAAGAACGTTGTTATAATGTAGGGATGGATGGTTATGTACCGAAACCGTTCAAACAGCCGGTGCTTTTAGAAGCCATAAGAGCAGTAATGAATCCGGAGTATAAAGTAACGCGTAAGAGAAAAGTAAATTTATCTCTTATTGATGAGATGGCATGTGGTGATTTAAACTTCAGACAGGACATGATCAATCTTTTTATCGAAAAAATACCAAATGAAGAAGTTTTGCTTCAGGAAGCATTTAAAAATAATGATTTCATAAAAGTAAAAAACCTGACCCATAACATGAGATCCAGTTTAGACTTATTTATGTTGGATGATCTCAGTAATTGTTTAGCTGTAATCGAAGAAGAAGCCAGGACTGAAAAATTTACAAACGACGCAGCAGATAAGGTAAATATTTTTCATTGTGGCATAATTGAAGTAATTAAATATTTAAAAGAACTATGATAAAAGCGAAATATCACGTAGCTTTACAGTAGTTTTTAATTTTAGAATATAGAATTATCAATTCCCCCCAAAGACAAATTTTGAACCTATGAGAATAGTTTTAGCTGAAGATAATGATATCCTACGCAAATCATTATCATTTTTCTTAGAGTCGAAAGGATATAACGTTGACCAGTTTTCTGATGGTAAAGACGCACTCGGAGCTATTAAAAGCAATAGCTATGATCTGATCCTTACAGACATAAATATGCCCGGCATAAGCGGAATGGAAATTACGCAGTATGTGAGGCAAACTCTTAATTTAGATATTCCGGTAATTATACTTACTTCTTCAGGGGTTGAGCAAACAGAGCTTGATTCTTTTGACATCGGAGCAAACGAGTTTATTGCAAAACCTATAAGCCCTGCCGTACTTTTGGTAAGAATTAATAAATTACTAAATGTACGTGCTTAATGAGATGGGTATACTATCTGGCTGCCCTGTTGTTTGTCTCGATTACTGCTGCGGGACAGGAAATGAATATCGATGAAACTCTGACAAGTGCAAGGAGCGAAGCAGAGCAGGGTCGTTATGATAAAGCGCTATCACTAATTGATCCTTTGCTTAAAACATATCCTGAAAATGAAGATATAAAAACTTTCTCAGGACGTATTTACAGCTGGAAAAAAGAGTATAAAACAGCCATACAAGCATTGTCCCCAATGGCAGACAGGGTCAACCCGAATCCGGATGCTCTGCTAGCCATTACAAATGTGTATTACTGGACAGAAGATTTTGAGAAATGCATATTCTATTGCGATCGTTATCTGGCAGTTGATGCTACGAATGTTGACGTCTTAAAAATAAAAGTGACCTGTCTTGAAAAACTGGACAGAGACAAAGAAGCACTGGAGATTATCGAAAAAGCATTCGTAAACGAAAATAGTACTCAGGCCTTTAAAGCGCTACGTACACTTATTGATCGTAAGACTAAAAATGCCGTTTCGGTTTCTTATTTAAACATTTCGACTTCAAACCCGGGGCAGGCGCCATTGCATTACGGCTATGTTGAGTATACACGTAAATTCAGTAAATCAGCTCTTGTAGGACGTGCTAATATGGGGCATATCGGGAACGATACTCAGGCATTGTTTGAGGCAGATTATTATCAGACTTTTGCCAAAAAAGATTATCTGTATGTAAATGCAGGAGTTTCGACAGGAGAAACTATATTTCCGGTGGCAAAATTTGGTGCCGAATATTATTTCAGACCGCAAAAAAGATTCGACTATGCTTTGGGAGCGAGATACATGCATTTTGAAACCGATGATTTGACATTACTTACCGGACAAATTTCTTATAAAACCGGAGCAAACACAATTGCTTACAGACCTTATTATGATACAGGAAATGCGTTATTCTCTCATGTTTTAAGTTTTCAGCATACTAATGAAGAAAAAGAACGTGTCATAAGATTCGAAGTTCAATACGGAAATGTGCCGTATTTATATTTGTACAGCGATTTTGTACAGCCTTTAAAAGCATATAGAGCAGGAGTGCAGTATCAGCACCGTTTGGGTAATTCATTTTTTGTACGTCCAATTTTTCTGTATGAATATGAAGAATATCTGCCAAACGAATACAGAAACAGGTTTAACGCTCAGATAATTATCACGAAACGATTTTAAGATGACAGATCTATGGGAATTTTATAAAAGAGGGACATGGGTTGAACCATTTTTAACCTTTTCAATAGGTCTTTTTGTATTGGCCTCGTTATTCTTTTACCTTTTAATTATTCAAAGCCGTAATAGAAAAATTAAAGAAGAAAGACGTAGAGAAAGATATGATGCATTTATTGATAAACTGTTGTTTTCTGTCGTTTTTGAAGATATTTCTTTTTCTGACGTCTTGAAGAATAATGATTATACGTTAATGGCTGAAAATAAGTTTTTCAGAGAAGTTATTACAGAATCTCTTATCAATCTTCATAAAAACTACCAGGGTGTTTATGCACAAAAGCTAGAACAGTTTTATCAAGATTCAGGACTTATAAATGATTCTTTGAAAAAACTGAAAAGTTTAAAATGGGATGTCAGAGGTAAGGGAATCACAGAACTGGCAGAAATGAATGTTTATGACGCTTTTGATACCCTAATAACATTCTCAAATGCCCGTAATAAAGTACTGCAGATTACAGCTATAAACGCCTGTATTAAACTGGCAGGAACAAAAGGTATTGTACACCTTACAGAACATACCAATCCTATTGACGACTGGGCTCAGGTGAATATTATTCATGCCTTCAAAAAACATGATATCGGAGATACAAAAGGTATCGAACTTTTATTGGAATCGCAAAATACTACAGTGGTTACACTTGGTTTAAAACTTATTAAAGAACTTAAACTGACACAAAAGCTAATTTTTGTAGAACAATTAGCAGAAAGAACTTCAAATACATCAGTGAAATATGGAGCTCAGCATGTAGTGTTAGCATTAACCGTTTAAAAATCGTAGCTAATGACTTTTTTTAATCAAGAAATAGCATTTTTTGTCCATACTTACTTAATTCTGATATTGGCTTATGCGATATTGATTATGTCGTCTTATCTTATATTGGCCTATCTCTCCGCAAAGGAATTAAGAGATTATTTAAAAAGAAACAGTTTTATAGATTATGATGTACTCTTAACGAGTGGATTGGCTCCTAAACTTTCTTTAATTGCTCCTGCATACAATGAAGGTTTTACTATTGAAGAAAATGTAAAATCACTACTTTCCTTAAACTATAATCAGTATGAGGTAATTGTGGTGAATGACGGAAGTAAAGACAATTCGATGGAGTTGTTAATTCATACTTACGATCTTGTTCTTACAGAGCTTTCTTTTCATCAACAGATTGAAACAAAAAAAATCAGAGGACTTTATACTTCCAGAAATGCAGCTTTTAAAAAGCTGATTGTTGTGGATAAGGAAAATGGAGGCAAAGCTGATGCGCTTAATGCCGGACTGAATATTGCACAAAATCCATATGTAGTTTGTATTGACGTGGATTGTATTCTCGACAAAGATTCGCTTCTTAAACTGGCAAAACCATTTTTAGAGTCCAACGAACAGCGTATTATTGCAACGGGCGGCGTCGTTCGGATTGCAAATCAGTGTATTATTAAAAACGGACGTTTGATTGAAGTGAATGTCCCGGACGTTATGTTGTCCAGAATACAGGTTTTAGAGTATTTAAGAGCTTTTCTCTTAGGAAGAATGGCTTGGGGAAGATTAGACGGTTTGTTGCTTATCAGCGGGGCTTTTGGTGCTTTTGATAAAGAAATTGCTTTACTGTCCGGAGGTTACAGTACCAAAACTGTAGGGGAAGACATGGAACTGGTCGTAAGAATGCGCCGTTATATGCTCGAAAACAAATTGCCGTATTCCGTGCGATACATTCCCGACCCGCTTTGCTGGACAGAAGCTCCGGAAGATTTCAAAATATTTAAAAAACAACGCAGCCGCTGGATGCGAGGAACAATTGAAACCTTAAGTTTTCATAAAAAAATGTTCTTAAATCCTAAATATAAATTGCTGGGAATGCTGAGTATTCCATACTGGACTTTGTTTGAATTTTTAGCTCCCGGTATTGAATTTACAGGTCTTCTTATTACCATTGTTTTTTTTGCATTTGGACTGCTCAATTGGCATTTTTTCCTTTTACTGTTATTGTTTGTGTATGCTTTTGCCATTTTCTTTTCGGTTATTGCTTTGTACAGCGAAGAAAGAACGTATCATAAATATCCCAAACAAACGGATTTTTTCAAACTTTTGATGGCTGCTTTTATCGAACCTTTTTATTTTCATCCTTTAGCGGTTTACGCTGCTTTGATAGGTTATAAAGAAAAAATTTTAGGTACAAAAGGCTGGGGAGAAATGACCCGAAAAGGTTTTACAAAAAAAGAATAGAGAATAGAGTATATTTTTCTTGATCTGATGCTTAATGATTATTGGAATTATTTGCTTTTGCCCCTTCAGGGTAATGCGTGAGATTAACTTATTTCGTAGTGCGATACACTACGCTAATTTTTTTTAGACTTTCAGCCTATTTTTATGAGGATTTGAAAAATATCATTAAAAATTCGTAACCTTGCTCTGAAAGAGCACTAGCAATAACATAGTGCGGAGCGCTATGAATAAAAAACAAGATCTTATAAGCCCTGTAAGGGCGTAAAGCCTAATCTCAATTAATAAAACACTACAAAAAGGCAAAATTTGGTTCGCTTAAATTTATGACTATTAGATTTGTCTTCGTAATGAAGTTCAGGTTCTTAAAAAAATCCCCCAGTTTCAAAAGGGACTGAAACTGGGGGATAATAAAAAAATAAAACACAATCTTTAGAACGTATACCTCACTCCAAATTGTCCCTGGAATCTTGAGGCTAACTGATCTACAGTATAAGGTGATGTCGAAGGTTTCTGGAAGGTATAAGTTGGATCGCCAGTAGCAACTCCGCCTAAGTTTCCTGATTTTGTTAACCCAAGATTTGCTGTTGAATTGTAGGTGTTCGGAACAAAGTAACTTCTTCCCCAATCTTTATTAATCAGGTTTCCGACATTTGCTATGCTGAATGAAAGCTGTAAAGTACCTGCTTTAACAATTTTGATTTCATCCATTAGTTTCAAGTCAGCTTGTATGTTCCATGGGGTAGTAGCGCCGTTTCTTTCTGTGAAGTTTCCTCTTCTGCTTTTCAAATAATCATTTCCATTAATAAAAGCTTCGTAATCTGCTACCTGTTGAGCTGCTGTAGCCGACGGAACTCCTGCTGCATTTACTCCAATGTATTTCGCTGCTTCTGCCGCATCCTTGAAGATATAAGCCAATCCTGCTGCCTGACCTGTTCCTGCAATAGTGGAGTTTACAAATCCCCATGAAAACGGATTTCCGGATTGAGCATTGAAATATACATTTGCTGAGAACCTATTGTTATCGGCCACTTTTACAGCATATCCAACATTTGAAACAATTCTGTGCTTGATGTTGAAGTTGGATGTTGCTAACTGTGGATTATTTGGTGTTAACGACTGATTCATCTGAAAATTACTTTCCATCGAGTTACGGATTCCGTTAGTAATATCTTTAGAATTTCCGTAGGTATAAGCCACCATAAAGTTAAGACCAAAATCATACGTTTTTGAGATCATCTCCGTAATACTGTATCGGTATCCTTTGTTGGTGTTTGATAATAAATAAGCATTTGAAAAAGCAGGATTTATATTGGCTGCATAAATGGGCATCTGATGATTGGTATCATAAGAAAAATAAGTCGGGTTATCAGTCTTATTCACCTGTTGGAATTCCAGGTCACGAATCACTTTAGTATAAATACCTTCAGTAGTAAATTTATAACCGTTGATGATTTTATCGATTGCTAAGGAGTTTCTCAACACTGCCGGCATTTTAAATTTGTTATCCACCAGATCGGCCTGTACTTTTGGCGTTGCATCGTGATATCCGTTTAATCCGTTGGTTGCCAAAGGATCTCCAGCCGTAGCAACCTGTGCCGGGGTAAGGTTATTTTTGTCATAACTTCCGTAACCTACACCATCATTGTAGTAAGCATATCCCAGCCATGCAAATGGAATTCTTCCTGTGAATACTCCGGATCCGCCGCGAATAACAAGTGTTTTGTCTTCGTCTACATTGTACGTAAATCCAATTCTTGGAGAAACTAATGCCGTACTGAAAAAGTTATTTTTAATCTGGCTTAACGGAGTATAGGAGTAAGTGTTACCGTAATTTGGATCCGCCGGAGAGTTTTGTACTTGCGGGCTTAATTTTGGTTTATTAGGCAAGTCAGTGTAGTCTATTCTCACACCGGGAGTAACTTTAAGTTTGTTGCCAATTCTAATTTCATCCTGTACATAAACACTGTAAAGATTTACTTTGAACTGTGCATAAGGATTGTTAAAGATTTGATCTCTTGAAGAACCGTCGAAAGGATAGGTTCCGCGAACACGGGTAGGAAGTTTGTTGTAGAAATCTGCCAGAGATTTGTAGGATACTCTTCCGTTAAGGGCATTTACGAATCCGTAATTGATGTCGTAGAACTCATTGTGTGTACCGAACAATAAGGTATGATTTCCGGTTTTGTAGGTAAGGTTATCTGTGATTTCGGCAGTATTTTGTTTCATGTTGAATACTGTTGCTTCACGATCATTCCCTAAAAAGATGGTTCCGCCGTTATATCCAATTTCAGTTTGTGGAAACATGATATTAGCTGATTTTGGATCGCGATAATCTTTGATAGCCGAGTAACTTGCAATGAACGAGTTAGACCACTGGCTGTTAAAATGACTTTTAAGTTCTAAAACGGTACTGATAGATTGGTTTTTTTGCGTAAAATCCATGCTGGAGAATCTGAAGTTTGCTGCATCACGCTCTAAGTTGGAAGCTTGCGAGATTACGGTGTTGTTTCGCAACGATAACGAATGTTTTTCGTTAATTTTCCAGTCTAATTTGTTGAAGAATTTTTGACTTTTTGCAAAGTTATTGTACCCACCGAAAGTTCCGGTATCAAATCCGTAGTTTGTTTTTACGAAGTCTGAGATTTGCTGTGCGGTAGTATTGTCTACCAATGAAGTCAGTTTTCCGTTAGAATCGGTTTGTCCTGCATTGTAAAATATAGGATCTGTTCTTTCGGCATATTCCATATTCGTAAAGAAGAACAATTTATCTTTTACGATCGGTAAACCCAATCGGAATCCAATTTGATAATCACCAAAAGAATTTGGCATTTTAGAACCGTCACCGGCATTGTTACGGCCTGTAATAGCTGCGTTTCTTCCGTAACTGTAAATCGATCCCGTAACATTGTTGGTACCACTTCTGGTAACAGCATTAACGCTTCCTCCTAAAAAGTTACCTAATTTAATATCGTAAGGGGCGATATAAACCTGAATATCCTGTATAGCGTCAAGACTTATAGAATTGGAACGTGTACTGCTTCCGGGCATTCCTGAAGTTCCTGATTGTCCCCCTAAAGACGGGCTAAAACCGATCGCATCATTGTTGATCGAACCGTCGATCGTGACGTTGTTGTATCTGAAATTGGTACCGGCAAAAGAGTTGTTGGAACTTTGAGGGACTAATTTTGTCACATCCTGAATCCCGCGATTGATTAACGGAAGACCATTGACCTGTTTTTCATTAATATTCGTTCCGTTATTTTTGGAAGAGGGTTTAGAACTTGTAATCACAACTTCTTCCAGCACATTGTTGTCTGCTTTGCCAACCACTATCACCGGAAGGTCATTATCGCCAAGTGCTAAGTGTATTTGTGCATTAGAGTAGTCTTTAGTAGCAGAACTTTTAATTTCTAATTCGTAAGGTCCGCCGGCATTTAAATTTTCGAAACTAAATCTACCTTGTTTGTCAGTTACAGCTTTGTACACTGCATTAGTAGGTAAATGAGTTAAAGTAACTTCTGCACCCGTAAGCGGGCTTGTACCATCATTAACTTTTGCAGATAATGAAGAGGTGGTAATCTGAGCAAAAATGTTTCCCATAACAAGGAGCATTACAGCCGAAAAAATGAGTTTTAGTTTTGTCATTGATTTTTGAGTTTTTATTTGACAAAGAAACTCAGTTTGCTCCGATCGGATTTAACGCTTTTGTTAACTTAAAATGATAAAAATAGTTAGTGTTAATTTAAAATTATCAAGCTGTTAGGTTTGTAGAATCTTTTAGGTCTTTAAAATCAATGATTTGTGTAAATGATTAAAAATAAACAGATTAGAATTGTGTTTAAAGTAGATTAGAGAAAGATTAGAGTGTTAAGTAAAGGTTACCAACTGCAAAAACAGACCGGATTAAGGCTTACTAAAACAGCAGAAAAACGAATCAGATTATGGAAATATTAAGGTGACAGAAGTACCTTTTCCAACTTCAGAATCTACTCTAACATGAATATGATGCAGTTTAAGTATCTGCATGGTAATGAAGAGACCTAAACCTTGTCCCTGTATGTGGCGGGTATGATCACTTCTGAAAAAAAGATCAAAAATAGATTCTTTGTCCTGTTCTGAAATCCCGGAACCCTGATCTGTAATTTGTATTAAAAGTTTATTGTGCTCAGAGAAAGTTAAAACATTTACCGGTTTTGGAGATGAAAACTTGATAGCATTGTCTAAAATATTGTAAAGGGCTATAAAAAGCATATGTTTATTGGCATGAACCGAAAGTAAATTTTCGCGATCGGCCAAAGCGCTTAGATCTACCGATACTTTAGATTCGGGGTATTCAATTGCTTTTTTCTCCAATACATTCCATAGTATTTCATCAATTCTTATGGTTTCCATTTGCTGAGGTTCAGACAGCTGAAGTCCCGATAGTACCAGAAGACCATCTAAGGTTGATTTTAAATGCAGCGTGTCTTTTTTAAGAGATTTTAAAATTTCTTCATATTGCTCGTTGGTTCTGGGTTGTTGCAGGGATACGTCAATATCACCTATGATGATGGTCAAGGGAGTTTTGAGTTCGTGCGAGGCATTTTTTAGAAAATTTTTCTGCGTCATCACACCGGTTTCAAGCCTTTCTAAGAGATAATTGAAAGTAGTTACAAGTTCTTTAATTTCATCTTTTTCCTGAGCTTGCTGTACTTCTAATCTCGAATGCAGATTTTCGGTGGTGATGGTATTTACCTTTGCAATGACTTCTTTAAATGGACGGAAGGTTTGTTTGGCTAAAAATGTTCCCAAAAGATAGTTTAGAGGAATGCCTGCCAGGTAAAAAAGGATAAACATTAGACCCAGAATCTCAAGTTGTCGGTTTCCGGTGTGATTGATACCAGAGACTACAATTATAAAATCGCCCTGATTGTCTTTGTAAAATAAACCTACAAACTGCCTGTTTTTTATGGTAAACGATTCAATTTTGTTTTTTACAATAGTATTCAGTTCATGGTCGCTAAGCTCAATATCAATTGAATCTTTTAAGTACAATTTTTTGGTTTTAGCATCGTAAACCCGAATGGATTCATTGTTGATTCGGTGGTACTGAACTTCAATCTGATGATAACGTTCGTTTGTAAATTCTTTTATTTCATCTTTCTTAAAATAAAATAAAGCAGCGGTCAGGGCATGATCTTCCAGATTGTCATAGTAAAGATCTTTCATATGACTTCTGAAAAGCAGGAATGATCCGGTCATGAGTAATCCGACGATAAAAGCAAAAAGCAGGGTCGAATTTACCGCTAATTTTTTTTTTAGATTCATAACGCTTTAGGGCTGTTTTTAATACATTCGGGACATCATTCAAAATAAACTGCATAGTGATGTTTTTTCTCTCGCAGATTGCTTCGCCTGTTCGCTATCGCTCGGGTTAGCAGATTCAGCAGATTTTTATTCTTTACTCTTTACTCTTTGTTCTTTACTCTTTACTCTTTTCAACCCTTCTGTTTCAACATATACCCGGTTCCTTTTATCGTATGAATGAGCGGAGTAGGGAAATTCTTGTCGATTTTATTTCGCAGATAATTAATATACACGTCAACAGTATTGGAGGTACTGTCAAAATCAATGTTCCAGACCGCTTGTGCAATGGAAACTCTTGATAAGGCAGTTTCGCGATTTTTCATAAAGAAAATCAGGAGTTTGAGTTCTCTTGACGAAAGGTTGAGCTCTTTGCCATCTCTTGTGGCACTTTGTTCTTTCATATTGATTTCGATTCCGGCATAGGACTGAAAATCGAGAATTCCGGTACTGAATTCGGCACGACGAAGCTGTGCATTAATTCGGGCCAAAAGTTCTTCAAACAAAAAGGGTTTGGCGAGATAATCGTCGGCTCCGGATTGTAAACCTTTTACTTTTTCCTGTGGTGTATCTAGTGCACTTAAAATAAGTATGGGCACTATAATTTTTCTGCTTCGTAGAACTTCGCAAACTTCAAAGCCGGTAATGTCCGGAAGCATGATATCAAGAATAATGATATTGTACTCGTTTTCCATGACCTCTTTGATGGCTTCAAAACCTTTGGCAATGGTTTTAACTTCATACAAATGTTCTTCTAATCCTCTTGTGATAAATGATGCCACTCTGGGATCGTCTTCAACTAATAACACTCTGTTCATATTCGAAGTATAATTGAGGTGTAATACCTCTTAAGTAATAAAGTAATTGTTATGGTGCGTTACCGGATTTATTTTTTTATCGTTTAATTCTAACAAGGTGTTCTCGATCATTTCAGACATTGTATCAAGGGCAAGATCGTTAGGCTGTAAACCAAATGGATTTTCGAGTTCGTCTGCAATGGCTTCCAACGCTACAAAAGTATAGGCAATAAAAACAATGATAAACGGTGTGACCCAACCCATAGTTTCGACAAAACCAAAAGACAATAAAAAGCAATAAATATAAACCGTTCTGTGTAATAATACACTGTAGGTATAGGGGATAGGTGTACCGGCAATTCGCTCACAACCGCCAACAATATCAGACAGTTTATTTAGATTTTCTTCAAAAGCCAGTTGTGTAACACTGTCTATTTTATTTTCAGCTTTGGCGTCTTTTACCCAAAGTCCCAATTCTCTTAAGATAAGTATGGGTTTATAGCGAGTTTCTTTTAATTGGTCGGCTAGCTCTTCGGGTAGTAATCGACTCATATCGGGATCAGAATTGGTTTCCCGAAGCTGATGTTTGAGACTGTATACAAATGCAATAAGCAAATTAGTGAATTTTTCGCGTTTAGCTTCGTATTCTTTATCAGGAACAAGAGTGATGCTTTGTCGGGCAAGAGATCGGGTATCATTGAGTAATGCACCCCAAAGTTTTCGCCCTTCCCAAAAACGATCGTAACTCACACTGTTTCTGAAACCGAGGAAAATGGCCAGCGCAATTCCAAATAATGTAAAAATAGCAGGATTGATGTGCAGATTATATTGAAGGAGCCAGGGTTTAAAATAAACGACGACAAAGGAAAACAGCAGTAATAATAAAAGTCTAGGGAGAAGCTGTGGCAAAACGGAGCCTCGCCATTCAAAGAGCATTTTAAACCAGGTATTCTTTTTCTTTATAATCATTGACACTGATTAGATTTAATACCATAAAAGTAATTAAAAGTGCGCCCTCAAACAAAAAATGATAGAAATATATAAGGATCAAACGAGATGTATAGATTGGAGTTTGATCTTTCGCCCTTACAGGGCTTTGATAGATGGTTTATTTATTCCATAGTGCGTTGCACTATGTTGGTGCTTTGGCTCTTTCAGAGCTAATACAAGAGAGTAATTCTGCCTTGTTTAAGGTAAACCAATTCTAAAATAAATGTAATAATATATTAAAAGTGCGTACTTTCGACCGCACTTTAATTTTTGAAATTACTTTTCTTTGCTAAATGTTGTTATTGAAAAAATCAGCTTTGGGAAAAAGATTCAGGTTACAATATTCATTTACGTAATGGCTGTCTCTTAAGCATGTGTTTAATAATAGTATTAATTAATAACTATGAGAGCAAGGAAAGAAAAACAAGATTGGAAAATTGCTTCCGAAATTGAATTGATTTATAAGAATAAAGTAAGAGTTTCGGAACGACCTTATCTTTCATCCTCTAAAACAGCTTATGAACTAGCTTTGAAAGTTTGGGACATGGGGAAAATTGAGTTCTTCGAACAGTGTAAAGTTTTTTTGCTCAATCGTTCAAATAAGGTACTAGGGGTTTACGAAGTATCTTCGGGGGGTACCTCAGGAATTTCGGTAGATCTTAAATTATTGTTTGCTTCAGTAATTAAGGCAAATGCATCTGCTTTTATTATGATTCATAATCATCCTTCGGGTAAAACGCTGCCTTCAATTGCTGATCGATTATTTACAAAAAAAGTTAACGAAGCAGTTGCTCTTTTAGATATTAAATTGGTTGATCATTTAATTATTACTTTGGAAGGTTATTATTCTTTTGCGGATAACGGTAATTTTTTTGAAGATGGTTTTTAATCCATAAAAAAAAAGCCGATTTCCCCCAAGAAACCGACTTTTTTAATTTTTCCCGAGCGGGAAAAGTAGTTATTTAATATTTTTTATTTGATAATTAACGTAAAGCAAATCTCAGTTTAAGTCCGTAAGAAACTAGTCTGACATTGTGTACGGATGGAGAATCCAATACGCTGTTGTATTGTAGCTGTACAGGAAGTTCCGGATTGTACTGTACCAGACTTTTGTCTCCATTTTTATTGTAGATGTTATTTAGACCATAATCTATATAAGCACCAAGATAGAATGAAGTTCTGTTTCCAATCTTTTGTTTTACACCTGTTTCAAAAGTAGCAGAGTAGGACACTTTAGTATCTAAATCCTGTTCGCTGGTTTTTACATCATTTGTACTTGCAAAACCGGCAAACGCAGGGTTAAATAATTCTACATTGTATTGCGGATAGTAACCGCTTGTAGTAAGGTTTTGAAAGGTACTCTGATAACATCCTTTAATCGCAAATCCTACTTTAGCACCCGCAGCAACATACAATTGGGTAGTTCCCTTAGTTTCAAATTGAATTGCAATTGGAACATTTATGTAACTCAGGCTTTGTTCTTCTCTGAAGTTAGTAGCTTTGTATCTAAACTGAAAGGTTTCATTTTCGGCATCTTTAGTAACATATTGTCCACTAAAAGAAGCGTACTTTGCATCAGAATTGTAGGATTGATACTCAGCTCCAATTCCAATGCTTAAGCCTTCGTTTAAATAATAGGAGTATCTGATTCCTGCACTAATTCCGTTTCCGGGTACGATCGTACCACCGCCACTGTACTTTAGAAAGGAGCCGGGTCCTGCGACGGAGATCGATATTTCCTGTTTTTTGTCCTGACTATAGCCCTGGAGGCAAATCGCTAAAAACGCCGTAACTGTAGCTATAGATTTTATAGAGGTACTGATATATTTTTTCATCTTAAAGTTGTATTAGCCAGTACCATTTTGAAGTGGTACTGGCATGATTTTGATTATTTTACAATTACTTTGAATGACTTTTTGATATTGCCTGACTCAATAACTACAAGAACCATATTACTTTCAGTACTTGGAGGTAATTGTAGCTGTGTCTGAGCAGTAGATGATTTCATTGTTGTAAGTAGTTTACCTGTAACAGAGTAAAGACTTATTTGCATGTTTTCTAAATCACCTTCCGGTAAATCAGCATCTACAGTAAGCATTTTTCCTGTTTCAACCGGATTTGGATACAATTTAACCTCAAGTGATTTCTGTGTCTTAATTTTAGAAGGACATGTTTGCAGCACTTTACCATCTTTAGTAGTCATTTTCACGCTATAGTCGGCTGTTAAATCCAATGTATTGGATTGAGCCTCACCTGCTGAAAAGTATTGATTAGTTCCAATTACTTGTCCGTTTTTAAACCATTGGTACGAAACAAACTCGTAACCTCCATTCGTTTGAGGGTTATTGTTTACGATAAGTACATTATTGAATTTTTGGTGTACAATATCATAGAATCCAAATGGTTTTTCTACAGTTATAGCATAAGTAGCGCTAGCACTTCCGTCTTGAGAAGTAATTGTTACATTTTGCGTATAAATCCCAGGTTTAGGTGTATTGATCGTAAAATTAGCCGCAGGAGTAAAGGTTGCATTGGTTGTATTGGTCAACGCTACATTTACGTTGTTCTCGCCACATGCCATCAGGTAATTAATAGTCTTAGCCGGATTTGGATAAACTTTAGTACCAACGGTAATTTGAGTAACAGTGATGTCATTGTTTTTGATCACCAAAAGCTGTGAAACATCCGGAGCAGGTAAGTAATTCGCATCACCAGCCTGAGCAGCAACAATTGTTATTTCTCCTGATCTTAGCATAGTAACTAAACCGGTTGTTGGAGCAACAGTAGCAGCAGGCAAAGCTGTGGTGTAAGTGTAGGTATAATTTACTGCTAAACCAGAATTGGCAGTAGCCCCCAGATTGAAAGTATTTGATCCTCCAAGTGTTTTGATTCCCAATATTGGAAAAGTAATTAGCTGTGCCGCTTTTTGAATAGTAAGCTGTGCAGTAAGCGTAATTGGAGAACAATTAGGTTCGCTTGCTGAAGGAGTTACTACCGCAGTTACCGTATACGTACCCGCATTTGTAGCTGAATTTCCTGTAGATCCAGGTGCTATTGTATAAGTAACCGTAGCTCCTGCAGGTAAATTAGCAACCTGTATTGCTTGTGGGTTTTTGTTGTAGGTTACTGTAGCATTGCTAAATGTTACTGCTTGAATAGACGAAGGAAGAACTTTAACGGTCTGATTTTGTGTGCTTGTGTTTCCACTAGCATCAGTATACGTCCAGGTTATTGTATAGGTTCCCGGTGTATTATAAGTTAAAGGATTCGTTGTGGTTGCAGTAATATTTCCACTACAATTATCCGTTGCAGTTGGAACCGGAATCTGAGCCGATAAAACAGCACAAGCGCCTGTAATTACCGGAAGAGTGGCCACATTTGGTACTGGTGGTGTTACATCAGGAGTAGTGGTTAAAGTTACTGATAGTGGTGCAGTACAACCATTAGCATCTGTAACTGTCAGGGTATAGGTTCCCGCTGTTAATCCGCTGATGTCTTTAGTTGTTGCTCCATTTGACCACAAGTAAGTGTATGGAGTTGTACCGCCAGTTATAGTAGTAGTAATCGCTCCATTACTTGCTCCATTGCAGGAAATGTTTGTTTGAGTTGCAATAGCAGCAGACAATATAGCTGGTTGGTTGATAACAATATTAGCAGTTTTGGTACATCCATTTCCGTCAGTAACTACTACTGAATAATTTCCTGATGGCAAACCACTTGCAGTTGCTGAATTTCCTCCGGTTGGAGACCAAACGTAAGTATAGCTTCCTGTTCCACCTGTTACATTAACAGTAGCCGAACCATTGCTTCCTCCGTTACAACTAACATTTGTTCCTGTAATTGTAGTTGCGATTGCAGCTGGCTCTAAGATGTTATAAACTTGAGTTTTAGTACAACCACTACCATCTGTAATGGTTAAAGTGTATGTTCCTGCAGCAAGTCCGGTTGCTGTTGCTGCCGTACCTCCCGATGGAGACCATGAATAGGTATAGCTTCCGCCTCCACCACTTACTGTTGCTGAGGCCTGTCCGTTTTGTCCTCCGTTACAACTCACATTAGTTTGTGTAGGGACAACTGTTATAGCAGTTGGCTGAAATACAGTAACATTATTTACTGTTTTTGTACAAGAGTTAGCATCTGTAATGACAACATTATAGTTTCCGGCAACAAGACCAGTTATGGTTTGCGTAGTTGCTCCATTAGACCATAAATAGGTATAATTAGCTGTACCTCCGGTTGGAGTAACCGTTGCAGTACCGTCAGCTTGTCCAAAACAAGAAACTACTGTTGTAGTTGCAGTTCCGTTAAGAGCAGCAGGTTGACTAATAGCAATATTATTTACGGTTTTAGAACATCCGTTAGCATCAGTAATGGTAACACTATAAGTTCCCGCTGGAAGTCCCGTTGCTGTTGCAGCTGTACCTCCTGTAGGAGCCCATGAATAGGTGTAACCAGCTGTACCTCCGGTTGCTGTTACTGTTGCAGTACCATTAACACCTCCGAAACAAGAAACAGCAGTTGTAGTTGCAGTCCCGTCAAGAGCCGCAGCCGGTTGTCCGACAACAATATTACTTATTGTTTTTGAACAAGCGTTAGCATCTGTAATGGTCACGCTATAAGTTCCTGCTGGAAGTCCTGTTGCTGTTGCAGCTGTACCTCCTGTTGGTGCCCATGAATAAGTGTATCCTGCAGTACCTCCTGATGGAGTTACGGTTGCCGTACCATTAGTTCCTCCGAAACAAGAAACGGCGGTTGTAGTAGCAGTTCCGTCAAGAGCAGTGGCAGGCTGTCCTACTACAATATTATTGATAGTTTTTGAACATGAGTTCGCATCTGTAATGGTAACACTGTAAGTACCTGCTATAAGTCCGTTTATGGATTGAGTTGTTGATCCGTTAGACCATGCATAAGTATATCCTGCAGTTCCTCCGTTAGGAGTTACTGTTGCGGTACCATTGGCTCCTCCAAAACAAGAAACGGCAGTTGTAGCTATCGTTCCGTCTAGAGCTGCAGCAGGTTGTCCAACAACAATATTGCTTATTGTTTTTGCACAGGCGTTAGCGTCTGTAATAGTAACACTATAAGTTCCTGCGATAAGTCCGGTAATAGAAGCTGTTGTAGCTCCTGTAGACCATAAATAAGTATATCCTGCAGTACCTCCTGATGCTGTTATGGTAGCCGTACCGTTAGCTCCTCCAAAACAAGAAACAGCTGTTGTACTTGGGGTTCCGTCAAGAGCAGTAGCTGGTTGACCTACGACAATACCCGTTATCGTTCTGGTACATCCAGTAGCATCTGTAATGGTAACACTATAGTTTCCTGCGGTAAGTCCGGTTGCAGTGGCTGCTGTACCTCCTGTTGGAGACCATGAATAGGTATAGGCAGGAGTACCTCCGGTCGCAGTAACGGTTGCTGTACCGTTAGCTCCTCCAAAACAAGAAGCAGCGGTTGTGGTGGTAGTTCCGTCAAGAACGTTTGATGGCTGTCCCACAACAATACCTGTTACTATTTTTGTACAGGCATTAGCATCTGTAATAGTAACACTATAAGTTCCGGCAGCAAGTCCTGTAGCCGTTGCTGCTGTACCTCCTGAAGGTGACCAAGAGTACGTATAAGCCGGAGTACCTCCTGATGGTGTAACTGTTGCTGTACCATTGGTTCCTCCGAAACAAGAAACGGCTGTGGTAGTAGCAGTTCCGTCAAGAGCTGCAGCAGGCTGTCCCACAACAATACCTGTTACTATTTTTGTACAGGCATTAGCATCTGTAATCGTAACACTATAAGTTCCTGCTGTAAGTCCTGTTATAGTTTGTGTTGTAGCTCCGTTAGACCATGAATAGGTATATCCCGGAACACCTCCTGATGGTGTAACTGTTGCTGTACCGTTAGCTCCTCCAAAACAAGAAACGGCTGTTGTAGATATAGCTCCATTAATAGCTGTAGCAGTTCCTATTGTAATATTATTGATTGTACGCATACAAGAATTAGCATCAGTAATAGTAACACTATAAGTTCCTGCTGTAAGTCCTGATGCAGTTGCTGCAGTACCTCCCGATGGAGACCAAGAGTAAGTATAACCCGGAGTTCCTCCAAAAGCACTTACGGTTGCAGAACCGGTAGCTGCTCCAGAGCAAGAAACTGAAGTTGTACTTATAGATCCATTAAGTGATGCGGCCGGTTGTGCGACAACAATACCGGTAATGGTTTTAGAACATGCGTTATTATCAGTAATCGTTACACTGTAAGTTCCAGCCTGAAGCCCTGAAGCAGTTGCTGCAGTTCCTCCTGATGGGGACCATGAATACGTATAACCTGGAGTTCCTCCTGATGCAACAACAGTAGCTGTACCATTTGATCCTCCAAAACAAGAAACTGCTGTGGTGGAAGTCGTTCCATCAAGAACAGCTGCTGGTTGTCCGACAACAATACCCGTTATCGTTTTTGCACATGCGTTAGCGTCTGTAATAGTAACACTATAAGTTCCGGCAGTAAGTCCCGTAGCCGTTGCGGCTGTACCTCCTGATGGAGACCATGAATAGGTGTATGCAGGTGTACCTCCACTTGGAGTTACTGTTGCGGTACCGTTACTACCTCCAAAACAAGAAGCGGCTGTGGTGGTGGCGGTTCCGTCAAGAGCGGTTGCTGGCTGACCTATAACAATGTTGTTTATGGTTCTAGGGCATCCATTGGCATCTGTAATGGTGACGCTGTATGTTCCGGCTACACGGCCTGTTATAGTTTGTGTTGTAGCTCCGGTAGACCATAAGTAGGTGTATCCCGGTGTACCACCAGTCGGAGTTATTGTTGCTGTACCGTTACTGCCTCCAAAACAAGAAACAGCCGTTGTCGTAGGCAGTCCATTTAGTGCTGTTGGTTGCGTTATCGAGAAGTTTCTGGTAATTTGTGTCAATTCAGCATCGGTAATTGTAACAGTGTATGCATTTGCAGACAGTCCGGTTGCCGATGATCCGGTACCTCCTGAAGGAGACCATGAGTAAGTATAGGGAGTAACTCCTCCAATTACAGTAACACTGGCAGCTCCGGTAGTTCCTCCGTTACAAGCCACATCTGTTTTTGAAGTAGATGAAGTGGCCAAAGCAGCCGCTGTAACAAATGTTGATTCGGCACCATAAGCTGTCCCGGCAGTATTTTTTGCATAAGCTCTGTAATGAATAGTAGAACCGGGAGTAAGGCCTGTTACGGTATTACTAAAAATTCCAGTTCCAGTTCCGATTTGAAATTTATTATTTGCGATAGTTGGGCTTGCTGTTGTTGCCCAAACGATTCCTCTTTCTACATTGGCATCTCCGCCATCTGCAGTTACATTTCCTCCAATAATTGCTTTCGTTGAACCCACATTTGTAGCGGTTGTAGTAGTTACGGTTGCTAAACTTACGCCATCAACCCAAACAAAATTATCAACTGCGAAATAATCGTAATTAGCGCTTAGCTGAATTTCAAGCTGGTCAATGTTGATATTGGTAAAATTAGAAACTCCGTCTGTTGCGAAGTTAACAGGGATAAAACCATTTCCGGGTAAGGCAGTACCAATATTTGCTCCTGTAGTGTTTTTTACAATAGAGAATTGTGTTACACCGCCAAGTTTTCCGGTTAAAGTAACCGAACCCGGAGCACCATTAGAGGTACTATTAGGAGTCTGACCGGAAGTACCGGTAAGGTAAATCCATAAACTGTTCATTTTAAAGCTTCCTGAGGCAGCGGTAATGAATCCGGTTTGCCCTAAACTTTGTGATGCGTTACCATCTGAGACCTGTATGTAGTTGTTAGAACCGTTATAACCATAACCAGGCGAAGTAACCACCTGAAAAGAAACATAAGTATTGGTTAGGTTAAAAGTTTTACCATTGCTGGTAAAGCTAGGTTGGTTAATTGTCTGAGCTTCGAAGGTCTCTACTGTTTGTGCAGTCAATTGCTGCAGCGTAAAAAACAGTAGAATGAGTAATAAGTAGAGTTTTTTCATAATTAACTGATATTAGATTTATCATTTTGTATTCTTACATTTGTTTTTCCAGTTCAAACTTTAAAGCTTTAACTAAAATTGAGTATCATGTATAAACAAGAGCTTACGATTATTGTTCAATCTATCATTGCGTCAAATACTATTGATGAACACACCACATGTGCGCGAAACCTTTCAGAATTTTATGAAAAAATCGCAACAGTTAACCATTTTGAGAACAATGAAGTTCATGTTAAAGGCGGTGTTGCCTTGTCAAGCTCTGGTGCGGCAGACTGTGTTGACGATTATTTACGCACGGTTTATTTCATAAAAGGCGTTTATAAGGCTCTGACAAAATTGTGTATTGATTTTCCAGAGAGAAGTATTAATGTTCTTTACGCGGGTTGTGGCCCTTATGCAACTTTAATTCTTCCTTTACTTCCTTTGTTTAATAAAGATAGAATTAAAGCCATTTTACTAGATATCAATACTGCTTCTATAGCATCTGTACATCATATTTTATCGGTGACCGGTTTAAACGATTATTCATTAGAATTAATCGAAACAGATGCCATTACGTATACAAAACCGGAGGAGTTTGCAATTGATCTGGCCATCTCCGAAACGATGCATTATGCTCTTACCCGAGAGCCGCAAGTGGCGATTACGCGAAACATTGTTTCGCAGTTGTCTTCGCATGGAATTTTAATTCCCGAAGAAATCAAGATCGATTTGACTTATACATATTCCGATCATGAGCCATCCTTAAAAGATGCTAAATCAGAGGTTAAGGGCCGTAACGAAATACAGCCCTATCCTCATAGTGTATTTGTAGATAGATTATTTACAATAAGCAAAGAACTTTTTGGCAATACAAGTCAGGATTTAGAATTTAAAAGTGACTTTTATAAGCTGCCCGATGATTTTAGTAATCATCCCGATGTGTGTATTTTTACTGAAATCAGGATATTTGAAGACATCGAATTAAAAACTGCGGAGTCTTATATTACAAACCCTTTTTGTCTTGTTTCTATGTACAATCTTACAGAGTATTCTGAAATTCAGTTTTTATACGACTTCAGCGATATACCCAAATGGTCTTATAATGTAAAAAATGCTCTTAAATAGTTTAATTTCTGGAAGGGAAAATTCCTTCTAGGCAAATGATATAAGATAATGCTACATAAGGCTGCATTACTGAGATAGGCAGATTGCTACCAGTGGCACCAGTGGTTACATTGCTTAATAAATCGACACTTGGAGTTGCTGTTGCAAAGCCTAATGTAGGGGTGAAAACTCTCGATACAAGAGCTCCCGGTATTGCTATCGATGCTCCGGCTACCGGTGTTGAATCTGATGCATTTGTTGCACTCACAGAAATTTTACCTGGTCCTGCGTGAACGTGAGCAGGAAGGTTGCTTGTTAAAATTGAAACGTTTGGTGTACCTGCAGCTTGTCCAAGAACGTAAGTTCCTCCAGGTGAAGTTCCTTGTCCAATAGCTGTTGCACCTTGTAGATTTGGTAAAGCGAAAGTAGTCTGACCATTTCCTCCATAGGTTGTACCAAGGATTGAGAATAATGCCGTATTTTGTGCAATTGACAATATTTGTCCGTTACAAAAGGCCCAGCCTCTTGGGGCAAAATTTCCCGCAAAAAGTTTTACAACTCCAATGAATTCTTCCATAGTGTTTAGTGTTAATAGGTTAGTGTTTATATTTGTTTTTGATATTACTTGTGTTTTTGACTAAGAAATAAAAGGACAATTTTTATATTTAAACTAAGGTATAAAATATAAAACTCTCAAAAACAGGTGTTTCTACCTGTTTTTATCTTCTAAAACAGGTTAAAACTAAGAATCTTAGGCACCGAAACTGAAAAATATGTCATGAGGACGGTTTTTATTGTCATGAAATATCCTTTTAGTGTCGGAAACACTAATAATGAGTGAGATAAATCACAGGGAGCAGAAAAATGAGCCACATCCTTATGTTTACTGGTGTTTTGCGCGATTTTACGGTAGAAATATGATAGTTGTAGGAGGTATAGTACAACCAAGGCATTCTGTTTGCATATTATTGTCAAAATAGGGAGAAAAATTTCTGCACTAAAAAAAACATTGTATCAAATTCACAATTGCTTGCAGTATCATTTGCTTTAACAAGTGACACTTTACAAAGCTGATATCTAATAAGATCTCCTATCAATATTGACGTAACATAAAGCATCAGATGTTAATATAATGTTTTATAATCAGGTTAGTTTATTAATGTAAACGTAACCTTCCAGACCTACCCTCAGCTTTAATTTTGAAGACATATTATAAACAACACAATTGTAGTATATGTCATTTTTTAAAATCAGAATACATCGCTGTATAAAGATTGGATCGAAAGTCTTATTTCGAACACTTCATTCGCCAAATCATTCAAAAACGGTGTCTCATGTATAAGAAGTTTACTGATGAGGAGCTTGTTGAGTTATTGAGACAAGGAAAAGATAAAGCGTTTGATGAATTGTATTTCCGATATCGGGATGAATTGGTTCGGTTTGTTTATGTGAGGATGAAGTCGGTTCCGGTTTCCGAAGAGATTGTTCAGGAAGTTTTTACAACGATTTGGGAAAGACGAAAGAGTTTGATTATTCAAAAGAAATTTTCAGCTTATATCTACACCTCTGTTCGGTATACTACTTTAGATTATATAAAAATGCATACTATCACCGATCAATATGTTAGAGAGGTTATAGACAGAAACACCAATGATTGCGGCGGCAGCAACACTACCGAAGATTCTATTTATTATGAAGAACTACAGGAAGCCGTTGATAAGGCTGCGTTATTGCTTCCTAAAAAATCCAAAGAAGTTTTTATTCTCAGCAGAATCAAACATTACACCAACAAAGAAATAGCCGAAGAACTTAATGTTTCGCACGAAACGGTAAAGTATCACATTGCCTACGCATTAAAGTTTATGCGAAACTACCTGGGCGAATTTAACTAATAGCAGATCGCTAATACCGATTGTATATTCAATATAGTCCAATTGCATTGTACTATTTTCATATTACATCGGTATTATATCAGAAAGCATTGGACTACGATATAAGTAAAATTGATATAAATTAAGGTTATGCATTTTTTCTTAACAAAAGCGTAACCTTAAGCGCCTACCTGAAATTACTATTTCTAAGACATACTATTAAAGAGATAAACAAATTATAATGCCTGAAAAATTACATCAAGATATAAAACTTTTTTTAGAAGGGAAGCCCTCTTTAAATGGGGAAGAATTATGGAATAACTGGTACGATCATCCTGAAGAAATATTCGACACGATAGCATTGATTACATCAGACCAATCGAAGTTAAAAAAGGAAATTCAAAATATAAAAAAAACGAATAAGGTTATTTCTCTTCCAAATAGAAATTGGGCGGTAGCAGCTTCTTTGTTATTTGTAGTTAGCTTGTCCTGTTTCCTTTATTTATCCTCGCTAAAAACCATCACCAGACAATATGCAACAAGAGCGGGAGAACACGCTAAAATAGTTTTAAGTGATGGAACTCAGATATGGCTTAATGCAGGAAGTCATGTAAAATATCCGGTTACTTTTAAAGGGGATACCAGAGAAATCTATTTAACCGGAGAAGCCTTTTTTGATGTAGCCAAAGATAAAAAGCATCCTTTTATCATTCATACCGATAAAATGGACACCAAAGTACTGGGAACGAGTTTTAACGTGCAGGCTTATCCGGATCAGACTACTCAGGAAGTTTCGGTGCTGACGGGAAGAGTGAATGTTAAATCAACCGTGACCGAAGAAAATGTATATGTAACTCCGGGGCAAAAAGTGGTTTTTAAATCGCACAGCAACAAACTTCAGGCATTTAAGGATATCCCAATGAATTCAATCTCACTATGGCGAAAGCATATTATTGTTTTTGAAGATGCCCCTTTACCGGAAGTCATTGCAACGATCAATCGAAATTATAACGTAACCGTTCAGATTGCAAACAAAAATTTAAACAACTTAAAAATTAGTGCCTATTTCAAAGAACTTCCGGCAGGACAGGTCGTTGCTTTGGTGTGCAATATTATCAATGCAGAGTACAAAATAGAATCGGGGACTTATGTCATCCGTTAAGTTTTAGAAAATACAGCGGAGAGAAAAATAGTTCGCATAGCGCAATGTGGGTTAGCGGAGTTGAGAGAATTTTTAAAATCTCCAATTCTTGTTTCAATCAGCTGGAATACAATTCCTTTAAAAATCAAATTAAAAAATCTACGTAGAAAACCGTTCCACAATCAAAAACAATTAAAAAAAACACAATCATGAATAAAAAGCAAATGCGGTATGTCGTAAAGGCTCAGAGCATTAAAAAATCGGTACTAACGAAGGCACTGCTTTTCGTGGCTCTATTTTTTATCGGATTAACCGTAAAAGCGGCTCGTTTTGATATCGGTAAAAGAGTAACTTTAAAAGTAGAAAATGAAAGTATAAAGAGTGTTTTTCAGAAGATTGAAAAACAAATCGACGTGCATTTTATGTACGAAACTAATCAGGTCAATACCAATCAAAAGATTAGTTTAAAATTGAATAATGTGCCTCTGGAACAGGCTTTGGATAAAATATGCAGCAATCTCTTGCTGAGATATGAAATTGTCAGCAACAATATTGTGATTAAGAAAAGTATAAAAGTTTCGGACGCCGGTCAGGGAAAAATAAGCATTTCGGGAACTGTTTTTGGCGGTGATGACGGAATGCCATTACCGGGTGTCGGAATCAAAGACAAAGATTCGGATGCAACAGCCACAACAGATTTTGACGGAACTTTTAAAATCGAAATCAATTCGTCTGCAGCAGTACTTGTTTTTTCTTATGTAGGTTATGTGACGCAGGAAGTAAAAGTGACACAATCGGATAAAAACATAAGTGTAAAATTAGCGGCCGATATGAAACAACTGCAGGAAGTGGTTGTAATGGGATACGGAAGTGTAAAAAAGAATGAAGTTTTAGGATCTGTAGGAACCGTTTCGATGAAAGAAACATCAAGCAGAACTTACAATAGTGCCGCAGAATTACTGCAAGGAACAGTGGCAGGTGTCACCGTAATTAACAATGGTGGTGATCCAACTGCCGAGCCTACAATTAATATCAGAGGTATCGGATCTTTGAACGCCGAAACACCACTGATTGTTTTAGACGGAATTATCTACAGCGGTTCTTTAAATACCTTGAACCCAAATGATATTGCTTCGATAAGCGTTTTAAAAGATGCGGCTTCTGCAGCAATTTATGGAGCAAGAGCTTCAGGAGGAGTTATTTTAATTACCTCTAAAAAAGGAGTTTCGGAACGCATTAATATCAATGTAAATTATCAGGGAGGTTTTCAAAACGTAGCTAAAAAGTTAGATGTTTTAAATGCGGCTGAATATGCAGATGCGATGAACACCGCCAGAGACAATGCTGGTATGCCGAGAATTCCGGCCTTTGATCCGGCTTTTGAACCAACAGCCAGAACCACAAAGACCAATTGGATGGATGAAATTTTCCGTACCGGCGAAATTCAGGATTTGTCTATTTCAGTAAATGGTAAAACCGAGAAATCTAATTTCTTTATTTCCGGAAGTTACCGCAAAAACGAAGGAATATTGCTAAATACCTACGGAACCCGTTATACGGCGAGAGCCAATTCTTCTTTTAAACTGGCACCTAATTTTACAGTGGGCGAAAACCTGTCGTACTCTTTAACAGATGGTCAGGCAGCCAATACAACAAGTGGTTACACAGGAGCTATTTTAGCAGCGATTTTTTATCCGCCAAATGCGACGATCTATAGAGAAGACGGTTCAGGAAAGTTTGGAGGTGTTCCTGAAAAATATATAGGTTCTTATGGAGACGTAATCAATCCGGTGGCCTATTTAAAAAGACTGGACAACCGCAATCCGATTTCGACTGTTTTGATTAATCCTTATGCAGAATGGGAAATCGTATCAGGTTTAAAATTTAAATCGAACTGGGGATATACCAGAATTCAGAACAACGCAACCGATTTTGCGGTAAAAATAACAGAACCGGGTAAAATATTTGACTTTAACCGATTAACAAAATCTTCTGCTACCACAACTGACTTATTAAGCGAGCAGACGCTTTCTTACGAAAAATCATTAGGAAAGCACAATTTTAAAGCACTTGCCGGATATACCTATCAGCAAACCAAAAGAGATTTTTATACCGTGCAGGGAACAGGCTTTGATAATGAAGATCCATCACAGCGTTATTTATTAAATGCTAAGTTAGTACAGCAGGTGGAAGCAGGAATGTCCGAAGAAATCATTTCTTCTTATGTAGGAAGGCTGAATTATGACTTTAATCAAAAGTACTTGATTTCAGGAATTATACGCCGTGACGGTACTTCAAAACTAACTTCAGACAACCGCTGGAAAGTATATCCTTCTGTTTCTGCCGGATGGTTGATTTCGGAAGAAGGATTCATGAAAAGCATAGACCCGTTAGTAAGCAATTTAAAATTACGTGCAAGCTGGGGACAGATTGGAAACTTAGGAAATCTTGGACCTTACCAGTTTAGTGTGCCTTTAACGCAGACACAAGCTTTAATTGGAAACAGTCCGGTAATCTCTTACGGTTATTCTGAGAGCGAATTGTCGAATCCAAATTTAAGATGGGAAAGTTCAGAACAAAGCAACGTAGGATTGGATTTTACCATGTTTAACAATGCTTTATCAGGATCTGTAGATGCTTACATTAAAACCAATAAGGACATGTTGGTTCGCGATCAGCTCCCGGGAGTTTCAGGAACTCCGTTAGGAAGAATCGTAAATTCGGGTAATGTTGAAAATAAAGGAATTGAAGCAAGTTTAACCTATCAGAAAACGCGTGGCGAATTCAAATTTGATGTAACAGCAAATGCAGCTTTCTTAAGCAATAAAATTGTTTCGATCAAAGACGATTTAACTTCCTTAGAACCTTTAAACCTTAGTCGTGTTCGTAGTTTGCCTTTGGCTAATATCTATCAGGTAGGAAGCCCTGTCGGAGCATTTTACGGGTATTCAACAGACGGATTGTTTCAAAGTAATGCCGAAGCAAAAGCCTATGTAAATGATAAAGGAGTAGTGTATCAGCCTAATGCGGTTGCCGGAGACATTAAATTTAAAGATGTAAATGGTGATGGTGTAATCAATAACAGTGACAGAGTAGTGCTTGGAAGTCCTTTTCCGAAAACGACCTTCAGTTTAAATACGAATTTCAGATACAAAGGATTTGATATGAACATCTTCCTTAGCGGAACAGCCGGAAACAAAGTTTTTAATGCCGTAAAATATACAGGTGTGAATGCTTCATTCCCGGGTTATAATTTATTGGCCGATTCTAAAAATGCGTGGTCGCCAACGAATACCAATACCAATATTCCAATTCTTTCTTCAACAGACAACAATAATAATTTCGGAAGAATCTCTGATTTTTATATTGAAGATGCTTCTTTCCTGAGATTAAGAAACGTTTCGATTGGATATACAGTGAAAGAACAATGGTTGCACGGAAAAGCAAAACTTAGATTTTTTATCTCAGGGCAAAACCTTTTTACCATTACCAAGTATTCAGGAATGGATCCGGAAGTGGGACTTAAGAATTTTGGTTTGGACTTAGGGAAATATCCTCTCTCCCGTATTTATATGACAGGTGTCAACGCAACTTTTTAAAAAAATATAACACAAATAAAATGAAAAATTTAAGTCTTTTATTATGGAGTCTGGTGCTTTTAATGAGCATGTCGGCTTGCGAAAATGAACTTGATTTAGTACCTCAGGGAGCACCTTCAAGTGGTAATTTCTGGAAAACACCTGCTGATGCAAAAGCAGGAGTGAATGCGATTTATGCACTCTATTCGGATGATAACATGTACGGTCGTGGATTTTTCTGGCTAAACAATGCAAGTGATGATATCGGAACGAAACCAAGACAAAATGCGGAACGAATCAAAAATTTTATTGTAGACGGAGCAGAATCGGATACCAAAGACATTTGGAGACTTCACTATGAAGTGATGAAACGCTGTAACGATGTGATTCGCAACATTCCGAAAATCAGTTTGGATGATAAAACAAAAAACATGATGTTGGGAGAAGCGTACTTCAATCATGCTGTAATGCATTTGGAATTGGCTTATCATTACGGAGATGACCGTGCCGGGATTCCAATTCAGGACAGAGAAAATCCAACCAATGTATATGTGCCGCGTGCTAAAAACGTAGCCGAAAACTACGCCTATATCGCTGCCGATCTCATTAAAGCTGCCGATTTATTGCCTTATTTCAATGAACTTAGTTCAGACAATTACGGACGTGCACATAAAACTGCAGCATGGGGATATTTGGTGCGTACCTATTTGTATGCAAAAGACTGGGACAATGCAATTAAGTATGCCAATATGATTGTCAACAGTGGAAAACACAAATTACTGGATAATTTCGAAGATGTTTTTAAAATTAAAAACAACTGGTCGTCAGAGTATATTTGGTCCGTAACCTCGAGTGCCGAAAACACAAGCTTAGGATCTATTTTTCCTGGAGTATGTCTGGAAGATAAAGGCTGGGGAGTTTACAATGGCTGGGGAAATTTTTATCCTACTAAAGAATTGTTCGATACGTATGATCCTGCTGATAAAAGACGAAGTGCTACAATTCTTCAAAAAGGAGACAAGTTTATGTACTTCGGTGAATTAGTCACTTTTAATGAAGGAAAATATATGGTCAGTTCAAGTAACAGAACCGGTTATCAGTTTAAAAAATACATGGAGCCATTCGGTTATCCAAAAACTACTTCGGGCGGAATTGATATTCGTTATGTAAATGCAAACGGAGACAAGCCTTCTACCGCTTTAAATGTACCTCTTTTACGTTATGCGGATGTAATCCTGATGCTGGCTGAAGCAAAATTAATGAAAGGACTAAGTGCCGATACCGAAATAAACATGATTCGAAATCGTGCCGGTTTACCAAGTATTGGAGGAGCCACACTAACAGATCTGAAAAGAGAAAGACGTTGTGAGCTGGCAGGAGAATGGACAGACCGCCATTTCGATTTAGTACGCTGGGGCGATGCTCAGGCGACTTATGCGAAACCTTTGCACCATTACAACGGAACAGTGATTTATCCTGCCCGTAATTTTAATCCTGCTATTCACCATGTGTGGCCAATACCGCCGGATGAAATTGCCGTGAGTAAAGGAGCTCTTTTCCAGAACAAAGGCTGGTAATTAATAGTTTCATTTTGTTTGTTTTGTTTTTTTTTACGCTGCAGGCTTAGTTGTGGAGCTTGCAGTTGTAAAGAAAAAAGCAAACAATCTATATATTTTGACCAGGCTTAATACTTAGTAAGCATATATTTTTTGCAAGTGATTTTACAGATCCATTTGCTTATTTTAAACACACAGAGGAAGCTATGTGTCAAATGATTTTTTATTAATTGCACTCAACGGGTTAAAGAAATCTGTGGAAATCTTTTTAATCTGTGGCTCATCTTCTAAGTATTGAAGACCATTTTAGAATTGAATTAATTTTACTTGTAATGAAAAAAATAATTATACTTTTTTGCCTTCATTTTTTTCTGTTTGCGCAGGCACAGGAATACAGTTCTGCAAATATTCATTCGCACAATGATTATGCAGGCAAATTACCTTTTTATGAAGCCTATTCCAATGAAGCCGGCGTTATCGAAGCAGATGTTTTTTTGAGGAATAATGAGCTTTTGGTAGCACATACTTCAGAGGGAATTAAAACGTACAATACACTGCGAAGTCTTTATTTAGATCCTTTGTCGAAGAAGATAAAAAACTTAGAAGGTAAAGTTTACCCTGAGAATAAGCCTTTAATTTTAATGATTGATATAAAATCAGAAGCTGATGCCACACTTAAAGGTATCGTGCAACAGCTGAAAACGTATCCGGATTTGATTTCAAACAAAAATCTAAAAGTAGTTATTTCAGGAAAGAGACCTGAACCATCAAACTGGAATCAATATCCTGAGTTTATCTATTTTGACGGAAGAAGAAATGAAACGTATTCTTCGGAGCAATTGTCACGTGTCGAAATGATTAGCGAAGATTTAAAAGAACTTACCGTTTGGAACGGAAAAGGAGTAATGACACAGGCTGATTTAGAAAAAGTACAGTCGGTCATTAAACAAGTTCATGCTCAGAATAAAAAAATCAGGTTCTGGTCGACATCCGATAATGTGAATACCTGGATGACTCTAATGAATTTAAAAGTCGATTATATTGGTACTGATAATGTACCGGCATTGACGCAGTTTATTCAGAAGATAAAAAGTACTTTTTACCAGAATACATCATTTTATCAGGCCTATAAACCTAAGAATACAGCTTTATTTTCTAAAAACAGCCGTCCGAAAAATGTAATTCTGCTTATTGGCGACGGAATGGGGCTTACTCAGATTTACGCCGGTTATACAGCCAATAAAGGACAATTGAACCTTTTTAATATTCCGATTCAGGGATTGTCGATCACTAAATCGTCAGACAGTTATATCACCGATTCGGCTGCGGGAGCTACGGCAATGGCAACAGGTCATAAAACCAATAACCGATTTATCAGTGTAGATGAAAACGGAAAAGGGTTGGAATTAATCACCCAGCAACTGGCAAAGAAAAAGTACAAAACGGCTATTATTTCGGCTGGAAATATTACAGATGCCACCCCGGCAGCTTTTTACGCGCATCAATCTGAAAGAACTTTAAGCGAACCAATTGCTGCAGATTTTCTTGATAATCCGTCTGATATTTTGATTGGAGGAGGCGCAAAAGAATTTACTAACAGAAAAGACGGTAGAGATCTGTCTAAAATAATAACAGAGAAAGGTTATACTTTTTCAGATCAGTTTAAAAGTCTGGACACCATTAAAAATTCACGTTTTGTAGTGGTAGATGATGCTTCGGTGGTTTCGATGAAAGAGGGAAGAGGAGACTTTTTAGCAAAATCTTTGGCAAAGACAACGACCATTTTTTCAAAAACAAAAAATCCTTTTTTTGTAATGGCTGAAGGTGCGCAAATTGATTATGGCGGACATAAAAATGACCTGGAATACGTGGTTCGTGAAATGCTTGATTTTGATAAACTGGTAGGACAAGCCATGGAATTTGTCGATCAGAATCAGGAAACACTTTTAATCGTAACGGCAGATCACGAAACCGGAGGACTTTCCTTAATTGATGGCAGCATCGAAAAAGGGTATGTACAGGGAAGTTTTAGTACAAACGATCACACAGCGGTGCCTGTTCCGGTTTTTGCATATGGACCCGGAGCTGCCAATTTTATGGGAGTCTATCAAAACACAGAAATCTATTCTAAAATACTCGAAGCACTTTTAATCAAATAACTGATACCACTTTTGTTTGATAGTGGAGACGCACTAAAAGCGGCGACAAAACATTTTGTCGCTGCTTTTTTATTTTAACAAGTGTAAGCGTCACGTTTGTTAAAAATGAAATTTTTAGAAAGAACAATGTTCTTGTCAAGATAATAAAGTCTTGATTTTGCAAGGTTTGGCTTCTGTTTGAATTTAATTATAAGAAAAATAAGATTAAAATAAAAGATCGTAAATTAGCATTTCTTTAGGATTAATTTCTTTTTCTGTTAAAAACTTTTACAAGAAAATTGCTGTTCTTTGTATCTTAAAATTGCTTAAGAAAAAGATTAAATAAGTCTTAAGTGATTCGCTTGACACCACAATATTATTTTAGACATTGAGTTTAGACTAATTATCATATTTGCGTTATGGATAACAGGAAGTTTATTTTAAGTTTAAAAAAAGGGAATGAGGCCGCTTTCAGGGAAGCATACCTTAATTACTACGATAAACTGATAAACATTGCCAAACGCTTTAATTTTACAGTACTTACCCCACAGGATTTTGTTCAGGAGACTTTTTTACGAGTATACAATAAAAGAGAATTACTTCATGAAGATGTTTTATTCGACAAACAATTATTTGTGATCTGCAAAAACATCATCCTTAATCATCTCAACAGAGAAAATAAAATAGTACAACTCGAACCTTCACATGTTGTGATGGAAAATGTGGATAATGATCATGAAATTTTTGAAGAAAGACAGGAAATATTAAATAATTTAATAAATGAGCTTCCTGAGCAACAGCAAAAAATCTATACTTTACATAAACTGGAAAACCTTAGCTATAAGGAGATTGCAGCTTTAACGGATCTTTCGGAAAAGACCATAGCCAATCATATTTATCTCGCCAGTAAATTTATTCGAAAAAAAGTCGAAAACCATTAGGAACTTTTTTGTTCTCGTTTGTTATCTATAAAAATGAGAACATAAAATGAATATTGAAACTTATAAAACGGACGTTACCACAAAGGAAGAAGCAAAATTTGTTGTAGCGCTGCTTCAATTTGTTATTTCTGATTGTATCATGAATTTTGATGTAGAAGACAAAAATCATGTTCTGACAATCGAAACCAACAGGGAGATTAAGGATATGGTGTATGGTGTTTTTAATAAGCAAGGATTTTATTGTCAGAAACTTTAACGCCCCAAAGATATGAATGATAAAAAAGTAGAAGAAGAATTAAAGAAGATTTGGGATGATGTTCCCATTTCGCATTCTGATGAAGAAAAAGAGGCTTCGTGGGAAGCATTTCAATCCAAAGCCTTTCCTTCAAAAAAACAAAGATTTAAAGCATGGCATTATGCCTCAGCAGCAGCTGTTTTACTTTTTGCGTTTATCGGAACGGGCCTTTTCTTTAATAAAGAGCAGAACCAACAGGAAATTAAATTGACTTCAAACGTAATTGAAAATACGACTTCAATTGTAAAAACGATTTTTTTACCGGATAGTTCCAAAGTGGAGTTAAGTCCTGATTCCAGAATCGAGTATGCCGATAATTTTAAGACTAATCGTAAAATTGAAATTAAAGGAGAAGCTCATTTTCAGGTAACAAAAGACAAAAAACATCCTTTTCAGGTTTTTTGCAATGAAACGACAACCACTGTTTTAGGAACTTCTTTCTTAGTAAAAGGATACACTCAAAAGGAAGTCTCAGTCGAGCTTTTTGAAGGGAGCGTTGAGATGAGCGTAAAAGACCAGACTCAAAAATGGATACTCGTACCCGGTGAAAAATTCACCTATGCCAATAATACGGTTGAGGTATCTGAATTTGAAAGATTTACCGATTTTGAAAATGAAAAGTTAACCGTTCTTGCTGCCTACATTAAAACAAACTATGGTTACACGGTGAAATTTCCAAAGGAATATTACGATCAGCACATTACCTTGAGAATCAACAAAAAAGAAGATTTGCAAATAATTATCCAATTAATATCCGAAATGTATAACCTAAATTTTGAAATAAATGAAAAATTGAAAGAAGTTACTTTTCAATAGAAAAGAAAAAGGATGCACTAGCCGCGAAACTAAACATCCTTCTCATGGTCAGGATAATAAGAATTATCCAGTTTAATAATGTTCAAAAATACAAAATTTTATGAAACATATCATTTCAGCATGTTTTTGTTATACATTGAAATTCCCAAAGGAATATTATGACCATCGTATTACCATACGAATTAATAAAAAAGAGGATTTTAAAAGAACGATTCAATTAATATCTAAAATGTATAACCTAAACTTTGAAATAAATGAAGAATTAAAAGTAATTACTTTTCAATAGAAAAGATAAAGGATGCACTAGCCGCGAAACTAAACATCCTCCTCATGATCAGGATAGCAGGAAACTATCACATTTAATAATATCAAAAATACAAAATTTCATGAAGCATATAATTTCAGCGTGCTTTTTTTTATTCAGCTGGGGAGTGTTTTCTCAAAACGTAACCATAGCTGTTGATAAATCAGTAACACTAAAAGAATTCTTTAAGCAAATTGAAAGTCAGAGTGATTTCAAATTTGCGCATACAGACCAAATCAATACCAATCAAAAGTATTTTACCGAAACAAAGACTTATAAAAATATCAGTGTAAAAGAATTGGTCAATGAACTTAATAAAAGTGCAGCGGTTCAGTTTTCTATCGTTGGCAATAATATTTTTGTAAAGCAAAAAGTAACCAAGGCACCTAAAAAAAAAAATAAGCTGAGCGGTCAGGTTTTCGACGAGAACAAGCAGCCGGTTATTGGAGCTAATATTTTCATAAAAGAACTTTCTACCGGTGCTACAACAGATGCAGACGGGAAATTCTCGATAACACTGGACAAAGGAAATTACACCGTATTGATCAGTTATTTGGGTTTGAAAAACAACGAAAAACAAATTGTAGTTTCGGACGATTCAAGAATCAATTTTTATATGGATTCCGACAGTCATGAGCTAGAGCAGGTAGTCGTAACCACCAATAAGGCAGTGGATGTTAAAAATACTCAAATGAGTGTAAACAAACTTTCGATGGCCGAGATCAAACGAATTCCTGTAGCGATGGGAGAAGCCGATCCTTTAAAATCGATATTGACATTACCCGGAGTTACCAACGCCGGAGAACTTTCGTCTGGTTTTAATGTTCGTGGTGGTGCAGCCGATCAAAATCTGATTCTGGTAGATGGCGGTCCGGTTTATGCTGATTCTCATATGTTTGGTTTTTTCTCGATTTTTAATCCTGATATTGTGAGTGGATTAGATTTATATAAAGGAGGGATTCCTTCTAAATATGGAGGACGAGTTTCTTCTGTTCTGGATATCACACAGCAAAGCGGGGATTTTGAAAAGTACAAAGTTAACGGAGGTATCGGTTTAATCTCGAGCCGCTTGTTGGTGCAGGGACCTATTCAAAAAGAAAAAGGATCTTTTATCATTGCAGGACGTGCTTCGTATGCCCATTTGTTCATGAAACTGGCCGATAGCAAGAATTCTGTTATGTTTTATGATTTAAATGCTAAGTTCAATTATCGTTTAGGAGCCAATAATACATTGTCTTTTTCAGGGTATTTTGGGAACGACCTTTTTGATCTTAATAATTTTTTTAACAGTACTTACGGAAATACAATGGGGATTTTAAGCTGGAAGCATAAGTTTTCTGAGAATTTAAATACCAACTTGTCCGTTTATTTTAGTGATTATAAGTTTAATCTGGATCTGGATAGAGAAGGTTTTAAATGGAACAATAACATTCAGACTTATGGTCTTAAATATGGCTGGAGTCAGACTGTATCAGAAAAATTAAAATTGAATTATGGAATAGACGGTCAGTATTACGATTTTAATCCCGGAACCGTAAAGCCTACCAATACAACTTCACAGTTTAATTACAAACAGTTGGATAAAAAGTATGCTTTTGAATCTTCTGTTTATCTGGACTTTGAGCATCAGCTTACAGAGAAACTGAACCTTCGATACGGACTTCGTTACAGTATGTTTTACCGTTTAGGAGGGGAAGAAATCAATACCTACGAAGATGGGAAAGCAGTAGTTTTCAATCCGTTGTATAAAATTTATGAAGAAGGAACTCCAACGGGGAGTATCACTTATAAAAAAGGAGCGACCATTAGTAAGTTTGATAATTTCGAACCGCGTGCTGCAGTATCGTATGCTTTTAATGAGACTACTTCGGTAAAAGCGAGTTACAACCGAATGGCGCAGTATATTCATATGTTGTCGAATACGCAGTTTCCTTTGCCAACAACAATTTGGACACCAAGCGGTCCTTTTACAAAACCGCAGCTTTTGGATCAGTTTGCCGTAGGTTATTTTCAGAATTTTAAAGATAATGAATACTCTTTCGAAGGAGAGTTGTTCTATAAAAAAATCAAAAACCGTATTGATTATATTGACGGAGCCGATATTTTGGCCAATAACAATATAGAACAGGTGATTTTGAATGGTAAAGCCAGATCTTATGGTATGGAATTAATGTTGCGAAAAAATACGGGAACATTAACCGGTTGGGTTTCTTATACCTTATCCAGAGCTGAACAAAAAACACCCGGCAGAACACCGGAAGAACCGGGAGTTGCAAATGGTAAATGGTATTTATCAGGCTACGATAAACTGCACAATTTGAGTGTTGTGGGGAATTATGAATACAGTAAAAAATGGTCTTTTAATGCCAATTTCAGTTTACAGTCAGGTCAGCCGGTAACGTATGCCAATGGATATTATGAATTTGGAGGGATTAATGTTCCAAACTTCTCCTTAAGAAATGAAAACAGATTGCCACTTTTCCACCATCTGGATCTGGCAGCAACTTATACGCCAAAACCGGATAAAAAGAAAGGATGGCAGAGCTACTGGGTATTTAGTCTTTATAATGTTTACAACCGAAAAAATGCAGCTGCGATGACTTTTGCAACAAATGAAGACACAGGGATGAATGAGACTAAAAGGCTTTCTATTTTTGGAGTAGTACCGGGAGTTTCTTATAATTTTAAATTTTAATGAATATGCAAAGGATTGATATAAAAACGATAAAGAAGAATACAATAGCTATTTTAGGTTTTGTTTTGGTACTGTTTTTCTCCTCTTGTGATGATGTGGTAAAACTTGATTTAGAAACTGGAGAAACGAGAATCGTAGTAGACGCCGAAATTATCTGGAAAAAAGGAACGTCCGGTAGTGAGCAGGTCATCAAGGTGAGTAAAACGGCTCCTTATTACAACGATAAAACTCCAAAAGTCTCAGGAGCTAAAGTAAAAGTGACCAATAGCAAAGGAGATGTCTTTACTTTTAATGAAACAGGACCGGGACTTTACGTATGTACTAATTTTGTACCAGTTATCAACATGGATTATGTGCTTTCTGTGGAAGCAGAAGGGCAAACTTTTACGGCTGCCGAAAAGTTAATTTCAGTAGCGCCTATTGATAGAATAGAACAGAAACGCGTTCCGGATGTAGCCGGAGATGATCTGTATGAGATATCATTTTATTTTAAAGACCCGGCAGATCAGACAAATTTTTATCTTACAGATTATAAGAGTGATGTTTTTCGTCTTCCTTCATACACGCTGTTAGATGATGAATTGTTTAATGGAAATGAAATATATCCAAGATTTTCGGATCCCGATTTGAAACCAGGAAAAAGTCTTTCGGTTATAAATAGAGGTATTTCTAAGAATTTTTACAACTATATGAGTTTAATTTTAGAGATATACGGAGGAAGTCCTTTTTCTATTCCTCCCGGAAATATAAGAGGTAATATTGTAAACACGACAAATGCCAATAATTTTGCTTTTGGTTATTTCAGGCTTTGTGAAGCAGATACCTTTTCCTATACTGTACAAGAGAACGATAATATTGTCTATCCGGGAAAGTAAAATTTTAATTGAAGGTTGATTTGTGACTACATCTGGCATATAAATAGTTATGTCAGATGTTTTTTTATGCAGTAATTTTAGGTTATAAAAAAAAAGGATTTTAATAAAATCCTTTTTTTAAATCCGATAAAAGTGCAGTTGCTTTAACTAAGATTTGGATGAATCAAGAAGTTGCTGAATTGTATTTACCTTGCCTGTTAAACTCTTCTTGGATCTCCTTTTAAATAAGTTTTGCTAAATTTAAAATATTCGGTTGAAGTTCTTTCTCCTGCTTTCCCGTCAATTCTAAGAACACTTCCCGCACTATTAAGAAGCTTTTGTAGCTCGGCAGCTTCGTTTGTAACTTTTCCGGAATAATACATCGTTTGGTTTCCCTGCGCTATGATTTGTTCTACAATATGCGTGTTGGGCAGTGTAATTAGGTGTTGTTCCATCATACGGCGAAACAGAACAGCGGCACCACATTGTTTGGAGACTGCATTGGGATCATATTTGCCGTCCTGAACATATTTACCTTTAGTGTACTGATTGGAGTAACTCCATAAATAAGGCGAGTTAATTCCCTGCTTGTAATATCCTAATCCGTTAAATAATTCAAGTCGGTATAGAATTCCGGCAATGCTCCAGTCTGTCCATGAATTTAGCTTATCGTAAATCAAGGCATCATTTGCGCTTACTTCCCAGGTAAAAGGAGGATTTCCTGCTTTCGGGCGGCCTGCAGGAACGTTAACCGTACGCTTAGTAAGCGGGTCGCCATTGTGCAAATGAGTAGTAAAGTTTAGACTTCCTTCCATACAATGTATAATAGAAATCATATACCAGGGAATATTTAAAGGATCACCAACAGATTGATATCTGTTTTTGTTTGAAACTATTTTAGTGACCAATGCATCAATTTCAGGATATTTAGCTTCTTTTATGATGCAGGATGCAAACAACTTTTCGTAATTGCTTTTTTTGTCAGGGGGTACTGTTGTTGCCATAATTATAGTTGGTTAGTGTTGAGTTCGATTCAACGGATTAGTTGGATTTAGATAGTATAAAGTTAGCTAAAAAACACTATTTTTGTTTTAACGTGTTTAAAAACAGGTGTTTATACTTGTTTGCGAAAGGATGGCCAGGATTATTTTTGATAAAAAAGAAAGAGAATTATTTGTATTTGAAAAAAGAAACGAATATTGAATGTTGATAGAAGGTATTGCGACGTTTTTTATAAGAGTACAAAAGGGGTGAAAGTTATAAATTTAGAGTTAAAGCCATCAGAAACAAAAAACAAGTCTGTTTCATTTTTCAGAAAACAGAAAAGTTTTAAGTTAATGCAATCGTAACCCTTTCAAAAGGATTTACTTAGAGTATTCGCAATATTTTTTGATAAAAACTAAGAAGTAAAAAACAATTTTACGTTGATTTTTATAGATTTGTAGAATCAATATATGCCCAAAAATGGATTGGGATTAATTATAAAATACTAAGACAATGAAAGCGGTTACTTCACTATTTTTATTTTTAATATTTGCCTGTTCAAATTCTTATTCACAGTTAAGCTCAGATAAAATATTCGAAAGTTTTAAACAGGGAGAACGGACCAATTGTTCGTCGATTGCCTTTATTAAAGCCTCTTTAAATGTCTATGGATTAGACAATCTTTTTGTAAACGAAAAGACAGGTGAAAACACTCATAGAATCACCTTAAAGAATAATGCGTCATTCAATCTGCAAGAAGACGAAATCAGTAAAGCTAAAGTATCAGCCGGTTTTATCTATATTAAGGACAATCCCGAAAGTGAAAAAATTACGGATTATGCGATACTGACCTATGCCGTAATGGCAAAATACAAACAAATTATTGATAAGGTCGATACTTTTGATAAAGCATTAGAAGATTTAGAAGATGGTTCCGTATATACTCCTACCATTTACAAATATTTAGGATTCAAAGAAGGTAAACAAGTATTAAAGTTAAAACGACAATCCGGAAGTGAATATTGCGGAGTTGTGGCGTGGTCTACTGCACATGCCGTTTTTGTTTGTGAAGATTTCATGGACTATTATGGCAATAAAAAAAGTATCTGGATCAAGTATCCGGGACGTTTTAGAGTCATTAAATCCTAAACAGAAGCAAAGATTTACTGCGAAATATGGGCATTTACATCAAAAAATAAACAAGCATTAAATTCAGGAAATCTGCTCTCCAGTACCTCAGAATTGTCTTATAGATTGACATAAAATAAAATGTTAATTTTTTTTAAAAAAAAGGAATCATTAAAGTTGCGGCTTAAGTTAATTTGTATACTTTTGTGTTCCTCAAACAACCAATTACATTAGTAAAATGAAAAGTAAAATAATTCTAGTAAGTTTCTTTCTCTTTTTTGCAACTGGAGCTATTTCAGCACAGGCAAAAAATGCTCCAAGAAGTATAATCAGTACAACAGCAATTATCCGCAAATACCATGATCAAAAAGAATTGAGCGGTATGCAAAAAGGGGAGCTTTTGGAATTATACATCGAGCGTATTAAAGTTTTAGTAAAAACACTTCCTTATATCGCTTTGGTTACTAAACCAGGTGTTACTATGGCAGATTTAGGTATTCCGGACGATAGTGAGCACAAAAAAGTGTTAGACGGTCAGGCAGAAGGAACAACAGTATTTTTAGATACTACTGTAGAGTTTCAAAGAAAAATGATGCCTTACTCAGATAAAGGAAATTTAATTGCTGCAATTTTATTCTACGAAAGCACATTGAAATCATTACATGAGTTCAACGATATCATGAACTAAGAATAGCAGGATCTTATTCTTATAAAAAATAGAAACCTCCAAAGTCATTTGATTTTGGAGGTTTTTTTTTGTTTTTGCAGTATAAAACGGGTATTAATACGGGTAAGCAATCACCATAAATTAGGTTACTTTGATTGTACAAGTTATTAACGCTAAAAAAAGTTTATCATGTTAAAACGTAAAAACCCTGATGAAGAAGGGAATTTAAACCAGCTGACCACTGGTTTTGCTCAACAGGCAAATGAGGCCATAGTCGAAGCACTTCAGGAAGAGAATGGTGTATTGGATAAATTGATGTCAGGATATCAAAAAGTTCTGATTGAAGATCCGATCAGACCTTTTTATGAAGAAGACCTTCAAAAAATTGTAAAAAATGTAGATTATGGTATTTTACAGGTATTAGAAGGTACCTGGGTAAGCTACAATAATAACAGTGACAATCAGAGCCAGAAAAAACTCATTGGCAGTGGTATACATACTACTATCATGCCTTCGCCGGGAACCAACGCAGGAACCATTCCCGGAAAATACAGTTTTGAGTGCGAAGAATACATCGAAAAACTTACTTTTAATCTGGTACCGGGTGGCGTTCGAAACCGTGGCGGTGCAAACGAGCAATTTTGCGGAGCAGTGAAGTACGAACAAAGTATTAAAAGTGTAAACCGTGTAAACGGTCAGGACGCTTTGCAATACACCCCAATTCACGAGGAGAACGGGATGTACTTGTGGCTGAGTGATGTCTTTAACTATGCGGCAACAGAAAAAACGATTAGTGAAGACCGTGGTATTCATGCGATATCACCCAACAATCCAAATAAAGATTTATACAAAAGTGGTTATCAGGATGAAACCCTGTTTTTAATCAAGGACGATCAGGGAAACAAAGAATATGTAACGCTGGAAAACTTAAACGGAAGAAAATATTACGAGATTATTGCTTCAAAAGAACTTAAAGCAGGAGCGGGGCAGACCGGACCTTATTTTATACCCGATTATTCGATTTCGAGAAGTGGCGTGATTCCGCATGGAAGTACAATTACATTGCTGGGAGATTTAAAGCCAAATAAATCAGGTTATTTAATTAGTGGTGCTCCACAGTACCCGGAAGGGTTTGCGGCCTGGGACTATAAACATCTTGCTATTTCGCAAACAATGGGAGGAGCAGATGCCAGCAATGAGCCTATAAATCTGGATGCACCTCCACCACCTTGGGTATTTGAGACATTGGATGATAAAAACGATGAACGTGAAAATAAAATCTATACTCAGCGAATATTAGCGCATCATTTATATCCTTATTCGGTACGGCCTGATTTACGTCTTCGTGATACGCTTAAAAGTGATGTGGTAAAAAACCATGTAGTGATCGAGATGTCCTCTAAAAATAAAACCGGAGCACAGGGAGGGATATTAAATGTTCCGTTTGTCAATCGTTTTGTTCCTACGGTCGAAATGAACATGAGAATGTGGATTGAAACTGTTGTCGAAAACAAAAAAGAAATTCTTCAGTTGCAATACGAACAGGTCATATTTTTCGAGTTTGATTTCGGAGATGATGGCGGTACTACGAGTTGGCCACACATACAAGTCAATACACTGCGTAAAATGGAAGATGTATCACCTGATCAAAAACGATTAATAGAAGAACAATTCCCGGGAACTTATAAAATGGGATCTTCCGGGGAGGCTTCCGGATGTCCGCATCATAAAGAGTAAATTTATATTAATTTCAATAAGCAGTAAATAATTTAAAAGATAGTGTAGTGCTGTAGAGCGTTACGGTTTAAAAAGTGCAATGATTTTTAATCATTGCACTTTTTTTGTGGGATAAAAAGACCTTAAAGCGCTATAAAATTTTCCTGTTGTTTAGAATTTAGAAGTTAACACGTAAAATTTTTCTTGTTAGATAACCGAGTGTTGCCTAAATGTAGCTATTTGGTACATTATGCTGCCAGCTGTTGATTTTGCTGGTAATAGTTTATTTTATTGTGATAATTTTTGAATAAATATTAATGGAATGTGGAAAGCCGTAAAGATTGTAATAGATAGTGTATTAGTTTTGGCCCCGCAATACAATTTTCGAAAAGACTAAACCAGCATATTTTATGAAAAAACGTTACCTGTTACTTTTTTTGATCTTCCCCTTCTTTATACATTCTCAGGACATCCTTTGGGAAAAATCATATGGAGGGCAGCATGCCGATTATTTGTTTGACGCACAGCCCACGGCCGATTATGGCTTTATTCTGGCAGGCAGCTCTTTGTCTAATAAAACCGGAAATAAAGACGATGACAATCATGGGGATCTGGATTATTGGATCTGGAAAATGAGTGAAAAGGGAGAGCTGGTCTGGCAAAAAAGTATAGGCGGAAGCGGATTTGATTTGCTTCAGAGTATTAAAAACACAAAAGACGGAGGCTTCATTCTGGCAGGAACTTCAGATTCGGGGAGAGGTTTTCAAAAGAATGAAAAATGCAAAGGCCTTACTGATTTTTGGGTCATCAAATTAGATGCTTCGGGTAGCGAACAATGGCAAAGAACCATTGGCGGTAAAGGAAAAGACGAACTCTTATGTGCTTTTCAGACCAGAGACGGAGGATATATGTTAGGAGGCTCCTCAAGTTCCGATTATTCCGGGAATGCACTCGCTGCTACAAACGGAATGCCTAAACCCACCTCAAAAGCAGATCAGTTTAATAAATTAGAGAAATGCCGTGGTAACATGGACTACTGGATTGTTAAACTGGACAAGCAAGGCGATGTCGAATGGCAAAAGACCTATGGAGGAGCATATACCGATGTACTGAGAAGTATGGAACAAACCACAGACAACGGTTATATTCTGGCGGGCTATTCTAATTCTCCTGTTTCAGGTGACAAAACTGAGAACAACAAAGGAGTTGGAGATTACTGGGTACTTAAAATAACAGATACCGGTGAAATTCAATGGCAAAATACTTATGGAGCCGAAGGAGACGATCAGCCTTATGTCATTCATCAGACTGCCGATGGCGGTTATATTGCCGGAGGAAATTCTAACAGTAAAAATGCTCTGACCACTATGGGCGGTATTGTAGGGAATGGAACCGATTATTGGATCCTGAAACTCGATAAAGACGGAGGTGTTGTATGGAGTAAAACCTATGATTTCGGAAAAACAGACATCCTCACTTCTCTGGTAGAAAACAACGACCAAAGTTATCTCATAGGCGGTTATGCGCAAAGCGAAAGCAGGCGTCCTCGCGAAGGGATTGTGGCCAAAGCGCTTAACGCAGTCAGTAAAGAAAAAGAAGGCATCAACGATTACATCGCGATGAAAATTGACGATAAAGGAGAAGAAATCTGGAACAAAACTGTAGGCAGTGCCGGCGAAGATATCCTCAGGAAGTTAATCGAGACCAGAGACGGAGGGTATCTGATGGCAGGAACCTCAAATTCGGCTGCCTCAAGAGATAAAAACGGCAGTATGGGAGGTAATGATTTTTGGGTAGTAAAGCTCAAAGACAAAACCAAAGTGGAAAAAGTAAAATCCAGTATTGAGGCTATTCCTAATCCTGCTACAAGCTATACCAACATCATCATTGGCTATGATTTTAAAGAAGGTACTGCCACTCTGATCGACATCACCGGACGTACTTTGCAGGAATTTGACATCAACAGCAGGACTGTACCGGTTAATCTCAGTGGTTATTCTGAAGGAATCTATATTATCAAAGTCAGAACAGATGTGAAAACAGAATCTGTAAAAGTGATTAAATCTGTTAATTAAGTTAAGAAGATGAAAAGTAAATTTTTAATACTATGCTTGTTGAATTGTGTATGGCTACTGTCTCAAAATGCTAAGGACAATTTTTTCCCGGTAACACCTGAAGCAAATTCGCTAATCAAATATGTAGATGTCCCGGTTAACTACTCCACAGGAGTTATCAATTATTCTATTCCGGTGCATACGATAAAATTAAAGAACCTGACAATTCCAATCACCTTAAGTTATCAGTCTTCTGGACTGAAGCCTTCTGAAATAGCAGGCAATACTGGTTTGGGCTGGGAGTTGAATGCCGGAGGGAAGATCACGCAAAATGTGGTAGGTCAAAATGACATCGATGTTCCGGGACCGGCAAATCCTGTATGGAATTTACCCAATAACAGAGATTTCAAACTCCCCTTGCCATCTCATAGTTCTGTCCCGGGTTCAGGTCCATATAGTCCAATTCAGTTAGATAGTATACAGGGAGCAGGAACAGACTATACACTGTTTCACGACATAGACGAATACAATGTAGAAACACAACCTGATATATTTTATTATTCAATACCAAATAAGTCCGGTAAATTTTTCTTTGGGAGCAATTTCGAAGCCAAACAGATTCCGTTTGGAAAGGAGAAAATACTATTCAATACCAGTACCAATAATTTCGAAATTATCGATACAGATGGCGTCCGGTATATCTACAATACAAGAGCAGAAAATCTTAATTTTGTAAACAATATGTGCTTCGCATTTCCTGCTTTATCAGGGAGCTCCAGAAGTAATTCATATACCTATTATTTAGTTCAGATTGTAACGCCTAACAATGAAACAGTAGATTTTATTTACGATACTGTCAAATACAATCTCGAGAACGATAAAGATTACACCAGATACTATCATTGGTTTTTTGGAGCAGGAGAAAAAATTACTTCCTATTATTCGGAAATTACCACCAAAGTTTTAACCAAAATCAAGGTTAATCAAGACTATGAAATTAACTTCCTGTACAATAAATACAGAAAAGATATAAAAGGTAAAGCTCAGGCTTCTGCTCCAAAAACACTTGATAAAATTACAGTTAATTATAAAAATGAAACAGAAACCTATCAGTTTGACTATGGTTATTTTGGTACTGCTGAAAATCAGTACAATCCGGATCTTTTTGAATCCATCATTTCAAATGAAAATACCACCTATCGATTAAAATTAAGAAGTTTTCAGAAAACAGGCGAGAATCCTTATATTTTTTCTTATCACAACGAATTGGCTTTAGACCGAAACTCTCCATGCCTGGACCATTGGGGATATTTTAGTGGTAACTGCTCAAGGTACACCATGAATACCCTTTTTAATGATGTAGGAGGTTCAAAGGCTCCCAGTTTAGGATATACCCAGACCAATATTCTAAAAAATATCGTTCTTCCTACAAAAGGAGAAGTAGATTTTATTTATGAGCTAAATACCTGCTCCGACAGTGGTATTTCTTATACAACCTATAATTGGGAACCTGTTCTAAAAGCATATGCTAATTCCGATGATCAATACACCGGCGAATGGATCACAGTAGAAGATACCATTACAATTTCTGAAAAAATGACGGGTATACCTTATGTTCAGTTTGATTTAATAAGTCCGGGGGAAGCTACAACTTCAAATTATGCAATAGTCGAATTGCGTGAATTGAGTGGTGGACAAGAACGTCTTATGAATTTTGAAGCCATAGGTAAAGAAGGAATAAATTTTAAACCCTATGCCGGAGAGCCCCTGCAGAGAGGTAAAACGTATAAACTCAGTTTAAAATGCTATGATACCATGGAAAACTCGAACAAGTTTATAATGATTAGTTATTTAATGGGTACCACAGTCGAGGAACCAATCGCTTCAGTGGGAGGGCTGCGTATTAAAAGTATTCAGACAAAGGAGTCTGGAAATTTGGCTACTAGTCGTTCTTTTGATTACAATTTAGACGACAAGTCTTCAGGTGTATTATATGAATTACCTTATTATTACGGAACCTATTCTTATTTTGCAGAAATTACCAATCCGGAAGATAATAATATTAATAAAGGAATGCAGGATTTTGCTGTTCAGTATTCCAGAATTCCTTCCGATATATTTGGATTTAATGGCTATCATATTTTCTATAAAAAAGTAACTGAAAAAAATACAGACAGTAGAGACATTACCAAAAACATTAAAACGGAGAAGTATTTTACTTTTTATGATGATTTGAGGTATGGTGAAGATTCGCATTTTGCTAAAATATCGTACAACTGGAAACGTGGTTTGCCTTTGCTTATAAATGAATTTAATAAAAACGATATCGCCAGAAAAACTACTTTTTCGTATCATTTTAGCGAAACCCCTCCCGGAAATAAAAGTTCCGTTAATGATCCCGGTTTCCCTTTAGTAAATGCGACAGCCCCAAATGAATTTTATAAAAGAAGTATAGCTCTGAGTGTCTACAGACGCAACCCAAATTTTTATAACCTCTACCAGTATACCAATTCGAGGCTTATATCGGCCTGGTATTATATGGACAAAAAAACAACAGAAGAAAATTTAGACGGAAAAACGTTAATAACCGAAGAAGAATATAAATATGATAATCCGCTTCATGCGCAGCTTACGTCTCAAGTTGTTAAAAATTCTCTTGGAGAGCGGTTGGAGACCAAATACTATTATCCTGATGATTTGTCAAACGAGCCTTTTATGGCCGAATTAAAAACAGCAAACAGAATCGGTATGCCGATAACTATTGAGAAATATAGGGGAGGAACGCTTTTTTCTAAGAATAAAACAGTTTATGCTAAAGATGCTTCAACGGGTAATTTACTGTTGCCTAAAGCGATGTATGAGGCAAAATTCCCTAACACTTTTCCATCATTAACCAATATAGGAAATCTGGAAAAGAAAATTACTTATAACCAATACGATGAAAAAGGCAATGTTTTACAGTATACCATAGAAAGTGGAATTTCGGTGGCTATCGTTTGGGGGTACAATAAAACACTACCTATAGCCAAAATTGAAAATGTTGCCTACAACACAATTCCAACAGAAACTATTGCTAACCTGCAAAGTCTTTCAAATGATGACAATGATAACTGCATGTCAGGAAATTGTACAGAGCAATTACTAAGAAATGCTTTAAATGCATTTCGAAATACAGTTCAAAATGCCTTTATTACCACTTATACTTATAACCCATTGGCAGGTGTAACAAGTGTAACAGACCCCAAAGGAGTAGCTTCCTATTATGAATACGATGTTGCCGGCAGGTTAAAATTTGTAAAAGACAAGGATTTAAATGTACTTCAGAAATATTGTTATAATTACAAAGGCCAGCAGGTTAATTGCAGTGATAACAGTTCCTCAAGTGTATTTTTATATAAAAGCGCAGCAAGGAGCGGATCCTTTACAAAGGATAATTGTCCTGCAGGCGGAACAGCCAAAAGTGTCACTTACAGTCAGGCGGCAGGAGCGTATACTTCGGATATTTCTCAGGCTGATGCAGATGATATTGGATTGAGGATGTTTAATGCAGAAGGAAAGGCTTACGCAAACAATAATTCTTCGGTTAAATGTGTTTTTAAGAATACTGCCAAAAGTGCATGGTTTACCAGAAATAACTGTGCTCCGGGAGGTGTACCCGAAAGTATTTTATATACCGTTCCGGCAGGAAAACATTCCTCAGAAAGTTCTCAGGCTGATGCAGACAATGAGGCTCAGAAAGATCTTAATGATAACGGATATGCTTATGCCAATGCTAATGCCCGATGTACATTTTGGAACACAGTCCAAAGCGGATCGTTTACCAAAAACAATTGTGCTGCAGGTGGAGTACCTGAGACTGTTGTGTATACAGTTCCTGCAGGAAGGTATGATTCTTATAGTTCTCAGGCTGCTGCAGACAAACGGGCACAAGATGAAGTCAATGCCAATGGTTTGGCTAATGCCAATGCTAAGGGTAGATGTACATTTTGGAACACAGTCCAAAGCGGATCGTTTACTAAAAACAATTGTGCTGCAGGCGGAGTACCTGAGACTGTTGTGTATACAGTTCCTGCGAGAACACATAATTCTTATAGTTCTCAGGCTGCTGCAGACAAATTGGCACAAGATGAAGTCAATGCTAATGGTTTGGCTAATGCTAATGCTAATGGTAGATGTAGATTTTGGAACACAGCCCAAAGCGGATCATTTACAAGAAACAATTGTGCTGCAGGCGGAGTACCTCAAACTGTTGTATATACCGTTCCCGCAGGAAGGTACGATTCTTATAGTTCTCAGGCTGCTGCAGACAAACTGGCACAAGATGATGTTAATGCTAATGGACTGGCTAATGCCAATGCGAAAGGAACTTGTACCTTTTACAGTGCTCCTAAACAGAGAGCGTTTCCAAAAGATAATTGCCCGGGTCAGGGAGTTCCTCAAATTGTGACTTATTATGTTACAGCGGGAAAACATTTTTCCACAAGTTCTCAGGCCGCTGCAGATGCACTGGCTCAAGAGGAAGCAGATAATTTAGGTCAGGCTTATGCTAATGCAGAAGGGAGTTGTACTTTTAACAGTGTGGCTTTAAGTGGTTCATTCACAAAAGACAATTGTCCACCAGGAGGGTATCCTTCCAGTGTAAGTTTTAGTATAAATGCAGGGACTTTTATTTCAATGGAATCTCAGGAAATTGCAGACCGTGATGCTCTTAAATATTTTAGAGAGGAAGGTCTGGCCAATGCAAATGAAAAAGGAACCTGTACTTTTTACAGCGCAGCTAAAAGCGGCACTTTTACCAGAAATAATTGTACCGTGGGCGGAATTGGTTCAACAGTAACCTATACGGTAGCGGCAGGAAGTTATAACTCAACATCATCACAGGCCGCCGCTGATGAACTGGCACAAACTGCATTAGAGAGTCTTGGACGCAGTTATGCTAACTCGGAAGGAACCTGTACGTATTACAGCCCTATGGTAAACGAAAAAGTATATAAAAATGATTGTCCGGGAGGAACAACAAATCCTTATGTGTATTACTATATTCCGGCGGGGAAATATTGGTCGTATGAGTCTCAAAATGATGCATTTGGAAAAGCCATGGCTGAGTTTGCGGCAAACAGTCAGGCTTATGCTAATGAAATAGGAGTTTGTTTAGGTTCCGGTGAAGTTGAAGAATAGTAAACGGCATTAGACATTCAATCATTAAGAAAAACATTATAAACAAATGAAAAGATATTCACTAATTTTAATACTGTTATTATGGGCAGGTACCAACGTAAAGTCCCAAACCTTCAGCGATGATAATTTTGTTTACAGCGTGGTACCTAAAAAACCGGTTCAGGCCGCTCAGTTTAAAACCTTAACCAAAGACGAAATGAGTCAGAATGTGACTTATTTTGATGGTTTGGGACGCCCAATACAAACTATTGCCATTGGTCAGGGAGCAGGGGGAAAAGACATTATAACCCCTATGGAATATGATGGGCTTGGTCGACAAACCAAAGAATACCTGCCTTACGCAGCTGCTAACACAGGTACTGCTTATCTGAGAATTGATCCGGTTGCAGCCCTGAATGCCGAAATGACATTTTATAATACTCAAAAATACGACAACACCAGTAACTTTTTTTCCGAAAAAGCATTGGAGCAATCATCTTTAGGTCGTGTTGTAAAGCAAGCTGCTCCGGGTGCCTTATGGGAAATGGGGAAAGGTCATGAAATTAAAATCAATTATCAGATCAATGGTGCTGCCGATGCCGTAAATAAGTATAAAGTCACGACTATCTGGAATACAGGTTCAGAACTGTTCGATATTAGTCTTGAGGAATTAGGGACTTATGCCGAAGGAGAACTTTATAAAACGGTTACTTATGATGAAAATACAACTGCAAACCCAGGTGAATCTTCCGGATCAACCGTTGAATTTAAAAACAAAGAAGGACAAGTCATTTTAAAAAGAACCTATGAGTCAGGAAATCGACACGATACCTATTATATTTATGATGTATATGGTAATCTGACTTATGTACTGCCGCCAAAAGTATCGGGTGCTGTTAGTGACGAGGTTTTAAACGGTTTGTGTTACCAGTACAAATACGACAACCGGAATCGTTTGGTAGAGAAAAAATTGCCCGGAAAACAATGGGAATTTATTGTCTATGACAAACTGGATCGCCCTGTAGCCACAGGACCGGCTTTTTCGCCTTTTAAAGATGAAACCACCGAAGGATGGCTTATTACTAAATACGATGCCTTTGGCAGACCCATCTATACCGGCTGGAGCGCCCAGGCTTCCAATGCTGTCACCAGAAAAGCACTGCAGGATGCCCAAAATAAAGCCAATGTTTTATTTGAAACCAAACAAACCTCAGGAATGATAGATAATATTGAGGTATATTACAGTAATGACATTGCTCCAAAAAATTTTAAAATTTTAACGGTTACCTATTATGACGATTACAACTATCCCGGTGAGCAAGGTGCGCCAACGACTATTGAAGGACAGGCCGTTTTAAGCAATACCAAAGGTTTGGTTACCGGAAACTGGACAAGAGTTGTTACCACAGCATCAGCAGTATTAGGAGAAACTACCTCTACTTATTATGATACTAAATCCCGAGTTGTGAGGACTATGGTTCAAAATCATTTAGCAGGATATACTTATACAGACAGTAAACTTGATTTTGCCGGAAAGTCGCTTTACAGCATTACCAAACACAAACGTGCCTGGGGTGATGATGCAGAGCTAACGGTAAGAGAAGAATTCACTTATTCGCCACAAGATCGTTTATTAACCCATACCCATCAAATCAACGGCGGAACCGTTGAAGTTTTGGCAAACAATACTTATGATGATTTGGGACAATTGAGTGTAAAAGATGTGGGGAACAGCGCCGCAAATCCTCTGCAGAAGATTGATTATAGCTACAACATCAGAGGCTGGCTCACCGGAATCAATAAGGTGGAAAATCTGCAGCAAGACACCGACCCGTTAGATCTGTTTGCCTTTAAAATTAATTATGACAAAGTAGAAGCAAATGCCAATTATGCCAAAGCGCTTTATAATGGAAATATTGCCGAAACCATTTGGAGAACTAAAACCGATCCGGGAAAGCGTTTTTACGGGTATCGATATGATCAATTGAATCGTTTGCTGGAAGCAATCTATCAAACTCCGGATTTAGCCGATAACAAGAATTATTTTGGTGAAAGTATGGATTATGATAAAAATGGAAATATTACCAGACTACAGCGGCAATATATGGCCGGTGTGTTATCAAATCCTTATGTAGGTGATATGGATATTTTGGGGTATTTCTACGAGACCAATTCCAACCGATTGATGAAAGTAACCGATACTACCAATCAGCCTCAGGGATTTAAAGATGACAGTAACGGATCTAATGATTCGGCAGATGATTATGCCTATGATCTAAATGGAAATTTGATTAAAGACGAAAACAAAAATATTACTGAAATACAATACAATCAACTCAATTTACCCAAGAAAATTACATTTGGAACAAATGGCACGATTGAGTATATTTACAACGCAATGGGTCAAAAACTGGAGAAAACTGTAAAAGAGGCCAGTGGTATAACTCATACGGAGTACCTGACAGGTTTCCAGTATAAGTATATTGAGCGTCAGGGCGGTGGAGATCAAGGTGGCGGCAATGAAGGAGGAGGAGACCCTCCTACACCAGAAGATCCAAATGATCCTAAAAATCCACCTATTTATACTCCGGATCCTGTAAAAGATCCCCCGGCAGAAGCCAGTCGTTTTAGTGCCTTTGCAGCGCAGTCTGTTCCGTCAAGACCTACGTTGCAGTTTTTTCCAACGGCAGAAGGGTATTATGATGACATAAGTAAAAAGTATGTGTACCAATATAAAGATCATTTAGGAAATGTTCGGGTTAGTTATGCTAAAAACCCGGTTACCCAAGTTCTTGAAATTATTGAAGAAAATAATTATTATCCTTTTGGGTTAAAGCACACTGGGTATAATGATTATGTAGCTACTAATAACAAGTACAAATACAACGGCAAAGAACTTCAAGACGAATTGGGGCTCAACATGTATGATTATCATGCTAGAAATTATGACCCAGCAATTGGTCGTTGGATGAACATTGACCCATTGGCAGAACATTCTCCTAACAAGACACCTTATCATTATTGTTCAAATAGTCCAATAAATAGAATAGACCCAACAGGAATGTGTGACGACCCTAATTGTCCTCACGGAGCAATTAGAAGAGGATGGGATGCTATTGGTAGATTTTTTGGAGGGGCTTGGGGGCATAGTAAATCGAATACTACTGCAAAAAAAGAGAATGTTAAAGCTGGGCCAATTCAAGAAGTAGACCCACAGTCTCCTGAAGAACAGGAAAAGTATGCGCAAGATATTAGAAATTTAAATGATAATTTTGGTGGAATCATTGAAGGAATGATATACTTTATTACTTTAACTGCAGGAGGAGAAGTTTCCGAAGGAAGTACTGTAGTAAAGGAAAGTCAAATTACCAAATCATCTTTAACTATAGAAGCAGGAGGAGTTTTTAGTGAAAGTGAAGTCGCAGCTGCTAAATTTATGGAGGGCCAAGGTAATAATGTTGTATTAAGGATACCTCAAGGGACAAGGGCTGGAGGTGGAACTTCTGATTTATTAGTAAATGGAGTTGCATATGATGTATATACACCAACCACTAATAATGTTAACAGGATCATTTCTTCAATGGCATCTAAAAATTCTCAAACAACGGGAATTGTTTTAGATTTGTCCAAAACAAATGTAGAGGCTTCTCAACTTAGTAATGCTTTACAAAGAGTTCGTGGAACTGGGGCTACTAATATAACTGATATCAGAATAATTCCAAAATAATAAAATATGCCAAAAATTAAATGTGTTTGTGGAAATATAATAGGATTAGGAGAAATTCCTAGTCCTAATCAATACTTAATGATTTCAGATGTTTTGTTTGATAAATTTCAAGGGTATGTTGACGCAGAAGAAATTTATAAAGAAATGAAATTAGTTGTTCATTGCAAAGAATGTCAGAGGCTCCATATTTACTGTAACGGATTTGATAAAGATGCTATTATTTATCAAATTTGTCAGTAGTGGGGGTAATGAGTAATACATGAGATATGTTGATCGTCAGTTTTTCTCCTACTGGAGCGAGGGTAATGTATCAGATGTGTTGGTGGTCAATTATTGCATCTAAAATTTACAGAATATCAATGGTTTATATGAATATCGTATAAAAATTAAAACAGTCTTCGGGCTGTTTTTTTTATTCTATAATGCCTTAAAACGAAAAAAATGAATTCAAATCAGACTAGATGTTTCAGATGTGTTGGCGACATTCCAAACATGATAAAGTATGGAAAGACAAAGTCTGGAAGTCAAAGATATATTTGCAAAGTATGTGGGAAAACCAGAGTTGAAAATTATACTTATAGAGCTTATAAAGTAGAGATAAATCAGAATATTATCCAATTAACCAAAGAAGGTTTAGGAATAAGAAGCACTGCAAGAATACTGAAAATATCCACCACAACATTATTAAAAAGGATTGTTTCGATTGCGGGAAGTATAACCAAGCCAATTATCAGTAAAGGTAAAACTTATGAAGTAGATGAACTTTGTACTTATATCAGGCACAAGAAAAATTACATCTGGCTGGTGTATGCTTTGGAAAAGAATTCTGGAACAGTGGTAAGTTTTAATCTTGGAAAGAGAACGAATAAAACACTTAATCGAGTTTTGGATACTTTAAAATTATCAGAAGCAAAGAAAATATTTACGGACAGACTCAAAAATTACAGGTATCTGATTGATGAGAAATTGCATTCGGTAAAACGTTTTGGGACAAATCATATTGAGAGGAAAAATTTGACACTCAGAACTCATCTGAAAAGACTCAACCGCAGGACAATTTGCTTTAGTAAAAGTATAGTAGTTTTTGCAGCTGTTTTGAAGATTTATTTTTGGGTTTGAGTAATAAAATAGTAAGTTTATCCTTTAAAATTTTGTTCTTAAAAAAAAATGTTTAACGAATGAAAGCTTGTAATTGTAATGTATGCTTGGGTAGCGGAAGGTTTGGTTCAATATGATGGAAAACCGAGAAAGGCTGATGGTCGTATAGAATCGATGGAATTTAGTTCTCCTATCTTTATTTTAGTTTCTATTATTCCTTCAGTAACTATAAATGAACTTACTGGTCTTCGAGCTGCGGTTGTTAAAGTAAATGTAGAGTTGATTTTGAGAGATGTTCTTCTTGCCGAAAAAAAGTTTTTAGAGAAAGGTTTAGCTGAAGATTTTGCACAATTAGAGAATGGGAAAAACCAATTCACAAGAGAGTTAATCCAAGGTTATAAACCTAATCCACACGGGTTGGTGGATGAAGAGAATAAACTATTCCTATATAATATTAAATATAAACAAGAAGTTATTAAAAAAATTAAAGAAGCTAAAAAAAGAACGTAATTTAAAAAAATATGGATTATAATACCAAAGAACTTTTTCATTATTTAAATAAAGTAATATCAGATAATGTAGCTTATGAGGAATTATCAAATCTATGTCTATCATTATTTTGTACCTGTAATATTTTACCAGAAAGGTTTGAAAAGACAATTATTAGCAAAGAAAAATTAGCAATAATATTCTCTAAAATTGCAAAAGAGAAAAATATTATTTCTTATCCGCCAAATGCTTCATACTATGGAGCTTCATTTCATGATACTCACAGTGAAGGGCATTGGTTAGAGGTAATGGCTAGCGTATTAAAATTAGCTAGAGAACCTAATATAGAAGAAGCTATAAAATTGGTAGGTTAGTTTATCATATTATATTATATTGGTGATTAATTATAGCATCAAATATTTATAGATTATCAATGATTTCCCAATAAAATAAAAGATATTAAATATGAAAAAAAATCCAATTCTAAGTGAAAAGCAAGTAGCAGTGGTTATTGCTGATGGGGCAACAGGCCATGTTTTGAATCTTAAGTTAGAACTCTATAAGAATAATACCGAGGATGAAATATATTGGTTATTTGATAACATAGATTTAGCAAAAGAATTTATACAAAAAAAGTCTATTTCAGATGATAAATTAGAGTTTCTAATATATGGCAAAAATCAATCTATTTTGGAACACATAGAAGCAAGCCACTGGAAAAATCAAAATAAATAATATGATTAGTGAAATAAAGCAACAACCTTTAGATATTGAATTGGTTTTTTAGGTAGTGTATCAGATTAGGTGTTTTTGGTAATGTATCAGATGTGTTGATGTTTAATTATTACATCTAAAATTCACAGAATGTCAATGGTTTATATTAATATCGTACAACAATTAAAACAGTCTTCGGGCTGTTTTTTTTATTCTATAATGCCTTAAATCGAAAAAAATGAGTTCAAATCAGACTAGATGTTTCAGATGTGTTGGCGACATTCCAAACATGATAAAGTATGGAAAGACAAAGATATATTTGCAAAGTATGGGTAATGTTACAGATTAGGTGTTTTTAGAATATAACCACGTAAGGAACTGAAGAAGAATGTGAAATTTTAATTTTTGAATAGAAAAAGAGGCGACCGATAGGTCGTCTCTTTCGTTTTTTGTCTTTTAATAAGCCTTAAAATGCTTTTACCTTACCTTAAACAAAAATCAACCGTCAGATTGTCCCTGCATAACTTTTTAATGCATGCTTAATTGAAATTTAGTGGTAAATTTGTAAGTACATATAAAATCAAAAAATCAGATCAGATAAGGATATGAGTACATTATTCGTTAAAAATATGGTTTGCAACCGCTGTATTATGGTGGTTCAGAACGAACTTGAAAAATTGGACCTTGAATTTACCAACATAAAGCTTGGGGAGGTTACCTTGACAAAAGAACTGACTGCTACAGAAAGAACTTTACTGGAACAGGAACTGGTTGCTCTTGGATTTGAAGTGATCGACGATAAAAAAAGCAGAATCATCGAAAAAATAAAAAATATCATTATTGATTTGGTACACCATCAGGATAATGACACCAAGAATAACCTGTCGGATATCCTGAGCGAAAAGATCAACCATGACTATAATTATCTTTCCAATTTATTTTCTGAAGTAGAAGGAACTACAATAGAAAAGTATTTTATTGCCCAAAAAATTGAAAAAATAAAAGAACTTCTGGTGTACGATGAGTTATCGCTTAGCGAGATCGCTTTACGTCTGAATTATTCAAGTGTGGCTTATTTGAGTAATCAGTTTAAAAAAGTAACCGGTTTGACTCCAAGTTATTTCAAGCAAATTAGGGCAGAGAAAAGAAAGCCTCTGGATGAGGTGAAGTAAATATTACAAATCAAATCCATAATTCCACAATACAATTCAGCGCTATTCTTGCCAACTTTGCAGGTATAAAAGAACAACTGAATTATGGCAACAACTGATAATAATAAGGAGACAATTTACATTCCGTTAGAAGATGTAAACAGCGAGCACTGTGCATTAATCGTAGAGAAAGGATTGGCAGAGGTTAAAGGAATTGAAACTCACAAAGTGGAAGTGAACAACCGCAGAGCCGCTATAACGGTTAAAGGTAATGAAACTGTTGGTAACGCTGTGAAGGCTATTAAAAACCTCGGCTATGGTGTACCAACCGTAAAAAATACATTCCCGGTTCTGGGAATGACCTGCGCCTCTTGTGCCAGCAGTGCAGAAAGTATTGTAACCTATGAATTGGGCGTAGTAGATGCTTCAGTAAACTTTGCAACAGGTAATCTTACTGTTGAATATCTTCCCAACCTTACAGATGCTTCTAAATTGCAAAAAGCAGTTCAGGGCGTTGGCTACGACTTGCTTATTTTAGAGGAAGCGAAACAGCAGGAGTCTTTGGAGACTATTCATGCAGAAAATTTCAAAAAATTAAAAAACAAAACTATTTGGGCTGTGCTATTGTCATTGCCAGTAGTGGTGATAGGGATGTTCTTTATGAATATTCCTTATGCCAATGAGATCATGTGGCTTTTTTCAACACCGGTAATTCTTTGGTTAGGGAAAGACTTCTTTGTAAATGCATGGAAGCAGGCCAAACATCGCTCGGCCAATATGGATACGCTGGTAGCTCTGAGCACTGGAATTGCTTACTTGTTTAGTGTTTTTAATATGTTATTCATAGATTTCTGGCACCAGCGCGGATTGCACGCACACGTTTACTTTGAAGCGGCGGCAGTAGTTATTGCGTTTATTTTGCTAGGGAAATTATTAGAAGAGAAAGCAAAAGGAAATACGTCATCGGCTATTAAAAAACTAATGGGACTTCAGCCTAAAACCGTGATCGTTATTCAACCCGACGGGACAGAAAAACAAGTAGCTATTGAGGAAGTAAATGCAGGAGCTGTTATTTTGGTAAAGCCGGGTGAAAAAATTGCGGTAGACGGTATGGTGATCTCAGGTCATTCTTATTTAGACGAAAGTATGTTAAGCGGTGAACCGGTTCCGGTCCTGAAAAAAGAAGATGAAAAAGTGTTTGCCGGAACCATTAATCAAAAAGGGAGCTTTCAATTTAAAGCCGTTAAAGTAGGTAAAGAAACCATGTTGGCCCAGATTATTAAGATGGTCCAGGATGCTCAGGGAAGTAAAGCTCCGGTGCAGAAATTGGTCGATAAAATTGCAGGGATATTTGTTCCGATTGTAATGGGTATTGCACTTCTTACTTTTATGGCCTGGATGTTTTTGGGTGGAGACAACGCTGTAGTGCAAGGGTTGATGGCAGCGGTTACCGTATTGGTTATTGCTTGTCCTTGTGCTTTAGGTCTGGCCACACCAACTGCGATTATGGTAGGTGTAGGTAAAGGTGCCGAAAACGGAATATTAATCAAAGATGCCGAGAGTTTAGAATTGGCCAGAAAAGTAACGGCTATTGTACTCGATAAAACGGGAACGATTACCGAAGGAAGACCACAAGTAACCGGTATAAAGTGGCTAAAAGACGTGGATACTACTAAAGATATTCTGCTAAGTATTGAAAAACAATCAGAACACCCGTTAGCAGAAGCGGTAGTGAAAAGTCTGGAAGGAGTGTCAGGTCTGGTTTTATCCAATTTTGACAGTATTACCGGTAAAGGTGCGAAAGCGGTTTATGCCGATGAAACGTATTATGTGGGCAACAAAAAATTGCTGGCAGAAAATAGCATTGTCATCGCAGAATCACTATTGATTCAGGCAGAAGAATGGGGGAAGGAGTCTAAGACTGTGATTTGGTTTACCAATAGCAAGCAGGCGCTTTCGGTTATTGCGATATCAGACAAAATCAAAGAAACCTCTGTTCAGGCGATCAAAGAATTGCAGGAGATGAATATTGAATTGTACATGCTCACAGGAGATAATGAAGCGACAGCAAAAGCGATTGCCGCACAAACGGGAATTAAACATTATAAAGCAGAAGTTTTGCCGCAGCACAAAGCTGATTTTATAAAAGAATTACAGCAGCAAGGTAAAACAGTGGCAATGGTAGGTGATGGTATCAACGACAGTACAGCTCTGGCAACCGCCGATGTCAGTATCGCGATGGGCAAGGGAAGTGATATTGCAATGGATGTAGCAAAAATGACGATTATCTCCTCTGATCTGACCAAAATACCTCAGGCGATTCGTCTGTCTAAACAAACGGTTGCGACAATCAAACAGAACTTGTTTTGGGCGTTTATTTACAACTTAATCGGTATTCCGCTCGCTGCAGGGGTGCTTTATCCGATAAACGGATTTTTACTAAACCCTATGATTGCAGGAGCTGCCATGGCTTTGAGCAGCGTGAGCGTAGTGAGCAACAGCTTGCGTTTGAAATGGAAAAAATAAACTCTTGATGCGTTTGTCAAACGGCGGTTCCAAAAAATTTGGGCCGTCGTTTTTTTTATTTTCGCCATTTGGTCGAAATCATTTTAATCTCTGGAAACATAGCCTTTGTATACATAAAAAAGGCGTTACACAAATGAATTCAGGTTTCTGGTTAATTACTATGGCGTTCCCCTCCGGGTCGGGCTGTCCGCTAAATCTTTTGCGATAGCCATTTTTTGTCTGACATAGAAATAACGGGAATCACAAAAGGATACCGCTTTCATCCCTAACGCAATCTACTATAAAGAGAATATTTAAAAAAAAGAGCCTTCTTATCTATAATTTATAGAGTAGCATGAGGAGTATTGTTTTGAGAGAGTAAAAGCATCAGCAAGGTGCTTTCATCCCTAACGCAGTCTGTGATAAAGAGAATATTTAAAAAAAGAGCTTTCTTAGCTATAATTTATAGAGTAGTATGAGGAGTATTGTTTTGAGAGAGCAAAAGCATCAGCATGGTGCTTTCATCCCTAACGCAGTCTGTAATAAAGAGAATATTTAAAGAAAGAAACCTTCTTATCTATCATTAATAGAGTATTATGAGGAGTATTGCTCTGAAAGAGCAAAAGCATCAGCAAGGTGCTTTCATCCCTAACGCAGTCTGTGATAAAGAGAATATCTAAAGAAAGGAACCTTCTTATCTATAATTTATTAGAGTAGTATGAGGAATATGGCTCTGAAAGAGCAAAAGCATCAGCATGGTGCGAAGCACTATGCCTTAAATTAAAGTAAACATTGCCCTGAAAGGGCAATAGCAATTTCCACGCCTGTAAATAAAAAAATCTGTTCTGATCCGTGTTTTCGCCTGGTGAATCGGTTTAATCCTCGTGCTTTTTTTTATACCTGCCAACTGGCAATTTGAATGAATTAATGGATGAAGTAAAACAAGATGCCGCAATCAGTAAATTTCATAAATATAACACAGAATAGTGTATAATGATTGTGGTTTAATTGACGGAAATTTGTAGTATAAAATAACAATTAAAAACATCAATATAATGGAAAAGAAAGATTTTCAATTTAAAACAAACCTGAATTGCGGTGGATGTGTTTCTAAAGTACAAGCAGATCTGGACAATGCAGCAGGAATATGTGAATGGAACGTAGACACTACTAATGCAGATAAAATACTTACCGTTCAATCTAATGGTGCTACTGCCGAAGAGATCATTGCTATTGTTAAAGCGAAAGGTTTTAAAGCAGAACCTTTGGAAATTTAATCCTTTAAGACTTCTGTTGGATTACAGATTTTAAACAAAAGTTAATGCTTATCGTTACCGAACTGAAAATAAGCCCGATGTTTTATCGGGCTTATTTTTTTAGAAGTAATACTTTAAGTAAATGGTGGTAATGATTATCGTATAGATGGTTGATTACTAGTAAAAACAGAATGATTTTGAATTAAATTGATCATTAAAATAAAGTATTTTAAAAACTTGTTTTTTATTAATTTATGTTATGTGTTAATTGAATAGATATTAATTTTTAATATTAGATTTTAGAAAGTGCTATTTTTTAGTTTTAAGAAAAATAGTAAAGTAATTTTTAGCTTGAAAAAGTAAGGGCCGTCCGGAGATAATTCGGACAGCCCTTTTGGTATTTTTACTCGAAAAGTGAATCTGTTTTTCAGGTTTTATTTTTTCAATTCTTTGTTGGCCTGAATGAAATTATGATAATTCTCTTCCGATTCAAAGTAAGCCACATTTCCCTGTTTGTTCAACGAAACGATATATGCCGAAGCTTTGTCAACTTTTGCTCCGGTATGTGGGTCTGTTGCTTTTCGAACGTTTTCATCGTTTGGAATTCGTTCTACGCACATGTTGCAGCAGCCATAATACATTTTTCCGTCGAACGGAACTTCAATTTGTTTTTTACCCATATGCAGATCATTTACCATACAAACTTCATCATTGGATACAGGAGTTCCTTTTGATGCAGTATTATTATCTTTTACAGTTAGTTCCTTTTGGTCTGATACCTGATTCTGTGGTTTGTTTTCCTGATCTTTACACGAGATCATTACTACAGCCATTGCGGCAATAAGGAAATAGCGGCCAATTGTTTTCATTGTTTTATTTTTTAATTTTTGTTCCTTCTGTTATTTCTTCAGTGGCTTTCATTAAAATGTTATCGGCTTCCTTTAGCGCACCAAACACTTCAATCTGATCCATCAGCGCACGTCCTTTCGCAACGGGAATGTTTTTGGTTTTCCCTGCAATCACCTGAATAATATACATTCCCATATTACTTTCTACCAAGGCTGTTTTAGGTATAAAGAATGTAGCTTCATTGGCTTGTAACGAAAGCATCGCTTCCACCACCATCAAAGGTTTCAGTTCGGGATGTATTTTCATAATATCGGCTTCTATGCGTTCTGAGCGTAATTTGAAATCTAGTACTCCCGATTTACGTGAAATTTTAGCCCTATACTTTTTCTGCGGAAGCGAGCTTACCTTAAAATGTATCGAATCGCCTAAGTTTAAATAAGGAGTATTCGCCTCCGGAATAGAAAGTGAAACACGCAGTTTTTTATTGTCCTGTAGCACCAGTAAAGGTTTGTCTGAACCTTTGCCCATTGGACCGACATAAGAACCGGGATCTACATTTCTTTCGGCAACAATTCCGTTAAAAGGTGCCCGGATGATTAGATAATCATTCATGGCCTGTATTTCCTGATAAGCAGATTTTGCAGCTTCTAGTTGTGACTGGTCGGATAGTTTTCTGGCGGTAATCTGGTCTAACGCATCTTTTGCAATAGCGCCTTTAGTTTCATTGGCTTTAAACATTCGGTCATAATTCGATTTGGTAGCAATGTAAATGGCTTCCTGTGCTTTCCATTTGGATTTTGCCGCTGCCAGCTGCGCCTGAATCTCGGGTGCTTCCAAAACCATGATGATTTGTCCGACAGTTACCGGAGAACCTATGTCGACATACAGTTTTTTTACGTAGCTGTTTACTTTGGCATAGATGGCCGTTTCTTTGTCGGAAACCAATTCTCCGGCAAGTTTCAGAGGAACCAGCGGATTGCTCTTTTTCAGAGAAACCGTTTTAAAATTCTGCATCATCATCATGGGCATGGCTGCCGGTTTCATTTCTTTTTTGTTTTCTGAATTACAAGATGCAACTGCAATTCCGATAAGGATATAATAGATTAATTTCATGGTTTATTTTTCTAACGTTATAAAATGAATACTGTTTTCGTCTTCAGGATCTAAGGATGGTGATTGGGTAGTGGTTTTGTTTTGTATCCACACAAATACCAGAGGCAACAGGATCAATACACTAAATGAAGATGCAATTAGCCCACCAATTACAGCTCTTCCTAGTGGAGCCACCTGATCACCGCCTTCTCCGTGTCCGATAGCCATTGGAAGCATACCCGCAATCATAGCCAGTGTGGTCATAATGATAGGACGAATACGTAAAGCTGCTGCCTGAATAGCCGAACTAAGGGCATCACCATTTTCTAAACGGAGCGACTCAGCATTACTAATCAGCAAAACAGCATTCGCAATAGAAACTCCGACAGACATAATAATTCCCATATACGACTGTAAATTCAGGGTAGAACCCGTTAGTTTCATTAAAATCAATGAACCCAGAATTACAAAAGGAACAGTGGTCAGAATCACTAAGGACACTTTAAACGATTGGAAATTTGCCGTCAGCATTAAGAAAATAACAATAACAGCAATCAGTAAACCAGTTGCCAGACTATTCATGGTTTCCTCTAGCACCGGAACCATTCCGAATACCTGAATATTGACTCCTTTAGGCAATTCACCAAGCGAATCGATAGCAGCCTGTACGTCTTTCTGTGCTCTTCCTAAATCGGTATTATGAATGTTTGCCGTTACCGGTGTGTAACCCATGGTTCCCAGATTGTAGCTTTCACCCAATACTTTTGTGGGAGTAATTGTTGCCACATCCCCCAGAACAGGTCGGTCTGAGTTTTTTCCTAACGGGACATTCATCAACTCATCTTTGCTGTTTAAAATGTTTTGCGGAGTTTGGACTTGTACATCGTAGGCAATTCCCATCATTCCGCCAACCCACATGTTTTTACTGGTGTAGCGTGAAGAGGCAGTAATAGGAACCAAAGAGCGAGCGATATCCTGTGCGTCGATACCCAGTTGAGCCGCTCTTATTCGGTCGATATTGATTTCGTATGCCGGATAGTTTAAGGATTGCGGAATTTGCTGATCTCTTAGATAGTCAATTTCTTTTAGCTTGGCCAAAAGCTTATTGGCATACATCACGTTCATTTTTTTCATCATTCCCGAAAAGCGAACCTCAATCGGAGTATTGGTTCCCTGGCTCAGAATCTTCTCCGTAAGTTCGATAGGCTCAAAAGAGAAATGCAGTTCAGGCATCTTTTCCTTCATGTGCTTGCGGATGATCTCTTTCAGCTCATTGGTATTTCCGTCAAAATCTTTCAAGGCAATCTGCATTAATGCTTCATGCGGACCTGCATTGTACAAATAAATTGGACTCACTGCAAAAGAGGAGGGATGCTGACCAATAAATACCGACGATATGGCAATATGATCTTTACCAATAATAGTTTCCAGTTCGCCTAAAACCTGTTTTATTTTGAGTTCTGTTTTTTCGATACGGGTACCTTCGGGCGCTTTAATACGTACTTGAAACTGACTTGAATTTACAGTAGGCAATACATCTTTACCAGTACTGTTGTACATTAAAAATGCTCCAACTGTAACCAAAATAAAACTGACAATTAAAATGGGCTTGCGTTTACTCATTATCGATTGTAAAAACAGCACGAAACGATTTTTGAATCCGTCGAATTTGTCTTCGGTATGCTCGTGGTTTTCTTTGTCTTTCATTAACCAGTTGGCCATTACGGGCACAAACGTTTGTGACAGCATAAAAGACAGTAACATAGAAAAACCAATTGCCAAAGCCAAGGGCATAAACAATGACCCGGGTATACCAGTCATCATGAAGGCAGGCGCAAAAACCGCAAGAATACACAACAAAATCAATAGTTTAGGAAATGCAATTTCACGACAGGCGTCTAGGATTGCTTTGGCTTTCGTTTTGCCCATGGCTAAATGCTGGTGGATATTTTCGATCGTAACGGTACTCTCGTCTACCAAAATTCCAATAGCCAATGCCAGTCCGGATAACGACATGATGTTGATACTTTGTCCGAATAATTTAAGGAACAATACTCCCGAAATAATAGAGATCGGAATGGTAAGCACTACGATTAAAGCGGCTCTTCGGTCACGTAAAAATAAAAGCACCATTAATCCCGTTAACATCGCTCCTAGAACACCCTCTGTAATTAAACTTTTGACGGCATTGATTACATATACGGACTGATCGAATTCGTATGAAATTGCAACATCATCCGGTAGATTATTCTGAATGGCAGGAATCGCTTTTTTAAGATTCTTTACCACATCCCAGGTAGAAGCATTACCCGATTTTGCAATGTTAATGTATACTGATCTCGTACCATTAATAAGGGCGTAACCGGTAGTAATATCGGCACCGTCTTTTATGGTAGCCACATCACGGATGTAGACATTATCGACCCCGTTTTTAAAAATTGGGATGTTTCCAAAATCGGCCACCTCTTTAATGGTATTGTTTGTAGGTGTCAGATAGTTGATATCATTGACATAAATGTTACCTGAAGGCGATGTAATATTGTTTCGGCTAATCGATTCCACAATCTGCTCCGGCGTTAACTGATGGGTACGCAGTTTATTCGGATCGATGTTGATTTCGATGGTTCTTGGACTTCCTCCAAATGGCGGAGCTGTCGTTAAACCCGGTATTTTAATAAGGAACGGACGTGCCGTAAAGTTGGCGATATCCTGTAGCTCATTGTTGGTTTTGGTTTTACTTTTAAAGACCAGCTGACCAACAGGCTGAGAGGACGCATCAAAACGAATGATAAACGGAGGCGGGGCTCCCGGAGGTAAAAACACCTGTGAACGATTCGAGAGTGCATTGATTTCGGCAATAGCTTGTCCCATGTCTGTACCTTCATAAAAATTAATTTTCATTAAGGTAAGCCCTTGGGTATTTTTGGTTTCGATGCTTTCGATACCGCTCGTAAACAGCATCATATTGACATACATTTTGGTAAAATAACCTTCCATTTGCTGAGGGGTATAACCATTAAAGGAATGGGCAATGTATACCACAGGAAGATTCATATCAGGTAAGATGTCGACCTTTATTTCTTTTGAAGCTTTAATCCCGAAGAATAAAAGCCCCAGCACCATCACCATGATAGAGATGGGCTTGCGCAAGGCAAAACGTATTAAATTCATAATTTCGGGTTTAGTGTATCGCGTTGAGTAAAATGTTCAGATTGCCTGTGGCAGCAGCTTTAATCCATAAGGCCTGCCAAATGTTGTTTTGGGCAATTTCATAATCAATTTCTGCACGGTTCAGAGTGTAGAATGATTGTGTTAAATCAACAATGGTGGTAAGGCCGTTATCATACAAAGCAGTGTGTTGACGATAAGCGTCGGTAGCAGCGATTACCTGTGTTTTGGTTTCTTCAAAATTTTCAAAGGCATTTTTCAGTTTGTCATTCGCCAGTTTTTGCTGAGCAATCAATTCCTGATTCATGTATTCATATTCGTTTTGAAGCGATTGGGTAATAAATTTTTGTTCCCGCTTTTTAGAAGACTGACGGTAGATATTGGTTAGATTCCAACTTAAACTGATTCCGACAATATAATTGCTGCGATCGATTCCGACACCATCGGCATACGATTTCGAGAAAGCAGTATTGTCCTGTACATAATTCCAGTCAAAACCCGAACCGCGTCCCTGCATGACTCCAAAAGCAGATAGGTTTGGTAAAGCCAGTGCAGACTGTAATTTTTCCTGTTGTTCACTTCTCAGAATATCACTTTTTCGCCATTCCAGTATAGGATGTTGACTTGTTTCTGTTACAGCTTCCGAAAGAATAGTGGGTGTTTTAGTAGTAAACACGCTATCGAGTTGATACAGCTGATATTCTTCACCCAACATTACAGCTAGTGATTTAGAATGATCCAGTTCCATATCGTAGGCCTTTATCACAGCCGATTTAGCATTGGCCACTTCAGCTTTTGCCAAAGAATAATCGACCTCCGGAATCAGACCGCTCTCTGCACGGCTTTTGGTTGTAGTTTCAACCACTTGGGCACGCTCGAGATTTTTGTCCTGCACAAATTTAATGCGCTGAGCAGCAAGTAAGTTGAGATACGCAGCACCAACTTTTACCTGATGTTGAAATTTTACCTGTTCCAGATCTTTTTGGGCTACATTTTCGTCGGCTTTGGCAATGGCAACCTGTGTTTTAATTTTACCAAAAGTGAAAAGGTTCCAGTTGATATTAGCCAGGTACAAGGATCCAAAAGCGGCATTCCAGTTTTGGTCCTGTAGGGGCATTGAGGTTGCAGCACTACCCAGCCCGCCATAACTGTACAAAGGACCGTTTTGTGCATTGATGGTACCATAACTTTGTTGTGCCATTAAAGTAAAGTCAGGTAAGTACTGGCTTTTTTGATAGGTAGTGTTCTCTTTTGAAGCGTTGAGAATGGCTTCTTTGGCTTTTATTTTTTCAAAATTTTGAATAGAGCGTTCAAGAGCATTGGATAATGTTACCGTTTGTGCCCAGAGATTTCCGGAAACCATACAGAACATAGCCAACGCAAAATATTGCATTTTCATAGTATGTATTTAAAATTAAACAATAGAAATCGCATAGCATCTTTAAATGCTACAGTTCGATCAATTGTCTAAAATCAAATACGGTAAACGCAGTAGAAAATATAAAGGGGATTATTCCGAATAGGAATAAAGGGGAAGAAAGAATATTCCGTTTTCTTTTCCTTAGAAGTATAAGAGCTGAAAACAGTTTCGTAAAAATGAAAAGGTACTGCAATTCCAAAGAATTTAGGAACTAAGTCATTGGGAGTAGTTTGTTGTAGCTTTTCGGTCGCTTTATGAAACTGTGCTTTATGTTTACAGCAATCTTTACTTTTTTGTTGTTTTTTTGCCACACATTTTGGACAAACTTTACCAACCGGAATATCACCAAACAGATTGGTTTCCTGCGGTACACCTTTGCAAAAATGAGTTATCGTGGTAAAGCCTGAGGACAGTACCAGATAAAAAACAGAAAGAAGTAGTAGAAGTGCTTTTCTCATAATCAATTACAAAGGTGCCCTTATTTTGCCATATACCTGTTGCAAAATTTTGGATGAAATTTGTAAAATTTATAAATCTTCCCTTGATTTTTTTTAGGCAAATAGCTTAAGAATTTTCACCACTCAAGGTGTTTTTTCATTCTTTAAACTCCAAGATATCCCCAGGCTGGCAATCCAGTACTTTACAAATGGCTTCTAAGGTGCTGAATCTTATGGCTTTTGCTTTTCCGGTTTTCAATATCGAAAGATTGGATAAGGTTAGGTCTACTTTTTCGGAAAGTTCATTCAATGACATTTTTCGTTTTGCCATCATCACATCGAGGTTTACAATGATTGCCATAATTTATATTGTTAATTCGTTTTCGTCCTGTAATTCAATTCCCTTTTTGAAGATATAAGCAACAACAAGCAATATTACTCCCATAAATAGCCAAACGTCGGCACCGGCAATTTGCAATTGTTGAATGTCCTGCAATTGAAGACCGCTATCGGATAAAGAATTTACCAATTCTATTCCCCAGGAAGAAAAGAAACCAATACCAAAGGATAAATAAGCCAGTGTTAGAATAAAATTTCTGAATAGGTTATTGAAGGGGGCTGCAATGTTGAGGTCTTTGTTCAGGAAAATTTTTATAATGCAGTAAAACAATATTGCTTTTAACAAAGCAACAATAATGATAACACTGCTAAGGGTGATATACTGACTTTGATTAAACTGATACACTTGGGTTAAATCAACTGATCTCCAAAATTTAGCGGCATCAGTAGGATCGAGCGTTAATGTGGCAATTGTTTTGGTAAGTATTCCTCCGGCTTCGATACATAATCCAACAAAAATAATCCACGAAAGCACGTGTAATACTTTCAGAATGGTTTGGGTACTAATTTTAATTTCCATAAGGTTTGGTTTAAAAATTCAATGTAAAAATAATAAATATTTATTGATAAACAATAAAATTATATTGAAAAATAATTAAACCATCGGAGATATTTCTTTAGGACTAGTAAAAGCAATGCTTTTAGAATAAAAAAAATCCCCAACTATTTTACCGTTGAGGATACTGTATATAATAATTGATTAATGAAATTACTTTTCTTTTACTCCAATAGCTAATAGCCACAAACAAATTCCAATTTCTCCAAATGTGGCAGGCATGCTGATGTATTTAGAAACCCCAAGAGTTGAATAATCTGTAATTAAAGTGTTACCTAAAAAATTGATAAGATACCCAAAACATCCCATCATCAGTAAAATGCCGAAAAATTTGGGCAAAAAACGGGACTTGTAAACCAGATAACCAAAAGGAAATAACCAAAGCCCTGAGAAGATATGTACTATTCGCATGCCGTTGTCATATTGAGTAAGATTAAGCATCAGCTGTAATTGAACTTGCTCCAATGATAAACCAAGACTGTTATCTGTTAGTAGAGAAAGCACATTGAATTGATTTTGAGCATTCAAAAAATAAATAGGTACGCTTAGAATAGCTAATAGTGCCATCACTTTTGCCCAACCATTATCGACAGGTTCGAATAGTTTGTAAAGTTGCAGTACTAAGAAAAGGAAGAAAAGATAACAGGATAATCCGGCTACAATTCCAAGTCTGAAAAGCGATTCTGATGCCCTGATGTTATGGTATGTTGCGGTTAAGTTATCCCATACAATCAATTTTGAAGGAACATAGGCTAAGCTAAATATTCCGGTCAGGACTACTGCTAAATAAAGTAAACCTGCAATTCGGGCTGTTTTTTGGTTTGTCGTCATTTTGGTTTTGGGTTTAAAATAAGACGACAAGAGATTGATTATGTTACAATTGGTTTTATTTAATAGTCAAGTCAGATACTTTATTTCATCGCAATAAAAAATTGATTCATGTACTTCCAGTTTGTATTTTTGCCCTTATGAATGATAATTTTACAAACGAATATTTTGGCATAGGGATACAAAATGGTAAAACGCCTGAAAACTTAGGTGTTTTGTGGCGATCCGCACAAAATCTGGGCGCAACTTTTATATTTACTATTGGTAATCGATATGCCAAACAAGCCTGTGATACCCACGATGCGGTAAAAGCAATTCCGTATTTTCATTACGATACCTTTGAAGCTTTTCTTGAAAACTTACCTAAAGGAGCGCGATTAGTAGGGGTTGAACTAAATGAAAATGCTTCCGACTTAGAGACCTACGAACATCCAAGACGCTGTGTTTATTTATTGGGCGCAGAAGATCATGGACTGTCCAAAAAAGTAATGGAGAAATGTCATCATTTAGTAAAGTTTAAATCCGTAAAAAGTCTAAATGTTGCAGTGGCAGGAACGATCATTATGTACGATAGGAACTTACCCAAACCACGATCTTAAATCGCAGATAGCTTGTTTTACAACACGATTTTTCAGTTTGATTTACTAAAAGACAAAGGTTATCTTTATCAATTTAAAACGTTATCCTCTTTAAAATAAATAAAGAATGAGAATACTAAAACCAGTTGTTATTGTATTTTTTTTGACCCTTTTAAGCAATGCTTACAGTCAAAAAGCAAATAGAGAAAAAGGGATTCAAATCATTCCGAAACCAAAACAATTGGTTCTTAAACAAGGTAATTTTCAGTTTTCTGCAACGACTAAATTTGTGGTAAGTGACGATGCTCAAAAAGAAATCGCTACGGTTTTAATAAACAAATTCGGAAGTGCAGCAGGATTCCGTCCTGAAATTTCAAATAAGATTCCCAAAAGTAATTACGTTCAGTTTAAAGTCGATACTGCTTTAAAGAACGAAGCTTACTTGTTGGAGGTAAATAAAGAAAATATTGTAATTACGGCAAAAGGAAATGCAGGTTTTATTTATGGTTTAGAAAGCATCCGACAATTACTACCCGAAAGTATTGAAAGTAAAAGCAGAATTAAAGCGGTGAAATGGGAGATTCCAACTCTTACCATTACCGATGAACCTCGTTTTCAATGGAGAGGATTGATGCTGGACTTATCACGTCATTTTTTTGATAAAAGCTATATACTTGAGACTATCGACCGATTGGCAATGCTTAAAATGAACGTTTTGCATTTGCATTTAGTGGACGATCAGGGGTGGAGAATCGAAATTAAAAAATACCCAAAACTGACCGAAGTGGGTGCCTGGAGAGTCGGTCAGGAAAATGCACCCTGGAATGCGAGACAACTTACCAATCCGGACGAAAAAGGAACGTATGGCGGCTTTCTGACTCAGGAAGAACTAAAGGAAATTGTAAAATATGCCGCCGCGAAAAATATAGAAATCATTCCCGAAATCGAAATGCCGGCACACGTAAGTTCTGCCATTGCCGCTTATCCTGAACTGGCTTGTTTCAATCAGAGAATTGGAGTTCCGTCGGGTGGATTATGGCCTATTACGGATATTTATTGTGCCGGGAAAGAAACTACTTTTGAGTTTTTGCAAAATGTAATAGAGGAGGTTATTGAAATTTTCCCTTCGAAATACATTCATATTGGAGGTGATGAAGCTACTAAAACCAATTGGGACAAATGCCCGAATTGTCAAAAAAGAATGAAAGACAATGGATTGAAAGATGCCCACGAACTGCAAAGTTATTTTGTAAAAAGAATGGAGCAGTACATCAATTCTAAAGGCAAAAAGATAATTGGCTGGGACGAAATACTCGAAGGCGGTTTAGCTCCCGAAGCTACAGTAATGAGCTGGAGAGGAACAGTAGGAGGGACAGAAGCCGCAAGACAAGGTCACGACGTAATTATGTCGCCCGAATCGCCTTGTTATTTTAATTTTTATCAGGGTCCTCAAAACGAAGAACCTCTGGCATTTGATGCCTTTAATCCTTTAAATAAAGTGTACGCGTTTGACCCTGTTGTCGATAGCATGACTCCACAAGAAGCCAGTCATGTTTTAGGTGGCCAAGCCAATTTATGGGCAGAATACATCACCAATCCAAAAGCTTCCGAGTATATGATCTTTCCGAGATTGGCCGCCTTGTCTGAAGTGTTGTGGAGTACAAAAGAAAACCGCAATTGGAATAATTTTACGTCCAAATTGCCTTCTTTGTTGCAACGCTACGATTATTTAGGGATTAATTATGCCAAAAGCGCTTATTTGGTTACTTCTACAGCTTCGGCTGATTTAAATAATAAAGTAATTAATGTTGCCCTTAAAAATGAATTTCCGAATTCCGACATTCGTTATGTTTTAGGAGATAAAAACATAGACGATAAGGCCATAAAATATACAAACCCTATTGCAGTTAAGGAAACTACGATTCTAAAAGCGTCTTTGTTTCAGGATAATAAACCGGTTGGAAGAATATTTACCGACACGATTGTATTCCATAAAGCAGTAGGGCATAAGGTCAAGTATACAACACCTTATAATGACAGTTACAAAGGCGACGGAGCTCTCGGAATGGTCAATACCATCAGAGGGTCTAAAAACTTTCATGACGGTCAATGGCAGGCATGGCTGGTCAAGGACATGGAAATTGTGATCGATCTTGAAAAAGAACAAAACATCGAAAAAGTAGCATTTGGAACTTTAGAAAGTCAGGGCGCCGGAATTTATTTTCCAATACAAGTAACCGTTTTAGTCTCTAAGGACGGAACTAATTACAAAGAAGCTGGAAAAATACTACGCCCGTTTGCTGTAAATGTGAATTCAGAGCTGAAAGACTTTAAAATCAATTTTGAAAAACAAGAGGTTAGGTTTGTTAAAGTAATCGCTACGAATTTAAAAAAGAGCCCAACAGGTTCAAGTTCGTGGTTGTTTGTAGACGAAATTGTGGTGGATTAAAGCAAGGGTGAAATTATTATAGTTGTCGCTATTTATATTATTTGATTATTGATCAAATCATTCTGTATATTTTACTGAATCCAAATACTCATTTATTTCAGCTGATTGTAGACGACCAGATTTTGTAGATAGTAAAATATTAAAATCGCTCCATACAATATGTTGCTTAGCTTCTGAGTCCATTGAAATATATATAAGGCCCGGGGTGCTCGCCTAACCAATGGCAGCAGATGTCATACTTGATGCACTACCGGATGGTCCAACTAAGGAAGACGAGCTTAAAAAGAAGGTAAAGTTAGAGTATAAAAAAATCTTACTCGAAAATCGAAAAGTAAGTTACGGAGTAGTGGCCTTGCTGCAAAAAGAACTGGACTTGCAACGCGTAAACAATGAATTGGAGGAAGTAGAAGAGTTTTTAAGTACTATTACCGCTCATAAAGCTACCTTGTAACAATTTGTAAGTATTAAAAAGAGGGTTGTCTGATAAAGACAACCCTTTTTTTTATGTTATTTTCAGAGAAGAGAGAGTGTTTTCATACTGGAATTTATAGGATTTACATTGGCTTTTGCCCTTTCAGGGCGGTATTTGTCATGAATTTAGATTATAGTGCGTTGCACTATGTTAATGCTAAAGCTCTTTCAGAGCAATTAGCCGAGTAAATCGCAATTTAATACTAATGTGTATTTATTTCAAAGTAATAACGGATTACAACTAAAACTCTAAGACCAGGCAGGCTGAAAGCCTAAAAGCAATAGTATAGTGCAACGCACTATCAATAGTTATTCGTATTGTTTACGCCCTGAAAGGGCAAAAGTCCAACCGCATAGAACTGAATTACGAATGAATTACCTGAAAAGTAAAATGAGAACACGAATTAATTCAAGAGCAAATACGTTCCTTAAATTACGTATAAATACTGGTGTATAAGATGTTGGTTGTTAGTATATTTGATAGTGTTTTGAAATTTTGAAGTTAATGCTTTAGGATATGTTTTTAGGTGAAATTTATTGTCTAAGTGAATCATGAAACTATTACTCAAAACACCAAATTAAGGATACAATTGATTAAAGATTTTTGAATTCTAATCTTCTTGGTTATTTAAATGTACCTACCTTTTGAAAGTTGATTACAGTTGAGTATGATTTAATCTTTTTTTGAACGATTAAATAAAAGCACCATGGAAAATAAAAATATCTGGGAAAAATTAGGTACAATAGGTACATTTCTGTCCACTACGGTACTTACAATATTCACCGCGATTGTAGGTTATCAGACTTCAGTAATGTCTGATAAGGTAGCCACTTTTGAAAAAAGGATTAATGAAAATAGAATGATAAGTGAGCTTATTGAAAAATTTGAGACTTCAATGAAAGGTACTATTAAATCAGATCTAGCTTTACTGACACTGGAAAGATATTTGAGAAATAATACAGAAGGAGGAGTTTTAGCAGTTCAAGATAGGGAAATGTTGGTTGGTTTTGCAGAATCACTTATTTTAAACACAAAAAAAAACGATATTAACATAAAAGAATTATCCTATAAAGTTCCGAGAGATTTTTTAATGAAGTATGATCTTAAACGTTGGAACGATATTGTAGCTAAGTACGGACCTATTAAAACTGATTATATTGGTTCGAAACAAAATGTATCTGACTCAACTATTACATATCAACAACCTGTCTACCAGGTAGCCGATACCCAGAAAGCAACACTTGTCACTTCGATACTTGATAAGATAGTATATATTCAATATGAATCTGACGTAGAGATCAAAAAGGTAGAAAAGATGCAGCAAATTTTTAAAGACAATCAATGGGCTGCGCCGGGAATTGACAAGGTTAACGGCAAGTTCAGTAATATTATCAAATACTTCCATCCGGAAGATGAAAGGCTCGCTAAAGAGGCAAACAAAATATTAGAAGGCAAATACAAGATCGTTAATTCAATTACTCCGAAATATCAAAAATTAGTTCCTAAGGGACAAATTGAAGTGTGGACTTCTAACTAATAAAAGAAACATTGTATTTTCCCTACTAATAACATTCAGAAACGATTAGCGACGCTCTTTGCGATTAGGCTTTTGCCCTTTCAGGGCGTAAACAATACGAATCACTATTGATAGTGCGTTGCACTATGTTATTGCTAAAGCTCTTTCAGAGCTATTAGCCGAGTAAATCGCAATTTAATACTAATATGTACTTACTTCAAGGTAATACCGGATTACAACTAAAAACGCTAAGACCTAGCAGGCTGAAATCCCAAAAGCTATAGCACAGTGCAACGTACTATAATCTAAATTCATGACAAATATCGCCCTGAAAGGGCAAAAGCCCAACCGCAAAGAATTGAATTACGAATGAATTACCTGAAAAGTAAAATGAGAAGGCGAATTAGTTCAGCGGCAAATACTTTCCTTAAATCACGTATAAACACTTGCTTGTAAAATATTGATTGTCAGTATATTTGATAGGCTATAATGTTTTGAATGATGTTGCTTATAAAACGATAAGTAACGAACGCTACTACTCATTTTTAATCCTAAACAATGACTTCGGCTTATTGATTTTATGCGTAAAGAGGTTCGTATTTGTGATTTTATCATCCGTAAATGAAAATTGAAGGTATTGTTTAAAAACTATCTTATTTCAAACCCTAAAAAATGAATCCTTATGAAAATTGACAAAAACTGGCTTGTTCAGGAAAGCCAAACCGAAAAAATAGTAAAAGACCCGACTACGAATTTTCAATATCAAATTTCGCCAAAATATTTAATCATACATTACACGGCAGGCGATAAAGCATCGGGGGCAATAACCTGGTTCAAACAAACTCCCGCACAAGGAAATACAGACCGGATTTGTGCTCACATTGTAGTTGACCTTGATGGAACCATCACGCAGCTTGCTCCATTTAACACCAGATGCAACCACGCCGGCTACAGCAGTTGGGACGGACGAACCGGAATGAATGAATATGCTATTGGTATTGAAATAGTAAATCCCGGATTCTGTGAAAAATTGACAGATGGCAGTTTCAGAAGAAGAGTAGGAGAGAACAAAGACGGAACACCCAGTTATAAAACATATCCTGCGTCTGAAAAAGACAGAATTGTAAAATTGAAACATAAACATAAATTTTGGGACAGTAAAGAAAATCAGTATTGGTTTAAATATACAGACGCCCAAATAGCAGCAGTCTCCAAATTAAGTAAACTTCTGATTGATACCTACCAATTATCCTTTGTAGTGGGACACGACGATATCTCACCGGCAAGAAAACCGGATCCGGGACCTGCTTTCCCCTGGGATGATTTTAAAACAAATGTTTTTGGAAAAACGGACAATATCGGAAAGATCTTTTTGGTAAACTCTGCCTCTGATGGCGTTGCGGAATTTAGAACAAAACCGGACAAAACGTCAAGCTCAATCCGAACGTTAAAAAATGGCTATGAAGTAGGATTAATTGAAACCTTCGGACAATGGTCTAAAGTTTACTTAGTGAATGATATTAAAGATATCAAGGATTGGAAACATAGTATTAAAATAGAGGGATGGATACATTCAAGTCTTTTGAAGCCTAAAAGTTAAGTTGACTATTTTTATGAAATATGAAAGATGTTTAAATCGTGTAAAACAATGGTTGTCAATGTATTAATTATTCAAAGGTAAACTATGAGAACACTTCGAACGAAATATTTGAGTAATATCCCTATAAATGAAGATAATTATAAAGTAGATTTTATAATTTTAGAAAAATATCAAAGCTTCTCCTCAGAAATACTGAGGCTTTCATTGCTTGGTCTAACCATTTACGGTTTTCTGATAACGAATGTAATATTTAAAATTACAGATAAGGAAGATAAACTTATGTCCATTGAATCATTTTCAGATAATAAGGTATTGTTGCTTCTTGGGGCGGTAACTTTGATATTGGCAGCGCTTGTAACTTTAGGTCATCGCTATCTTTCGACCCATTGTATGACTCATTTTATTAAGGGGCTTCGTTTGCGACAAAATATATCTGAAATTGAGAGCACCGTAGCAAATGATAAAAATGAATTTATTACTCTTAGTAAAAAAATAGATAATGAACAATCAAGTTTTGAGAAGAATTTTAATCTATGCGGTTGGCTGTTGTTTGCTTCTTGTTTATTTTTAATTACAGGAATCTTAATAGTCACAATTGCTTTGGCATGTTTTTTTAATGATATATTGATGATATAGGGACAAATTTCCGAATGTAACTTATAGAAACCATAATATCTTCAGTTGGAAGTATGCCCTGTTTAAGACTATAAAATAGGTAATCATGAGCTGGAATTACAATTAATTTTATATGATAGATTTATTTATTTTTTACCCTTTTAAGTATGACAACGAGACAATATAATGACAGGAAAACTGGAACCTATATTTTTGGTTCGATACTTTTAGTATTTTTTATCTATATTTTTTTATTCTCCCCGGATTCACTGTCATTTTATAAACAAAGAATGATGGCATTTGCTTCATCTTTATTAGCAGGTCTATTTACATTTTTTCTTTCAGGTTCAATTAAATTGACCGGACAATCACCTGATACAAAATTTGGAAAAATTAATATTCAAGCAGGCTCTGGTATTGCAGTTTTTATTCTAGTTTTGATTTGGTGGATTGTTTCCCCACCAATTTCAGTTGATAAAGACATAAAAAATGCCATAAGTGAATTGTCTACTATCAAAATTAAAGATATTACGGCAAAAGTTACATTCCATATAGATAATGCAGATGAAACTACTCCTGATTTTTTTAAGAATACATCTGAATTAGAGGTAAGAATAATTGAAAATAAAAAGGTAGATTCTCTTAATGTTCAAGGCTGGAAAAATGGTTTTTTTATCTCCGATAGTTCATTGGATATAGTATCCAATACTCAATTATTTGATAGGAAATTGATTCAAAGTGTTGATCTAAGTTCTATTGAATTGACAAGAGATTATAAAGATTTTAAAGGAAAAATCAATAGTTTAAAAGATAATAAAAAATGGTCAGAATCGAGTTTTGAAGGGCTAATACAAGTTGTTGAAACTAACAAATGGTTAGATAGTTTGAAGAAAGATAATGATAGTTTAGATCTTCCGGTAACATTTGATGATTTTATCGCCTTATATAAGGTGACTAAAAAGCAAAAAATAGAACTTACTGAGTATGATTATCGTATCAAAGTTTATCCGATAAGAGCAACACTTGAACTTTTTAAAAACGATTCTCTTGTGGGGAGTTCTAAAGGTATTGTAGTTAAGGTTTGGGAACATGACGAAGATGTAAGAAACCTTTTTGTTATAAAGTTTCCCGTAACAAAACTTAAGCTGTAGAATAGGTAAAGATGTAATCACAAATCAAATGTCTTTTGTATTTTTACAACTTCGACAATCGTAAATTAGCTAGATGTCTGATAAAAAAATAAGCATGACAACACATAAATACTGGGGAAAAGTAGAACAAGACTGGGCAGGATTTTCTTCGTACGTAACTTTTACGAATCCCTTTTTTGACCAACAGGATGTCGAAATTTTTCTGGGGGAAGAGTTTGACGAAGAGGGAGAAGAAATAGAAGAACCGCCAACAGAAAATCAACTGACACAATTTGAAGAAACGTATCAAAATTTTATAACGAATATTGAAACTAACTTGAAGAGTATTCAAAAGAAAGCGTATGAGAGATATTTAAAACTATACGCTCATTTTTATGAAGATTCTGAAAAATCAGGAGAACCGGCTTTAAATATTGACAACCTCGATAAACATAACGAATACATAAAAGAGATTATGTACCTGAGAGTTTTAGACGAGAAGACCATTAAAGTATCAATCCGCTATAAACTGGATACAGAACATGGGCTTGAATTTAAGTTTGTAGGTGGACAAATAAAGAATGTGGGTGGAATTGCAGAGACATAATAGAAAACTATTAAGATGCTCTGCAAAAGTTCTAATATAAAGACTGCCCGAATCAGGTTTACTTTCCGATGTAATTTCGTTTTACTTGCTGTTTATTTTTTTAGTTTATATCGATTTATTTATGTCATCATACAATTTATGAACTACTTTTTCCAAAATTTCTCCTGTTTCATTAAAGCTAGTATTTGTCAATATAGATATTCCTATATTTTGTTTAGGATAAATCACAAACCAATTCTGCATTCCGTATATACCTCCGTGATGTCTGTAAATTAATTCATTATCATCTTCTAATATATACCAATGATAGCCTTCCCAAAAATCAGAACCTTCTTTATATAGTTTTTTATGAGATTCATTTACAATATGATTTGACTCGTCAAGTTGTAATTTCATATATTTTATCAAATCTGTAGTGGTGGAATGCAATCCTGAAATTCCGCCCCATAAAGTTCTATTGAAGTTAGGCATTAATTCGTTTTTATCGTTGTAGCCTTTTACCAATCTTAGTCTTTCATTATCATTTAGTGTAAATTTGGTTTGGTTCATTTTATTAGGTTTTAAAACAAATTCGGTTACCAATTCCTCATAAGGTTTTTGATACACTTTTTCAAGTATATAGGCTGTTAACTCTGGAGCCGTGTTGGAATAAAAATAGGTTTCTCCAGGTATCGTTTCAATTTTGATTAATTTCAATCCCTCCAAAAAAGCCGTTTTATTTTCACCTTTTATGGGGAAATTGGGAAACCCGCTTGTATGGGTGAGAAGATGTTTAATTTTTATAGGCTCACCTTTAAACTCTAAATTGGGATAAGGTTCGTTAAGATAGATTCTGACATCGTCGTCTAAATTTATTTTTTTATCAAGTACGGCTTTAGCGGCTACATAACCGGTAAAAGTTTTAGTTACAGAAGCTAATTCATAAAGTGTAGAATCGTTTGGTTTATTTCCTTTTCCAATAGATAACTCTCCAAAATGTTTTATTGTAGATTCCCCATCTTTAAACACTGCTATTGAAACAGAATGAAATCTTTTGTCTTCTAACAACTGATGAGCATTTTTTGTAATCGCATTTTCAATATTTTGCTTATCGTTTTGCTGTTTACTTTTGCACCCAATTAAGACAAAAATCAAAAAAGGCATTAAGTGTTTTAGGGTCATAATTTTTAGTTTAATTACTGGAAACTTACCTCATGTTTAGCTCTAAAAAAGATTAAATAAATGCTGTTTTATTTAATCTTTTTTAATTTATTAAGTTTTATTGAGAGTAATAATTTTTGCTAAGATATTGAAAAAGGGATTTTTAACATTACGGGAAAGCGTAAATAGCAAAGAAATAATTTAGCTCTGATTTTTTCTAATGCAAAAGCCTAAATTCGATTTAGTTTAAGTTTTTAGCCTTCATACGTAAACAATGCTCAGTTCCTAAATAGAGCGGGTTTCCGTGTTTTTCAGACCAAAAACCTTCCAGCACATCTGCAGTGATGCATTTATAAACCGCAACCCCTTTATAGATTTTATTTTCGTCTCTTTTATAGCTAAAGTTAATGACCAGAATATTGTCTTTAAAGAAGCCGTGACCTTTTTGTTGTTGGGTGTTGTTAATAAGCCATTGGGCAATAATGCGATTGTTTTCATCTAAAGATAAACTCAAAATACCTTTGTAAGTTATCTGATTACTTTCATCCTGATTGCTTCCGGAAATGGAATAATTACCCACTAAATCCTGTATAGTCATTTACTTCCCGATGCAGAAATTAACAACCCCATATTTACTAAGGTTTCAGGCTCCGAGGTATTACTTTTGACTGTTGGTTGTTATAGATTTTTGTTTTTTAACGAAATTTATTTGATTAATAAAATTTTGTTATTAGGTTAATTACTGCTAAACTTGTAGAATCTTTATTATGAATCACAAAAAGTGAATAACAAAGTATAAAGTTAGTTGATTTATATTTCTTACGAAAATGATTTACATATATTATTCCTATATTTCTGAGAATAATCATAAAAAATTAATGCAAGAGTCTTTGCTAAAATTACCAATTGATTTTCAAAAAAAAGTAAAGAGCTATCGCAGATGGCAGGATGCTCAATTGTCATTATTAGGAAGGATATTACTTTATAAAGGGACTGATAATTTTGATAAAAAATATAGAGAAATCAATATAAAATATACCAAATATAACAAACCTTATTTTGGGGAAGAAAGAGGAGAAGTTTTTTTTAATATTTCTCATTCTGGAAAAATTGTTGTTTGTGCTGTGACTAATCTGTGTGAAATTGGAATAGATATTGAGTTAAAACGCGATATTCAGCTGGAAGATTTTCAACCTCAGATGACAGATGGGGAATGGATGAAAATTACCGGATCTTTTAATAAGATGGATTCATTTTATAATTATTGGACACAAAAAGAAGCTGTAATCAAAGGTTGTGGAAAAGGTTTAGCCGTACCACTAAGATCTTTTGAAGTATTGAAAAATACAGCAATTGTTGATAATGAAAATTTTTTTTTAAAACAAATTTGGTTAGACGATCAATACAAATGCCATATAGCAACTGATAAATTAGTTAATGAATCAAGCATAAAGATTTCAGAATTTGATTTTTCAAAATTATCCCACAAATTAATTCAGATTTAAAAAGTTAATGACAACGAATAATAAAATAATAGCTCTTCCATTTGCAGGAGGTAATAAATATAGCTTTAATAATATTGAAAAGTATATACCAAAAAAGATAGATTGGATTACCTTGGAGCTTCCAGGAAGAGGTAGTCGTTTTAAAGAGAAATTGTTTGACAACGTTGACCAGATGGTAAATGATCTATTTAATCAAATAATGCCACATATACAAGAAGGAAATTATATCATATATGGCCATAGTATGGGGACATTATTAGGATATGAATTGGCAAAGAAAATTACTGAAAAAAGAATGCATAAACCCATGGCTCTTTTTTTTACAGGACGCGGGGCGCCTGGATTTAGCCGCTTTAATAACAAAAAATCTATATTACCCAGTTCTCTTTTTTGGGAAGAAGTAAGTAAAATTGGAGGACTGCCAAAAGAAATTTTAGAATGTAATGAACTTTTGGATCTTTACTATCCAATTATGAAATCGGATTTTAAAGCTATAGAGGATTATAGCTATTTACCGATGGAGATACCCTTTACTTTTCCTATTCATATTTTAATGGGTAAGGATGAAATAGGTTTTGGTGATGAAAAAACCCCTCTTACAGGTATGAAGGACTGGCAAAATGAGACTAGCAATAATTGCACATTTGAACTTTTAGAAGGAGATCATTTTTTTATTTTTAAACACGCTGAATCAATCGCAAAAAGGATATCTCAAATTGCTATTAACTCCGTTGTTATTTTTTAGATTTTATTTTAAGGTTTTGTTCGTGATAATCTGAAATGCTATTTTCTAATTTGCACTTACTAAATATATTATTGCACAATAAATTAGCTGTAAAACATTCTTAGAAACTTCATTGTGATAGAATTCTCTATCCCAACGTTTTGCCTTTTTGAAATAAAATAAGTTTAAAATTATTTTCAGTGAGATATGTAAATCACTATTTGTTAAAGCTTGTTTTTTTGTTATCATTTGTAATACAGTAATATAAAAGTTAAAATAGCAGCATAAATTAAGTTGTTGTTTAACAGAACTTGAAAAAAACGTAAAGTTTTTTGAGAATCTTTTGTAATTACGGTTTCCCGTAAGGTTTAGTATCAGGAATACTATAAATTCGTGGCCTCTTGATTTTATTGGATGAATAATATTATGTAGTTATCACTAATATCTGGAAGTTTAGGTATGTTAATCAACCTAAATCCATAAGATGAAAGAGGAATTTAATTTTTAGTTACAAACAACTCTAAATTATCACTCAAAAAATATATGATGCCTTTGAAGGTAAATTAAGTACAAAACAATATTTATGAATACAGATCAAGTTTATTTAAAACCGAATTTAGTAATCGAGCCACTTTTTGATAACTGGTATGCATGGAGTCATTTAATATCTCCGGCAACAGCAGCAATGAATATTGTGGGTAGACATTTGAAAATAATGGGATCCTATATTCAGGCTCCTACTGCCCATGCCGCTGCTGTGAAAAATCCAAAAATGTTAGGTGGACCTTTTATAGATTATGAAGGAAAACGAGTAGACGAAATAGAACAGTTACGCAACAATACTTTAGAAAGTCAAAAAGATCTCATTGCCTTTAGTGAAGGGATTAAAGAGCTAGATTTATTGCTTAAAAACAAAGCAAAAGGATACTCCCTTGAACCACTATATGCAGAGGTTCCTGAGATATTAAAGGGCTATGTAGAATTGATTTATGATCTTAACAACCAGCCTTCATTTCGATTTTTTGAGACATTATTATATAATAGTGAATTTTACAAAGAAACTTCACAAAGTATTTTATTATGGTTAACTGATAATGACGAAAGACCCTTTGTACTCAGTACGCCACGTTTAGAAGATAAAGATAAAATACATTTGAATATACCTTTTAATCATAGTGGGCTAGATGAGCTCAGTAAAATGAGAAGAATTCCAGGATCACTAAGTGAAATTAAAAAGAAATTGGATATACCTTCTGATATGGAGGCAGTCTTTGAATCTTTTTTCACAACTGAAGTTCCTAAGCCTTATGAAAAATATACGGGAGATAAAGTAAGAATGCGTTATTTTGGTCATGCTTGTATATTAGTAGAAACTAAGGATGTAAGTATTCTTATAGATCCGATTATTAGTTATTATGGTTATCCTCAGGAAGTGGAGCGATTTTCAGATATGGATTTACCAGATACTATTGATTATGTCTTAATTACACATAATCATCAAGATCATATTTTATTCGAAACACTTATTCCTTTAAGACATAAAATAAAAAATATAGTTGTACCAAGATCTTCTAATGGTAGTTTGCAGGATCCTAGTTTGAAGTTGATGTTTAATTCAATTGGATTTAAGAATGTAGTGGAAATTGATGAAATGGATACTATTAAATTTAACGATTGTTCTATTACAGGAATTCCATTTATAGGAGAGCATTCAGACTTAAATATTCAGGCTAAAATATGTCATCATGTGCGTGTTGGAGATTTTAAAATGCTTTTCGTTGCTGATTCCTGCAATTTAGAATCAAAAATTTACCAGAGAGTGCAATCTTTACTTGGAGATGTTGATGTTATCTTTTTAGGGATGGAATGTGACGGAGCGCCACTTTCATGGCTTTATGGTCCATTGCTAACAGAACCATTGGCAAGAGATAAGGATTCTTCCCGTAGATTGGCGGGCTCCAATTTTGAAAGAGGCAAGGGCTTAGTAGAAGCATTTAATCCAAAAGAAGTGTATGTGTATGCAATGGGGCAGGAACCCTGGCTAGAGTTTATTAGTAGTATAAAATATACAGCCGAATCTCATCCTATTGTTCAGTCTGACCTATTGATAAAGGATTGTCAGGTTAACAATATAATTGCTGAACGTTTGTTTGGAGAAAAAGAGATTATGTATTTAAAATAGACTGAATTGTTATGCTTTGTGAATACAGTAAAATACTTAAAAATTATTGTTTTAGAAAGTGTAGAATTGATGGTAAATAATGGAAAAATAAGTAAATCTTGTCAGAACACTTTTATAAATATTCCATATTATTTTTCATTGAAATTAAAAGCCAATAATAACAACTAAATTAACTGGAACATTGGGAAAAGCAACATTGCTTAATTTATTAAGATTAAAACTAAAAATAGCATTACCACTACTTGGTTTTTTAGCTGTAATTAATGGTTTGTGGAGTGGTAGTTTGTTAATGCTAGTTAGTTATAAAATTTCAGGTACTCCTTTACCTTTTTTTAATGAATACGATTGGTTAATTTACTTAATTTTTGTTTTGGTTTCTTTTTTTTTGATGTACTTTTTTAATGGGTACATGATAAAAGCTACGTTAATCTTTGGCAAAGACATGACCCTGCAAATCATAGATAAACTTCGGTTATCAAATTATGAATCTTATTTGCAGATGGGTGAGGCAAGAGTGAGAACTGCATTGGAAGATGTACGTACTTTAGAATCACTACCTGGAGTTTTTATAACCTTTTTTAATTCTCTAATAATGATAGTTGCAGGATTGGGCTACATGTTTTGGCTCTACCCAAAAGGAGCCTTAACAATAGTCGCTCTTATTATTGTATTGGCGTTTATTTATATCTATCGAAATGGAATTATTGAAAAGGATATGGATGCCAAGAGAGATCTTGATGATACATTTATGAGATTTTATAACGACTTTTTACATGGTTTCAATAAGGTTAAGATGAGTACTAAGAGAAGTGATTCTATATTTTTAGAGCACATTACCGAGAATCGTGATAAAGCCATAAATCTCAATATCAAAGCAGGATTGTCGGCTTTTGGTAATGAACTATTAGGGGATTATTTTTTTTATTTTTTGATTGGTACAGTACTTTTTGTGTTACCTGTTGTTTTTAGTATTGACAAAACGGTTATTTCCGGTTTTATGATTACGTTATTATTTTTAATGGGACCAATCGGTATTTTAATAAACCTTATGAAAAGTGTTATTGGTTATAAAATTGCTTTTGCAAGAATTAATGAATTCAATGATACTCTTACAGATAATTTGAACGATTCAGATGCACTTTCATTATCAACTTCAAAAAAGGAGTTACCAGTTTTTGAAACCCTTTCTATCGATAAGATAAGCTATCAGCACATTGATGAAAAAGGAGATGTTACGTTTGAACTTAAGCCGATCAATCTAGAAATAAGTAAAGGAGAAATTATTTTCATTTCTGGAAGTAATGGTAGCGGAAAAAGCACTTTTATCAATTTATTATCAGGATTATATATTCCTAAATCCGGTAAAATTGTTGTTAATGATTTAATAGTTACAGATGAGAATAGATCTCAATATAGAGATATGATGTCATGTGTTTTTTCTGATAACTATCTCTTTACAGAGAATTATGATAATTTCAATCTTCTTCCATCCAATAAACACTTAGCGGAGCTTTTAAAAAAAATGAAACTTGACAAAGTTATCCGACAAGATGAAGAAAACAATAGAATATTCCAAAATTTGTCTAGTGGTCAACAAAAGCGACTTGCATTGATATATTCAGTATTGGAAGATAAAGATGTTTTTATTTTTGATGAGTGGGCTGCAGAGCAAGATCCTGAATTTCGAAAATATTTTTATGAAAATATAATTCCTGACTTAAAAAGTAAAGGGAAAACTGTAATTGCAATCACCCACGATGATGCATACTATAAGTACTGTGATCGATTAATGAAATTTAATTATGGAGAAATGTTAGTGCAAGAACAATTGGTTTGATAGTTTATGAATCATTTATAAACACTGTTTAATTTAAGAATTTTATTTTCCAAGATCTATTTTAATAAAATAAGCAAGAATGATTTACTATGGAGCTACTTAAAAAGTATCATTTATCTGAATGTGCAAAAATTATTTCACCTTCATTACCAGGTGAAAAGTCGAAAGTATTGTTGAAATTACAAAGTGAAATAGAAGGAAGTGTCGTTTCATATCCTAAAAATATGCCAATTGCAATAAAAAGAGCAAAAGGAAGCATTATAGAAGATGTAGATGGTAACCATTTTATTGATTTTTTTGGAGGATGCGGAGTTTTGAATGTAGGTCATGGTAATGAGTATGTATTGGAGTATGTTAAAGAGCAACAAGCAGAATTGATTCATGCACTAGATTTTCCAACAGAAAATAAGCTTACTTTAATTCAGCTAATTTTAAAAAAATTACCAGCAGAGATTCAGGACGAATATAAGGTTAGTTTTGGGGGGCCTACTGGCTCAGATGCCATAGAAGCTGCCATAAAACTCGCAAAAATTAAGACTGGACGTGATGGAATTATAGCTTTCACAGGAGGTTATCATGGTATGAGTTCTGGAGCCTTGGCAGTAACTTCCGATACTTTTTTTCGCAATAAATTAACATCTCTTATTCCAAATGTAAGTTTTGTACCTTATAGTTATTGCTATCGTTGTCCTTTTAATAAAAATTCTAATAGCTGCGATTTTGAATGTGTAAGTCACTTTGAATGGATATTGGATACGGCACATTCCGGAATTGTAACTCCGGCGGCTATCATATTAGAACCACTACAAGGAGAAGGAGGTAATATTGTACCTAAAGATGGATACTTAAAACGTATTGTAGAAGTAGCTCATAAACACGGTGTTATTGTGATTTTTGATGAAGTCCAAAGTGGTTTTTTCAGAACAGGAAAATTTTTAGAATTCATGAATACAAATGCTGTACCTGATATTATAACATTTTCTAAGGGTTTTGGAGGCATAGGTTTTCCAATTTCCGGATTAATATATAAAAAAAGTATAGAAGCCTGGAAGGCGGCAGATCATATAGGTACTTTTAGAGGTAACCAGGTGAGTATTGCAGCAGCAAGAGGAGCTTTTGATTTTATTGAAGAATATAATATAGAAAAATATGCCCAATCAATAGGAGACTACTTAATAGAAAAATTAAGGACATTAGAAACCGAAAATCCATTTATAGGAGATGTAAGAGGAAAGGGAATGATGATAGGAATCGAATTTGTAAAAGATAAAACTACTAAAGAACCTTTTCCGGAATATCTTAAAAAACTTAGGGAAGAATGCTTTCAGCGAGGACTATTGTTTGAAGTAGGTGGCCATTATAAAAATGTAATGAGATTGATTCCTCCTTTGATCACAACTCAGAATATTGTTGATGCAGCAATTGAAATTGTCAAACAATCCATAATAGTTTGTATGGAAGAATATTTGGAACCAGCTCTAGAAAAAAATAAAATCATATAATAATGCCACTAATAAAATCGACTATTCCAGAAGATATAACTTCGAAAGAAACCTTAGTTAAAGTTTTAAGCAATCATATTAGCCAAACTCCAAATAAGGTTATTTATAGATTTTTAGAAAATGGGGAAGAAGAAAGTGATTGCAGGACCTTTCAGGATTTATATGATAACGCAAGACGTATTGCATCACATATATTAGAACATGCAAAACCTGGAGATCGTGTTTTACTCTTATATCCATCAGGATTAGATTTTATTGATGCTTTTTTAGGCTGTTTCCTGGCAGGTGTAATTGCGGTTCCAGCTTTTCCACCACAAGGAAAACGAAGAATAGGCAGATTAGAAAATATTGTAGCGGATTGTAAAGCTACTCTTATTTTGACTATAGAGAGTATATATACTAAGAGTAGTGGTTGGTTTGATGCTGAAATTTTTACAAAAGTAAAATGGTTGCAAACCAATGTGTTAGTTGATTCTTTAGATAAAGATTTTCCTGTTGTATTACCAACGGATATTGCATTTGTTCAGTACACTTCCGGGTCAACAGGTGATCCAAAAGGTGTTATGGTAACGCATTCTAATATTGTCCATAATAATAAATTGATGAAAAATTGTTTTCATCAGAATACTGAAAGTATAGGAGTTAGTTGGTTACCTATTTACCATGATATGGGACTAATAGGAAATATACTTCAAGCTTTATATGTAGGGTTTGAAATGATTGTCATGCCTCCAACTGCTTTTATACAAAAACCTATTCGATGGTTAAAAGTTATTTCTGATTATAAAGGTACTTTTAGTGGAGGACCTAACTTTTCATATGATTTATGCGCTCATCAAATTAAGGAAGAGGATTTAAAAGGATTGGATTTAAGCAATTGGCAAGTAGCCTATAATGGATCAGAACCAATTAGACCAGAAACCGTAAATAATTTTACTACCCGTTTCAGTTCTATTGGATTTGATGAAACGTATTTAATTCCATGTTATGGAATGGCAGAAACGACCCTTATAGTTAGCTGTTCTGATTTTAATTCAATACCCAAAGCTTTATTATTAGATAAAGAAAATTTTCATTCAGGAGAAGTAAAACTTTTCAATAAAGAAGATAAAATATCTAATGCTATTGAATTTATAGGTAACGGACCAGTTTTAGAAGAATTAGAAATTAAGATAGTAAATCCTGATACTAAAATGGTATGTCAGGAAAAAGGAATAGGTGAAATTTGGGTTAGCGGAGCCAGTGTTGCTAAAGGTTATTGGCAAAGAGAAGAATTAACTAAAGAAGTTTTTCAGGCACGAATTCAAAATTCAGATGTAAACTCAGAAGAAGACAAAGGGGAGTATTTACGTACAGGTGACATTGGATTTATAAATGAGAAACAACTTTATATAACTGGTCGTCTAAAAGAGCTCATGATCATTAATGGAGTGAATCATTTTCCACAAGATATAGAACGTGTTGTACAACAATCACATATTGATTTGCAAAACAATGCAGGAGTAGCTTTTTGCACTGAGTCAAAAGGAAAAGAACAATTGGTTATTGTTCAGGAAATTAAAAGAACTTCAATGAAGGGGTATGATTTTAATTTCATTGTTAAAAGTATAATTGATAGTGTATTTGAGCAACATGAATTGTCTGTATATGCAATTATATTGGTAGAACCGGGAAAAGTAGAAAAAACGTCCAGCGGGAAAATTAAGCGATTAGCCACTAAAATTTTATATGAGTCTAATACTATTGAAGGAGTAATGGATCAATGGGTTCAAGGTCAAAATATAAATAATTCTAATGAAAATCTGCAAGAAAATAAAATAGTAAAAACAACAATTTTATCCAATGATTTAGAAAAGTTTTTGCAAGAAGCTGTAGCAGCAGAACTAAACATAAGCATATCAAAAGTTAATACGCATACTTCGTTTTCAGAATTAGGTATGAGTTCTATACAAAGTATAAGACTCACAGGGAAATTGTCTGATTATTTAGGGATAGAAATAACACCAACAATTGTTTATAGTTATTCGAACATAAAGGATCTGGCGGCATATTTATTATTAAATGAAGATATTGAATTACCTTCAAATGTCGAAGATGCAAAAATATTGAATTCAGAACCAATCGCAGTTATTGGTATGTCTTGTCGTTTTCCAGGCGCGCAAGATCTGGAAACATTTTTAGAAAATTTAAAAACGGGAATAGACTCTATTACAGAAGTGCCAAAGAGCCGATGGGAAATAGATGATTTCTTCAGCAATAAAGAAGAAATTGACGGGTATCAAATGAATACACGCTGGGGAGGTTTTATAGATGCTATCGATGAATTTGACGCCTCTTTTTTTGAGATATCACCTCGAGAAGCTAAATTGATGGATCCTCAACAACGTATTTTATTAGAATTGACTCATGAATTATTAGAAAGATCAGGATATACAGCAAAAGAACTCAAAGGGTCAATGACTGGTGTATACATTGGTATTCTTCAAAATGAGTATGCGTCTCTACTCAAAAACTATCCTAAAGATATGTATTCGGGAACTGGATCAGCACTGAGTATAGCTTCAAATCGATTATCTTATTATTACGATTTTAAAGGCCCTAGTATGTCTGTTGACACAGCCTGTTCGTCTTCATTAGTAAGTGTACACTTGGCTATAAAGGATATTCGCAGTGGAGAATGTACTATGGCTATCGCGGGAGGAGTAAATCTTATACTAACGCCAGAATCTACAGCAGCATTATCACAGTCTAGCATGATGGCGGCAGATGGCAGATGTAAAACTTTTGACGATTCTGCAAATGGATATGTCAGAAGTGAAGGTGCTGGACTAATATTATTAAAACCACTATCAAAAGCGATAAAAGATGGGGACAATATTATAGGAGTAATTAAAGGATCTGCTGTTAATCAAGACGGTAGAAGTAATGGATTAACTGCTCCAAATGGATTAGCTCAGCAAGAGGTAATACACGCTGCGCTAAAATCTGCAGGATTACACCCAAAAGATGTTGATTACATAGAATCGCATGGTACGGGAACATCTCTGGGAGATCCAATAGAGATTAATGCTCTGGATGCAGTATTTAAAAAAGACAGAAACTCAGACAGTCCGTTAATAATAGGATCTGTCAAAGCTAATATAGGTCACTTGGAAGCTGCTGCGGGAATTGCGGGCTTAATTAAGACACTTTTATGTCTGCAGCATTCTATAATCCCAAAACAACTGCACTATAATAAGCCTAATAAATATATCAATTGGGAAAAATTGAACGTATTAATTCCTAATGATTTACTAAGTTGGAATCAGAAAAAGAATAGCATACGCAGGGCAGGAGTAAGTTCTTTTGGATTTGGAGGAACAAATTCGCATGTAGTTCTTGAAGAAGCTCCTCTGTATCATAAAAAAAAACAAAACGATACCATTTCTTCTCAAAAAGCAGTACTAACAACAATATCTGCAAAAGGAGAAAAAGCATTAAAAGACCAAATTGTTGCGGTAATTGATTACATAGAGAATAATCCAGAAGTAAAAATCAGCGATTTGTCTTATACCTTATCGGTACACAGAGATCATTTTGAAAATAGATTAGGAATAATTTCTGAAAATAAAGAAGGATTACTTCAAAAACTAAATCAGGCAAATAGCTCATTTCAGAAAACCAAATCATTAAAAACCGCTTTTTTATTTACGGGGCAAGGTGCTCAGTATCTAGGAATGGGACGAGAGTTATATGATACCGAGCCAGTTTTTAAGAAAGCTTTGGATACATGTACAGAGTTATTAAAAGCTCATTTAGATGAAAATTTAATTACTGTTTTATTTGCAGAGGAAGGAAGTGAAAAAGCCAAATTTATAGATCAAACCCAATATACGCAACCTGCACTATTTGCCACAGAATATTCACTATATCAGCTTTGGGAACACTGGGGAATTAAGTCTGCTGTACTAATGGGACATAGTATAGGAGAACTGGTAGCGGCATGTGTAGCAGGCGTATTTTCTTTAGAAGATGGTCTTAAATTGGCAGCATCCAGAGGACGTCTTATGCAAGGAATAATACTTGACGGAGAGATGATCTCAGTGCAATCGGATGAAGAAACTATTTCTGAAGTATTGAAGCACTATAAAGAAAAAGTTACCATTGCAGCAATTAATACTCCTGATCAAATAGTATTATCAGGAGAAAAAGAAGCCATAAAGACTATCACGAGTACATTATCTTTAAAAGGTATTAAGTGGAAGAAATTAAGAGTTTCCCATGCTTTTCATTCCCCAATGATGAAGCCTATACTTTCCGAATTTAAAGCGATCGCGGATACTGTTCACTTTAAGTCTCCTAATTGCTTATTAATTAGCAATCTCACAGGAGCTGTCGCAGGTAAAGAAATAAGTACCTCACAGTATTGGGTAGATCATATTACTGCCCCTGTGGATTTTTTAAAGGGTATGAGATCATTAGAGAACTTAGAAGTTGATGCGTGTGTAGAAATAGGACCAGATCCCGTTTTAATCAATATGGGAAGTCAGTGTATATCTGATGAGAGAGCTGATAAAACAATTTGGTTAGCTTCTTTTCGAAAAGGTAAAAATGAGAACCTGCAATTATTAGAAAGTCTAAATGAATATTATATAGAAGGAGGAGATGTAGAATGGAAATCATTTTATTCTAATAAAGATGGTGTAAAAGTAAATGCTCCAATTTATAAATTCCAACGAAAAAGATTTTGGATAGAAGAAGAACAAATTACTATTTCAAAAGAATCAAATACAATCTCTAGTACTAATAATAAAGATTTTTCAGAAACCATGGTTTTTAAAGATATAGAGAATTTTTTAAAGAATACAATTTCAGCTACGCTACAGATGAAAATTGAAGAAATAGAGCTGCATAGACCATTGTTAAATTATGGAGCAGATTCATTTTCTTTGATGGAAATCATAAATAAAATACGTAAAGAATACAACGTGAAACTTCCAATCCGAAAGATGTTTGAAGATTTAACGAATTTGGATGCAATTATAAAATACATTATTCAGGAAACTGGGCAAACAGAAGTCGTACATAATAATCATGTAGTGGTTAATAAGACATTTGACACGAATACTTCTTGTAGTTTTTCGGCAAGTTCAAATGGAGAGATTGGTACTGGAAAACATTTGAATAATGGAGAAGAAATAATAAATAAATCGACTGCTGAATATATTAAAACGCCGGTAAAAGAAGTAATTAAGAATACCGCAATTGATATTACAGAATTTACTATAATAAGAGAACAATTTGCTGAGCAGAATCGTATACTATCACAACAAAATCAGATAATTTCTGAGTTTTTAAACACCTCCAGGACATCACAAAATACTGATAAACATACAACGGGAGAAACAGTCGCTGAGGTTTCTAAAACTACAAACATATTTGATACTGTAAAAAAAAAAATAACAACTAAAGAAAAAGTTAGCCTGCCAGGATCATTTGGCAGTAAAAGCTTTTATTTTCAAAAATTACCAAAAAACCAAGAAGAACAATTACCGCAATTAATAGAGAGTTATACCGCTAAAACCCAGAAATCAAAGTCTTTTGCTATTGAAAACAAAGCAGTTTTAGCGGATTATCGCTCTGCTTATAAGTTCAACATTGCTACAAAAGAAATGGTTTACCCAATAGTAAGTGAACATGCATTTGGGGCTCATTTTACAGATATTGATGGAAATAAGTACATTGATATAGTGATGGGATTTGGATCCTGTATTTTTGGGCATCAACCGGAATTTATTTCTAAGGCAATTCTTGAACAGCACAGTCAGGGTATGATTATTGGCCCTATGAATAAGTTGTCTGGAGATATTACAAGATTAGTTTCCAAATTAACTGGTGCTGAGCGAGTTTGCCTAACCAATACAGGTACAGAAGCTGTTTCTTTTGCTTTAAGAATAGCAAGAGCTGTTACAAAAAAGAATAAAATCATCGTTTTTTCGGCCTCTTTTCACGGACATGGAGAAATAACACTTGGAGTTCAAGGTGATGAGGAAAATGTTGTAGAATCTTTATCGGCAGGGATAACAGCAAATATGGTTAAAGATTTAATCATCCTTAATTATTCTGATGACGATATTCTAGAACAAATACGCGCGCACAAAGACGATCTTGCAGGGATATTAGTAGAGCCTGTAAGAAGTAGGTTTCCTGATTTTCAGCCAAAAGAATTATTACATCAGCTTAGCGAATTAACTAAAGAATTAGATATTCCTTTCATATTTGATGAAATAGTGACTGGTTTTAGAATCATGCCCGGAGGAGCTCAAGAGTATTTTGATATCAAAGCCGACATTGTAATTTATGGTAAAATAGCCGGAGGAGGAATGCCAATTGGAATTGTTGCCGGCTCACCAAAATATCTGGATGCTGTAGATGGTGGTCGTTGGCAGTTTGGAGATGAATCCTATCCTGAAGTAGACAAAACATTTACTGCAGGTACTTTTACACGGCATCCATTAACTATGGCAGCATCAAAAGCGGTGCTTACCCGTATTGATGAAATTGGTAAAGAAGCATATCTGGAATTCAATAACAGAACGGCTTCTTTAATGAACCGATTGAATAGTTATTTCGAAAAGGAATCACTCCCCATAATGATGGTATATTTTGGATCTCTATTTTCATTTAGATACAAAGCTAATTTCGAATTATTAGCTTTCCATTTGGTTCAAAGAGGAATATATGTATGGGAATCTAATAATCTTTTTCTCTCATTTGCACACTCTGATGAAGATATAGAAGAATTATACAAAGGAATTACAGAATGTGCTAAACTGGTTTATACTTCTTCTGATTTTTCTCAAGAAAAGAGTTTGTCTCTGGAGGCTACTGGTTATAATGTGCAGGAATCAAATATTTCTAAGGTTAATTTGACTTTAACACAACAGAAGTTTAATCTTCTTCATCAGATTGACCCGGAAAGATCTTTAGCATATACGCAATCTTTCAGCTTACAGATGAAAGGTAAAATTTATGCATCATTGCTGAAAATGGCAATACATAATTTAATAGATAATCACAGTATTTTAAGAACTCGGATATCAGAAGATGGAGAGCATTTAATTTTCGATCCATCTATTACTTTACCAATAGAAGAAATAGATATTTCAACAGATGGATTAAATCAACAAGAAGAGGCTTATAAAGCTGTAGTTGATGAAAACATGCGTACCGCATTCTCATTTACCAACGGGCCTTTTGTACGGTTACAGTTAATAAAGTTTTCTCCAGAGGAGAGTACTTTAATTGTGACGATGCATCATATAATAGCAGATGGATGGTCTTGTGCTTTATTTATTCAGGGTGTTGTAGATAACTACAATTCGTTATTTCAAGGAAAAAAACTTGATTTAGCACAAGCTGTTGGTTTTTATGAATATACAAAATGGTTGGAAAATAACCTGAACAATGATGATTGGAAGGCTCATGAAGACTATTTTATAAATAAATTTTCTAAAAAATCCTTTTATATAACACTTCCATTTGATAACAGTTTATCAAAATATGGGAACGCAAGTAATTCGGTTTCTTTACGTATTCCTAAAGAAAATATTCTGAGGTACAGAAAATGGAGCAGTCAGCAAAACCTAACACTCTTCATGACATTTTTGTCGGCATTCGAACTCTTATTATGTAAAATATGTGAGAAAGATGAGGTTATTATTGGTATACCCGCAGGTGGCCGTACCATGCCGGATATAGAAGAAGCAATTGGAGATTTCTCTCATTTTATGCCATTTTTAATATCTCATAATTCCAAAGATTCTTTAATAGAATATGTAAAGGATCTAAAAAACAGAGTATATGAAGCTTATGAGCATCAAGAATATCCGTATGCTAATTTTATGGAATTACTCCAAAAAGAAACTGATATAAAGTATGATAATTGGGTAAATGTTATTTTTAATTTTGATGTTAGTGCTTCCAATACTGATATGGAAAGTGTAGACTTACATATAGTACATAATAAACCGGTTTACAGCGATTTTGACTTAATGTTTAATGCCATTGAGGAATCTGGAGATTTAGTTCTTTCTCTGGACTACAGAGAATCTTTTCTAAGTAATGAACTAGCAGAAGATATTTTAGATTGTTATCAATTTATACTAAATCAGATCATTGACAACGATGGAGGCATTATAGAGGATATACAATTGTTATCTAAACGTAAACAAGAACAACAACTACAACATTTTAATGATACCGAAGTATCGTATCCAAAAGATAAAACGATAATTGATTTATTTGAAGAACAGATATTGCGAATGCCGAATAGCATAGCAGTTGTTTTTGGAAATGAGGAATTAACTTATAAGGAATTAGATGAAAAATCAAATCAAGTAGCACATTATTTGATCCATAAAGGACTAAAATCAGAAGATTTAGTTGGTATATGTGTCGATCGCTCTTTTGATATGATTATAGCGGTGTTTGGTGTTTTGAAAGCAGGCGGAACTTACGTCCCTATAGATGCTGAGTATCCTGAAGATCGTATTCATTACATAATTGAAGACAGTAATGCCATTTTTTTCATAACAGATTATGCGCATGAGTTTTTAGTTGCCGAAAACAAGAAAATACAAATTATTACAGTAGATGACAATTGGAAGTCAATAGGTGAACAACCATTAAGTAAGGTTGATTCTATTGTCAAAGCCGATCAGTCTGTTTATGTAATTTATACATCAGGTTCTACAGGCAGACCCAAAGGAGTTGTCATTAATCATACGAGCTTATTAAATATGGCTTTGTGTTGGGAGTCATCCTATACTTTGGATAGTAATACTTGCTTATTGCAAATGGCAAGTTTTTCTTTTGATGTGTTTTCAGGGGATTTATGCCGAAGTTTATTATTTGGAGGCAGAATGATACTCTGTCCTTCAGATGCTAGGTTGGATCCAGCCAGACTTTATGATCTTATTTTAGAAAAAGATGTTACTATATTAGAAGGTACACCAGGTTTAGTGATTCCATTGATGGATTACATCTACGAGCAAAAGTTAGATTACGCTTGGATGAAGCTGTTAATTTTAGGATCTGACATATGCAGTATTAATGACTTTAAAAGAGTGTATACCAGATTTGGTCATGCTATGCGAATTATTAATAGTTATGGAACCACAGAAACATCTATTGATAGTTCTTATTTTGAAATTGATAATGTTAAGAGTCTTGATGGTTTAATTAATGTCCCGATTGGTAAACCTTTATGGAATAATAGTTTTTATATACTCAACACTTCGGAATCATTAGTACCTATAGGAGTAATTGGCGAATTATGTATTGGCGGAGCGGGAGTTGCCAGAGGTTATTTAAACCAAGAAGACTTAACCAAAGAAAAGTTTGTAGTGAATCCTTTTAAAGAAGGAGAGCGAATGTACAAGACTGGAGATTTAGCACGTTGGTTACCTGATGGGAATTTGGAATTTATAGGCAGAAAAGATGATCAGGTTAAGATTCGTGGATATCGTATAGAATTAGGTGAGATTGAGAGTGTGCTGTCTGAATATGAAGAGGTAGAAAACTGTTGTGTTATTGCTAAAAACGATGGTACGGGCAGTAAACGTTTGATTGCTTATATTGTAAATAAAGGAAAGTGGGATAAGATAAAGGCTCAGGAATTTTTAAAACAAAGATTACCTGAATATATGATACCTGGTTTTTGGGTTAATTTAGATAGGCTTCCTTTAAACACTAACGGAAAGATTGATAAAAATGCACTCTTAGAGATATCATTGGGAGAACTTTCCTCAGAAAAATACCAGCCTGCCAGTAATGAGACAGAGAGACTCTTAGTTTTACTTTGGCAAGATGTTTTAGAGGTGGAAAAAATTGGTATTAATGATAATTTTTTCGAACTAGGTGGACACTCTTTATTAGCAACACAATTAGTGTCTTTGATTCGTGATAAGATGGGAAAAGAAATTGCTATAAAAGATATTTTTGTATTTCCTTCTATTTCAAAGTTATCTAGACATATTATCGGGAAGGGACTAATAAATAATCTTCCTAAAATTTTACGTCAGGATAAAAAACTAAGAAATCCACTATCATTTAGTCAGGAGCGACTTTGGTTTTTAGATCAACTTCAAAATAGTATTGAATACCATCTTCCTTTATTACTTCGATTAAAAGATGATATTGATTCACAGATATTGGAATCATCACTACATAAAATTTTGTCTCGTCACGAGATATTGCGTACAGTCATTGAATCTAGTGATGGCTTGGGGTATCAAAGAGTATTACCGGTCCATGGATGGTATTTAGATTATAAAGTATTAGAGGATTCAGAATTACTCGATGATGAATTAAAAAGGTATATTAATATTCCTTTTAATTTATCTAAAGATTACATGTTTAGGTCCTGTCTTTATAAAACAAAAAAAGGAGAACACATACTAGCATTAGTCTTTCATCATATCGTATGTGATGGCTGGTCTTATAGTATATTCTTAAAAGAGTTTTTAGAGTTGTATGTTTCAGGCAAAAATAGACAAGAACCTAAGTTACAAACCTTGTTGGTACAATATTCAGATTATGCCGTGTGGCAACGTAAGTATTTGACAGATTCGTATTTAGAAGATGGACTAAACTATTGGAAGGGGCAGTTGAAAGATGTATCGCCATTATATTTACCAATTGATTTTATGCGACCGCCAATTCAAAGTAAATCTGGTTCACAATTAACTCACATGTTAGACAGAGAGTTAAGTTCTTCTTTGATTTTGCTGTCGAAAACAGAGGGAGTTACATTGTTTATGACAATGTTGTCTGCTTTTAAAATATTGCTATATAAGTATACAGGGCAAACAGACATATGTGTTGGTTCTCCTGTAGCCAATAGAACTCAGAAGGAAATGGAAGGCTTAATTGGCTTTTTTGTTAACATTTTAGCAATGCGAACAAATTTAGAAGGATCTCCAAGTTTTAGACAATTGCTGCAACGTGTTAAAGATACCTCTTTAGCATGTTATGATCATCAACAAGTTCCTTTTGAAAAAGTAGTTGATAGTATTATTCAGACTAGAGATTTGAGTATGAGTCCTTTATTTCAAGTAATGTTTGTATTGCATAATACACCTGAAAAAGAAGGTCATACACTAGAGCAGGTGATTTCATCCCAATATATTCTAAAGGATAATTATTCTAAATATGATTTAACTTTCACTTTGGAGGAAAAGGCATCTGGTTTTTCAGTAGAAATTGAATACTGTACTGATTTATTTAAATCAGATACTATCCAGAGAATGATGATGCATTTCGAAATCTTACTATGCGAAATAGTAAAGAAACCTGATAGCATAATCGATGAAATAAAAATATTACCAGAATATGAAAATAAACTTGTTTTAGAAACTTTTAATAGTACAAAAATTGATTATCCAAGAGATAGTACTATTGTTGATTTGTTTGCAAGCCAAGTAAGAAAAAAGCCTCAAAATATTGCGCTGCTTTATGGAAACAGAAAATTTACTTATAGAGAGTTAGAGGAGGAATCCAATCGTTTAGCACATTATATCCTATCAAAGATTGATCTGAAATTAGAAGATTTAATAGGGATTAAAATAGAGCGTAATGAATGGTTGATAATAAGTTTGCTGGCTGTCCTAAAAACAGGTGCCTCTTATTTGCCTATTGATATTGATTATCCCCAGAGACGCATCTCTTATATGGAAAACAATAGTCAATGTAAGCTAACGATAGATGATGATTTTGTGAAGAATTACATAGCTGAAAAAGACAGATATGCTTCTTCGACTCCTATAATTAATTTTGATGCTGATAATCTCGCATATGTAATGTATACATCGGGTTCTACAGGAATTTCAAAAGGAGTTATGATTACGCATAGAAATATTATTAGGTTAGTTACTTGTTGTGATTACATAGCTTTGAGTTCAGATACAGTTTGGCTCTCGACCGGCTCTATTTCTTTTGATGCCACTACCATTGAATTTTTTGGAACATTATTAAATGGGGGCCAATTATTATTGACCGATACAGATACCCTTTTGGATATTGATAAATTAAAACATCTTATTGCCAACCATTCTGTTAATACAATGTGGATGACAGCTTCGTGGTTTCATCAGATAGTAGAAAATGATATATCAGTATTTGAATGCCTGAGATATTTATTAGTAGGTGGGGATATAGTCATGTTTAATTATACAAATAAGTTAATAGAGATTTACCCTGACCTTCATATTATCAATGGTTATGGCCCTACGGAGAATACTACATTTTCAGCTGTATACAATATTGATAAAATAACACATAGTAGTATCCCAATTGGTAAGCCTATTGCCAACACGCAGATCTACATTTTAGATTCGGCATTAGAGTTGGTTCCTATCGGAGTAGTGGGCGAGCTTTGTATATCAGGAGACGGATTGGCTCGCGGATATCTGAATAATGCGGAACTTACTTCGGAGAAGTTTGTGTCTAATCCCTTTATAGCGGGTGAACGTATTTACAGGACGGGTGATTTGGCTCGCTGGCTTCCTGATGGTAACCTTGAATTTATGGGCCGTAGGGATGACCAGGTTAAGATCCGCGGTTATCGTATTGAGCTTGGAGAGATAGAGAGTGCCCTTAGTGGTCTTTCTTATATCCGACAGGCAGTTGTTCTGGCCCAGGATGATTTATCCTCAGGCAAGCGACTTGTAGGATATGTTGTTTGTGAAGGTGATTTTGACAAGGAATTGGTTCAGGCAGATTTAAGGGTTCTTTTGCCGGAGTACATGGTTCCTATGCTTTGGGTAAGCCTGGATTCGATGCCTTTGACCAGTAATGGAAAGATAGACAAGAAGTCATTGCCTGAACCTGACGGTTCCGGGTTCTCGAGCCGTGAGTATGTTGCCCCACGTAATAAAACAGAAGAACAGCTGGTTTTGATCTGGCAGGAACTTCTGGGTATTGATCCTATAGGTATCCATGATAATTTCTTTGAGTTAGGAGGTCATAGTTTACTAGTGGTTCAGCTGATATCCCGCCTTCAGAGGCTTGATTATCATATAGGTGTAAAAGATATTTTCGTAAGTCCTACGATAGCCTCGATCAGTGATAAGTTATCCTCGATGTTATCATTTTATAATGTTCC
>NZ_MUHH01000040.1 GCF_002217475.1 Flavobacterium tructae
AAGTCTTTATAAAATATAGTAACAATTATAAAAATAAATTACTTCAATCAATTAATTCAAAAACCTGGATAGGTGGTCTCCAAATCAAAAATACAGAAGCGGTTAGTTATAAACTTAAAGACCTCTATTTTTTTATTCTAAAGCACTTTTTAATTAATGCTAAACCTGAATCTAGTTACTCAGAATTGTTTTTTGAAATGATTAAATTTGAAGAAAATGCTGAAGAGCCTACAAATCAAAATAAATTAAGTATCGTTGTTCGTGCACAAAGTGTTTCAAAAGGCAGAGCTCAAGCATACGACTTTGGAAGAGTTTATCCTTAACTAAATGGAAGTATTACAAATTGTTTACATAAGTTGTTTAAGCATAACAACACTAAAAGCAATAGTTTTGGGCTGGAAATATACATTTCCGGCTCAAAACTATTTGGGTATTTATCTAATTGGGACTTTAAGCTTAGAAGTCTTTGGAGAAATTAAAGCCTACTTAAAGCAATTTGACTTTGCTGTTTATTATAATATATATGCAATATTCTGCATTTTATTTTTTGGAATCTATTTTTCAAAAATCTATATCGGAAATTTTAAGCGAATTGGGTTATTCGTTTCATTCATCCTTTTATCTTACTGTTTCATTTTTATTGATATTCTAAGCACAAAGTTTTTACCACAACTAGGAATATTGGTCGCTTTATTCTACATTTTTAATTCCATTTTGTGGTTTTATCAAAAACTTCAAATTCCGGTTGAAGGTAAGATTACCGACGATCAGAATTTCTGGATTTCAACCGCTTTACTTTTCTGGAGTACTTACATTATTTTTAGGTTTACACCTATGTATTTATTCGAAAAAGAAGATCTGTTTTTCTTAGAAATTCTAAGAAAAATTAGCTCTATAGTCAATTTTATCATGTATGCTCTATTTTATTATGCCCTTATAAAATATGAGCGAATCGCAAAAACCTCAACTAAATGAGCGAGCTGCCTCACGAAATAAAACTTACTTACATCATTGCCATCATGGTGATGCTGTTATTTGTTTGTTTTATAATTATGGTCGTGTTTGTTTACAACAAAAAACAGCTTATTCAGCAGCAGGAAAACCAAATCAAAGAAAGCGAGTTTCAAAACCAATTACTCCAAAAAGAACTAGAGCGTCAGAAAGCGATTCAAGTAGAAAGAGAGCGAATTTCCCAAGATATGCATGATGATTTAGGTGCGGGAATTTCGGCCATAAAACTTCAGGCAGAATTTTTAAAATATAAAATGCCTGAAGAAAGTTTTTCGGAAGATCTGGAAGTCATTATAGCTACTTCAGAAGATATGAATTTAGCCATGAGAGAAATTCTTTGGAGTCTGAATTCTCAAAATGATACTATTGGTAATTTTATAGAATATGTGAGTCTTTATGTCAAACGTTTTTTAGACAAAACGACTATAACATTTCAGCTAGATTCGAATATCATTGAAAAAGAAACCAATTTATCTGTAAAAGCCCGAAGAAACCTCTTTTTGGTAGTAAAAGAAGCCGTTCATAATGTCTACAAACACAGTGAGGCAAGTACTCTGCAAATTCAATTTGAACAGACTGAAGATGATCTTAAAATTACGGTGAATGATAACGGAATTGGATTTTCTGATACGATTCAAAAAGGAAATGGTATCAACAATATGTCGCTTCGAATGGAAGCCATAAATGGAACTTTTAAAATCTTAGCTGTTGAAAAAGGAACGTCATTATTGTTTATCTATCCTTTTAAATCGTAAGTTTATCTAAATCCAAAAAAAACTTTTAGAATTTCGAGTCGTTTCCTCCGCCACTTTGGCTAAAGTAATTCCTTTAAACTGTGCAATGGTACCGGCCACATACGGCAGAAAAGCAGGTTCGCAACGGCGTTCGTGGTATTTCTTCAAAAGGCTGTTCGGTACATTTTTAGGAAGCATAAACGGCGCATCGGTTTCGATCATCAGACGGTCGAGCGGTACGTATTGAATCACTTCTTTTAAATGAGCGAAACGTTTGGTATCAGAAATCGCTCCCGTAAAACCCAGATAGAATCCGTTATCGAGATAGGTTTTGGCTTCTTGCAGCGTTCCCGTAAAACAATGCACCACGGCTTTGGGCAATTGCGGTAAATAGTCTTTAGTAACGCTCATAAACTTGGTAAAAGCAGCTCTTTCGTGCAAAAACAAAGGTTTCTGTACTTCAATCGCCAATTCGAGTTGGGCTTTATAACAGGTTTCCTGTACATTTCTGGGCGAAAAGTCACGATCAAAATCGAGTCCGCACTCGCCAACTGAAACGACTTGTTTCTGCTTTAATAAATTTCGAAGTTTCGAAATACTCTGCGCATCAAAACTCTTCGCATCATGCGGGTGTATTCCCGCCGTCGCATACAGCACGCCCGGGTACTGCCTCGCCATCTTAGCGGATTCTTCACTGTTTCGTATGCTGGTGCCTGTGAGGATCATCTGCGATACGTCGGCATCAAGTGCGTCTTGTACGACATCGTCTGTGTCGTTTTGGAATTGTTTGTTCGTTAAATTAATTCCTATGTCTATATATGTCATTTTTTTTAAAGTTACTAAGGTTCTGAGAGGCTGAGATGCTAAGTTCTCTTCCTCTTTAGAACCGATTATTTTTTTTAAAGTTACTAAGATTCTAAGAGGCTAAGGTGCTAAGTTTTTTTGCTCTTTGAGTCTTTTGTTATTGTTTTTTGCCACAGATTAAAGGATTAGAATGATTATTTAAAAAAGTATCCGCAAAGCTTGTTATTTCGACGGAGGAGAAATCTTAGAATCTTAGAATCTTAGTACCTTAGAACCTCAGCATCTCAAAAGAAACTAGTCCTCTCTGCTTCCATCATCCGCCATTCTCACTAATTTCGGTGTAAATTTGGCCACTACATCTACTAAATCCTCCTGCGCTTTCATTACCTGATGGATGTCTTTATAGGCCATTGGCGCTTCGTCCAGTCCGGCACCAATAAGCGTAACGCCATGATCGCTCAGAATCGATTTCATCTCAGATTGTGTAATGTTTTTAATCGCCTGAGTTCGGCTCATTTGTCTTCCTGCTCCGTGCGAAGCCGAATTAATCGCGTTCTCCTCCCCTTTTCCTCTCACCAAAAATCCCGGTGCAGTCATACTTCCCGGAATGATTCCCATAACGTCTTTCCCGGCCGGAGTTGCTCCTTTTCTATGCACGATCACTTCTTCGCCGTTCCAGATTTCTTTCCAGGCAAAATTATGATGGTTTTCGACTTTGGCTAAAATCGTCGCTCCTAAAGCGCGTTCCATTTTGTTATGAATGATCTCGTGGCAAGCCGAAGCGTAATCTCCCGCCAAATTCATCGCCATCCAGTATTCCTGACCCAATTGGGTGTTCATATCCAAATAGGCTAAGTTTTTAGCTATTTCCGGAAGTTTACAAACGTCTTTGGCAATTTTAGTATAATGTCCGGCGATTGTAGCTCCCATTCCGCGTGAACCCGAATGCGTTAACAAAGCGACATATTTTCCTTTTGGGATATTCAATACAGCATCGTCCTGAGCAAATTCCATGATTCCGAATTCCACAAAGTGATTTCCACCACCCGAAGATCCTAATTGCGACCAGGCCTTATCTTTTAAGTTTTTCACAAACGGATTCATATTAAAAGTCTCATTCTCCAAAACCGCATGATCCGATTTGTACTGACCGTGAAATCCGTGGCCCGCTCCAAAAATAGAATTCTTAATCAATTCTTTTTTGAACTTGGCTTCGTTTTCAAAGTAAAAAGCTTCCGGAATATCATAAACCGACAACGCCATTCTACACCCAATATCAACTCCAACACCATACGGAATAATGGCATTTTTTGTGGCCAGAACTCCGCCAATCGGTAATCCGTAACCCTGATGCGCGTCGGGCATTAAAGCTCCGGCAACGGTAACCGGTAATTTCATGGCTACTTCCATTTGTTTTCTGGCTCCGTCTTCGATATGATCTAATCCGTAAGCCGAATACGCATTTGGATTTTGATTTAAAGCAATAAAATCTTCCGGTTTCTCGTTCGATTTTTCGATTAAAGCAACAGCCAGTTTGCTGAACATTTTATCGTCTATATAATTCTCCGGAGTTTCTAAAACATTTTTGTAATGAGCAATCATTTCGTCTCTTGTAAATCCGTTTCTTTTGCTGTTTATTTTTAAGGCAATCCCGATTATTTTTCCTTCCGGAAATCCTAATTCTAATATTTCTGTACCGTTTATTTGTGTTTTCATTTTTTCTTTTTTTTTTTAAGGAGCAAAGTTGCAGAGGTTTATAGATGCAAAGGTTTTCTACTGCTGCGCAGTTATTTTGCGTAGTTTTTATTTCTCGCAGATTTTGCAGATTCGAGCAGATCTAAAAATGATTTTTATAAATAATCTGCGCTTATCAGCCGAAATCTTTTTAAATCTGCGTGAAACATTAAACCTTTGCACCTTTATACCTCCAAACATTGTCCATCAAACCCGACAGGTTTCAAAAACCTGTCGGGTTTACAATAGACCATTGTACCTCCGAACATTAATCAATTAATAATTGTGTCACAACTGCTGGGTTCATCGCCCATTGGGCTGTATAAACCTCATCAGCATTTTGATCTTCGGTGATTGTTAAACCTTGGGCTTCCGCTTTAAGCTGTAACAAACTACCTATATTCAATTTACTGTTTAATTTTGACAACAACGCCTGAACGCCTTTGAAATCCAAACCTTGTACGACTTGACCTCCGAAAGTCATCTCTAACCAAACGATTTCTCTTTTGGCTACATCCAAAACTCCAAAGGCCAAACCTTTTGCCACATTCTGCGTCACACGAACCTGATGATCCACGCAAGACGGGTCGTAAGCAACTCCGGTTTTCTCCGAAATTTTCATTGGATGTTTGCTGTTCATCCAACCTACTATCAGATTTGGCGTGATACTTCCGTTGCTGTACGCGTTGCAAGTAAAAGTTACAAATTTTGCTTTGGCTTTCGCCAATTCGTCGATGTTGATGTTGATATATTCGGCAGTTCCAATTTTATTCGGAATGCTTCGGATATCACCACTATGCTGACAACCTGTAGTCGTCAATCGGCTGAAAGAACAAATATCGGCTTTATCTTCATAAGCGATATGACAGCTTAAATCCATATCTAAATGTTGCGCAGGAAGATCTTTACCCCATTGCATAAACAATCGCACTTCATTACCTTCAATTGGGAAACGTGTTCCCATTAAAGCAACTGGCAAATCCTGAACCGTTTCGCTTCGATCTCCAATAGAAACCGGAATATTAAACAATTGCGGATCGATATAGATTGTTTTGTTGGTATTCGCAATTTTCGCAAATCGTTTTTTCATGGCCAAAAGACACAATTCTTCGATTTGATTTTTCATCGCTTCCAACTGAAAATCTTCGTACAACTTCAATAAACCGTTTGGTTCGATTCGTTTGTTTGTTCCACCCAAAGGTTTCACACTTCTCTGCATGTTTTTATCAAAATAATTTTGAGCATACATATTTAATGTAAACACCAATCTCGCTGGAACTTTATCGATAATTTCTTCAAAATGAGCAATAGTTTCCTCCGCTCCAAACCATAGCATATTCGAGAATAACGAACGAGCAAATAATCCTGGACGCTGTTTCAATAAAGCAAACGTTTTATCGGCATCAAATTTCAATCTTGACGAATCTACTTTGCTTTGCCAAACATCGTACACTTGGTTGTAAAATACATCCATTAAAAAATTCAATTTCTCAAATCCTTTTCTTTTGCTGTATTCTGCCAAACGCAAGGCACGGATAACACGAACCCACATTCCTCTTTTTGGATGCATCGTTTCGCACATGGCTTCAACTTCCATATCCATATTATTTAACCAGTTGGCAACCATCAAACATTCTTTTCTTGAATATTTCAATTTCAAATCTTTTTGAGACGCCATTCTCGCCTGCACACTTGTATCCAAAACAGTATGAAAATGCTGTCCATTTTTAGCAGCTCTTTTAACAATGGTTTTTGGCTCAATAATCTGAAGCATTCCTGTATTCTTAAACCATAAATATCTTAAAATATCCGTTGGTGTTTTCAAAAATTGCGATGCTTCGTCTTCTTTACTGTTTTCAATCAAAAGATCGATTACAAGCATTAAAGTTTCCTTCATTGCTACCTCGGTTTTTGGTAAAGGCAAGTACTGCATAACCATTTTTAAGGTATCTATCTGAGTCGCGTCTAAAGCGGTTTTGGATTGCAATAACGATATATAGAAATCATTTAAATCTTTTTCAGACCACAATTCCAGCATTTTTAATTTGCTTCCCTGTCCCATTTTTTCGATTTTACCAAATTCAAAAGGAGTTCCACAGAAGGGACAACCGTTGTATCTTTCTAACGGAAAAGTATTATCGGGAATGATATGTCCGCAGGATAAAGTTGTTCCGTTTTTAGTTTTAAAAACATTTCCGAAATACGTAATAACATGATCCAAAACAGATTCTCCTGTTGGAACATTCCATTCTTTTACCAATGGTGTCCAATTTTTATCAGTTCCTAAAACCTCTCTCAAAACTTCTAAAACCTCAACTTTATAAGTCGGACTTACGTTGTTTAAAGCATGAAGTAAGGATTCTGAAAATGTAAATCCCAATTTGGAAACATTGGCTAACAAAACTGATGTTGTTCCAGATAAATTTTTAACGTCATTCTTAATCATTTCTGATGGAATGAAAATAGCGTTCTGACGTAAACTGATTTTTAATAATGTTGTTGTTTTCATTTTTTTTATTTTTTAAAATTTAGATAATGGTGCTTCTGATTCTACCTAAAAGATTTTGAAATAAGAAACACTTGACCTTAAATTGGAGTGTAATAGACTAACTAAGCTAAAATGGAGCGGGCGACCGCGAAGAAGTAAGTTAATCTTGACCCTCATTTTATTAATGATAATTTTAAAACTTGCCGGACTCGAACCGGAAATGCCGATGTTCTGAAGTAAGTTTTAATTGATCATCAATAGTGAAACAGATGGGATTCGAACCCACGACCCGGACATTAGAAATGTACGAAGTAAGTTTTGATTGACCTTTTACCGATAATCTCAAAACTACCTGCTCTACCGCTGAGCTACTGCCTCTATTATGATTGTAAAATAAAAAGGTAATGGTGTAAGTGTGTACGTTGGAAAGTTTTCTGAAGTAACTCAAACTTGACCTGTTTTATTTTTTATTTGATTGCTATGAACGTTTGTTTTTTATTTCTGAACAAAGATTTCAAAACTAGTACGCAATTATTTTGCGCAGTAAAATTTCTGTTTCATTTTTTAGAAATACTATTTGTTTTATTTCTTGAGCAAAGATTTCAAAACCACTACGCAATTATTTTGCGCAGTAAAAAAAGAATTTTAAATTTGAGTAAATATTAATTTTAAAAAGTCTATAAGTCCCAGAGGGACGTTATAACTATGGATTTTTCACATGCATTTGAAGAGCCCCAGCGGGGCGACATATTCTATCAATGAAAGGAAAATAAAGGTGTCGCTCCGCTGGAGCTTTTGATTCTGTGCTATAATTTGGTTATAAATATTCAGCTCTTACAGAGTTTCTCATTAGATTTAAATAAAAAACACCATATGAATTTAGAAAAAATCTATTCTGAATTACTCTTGAACATTGGCTTTCCCGCAAATGAAATTCAGCAAAACTGGATGGATTTAGAAAAGGCATATTCCAAAAAATCAAGGCATTATCACAATCTCACGCATTTAAAACAAATGATCGAGAGCTTTGAGGTCTATCGGAATAAACTTGAAAATCCCACTGAAGTATTATTCTCCATTTTTTATCATGATATTGTTTACTCTTCTTCCAGAAAAGACAATGAACTTAAAAGTGCCGAATTCGCTTTGTCAATTCTTCCCGAAAATATCCCCCTAAACAAACAATTCATTTTTGATGCGATCTGTGCTACACAACAGCATTTACACAATACAGTTGAAGATATTAACTGGTTAATCGATTTTGATTTGAAGATTCTGGCCCATGATTGGGAGGATTACAAAATCTATTTCGAGCAAATTAGAAAAGAGTATCACATTTATCCTGATTTTCTCTACAAACCCGGACGTGCTAAGGCTTTGAAACATTTTCTGGAAAACGAGTTTGTTTTTCAAACAGATGAGTTTAGGAATTTATATGAAAAGAAAGCAAGATTGAATATTGAAAAAGAGATCAGTATTTTAGAAAGAAAAAAATAATCTCGCTAAGACGGGAAGTCGCTGAGTTTTTTTTAGCCACTGATTAAAGGATTAAAATGATTAAAAAAATCTGCTCAATCTGCCAGATCTGCGAGAAACAAAAAACTATTACCCTTCCAGCCTTGCAAGAAAAAAAACAAACTATGTCACAAAACAAAAACGCCCTAATTCGGTACAAAACGATAGACAAATGTCTTCAAAACAAATACCGGCAATGGACTTTAGACGACTTAATCGAATGCTGCTCTGATGCTTTGTTTGAATATGAAGGTCGAGCTAACCCCATCAGCAAGCGAACCATTCAGATGGATATTCAGCTCATGCGAAGTGAGAAACTGGGGTACAACGCCCCAATTGTAGTATACGATAAAAAGTACTATAAATACGAAGATGACGAATTCACCATAACCGATATACCATTAACCGAAACAGACATGAATGTGCTCACTGAAACTGTTTCGATGTTAAAGCAGTTTAAAGATTTCTCTCTCTTTAGTGATGTATCGGATATTCTACAGCGTTTGGAGGATAAAATCTATGCCGAAAAATCGCATACCAAACCCGTTATCTATCTCGACAAAAATGAAAAACTAAAAGGACTTCATTATCTGGATGAGATTTATCAGGCCATCATCAAAAAGGTGACTTTGGTTATTACCTATAAATCGTTTAAATCTCAGGAAGAAAGCAAATTTCATTTTCACCCTTTTATTTTAAAGGAATTCAATAACCGATGGTTTTTGGTAGGAAAGAAAAAAGGTTCACAACCGATTACCAATCTAGCCCTGGACAGAATTATATCTATAGATTACGATTTCAATATTCCCTATTTAGAAGAAAACTTTGATGCAGAGCTCTTTTATAAAAACGTAATTGGGGTAACCGTTAATACAGGTTTACAACCCAAAAAGATCGAACTTTGGATAGACGCAACCAACGCACCTTATGTGATAACCAAACCTCTGCATCACACACAGCGGCTCATTAAAGAAAATGACGACAAAAGCATCATCGTTCATTTGTTCATTTCTCCCAATTACGAAATGGAACGTATGCTTTTAGGATTTGGAGACGGCATCGAAATTATCAAACCTGAAAATCTAAGAAATAGAGTAAAAGCTATACTTCAAAAGGCAATTTCAAGATATGAACCCAAAAACACCATTGAATTAAAGCCATAATTTTTTACAAAATGCAGAATTTTATCTTATTTTAAAACCATAAAACAATTTTTACAGCATTAATTTTGTTAAAACATCAAAAAAGAATAGTATATTTCAATTAAATTTTAACCGTAAACCCCTATAAATCAAAGGGATTTTTTAACTAACCAAAAAATTATTAAAAAATTATATGCATGCATAGTATTTTTTAATTATATTTGAAATCGATATAGTTACATATGAAAGAGAAAACAATAGATTATATTCTGCGTGCTACATGGCAAGCTGTATCAAGAATGTACAATGAAGAGGCTGCTAAGTACGATGCCACAATGGCTACCGGGTTTGCCCTTTTGAGTATAGATAAGGAAGAAGGAACCCCATCGACAGCTTTGGGTCCCCGAATGGGCATGGAAGCCACAAGTCTTACCAGAACATTGAAATCTATGGAAGATAAAGGTTTGATTGTTCGCAAAAAAAACCCAACTGATGGTCGTGGTGTTTTGATTTACCTGACCGAATTTGGAAAAGAAAAAAGAGATTTATCTAAAAATACGGTTCTGAAATTTAATGAAACGGTAAGAAAACATGTTTCTGATGAGAAACTAAACCATTTTATCGAGGTTTCTGAAATTATAAACGAATTAATTCAGGATAAAAACATATTCAATCAAACAGAAAAATCAGAAAATGAATAACCTTAATTCATAAGGAACATTCAAATCAAATAAAAAACAAAATATTAACTATGAAACGCACAATTAAAAAAGTCGCTGTAATTGGATCCGGAATTATGGGTTCGGGAATAGCTTGCCATTTTGCCAATATTGGTGTTGAAGTTTTACTGCTTGACATCGTACCACGCGAGTTGACAGAAGCTGAAGCTAAAAAAGGATTAACGCTTGAAAGTAAAGCTGTTCGCAACCGAGTAGTAAATGAGCATCTGGCGAATTCATTAAAATCAAAACCATCTCCTATTTACAGTCAAAAATTCGCAAACCGAATTACCACTGGAAATACGACTGATGATATGGCAAAAATTGCCAATGTTGATTGGATTATTGAAGTAGTTGTGGAGCGTCTGGATATTAAAAAACTGGTATTCGAACAAATCGAGCAATTCCGTAAACCGGGAACTTTGGTTACTTCTAATACTTCCGGTATTCCAATTCACTTCATGAGTGAAGGAAGAAGCGAAGATTTCCAACAACACTTCTGCGGAACACACTTTTTTAACCCTGCGCGTTACTTAAAGTTATTTGAAATTATTCCTGGTCCAAAAACTTCAACTGAAGTATTGGATTTCTTAAACGAATACGGATCTAAATTCTTAGGAAAAACTTCGGTTGTTGCTAAAGATACTCCTGCGTTTATTGGAAACAGAATAGGTATTTACGGAATCCAAAGTTTATTCCACTTGGTAAAAGAAATGGGATTAACGATCGAAGAAGTGGATAAATTGACCGGACCAGTAATTGGCCGTCCAAAATCGGCTACTTTCCGTACGGTTGACGTGGTTGGATTGGATACTTTGGTACACGTTGCTAACGGTATTTACGAAAACTGCCCAACAGACGAACAACACGAATTGTTTAAACTTCCGGATTTCATCAACAAAATGATGGAAAATAATTGGTTAGGAAGCAAAACTGGTCAAGGTTTCTACAAAAAAGTAGACAAAGATATTCTTTCTTTAGACTTAGACACCTTAGAATACCGTGCTGCAAAAAAAGCAAATTTTGCTACACTTGAACTTACAAAAACTATCGATAAACCAATCAATCGTTTTAAAGTTTTAGTAAAAGGAACTGACAAAGCGGGAGAATTTTACCGTAAGAGTTTCGCCGGAATGTTTGCTTACGTGTCCAACAGAATTCCTGAAATCTCAGACGAATTATACAAAATTGACGATGCCATGAAAGCTGGTTTTGGATGGGAAAATGGTCCATTCGAAATCTGGGATGCTATTGGTGTTGCAAAAGGAATCGAAATCATGAAAGCCGAAGGTTTAGCGCCTGCTGCCTGGGTTACTGAAATGTTAGCTTCCGGAAGCGATAGTTTCTATTCTGTAAAAGAAGGAGCAACTTTCTTCTATAATATTCCAACAAAATCACAAACTAAAGTTCCTGGACAAGATTCATTCATTATCCTGAACAACATTCGCGAAAGTAAAAAAGTTTGGAGCAACAGTGGTGCTATTATCGAAGATTTAGGAGACGGAATCTTAAACTTAGAATTCCAATCTAAAATGAATACTATTGGTGGCGATGTACTTCAGGCCATCAATAAAGCCATCGATTTATCTGAAAAAGAATACCAAGGTTTAGTGATTGGAAATCAGGCAGCGAATTTCTCTGTTGGAGCTAATATTGGAATGATTTTCATGATGGCAGTGGAACAAGAGTACGATGAATTGAACATGGCGATCAAATTGTTCCAGGACACCATGATGCGCGTTCGTTATTCTTCGATTCCGGTTATCGTAGCACCTCACGGAATGACTTTTGGCGGTGGATGTGAAATGAGCTTACACGCTGATAAGGTAGTTGCCGCGGCTGAAACTTACATGGGATTAGTGGAATTTGGTGTTGGTGTACTTCCTGGCGGTGGTGGATCTAAAGAAATGGCTTTAAGAGCTTCTGATTTATTCCGTAAAAATGACGTTGAATTAAACGTTCTTCAGGAGTATTTCCTTACTATCGCTATGGCTAAAGTTTCAACTTCTGGTTATGAAGCTTTTGATACCGGACTTTTACAACACGGAAAAGATATTATCGTAGTCAACAAAGACCGTCAGATTGCAGAAGCTAAAAAACATGCCTTGTTAATGGCCGAAGCAGGTTATACGCAACCTATCAGAAGAACGGATGTAAAAGTACTAGGAAAACAGGCTCTTGGAATGTTCTTAGTAGGAACTGACCAAATGCAAGCTGGAAAATACATTTCTGAGCACGATAGAAAAATTGCAAACAAACTGGCTTACGTAATGGCTGGTGGTGATTTATCTGAAGCTACTTTAGTATCTGAACAATATTTATTAGATATCGAACGTGAAGCTTTCTTGAGTTTATGTACAGAAAGAAAAACTCTGGAGCGTATTCAATATATGTTAACTAAAGGAAAACCGCTTAGAAATTAGAAATTAGAAAATAGAAATTAGAAAATAGAAATTAGAAAATAGAACAGAGAGAATAGAATATAGATTTCAGACTTGGTAAAGTCTATTTTCTATACTCTATCTTCTATAATCTTAAAAAATAGAATAAAGAAAAAAGATTTTGAGACAAAGTAACAGTCTATTTTCTATGATCTATTTTCTATAATCTTAAAAAAACAAAAACAAATGAAAACAGCATATATAGTAAAAGCATATAGAACCGCAGTTGGAAAAGCTCCAAAAGGGGTTTTCAGATTCAAAAGACCTGATGAATTAGCGGCTGAAACCATTCAGTTTATGATGGATGAACTGCCTGATTTTGACAAAAAGCGCATCGATGACGTTATGGTAGGAAATGCCATGCCGGAAGCTGAGCAAGGTCTTAACGTTGGACGTTTGATCTCGTTAATGGGATTAAAAGTAGAAGACGTTCCCGGAGTTACAGTAAACCGTTATTGTGCTTCCGGATTAGAAACTATCGGAATGGCAACTGCTAAAATTCAATCCGGAATGGCAGATTGTATCATCGCTGGTGGTGCAGAAAGTATGAGTTATATTCCGATGGGAGGTTACAAACCAACTCCGGACTATAAAGTAGCTGCTGCCGGTCATGAGGATTATTACTGGGGAATGGGTTTAACTGCTGAAGCGGTTGCCAATCAATACAAAATCTCCAGAGAAGATCAGGATGAGTTTGCTTACAACTCTCATATGAAAGCATTGAAAGCACAAGCAGAAGGAAAATTTGACAAACAAATCGTTCCAATTACTGTTGAACAGACTTTCATCAATGAAAATGGTAAAAAAGAAACAAAATCATACGTTGTAAATAAAGACGAAGGTCCAAGAGCAGGAACTACTAAAGAAGCTTTAGCAGGTTTAAGACCCGTTTTCGCAGCAGACGGAAGTGTAACTGCCGGTAACTCTTCTCAAATGAGTGACGGTGCTGCTTTTGTTTTAATCATGAGCGAAGAAATGGTAAAAGAATTAAATCTGGAGCCAATCGCACGTTTGGTAAATTTTGCGTCTTCTGGTGTGGAGCCAAGAATCATGGGTATCGGACCTGTAAAAGCAATTCCGAAAGCCTTGAAACAAGCAGGATTAACGTTGAATGATATCGAATTAATCGAGCTGAATGAAGCTTTTGCTTCACAGGCTTTGGCTGTTACCCGCGAATTAAACATCAATCCGGAAATCGTAAACGTAAACGGTGGTGCTATCTCTTTAGGTCACCCACTGGGTTGTACAGGAGCTAAACTTTCTGTTCAGTTATTCGACGAAATGAAACGCAGAGGCAACAAATACGGAATCGTAAGTATGTGTGTAGGTACCGGACAAGGTTCTGCAGGGATTTACGAGGTGTTGTAAAAAGAAAATAGAATATAGAATAAAGAGAATAGATGTTTTTTTTAGAGGAAAGAAGCAAGAGGCTAGACTTAATTTTGGAATGAAGATATTCTGTGAATAAGCCTCTTTAAAGGTAGTAAAAAACTTACTTTTTAATTTTTCTTCTTATCTTGCCTCAAAAAAACATGAGACACAATTTTAAGAATTTGAAAATTTGGATTTTAGCTATGGAAATTACAAATGATATCTATAAACTAACCGCCACTTTTCCAAAATCAGAAACGTATAGTTTGACAAGTCAAATGAACAGATGTTCTGTTTCAATGCCTTCAAATATTGCCGAAGGTTCAAACAGAGGAAATAAACACTTTCAGCATTATATGAATATTAGTTTAGGGTCATCATTTGAGTTACAAACACAATTGTTAATAGCTTGTCAAAATGACTATTTAACAAAAGAAAAAACAGAAAAATTAGAAAATAAAATAATTGAATTTCAAAAGATGACCACAGGCTTCATCAACAAGTTAGACAACAGTCTTCCTTCTTGATTCTTGCATCTTAATTTAAAAACATACAAAAAACAAAAACAAAATGGCAGATACTATCGAAAAAAACGTGACTCGTGGTGGTCAGTTTTTAGTTAAAGAAACAAAATGCGAAGATATCTTCACACCGGAAGATTTTTCGGAAGAGCAATTAATGATGCGTGACTCTGTAAAAGAGTTCGTAGACAAAGAATTATGGGCACATAAAGATCGTTTCGAGAAGAAAGATTACGCTTATACAGAATCTTCTATGCGTAAAGCTGGAGAACTAGGACTTTTAGGAGTTGCTGTTCCGGAAGAATATGGCGGATTAGGAATGGGATTTGTTTCTACAATGTTGGTTTGTGACTACATTTCAGGAGCAACGGGATCTTTCTCTACAGCTTTTGGTGCACATACCGGAATTGGAACTATGCCAATTACGCTTTATGGTACTGAAGAACAAAAGAAAAAATACGTTCCTAAATTGGCTTCAGGTGAATGGTTCGGAGCTTATTGCCTGACAGAGCCGGGAGCAGGATCTGATGCTAACTCAGGAAAAACGAAAGCAGTTTTATCTGAAGATGGAAAATACTACTCGATCACAGGACAAAAAATGTGGATTTCGAATGCAGGTTTCTGCAGCGTTTTCATCGTTTTTGCCCGTATTGGAGAGGATAAAAACATTACAGGTTTCATCGTAGAAAATGATCCGTCAAACGGAATTTCTATGAATGAAGAAGAGCATAAATTAGGAATCCGTGCTTCTTCTACACGTCAGGTTTTCTTCAACGATACAAAAGTTCCTGTTGAAAACATGTTGTCTGAAAGAGGAAACGGTTTCAAAATTGCGATGAACGCTTTAAACGTAGGTCGTATTAAATTAGCTGCTGCTTGTTTAGATGCTCAACGTAGAGTTACTACTGGAGCTGTAAAATATGCTAACGAAAGAATTCAGTTTAATACTCCGATTTCAAGCTTCGGTGCTATCCGTTCTAAACTGGCCGAAATGGCAACTAATGCCTACGCAGGGGAAAGTGCTTCTTACCGTGCTGCAAAAGACATCGAAGACAGAATCGCTGCTCGTGAAGCAGAAGGAACTTCTCATCAGGAAGCTGAATTGAAAGGTGTTGAAGAATATGCTATCGAGTGTTCTATACTAAAAGTAGCTGTTTCTGAAGACGTTCAAAGCTGTTCGGATGAAGGAATTCAGATTTTTGGCGGAATGGGATTCTCTGAAGACACTCCAATGGAAAGTGCCTGGAGAGATGCTCGTATCGCACGTATCTATGAAGGAACAAATGAAATTAACAGAATGCTTTCAGTGGGTATGTTGATCAAAAAGGCTATGAAAGGTCATGTTGATTTATTAGGACCAGCTATGAAAGTTCAGGAAGAATTAATGGGAATTCCATCTTTTGATACTCCTGATTTCTCTGAATTATTTGCGGAAGAAAAAGGAATCATCGCTAACCTGAAAAAAGTTTTCTTAATGGTTGCAGGAAGCGCTGTTCAAAAATACGGACCGGATTTAGATTCTCACCAACAATTATTGATGGCAGCTTCTAACATCTTAATCGAGATCTACATGGCTGAAAGTACTATTTTAAGAACTGAAAAATTAGCCAAAAAAGAAGGAGAAGCTAAAGTACAAGAGCAAATTGCAATGGCAAAATTATACTTATACAAAGCAGTAGATATCGTTAACCTAAATGGTAAAGAAGGAATCATTTCTTTTGCAGAAGGTGACGAGCAACGTATGATGTTAATGGGACTTAAACGTTTCACAAAATATACAAACAATCCAAATGTGGTAGCCTTAAGAGAGGTTATTACTTCTAAATTAGTTGCAGAAAACGAATACTGCTTCTAATACAAAAATAGTTTTTAGCTTTTAATTTGTTTAAACCCGCACTAATCCGAAACAGTGCGGGTTTATTTATTTATTTTTTTGACTAAATCGAAGGAAGGAGCTTTCGCAATATTTTTGCAACGATTTGCAAAATATTCGTTAAAATTAACTCTTAGACCCCTATAGAATAGTTAAATATTGGCGGTATTACTTTATATTTAGCATTCTAAAAACTTTAAAAAAACATAAAATGAAACAAATTAACCTGTTTGCCCTGATTCTATTGTGCAACTTTACGACAAGTACATTTGGGCAAAAAAGCAAAAAAATGGACATCATAGCCTACTATACAGGTGATGACAAGCTAATTAACGAATACGAAGTAAGTAAACTAAACCAAATCATTTTTAGTTTTTGCCATTTAAAAGAAGGGAAACTAAGTGTTGATTCTGCGAAAGATTCTACCACGATTAAACATTTGGTTTCATTAAAAGCATCCAATCCACAATTAAAAATTATTCTTTCACTAGGTGGCTGGGGAGGTTGCGAGCCTTGTTCTGCTGCATTTTCAACAGCCGAAGGAAGACTTACTTTTGCCAAATCAGTAAAAGAAGTAAGCCATTATTTTAAAGTAGACGGTTTAGATTTAGATTGGGAATATCCGGCAATTGAGGGACTGCCAGGACATTTGTTTCAACCGGCTGACAAGCCAAATTTCACCGAACTAATCAAAATTTTACGTTCAACTTTAGGTAAAAAATACGAATTGAGCTTTGCTGCCGGAGGTTTTCAAAAAGCCTTAGACGAATCGATTGACTGGAAAAAAGTAATGCCTCTAGTAAACCGTGTAAATATTATGAGTTATGATTTAGTGAACGGATACTCAAAAGTTACCGGACACCATACGCCTTTATACAGCACTAATCCAAAAGAAGAATCTACAGACAGAGCGGTTGAATATTTATTGAAACTGGGAATTCCTGCTGAAAAACTAGTTATAGGAGGTGCTTTCTATACCAGAACCTGGAAAAATGTAGAAAACATCAACAATGGTTTGTATCAGTCAGGTGAGCATGTTCAGGGAGTTTCTTTTAAAGATTATAGCACTTTTTACACAGAAGCCAATGGATGGAAATACTTTTGGGATGAAAAAGCCAAAGCACCTCACTGGTACAATGAAAAAGAAAAAACATTTGCCACAGGAGACAATCTGGCGTCTATAAAAGCAAAAGCAGAATATGCTAAAGCTAAAAACTTAGGCGGAATTATGTTTTGGGAATTGCCTCTGGATGCCACACGTAACGGAATGGTCAATACAATTTACGACGTTAAAATCGCTAAATAAAAAAATTTAGATCATAAAAAAACGGCAGCTGTTCAAAAAATAGCTGCCGTTTTGCTTATCGTAAAAATTTAAAACTAAATTTTAACTTTACTCTTATCCAGTTCGCCTATAAAAGGAATTGTCTCCAGAATTTCTGCTCTGATTATCGTCTGCAAATACACTTCTAACTGAATGAACTTCGCTGCATTAATGGCACCTATCACTTTTTTGGCCTGCGTATAGGTTTTAGAATATAACTTTTCATATCCAATATGGTTTCTTAAAGTTCCCTTTGCCAGCTCATCTGCTTTTTCATCGGTAAGCGTTGCATAATTCACCGCATAATCATTAATCAATTGAAATTTAGTTTGCCCGAGACCCTTGCGATCCGCTTCATAACTATCATACACTTTTGCAAATGCTGCAGCCTGGCTATCGGATAAATTCATATACTCTTTTACGAGATCTCCTTTTGATTTTCCATAAATGCTTTGCACAACATCCACATCTTCTTTAAATGAAGATTGAGCGTAAGAAGAAAATGAAACAATGGCCATGATAAGAATAAGGCTTATTTTTTTCATAGTTCTGATTTTAAATTTGTTTTTATAAATTCATCCGTTATAAAAAATACTTCTAGATTCTAAAAAAGAAAGACTACTTATTCTCCACCGCTTTTGGCGCTCTAATTACGCCATCATAAGAAATGGACGCCCTATTGTTACTGTTGACTGAAAGCGTCGTACTTCCGTTATTGAAAATAGTGAAAAGCAAATTATATACATCATCTTTTCCCCTAACGGTAGTTCTTAAAATGTAACTTTTCTTTTTCTTTTCGACTTTAATATCTTCCGGTGCTCCTTCAAATTTTATTCCTCCGTCTCCCCCATACGCAACGTTGAATGCACGCCCAAAAAAAGGCAGATCACAAATAATTTTATCGCTGCTAAATCTTAAAAAATAAATATTATAATCCAGAATAATGAGCCTTCCTCCTTGCGGATTTAATTTCTGCGCTTCAAAATCGAACTTTTTAGAATCAATCAATGCTTCTGTTTCTTTCTGTTGCTGTAAATCTCTTTCTGCCCTTAGCTCCTTCTTCGTCTTTTCTTGTGCAAAAACTGAAACATTCAAAAAACAGCACAGTAACAATAAAATGGATAATTTAGTCTTCATAAAGTGCAAATTTTAGATTAGAAAAGAAGAGTACTATTTTCTGGTAAATCGCATCAATGCAATGTCTCCTGAGATAAAATGAAGCGTTTTCCCTTCATCTGTAATATCATAGGATGTAATTTTAGGCAAAGTACCCATAAAAAGACGTTCCCCTTCCTGAGCTTGCGGACACATCTTTTTGGTTACAGCCATTGGACCTGTCAGATCGATTTTATGACCAGTTACCACAAGTGCTCCGTTGAAAGAATTACATCCGTTATTTCCGGATACTCTTTTTTCAATTTGATTAAAATTAATAGTTGGCTTATTATTGGGATACAAAGCATCAAAATCAACACTTGAACCGGAGATATAATTAAGCTCCCAGTTTCCTTCAAGTTTAGAAGCATCGCCCCCTTTTGCTCCTTTAGAGCAATTACAGGAAGTTAGAACAATTCCTAAAAAAACGAAAGATAAAATACTTTTGATCATAATATTTAAAATTAAGTTAAAAATAAAACCATTGATTTTCAAGTAAATAAGCTCATAATTACACGAATTTACGTAATATTTTTTGGTTCATCAGCTAAAGTTGCTTTAAATTCCGATCAATAGTTTTAGTTTTTTTTTAACGATCGGTACTAATTCATGTCAGTATTTTATGTTAATTTTACTTAAACTATAATAATAAAGACTCTTCTATGAAAAAAATAATCGTTTCCTTCGCCATAATTACAGCTTTAATCATTGGCTGTAAAACCAGTACAAAATCAAATGATGCCAAAACCTTAAGGGTAGCTTTAGAGCCAAAAAGCAAAAGTACA
>NZ_MUHH01000041.1 GCF_002217475.1 Flavobacterium tructae
TTCGAAGAAATATAACAAAACACCGCAGTATTATTCATTAAATAAACATTTTTTCATAATTCCTTAAACTAAAAATTTAAAAAACATCCTTGATTTTTACGAATTTGCCTTTTTAAGGTATTAAAAATTACTTTTTTCAAAATATACCCCCTCACAAATTAATCTTATCTAAAAAATAATACTACTTCAAACAAAATAGCCCCCTAATTTTTAGGAGTAGAAAAATAAATCTATATTTGTCCCAACAAAAAAGAAACAAGAAAATTAATTTATATTATTATGGCTAAAATTAAGTTAGAATACATTTGGTTAGACGGATATGAACCAACCCAAAATCTTAGAAGTAAAACTAAAGTTGAAGAGCATGAAAATTTCAAAGGAACATTAGAAGAACTAGGAAACTGGTCATTTGATGGTTCCTCTACTAAACAAGCCGAAGGTGGATCTTCTGACTGTCTTTTAGTTCCTGTTGCAATATATCCAGACCCAACCCGTATCAACGGATGGTTAGTAATGTCAGAAGTTATGTATGCTGACGGAAAACCACACCCTTCTAACGGTAGAGCTACAATTGATGATGATAATGATGATTTTTGGTTCGGATTTGAACAAGAGTATTTTATCATGGATACCAAAACTCAGCTTCCGCTTGGATTCCCGGTTGGAGGTTACCCTGCTCCACAAGGAATGTACTACTGCTCAGTAGGTGGAAAAAATACTCACGGAAGAAAATTAGTCGAAGAGCATGCTGATCTTTGTATCGCAGCCGGAATTAATTTTGAAGGAATCAATCAGGAAGTTGCCTGCGGACAATGGGAATTTCAATTATTCGCTAAAGGTGCTAAAAAAGCCGGAGACGAAATCTGGGTTGCTCGTTACTTATTAGATCGTTTGACTGAAAAATACGGTTACTATATTGAATACCACCCAAAACCACTTGGAGATACTGACTGGAATGGTTCAGGTATGCATGCTAATTTCTCTAACGAAGTACTAAGAACATGTGGAGACCAGGCTACTTACGAAAGAATCTGTGAAGCTTTCAGACCTGTTACTGCAGAGCACATTGCAGTTTACGGAGCTTACAACGACCAACGTTTAACCGGTAAACACGAAACCGCTTCTATTCACGATTTCTCTTATGGCGTTTCAGACAGAGGATGCTCTATCAGAATTCCATTAATGACCGTACAAAAAGGATGGAAAGGCTGGCTAGAAGACAGAAGACCTGCTTCAAACGGTGATCCTTATAAAATCGCTGCAAGAATTATCAAAACTGTAAAATCAGCATTGTAATTCAGCTTTAGAACATATATAAAAGTGCTAACGTAATGTTGGCACTTTTTTTATGGAATTGCCTGTCCTATCAGTCAAAAAGACAAACGTTGTGTAAATTTTGAAAGTAACTTTTTAATACTTAACGCTCTGATTCTGCCCAAAAATGACAGACAGGATAAATAATTATAATTGATATAATTTAAAAACTATCTTTGTGAATCACTAAAAAAATACCCTAATGGTTTGGATTTTCTTTTTAATAGCAGTTGCACTTATTCTCGCTTTAGACTTAGGCGTTTTCAACAAAACCCCACATATTATCAGCACCAAAGAAGCAAGTAAATGGACACTGATCTGGGTAACCCTATCCTTTCTTTTTTCAGGAGTGATCTATTGGCTCTATACTACAGATTACATCGCAAATCCTGACAATCTGAAACCCGCCGTTGCTTCCATGAAGTTTATAACCGGTTATCTGATTGAGTTATCTTTAAGTGTGGACAATATTTTTGTGATCGCCATTATTTTTGCATCCTTCAAAATACCACAAAAATACCAGCATCGTGTTTTATTCTGGGGAATTCTGGGAGCCGTCGTTTTCCGTGGACTAATGATTTTCTTTGGTGTAATGCTGATTAATAAATTTGCATGGACTACTTATTTATTTGGAGCCTTTCTGCTTTTTACCGCAATCAAGATGCTGTTTACGGGCGAAGATGAAGATTTTCAGCCCAAAGATTCTTTCATTTATAAAACATTAGGAAAAATCATCCCGATCACTTCCCATATGGAGGGAGAAAAATTCTTCATTCCCACAAAAACAGCAAAAAAAGCAGCCACACCATTATTTGTAGCACTGATTGTGATTGAATTCATGGATGTGCTTTTTGCCGTAGACAGTGTACCGGCAATTCTAGCCATTACTTCTGATCCTTTTTTAGTGTTCAGTTCTAATATTTTTGCCATACTAGGACTACGTTCGATGTACTTTTTCTTAGCCAATATGCTGGCAAAATTCAGCTATCTGGAATACAGTCTTATTGCTATTTTAAGCTTTGTAGGATTAAAAATGCTGCTTCACGATTTCATTCACGTACCGGAATGGGCGTCTTTAGCCTTCATTGCTCTTTCCCTTTTAGCGGGTATTCTGGTATCTTTAAAATTTGGAGCAGAAAAAGAACTTACTGATACAGATAAGGAATAGCACTTCAAAATAGTGTCAATAAAAAAGGAGATCATCATGATCTCCTTTTTTTATTTTATACTCCAATGATTAGTTTAATTGCTTAACATTACTATCATCAATGTTGTACTTTTTAATAACTGCGTTATAATCTAAATTATCAGTTGTTACTTTTTTTCCGGTTTTTGCATTTATCCCATCATCTCCTGGAATAATAACTACTCTGAATACTTTTCCTAACCTAAAACTACTTGGCAATTGAGAATAATCACTTAAACTACCCGTAATAAAGATTGTAACTCTATTTTTCGAAAAAGTATAGTTATATTGAGCAGTTTCCAAACCATTATTAAAATAGTATACCTGAGGTAATAACGCCCAGCTATCTGGTGCGCTTGTACTTACTAATTCATACACTAAAATATTATCTCCTGACAACATACCTGAAGGTGTGCTGGTAACAGAATAATTTGGCCCAACAAAATTGGCTTTAACTTCATAAACATAAGGAATTGCAGAATCTGCTCCCGGAGGCCCCACTGGTCCTTCTGGTCCTTCACAACTAGAAAATGTAATCAGTCCAACGACTGCAACTGCGAATAGGGTAAGTATCTTTTTCATAATTTCTGTGGTATTATTTGTTTTTAGAATATACATATATAAAGGTATTCCAAAAATCAAACCAAAAAAAATATTTGATACCGTTCTTATTCGATTTTTCTATTATTTTTTCGTAACCTGCTGATTTTTAAGTATTATTTTATTAAAAAATAAAACGTGATAGGGTAGTGAATTCTCCCAATACTCCCAGGTATGCGCTCCTGCACGTTCGGTATAATCGTGATCTACTTTGCTGTAAACCAATCTTCGATGTAGCTCTCTGTTAGGTTCTATCAAAAAATCATCTACACCACAATCTATAATCAAAGGGAGTTTATTTGCTTTAAGTTTGTCCAACATTCCCAGTACAGCATATTGCGCATACATTTCAGAATTATCACTTTTATCCCCAAAAACAGGCTGCATTAATTTCACCACCTGTGCCGATGCATCTCTTTGTAGCATTACTCCCATATCTACCGCCCCACTCATACTTCCGGCAGCACAAAACAAATCAGGATGCTTGGCCGACAAATACAAAGCGCCGTGACCTCCCATAGAAAGTCCCGTGATTACCCTTCCGCTCCTGTTGCTTATCGTTCGATATGTTTTATCTACTTTTTGAACGACCTCTTGCGTAATAAAGGTTTCAAACTGACTTCCTTTGTTTACCGGACTATCCAAATAAAAACTAAACGTTTCTCCTTCGGGCATGACTATGATTATATTGTACTGATCGGATAAATTTTGTACTAATTTCTTATTGGGCGTGTTTTTCAACCAATCGCTAAAATGTCCGTAAGCACCATGCAATAAATACATCACCGGAAATGCCGTTTTACTTTTGGCATACGAATTAGGCAAAACAACCGCTGCTTTATAGGTTTTACTCATGGCTGTACTCGCAACTTGCAGGGTATCAACTTTTGCGGCATAACCTACCGCATTGATGCATAATAGCACTACAATCAATAGAAATCTGGCATTTTTCATACTTGAAACATTTTTTGTTTTAGAGGACAAAAGATATTACTTTTTTCTTATTGAATTCTGTTTTTATAAAAAAATAAGGAATATTCTGATTTCAATCGATAATCAGACGATACCCCTGAGCTCTTATATTGATGATACCGATCTTAGGATCCTCTGAAAGATTTTTTCGCAGTTTTGAAATAAAGACATCTAAACTTCTTCCATTAAAAAAACTATCATCTCCCCAAAGCTCAATAAGAGTTTCTTTTCTTGGGAGCGTTCTGTTTTCACTTGTGGCAAGACGGTAAAGTATCTCTCCTGATCTTGGAGAAAGGGTAATAACTCTTTTTTCATGAATTAATTTATAATTCTCCGGATCGTATTCATAATCACCAATGATGATACTTTTCTTTTTATATTCACCAGCCGTACGAAAATTCTTTTTCAGAAATCTGTTGATCCTGGCAGTAAGTTCTTCCACACTGAACGGTTTTCGGATATAATCATCAGCCCCCATAGAAAAGCCCTGCAATACATCCTCTGTCAGTACACGTGCCGAGAGAAGAATTAGGGGAATATCATTTCCGTCTTTTCTTATTTGCTTTAATAAAGAATAACCATCAAGCTTTGGCATCATAATATCTGCTACGATAAGATCAAACGACTGATCTCTGAGTGCTTCAAGTCCTTCAGCGCCATCAAGCATCCATTCTACTTCAAATCCTTTTTTTCTAAGCAGAATTGATGTGATTTCTCCTAAATCAGGGTCATCTTCTAAGTATAATATTTTAGTTTTACTCATGAGCCGGTATTTTAATTTCGATACTGGTTCCTTCTGTTTTTTGTTTCAAAACTCTAATGCTTCCGCCTTGTTTTTTCAAGGATTCTCGCACAAAACTCAATCCTAAACCAAATCCTTTTACATTATGGGTGTCATCATTCATGATTTTAAAATATGGTGCAAAGATTTCTTCTTTATATTTTTCAGGAATACCAATGCCGTTGTCCTGAATTCTGATGATCACAATATTGTTCATTTTCCCGGCGGAGATTATAATTCTGGGAGCTATTTCAGAATATTTCAGAGAATTATCGAGTAAATTCAAAAATATCTGTTTCAGCTGAATCCGACTGCCTTTGATCTGCACACTTTCATCAACATCTTCAAAAACAATTTCTCCCTGTTTTTTTAAAACGATATGCGTTAAATCCTCTTTCACTTCCTGTAATAAAGTGAGTAAATTCACAGAGGACAAAACTAATTTTTCTTTACTATCGCTGCTTCTTGCATGCTGAAGAATAGAATCTACAAGAAAAGAAAGCTGATTCACTGCTCTATGAATGGCCGCTGTATATTTTTTTACCGCTGCGGGCTCTTCTCCAAGTGTATAAGTTTCCAGAGCTTCTGTTGCAATCATGATGGTTGAAATGGGTATTTTTAGTTCATGCGTCATATTGCGTGTGAAAATCTCCTTATTCTGCAATAAATTCCGATTAAAAATCAAACTTTTGAAAAGAATGAAAATAGTGATCAAAAAAAGAAAAACATAAAATATCGAAAAAAATATAATTTCTTTTATTTCGTAAATTACGACACTTGCCATATTAACAATATGAATGCGGTATTTGTTATTCTCTTGTTGAAATGAGTTTATTGTTTTTGTAGTGTTACGGTCTGTAATCACAATCCCTTTGGGATAGGTTCTTTTAACATCATTACCTTCAAAATATACTTGAATTTCAGCCTCTTTTTTCAGGAATGCCCTTAATCTCTTTCTAACCGAAGTATACAAAAAATAGTCAAGCTTTTCATGCTCATAAAGCAATCCGGTATTTGAAACTTTTAAATACTGCTTAACCACCTCTGCTTTTGGTTCTGAAACAAATACCTCAACTTTTTTGTTTTTAGATTTGTTTGCCTTTTCAATTTTTTGTTTTAAAGCAGGTTCCTTAAACAGATTCATAAGCAATATCTGAGTAGCCTCAGATTGTATCCGTTCCAGAATTTCTTCCTTTTTATTTTTATAATTTACCTCAATCCAATACCCCTGAAAAGTCAAAACAACAAGAATGGTCAGCACAAATAATGGTTTTCCAAAACTAACAAAGAATTTGTTCATATAGCCTTCTTTTAATTCTTTCGAAATTACACATTAACAAGGAACTATAAAAGCTATGATAACACTATTTAACACTATATAACAGTCTGATAACCCACATTCTAATGTCCGTTCCCGAGATTTGCCAAAGAAAAATTAAGCTATCATTCTTTTTTATTTACTGGAATCGAATCGATTAAACTTTAAAACAAATGCATTATGAATATGAATCTTAAAGTCTTAACTGCTGTATGTATTGTCATATCAGCAATTACAGCAAATGCGCAAAGTACTACTACAAAACTACCAGGTGATGCTTCATTGCCTTCTTCTAAAGAGAGCCTTGAGAAGATGGTCTCTTTTGATAAAGGAAATTTCAAATACAAGGTAGAAGATTATTTCGCAAAACCAAACGCTTCGTCTTTCAAAATTTCACCGGACGGGCAATACCTGTCTTATAAAGAAAAAGATAAAGACAAGAAAAATCATGTCTATGTAAAAGAACTGAAAACAGGAAAAATTACAAAAGCTATTGTAGAGAAAGAGAACCTTATTGGAAGTTATGGCTGGCTGGACAAGAACAGACTATTTTACACACAGGATAAAGGAGGTAACGAAAACAACCATCTTTATGCTGTAGATATCGATGGTAAAAATCTAAAAGACTTAACTCCTTTTGAAGGGGCAACCTTAAGATCCGTAAAGATCATCAAAGACACCGAATTTGTTATTGTAACACTCAATAAAAACAACAAACAAATCTTTGAACCTTACAGAATAAACTTCAATACCGGAGAAATGACTCAGCTTTATGAAAATAAGGACGTCAATAGTCCTATCAACAGTTATCTTTTTGATAAAGAAGGAAATATGAGAGGCTATACCGTTCTGGAAAATGGTGTAACCACTAAAACATACTATAAAGATTTAGAAACAGGCAAATTTAACCTTATCCAATCAACAGACTGGAAAAACACCTTCAGTATTATCGAACTGAATGATAATTCTAAGAATAAGGATGAAGCCTATGTAGTGACCAACCTTGATAGTGACAAAGAAAGAATTGTATTATACGACCTAAAGAAAAATACAATTGTTAAAGAAGTTTATTCGGACCCGGTTTATGATGTAAGCTCTATAAGTACCGCCCGTAAAAACAGAAACTATGAACTGGATTATATTAGCTATACTGGCGTAAAAGAAATAACTATACCGGTAAGTAAATTTTATAAAGAGGTTTACAGTAAACTGTCATCACAATTTAAAGATAAGGATTTCTCAATTGCATCTTCGGATAACAATGAAAGTAAACTTTTAGTTTTCGTAACAAGCGATAAACTCTATGGAAAATATTATGAATACGATACTAAAACAAAAAACATAAAATTGCTTTATGATCTTATGCCCCAGCTGAAAGAAGAAGATATGGCAGAAATGAGACCTATTGAATTCAAAAGCAGAGATGGTTTAACCATTCACGGATATATAACATTACCAAAAGTCGCTTTAGAAGGAAAGAAAGTCCCTTTGATTGTTAATCCTCACGGAGGGCCACAATCGATTAGAGATGATTGGGGTTTTAATGCTGAAGCACAACTGTTCGCCAGTAGAGGATATGCTACATTACAAGTTAATTTTAGAATTTCCGGCGGATACGGGAAAGAATTTCAAGAATCTGGCTATAAACAAATTGGAAGAAAGGTCATGGATGATGTAGAAGACGGAGTAAAATATGCGATAAAACAAGGTTGGGTCGATCAAAGTAAAGTGGCCATTTACGGAGGAAGCCATGGAGGATATGCTACCTTAATGGGATTAATCAAAACACCTGATTTATATTCCTGTGGAGTAGATTATGTAGGGGTTTCCAATATTTTTACCTTTTTTAACTCGTTTCCGGAATACTGGAAGCCTTACAAAGAGCAACTAAAAGAAATATGGTATGATTTGGATAATCCTAAGGAGGCTGAAATAGCTAAAGAAGCTTCTCCAATATTTCAGATTGATAAAATCAAAAAACCTTTATTTGTAGTACAGGGAGCAAATGATCCGAGAGTAAATATCAATGAGTCTGACCAAATTGTAAAAGCGATGCGCGCAAAAGGTTTTGAAGTTCCTTATATGGTAAAATACGATGAAGGACACGGGTTTCATAAAGAACCAAGCAAAATAGAACTCTATAAATATATGTTAGGCTTCTTTGCTGAAAACTTCAATAAGTAAAAATTCCGCAAAGAGACACAAAGGACACACAGAGATACGCAAAGATTTAAAAAACTTTGTGAATCTCTGTGCTTCTTTTCGTGAATCTCTGTGTGATCTCTTCACGAGTCACTGTGAAACAACAGAATTCCACAAAGAGACACAAAGGACACGCAGAGATACACAAAAAGATTAAAAAACTTCGTGTATCTCTGTGTTATTTCTTCGTGGGTCTTTGTGTGATTTTGAAACAACAGAATTCCGCAAAGAGACACAAAGGACACGCAGAGATACGTAAAGACTTAAAAAAAACTTTGTGTATCTCTGTGCTTTTTTTTCGTGAATCTCTGTGTTATTTCTTCGCGAGTCTCTGTGCAACTAAAAAAGTTTTACTGAATGACAATTTTATGTTCATTGCGGTATTGAGACGCACTTTTACCGGTGTACTGTTTAAAAGATTTACTGAAGTGACTAAAATTATTGAATCCGCTTTCATAACAGACTTCATTAATACTTATAGGTTTCTCCGCCAAAAGCTTTGAAGCATGTACCAAACGGTATTCATTTACAAATTCAGTAAACGTTTTATTGGAGATTTTTTTAAAGTAACGACAAAAAGAAGGTGTTGTCATACTTATCAGATTCGAAACTTCATCGATGGCAATCGATTCCTGAAAATGATCTTTCACATAATTAAAGATTACATTCATTCGGTCATTATCCTGAGTCTGCAATTCTAATGAAAAACCATCTGCATTTAGAACCGTATATTCTTCTGATGAATCTAACTCATCCAAAATACTCAGAAGTGTAAGCAAACGTTCAAACGGAAGCTGATTTTCCATCATCTCGATTCTTTTACCTACATTTTTCTTCGTTTCTCCTCCAAAAGCGATTCCTCCTTTTGACTGATTCAAAACATTTCGAACTTTTTTCATTTCGGGTGCCACAAAAAAATCATTGCCCAAAAATTCAGGTTTAATATGAATGACCGTTTCGTCTGTATTCCCAGTCATTTCATTCGTAAAACCACAATGTGGCAGGTTGGCCCCTATCAAAAGTAAACTGCCATTGGTGTAATACGAAACATGGCTTCCTATTTGTCTTTTACCCGCTCCCCCATTGATGTATACCAACTCAATTTCAGGATGGTAATGCCATAAATGCGCCTTACTGTTCGTTTTTTCCGCATGTTTGGTATACGTAAAAGAGCTTCCATAAGAATTAGATATCACTTCAAGAGCTGGGGCAATCGTCTTCATGATAAAGTTTTTAGAAAATAATAGCGAATTTAACAAAAACACCTAACATAATTCACATTTTAACCTATAACGGTTTCGTAAATGAGAATATATCATAAAAATCCAAAAAACACTAAATTCAAAATCACAATTATTTCTATATTTTTTTTATAGTCGTTTTTTTTCCAGTCTTTTTTTTAATATATCCTATTTAATCAGGTCTTTTTATAAGTATACGTCATTTACGTAAGAATTATAGGCGTGCTTCGAAATTATCTAAAATTTCAAATAATTGAAAAATAACAACACAATTAACATAAAAACCTATAATAATTTAAATTTTAACCTATAACGGTTTCGTAAATGAGAATACAGCACATAAATTGGCAAATAGAGTTGCGAAAAAAAATCCGGTTCTAAGGTAATTTAGCATAAGAGAAATGAACTAATCATTTAAAACGAAAAGCTATGAAAAACATTTTAAAATTGAGTTTAGTATGCGCGGTACTCTTTTCAGGAATAAGTACTTATGCAATTGACGGAAATGGAAATGGTAATAACGATTTTAACCTTTATGTATTAAAGGCTAATGGAAAGCTAATTACGTTTGCTCTAAACCAGGTGCAAAAAGCCAGTTTGAGTATTTATGAACAAAACGGTTCATTAATCTACACTGAAAATGCTTCAGGTAAAGAAGGAATTTTAAGAACCTTTAGTTTAGAAGAATTTCCGGAAGGAACCTATTTCTTAGAAGTGGAAGATAGCGTTAAAAAAATAAGACATGAAATTACAATTACAGATGACAAATCAATATTATCTGCAAAAGCCATTTCATCCACCTATAAAGCAGATTTCTCTGCTCAAAATTCAAACGTAGCAGTACGTTAAAAAAGTTTATGCTTTCATAAAGTATAAAAATGAGGTTAGATAGTTAGTAAAGTAAAAACGTGATTGTTTTAAAACAGCTCTTTGTGGTTATTGAGCTGTTTTTTTTTTGCTTATAAGCTAATGGTTTAACCGCAAGGTGCGCAAGGTTTTTTTCATATCTTTTTTATACAAACGCAAAGTTCGCAAAGCTAATTATTGATAAAGCCTTGCGAACTTTGCGGTTACTACACGTAATTTGCGATATAAAACTTCGCGCACCTTGCGGTTAAATCCTAAAACACACATTTTTGTAAGAATGAGAGTTAAAACCACATTGCCATAACTTTACCAAAACATTAAAATATAATCGTAGAATTAACACTAACACTCAAAATAATTCAAATTTTAACCTATAACGGTTTCGTAAATGAGAATATAGCATAGAAATAAGAAAACAGAGTTGTGAGAAAACTATTATTTCATAAGTAATTTAGCATCAGATAATTAGAATTATTAATCTAAAAACTAAAAGTCATGAAAAAGATTTTAAAATTAAGTTTAGTATATGCAGTACTTTTCACTGGAATGAGTACATATGCAATTGACGGGAATGAAGATTTTAATCTTCATGTATTAAAAGCCAACGGAAAGCTAATTGCATTTGCCCTTAACAAAGTGCAAAAAGCAAATCTGGCAATTTATGATAAAGACGGTAGCATACTTTATACTGAAAATGCTTCAGGTAAAGATGGAATTTTGAGAACTTTTAATCTGGAAGAACTCCCGGCAGGAACTTACTTCCTGGAAGTTGAGGATAACATCAAAAAAGTAAGACATGAAATTACCATTACTGAAGCTACTACGGTATTGTCCAGAAAAGCAATTTCATCGAGTTATAAAGCAGGTTTTTCTGCTAAAAAAACAAGTGTCGCTGCACGTTAAAAATTTTACCCCCTTACCCAAAAAAGCGAATTTATTTAGTTAGTGAAAATAGTACGTTTTAAACAGCTCTTTGTCGTTATTGAGCTGTTTTTTTATGTTCTTCTCTCATCTCAAACAACTGATTTTTATATTTTTAGAAAAATATTCTTAATAATTATAAAAGAGTAGTTTACACACTATAAAAAAAACTCAAAATAAAAACATCCATCATCCCAGTAAATACGTACATAGTTCACGTAAAACACAGAAACATCTTTAATTCAGCAATTTAAGTATTGAAAAAAGTAAGTTTTTTGCATAAAATTAAATTTCTATTTGTAGTTTTACGCGTTGCAAAATGAGTAATAAACAATTAAAAAAGACATGACAAATTTAACGAAGGTGGGCTTAGTTGTTGCCGTATTTTTAACAACAATTTTTACGTATGCATTTGATGGAAAAGGGGATTATATTTTGAATATAAAAACCGGAAATGGAAAAGTAGTTAGTTTTACTTTAAACTCTGTTGAGAAATCAGTTTTTACTATCTATGACGAAAACAATAATTTGGTTTACACAGGAGAAACTGCTTCAAACCAGTTAGAAACGTCAAAAACTTTAAGTTTAGAGGCATATCCTGCCGGAACTTACATCCTAGAAGTAAAAGAAAATGGTAAAGTTGCCAAACATGAAATCACGGTTTCTGCTAAGAAATCAAAAACTGTAAAGATGGACGAATCAGTGAATAAAAGCCCTGCTTTCCGTCGCTAATTGTTTTTACTTGAAATTGAAAAGCATCAGCGTGGCTGATGCTTTTTTTGTTTATTCCTTTTCTTTCCCTCGTAATTCCTCTCCTATTTGAACTAGTTTCCAAAACACAGCAGCATCTTGCGGTATAGGAATTTTTAGCTCACTGATTTTTAAATCTTCGCAATAAAGTGACGAATGCAAAATAGCATAACTTAAATCGAAAACATCAATTGCTGTGCAGCTTTGTTTAAACTCAGGTCGTAATTCCTGACCGTGAGCAAAACAAACATTTCCGGTTTCTTTCTCATCAATAAACAGCAAGCCGCAACAATTGGCAATAAATTGAACCGTTTCAGGATTTAATACCATACCATTATTGTCTGTTTTTTGAAAAAGCATCTCCAGCGTAAAATAGTTTTGGCTGTTCTCTAACGCTGTTTTTAAAATAAGCTCTTCCAACTCAGCATTAACACGAAGCTCAACTCTATTTTCTACAAGACGCAAATTATTTATTTTATTTAAATAGTCTTCCATTCTCATACTCTCACTCTCTAAATCTTTATAAAGTTAGATTATTTTTTAGCGTAACTAAAATAAATTCAAGCCTTAAACGTTTTTATATCCATAAGAAATTATTTACCAGACAAGATTTTACTATTGTTTTCGACTCTAATTTTATCGATAAAGTCAAAAAAACATCGCCGAAATGCATGTTATATTACTGATTTAGATATATTTGCAAAAAACACAATCAGCTAACATTAAATAATCCTCTTGCTTTTAAATTGTTCCAAAAAAATAAAAATAATATCAAGTCCCCATTTAAATCCATTTTCATGAAAGAAAAACTAGCTATTGTAATGTTATTGACTCTGTTTTCTATTCGTGTCTCCGCTCAAAGCGAAAAATTGTATCAAACCGATAAAGTAAGCGATAAATATGCCTATGTTGATGTGATGAAAACCTATGAAAGGGTTGCCGCAAAAGGCTATAAATCTGTTGATTTATTTCAAAAACTGGGAAATTCCTGCTATGCTAAATGTAATCTGGATAAAGCAGCCAAATGGTACCGCGAACTTTTCGCCCTCACCACCGATTTAGAACCCGAATATTATTACCGCTATGCAGAATCACTGCGATCAATTTCCCTATATCAGGAAGCCGACGCTCTTATTGAAAAATTAAAAACAAAAGTTCCGGTAAAAAAGAAAGCTTAATTCGCTAAAAAACAACCACAATCTTGTCATTTCGACGTAAGGAGACTCGAGCGATAGCGAATAGGCGAAGCAAATCACAATCGAAACTCTACAAAGATTGATTGGCGCCTTTCTTTGCGGAAATACTAGTGTGATTTCTCCCTTCGGTCGAAATGACAAACTGTATGAAATTTAAGTTAAAAATTGAACTCTCTTTTAGGTGTCAAATTAGCTTCATTTAATTCTAATTCTACATATTTTGAAGCGTGCACTTTCAATTTACCAGAAAAATCAAGCAAAATCGCAGACCCTCCATTTTTAACTGCTTCTTTTACCATTTTAAAAGTAAACTCAACTCCTTCTGGATCCTGCCCTAACAAATCAAATACAATATCTTTTGTTTTAGATAACGCCGCATACAAACACAAAAGTCTTCTGGGATTTCCGGCAAGTGTTCTCACTTTTGTTTTACTGGTAATCCATTCTATTTCAAATATTTTTTTGGAAAACGGATCGCTAAGATTAGCATTTTTCCTCAAATACCGTCCAACTCTTGTTGGATAAAAACGATCCCGAAAATTTGACTCTCTAAAATGTTCAACAAAAGTCATTTTTTTATGCAGAGCCACATTTTCATTTTTTGTTATACCACAAAAAATATCTTTCAGAAACATTTCGGTATCATATAAATCTACTATAGTATTCAAGTACAAAACAACAACTTCGTCTTCATACAAAACAAAAGGCGGTACATAAAAAGTATCTGTTTTAATTCCCTTATTTTCTAGGACAATTTTCATTATAACTATAAAATTTGATTTTTACTTTAAAATAAAAAAGCATCAGCCGCAGCCAATGCTTTTTATCAATATCTCCAGACGAATATTATTTACCTTTTAGCAGTTTTTCTAAATATTCGATTTTGTCTTTTTCCGATTGAAGCAAACGTTCGTAAAGCTTTTTATTCTCTTCTACCGTTTCCATTAATTTATCTAATGGATTGAAGGTACAATGATTTCCAAAATTCACATTACTATCTTTCGTATCATTAAAAGTATTAAAGTAATTGATCATGCTTTCTTCTGAAAAATTCTTAATGGCTTCAACACTTACACCAAGCGCTTTTGCCACTTCAATTAATTTCGCTTCATCTATCGTTTCACTGTTTTCTATAGCCGAAATAGCTTGCTGGTTTGTTCCTAAAGCTTGTGCCAAAGCTTCCTGTTTCATATCACGAAGTTCACGAATACGGCTGATCTTGCGCCCTATATGATTTGGTTTTGTTAGTGTGCTCATAATTCAAAGATAATAATTAAGTCTTAAAACTGACGAGATGTAAAAAACATATTTTGCACCGTACTATACGGTCAAAAATGATTTGGTACGATACAATCTATTTCTTCCTTCGCCGAACAAATCAAAAGTACGATTTTTCTTCCAATTAAAAATCACAAACTGATTCACAAAATACAAACTAAAAAACATACCATTATGGAAAACGATCCATTTAAAAATGCAGAACAGCTTAAAAAATTAACTGCACGCTATTTTAACACTTTAAAAGCCTCCAATGACGAACCAAAAGTCAACATTGCTCAGCTCAAAATTCTAAATTACTTCGAACTGGGCTGTATTGTCAGCGATATGATTAAATTATGTATTCTGGCACTCGATCATGATATGCATAATGTTCCGGAAAAGAAAGACCAGTCTATAAATGTAGGACTCATTTTAGAAATGGTCTTACAATTATTTCCTTTGGATGAATGTGAGTTTTTGAGTTATGTTGGGGAAATGGTTGGTGAATGATTTTTTTTTTGCTATTCCAAAGCGATATAAACATTGCCCGTGGTTTCAACCACGG
>NZ_MUHH01000042.1:0-93942 GCF_002217475.1 Flavobacterium tructae
TTTTATTACTATCAAGTATTCCTTCAAAAGAATAAATAAAAGGAGCTTCAATTTTTAAAGTATCACCTCCAATTACTATTGAATCTTCTGCGATTTTATAAATTAAACTGTCATTACTTTCTTCAATTTCAACTTCATTAACTTTATTTGCAACAACAAGTTCTTTCTTATCTTCCTTTTTATTAGACTGGCACGAAAGAAGTAATAAAATCGATAAAACAAAAAGATGTTTTTTCATGAATGAAATTTAATTACTAATCATTAAAATTTATTTAAACCTCAGCCTCAACTGCATCCAGCTCTACCTTCAAATTCTTGATAATAAACTCTTGCCTGTCCGGGGTATTTTTACCCATGTAAAAAGATAATAATTGCTCGATTGAGGTATTTTTATCCATCATAATTGGGTCAAGGCGAATGGTGTCTCCGATGAAATTTTTAAACTCATCCGGAGAAATCTCTCCTAAACCTTTAAATCGGGTGATTTCCGGTTTTGGTTTTAGTTTTTCGATCGCGTCTTTTCGTTCTTCTTCAGAATAACAATAGATGGTTTCTTTTTTATTACGAACCCTGAAAAGCGGTGTCTGTAAAATGTACAAATGACCTTCTTTAATTAACTCAGGGAAAAACTGAAGGAAAAATGTAATCAACAGCAAACGAATGTGCATACCGTCGACATCGGCATCGGTTGCGATTACGATATTGTTGTAACGCAATTTCTCCAGTCCGTCTTCGATATCAAGCGCTGCCTGAAGCAAGTTAAACTCTTCATTTTCATAAACAATTTTCTTACTCATTCCATAGGAATTCAAAGGCTTACCACGCAAACTGAAAACCGCCTGTGTATTCACATCACGCGATTTGGTGATCGATCCGGAAGCCGAATCTCCCTCGGTAATAAAAAGGGTACTCTCCAGGTTTCTTGGATTCTTTGTATCCGGAAGATGTGCACGGCAATCTCTTAATTTCTTATTGTGAAGATTGGCCTTTTTAGCACGATCTGTAGCCAGCTTTCTAATTCCGGACAATTCTTTTCGCTCGCGTTCGGCCTGCAAAATTTTTCGCAATAAGGCTTCTGCGGTCGTTGGATTTTTATGCAGGTAATTGTCTAACTTGGTTTTGATAAAATCGTTTACAAAGGTACGAACCGAAACCGGGGGTGTCCCGTCATCAGAACCCATATCAGTAGAACCTAATTTGGTTTTAGTCTGAGACTCAAAAACCGGCTCCATAACCTTAATACTAATCGCACTCACAATCGATTTACGAACGTCAGATGCTTCAAAGTTTTTATTGTAAAACTCTCGAATGGTTTTTACAATTGCTTCTCTGTAAGCCGCTAAGTGCGTTCCTCCTTGTGTCGTGTTTTGTCCGTTGACAAAAGAGTGATATTCTTCACTGTATTGCGTTTTACTGTGCGTTAACGCTACTTCAATATCATGCTCTTTTAAATGGATAATAGGGTATTCTAAATCTTCTTCATTGATGGTTTCTTCTAATAAATCACGAAGTCCATTCTCTGAATAATATTTTTCTCCGTTGAAAATAATCGTCAAACCATTGTTCAGATAACAATAGTTCTTGACCATTTTGATCACATATTCTAAACGGAATTTATAATTTTTAAAAATCGATTCATCCGGCGTAAAAGTTACTTTTGTTCCTTTTCGCTTGGTAGTATCAATCACATCTTCTTCAAGAACCAGATTTCCTGCGGAAAACTCTGCTGCTTTTTGTTTATCATCACGAACCGATTCTACACGAAAATAATTCGACAATGCGTTCACCGCTTTTGTTCCGACACCATTCAAACCAACCGATTTCTGGAAAGCTTTTGAATCATACTTTCCTCCCGTATTCATTTTTGAAACGACATCTACTACTTTCCCTAACGGAATTCCACGTCCGTAATCACGAACCGAGACCGTTTTATCTCTGATAGTCACTTCAATAGTTTTTCCTGAGCCCATTACAAACTCATCAATACAGTTGTCCAGTACCTCTTTTAGAAGAATATAAATACCATCATCAGGCGAAGATCCGTCTCCCAATTTCCCGATATACATTCCGGGACGCATACGGATATGTTCTTTCCAATCGAGTGATCGAATGTTATCTTCGGTATATTGATTTTGCTCTAGCATAAAGTGAATTGGATTTTTGGCTAATGTACCATTTATAGTCAAAAAATGAAAGCGTATTTTATTTTTGTTACGAATAATAACAGCTTTAAACCCTATTTACATTGATTTTAAAATAATCCGTAAACCAAAAATATAAAAAATCAGCTTTTTGGTAAAAAATACTATTTGATTCCCAGTACTTCTTTTGCTAAAGCAATCATTTCGGGCGTTCCGGTATTTTTATTTTTTTCGTCAGAAAGTTTTACAACACCTTGCCACTGGTCATTATTCAATTTTACTTCTGTCAGTTTTATCACCATATTCATCGAAGGCAAACCGGCATCATTGGTAAAATTGGTTCCGACACCAAATGACATTTTGATTTTATCTTTACAAAAATCTGCTATCCTTTTCACCTTCTCGTAATTCAATGAATCCGAAAAAACGATCACTTTCGATTTTGGATCAATTCCCATTTGGGTATAATGCGAAATTACTTTTTCTGCAAATTCAATAGGATCTCCGCTATCGTGACGTACTCCGTCAAAAAGTTTCGAGTACTTTTTATCAAATTGTTCAAAAAACACCGCTGTAGTATAGGTATCTGTCAGTGCAATTCCGAGATCGCCATCGTACACCTGCGTCCAATGTCCCAAACCCATCATATTAGCCATTTTAAAACCGTATTGGGCAGCATGAAACATAAACCATTCGTGCGCATGAGTACCCAATGGCCGCATATTGTTAGTCATTGCAAAATGAACATTACTGGTTCCTATAAAACTATTCGAACCAAATTTTCGAAGTGTCTCATTCACCAAGGCATGTACCTCATACGAATGGCGTCGTCGGGTTCCAAACTCTAAAATCGAAACTCCAATTTTATTGTAATTGTCAATCTTGTCTTTGGTTACTCTTTTTAAAGCTTCATCGTCCAGTCGAATGGATTGACCAGTCTTATAAAACAGCTCAGAAATCAATCCCATCAGGGGCACTTCCCATAAAATGGTACGATACCAGTACCCCTCAACAGTTACTTTTAACTCTGAACCTGTCTGAGTAATCTGAACCTCGGACGGGTCAAAGTTATAGCCTTGCAAAAAATCAAAATAAGTGGGATCCAAATAAGAACAGTGCTGCCACAAATATTGTTTTTCTTCTTTTGTCAACCGCAAGTCTGCCATTGCATCAACCGATTTTCGAAGTAAATCTCCAAATCCGGGCGGAAAAAAATGATTTCCTCTGTTGATAAAGCCGTAACGAACCTGAGCCTTTGGAAAAAGTTTGATCACAGCATGCTGCATAGTAAATTTATAGAAATCATTGTCTAAAATTGATTTCAAATAAGTTGTCTCCATAATCCGGCAGTTAAATTAATTTTATAACTGTAATGGCTAAGATACGCCAATTTAACCAAAGAAGGAAGCTCTTTAAGCAAAGATCCTGCTACGTTTTACTTGGAAAGTATCTTAAATGACATTATACCGTCACGATCAAGAAAAAAAGTAATGTAAGAGCCTATTTTTTTATCATAAATTATCTCAAATTCTAAAACTCCATTTACTGCTTTAGAGTCTTCAATTCTGACAGGTTTTCCATTTTTCAAAAAATAAAACAGATCTGTCTTTGCAATATTCTTTATTTTAAAACGGATTTTGTCTCCTTCATTAGCCTTAATAATTCCCGAAGCCGGCGCCAAAATCTCATGACCGCCTTCAATTGCAGCGTCAAAAAGCAAGGGTCCGTTCAGAAAATCCTCCTTGTTTAATTTTTTTCCCAGATAAGTTCCGGAATCCGGAAAATGCTTGGCAAAAAAGTACTTGGGATCAGTGTCAAAATAAACGGGCGAAAAATGATTCACAGCCACTTTTTTGCCACTGTCATAATATCCCTGCCCCCAGGTTACATCAATCAAAATCCATTTTCCATCTACCTGGACCATATTCCAGGAATGATTGGAAAACGAATTTTCACGTCCGATATCACTCAACGATCGTTTAGAATCTCCTCGGATCACCTCACATTTCAACCCCGTTAAATAGGCCAATTCCTGATATAAAAGTGTAAAACCTTCACAAACCGCTTTTCGGGATTCGAAAGTGTTCTGCCATGTTTTTTCCTTTAAAACTGCAATTTTTGCTTGTTTGTCCGATTCATTAATATAGGTAAATCGGAGCGGTTTTGGCGGATTCAGATAGGCTTTGTAATCGTATTTTATGTTTAAAGCAATCCAGCTGTAAATAGCCCTCGCTTTATCATAATCTGAAGTAAAATCTTTTTGTATTCTTTCTGCCAGACTTTCTACTGAATTAAAATTAGTGGGATACTTTAGCACCGTATTATCAATCGTATTGTACTTTTGCGCGTTTACACGAAACAGAAAGATAAAACTCAGTAAGAAAACAGTAAGGACAATCTTTTTTGGAATCATAAATTAGAAACTAGACTTAATAATGTCTTTTAATTCTTTATTTAACTCTTCATTTGAAATTTTATTTTCCTCCAAATCAAAATTCGCGTTAAATGCAGGCAATGAAAAAGTAGCCTTAATCTGTGCTCCATATCTTGGCAAAGCGTTATTGGCGATTTCTAAAACTGAAGCTCCTCCTCTTGCTCCCGGCGAAGTAGCCATTAAAAGCATTGGTTTTTGCTGAAAAATTTCTTTCATGATCCTCGAACTCCAATCAAACAAATTCTTGAAAGCTGCCGAGTAATTTCCGTTGTTTTCTGCCAAAGAAATTACCAAAAGATCTGCATTTTCAATCTTTTGCAAAAATGTTTTTGCCAACTCATGCTGACCAATTTCTTTTTCTAAATCGACACTAAACAAAGGCATGGCAAAATCATTAAGATCTAAAACCTCAACCGTTCCATTGTCGAATAAACTTGCCGCATAAGTCGCCAGTTGTTTGTTTATCGAGTGCTGACTATTACTTCCTCCAAAGGCTACAATTTTCATATACTTTATTTTAAAATTTGCTGTTTTTTGTTACCCGTTTCACCTGTTTTAAGTATTTCCATAAAACCATAAACTACATTTTTGAATCATCAAAACTTATGAAATTTCTGTTTGTTCTTTAATTTCAAATATCTCTTTTTTAATTTCGACCGAATAGCCGTTCGGAGCAATCTTCCCTCCGTACGTTTTAGCATATACTTTAGTGAACTCGGCTCCAAAATATAAAATAATTGCGGAATAATACACCCAAACCAAAATGATTATTACGGATCCTGCTGCACCATAAACACTTGCAATTGTTGAGTTTCCTAAATAAAATCCAATTGCAAATTTACCTATCATAAAAAGGATTGCGGTACATCCGGCGCCAATGAAAGCGTCTTTCCACTTTATAAGCCCGTCTGGTAAAGTTCGGAATATAATTGCAAAAAGCAAGGTGATACTACCTAAAACAATGATCAAATTTATGACGTAAAACAAATACACTGTACTGTCGGCTAAATATAGTTTTAATCTCGCATTTAAGACATCTAAAACCGCATTTAACATTAAACTTACGAGCATTAGAAATCCCACAGAAACAATCATAGAGAAAGACATAATCCGATTCTGAATGAATTTTTTAAGTCCTTTGTTCGGTTTCGCACGCAGCCCCCAGATAAAATTAATTGAACTTTGTATTTCGGCAAAAACTCCCGAAGCTCCTATTAAAAGCATCACAACTCCAAAAATTGTGACAAAAACATTACTATCAGACAATTGCACATTTTTGATTGCGTCCTGAATTTGAATTGCAGCATCGTTACCTACTAAGCGGTTGATTTGCCCATACAACTCCCCTGTTACCGCCTCTTCCCCAAAAAAGAAACCACAGATGGTTATAATAATGATCAATAAAGGCGGTAATGCAAATATGGTATAGTACGACAAAGCAGCGCTTAGCTTAATGGCATTATCGTCGTTGAACTCTAAAATAGTGGTTCGTAACAAATACCAGGTTTTAGACAAAATATTTTGACTTTCCACAAGATTCGTTTTTTGATATTCTTTCAAATTTAAAGAATAATTAAAAGATTAAATTCCTGTATTACAGACAATTTTTACATTTTTACCATGCCATATTTTTTCTATAAAATCTCATATGGAAACACATATAATCCCTACGGGACATTTTTTCAATGGGGGCCTTATTCTTTCTACCGATATTTTACTCCTAGCGGAGTTTATTTTATTGCGCCTAAATGGTATTGCCACTTGTAATCAACTATAGTTATTGTCTCCTTAAACTACAAATTACCATCATCTAACCTCAAAAAAATTATCTCGTAAAGATTCAATATCCGTAACATCCACAATCATCCAAAGCTTTTTGTCCCCTAGCGACCGAACACTCTTAAGGCCGTCTTTTTCTTTTTACTGATAATGGTAAAAAATCCCTTTGTCATAAATCGTCCATAAACTCGCTTTTTGATTCGCTGCTTTTAACGCGCAGTTTGCCCAGGTGTTACACGTATAAAAAAGACTATAACTTCCTTTAGCCTCATAAAAAGCATCCTTTTTCCCATAACTATGACCTTCAATCCATTCAGGATTCTCCGGATTATTAAAACTCTCTGAAATATAGTTTACTAATTTTTGATAGTTTTCTTTAGAAACCAGAATGCGTTTGCAATCTTCGCCTTCTCGTAATTGCTTAAAAAATGTGGTGTGCATGGCTGACGAACTCACACCAAATATTGCTTTTAAAGCCGTACTCGCTTTTAAATCTGACCATTCAGGCGTATCGAGATAAAAACCTTTATCACCCCAGCCAAAAGCTACAAATTTTGCCAGTGTATCATTGGATTCTGTCTGATCAAACTGAATTTCCTTTCTCCAATCTTTGACTTCACTAACGATCGGAACCACTATATCTGTGTGCACTCCGTTGGAAAGAATATAAATCGGAATCGCGTTTTGTTCGTCAATTTTGTCAATAGTGGAGTTAACTGTAATTCTGGAAATCAATAAGACAGCTGTCACATATAAAGCAAGGAAAGTAAAGATTCCGAAAAGTGTCCAGCCCAGAAATTTGAAAGATTTTTTTAGCATTTTGATTGGTTGTTTTTAGATTGATAATTGGTTGATTTTTTTGTAACCAATTTTTGAGCCATTTTTTTTGCTTCTTACAAATTACACACTGATTATACAGATTCGCGCATGCGAAAGCTCGGATTTAAACGGATTTTTAAGTTCATTTTTTTTATTTCGAGGAACGAGAAATTACACTAGAAACTCTATTCCAAATGTTATCAATCTTTGTCGATATACGGGTGTGATTTGCTTCGCCTGTTCGCTATCTCTCGAGTCTCGTTCCTCGAAATGGCAAACTATGCGAGGCTTCGACTTCGCTCAGCCTGACGATGGCTTTCTTTAACCTCAAAATACAGATAACAATAACTTTTGTGCATAAAAAAACTGCTGAATTGCTCCAGCAGTTTTTAGTCTATCTTCTTTGTTCTCTATTCTATTTTCTCTAAAAAAAGATTAAACGTTGAAACGGAAATGCATTACATCACCATCTTTTACAACATATTCTTTTCCTTCAACTTTGAACTTCCCTGCTTCTTTTGCTTTTGCCTCAGAACCATACTGAACGTAATCTTCGTATGAAATTACCTCGGCACGAATGAATCCTTTTTCAAAATCAGTATGAATAACTCCGGCAGCTTGCGGTGCTGTAGCTCCAATATTAATGGTCCAGGCACGAACTTCTTTTACACCGGCTGTAAAATAAGTTTGTTGTTTTAATAATTTGTATGCTGCACGAATTAGTACAGAAGCTCCCGGCTCAGTCAATCCCATATCTTCAAGGAAAACCTGACGCTCTTCGTAGCTTTCTAATTCTGTAATATCCGCTTCTGCTCCTACTGAAAGAATGATAACTTCAGCTTCTTCGTCTTTTACCAATTCACGAACCTGATCTACATATTTATTTCCGTTTACAGCTGAACCTTCGTCAACATTACAAACGTACAATACCGGTTTAGCGGTAATCAATTGAAAACCTTCCATCAAAACTTCTTCGTCGTTGCTTTGAGGAATAATGGTTCTTGCTGATTTTGCCTGCAATAACGCTTCTCTGATACGGTTCAACAAAGCTTCTTCAGTCTGAGCTTCTTTGTTTCCGGTTTTAGCGGCACGTTTTACTTTCTCCAAACGTTTCTCGATTGTTTCCAAATCTTTCAACTGAAGTTCGATATCAATCGTTTCTTTATCACGAATTGGATTTACATTACCGTCAACGTGAACGATGTTATCGTTATCAAAACAACGTAAAACGTGAATAATAGCATTACACTCTCTAATGTTTCCTAAAAACTGGTTTCCAAGACCTTCTCCTTTACTTGCACCTTTTACCAAACCTGCGATATCGACAATATCAACCGTTGCCATTTGTACACGCTCTGGTTTAACTAGTTCTTCCAGTTTGTTAATTCTTGGATCCGGAACGTTTACAACTCCAATATTTGGTTCGATTGTACAAAACGGAAAGTTGGCACTTTGCGCTTTTGCATTAGACAAACAATTAAATAATGTTGATTTTCCAACATTTGGTAATCCTACAATTCCTGCTTTCATCTGTTGATTCTATTTGTTTTTTTATGTAAACCTTTTTCTTTCGAGTCTTCTTTATACCGGTTTTTCAGTATACCAAAGTCGTTTTTAACAGGTTATAATTTTCGTATTCCTTTTGTATTATGTGCCAAAATATTATTTTTTGGCTTTAAAATTTTGCAAATATAAGATTTAATAGCTCGCAATTGAAGTAAAAATGACGATTAATGTTTTTTATGGATTGGACAATAAAAAAATTACACTTCTTATTAATTTTTTGTTAAAAATAATTACTTTTATAGAATACCAACTAAGAACAACCAAACCAAATTTAATCAACTATGAAAAAGATTGCATTATTACTAATACTGTTTAACACAGCATTTCTATTCGCCCAAAAAGAAATATCAGGAGTTGTAAGAGATAAATCAGGTAATCCGCTGCCTGGAGTTAATATCCTCGAAAAAGGAACTACAAACGGTGTATCTACCAATTTTGAAGGAGGTTACCTTATAAAAGTAAAAGAAGGTGCCATTTTAATTTTTAGCTATGTTGGCTATACCAATGTAGAGAAATCCTCTTCAAATAGTAAAACCGACGTTACTTTAGACGAAAACGGAGGTCAGGTCCTAAATGATGTCGTAATCGTAGGATCAAGAAACACCAAAAGAACCGTGGTCAATTCGGCCGTTCCGATTGATGTTATTAGTGTAAAAGATGTCACGACACAAAGCGGTAAAATAGAGATCAATCAATTGTTACAATATGTTGCTCCTTCATTTAATGCCAATAAACAATCCGGATCTGATGGTGCTGATCACGTTGATCCCGCTTCGCTGAGAGGTCTGGGACCGGATCAGACTTTGGTTTTGATTAACGGAAAAAGAAGACATCAATCATCCTTAATCAATTTATTTGGTACCCGCGGACGTGGAAATACGGGAACTGATTTAAATGCCATACCCGCTACTGCAATCAAAAGAATTGAGATTCTGAGAGATGGTGCTGCTGCCCAATACGGTTCGGACGCTATTGCCGGAGTTATTAATATTGTACTAAATGACAATGTCGACGAATTAACGGGATCTGTAACCTACGGAGCGTTTAATGCCAATGCAAAAGGTGATTTTCTGGATGGAACTCCAAATACCAAAAACTTCAGACTGGACCAAAACGGAAACGGAAATACTTATGGTAAAAACCAATCTTTTGACGGTGGATCTGTAAAAGTAGCCGCTAACTATGGAGTTGCGATTGGTGACAAAGGAGGTTCAGCCAATTTTACAACAGAATACATCAACAAAAACAAAACCCTTAGACCTGCTTATGATTTTAGAAAAGGTTTTGGAGATGCTTCTATTCAGGGTTTTAACTTATTTGGAAACTTATCACTTCCGGTATCTGAGAAAACGCAGTTTTATGCTTTTGGAGGCCGAAATTACAGAGATACAGATGCCTATGCATTTACCAGAAACGGAGGAGAAAGAGTTGTGGAATCTGTTTATCCTGGTGGCTACACTCCCAGAATTACTTCTAATATAATAGACAATTCTCTTGCGGCGGGATTTAGAACTAAAACAGCCAGCGGATGGAACATTGATCTAAGCAATACTTACGGAAAAAACCTTTTTCATTACTACATCAAAGGAACTATAAATGCTTCCTTAGAAGGGAAATCTCCAACAGAATTTGATGCAGGAGGACACAGTCTGACTCAAAATACAACCAATTTTGATTTTTCTAAAAACTACGATTCGGTCTTAAGCGGTTTAAACCTTGCTTTTGGAGCGGAATACAGAACAGAAAAATTCACTATTTTCTCAGGAGAAGAAGGTTCTTATGCGACTTACGACACTAACGGAAGACCAATAACCGATCCTACAACCCAAAGTGCACCAACTATTCCAAATCCGGATTACGATCCTACAGATCCAACTTCGTCTCCAACAATTTCAAGACCTGGAGGTTCGCAAGGTTTTCCAGGATACAGCCCTTCAAATACGGTAGACAAAAGCCGTACGAATTTATCTTTATACACCGATGCTGAACTTGACATCACAGAGTCTTTTTTACTGAGCGGTGCGGTTCGTTTTGAAAATTATAGTGATTTTGGAAGTACTTTAAACGGGAAATTAGCCGCAAGAGTAAAAGCCGGACAACATATTAACTTCAGAGGATCTGTAAGTACAGGCTTCCGTGCTCCTTCACTGGCACAAATTTATTACAACCTGCGTTTTACGAATTTTAATGCCGGAGGGGCTACCGAAGTTTTACTTGCTCCAAACAACAGCCCGGTTACCAAAGCTTTTGGAATTCAGAAACTAAACGAAGAAAAAGCGGTAAATGCCTCTCTGGGATTCACGGCTACATTTGGAGATTTCACCGCAACAGTTGACGGTTACTACATCAAAGTAAAAGACCGTATTGTTCTTACCGGATATTTTGATGCTAAACCTTTAAACCTTGGTGTCGATAAAGCCCAGTTTTTTGTGAATGGTGTAGACACCAGTACTCACGGTTTGGATATCGTTTTGGCCTGGAAGAAAAAATTCGGAGAATCATTGTTTAGTGCAACTTTGGTTGGAAACATTAATGACATGAAAATTGACAATGTAAAAAACGGAACTTTAGATGAGGGTACTTTCTTTGGGAAACGTGAAAAAGCATTCCTGCTATCATCAGCTCCAGATAACAAATTTGGTTTAAACCTTAACTATGCTAAAAATAAATTTGATGCCGGTATCGCATTCACCAGATTCAGTAAAGTAGTTTTAGTAGATTACACTGATGAAAACGATGTATACAATCCAAGACTGATCACTGACTTAACTGTTGGATATCAATTGACTAAAAACCTGAAATTAAGCATTGGAAGCAACAACTTATTCAATGTTTACCCAACGAAACAAGACGAGACAGGCAACACTGAAGCAGGAGGTTACTGGGACGCTGTTCAGATGGGATTCAGCGGAGCATACTACTATGCAAGACTTGGATTTAATTTTTAAGCAATTAGAAACTTTATACAATTAAACAGGTCAAAAGAAGCTTTTATCTGACTGAACAAAAACAAAAAATCCTGAGCATTAACTCAGGATTTTTTGTTTATATCTAATTACATCATTATTTCATTATTCACCATGTAAAAACGCTTGTCTGTTCAACAAGGTTTCTTCGTCTTCAACGTGATTATCATCCGGCACACAACAATCAACCGGACATACGGCAGCACATTGAGGTTCATCGTGAAAACCTTTACACTCGGTACATTTTCCTGGAACGATATAATACACCTCATCAGAAATTGGTGTTTGTGCATCTTCTGCATCAATCTCAGTTCCGTCAGGTAAAATTATCTTTCCGGAAAGACTGGTTCCGTCTTTGTATCTCCAATCATCAGCTCCTTCATAAATTGCTGTATTTGGGCATTCCGGTTCGCAGGCCCCACAGTTTATGCATTCGTCAGTTATAATTATTGCCATTGTTTTATTAGTCTTAAAGTTAAAAGTCTTAAAGTTGCAAAGCCAAAAAAAAGACATCCTTCGCTTTTGACTTGATGACTTTTGACTTTCGACTTATTTATCCTTATTTTTGTGCAAAATTACAATCAAAACCTTTCATAAACAAATTACTTATGTTACAAAACGAAAAAAAACAGTCTTTTATAGCACTAGGTCGATTTTTAAGTCAGTTCTCTGAAACAGAAAACGTACGAAATGAATCGGTTTTAGGTAACGACCTGTTTTTTGATGATTTCATAAAACTGATTGCTCTTTCTCAATCACACAATGGATGGTACACTCCTGAACAGGTGCATTTTGCAATACATTCATGGGCAGAAGCTTTAACGGAAGAAAACATTAAAAAATGGCTTTCAGCTTACAGCTCAGAATTTGAGAAAGCGGATAAAACTGAAAAAACTGTTGCCCTAATCCTTGCCGGAAATATTCCGCTAGTTGGATTTCATGACTTTTTATCGGTTTTAATCACTGGAAATAAGGCCTTAATAAAAACTTCTTCAAACGATCAGCATTTATTGCCGTTTTTAGCCAAATACCTCATTTTTGTCGATGAAAATCTAAAAGATAAGATCACTTTCGTGGAAGGTAAACTCGAAAATTTTGATATCGTTATAGCAACCGGAAGCAACAATACGGCACGTTATTTTGAATATTACTTTAAAAATAAGCCGTCTATCATTCGCAAAAACAGAAATTCGGTTGCAATTTTAAACGGAAAAGAAACTCACGAAGAATTAGAAGCTTTGGGCGAAGATATTTTCAGATATTTTGGACTGGGATGCCGCAATGTATCTAAACTTTTTGTTCCAAAAGATTATTCTTTTGATGCTTTTTTCCAGGCTATTTTCAAATATCAGGACGTTATTCATTACGAAAAATACGCTAACAATTACGACTACAACAAAGCGGTGTTTTTGATGAGTAATTTTAAACTACTTGACAATGGTTTTTTAACTCTAAAAGAAGATCCAAGTTACGCCTCTCCTATTTCGAGTGTCTTTTACGAATCTTATGAAAATATCGAAGACTTACAGGCTCGTTTAGAAGCTGATGCTGAACAAATTCAGTGCATCGTTAGCAATGATTTAGCTCAAAACAGTATTTCTTTTGGGCAAACCCAAAAACCACGTTTGTGGGATTATGCAGATAATGTAGATACTATAACGTTTTTGTTAACAACAAAATAAAAATATGTTCAATTATTTCGAATTATTTATCGCTTTTTCAGCTCCTATTGCCGAAATTTGCGTTTTTAAATTTTTCGACTATTAACAAAAACCATGAAAAAACACAACTACAGCGCAGGACCTAGTATTTTACCTCAGGAAGTTTTTGAGAAAGCATCAAAAGCCATTTTAGATTTTAATGATTCAGGACTATCTATTCTTGAAATTTCGCACCGAAGTAAAGATTTCGTTGCCGTTATGGAGGAAGCTCGATCCCTTGCTTTAGAATTATTGGGACTTCAGGGAAAAGGGTATCAGGCTCTATTTTTGCAAGGTGGTGCAAGCACAGCCTTCTTGATGGCCCCTTATAATTTAATGAAAGAAAACGGAAAAGCTGCTTATCTGGATTCCGGAACGTGGGCAACTGCCGCTATAAAAGAAGCAAAGTATTTTGGAGAAACTGTTATCGTAGGTTCTTCAAAAGAAGCAAATTACAATCATATTCCGAAAGGATACGAAATACCAACTGATGCTGATTACTTTCACTGTACCAGCAACAACACCATTTTTGGAACTCAAATGAAAGAATTCCCGGCAACTAATGTTCCTGTGGTTTGCGACATGAGTTCTGATATTTTTTCACGTGAATTGGATTTCTCTAAATTTGACATCATCTACGCCGGCGCTCAAAAAAATATGGGACCTGCCGGAACTACTTTGGTTGTGATTAAAGAAGAGATACTCGGGAAAAACGGAAGAACAATTCCAAGTATGCTAGATTACGCTAAACATATTAAAGCAGAGAGTATGTACAACACCCCTCCTGTTTTTGCTGTATATGTTTCGTTACTAACTTTACAATGGATTAAAGAAAAAGGAGGAATTGCTGCAGTTGAAAAACTAAACAATGCAAAAGCTGACTTACTTTATGCTGAAATTGACAGAAACCCATTGTTTAAAGGTACAGCAGCAGTTGAAGACCGTTCTAAAATGAACGTTACTTTCTTATTAAACAATGCTGATCATACTGCTACTTTTGACGCTTTATGGAAAGAAGCCGGAATTTCAGGATTACCGGGTCACCGTTCAGTTGGTGGTTACAGAGCTTCAATCTACAATGCAATGTCTATCGAAAGTGTTCAGGTTTTAGTAGATGTAATGAAAGCTTTGGAAACTAAAGTTTAGTTTACAATCGCAGTTTTTAGTTTGCAGTTTGCCAAAAACAGGAATTGAACACAGAATTCCTAGCCCCGATAGAAGTGGAGATCCTTTTTTGTTTTTTCTTTAAAAACAAAAAAGATCACAACGGATAGCGGGATTAGCTCCTAAACAAAAAAGAAAAATTATAATATTATGTTTATCTTCTAATCTGTACGATTAAACAAATAAACAAATAAACACATAAACTAAGATGAAAGTATTAGCAAACGACGGAATTTCAAAAAGTGGAATTCTTGCTTTAGAAAAAGGTGGTTTTGAAGTTATTACAACAAAAGTAGCTCAGGAACAAGTAGCTAATTTTGTAAACGAAAATAATGTAGATGTCGTTTTAGTACGAAGCGCTACTAAAGTTCGTAAAGACATTATTGATGCCTGCCCGGGATTGAAAATTATTGGCCGAGGTGGTGTTGGTATGGACAACATCGATGTTGATTACGCAAAAAGCAAAGGAATTCATGTGATTAATACTCCGGCTTCTTCATCAGAATCTGTTGCCGAATTGGTATTTGGACACTTATTTTCAGGTGTTCGTTTTTTACATGATTCTAACAGAAATATGCCTCTTGAAGGGGATTCAAACTTTGACGGTTTGAAAAAAGCGTATGCTAATGGTACTGAACTAAGAGGTAAAACTCTTGGTATTGTTGGTATTGGGCGTATTGGTCAGGCTACTGCAAAAATGGCTTTAGGTTTAGGAATGAGAGTAATCGCTGCTGATAGCTTTATTCCTTCTGTTGACGTTAAAGTTGAGTTTTTTGACGGTCAATCAATCACTACAACTATCGTTTCTCAATCTTTAGAATCATTGTTCAAAGAAGCTGATTTCATTACCTTACATGTTCCAGCTCAGGACGGTTACATCATTGGCGAAAAAGAACTGGCTATTATGAAAGATGGTGTTGGAATAGTAAACTGTGCTCGCGGTGGTGTTATTGACGAAGTAGCCTTATTAAAAGCTTTAGATTCAGGAAAAGTTGCATTTGCAGGATTGGACGTTTTTGAAAGCGAACCAAAACCGGAAATGGCTATTTTAATGCATACTAAAATCTCATTGACTCCTCACATTGGGGCTGCCACAGGAGAAGCACAAGACAGAATTGGTACAGAATTAGCTTCACAAATTATTTCTTTACTGAGCTAATAAACTAAAAATAAATTAATTAGAAGGGATTTATTAACATCGTTTAATAAATCCCTTTCTTTTTTTGATTAAATTTGAGTTTAAATTCTAACCTAAATTCTTTAAATCATGTTCGAACAATTAACACAATTAGTACAACAATACGGAGGCGATGCGGTTGTAAACAACACTGCTGTCCCAAATGAACACAATGAAGCGGTTATACAAGAAACTAGCTCTTCGATATTTTCAGGATTGCAAAAAATTGCTTCAGAAGGAGGTGCGGAACAATTGGCCGGCTTATTTAACGGAACTTCTAAACTGGACAGTTCTAATCCCGTTGTACAGCAAATAACACAACAATTGAGCGGAAGCCTTGGTGAAAAATTCGGATTAAGCAGCACTGATTCTGCCGGTGTCGCTTCAAGTATGATTCCGCAGGTTTTGAATTCTTTAGTCAACAAAGCAAAAGATCCCAACGACAGTAGTTTCAATATTTCAGATATTATAAGCTCCATTTCAGGAAATAGCGGACAGGCTTCCGGTATTATGGAAACTATTAACAAATACGGAATGCAATTCGGTCTGGACCAAAACAATGATGGAAAAGTAGATGTAGCCGATGCTATGAGTCTTACCAAAAGTGGAGGATTAGGTGGGTTATTGGGGAAATTGTTCGGGAAATAGTTTTTTTTTAAAGGTGCTGAGATTCTAAGATGCTAAGAAACTAAGGTTCTGAGGCGTTAAGCTACCCCCTTGGTAACCTTAAATTTAAGCATTAAAACTTTTACCAAAAATATAAAGGCTGTTTGTTGAACTCAAACAGCTTTTTTTGTTCACCAAAATCAAAAATCTTAGCATCTCAGAACCTTAGTACCTCAGAACCTTTCTATACAAACTGTTAAATACCTCAAACCTCTCCTCATTTATTCGTAAATTTAAGTCTGAAACAAAATTTATGAAAAAATCCCTCTTTATATTAGGCCTACTGTTTACCATAATTGCCTGTTCAACAGCTTCAAAAAATACGATGGCTGCAAATACAGACGGTAAGTCTACTGCTGCATTAAACGATACGGTACGAATTGCCAACGATTCTTTAGAGTACGAAGTAATCATTATCGATAACGGCTTTAGTACCTGGCTGGCTTCAAGGGCACTTCCCCGAAATTATCACTCTTTAAGTTATCTCGAAAACAAAAATAATCTGTATGTAACCGAATGGAACAATCGTGTTTTACAGCCACAGCGCTATAGTCCGAATTTGTATGAAATGAGAATTGATTATCAGCCAACGATTCATTACGGTTACGAAGTAAATTACCTTATTTATAACTATATGATTTATTTTCAAAATACTTACAAACAAAAGCTCGCAGGCTATGTTCCTATAAGATAATGTTCTTATATTTGTAATCGTTATAAATAAAGAATGAACAGACTAAAAAAACGTTGGGGTATCACCTCAAATGTACAAGCCATAATCATACTAATTGTTTTTGCCATAACAGGATCGGCATCTGCATGGCTGTCTAAACCTTTTTGCGTCTTGCTTGGCATTACCAGAGAGGATTTCGGAGGCTGGTTTACTCTAATACGACTACTAGTTATTTTTCCGATCTATCAGGTTTTACTGGTTGCTATTGGTACCATATTCGGACAATTCCGTTTTTTTTGGAATTTTGAAAAGAAAATGCTTAAAAATATGGGACTGGGATTTTTATTTAAAGATTCAAAACCTCAACCTTAACAAATCAATAAAAAACAACCGCAAAGTTCGCAAAGCCTTAATTATTAAACTTTGCGAACTTTGCGGTTAATCATTTATCAGAACTGCTCCTTACTCCCTTTTTGAAAAAAAGTAAGTATAAATCCAGGTTATGGTAAAGGATGGGATAATATCGGTTCCCGGAAGTATTTCTTCTATAAAAGTTAAAACACTCGCTACTTTCCCTACTCTTCCCTGATACATTTTGGTCATTATAAAAGCTGCTATTGGTGCCCAAATCAAATCGGCAGGCTCGGCAAAACCCGGTATACTATAAGTCAGCATTCCAATTGCATCCAATGCCAAACCCAAAAGGAGTTTCTTTGTTCTGTCGTCGTTCATTACTTTGGCTTCCTGCATTTTCATTGTATTTAGATATTCGAATTTAAAAAGAATTCTTTAAAACAAACTTATTTTCTAATGGCAATTTATTTCTTAATTCCCACCTGATCAATACTTTTCTTCACCCAAAAAGCATTTCTACTCCATCTTCTGTCAAAAACCAGACCGATTTATTCAACAGTCCGTTTTTTTCACCCTCTCCTCTTTTCACCCTCCAAAAATCAAGACCTGCATTTAAACTGCTATTGTTATTGACATTGTCATTGTCATTGAAAACTTGTTCTTAAAATTCTGTTAGATGGCATTTTGATATCGGAAGAATCTTTGTTTCTTTGTAGAAACAGTTTCAAAATGATCCACGCAAAAAATATACATAAGTTCTACGACAAATTAGAAGTTTTAAAAGGAGTCGATCTACACATTAAAAAAGGTGAAATTGTTTCGATTGTTGGTGCATCCGGCGCTGGAAAAACAACTCTTTTGCAAATTCTGGGAACACTTGACAAGCCTTCAGGATTAGAAACTGAAACTTCTTTAACCATAAACGGTCAGAATATTTTAGAGTTGAGTGATAAAGCATTATCAAAATTCAGAAATCTAAATTTAGGGTTTATTTTTCAGTTTCATCAACTTTTACCAGAATTTACAGCATTAGAAAATGTATGTATTCCTGCTTTCATTGCCGGAAAAAAAAATAATGAAGTAGAAACAGAGGCCAAAAAACTTTTAGATTATTTAGGGCTTTCCCATAGAATTCATCATAAACCTAACGAACTTTCAGGAGGAGAACAGCAAAGAGTTGCTGTAGCAAGGGCACTAATCAACAAACCCGATGTTATTTTTGCAGATGAACCTTCCGGAAATCTGGACACCCATTCTGCCGAAAATTTACATCAGTTATTCTTTCAGCTACGTGATGAATTTGGACAGACTTTTGTAATTGTAACGCACAACGAAGAATTAGCCAATATGGCGGATAGAAAGTTAGTAATGGTTGACGGATTAATCAGCAATTAAAAACGTTCAACAATTCGATTACCTCCTTCCTTTACATTATGACACAAAAAGAACTCAAAGAATTTCTTGACGAAAAAGTCATCCAATACAACAATCTCGATTTTATCGAAAGCGATCCTGTGCAAATTCCACATTTGTTTTCTCAGAAAGAAGACATTGAGATTGCCGGTTTTTTGAGTGCCACAATTGCCTGGGGAAATCGCAAGATGATTATCAAAAATTCGCATCAAATGATGGAATTAATGGGCAATACTCCTTACGATTTTGTGATGTCACATACTGATGAAGATCTGGAGCGTCTTGAAAACTTTGTACACCGTACTTTTAACGGAAAAGACTTTAGCGGCTTTATAAAAGGATTACAGCACATTTATAAAAATCACAAGGGGCTTGAAGCTGTTTTTGCCAAAAATCAAGAAGCTGATGGCTTACAGAAAAGTATAAGTGAGTTCAAAAAAATATTTTTTGAAATTGATCACTTGCCCCGAACCCAAAAGCACATTTCGGATCCGTTAAACAATTCGGCAGCAAAAAGAATCAACATGTACCTTCGCTGGATGGTACGCCAGGATACCAAAGGTGTCGATTTAGGTATTTGGAAAACCATTTCACCTTCATTATTGTCATGTCCGCTTGATGTACACTCCGGTAATGTAGCCCGAAAATTAGGGATCCTAACCCGAAAACAAAATGATGGAAAGGCCTTAACAGAACTCGATCTTAAACTCAGAAAAATGGATCCTCACGATCCGGTAAAATATGACTTTGCCCTTTTCGGATTGGGTGTTTTTGAAGGGTTTTAGCCACCAGGGAGTGACCTTTCATTAGTTTTATTGCGTTTTTTTTCGTAATTTCACTCTATAAAGCAATATTTATGGAGCATTTTATAGGTTATATAAAACACTACGCCATCCCATTATTTGTATTTACAAGTTTAGCTTTAGCACTTGCATTAATACTCAAAAGAATTCATTATCAATACACTCTTCCTTACCGGCATCATATTGTTAGAAAATCTGAAATTTTCCTTACAGAGATTACACTCTCAAAACCGGAGGAAAGCATTCTGAAATACAAAATCGCCAAATTCAGATCCGAAATTCCAATCCATAAAACCTGGTGTAAAGAAATGCTTATCGACGATATGATTCGGATGAAAAGCAATTTAAAAGGTAAAACCGCCAAGAACATTCTTATTATATACAAACAACTGGGTTTAAACCATTATTCGGCAAGTTTACTTCGGGATTTTAGAAAATATAAAAAATGTGATGGCATTTATCATTTTCAAGCCTTGGGATACAAACCGGGAATTGCTCAAATCCAAAAATATTTGTTCCATCCCAATAAAGTTATCCGGTCAAACGCCAATATTGCTTATCTGATTTTAACCAAAGGAGACTGGCAGGCCGTTAATAAGATTCCGGTAAAAGTATCCATCAGTACTACCATAAAAATAATGGATGTGTTGCATTCGCAAAACATACCGATTCCACCTGATATCGAGCTCTGGATAGAATCTGATAATCCTACCATTCTGAAATTAGCCGTAATGACTATGGTATTTTACAATTACAGGAACAGATCACAGGATATTATCAAATTGCTCACCCACGAAAATAAAAACCTTAGAACCGATGTAATTATTGCCATTCGCGACTTGTACCTGTATGAAGCCGAAGAGGATTTATTACTGCAATTTAAGCAGGAGAGTATCGAACTTCAATTGGAAATTCTGGATGCCCTCGCCATTATAGGCTCAGAAAAAACAATTTCATTTTTAAACCACCAAATTCCGAACGAAGAAATCAAAGATCTTAAATTAAAAATGGTAGCCACTTTAAACGATCTCGATTCTGTACGTATAGATGTATTGGGAAGACAGGATTCCGATACCCAAAAAATGATTAATCACATTAGAGAATTACAACTATGACGACTGATTTTCTACATTATATTATTCACTGTTACAATGTCTTTGTAATCCATTTTTCAATCGGATATATTCTGTTCTACATCTTTCTGTCTGTTCTTTCGTATTGGGCGATTGTAAAACATTTAAAATATCAAAAATACCTGGAAGAAGAGGTTTTAATTCGTTCGAACCATATACTGGGCGTTTCCATTGTGGCTCCTGCTTTTAACGAGGGAGTAAATATCGTTTACAATGTTAAATCCCTGCTCTCTCTGACCTATCCGAAATACGAAATCATTATTGTCAATGACGGAAGTTCTGACGATACGCTGGAAAAACTAATTGCCGAATTTGATCTGGTTAAAATTGACTTTTATTATCAGGAGAAAATTGTCACACAGCCCGTTCGCGGACATTATAAATCAAAGAATCCCGTTTACTCCAAATTACTGATTGTCGACAAAATAAATGGAAAAAGTAAAGCTGATGCCGCAAATGCCGGGATAAACTCTTCGCAATATCCCCTGTTTTTATGCACTGATGTAGATTGTATTTTAAAAAGAGATACTATTTTGAAACTGGCCAAACCGTTTATGGAAAATGAAACTCGTGTCATTGCCTGCGGAGCCGGAATCAGGATTTCAAACTCCTGCGATATCAAGGAAGGCTTTTTGTTTAAAGTTCATTATCCTAAAGAATGGTATCCGCGTTTTCAGGAATTAGAATACGTACGCTCTTTTTTATTTGGAAGAATGGCGTGGAGTCAGCTAAACGGTCTGCTTTTGGTTTCCGGAGGTCTCGGTATGTTTGATAAAGACATTGTGATTAAAGCAGGTGGATACTGGCATCAGTCCTTAGGCGAAGATATGGAACTGGTGACGCGCATGCGAAAATACATGCACGATACTAAAGAAAAATACTTAATCAAATACATTCCGGAATCGCTTTGCTGGACAGAAGTCCCGAGTACGCGAAAAATATTCTTAAGACAGCGCATTCGATGGGCTCGTGGACTGGTTCAAACCTTATATTTACATCGGAAAATGTTTTTAAATCCAAAATACGGACGAACAGCATTTCTGGTATTACCTTTCTTTTTCAGTTTTGAGTTTTTAGTTCCTATTATTGAATTTATTGGTATTCTGACTCTCATTTTCAGTTTTATATTTGGAATGATCGACTACCAACATTTACTGATTATAAGCCTATTAGTCTATCTATTCTATCTCTCCATAACCATAATATCCATATTGATAGATGAAATACTGTATAAAAGTTATGCCAATTATAAAGAATTAATGATTCTTATCGGGATGGCCGCACTTGAGCCTTTTGCGTACCATCCGATAACGATTTATGCCTCACTGAAAGGCTATTGGCTCTTCTTTCGAAGAAAAGAACAAAACTGGGGCGTAATGGTCCGTAAAGGATATGAAGGTCCAACTAAAAAATAAGCTGATTATGAAACATAACAGAACTATAGCTCTAATAAGACTGCTTTTTTGTTTATTTCTAGTGACTTGCCAAACCACAAAAGGTCAAAAGAAAATAGACACTGACAGCCTTTTGACTGTTGTGCTCCACGACATGAGAAATACCCGTCCGGACTACAAATCAAATATCCAAAGAGCTCAGTTAGGAAAAAAACTGGCTCCGGATTACCTGGATTTCTATCTGGTATTGGGGCGAAATTATGACCTGACAAAGACAAAAGACAGTGCCCGATTTTACTATAATTATGTAATTGATAAAAATCCGGCTTATGAGGATGCCTATCTCTATCTGATCAACATGGATTTAGAGGCAAAAAATTACGAAGAAGCTCTCGTCTTAACCAATAAAGCAATTGAACAGTTTCCTGACAACAAAACTTTCAGACTGAAAAGAATTGCGATTTATTCTCTGCAGAATGACACTAAAAATGAAGAAAAATACCTCCAATCGATAAGAACAAAATATCCTAATGATGCCGACATCGAACAGCATCTTTTTGCCTTGTACTCCAGAACTAATATGGATCGGGCGGGCGTTTACTACAACTTCACCACAATTGATCGTGACGGAGTTGGCCCGTGGCATCTGACAAGTGCCGATTATACACATCAACGTACGTGGGGAAGTTTAATTGGAAGAGTCAGCTATGCCGAAAGACGATCTTCCAATCAGGTCATGGCCAGCGGACTTCAATTTGAAGTCGAATCTTACCTGTCGGGAAAGAAAAACAACTATTCCTACATTGATGTCGCCTACAGCAATGATATCGCTTTTCCTGAATGGAGATTAGGATATTCCTATTTCTACAATTTCGCCAAAGGCTGGGAGGCAGATTTAGGCTTCCGCTACATCGAAATGCAGGACAACAGCAATTTAAAAACTTTAAATGTAGGATTAGGAAAATACTTCGGGGCATACTGGGTCAATTTAAGATCTTACATTCAAAAAGACGCACCGTCCTTTACCCTTACCTCCCGCTACTATTACGGCACTAAGTTTGATTATCTTACCCTAATTGCTGGTTATGGGACTTCGCCGGACGATCAGACGAGAGCAGCGGAATATGAAAACAGAGCTTCTTTAAGTTCGTACAGACTGAGTGCCGGCTTTTACAAGTTAATCAAAACCCATTATATTTTTGGAATATTAATCACCAACAATCAACAGGAATATACCCCCAAAAAGTTTCAAAACGAACTTGATTTCGCTTTTTTACTGCAATATAAATTTTAAATCGTATGAAAAAAAAGCGCCTTCACTATTTGCAAATACTTATTCTCACCCTGCTTAGTTTTAAGATGATGGCACAATCTGAAATTACAATAACCGATAAAACCAAAATTATTGCTACGTCCGAAAGTACTCAGGCTGCGGCAAGAATACTAAAATTATATCTGGAGAAATCCGTGTCGAAACCATTTGAAATTACTACAAAAAGTCAAAAAGAGAGTGACGCTTCCGAAATCCTACTGGAAATTTCCAATGATAAAAAACTCAAAGCAAATGAATTCAGTATCAAAAGCGATTCAAAATCAATTTATATCACGGCTCCAAATCAGAAATACCTGCGTTATGCCGTTTATACTTTACTCGAAATCTGGGAATTTAGAAAATTTACCGCAACAGAAACTTACATTCCAAAAGTAACTCAGTTTACTTTTTCTAAAAACACAAGTAAAACCTATCAGCCCTCTTTTGATTACAGAGCTTTGTTTTACCCTGATTGTTATGACGAAGATTTCAGAGACTGGCACAAACTCGATTGGCATATTGACGATTTTGGCCTTTGGGGACATTCTTTTAGCATGCTTGTTCCGCCAAAAGAATATTTTAAAAGTAATCCTAAACTTTTTGCTTTGTACGAAGGGGAACGAAATACAGAATCTTTGTGTATGACCAATGACACCGTTGTGAGTCTGGTAGAGGAAAAAATGACTGAAATTATAGCAAAAACACCCCATGCGCAATTCTATTCGGTAAGCCAGAATGATGACGTCGTGTATTGCGAATGTACACAATGCAAAGCCATGAACACTAAATATGGCGGTCCGCAAGGTTCATTTTATTATTTTTTAAATAAAATTGCGGCTCGTTTTCCTAAAACCAAAATTACTACCCTTGCCTATCTTCACACCTTCAAACCGCCTGTAAATCTGAAAATAGCTCCAAACGTTTATACGATCTTATGCCCGATTGAACTGGATCGCGGCAAACCTACTACCAATCAGAATAATCCGTCCTTTGTCAAAAACCTTGAAAACTGGAGCACGACTTCACCACAGCTCTTTTTATGGGATTACACCGTTCAATTTTCTAATTTCATGTCCCCCTTTCCTAATTTTGAATCTTTTCAAAGTAACTATAAACTTTTTCAAAAAAACAAAGTGAAAGGACTATTTGTACAGGGATATGCTGATGTTCCGGGCGATCTTTCGGAATTACGACAATATCTGCTGGCAAAATTAATGTGGAATACTGATATTGACATTAAAGCTGTTACTGCTGATTTCCTCAGAGGTTTTTATGGAAAAGCAGCACCCTTTGTCGCAAAATACCTTGACCTTATAGAAGCCAATCAAAACAAAAGTAGAGCTTATTTAGATATTTATTCCGGTCCTGTTCAGGCGCGAAATACGTTCCTGACTCCTGAAGCTATGGATCAATACGATCATTATCTGGAACAGGCCAATAATGCTGTCGAAAATGATTCTATTTTAAGCGCACGTGTTCATAAATTACGACTGGCTTTAGAATTTGTTTATTTTGAACAGGCCAAATTTTATGGAAAAAACCAACACGGTATGTATGTCGTAAATACCAAAGGTGAAAAAGAAGTAAAACCGGGTTTAACAGAACGAGTTTTAAAATTCTCGCAATCCTGCAATCAATTTGGAGTTTATGAACTGAGCGAAGACGGAATTTCTCCTGATAATTATTATAAAGAATGGCTTGAAATTTGCAAAAACACCACATCACATTTAGGTGAGGATCTGAAAGTTACCTTTATAACGCCTCCGTCTGATGAGTTTAAAGGCAAAGGAAGTTATGGTTCAGTGGATGGAAACAGGGGGTACAAAAACTTCAATATCAACTGGATTGGATGGTATGATACAAATCCGGAAATTGAAGTCGAAACCAAAAATCTTGATTTCAACATCTTAAAATTAAATTTCCTAAGCGATCAGAGACATTGGATTTTTACACCAAAAAATATAAAAATCTATGGTTTTAAGAATCAGAAATGGGAGCTTATTAAAGAACAAATTTGCAACATTTTAACAGAAGACTACGAAATTACAACACAATCATGGGAAGTCGAAAATCAAATATTCAGTAGTTTTACCAAGATCAAAATCGTAGTAGAAAACCGGAAGGAATTGCCCGTCTGGAGAAAGCGAAAAAACAAAAAAGCAATGATAATGCTGGACGAAATAGAGTTGTATAAAAAATAATAGTCAAAATGGATACTACCGATAAAAAAATTATGATCATCGATAATGATGATATGACTGTTGAGATTCTAAAATTCATTCTGAAAAAAGAAGGCTTCAAAGTAAGTATTGCGAAAGATGGTATCAATGCCATGGAGCGGCTTCCGGTTATTATGCCGGACTTGGTGATTACCACGATTACCGTACCTCTTAAATCCGGTCTGGAAATCATCAATGAAATCAAGCAAAATTACAAGGATATTCGTGTTATTGCACTTTCTTCACTAGGGGAAGAAGAAAACACTGTTGAAGAAGCTTTTGAATTGGGTGTAGACGATTTTATTGCTAAACCATTTAATCCAAATGAACTTTTACTGCGAATAAAACGATTTTTATAGCTTTTTAAACTGCATTTTTAAGAAATTCGAAGCCCACAAACTGTCGTAATTTCTAAGAAACATCGATTTTCAGCTATTTATAGCTATATTTGCACAAAATTTAATGCAAATGAGCACTTTCGAAAAATTCAATCTCCCAAAATCAGTACAAAAAGCCATTGACGAACTAGGTTTTGTTACTCCTACCCCAATTCAGGAAAAATCTTTTTCAGTGATTATGTCTGGCCGTGACATGATGGGAATTGCACAAACCGGTACCGGTAAAACATTTGCTTACTTATTACCCCTTCTAAAGTTATACAAATTCACCAATACCAATACGCCTAAAATTGTAATTCTGGTTCCAACCCGTGAATTAGTCGTTCAGGTAGTAGAAGAAGTAGAGAAATTAACCAAATACATGTCGGTTAAAACATTGGGAATTTTTGGTGGAGTAAACATCAATACACAGAAAAAAGCGGTGTATGAAGGTGTAGACATTTTAGTTGGAACACCAGGTAGAACAATGGATTTAGCGTTGGATGCCGTAGTACGTTTTGATGAAACTCAGAAATTAGTTATTGATGAGTTTGATGAAATGCTGAATTTAGGTTTCCGTACGCAATTGACCGCTCTTTTGGCGATGATGAAAACCAAACGTCAAAACATTCTGTTCTCAGCAACCATGACCGATGAAGTTGATGCTGTACTGAATGACTTCTTTGACTTTCCGGAAGAGGTAACACTTGCTGCTTCGGGAACTCCTTTGGAAAAAATTACACAGATTACTTATAATGTTCCGAATTTCAATACCAAAGTAAATTTGCTGAAACATTTACTAGAAACTAATGAAAGCATGGAACGTGTTTTGGTTTTCGTAAACAATAAAAAGATTTCGGACATGCTTCATACCCGAATCGAAGAGGATTTTGAAGGTCAGTTTGGAGTAATTCACTCTAATAAATCTCAAAATTACCGTTTGAGTACCATGGCAGAATTTCAGGAAGGCAATCTTCGCGGATTAATCACCACCGATATTATGGCCAGAGGTTTAGACATTTCTAACATTTCCCACGTTATTAACTTTGAACTTCCTGAATTCCCTGAATTGTACATGCACAGAATCGGGCGTACAGGTCGTGCAGATGCTACCGGAACTGCTATTAGTTTTATCACACCACGTGAAGAAGAATTCAAAATTGAAGTTGAAGTATTAATGAATCAGGAACTGGAAATTGCCGATTTCCCTGAAGAAGTTGAAATTTCAACCAAATTAATCGAACCTGAAAAAGACAAGCAGCCTATTAAGTTCTTAATGAAAAAACCAAAACTTGAGGGTGACGGTGCGTTTCACGAAAAATCGAAAAAGAACAAAAAAGTCAATCTTGGTGGTCCGTCTAAAACCAAAAAGAAAACCCACGGATCTGTCAATCGAAACATGTTAAAAACGAGAGATAAGAAAAGGAAGGATAAGGATAAATAGATTTTTTTAGATACTAAGCTTCTAAGTTGCTGAGGTTCTAAGTTACAAAAAACAAAAGCTCAAAAAAACGGAATTGCTTAATTCTATTTTTTTGAGCTTTTTTACTTTTCCATAACCACAATCTTAGCGGCTTAGTAACTTAGTACCTCAATAAACTATATTCTCGTAAAAACCAACCCCACCGGAGAGCACAACCCGATTCTCTTGCCTGTATCGGTTAATTTCCCGGTCGTTTTATCTCTTTTAAAAATAATAATATCATTCGTGTATTGATGCCCTACTAAAAGAAAATTACCCGTAGGATCAATCGCAAAATCTCTTGGGCCTTTTCCCAGCGTACTCACCTGCTCTACCAATTCAATCCCTCCATTTTTCTGAATCTTATAAACGGAAACAGAATTTGCATCGACACGATCTGAAACGTATAAAAATGCTCCGTCAGGCGAAATTTTGATGGCTGCTGCTCCGGTTCCTCCTTTAAATCCTTTTGGCAAAATGCTGGTCTCTGCAATTACTTTCAGATTTCCGTTTGGGTCAAAACTAAAAGTCGTCAGAGTACCGTCTAATTCCTGAACCAAATACACAAATTTACCGTCTTTACTAAACGTCAAATGCCTTGGTCCGCTTCCCGGTTTTACATCTACAGCCCCCTTCAATGTTAAGATTTCATTTTTAGAATTCGGATTGTATTTATACACAAAAACTTTATCCAGACCTAAGTCATTAGACAAAACAAACTTTTTATCAGGGGAATAAGCCACCATATGTACGTGTGCTTTTTCCTGACGCGCTGCATTAATTCCTTTCCCTTCATGCTGAACTAACTGCTGTGCTTCAGAAATACTTCCATCGGTATTTTTCTTAAAAACAGCAATATTTCCACCCGAATAATTCGCGACAAGCACATTTTTATCATCATTAATCAAATGACAGGGATCGGCACCCAACGCATCATTTTTATTTAGAAAAGTTAATTTTCCAGATCCTGCGTCATAACCAAAAGCACTAACAGAACTGTGAGTCCCGTTTTCGTTTACGGCATACACAAACTTATTGTCTGCTGAAACCGACAAATAACTCGGGCTTACTACATTTTCGGAGGAACTTTTCAATTTAAAATCACCGGAATCGGCATTAAAATCATAAACGTAAATTCCGTTACTCTGACAAGTATTCGTGTAAGTTCCTACCAACAAATTAAATTTGTTCTGAGCCTGTAAACCTGCACAGGACAAAGCAGAAAAAAGCAGTATATATAATCTTTTCATAATCCTTGAATTGTTTTTAGATACGCTAAAATAACGAATAATATCTTCTCTAATCCTATTTTTTGTTACAAATAGGCCTGCAAAAGTTAGATTTTTCAGACGATGCAAACAGTTTCTACAACAAAAAACGATCTAAATTCATTAAAAAGAATAGCCAACGGCGTTTGCTTATAATCTGCTCTATAACTGATAAGGTTTGAGTAAAAATTTGTATTTTTGACCAGTGTCTTCGCGAAAAATAAAACGTAGTGAAGTAAATCGAAGCCCGAATGCATTTTAAACATCCCGAAATTCTATACTTTCTGTTCTTGTTAATTGTTCCAATTTTGGTTCACTTATTTCAATTACGACGTTTTAAAACCTCTTTTTTTACTAATGTCCGCTTCCTGAAAGAGATCTCTGTTCAAACCCGAAAGAGCTCAAAAATCAAAAAGCGATTGTTATTAGCCACCCGCTTACTGCTATTAACTTGTTTTATTCTGGCTTTTGCCCAGCCTTTTTTTGAGGCCAAAGACAGTAAAAATGCTGCCAATGAAATGTACATCGTTCTTGATAATTCGTTTAGTATGCAGGCGAAAGGAAAAAAAGGAGAACTGCTAAAACGTGCCGTGCAGGAACTTCTTGAAAACACGCCCGAAACTGCCTCTTTTTCACTGTTGACTAACACTGAAAACTATTGGAATACCGATATCAAATCATCAAAAAGCGCACTGCAAAACCTAAAATACAGCGCCACACCTTTTGAACTTCCGTCAATAATAGCAAAGATCAAAGCGCATAAATCTGCTCACAAAAAAGATATTGTGATTATTACCGATGCGGTAGGTCTTACCGGGAAGGATATAAAAAACCTTGACACCGAAGAGAAACCTTATTTTATTATTCCGGAAGCGGAACAGAAAAATAATATTGCCATTGACAGTGTTTTTATCAATCAGACGCTGGAGAATTTCTACGAGATAAGTGTTAATCTCTCTGCTTACGGAGAAGATTTCAAACCTGTTTCGATGGCCTTGTACAATCAAAATAAACTGATTGCCAAAACCATTATCCATTTTGATGCAAAGAAAAAGAAAATAGACTTTACCATTCCAAAAGAAGCTTTTCATGGTTACGTTGTTATTGAAGACAATGGATTGGCATACGACAACAAGCTTTATTTCAGCATCCTGAAAACAAAGAAAACAAACATCATCAGTATTGGTGAACCTGAAAAAAGTAATTTCTTATCCCGAATTTATACATCGGCAGAATTCAACTACAACAACTATTCGATCAGCAACCTGGATTACAACAGTTTAGATAAACAAAATACCATTATTCTAAACGAACTGACAGAAGTTCCTCAGGCCTTACAAACTACCTTAAAAGCATTTGTCGCTAAAGGAGGTAATTTAGTAGTGATTCCATCCGAAAAAACTGTTATTTCTAATCTGAATTCTTTCTTGGGTAATTTCGGAAAAATTCAGTTTACTACTCTTGAAAACAAAGCGAAATTAATCACCAAAATCAATTTTGATCATCCCCTATTCTCTGGTGTGTTTGAGAACAAAATCACGAACTTTCAATACCCAAAAACAAACAGTTCTTTTGGTATTTCAAGTCCGTACCCAGCCGTTTTATCCTACGAAGACCAAAGCGTATTTGTAACAGCCATTCAAAATCCGGTTTCGGGAATTACGGTCTTTACAGCACCTATTAATGCAACAAATTCAAACTTTCAGCAATCTCCTTTGATTGTTCCTTTATTTTACAAAATGGGGCAAAACAATCAAAAAACCGGAGTTAACGCTTTGATTATCGGCAGTAATCAGCCCTATTTTGTCGATGTATTATTAACGAAAGACGCTATTTTGGAAGTAAAAGGAAATGATGATTCCTTTATCCCCATTCAGCAAATACTAAACAACAAAGTTAAACTCACCTTTAATGATTTCCCAGAAACAGCTGGAAATTATAGTGTTTTTGACCGAAAAGAATGGGTCGAAAATCTAAGTTTTAATTACAAAAGAAGCGAAAGTGACCTGAGTCAGGTAAACACCAATGTGGTTTCAGATTTTAAAACAGCAGATACGATTTCAACCATTTTTAACACCTTACAAACGGAGCGAACAGACAGCCAAATTTGGAAATGGTTTGTTATCTTTGCACTGTTATTTTTAGCATTAGAAATGGCAATAATAAAATTTGTAAAGTAGTTCTTTTAGCTTGTATGTCATTTCGACGTAAGGAGAAATCACACTTGCTGAGAACGCACTGCACAGAATATTGAAATGCGATTTCTCCTTACGTCGAAATGACAAACGAGAATCTGTAAAATAATAAATAAATTTCTCTACATATGAAAATAATCATCCGAAGCGCCAAAATAATCGATTCAGAGAGTCCGTTTCACAATCAGACCGTTGATCTTTTAATTGCAGATGGTTTAATTGAAAAAATAGGAACTTCACTTCCTGAAATTGATAATGCAAAAGAGGTAAAATTTGATCACTTACATCTTTCTCAAGGTTGGTTTGACAGCAGCGTTTCTTTTGGAGAGCCGGGTTACGAAGACAGAGAAACGATCGCCAACGGCTTGAATGTTGCTGCAAAAAGCGGTTTTACAGCCGTTGCTCTTCAACCCAACTCCTTCCCTGTAATTGACAACCAATCACAGGTAAATTTTGTAAAAAATAAAGCAAACGGTTTTGCTACTGAACTTTTCCCAATTGGAGCTTTAACTAAAGCCAGCGAAGGAAAAGATATGGCTGAGCTTTACGATATGAAAAATGCCGGAGCTGTTGCTTTTGGAGACTACAACAAAAGTATCGACAATGCCAATGTACTTAAAATTGCTTTACAATATGTACAGGATTTTGATGGTTTAGTGATTACTTATGCACAAGACCCTAATTTAAAAGGAAATGGTGTTGCTAATGAAGGAATCGTTTCAACAAGATTAGGACTTAAAGGAATTCCTGCTTTGGCAGAAGAACTACAAGTTGCAAGAAACTTATTTCTATTAGAATATACCGGTGGAAAATTACACATCCCGACCGTCTCTACTGCAAAAACTGTCGCATTGATTCAAGAAGCAAAAGCAAAAGGCTTGCAAGTTACTTGCAGTGTCGCTGTACATCATCTGGTACTAACCGATGAAAAACTGGAAGAATTTGACACCCGTTTTAAAGTAACGCCACCACTACGAAGCGAAACAGACAGAAAAGCTCTTTTAAACGCAGTTTTGGACGGAACTATTGATATAATTACTTCCGATCATAATCCAATTGATATTGAATTCAAAAAAATGGAATTCGACACCGCTAAAAACGGAACAATTGGTCTGGAAAGTGCTTTTGGTGCTTTATTAACGGTACTGCCTTTAGAAACTGTAATTGAAAAATTAACGTTGGGCAAAACGGTTTTCGGAATTGAAAACAGTGTCATAGCCGAAGGTTCAAAAGCCAACTTCACTTTCTTTACTCCGGAAGGAAAATCAACTTTCACAAAAGAAAAGATTCTATCCAAATCTAAAAACTCTGCTTTTTTAGGAGCAGAAATCAAAGGTTCTGTTTATGGAATATTCAATCAAAATCAACTTGTTACCTCTAAATAATTACAATGAACAATTCAATTGAAAAGGGAAAACCAATCGCTATCACCAGTTATATTTTGATTATTGGGGTACTAATTGCAATGTCGATGAACTCTGAAGACAAAAACAGCTTTGCTTCATTTCACATTCGTCAGGCATTAGGACTTTCCCTGACCTTTATTTCATTCGGAGCCATCATCAGCAATTTTGACAGCTTCTTTATTACTTTCCCAATGTGGATTTGTATTTCGATTTTATGGACTTACGGCATTTTTACCGCCATTCAGGGACAAACAAAACCAATTCCATTAGTGGGAGAGCTTTTCCAAAAATGGTTTCAAAAAATAGGGTAAATTTTAAATTACAATTAGAAAAAATCCAAATTTTAAATTCCAAATTCCAACAACAATGGTTTTAAGATTTTAATCGCTTCTTTTATCAAACTGTACAAGTATAAAGCTTGTCAGGCTGAGCGAAGTCGAAGCCCGACAAGTTTTATCTTAATACAACTTACATTTTACAACTCACATCTTACAATTAAAAATGAATCTATCTCTAGAATATAAAATACAAGAACCAAAAGTTATCTTAGACAAAAATCCTGTTTTAATTTTATTACACGGATACGGCAGCAACGAAGCCGATTTGTTCTCATTTGCAACCGAACTTCCTGATCACTATTACATTATTTCAGCCAGGGCACCTTATGATTTACAATATGGCGCTTACGCCTGGTATGCGATTAACTTTGATGCAGATCAGAATAAATTTTCTGACAATGAACAAGCAAAAACCTCCCGTGATGTAATTGCCGGCTTTATTGATGAATTAACGACTAACTACCCTATTGATCCTAATAACGTAACTTTGGTTGGTTTCAGCCAGGGATCCATTTTGAGTTATTCCGTTGCACTTTCATATCCCGAAAAAGTACAGCGTGTAGTGGCGATGAGTGGTTATTTTAATGAAGATATCATCAAAGACGATTATGATAAAAATGACTTTAAAAACCTAAAATTCTTTGCCTCACACGGAACTGTCGATCAGGTAATCCCAATCGAATGGGCCAGAAAAACGTCTGCAATTTTAGAACATTTGAATATTCCAATCACCTACAAAGAATATCCGGTTGGACATGGTGTTGCTCCGCAAAATTTCTTTGACTTTAAGAATTGGCTGACGGAATAGTTTTCAGTAAAAAGTAAAATGTGAGATGTAAAAATGATTGGTTTATCAGTTTTACATCTCACATCAAAAGCTATAAAAGTCGAAACGTTATAATCTATTCGCCTGTATAGATAATTTTACCATTCTTTTTCAGCACATAACCTTTCCAGGCAATTAATTGATAATCATCCTTTACCCAAGGCTCTCCTTCTGATTTTCTTTCTAAAAGGATTACTTCATCTTGAGTATCCAGAAAAAGCTCTGCTTTATTTCCGTCAAAAATAACATAAGCTACAGTGGAATATGTTTTTCCATCTTCGGCATGAGCTAATTTTGTACCGACTTCAAAAAGACGAACACATTCTTTCTTAAGAGCCGACCAGGTGTAACCCGCAGAAGGTTTACATCCATGAGCATCCGAATCTCCTCCAACAACAGCTGGTTTAACTTCTTCTTTCTTTTCAGAATTTTTATTCTCTTCAGCGACTTTCTTTCCGCAAGAAAATGAAAGTCCCGCAATAATAGCAAGCAAAAACACCTTTTTCATAAGTCGAATATTTAGTTAAACTGGTCTGAAAGTAAGAAAAGAGCTTCTTACTTTTGATACAGCCAGGTTTGGTTTACCTCAAAAGTAATACTTTCGTCATCATTAACAAAGTACTTCAACAATACTTCTCCCCACATTTCACCATTGCTGTAATCTGCAATAATCCATCTGTGATTTAAAATTTTCACCTTATTGATGATAAATTTATTCGGACCAATTTTGTCTTGTCCGGTATAAGGATTCCCGTTGGGGTTTGCATTTAAATCCAATAGTTTCTCTGTTACCAACGGAATTAGTTTTTCATATAAAATAACTTTTCCTCCGGTTGCACTATTGTCAAAATAATTCTGTGCATTTTCATTGTGCTCCAAAGAAAAATAATCTGCTTCCGCCAATTTTGTTGACACCAAATTAATACTGTCTCTCAGCTTTTTGGTCGTTTTTACATATCTGTCCTGCTCAAATTTTACTTCGCTGCTGTAAAACATATAGGTAAAAACATTCATTAATATCGCAAGGATAAAAAGGTAAAGCATTAAGGATTTTTTCATTTTTGTAATATAATTAAATTGTAATTTCTAAATTATCATAAGCCAGAAAAACATTTTCGGGCAATTGTTTTTGCACTTCTTCATGAAAGCCTAAAACGTGACTAATATGCGTTAAATAAGCAACTTCAGGTTTCACTAAATCGATAAAATCCAATGCTTCCTGTAAATTAAAGTGCGTATCGTGTGGTTCTACACGCAAAGCATTTACAACCAGCACCTTCAAATTTTTAAGTTTTTCAACCTCCGCTGCATCAACCGTTTTCACATCCGTCAAATAAGCAAAATCATCAATACGATATCCAAAAACCTGCAAGTCACCGTGCATGACATTAATTGGAATTGCCGTTTTATCGCCAACGGCAAAAGGCACGTCATTCACTACCTCAATCGTTTTAACGCTGGGTGCACCCGGGTACTTGTTTACAGTTTCAAAAACATAATCAAAACGACGTTTTAAATTGTCGATTACACGCTGATGTGCGTACACAGGAATCTCGCCCTGTCTGAAATTATAAGGGCGAATATCATCTAAACCGGCCGTATGATCAGCATGTTCGTGTGTAAATAAAATAGCATCGAGCTTTCGGCAGCCACAGGAAAGCATCTGTTGTCTGAAATCAGGACCACAATCGATCACATACGAATGATCGTCCCATGTAATCCAAATAGAAACACGAAGTCTTTTATCCTTAGCATCAGTGCTTTTACAAACAGGATGATCCACTCCGATTATCGGAATGCCTTGAGAAGTACCAGTACCTAAAAAATATACCTTCAATTGAACTTAATTTTTTTACAAAAATAGGATTATTTCTCTTTCATTAGAAGGCTAATTTACTAACTTTGTAACAAATCTATTTAAAATAAAATGGGTACAGAAATAAAACTCAAAGGTGACAGGGTCATCGAACAGATTCCTTCTATAAAAGACAAAGCATTACGCATTAATTTAAACGAGAATATTTACGGAACATTTGCTGAAATAGGCGCCGGGCAAGAAACAGTAAGGCATTTTTTCAGATCCGGAGGTTCATCGGGAACAATTGCAAAAGCAATGTCTGCCTATGACAAAGATTTTAGTGATGCCGTTTATGGAGCTGAAAACGATGGACGTTATGTAACTGAGGAACGGTTAAAAAAAATGCTTACCCATGAAGGGCAAATCATCGAAGAACGACTAAGCAGAGAAAAACATCCAACAAAGCTTTTCTTTAGTTATGCCAACACTGTTGCTACCATAGATTTCGCTAAACAATTTAAAGGTCATGGCTGGGTAGGAATCCGCTATCAAATTGAACCGGATGAAGCATATAACGAAATTATTCTACACATTCGTTTTAAAGAAACTGATGCCAGACTACAACAGGAAACACTTGGAATCTTAGGAGTTAACCTAATTTATGGTGCTTTTTACAAATACAACGATCCAAAACGATTACTTCGTTATTTATACGATCACTTAGACAAAGACCAGCTCGAAATCGACACCATTAACTTCTCAGGGCCTCGTTTTGCTCATGTTGACAATCGTTTAATGAGTTTACAGTTGGTTAAAAACGGAATGACTGATGCCGTAATGTTCAATCCGGAAGGAAAAAACATATTACCGGCTGCTATTTTATACAAAAAAAATCTTCTTGCTTTAAGAGGAAGTTTCCGTCCGGTTACAAAAGTAAACATGGACATGTATGAGAAGTCACTTAAAATGTTTTTGGAAGAAAACAAAGTAGAAAAAGACAATACATTGGTTATTTTCGAAATTACACTTTCTAACTTACGTTCTGATGGTGAAATTGACGAGCGTGACTTTATGGACAGAGCCGAATTACTTTGCTCTTTGGGTCAAACTGTAATGATTTCAAATTTCCAGGAATATTATAAGGTAGTAGAATATTTTGCCAATTATACCAAAGCCCGTATGGGATTGGCAATGGGTGTAAACAATTTAGTAGATATTTTTGATGAGAAATATTACCGTCATTTAAGCGGTGGAATATTAGAAGCTTTTGGAAAACTATTCTACAGAGACATGAAAGTTTTCTTGTATCCGATGTTAGACGAAAATGGCGTTCTAATGAACTCAAACAACTTAAAAGTACATCCAAGAATGAAAGAATTGTACAAATTCTTTAAATTCAACGGAAAAGTAATTGATATCGCAGATTATGATCCGCATAACTTAGAAGTTTTCTCTCGTGAGGTACTAAAAATGATCAATCAGGGAAAAACGGGATGGGAACACATGCTTCCAACTGGTATTGCCGAAATCATAAAAGAACATCATCTTTTTGGGTACCATCCGCAGAAAGAACTGGAGCAAAATACTTAATAAAAAAAGTCCCGATAAAGGGACTTTTTTTTGTTTCAAGTTTTCTTTGTTTCAGGTTTTGGTCCGAACAAAATTTTACCGCAAAGCACGCTAAAAATAACATAAGTGTTGCGTATAAAATAAAAAAACAAAGTTCGCAAAGTTTATTCAATATGAAGCTTTGGAACTTTGCGTATAAAGACTTAACGTGCTTTGCGGTAAAGAATTCTAAACTAAGATTTCAAACTCAAACTTGAAACTTGAAACTTTAAACCTGAAACTTTAAACCTAAAACAAAAAAACTTACTTCAAAATCTGTGCAGCGTGTTCTTTCGTTTTTACTTTTTCGATTACCTCGTCGATAATTCCGTTTTCATCTATAACAAAAGTGGTTCTGTGGATTCCGTCATACTCTTTTCCCATAAACTTCTTAGGCCCCCAAACCCCAAACGCATTAATTACAGATTTATCTTCGTCTGCCAATAACGGAAAAGGAAACTCGTACTTATCTTTAAATTTTAACTGTGCTTTCTGGCTGTCAGCACTAACACCCAGAAGTTCGTAATTATTCGCTTTAAAACGCTCAAAATTATCCCTTAAATCACAAGCCTCAGCTGTACATCCCGGAGTACTTGCCTTTGGATAAAAGAAAACGACCAATTTCTTTCCGGCATAATCTGCCAGTTTATGCGCCTTCCCATCCTGATCTACTCCTGAGAAATTTGGTGCCTTATCGCCTTTTTGTAATGTTACCATTTATTTAGATTATTAGATTGTTAGACTTCTTAGATTATTCGATTAATTAGATTGCAACTTAAAAATAATTCATTCCCCATAATCAACCATTCACCTATAACATTTTACAATGTACATTTTACAATTCACAATTAAAATAATACTATTTTTACGGGATTAAATTTACGGAAATGAATAAAGAAGCTCGAGTAACATTTGTTATAAATACGTTAAAAGAACTCTACCCTACTATACCTGTACCATTAGACCACAAAGATCCCTACACGTTATTAATTGCAGTTTTACTTTCGGCACAATGCACTGACGTTCGTGTAAACCAAATTACTCCTATACTTTTCGCAAAAGCAGATAATCCTTATGACATGATTAAAATGTCGGTTGACGAAATTAAAGAAATTATTCGTCCTTGCGGTTTATCCCCAATGAAATCTAAAGGAATTCATGGATTATCACATATTCTGATCGACAAACACAATGGTGAAGTCCCTCAAGATTTTGAAGCTTTGGAAGCTTTGCCGGCAGTTGGACATAAAACAGCAAGTGTCGTAATGTCACAGGCTTTTGGTGTTCCTGCCTTTCCGGTTGACACTCACATTCACCGATTAATGTACCGATGGAATCTTTCGAACGGAAAAAATGTAGTGCAAACGGAAAAAGATGCTAAAAGATTATTTCCTAAAGAATTATGGAATGACCTGCACCTACAGATTATCTGGTACGGACGTGAATATTCCCCGGCAAGAGGATGGGATTTAGAAAAAGATATTATCACCAGAACTGTTGGTAAAAAATCGATATTAGAAGAAGCTGCTAAAAAGAAAGTTTAGCAGCTTCTTTTTTATTTTTACATGCTTCCTTTAAGAGCATTGTATTCTTTTGTCATATTCAACGATCTGTAAATACCTAAGAGTGATTTTACAGCATTTTCATTTTTAGGCTCAATCACAAGTGCTTTTTTAAGATACGGAATAGCACTTTTTACCACCTCGTCCTTCTGAGCATCCAATTTATCAAATTGTTTCATTTCATTAGCACTGGTACCCAATGATGACATCTGATCCTGAATTTCTTTTCTAAACTGCACTTTAACATAAGCCAGATTTAAGCAACAGGTAAGGCAATCCTGATTCACTTTTAATCCATCTTCATAGTATTTCTCCGCATTTCGAAAATCATTTCTCTCCAGGTAAGAAAAGCCTAAAGAAACCAGAATCTCTTCTTTCTTAGAAGGCGGATTAAAATTTCTTGGTTTTTCATATAAACCTTCATTAATACTAGATTCTCTTGCACTCATCGAAATAAATACTTCTTCTTGCTTTGTTTTTTTATTTGTAGCATAAAAAACCATCCCTTTTCCGGAATAGTTTATTTTTTTTAGCTCCTCAAAATATTTTATGGCAGCGTTGTAATCCTTACCTGCTAACGAAGAAGAGGCCGCATTGAACAAGTTTAGGGTGTCTTTTTTATCAAACAAATACACTTCATAACTCTTATCGGCACTTTCTTTAAATTTTCCAATTTTATAATCATTGTACGCACCATCGACCAATTTTGACTTCATTTCTTTCAAAGCAGAACTCGCTTTAAAAGCATACTTATAATTTCGGGATTCATTTTCATACAATAATACATCCTGATAAGCTGCTGATGCCAATGCAAAATTACTTGCAGCATCGACATTTTTAGTTGCAAGATCCTTATAAACATTACCTTTTGTAAAAAAATAATCCGTCTTTACCTCGTCCGGTGCATTTAATATCTGATATTCTATTTTTTTTAAAACGGCTAATGCTTCCTGGTTTTTCCCTTTAGCATAATAAGATTGTGCCACTTTTAATTCTTCTTTTTGAGCAAACGCTCCAATACTTATCATCAGGAATAATGATACTATTTTTAGGTTCTTTTTCATTTTCGGTTTGGTTTAGTTGTTTAAAAGATTTTAGGGTAATCCAAAATGAGGCACTATCAAGAACATCCAAACGAAAGCAGTAAAGATTATTACAACATCCGTTTAAATACCTGACAAGAACTCATCATTCTTGCTATTCTTTACAAAATACCAGGAGAAACAACAAACGAAACAAAGTGTGGGTAGTTTTTCTTCATCAATTTTTTGGTTTTTGGTTAGACTTATAAAAGAATCCTCTTAAATAAACTTTTCTATATATTGAAAGGTTTTTAATACACAAATCATCTATATAGAGCAAATTTATTGAATAAAAATCCGCTTTTTAACTATAATAAAGCTAAATATAAAATAAATAAATGAAAATCAAACAAAACATAGAAATTTAACAAATTGCCTATCCAAAATCTGAAGACTTCTTTTTACATCAATCAGAAGACACTAGCCAAAATACAAAGCTTTCCAACCTGAATATCTGACTCTTAGCATAAGTTAGGTTTTGTAAAAAATTACTGATTTTAAACGCAAAAGAATTCTTCCAATTCTTTGCCGCGGACCAACTGAAGCAAAAAAAAAACTCACTACCTGCCTTTACATGCAAATAGTGAGCTTTCAACCAGAACGACCATCTGGTTTTTCTTTCGAAACAAACATCCGACAAATGTAGTGGGCTGTTTAATTAGCTATAATTTCAAAACTCTTATCTTCAATTTTCACAACTTTCAAGGCTTGTGAATAACTAAGTAAAAAAGAAATAACTTCTTTTTTGGGTTTTAAATCTTTAGAAGCTAATGCTTTTTTAGAGTAAATTTTCGCCATACCATCAAAACGTTTTATACTAGTACAACGAAGCAATACCTTAATTAGTATTAGTTGGTTAAAATAATTTGATGTTTATCAATTATTTTTCTCAAATTCATCAAAGCATATCGCATTCTTCCTAATGCTGTATTGATACTCACATCTGTAAGCTCTGAAATTTCCTTAAAACTCATGTCCTGATACATACGCATCACCAATACCTCTTTCTGATCTTCAGGCAACTCTTCGATGATTCTTTTTAAATCAACCTCGACCTGATCAAAAATCATTTTATTCTCAATAGTCAAAGAATCATCAGACATGACAGAGAATATCGAAAACTCTTCTGTTTCTCTGTACATTGGCATCTTTTTGGTTTTACGAAAGTGATCCACAATCAGATTATGGGAAATACGCATCACCCAAGGCAGAAATTTACCTTCTTCATTATAGGAATTACTTTTTAAGGTTTTGATTACCTTAATGAAAGTGTCTTGAAAAATATCATTTGAAATATCTCTATCCGCAATCTTTGAATATATAAATCCATATATCTTAGACTCGTGCCTTTTAATTAATGTTGCAAGGGCATTTTCGTTGCCTTCAACATAATTTTTTACCAATAGAGCGTCAGGAATATGCACATCAGCCATAATACTACTTTTTTAGTTTCTATTTAAAATTTGGAGTAATTTTATAAAAAGTAGTTTTATTTTATAGGCGTGGCTTTTGAGTTATGGACTAGTGTTAATATTTTGATCAAATTTAACAAATTAATATTTTAAAAAGCAAACAAAAAGACGAATAATTAACAATAAATTGTTAATTATTGCAGGACACATTTCATTTTTGTCTCCTTTCAGATCAAGCCAAACCCAATTCGACACTCTTTTAACATGAAAAAGCACAATTAAAAAACAGAAAAGCGAGCACTTGTGCAACCTTAAAACGGTTTGTCTGTTTTTTAATTTAGAATAAGAATTTGATCTGCTATCTTTTCTCCAACTTATATTCATTATTTTTCTCACACTAATCTGATCGCTTTTAACTCTTAATCTATCCAATCACTAAATCACAATTCTGTTAGAATTTGGAACAATCTGATTAACAAAATTGAAATCAAAATTGATTACTTTTGTAGAAATTGACTTTTTTTATGCAAATTGATCTTTCGACTCTCGACCCAAAACATAATATTATCATTAAAGGCGCACAGGTACATAATTTAAAAAATGTAGATGTAGCGATACCCCGAAATAAATTAGTTGTTATTACAGGCCTTTCAGGATCAGGTAAGTCGAGTCTTGCATTCGATACCTTGTATGCCGAAGGACAGCGTCGTTATGTAGAAAGCTTATCTTCGTATGCGCGTCAGTTTTTGGGACGTCTGGACAAGCCAAAAGTAGAATACATAAAAGGTATTGCGCCTGCCATTGCAATTGAGCAAAAGGTAAACACTACCAATGCGCGATCTACTGTGGGGACTTCAACGGAGATTTACGATTATATGAAATTGCTTTATGCCCGAATTGGCCGTACCTATTCACCAGTTTCCGGTCAGGAAGTCAAAAAAAATACCGTTACCGATGTAACTACAGATGTAAAAACGTTAGAATTAGACAGTAAATGGCTCCTCCTAGCCCCTATTCATCTTGAAGAAGGCAGACAGCTGGAAGACAAACTGAAAGTACTGCTTCAACAAGGTTTTGCTCGTATTTTGGTTCATAACGAGATGGTTCGTCTGGATGATTTTTCACCAACAGATCTTCATCAATTAGACAATAAAGACATTCTATTGATTATCGACCGAATTGTGGTTAAGGAAGAAGAAGAATTCTACAATCGTCTGGCCGATGCAGTACAGACCGCTTTTTTTGAAGGAAAAGGCATTTGTTATTTACAAGAACTGAACTCCGATAAAAAATTCTCTTACTCGAATAATTTTGAGCTTGACGGAATTACTTTTTTAGAGCCTAACGTACATTTGTTCAGTTTCAATAACCCATACGGAGCCTGTCCGGTTTGTGAAGGCTACGGAAATATTATTGGTATCGATGCTGATTTAGTGATTCCAAACACTTCTCTGTCCGTTTTCGAAAGCGCCATTTACCCCTGGAGAGGGGAAAGTATGAGCTGGTACAAAGACGAACTTGTAAAACACGCTTATAAATTTGATTTTCCTATTCACAAACCTTTCTTCGAACTTTCAGAAGAACAGAAAGATTTAATCTGGAAAGGAAACCAATATTTTCAAGGTCTAAATGATTTTTTCAAAGAACTTGAAGAGAAAAACTATAAAATCCAGAACCGTGTAATGTTATCCCGTTACCGTGGAAAAACAAAATGTCATGCCTGTCGTGGTAAACGCTTGCGCGAAGAAGCATCTTATGTAAAAATAAACGGCAAAACGGTCTCAGATTTAGTCGATTTGCCCATCAAACATTTAGTTACTTTTTTCAAAAACATCGATCTGAATGTTTACGAACAGCAAATTGCAAAACGATTAATGGTCGAAATCAACAATCGTTTGTCTTTTTTAACTGAAGTTGGTTTAGATTACCTGACTTTAAATCGAAATTCGGCAACACTTTCGGGTGGTGAGTCACAACGTATCAATCTTGCTACTTCTTTGGGAAGCAGCTTAGTTGGATCAATGTACATTCTGGATGAACCCAGTATTGGTCTGCACCCAAAAGATTCTGAAAGATTAATTAAAGTGTTACTATCACTTCGTGATCTTGGTAATACAGTAATTGTAGTTGAGCACGACGAAGATATTATGAAAGCCGCCGATATGATTATTGATATTGGTCCCGAAGCGGGTACATTTGGCGGAAAACTGGTCGCTCAGGGTACGTATAAAGAAATCCTGAAATCAGATTCACTAACCGCCCAATACCTGAACGGTGATTTAGAAATTTCTGTTCCGAAAAGAAGACGTAAATTCAAAAACCATATTGATATTGTAGGAGCAAGAGAGAACAACTTAAAGAATATTAATGTCACTTTTCCTTTAGACGTTTTAACCGTCATTACCGGAGTTTCCGGAAGTGGAAAAAGTACCTTGATTAAAAAGATATTGTTCCCGGCCATGCAGAAAAAACTGGACAGTGCTGCTGAAAAAGCAGGTCAGTTTAGTGAACTAAAAGGTTCGTTTTCACAAATCAAACATATCGAATATGTCGATCAGAACCCAATTGGAAGAAGTTCCAGATCCAATCCGGTCACTTATATCAAAGCCTACGATGATATTCGGGACTTGTATGCTAAAGAAAAACTCTCTAAAGTAAGAGGATATCAGGCCAAGCACTTCTCTTTTAACGTCGATGGCGGCCGTTGTGAAACTTGCAAAGGAGAAGGGGCTATAAACGTCGAGATGGTCTTTATGGCCGATGTTTCGCTACCATGTGAAACCTGTGGAGGAAAACGTTTCAAAAAAGAGATTTTAGAAATTAATTTTGATGAAAAAAACATCAACGATATTCTGACCATGACTATCGATGATGCGATTGCCTTTTTCGACAAGAATAAACAATCCAAAATTACTCAAAAATTACAGCCTTTGCAGGATGTAGGGTTAGGATATGTACAGTTAGGGCAATCCTCTTCTACTCTTTCCGGTGGTGAAGCACAGCGTATTAAGCTGGCTTCCTTTTTAGTCAAAGGAGCTACGAAAGACAAAGCCTTATTTGTTTTTGATGAGCCAACAACCGGCTTGCATTTTCACGACATTAAAAAATTAATGACTTCCTTTGATGCCTTAATTGAAAAAGGTCATTCTATAATTGTCATCGAACATAATCTTGATCTTATAAAATGTGCTGACTGGATTATTGATCTGGGGCCGGAAGGTGGTGAAAATGGCGGTCATCTACTAGCTGCAGGAACTCCCGAAGATATTGTAAAAGTAAAAGAGTCGGTTACCGGAGTGTACCTGAAAGACAAACTTTAACCTTAGCAAAAATTTCAATAAAAAATCCAAATTCAATACTATAATTGAAATTTGGATTTTTTTTCTTCATTTTTAAGCTGCTATGCCACTAAGCATTTTTCTTCAAAAGGAAAGCCATCTTCATCAATGGCAACTAATATTTTCTTTTGCTTTGTGGCTTCTATGGTCAGATAAAGCCATGCAAACGACCACAATCCCAGGGTAAGGCAAAAAATCATAAAATTTAAACTGTGGTTTACTACTTTTCCTCCTTTACTCAAAACCGCAAAAAGCAATTCATCGTTCCTTTCCTCCAGCGTAAATCCATTTTGCACTTTATTTGATATCATATTAGAAAATACTTGCAAGCTTTGTTCCTGACTGAGTTGGCCGTTCTTCATAATAATTCCTTAAAAATTAATCCAAATACTACTACAATTACTTCACAATTTTAAATTCTAAAAACATTCTAATTTAAATAAACACTATAGCATGTACTTTTATTGTCTGCTTTTCATAAGATATTTTTACCCTAAAACAAAAAGTATTGCCATATTCTTAGCTAAAGTTAATTTTTATAAAATAAACCACAAAACAAAAGACTGTTAAAATTTTAAGATTACGTGCAGAATTTCAACACTTTACTCTTTATTCTTAACATTAAAAGGAGGTGCCTGATAGTCATTATTCAGATAATTCGCAGGAATTGTAGTGGCGTTACCATCACGAAGTGCTCCGTAATGAGGAGACATGATTTCTATTCCGGCAGCATTAAACGAATCCTGAATGTTTTGATGCAAAGACGAATAAATTCTGGGTTGTTTCGTTGGCTCTTTGGTGTAAACGTTGATTTGATAAGAAACATAAAAGTCATCCAGACTGGTTTGCAGAACAAAAGGAGATGGTGTCTGCTCGACCATTTCCGTTTTTAGAGCAGCTTCAATCAATGCTTTATAAATATCTTTATAAGGAACATCATAGCCAATCGTAACGGTAGTATGAATCAATAAACCATTATTAGCATGTTTTGTATTCGCTGAATAATTGGTTGAAGTACTTGATAAAACAGTCGCATTAGGAATCGTGATATCCTCAAATTTAGGTGTTCTGACACGAGTAACTAAAGCCGTTTTTTCAATCACCTCTCCGCTAACATCGCCAATTTTTATAAAATCACCAATCTTAAACGGACGCATATAGGTAATCACCAAACCCGCCACCATATTAGCAATCGCATTAGAAGAACCCAAAGAAAATAAAACCCCAACAAATACCGAAACACCTTTAAATATTGGAGAATCCGATCCTGGCAAATACGGAAATATAACCACCAACATGAAAGCAAGCATCAGAAAACGAATGATATTAAAAGTGGGCATTGCCCAATCGCTATAAAAGCCATCAATTTTAATATTCTCTTTTTTTATCTCATCAAAAAAGAATTTGATCACTCTTATGGAATATTTAAAAATAACAATGATAACCACTATAGTGACTAAACTTGGCAAAAAACCCACAAATCCCATTACCGCAAGTTTTGCAGGCGAAAGAATCCAACGCAGCAAAGTAGTTGTATACGCTTCGGTAGCAGGAAAAATACTGAATAATAATGGTAATGAAAGATATACTATTAAAATAAGTGTTATTACCTTAATAGCACTATACAATCGCATGAGCAAAAACTGCTGTTTTTGAGGTGAGAGGATATTGATATTATTATACTTGAATCCTTTAAAATGTCGGTCGCTATTTTTTAGAATGTACAACTTTACCCTGTTGAATAATTTACCAACAAAGTACAAAACAAATCCAATAATTAAAACCAGTAATGCTGTATATCCTAATCTTTTTGGAAGCATAGAGTAATTATCATTCTGATACACAATCGCTCTTTTAATCAGGTTTAAATTTCGCTTTGCGATGAAATCTGCGGTTTGATTCTCTGCTTTTGCATCTACATCTAAAACAGACATGATGACAAAATCATTCTTATAAACAATGTCCTGAGAAATATCTGAAGATACAACCGAAATCGAATCAGCTATAAAGAATGAATCCTCGTATAATTTTCTGATCTTTTCTGTAATTGCATTTGCTCTGTTTTCGGGCGAAAAAGAACCTACTTTATGGTACACATAAAAAAGTGTGTCTTTAAACGGTTTTACGGGATATCCCTTTGTTTTTACTTCTTTAACAGTCGTTTTCGATGTTTGAGAACTGTCTTTCTGAGCAAAAGTCACGGAAGAAAACAAAGTAATAAAAAGCGCTAAAAAACAAACAATTTTATTTCTCATATACTGTCAGCCATAAGTTAGTTAACCTTTCTAACAAATATAAAGACAAAACAGCTTCAATTGTAAATTACTTTTGCTACTTTTTTGAAATGTACTAAATTTTAATTCCTATCTTTTTTAAAACAGTATCGATTACTTTATTGATATCAGGAGAAATCGCAAATTTATAATTTAAATAAACATATAAAATGGTTACTAAAACTGACTTTAAAGCAATACTAACCAATTGATAAAAAGGGAATTCCCAAAAGTAAAACAATAAAAATAATGCAAATGTAATTAACATCGAGTATATTGTCTGAATAGTAAAAGGATACAAATGAAGCCTTTTAACCACAAAAAGTAATTTTGCCAAACTATATAAGGTAATCGATAGTAAAGTAGCAAAAGCAGATCCGAAGATTCCAAAAATTGGAATAAAGATCATGTTTAAAATTACGGTCAACGCAACCAGCATTAATCCTAAATACAATACCATACGGTAATATTTAGTATTAAAAATGATCGCATTATTGTTTCCTAAAATTAAATCAAAGTATTTAGACAAGCCAATCATAAATACAACTGCAATTCCACCACTGTATTCTTTTGGAACCAACTCGTACAACTGACCGATATTTACAAATATGCAAAGCATTACAAAACCACCCACAATCTGTAGGTTTATTGACGTTTTTTTGTAAAGCTGATTCAACTCATCATGTTTATTATCGTGCATTAATTTTGCCGTAATTGGATATACAATCTGATGCATAGCACGGCTTGGAACCGAAATAACCAAGGCAATATAGGTAGCAACAGAATAAAAAGCAATATTTTCAATCTGCATATATTGATTTAATATCATTTTATCTCCATCCAAAAGCAAATTGGCAACACTTCCGGATAAAATAATATAAAAAGTATATACCAGTATATCTTTTGTATTTGCTGGTATTGTGAACTGAAAAGTTGGCTTCTGAATACTAAATGCATATAACATGGTTATCAGGAATGCTAAAAAATATAAAATTGCTGTTGCATACACAAAACCTTCAACGCTAAGCCAATTATAATAAACACCTATTAATAGAAATAATGAAAATAATCGTAAACCCACTTCCTTTACGAAATTTCCAAAAACGGAATGCATATTTACCCGCAACCAGGCATAAAAAATCTCAAAATACGCCATGCACAATCCAATGAAAGGTATTAACCATATATAGCTTCTAACAATCGCATTCTTTTTTGACAAAAAGAACAGAATCTCATCATAAAAAACAAGACCTATCAGTAAAAGCGGGATTATTAATAGCAAAGGAAACAAAACCGTAAAAGATAGAAAACGGGATTTTTCTTCCTCAGTTTGATATTGCGAATAAAATTTAACCAAGGTATTTTGCATACCAATCGCAAATAATGGCATAATCACATTGGCACAAGAAGTCACATAATTAGTTAAGCCATAAAAAGTGGCACCCAAAAAAACAGGATACAAATAAAGTGTATTAATGGCTCCAATACCGAAACCTATGTAGGTGATAATTGTATTTTTGAAAGACTGATTTAAAACAATACCCATTTTTGGATTTCTGAATTTAGATTTTAGATTGCAGACTAGCTTAGTTAATCAACTGTGCTAATTGCTTGGTTAGATTCTTTCTGGAATATTGTTGTAAACCAACACCATTGGCCTGTAGTTTCCCTTCTAAAAATTGATTATAAAAGTCCAAAATTACACTTTTTAACTTCGCTTTTTCAGAATAATCAAAAAATACTCCTGTATTGGTTTCTTTTATGATATCGGCAAAATCAGAACCCTGAGGTCCTATGGCTATTATTGGACGATTGGACACCATATATTCGAATAATTTACCCGGAATTATACTTTTGGTATCCTCGGAATTAATTTCGATTAAAAGCAAAACCTGCGATTTCTTTTGGTGTGCTATCGCTTCATGATGCGAAACATATCCTAAAAGATTCAAATAATTTTTCAAATCAAATTCAGTGATAGCATCCAATACCTCCTGACTTACTGCTCCAATTAATTTGATTTCTAAATGTGACTTGAACTCCGGAACTTCCTGAAGCAGTTCTACCAGACATTCCCATAAAAATTGAGGATTTCGATCGGATAAAAAAGATCCGATATGCGCCAAAGTAAATTTTGCATCTAAGGTTTGTTTCTCTACATTTTCGATGTCATAACCATTAGTAATCACCGAAATTGGTTTGTTGGTAATGGCCTCAAACTCCACTTTCGTAGTTTTACTTGTGACAATAATAGTGTCGGCACTATTAAGCACTTTATGTTCGAGGTTTTTATGTTTTTTGGCGGCATAACCCGATAAACGCAATGCTTTGTGATATCCAATTGTAGTCCATGGATCACGGAAGTCGGCAAACCATTTTACATTCAGTTTCTCTTTTAGTTCTAAACCAATCAAATGCAAACTGTGCGGCGGCCCCGAAGTAACAATAGTGTCAATATTATTTTCTTTGATATACTTTTCTAAATAAGCCACTGAAGGTTTTACCCAAAAAACACGGGCATCCGGAATAAATAAATTACCACGAACCCAAAGAAAAGTTTTGTCTAAAAAGGTTTGTTTCTTCTTGTGCGGAAAAATTCCCGAACTAATTTTCTTAGTTTTATTCTTCGAAAAAACAGAAGCCAGCTGATACGGCTCCCAGATTTTATTTTTAAGAACAATTACTTTATCGGAAATCTCATTAACCAGACCTTCATCAACAATTGGGTAGGTTGGGTTTTCAGGAACATAAACTATTGGCTGTATGCCAAATTCGGGTAAATATTTTACAAATTTTAACCAACGCTGTACACCTGGTCCTCCAGCCGGTGGAAAATAATAGGTAATGATTAAGAGTTTTTTTTGTTCCATCAGATTTCATTCATTTCACAGAGATCCACCAAGTTTTCACCAAGCCTCACAAAGATCTTTAATTTATTTTAGCGTATCTCCGTGATTTCTTTGTGAATCTTTGCGGAAGAACTTTTCGAAATAAACTCCGCCAATCAAAAGCAGAAACATTCCAATGCAGCTTGCCAATGTAATTACACTTCCTGTTTTAACAACCTGCGGTTCAAATTTAAATTCGATAGTATGTTCGCCACCCGGAATTTCCATAGCTCTTAAAACATAATCTACAGGGAAATGATCCGTAAGTTTACCATCAATATAGGCATTCCATCCATTCTTATAATAGATCTCAGAAAAAACAGCCAAAGCATCTTTTTCGTTGTTTGATTTGTATTTAATGTAGTTAGGCTTGTACTGTACTACCTGAATAGTCCCTGTAGTGTCCCACTGTTTTTTCATACGGGCATTTCTAAATTTACCCTCATGCTCACGAACGTTGAAAACCGCTACCGTCTTAGTATCGATATGATCCAATGCTTTCATTACATCATCCGGTTTATTTACCAATTTTACAGTACTTACAAACCATGCATTTCCATTAGCATTTGGATTTACTGTTGGAAATTCTTTTCCTTCTTTATCCGTTTGGATGATGTATTTTACATTCAACATGTCTAAGACTTCGACATTGTTTTTTGCAATCTGATAGTCAAAAAGCTGTTGTATTCTTCTTGGTTTTGCGGCATGGTATCCGCCTAAAGAATGGTGAAAATAAGAAGCACGTGCACTTGACATGTTTCCGCTTACTTCAAAAACTCTGTAATGTGTAGTATCTTTTAAAATCTGAGCATCAGAAGGTGTTTCCTGAAATGGCGCCGCAATTTGTACCGGGCTCACAAAATCCTTGGCTGATACATATTTTTTATCAACAAAAAATAAATCAAAAATCATCAAAAGACCAACGATAATCAAAGTAGTATTCTGAGCCAGTTTATTTTTAATGAATAACCAAAGGATTCCAAAAGTAATCACGATAAAAAAGCCTGATCGCAATAAATCAGCGGAATACAAACTCTTTCTATCTTCTTTCAAGGCATCTACAAAAGCAGGTCCGTAACTTTCTAAGAAATAATTATCACTGCTGCCTGTAAAATGAAACATGCTTTTAGCGAATACAAAAATCAAAATAACACCCAATCCAAAAACTCCTGTCTGCACAAGCGCTTTCTGCTGCAATTTAGGTTCTTCTTTAGCTTTAAAAAACGATTGTAATCCCATAACAGCCAGAACAGGAAAACACAATTCAAGAATAACCTGAATCGATGACACCGCTCTAAACTTATCATACATTGGAATGTAATCGATAAAAAAGTCTGTCAGTAACGCGAAGTTTTTCCCCCAGGAAAGTATTAGCGAAACTAATGCTCCTGTAAAAAACACATATTTTATTTTTCGATCGTCAATAAATAAAGCTAAAACGGCTAAAAAGAAAACCACAACTCCAATATAAGCCGGAGCTGCTACTATAGGCTGATCTCCCCAATACGTTGGCATTCCCGACACAAAATCCTGTGCCTGCTCTGAGGGTACTCCCTGTTCAATCATGAAAGAATACATACGACTGTCTGTTCCTACATTTTCATGATTTGAACCACCAAAAAGTCTTGGAGCAATCAAGTTAAAACTTTCAGCAATTCCGTAACTGTATTCTGTTATATATTCACGGCTTAGTGCATTTTCATTAGTTTTTTTAGAACCATCGGGATTAAAAGTTAATTCACTGTTACTACGGGTACTAAATTTAGCATATTCACTGGTTGCTAACAAATTAGTAGCATTGGCTCCAATAGCAAAAATTCCAGCTACAGCCAAAACACCAATAGCCGTTAAAAGCGATTTATATTCTTTTTCTTTGATAAAACTAAAAGCAAAATAAGCTGAAAGTATCAATAAGAAAATCAATAAATAATACGTCATTTGAAAGTGGTTGGCATTAACTTCTAATGCAACCGCAAACATGGTGAGCAGACCTCCCCAAATATACTTTTTTTGAAAAACGAGTATGAATCCGGCGATAACAAGCGGCATGTAGGCAATAGCATGTGCTTTTGCATTATGTCCAACACCTAGAATGATAATCAGGTAGGTCGAAAAACCAAAGGCAATTGCCCCGATAAATGCTTTTAAAGGATCGGTTTTTAAAACCAGCAACAGTCCGTAAAAACCTAAGAAATATAAAAATAAATAATCGGCAGGACGAGGAAGAAAACGCAAAGCATCGTCTAATTTACCCACAAAATCATTAGGATAATTAGCTCCCAGCTGATAAGTTGGCATACCTCCAAACGCAGAATTTGTCCAATAAGGTTCAGAATGTTCTGCAGCTCTAAAATCGTTTTGCTCTTTAGCCATTCCGGTATATTGAGCAATATCCGACTGGAAAATTTGTTTTCCTTGTAAAACCGGGTAAAAATAAATTAAAGAAACGAGAATAAAGCCCAGGATAACAAGGGCATGCGGATAGAACTTATTTACTATTTTCAATTTAGGCTGGTTTGGGTTAAATGATGAATCCTATAAATTAGGTCACAAATTTAATCTATTTCTTCGTAATCAACATAATCGCCAACCTTTTTGGTTTCACGAGTTTTTTTTGCATTGGATGTATCGATAATAATTTCATCATTATTCGTACGTGTTTTTTGCCATGTATTACCCTGACTATATTGTTGTTGTCTTTGAAAATTCTCTCCAGCTTTTTCTACTGCTTTTTTTACCAATACCGGCAAAAAGATTCGTGCTAAAAATTTAAAAATATAATAAAACGCAACGATCCACATTATCGTTTTAATCAGATTTACAAAAGATGCTTCTTGCATGATCATATAATTTTTTTTCAAAATTAATAAATCCATCGTTTAAAATTAAAATATCAATCTTAAATAAATAATAAAATATAGTACATTTGAAATGCGTTATTACTTTTTAATCCAAAAACACGTTTATGTTAAAAAATAAAAACTTTTTTACTGCAGCTCTTTGTTTATTACCTCAATTATTTTTTGCACAGTACACTGATGTCATCAATTCAAACCGTCCCGGCGAAACGATGTCAGCCTATGCTGTTGGAAAATCAGTTATACAGGCAGAACTTGGTGTATATGGCATCAAAGAAAAACACAATCTGCTGGATTATGACGCCAATGGTTTTGGTACAGATCTGACTATTCGTTATGGTGCTTTTTTAGAAAAACTGGAACTTATTGCGGACATACAGTACCAAATGGAAAATTTTGACACGCCATACACGAGTTATAAAAAAAATAATTTCAGACAAACGGTTTTAGGAGCCAAATATCTGATTTATGATCCCTATAAAAACTACAAAAAAGAAGCCAATATTTACAGCTACAAAGCCAATCGCAGCTTTAATTGGCACGAGCTAATCCCTGCCGTTTCGTTATTTGCCGGTGCTAATTTTGTAGGTAAAGACAATCCTTATTCTTTTTCCCCGCAATCGAGTATTTCTCCAAAAGTGATGTTGATCACTCAGAATCTATTTGGCGGTGGAAAATGGGTTTTCGTAACTAATATTATTGCCGATTATATTTCAACAGACTACCCGAGCTACGGCTATGTGCTTACTCTTACACGCGGATTTAACGATAAATGGTCAGGTTTTGTTGAAAATCAAGGCTATAAAAGTGACTTTTACAGCGATGCCATTGTTCGTGGTGGAGCAGCTTACCTTATTAATCCGAACCTTCAGGTAGATGCATCTATAAGTACAAACTTCAAAAACACGCCTTCTATATTGTACGGAGGAGTTGGGGTTTCCTGGCGCTATGACGGGCGTTACAAAGAAAATCAACTGCAAACTAAACGTGAAGACAGAGCCAAAAAGAATAAAGATAACGAGCTGGAACAAAAAGAAATCGATTATCAGGCAAAAGAACGAAAACGTAAATCGAAATACGAATAGTTAAAATTGTAAGAAAAAAAGTACTTTATTTTTTCTTATAATGTAGGAAAATAATTATATTTGAAAAATTATACGCCAATTTTCAAATATGAGAAAGATAAATTACGCCTTTCTATTATCACTGTTAATCTGTTTATCAGCCAAATCCCAAAATACCGGAGTAGAAAAAGACATTTACAACCTACAAACCGGCTTTTTGGGAATATGGATCAATAACGAGCATCGACTACTCAATCAAATAAGTTTACGAACCGAAATTGGTTTTGATGGTGGTTTTCGTGGATGTTCTGGCTGTACTACTACATATGCAATAGCTCCTGTAGTTAACCTGGAACCAAGGTGGTATTACAACATCAATAAACGGAATCTAAACAACAGAACAACAAAGAATAGTGCCAATTTTATAACTTTAGGAATCAACTATTATCCCAACTGGTTTGTTATTTCAAATCTTGGAAATGCCTACATTACTAATCAAATTGCGCTAATTCCTAAATGGGGAATAAGACGAAATATTGGAAATACCAATTTCAATTATGAAGCCGGTATTGGAATTGGGCGTAGATTTTATCTGGATAAAAAATTTTCAGATACTACCGCAGACCTTCATCTTCGAATCGGCTACACTTTCAAATGATTCACTAACCTTATTAATCAGGGCTTTTTTTACACAATTCTTTTTTGTTAAATCAAAGATAGCTATATTCGTTTCTTAAATCGTAGCACCTAATTTAAAGCAACATTCTTAACAAAGAAAATCTTAATGATTACAATTAAAGAAGCCATAACCAAAAAGGAATTAACTGACTATATCAAATTTCCGTTTTCAATCTACAAAGACAATGCCTACTGGGTCCCCCCTATTGTGGCAGATGAATTAGAGTCATTTGACAAAACTAAAAATCCTGCTTTTGACAATGCCGAAGCCTATTTTTATCTGGCTTACAGAAATAATGAAATAGTAGGACGAATTACGGCTATCATCAACTGGTCTGAGGTAAATGACCAACATAAAAGAAAAGTTCGATTTGGATGGTTTGATGCAATAGACGACATCGAAGTCACAAAGGCCTTGCTGGATAAAGTTTACGAATTGGGAAAAAAACACAATCTGGAGCACGTTGAAGGCCCGATGGGATTCTCGAATCTGGACAAAGTTGGCGTTCTTACAGATGGTTACGATCAATTGGGAACTATGATTACATGGTACAACCACCCCTATTATGTCACACATTTTGAGCAATTGGGTTTTCAGGTTGAAAAAGAGTACCTCGAAAGCATCTTCCCTTTTTCAAACGTCAAACCTGAATTTTTCCTTAAAGCACAAGAACTCATCAAAAAAAGGTATGGCTTACGCTCATTGACTTTTACCAAAACAAAAGACATCATGCCTCACGTAGACAAAATGTTTGATTTGTTTAATGATTCATACGCTAAATTAGCTTCGTTTGTTGCCATTTCGGATGTTCAGAAAGAATACTTCAAAAAGAAATACATCAGCTTTATCAATCCGGAATACATCAAGTTTGTGGTTGACAAAGACGATAATCTGGTGGCCTTTAGCATTGTAATGCCTAGCTTTTCTGAAGCTTTACAGAAAGCAAAAGGAAAATTATTCCCGTTTGGGTTTATTCATTTACTAAGAGCCCGTAAAAAGAGTAAAGATGTTGTTTTTTACCTGATTGGGGTACACCCCGAGTATCAAAACAAAGGAGTTACCGCTATTATTTTTGATGAATACTATAAAACTTTTTCCGAAAAAGGAATTCAGAATTGTATCAGAACTCCTGAATTAGCTGACAATACAGCCATTCATTTACTTTGGAAAAATTTCGATCCAAAAGTGCATTGCCAGAGAAAAACGTATTTAAAATACTTGTAAATAGTTTTCAGCATCAGTCGCAGTTAACAATTTTACCCATAAAAAAAATCCATTCGTTACACGAATGGATTTTTTTACTTTTTAATACAATCAGAGCTTACTCTACTTTGCAATCTACTTTAGTCAGAACATTTTTCTGGTCAAATTTCAACTGCTTTTTATCTTTAAAAGAGAACTTCCCGTTTGCTTCTACTACATCGCCATAGCCTTCAATAAAAGCTCCGTCTTTTTTCAAAAACACAACTTCTCTGACAGAGGAAACGCCTTCAGACATGAAAGTATAATCGGCAATTAACGTATCACCTTTCATATTACCAATCAAAGTTCCTTCGTTTTTATCCTTTCCTGATATGTTATAACTTAGTTTCCCGTTTACTTCCTGATGAAAATTGACATTAAGACTCATCTCAGTCACGCTATTACGAGTTCTTGATGCATAACATTGATCTCCTGCCGGTTCAACGATCTCAGCTTCTTTTGGTGGACTTGGCGCTATCTGCACCGGATCGGTATCAGTCGTTTTTTTACAGGAAATAAAAACAGTGAGCATTATCATGGATATTACTATTACTTTTTTCATAATTGACATTTTACTGATTTTGAATGATAAAAGTACCCCAAATAAAAAAAATCCACTCGTATAACGAATGGATTCTTTTATATAATTCCCATATCAGGAATTTATTTCTTTAAAATTTTACGAAACGTCAACAGTAGTACGTTCAGCGATTTCTTTATAAGTTCCGTTTACTAATTTTTCACGAATGGCTTCAAAAGCAGTTAACGTTTCATCAATATCAGCCAATGTATGAGAAGCTGTTGGAATCATTCTTAACAAAATAATCCCTTTTGGAATTACCGGATATACCACGATAGAAAGGAAAATACCATAATTTTCTCTTAAATCGTTTACCATTACCATTGCTTCAGGAATACTTCCTTCCAGATAAACCGGAGTAATACAAGTATTCGTATCTCCAATATTAAATCCTTTTTCTCTTAAACCATTTTGTAATGCATTTACATTCTCCCAAAGTTTGTCTTTAATTTCAGATGAATTACGCAACAACTCCAAACGTTTTAATGAACCAATTGTCTGGATCATTGGCAATGCTTTAGCAAACATTTGTGAACGTAAGTTATATTTTAAGTAATCAATTACGGTTTTATCTGCTGCTACAAAAGCTCCGATATTAGCCATAGATTTTGCAAAAGTAGAGAAATAAACATCAATTTCATCCTGAACTCCCTGCTCCTCACCCGCTCCGGCTCCTGTTTTACCAAGTGTACCAAAACCATGCGCATCATCCACTAACAAACGGAAATTGTATTTTTGTTTCATAGCAACAATTTCTTTCAATTTTCCTTGTTGTCCACGCATTCCAAAAACACCTTCGGTAATGAATAAAATACCTCCACCCGTTTCCTGAGCCATTTTTGTAGCACGCTGAAGATTTTTCTCCATACTTTCAAGATCATTGTGCTTGTAAGTAAAACGTTTTCCCATGTGTAAACGAACACCATCAATAATACAAGCGTGCGAATCTACATCGTATACAATAATATCATTTTTAGTAACTAAAGCATCTATGATCGAAACCATCCCCTGATATCCGAAGTTCAATAAGTAAGCCGATTCTTTCATTACAAAAGAAGCCAATTCATTTTCTAATTGCTCATGATAAGTAGTGTGTCCTGACATCATACGAGCTCCCATAGGATATGCTGCTCCATATTGAGCTGCTGCATCAGTATCTGCCTTACGAACCTCAGGATGATTAGCCAAACCTAAATAATCATTTAAACTCCAGTTTAGAATATTTTTTCCGTGAAATGTCATTCTAGGACCCAACTCTCCTTCTAACTTTGGGAAAACATAATAACCTTCTGCCTGAGAAGCCCATTTTCCTAATGGTCCTTTATTGTCCTGAATTCTTTCGAATAAATCTTTTACCATAATATATTGTGTAGTAATATTTTTATTTTATACAGGGTGCAAAAATAAATATTTATTCTGTGCTATCATAATAATTTAAAAATGATTCTGACCAAAATTGTTCTTTGATAAAATTTCACCACAAAACCATTAATTAAACACTACTTTTCTTAACAAAAAATAGTACATCTTCAAAAAACTGCAATTTATACCAGTTATAAATATAACCAAAAATACCTCAATCATTTTATTTTTATTAATTTTAAAGGGCATTTAAAAAAATGAATTACAAATACTAAAACCAAAATGATGGCTTTAAGCACTTCAAAAGATCTAAAACTCGCTGTTCTTATTGATGCCGACAATGTACCTTACAGCAATGTAAAAGGAATGATGGAAGAAATTGCGAAGTTTGGAACCCCTACCACTAAACGCATTTATGCCGACTGGACAAAACCAAACTCAAATGGCTGGAAAGGGGTTTTACTGGAACACGCCATTACCCCCATTCAGCAATACAGCTATACCATTGGAAAAAATTCTTCTGATTCTGCCCTTATAATTGATGCAATGGATTTACTGTATTCCGGAAAACTGGACGGTTTTTGCATTGTTTCCAGCGACAGCGATTTTACACGTCTTGCCATTCGATTACGAGAATCCGGTATGAAAGTAATTGGTATTGGAGAAAAGAAAACCCCCAATTCTTTTATTGTGGCCTGTGACAGATTTATATACATCGAAGTTCTGGACGGCGCTATTCAGAAGAAGAAACCCAAAGTTACGACTACAACCGACACTAAAAAACCGGTCGAAAAACCGGCTGAAAAAGCACTGCATAAAATTGACAAACAAACCATTGACCTTATCGAGGCTACCATTGAAGATATTGAAGACGACGATGGCTGGGCATTTTTAGGAGATGTTGGAAATCTTATTGTAAAGAAAAAACCAGAATTTGACCCTAGAAATTATGGCTTTTCTAAACTTACTCCAATGCTAAAATCACTGACCGATATTCTTGAAATCGACGAAAGAGAATCGGACAAAAAAGGAATTAAGCACGTTTATGTACGCCTGCGATTCAATTGATTATAAATTATTACTCTTTAAATACTTGCAAACATGAGAAAAAAATTCTTCATCTATGGATTCTTATTGTTTCTAATTGTTTTAGCAATTTATCTTTACACGAAACGAGGTTTTTTACTGGTAATTATTCTACCTATATTATTAGTGGTAGGTATTTACAACGCTACTCAAAAAAAACACGCGATTTTAAGAAACTTTCCGGTTTTGGGCTATTTCAGATATTTATTTGAAATGATTGCTCCCGAAATCCAACAGTATTTTATTGAACGATCAACCGATGGGAAACCATTCTCCAGAAACCAGCGCTCTATGGTTTATCAAAGGGCTAAAAACATCGATTCAAATACGCCTTTCGGAACGCAGCAAAATCTGAATCATGACAGTTACGAAGGAATAAAACACTCCATCTTTCCCGCAAAAGTTAACGAGGAATTACCTCGTGTATTGGTGGGCGGAAAAGACTGTAAACAACCTTATCTGGCCTCGTTATTTAATGTTTCGGCAATGAGTTTCGGTTCGCTAAGTGAAAATGCCGTTCGTGCCATAAATATTGGTGCCCAAAAAGGAAATTTCTATCAGAATACCGGAGAAGGTGGTTTAACTGAATTTCATCTTGCGGGTGGTGGCGATATCACCTGGCAAATTGGCACCGGGTATTTTGGCTGCAGAGATACTGAAGGCAACTTCAGTCCTGAAAAGTTCTCCGAAAAAGCCAATCTTCCTAATGTAAAAATGATCGAAATTAAGCTTTCACAAGGAGCAAAACCAGGGCATGGCGGTGTACTTCCGGCGAGAAAAAATACCGAACAAATTGCTAAAATCAGAGGAGTTGAACCTCACACCACCATTCTTTCTCCTCCGGGACATCATGCCTTTTCAGACACCAAAGGTCTTATCCGTTTTGTAGCACAATTACGTGAACTGTCCAACGGAAAACCTATTGGATTTAAATTATGTATCGGAAATACTGCCGAATTTGAAGCCATTTGCCACGAAATGATTACCGAAAATATTTTCCCTGACTTTATTACTGTTGATGGTGCTGAGGGAGGTACGGGAGCTGCTCCTTTAGAGTTTGCCGATGGCGTAGGAATGCCGTTTGAACCTGCACTAATATTTGTAAACAAAACGCTAGTTGGCTTAAACATTCGCGATAAAATTCGCATTATTGGAAGCGGGAAAATCATTTCCGGCTATTCCATTCTCCATGCAATAGCTTTGGGTGCCGATATGTGCAATAGCGCACGTGGTTTCATGTTTTCATTAGGCTGTATTCAAGCCTTGCGTTGTCACAATAACGAATGCCCGACCGGAGTAGCCACTCAAAACAAAATGCTCATGAAAGGCTTGGTGGTAACCGATAAATCCGATCGCGTGTATCATTTTCATAAAAACACCTTACATTCTGCCAACGAGCTTTTAGCAGCAGCAGGTAAAAAAAGTTTTAGCGAAGTCGATATTAATATTTTCATGCGGGGTGATGAATTTGGCAATTTATCTGACAACTATTTCCCGGACAACTTAACAAATGTAACAAAACATTAAAAAAATACTTATAAAACAAAAACCAATACATAGCTTTTTTATTACATTTGTATAGATGTTAACTTATTTAACCACTAAGATAAATCGTTAATCCTTTAACCAACTAAACAAATTAATCAATGCTATTAACACCCAAAGGCTATCGCATAGAAATGCTTGATCACCATCAAAAAGAAAATCTGGCAAATGATTTTATTCACGGATTTAAAAATGTTTCGGAATACATCAATGGTGTTTGCTACGAAACCGTTGCCTATGTTCAGTATTTACTACATCCCACAAAAATTTCACTCCGCGAAATGGAAACCATTACAGGTAAACACTGGGTGGAGAAATTCACTACACAGAGAGAGTGGACAGGCGAAACAATTCCCGCAGGAACTGCTATTGGCTTTTATCGTATCAATTCAAGCGGTTTCTTTCATTTTGCATTAGGAGCCGGAGGAACTCAAATTCGTGCCGTTAACGGATTAACACTTGGAGCAAGCTGGACATTTGAAGTCAATCTTCCATCTGTTCTTGGACCAAGAAACGAAGATGGTACCTACAACTATGACAATAGCAAAATCAGAGTTTATCTAATGTACCTCTAAAAACAAAAGCTTATAATTATAAAGAAATAAAAGCCCTATCCAATATAGTTATTATTTTAACAAATTCGGAAGGGCTTCTTTATTTATAACCTCTTTTGCCAAAACCGTATTGTCATCAGCCAAAAAGTAAGCATCGAACCTTACTCCTTCTTCGATCAATTCCTGAGGAATTTTATTCTCTTTTATCATTTTTTTCAACAAAACCGGAAATGACGAAACAGCTGCCAATTTATTCGATTCATTTTCTTTTAAATTGGTTTCAAACCTCAATTCAATTTTATCATCTTCAAGATAACCTCTTGCCGTAGTAAGTGTTATGTTTTCTTCATGAAAACTCTTGGCTGTACTCTTATTATAGGTAACGACATATTCCTGGAGTTTTTGCTTTGTATTTTTACAACTCACCAAAGACATTACTAAGGCCGCGGCAAATAAGGTTTGTATTATTTTCTTCATCCTGTTTTTTTATTTTTTTTTATAAATCATTAAGCTCTAAAAGCATCTCAAGATAATAATAATCTCTCTAATTTCTAAAACTGAAAGAAAACAACCCTCTTTAAACTTTTCGATTGTATCAAACGCTTACTATTTTACCACCTAATTCCTATCTTTGTTTCACTTAAAATGCCATGTTAAAATTGAAAAAGCCAAGAATCTACTACCTATTTGCATTTCTTTGTGTGATTTGCTGTGGAATTCTCTCCAGAAAAATTACAGTCCTTCCACTCTATTTTGGAGATGCGCTGTATGCCGTCATGATCTATATATTAGTCAGAATCTTATTTTTTAACCAAAAAACCTCCATTACTGCGATAATTTCATTGACCATTTGCTACGGAATAGAATTTCTTCAGCTTTATCAGGCAGATTGGATGATTACGCTTAGGAAAACTCTTTTTGGCAGATATGTTCTGGGACAAGGCTTTTTATGGAGCGATCTTCTTGCCTATACATTGGGAATTACAACTGCTTTTATCATCGAAAAAATTATATTAAATATACCACCTATGAAAATCGTATTCGCATCAAACAACAAAAATAAAATCCAGGAGATTCAAAGTATTCTTCCTGAAAACATAAAAATAGTAAGTCTCGAAGAAATTGGCTGTTTTGAAGACATAGAAGAAACAGCAGACACCATTGAAGGAAATGCCATTTTGAAAGCCAATTATGTAACGGAAAAATACGGATACGATTGTTTTGCTGACGATTCAGGCTTAGAAGTGACTGCTTTAAATGGTGAACCAGGAGTATATTCAGCCCGATATGCAGGCAAGCAACGCAATGACGATGACAATATGAATAAACTTTTAGACGCCTTAAAAGACCAACCAGACCGCAGCGCCCAGTTCAAGACCGTTATTACTTTAAACTTAAAAGGAGAACAGCATTTATTTACCGGAATTGTAAAAGGAAGTATCACTTTGGAAAAAACAGGAGATCAGGGTTTTGGCTACGATCCGATTTTTCAGCCTGAAAACTATACTAAAACATTTGCTGAATTACCCCGAGAAGTAAAAAATACCATAGGCCATCGCGGAAAAGCAACTCAGCAACTAATTGATTTTCTGAATTCAACCAAATAATTGTTTAAAATACAACATTTTAGAGTACAAAATTGATATTTCGTGACGTTTTTTTTTAGAGAATTCTTCATTTTTCGATAAAAATGATTTTACACTAAACATAACTTTTTGATAATCAAATCATAACAAATACATAATTCTTAAAAGAGCATTAGTTTATCTGAATAATTAACAGTAATTTTGCACCCTATTTTAAATACACATATGAATAAATTTGAACAATTAGGATTGAATGAATCGTTACTGAAGGCGATTTTAGATCTAGGATTTGAAAATCCGTCAGAGGTACAGGAAAAGGCGATTCCCCTATTATTGGAAAAAGACACAGATATGGTTGCGTTGGCTCAGACAGGGACAGGGAAAACGGCAGCTTTCGGTTTTCCGCTAATTCAAAAAATTGATGCTGACAACAGAAATACACAGGCATTAGTTTTATCGCCAACACGAGAACTTTGTTTACAGATTACCAACGAACTTAAAAACTACGCAAAATACGAGAAAGGTATTAATGTTGTAGCAGTTTACGGCGGGGCTAGTATTACAGAGCAAGCAAGAGAAATAAAAAGAGGAGCACAAATTATTGTGGCTACTCCGGGAAGAATGCAAGACATGATTAACAGAGGATTGGTTAACATTAAAAACATAGATTACTGTGTGCTTGATGAGGCTGACGAAATGTTAAACATGGGATTTTATGACGATATCTGCTCTATTTTATCAGATACTCCGGACGAAAAAAGTACATGGTTGTTCTCTGCAACAATGCCGCAAGAGGTTGCCAGAATTGCAAAACAATTCATGAGCGAACCATTAGAAATCACAGTTGGAACTAAAAATTCAGGTTCTGCAACGGTTTCTCACGAATTTTACTTAGTAAATGCACGTGACCGTTACGAAGCCTTAAAACGTTTAGCCGATGCTAACCCGGACATTTTCTCTGTGGTTTTCTGTCGTACTAAAAGAGATACTCAGGCTGTAGCCGAAAAATTAATTGAAGATGGATATAGCGCTGCTGCGTTGCACGGAGATTTATCTCAGGCACAACGTGACGGGGTAATGAAATCGTTCCGTGGAAGACAAATTCAGATGCTTGTTGCTACTGACGTTGCTGCACGTGGAATTGATGTTGATAACGTAACACACGTTGTAAACTACCAATTACCTGATGAAATCGAAACGTACAACCACCGTTCAGGTCGTACCGGTAGAGCAGGAAAATTAGGAACTTCTATTGTAATTGTTACAAAAAGTGAGTTGCGTAAAATTTCTTCTATCGAAAGAATCATCAAACAAAAATTCGAAGAAAAACCAATTCCATCCGGAATCGAAATCTGCGAAATTCAATTGTTACACTTAGCAAACAAAATTAAAGATACTGAAGTTGATCACGAAATTGACAACTACTTACCAGCAATCAACAATGTTCTTGAAGGTTTATCTAAAGAAGAATTGATTAAGAAAATGGTATCGGTAGAATTTAACCGTTTCATCGCTTATTACAAAAAGAACAGAGATATTTCAACTCAATCAGGTGAAAGACGCGAAAGAAACGATTCTGAACCAAGAGAATTCAACAACAACGGAGCAGTTCGTTATTTTGTAAACATCGGCTCAAGAGACAACTTCGACTGGATGTCACTTAAAGATTACCTGAAAGAAACATTAGACTTAGGTCGTGATGACGTTTTCAAAGTAGACGTAAAAGAAGGTTTCTCTTTCTTCAACACTGATCCTGAGCATACAGAAAAAGTAATGGAAGTATTAAACAACGTACAATTAGAAGGACGTCGTATTAATGTTGAAATTTCTAAAAATGACGGTGGCGGAAGACGTGACCATAACAATCGTGGTGGCGGAAGAAATTCCGGATCAAGAAGAGAAGGAAACTTTGCTCCAAGACGTGAAGGTTCAAGTGGCGGATTCAGAAGCGACAGAAACTCTGCTCCAAGAGAAGGTGGTTTCAGAAGTGAAAGAGGTTCTTCACCAAGAAGAGAAGGTGGTTTCAGAAGCTCAGCTCCAAGAAGCGAAGGAAGTTCAGACAGAGCTCCAAGACGTTCTGAGAGCTTTGGTGATTCTTCAAGACCAAGAAGACCAAGAAGAGATTAATACTTTAATATCTTAAAATACAAAATCCCAAATTCCGAACATAATTGGAATTTGGGATTTTTTTTTTATTCAAATCTCCCCCTCTACAAATGAGTTTTGTCATCCCTAACAATGTAATTCAAACTTCCTTCTCACTTTTTATTTAAATACTAAAAGCTACACTGTTGCCTTTGTTAATTTTCTTATAATTATATTCGAAGACTGCAAAATATTTAATCGTGATTTACTACTTTTAGAACTTTAAATCAGGATATGAAATATTTCGCAGTTTTCTTTTTTACACTATTATCAGCCGTCGGTTTCGCGCAAGACACTGAGTCTGCCGTCCCGCAAAGAGTTTCAGGCTACATTATCAACGACAATAGTAAACAACCTCTTTCTAATGTAAATATCATCAACACAAACAAAGTACGTGGTGCAAAATCTGATGCTAAAGGGTATTTTGAAATTGATGTTCAGCTCAACGATACTATTCACTTCTCGATTTTAGGTTTTCAATCTTTAAGGGTCAGAGTAACCAATGACTGGATTAAAAATAAAGTAACCCGAATTCAGCTTACCGAAAAAGCAATTGCACTAGAAGAAGTAATTATTGCTCCTTTTAATTTAACCGGTTACCTTGAAGTCGATTCAAAATTAATTCCAACCAAAGAAAATTACCGTTATAGCATTTCCGGTCTTACACAAGGATATGAAGCTGGTGAATATTCACCAAACGCTTTTGGTAAAGTATTGGGTTCTATTTTCAACCCCGCCGACATGCTCTACAATTTCTTTGGTAAAAATGCAAAAGAGCTCAAGAAACTTAAGGAAATGCGAAAGGACGATACGGTTCGCAACCTGTTAGAATCAAAATTTGACCGTGAAACTGTCTCTGTACTTTTAGGAATCAGCAAAGACGAAATCCCAGATATACTGCAACGTTGTAACTACTCCGATTCCTTTATACAAACAGCAAATGATTTGCAGATTATGGATGCCATTAGCGGATGTTACGAACAATATAAAGTATTAAAAAGGAATTAGAAAATTACTCTTAGCTTAAAATATACCAAATCCTCATTTTTTAAAATTGGGGATTTTTTTATTCCTTTACATCACATTATCAAACAAATAAAACTAAAAACCATGCCTATAATACCTTATCAAAATATAGACTGGAGCTTAATTCCTAAAACAGAACATAACGGAGAAACCGGAACAGCATACTGGCAGACATTACAATTAGAAGGGTTACGCATTCGGAGAGTTACATATTCTGAAAATTATACTGCCGATCATTGGTGTCAAAAGGGACATATAGTACATTGTCTGGAAGGAGAATTAATTAGTGAGCTACAGAACGGAGAAAAATTTAAACTTTCTAAAGGGATGACTTATGTTGTTTCAGATAACGCAAGCTCTCATCGTTCTATAACTACTGATAGAGTTGAGCTATTAATAATCGATGGCAATTTTTTAAAATAACATTGCAAACCAATAAAAATATACAAATCTTCAATCTTCAAGGTTGGGGATTTTTTTATCTCTTTTTTGAAACAACAAGATCGCAACCTTATTATACATTTCAAGACTTAGGCTAATAAATGTAGCGTTTGACATTTTTTTTGACTAAATTAGACATCCTACTACTCTTGAAAATCCAGTTTAAATAAAATAATACCGTAAAGACCATGACAGATATTACCCAGAAAATTTTAAATTTTATCGATCTTCAGAAAGGAGAAGAAAATAAAAAATCGGTAATCGAAAACATAACCGGCGCGGTTTCTTTTAGAGGATCAAACATTTGGATTCTTGCCTGTGCCATTATTATTGCCTCTGTAGGACTAAATGTTAACTCTACAGCGGTTATCATTGGCGCCATGCTTATTTCGCCTTTAATGGGACCTATTGTTGGTGCCGGTTTTGGTTTAGGAATGTACGATTTTGAACTTCTGAAAAAGTCCATGAAAAACCTGCTGATCGCAACAGTGGTAAGTTTAAGCACTTCGGCTATTTATTTCTATATTAGTCCGTTTAAAGAAGCGCAATCCGAATTACTGGCAAGGACTTCTCCAAATATCTATGACATACTTATTGCCTTTTTTGGCGGTTTAGTAGGCGTAATTGCTGTGACCAGAGTAGAAAAAGGAAACCCAATTCCGGGTGTAGCGATTGCAACTGCTCTTATGCCTCCACTCTGTACTGCAGGCTACGGACTGGCACTTGGAAATTATGCGTACTTTTTTGGCGCCCTTTATCTCTACACGATCAACTGTGTATTCATTTGTATTGCCACTTTTGTGATCGTAAAATTCTTAAATTACCCCGTTACAAAACAACTGGATCTACAACAGCAAAAGAGAGTAAAGTATGGGATTACACTGCTCATTTCACTATTAATTGTGCCTAGTATCTATTTTGCCTATCAATTGTATATTCAAAAAAGCTACACTTCCAGAACCGAAATTTTTATACAAAAGGAATTCCTCGATAAGGACTATCCTATTATCTATAAAAAAATCAAATACAATACTACCCCCAGAAGAATTGAGCTGGCTTTTTTAGCCAAAAAATTTAATGATGGGGAAATTATCAATCTTAATAAAAAATTAACTGAGTATGATCTTCCCAATACTAAATTGATTATCAGACAAGATACCGTTAATTTAAGAAAGGATATTATGAATCAGATCAACAACAATCAAACTGTAGTCGATCAAAAAGACATCTTGATCAATAGTCTTCGAAATCAACTAGAACAATATCAATTCAATACTACTCAGATTAATAACGAAGCAAAAATACTTTTTCCCGCTGTTACGTCTTTAAAAATTGGTAATTACAATATTGAAGAAGAGCCTAATAAATCGAAAATAATCCCTGTAGTTCTTTTTCAAAGCAAGAAAAAAATTGATTCAGATACTAAACAAAAAATAAAACTATGGCTAAAAGAAAGACTTGCCAAAGATTCCGTTGAAGTATATCAGCAGAATTAGTTTTCAGTTTACAGTCGCAGTTTGCAGTTTCTTAAAACTGAATACTACAACTGTAAACTGCAAACTGAGACTGAATGTTATTATTTAACAGGAATGTTCGAAAGGATTTCCAATACAAATTTCCAGTATTTCTGAGCTGATGAAATGCTCGCTCTCTCATCAGGAGAATGCGCCCCGTGAATAGTCGGACCAAAAGAAATCATATCCATATCCGGATAGTTTGTTCCTAAAATTCCGCACTCCAGACCTGCATGACAAGCTACTACTTTTGGTTTCTCGTTATTTTGTTTCTCATAAATTCCAACCAAAGTATCTAAGATCTCCGAATTTACGTTTGGTGTCCAACCAGGGTAAGAACCCGAAAGCTCCACTTCACAACCTACCAATTCAAAAGCAGAACGCAAAGCATTAGCCAAGTCAAATTTTGAAGTCTCAACAGAAGAACGTGTTAAACATCCGATAGTTATTTCGCCATCTTTCACAATTACTCTCGCAATGTTATTTGATGTTTCAACTAAATTTTCCATATCGGCACTCATTCTGTATACTCCGTTATGAGCCGCATAAATAGAACGAATAATACCTTCCTGCACCCCTAAATCCATTACTTTCTCCGGTAAGTCGCATTTTACGATTTCAATAGATAAGTTAGGTTCGGTCGTTTTGTACTCCGCCTTAATGTCATTGATGATTTCCTGCATATCAAAAATATACGCCTCATCAAACATTTCAGAAATAATTACTTTGGCGACACTTTCTCTCGGAATTGCATTTCTTAAACTTCCTCCATTAATCTCCGCTACCTGCAGTCCGAAATTTTCAAAAGCATCAAACAGCAAACGGTTCATGATCTTATTTGCGTTCCCTAATCCTTTATTAATATCCATACCTGAGTGACCTCCATTAAGCCCTTTTACGGTAATAATATGTCCAACTGATCCTTCCGGAACCTCTTCTTCATTATAAGTTCTTGTAGCGGTTACATCAATTCCTCCTGCACAACCAATATCAATCTCATCATCTTCTTCTGTATCTAAATTCAAAAGAATCTGTCCTTGCAAAATACCTCCTTTAAGATTCAGGGCTCCGGTCATTCCGGTTTCCTCATCAATTGTAAACAAAGCTTCTATAGCCGGATGCGGAATATCTTTGCTTTCCAAAATTGCCATAATTGTCGCTACTCCCAATCCATTATCCGCACCAAGTGTTGTACCACGCGCACGAACCCAGTCACCATCAACATACATATCGATTCCTTGAGTATCAAAATCAAAAACAGTATCTGCATTTTTTTGGTGCACCATATCCAAATGTCCCTGCATTACAATTGCTTTGCGATTTTCCATTCCCGGAGTTGCCGGTTTTCTGATGATTACATTTCGGATTTCGTCTTCAAAAGTTTCTAAACCTAAGCTGTTTCCAAAGTCTTTCATAAATTCAATTACACGCTCTTCTTTTTTTGACGGACGTGGAACGGCATTTAAATCGGCAAACTTATTCCATAGTGCCTTTGGTTCCAGATTTCTAATTTCCTGACTCATTATATTTTTGTTTGTAGTTTAACAATTAAGTGCCCCAAAGTTACAAAGTTTAAATGCTTTTTTCGTCACAAATTTCACGAATTAGCATTAATCTGATGACTTAAAAACAAATTCCACAAAACGTCTCTTTTTTAGTTCTAATATTGTATTTATATTTACGTAATTCAAAACTAAAATTGTGAAATCGAAATACATCTTACCCCTATTTCTTGTTGTTCAGATTATCCTCTTAAAAATCCTCCCCTTTTTTCCTGATTTTGTAGAAGGGCTCTACAGCAACAACTTATACATTAGAATTTCACATTTTTCCAGAACACTTTTAGGTAAAGTTTCATTCTCTGTAGGCGATTGCATTTATGCTATTTTAATTTTATCAGCGATAAGCTGGTTTTGGAAGATTAGAAAAACATGGAAAACAAATTGGAAAGATCATGTTTTAACGATGCTGAGTAAAATTTCCATTTTTTACTTTTTTTTCCATCTCCTTTGGGCCTTCAATTATTATCGCGAACCTCTATTTGAAAAAATGCAAATCACAAAGGAATATAGTGATGCCAACTTATTAGTTTTTACAAAGAAATTAATCTTAAAAACGAATGAGATTCAACTTCTTATAACTAAAAACGACAGCGCTAAAATTGTCTTTCCATACACTCAAAATGAAGCTTTTAGAATGAACTTAAACGGATATGAAAATCTGGCAAAAGAATACCATTATTTCAGCTACGAGATTCCGAGCGTTAAAAAATCGCTCTTTAGTCTGCCATTAACTTATATGGGCTTTGGAGGTTATCTTAATCCGTTCACTAATGAAGCACAGGTCAATGATTTATTACCTATGTATAATTTTCCCGTAACGACCTGTCATGAAATGGCGCATCAAATGGGGTTTGCCAGCGAAAGTGAGTGCAATTTTATTGGGGTTCTGGCTTCGGTTAAAAATGATAATTTGTACTATAAATATTCCGGTTACAGCTTTGCGCTACGCTATTGTTTAGGCATCTGGCAGGTTAAAAATGAAACTATTTTTAAACAATTAAAAAAACAAATCCATCCGGGAATTCTAAAAAACTATCAGGAAAGCCAGGATTTCTGGAAACAATATGATACTTTTATTGATAAAGGCTTTCATGTTTTCTATGATAATTTTTTAAAAATAAATCATCAGAAAGACGGCTTGGAGAGTTATAGTAAATTTGTAGACTTGATGGTGAATTATTATAAGACCAGAGAATTGTAAAAAATCACTGGAAATTACACTGGGGTTTTTAGCCACAGATTATTAGGAATTAAAAAGATTTCCTTCAGATGCTTTTAGTTGAAATAAATAATAGTAAATAACCCTGACCTCAGATTTATGACAAAAATCTATTTAAATCTTTATAATCTGTGGCAAGCAAAAAAAAATAAACAGTACCTTGTAACAAAATAGATTTCAACACTACTAATAAATTTATGAGCGAAAATCTAGAACAGTCATTTGTTACGCAATTGCAGGCAAATCAGAATATAATCCACAAAATATGTAGATTATATACTGCCGGCGAAGATGCTCACAAAGATTTGTTTCAGGAAATCACTATACAGCTCTGGAAAGCGTATCCAAAATTTAGAGGCGACAGCAAATTTTCGACCTGGACGTATCGAGTTGCCTTAAACACCGCTATTACCTTATACCGAAAAACTAAACGAACCGTATCAACCGTAGAATATGAAAGTCATCAGCATTTTATAAAAGATGTTGATTACAATTATGAAGAAGAAGAACAGATTAAATTGATGTACAAAGCAGTTTATCAGCTTAATGACATCGAAAAAGCATTAGTTTTTATGTATTTAGAAGACAAAGATTATCAAGAAATAGCAGAAACCTTAGGAATCAGCGAAGTGAATGCTCGTGTGAAAATGAACAGAATTAAAGGGAAACTTAAAAAAATACTAAATCCTTAAAAATTATTATGAAAGAACTGGATTTATTAAAAAAAGACTGGAAAAAGAACTCGGATTCTTTTGAACAAATATCAGAAAAGGAAATCTACAAAATGATTCACAAAAAATCGTCTTCCATCGTGAAGTGGATTTTAATTATCAGCATTTTGGAAGTACTGTTTTGGACCATCTCGAACTACTTTTCAAATGTAGATGCTGATCTAAAGAAAATGAATCATCCTGAGATCATTCTGGTAATGGATATTTTATTGTATTTTAATTATATCGTAATTTTTGTTTTTATCTACTTTTTCTATAAAAACTATAAAACCATCACCACTACTGTTTCTACCAAACTGTTAATGAGCAGTATATTAAAAACCCGAAAAACGGTTCAGTATTATGTTTGGTACAATTTAGGTATGCTTGTGGTTTCGTCTATACTCAGCTTTTTCATCGGATATGTTTACAATCCGGATATGGCAATTATTAGAGAAAAATTAGCCTTAAATGGAAAAGCAATGCTGTTCTCAATCGGCGCATTGGTATTGCTTGTGCTGGTTCTTTTCGGAATCTTCTGGGGGATTTACAGATTACTTTACGGAACACTGTTACGCAGGTTATATGCAAATTATAAGGAGCTTAAGAAAATTGATTTCTGATAAGAGGTGCTAAGAAACTAAGGCACTAAGGCTCTAAGAAACCAAGTTCTTAAGTTTATTTTGAAACTTGAAACTTGAAACTTGAAACTTTGAACCCTGAAACAAAAAAAACAATCTAAAATCAGAAATCTAAAATAACTAGTAATCCCATCTTCTCATTTTATTAAGCTCTTCCTGTACTTTGATTTCTTCTGCCGGAATAACTTTTAAAAAGGAAGGATGTTGTTCGATTGCATATTCTACTTTTTCAACAATTTCTTCGATGGTATCGTTTTCATAATCAATTTCAAGAGGTTCTTTGATGATGAAAGACTGTAAAATTCCTTTCTTTTTCATTCGTAGTCCTTTTTTATCAAAAGAACGACGGAAACCGTCAATAACAATTGGAATTACTACAGGTTTGTGCTGTTTGATGATATGTGCCGTTCCTTTACGAACAGGTTTAAATGACTTGGTTGTACCTTGCGGAAATGTAATTACCCAGCCATCTTCGAGTGCAATTCTGATATTTTCTGTATCGTTTGGGTTAACATCACGCTTTTCGGTAACATCAACACCTTTTGCACGCCAGGTTCTTTCTACTGTAATCGCTCCAACGTAAGCCAAAATTCTTGGCAATAATCCGGCCTGCATGGTTTCTTTGGCAGCAACATAATAAATATTCATTTTGGGCTGCCACAAATATCCGATATTCTTAATAGTATCCTGACGTCCGCTTAAACTTGCGTTAAACACATGAAACATCGCCACAACATCAGCAAAATAGGTTTGGTGATTCGATATAAACAAAACATTTGTATCCGGCAGCGTTTTAATAATTTCCGATCCTTCGATCTGCAATTCGTTAAAACCTCTATATCTTCGGTGAGTCATGGCTCCCAAAATACGGATCAACCATTTCTTGATGAATAATATATGTCCGAAAGGATTTCGTTTAAACAATCCCATAGCTGTCAATTGTATTATTTTATTAGGACGCAAACTTACAAAAATTATTCTTTTACCGATCCTTTAAAACAATTTCTAAAACAAACCGGTAGTACTATGAATATCAAATTGTTAATTTTTATACTTTATACTTTTTCGCCAAAAGTCGTTTTTAAAACATCTCTCAGTTCACTCAATATCATGGCAGTTGCTCCCCAAACAATATGATTTTGTATGTTAAATGCGGGAACTAAAGCATTATTTGCATAAGAAGTTGATAATGTGACTTCAATAACAATTTCGTCATTCAAAAAAACGGAGAGGGGTAATTCTATAATACTCGCTACTTCTCTGATATCCGGATAAAATAAAAGCTCTTCTTTGGAAATGCCTAAAAAAGGATGCACTAAGAAGTTGCTTGGCGGAATATACATAGGCGTAAAATGTTTGATTAGCTCTATTTTTTCAGGTGCAACGCCTATTTCTTCCTGTGTTTCACGCAAAGCAGTCTCTTCATAATTTGCATCAGTCGTTTCGTATTTTCCTCCGGGAAATGCAATTTGAGACGAATGAACTCCATTATACGCATTCCGGACAATCAATACGAGATGTGTTTTATTGTTTTTTGGATAAAACAACATCATGACCGCTGCGATACGCGGATTTTTATCTTTCAAATCAAGATTCTTCAAGGCTTCGAGGCGTTCTTTTGGTGCCATTTTAATATGAGCCAACTCCGCCGGTAATACTGCCGGAATTAAATTAGGAACATATTGCAAAAAGTCTTGAAAATCCATAAGCAAAGTTTATTTTTGTACTTTTAAATAAAATATAAATATAGTCCAGAAAACGCGGTTCTACAAGTTTTCTAAAATCAAGTCTTAAAAATGTACAGTAAAGAAGAATCACAAAAGATAAAAAGAGAATTCTGGGTGGCATTCGCCGAAAAATACCCTCGCAAATGGGTACTTTATGATACCAAAATTAAAGATTTTTCCTTTAAATTTTATGTAGACAATAAAAAAGCACAGGTTCTAATTGATATCGAACAAAGAAGTGATGAAAAACGAAATGCTTACTTTGAAAAAATTGAAGCATTAAAAAATATTCTGGAGGAAGAATTCATTAAAGATTTGGTTTTCGAAAAAAACTACACGCTTGAAAGCGGCAAAACAATCAGCAGAATTTGGGTTGAGAAACCAGGTGTTGGTTTTAGTAACCGCAATAACTGGGATGCTATTTTTGATTTCTTTAATGAAAAAATGCACGCTCTGGAAATGTTTTATCTGGAATATGATGAGTTTATTAAGGATATTGATTCTTAATAAAAGATACTAAGATTCTGAGTTGCTAAGGTTCTAAGAAGCGTAATTACTTCATTATTATACTAAATCCGAAAGGTTTCAAAAACTTGTCGGATTTAATAAAAGATACTAAAGCTATGAGCTGTTAAGACTCTAAGAAAGTATACTAACTTAGAACCTTAGCAACTCAGAATCTCAAACTACACACTAACCATATTATACACAATAATATGATCGTCGTAGTTGATATAAAGCTGTTTGCGGAAATCCTGTTTTTTTCGCGTGATGATAGATAACTTACAGGCTTTGCCGTCATTGTCTTTGCACATAAAAGAATAAACAATATCGGTATCATTTTCTTCTCTCTCAATGTAATCCAAAATACTAAAAAGCTGTATTTCCTGCGAGTAAACCACAATTCTGTGTTTATTGGTATCCAGAATTACCGAAAGGTTAACCAAATCAAGATTGGACCATTCACCCCATTTCCCTTTTTCATTTTTTTCCAAAACACTAAAACCAGATGTTTTAAACTGGTAAGACTGACTAAAAGTTTGCTGTAAACCAAGTCCGAAAAAAAGTAAAAGTATAAAAGTGCGTGTAGGATTCATATTGTATTTCTTGGGGGTAATTTAGAACTCAAATTTAGCCTTTTCCTGGCAGGCAGCTTCAAAATCGGACATCATTTGTTGAACAATTTGCTCTACCGGTAAAATTTCATGAATTAATCCTGCGATTTGACCTATTTCAAGTTCTCCCTCTTCAAGATCTCCTTCAAACATTCCTTTTTTAGCTCTTGCTCTTCCTAAAAGCTGCACCAAATCCTCTTTCGAAGGACATTTTTCATACAATTCCTGAACGTCCTGATAAAATTTGTTCTTAACCAATCGAACAGGCGCCAGTTCTTTTAAAGTCAGTTGTGTATCTCCTTCTCTAACCTTAACGATCGTTTCTTTAAAATTATCATGTGCCGAAGATTCGATCGAAGCGGCAAAACGGCTTCCCACCTGAACTCCATCGGCTCCTAAAACCATTGCAGCAAGCATTCCTCTGCCTGTTGCAATTCCCCCGGCAGCAATAAGTGGTATCTGAACTTTCTCTTTCACCATCGGGATTAAAGTTAAGGTTGTCGTTTCGTCACGTCCATTGTGTCCCCCTGCTTCAAATCCTTCGGCCACGATAGCATCAACACCTGCCTCCTGCGCTTTCAAAGCAAAAACACTGCTGCTCACTACATGTACGACTGTAATTCCTTTTTCTTTTAAAAATGAAGTCCACGTTTTTGGATTTCCGGCGGAAGTAAAAACAATTTTCACTCCTTCTTCCACCACAATATTTATAATTTCTTCGATATTTGGATACAGCATCGGAATGTTAACTCCAAATGGCTTACTAGTCGCTTTTTGGCATTTCTGAATATGTTCACGTAAAACTTCGGGATACATAGAACCTGCTCCAATTAAACCTAAACCTCCCGCATTACTTACGGCTGCTGCTAATTTATAACCGCTGTTCCAGATCATTCCTCCCTGAATAATTGGATATTTGATCTTAAAAAGTTGTGTAATTCTGTTCATTCAAAAATGTAGTTATTGTTTAATTATCTTTCCCGTTTTATGAAGACCATCAGCATCAAAAGTATAAAAATACAATCCGCTTTTTAATCCTTCAACAGAAAGAATAGGGTTTTGATTTGTAATTTGTTTTTCGATTAGCTTTTGCCCCAGAACAGAGTACACAGAAACAGAAGCGGTACTGTTCTCAAACAAAAAGGAAATCGCTGTTTTAGTTGGATTTGGAAAAACAGAAAAAACTTCTCCCAAAGACTTGAAGTCTACCACTCCTAAAGCGGCTCCAAAATTAGGAATTCCGTAACCATAATTATTATTGGGTGTCGTATATCGATCAGAAGACTGCAGAATCATCTGCCTAATCTCTTTATTCGTTTTGGATGGAAAAGCCTGCCACAAACAAGCAATCATTCCCGCCATGATCGGACAAGAAAACGAAGTTCCGTTTATGGTTGTAATATTTCCCCCGGTATCAGATACAACAGCTGCCGTACCTTGTGCCATAACATCCGGTTTAATTCTTCCGTCAAAACTTGGTCCTATAGAGCTAAAACCTGATCTAACTTTCGAAGAAGTTACAGCACCTACTGTAATTACCGAAACAGCATCCGCAGGTCCTCCAATATGAGGTTCAGTTGTAGCTCCTTCATTTCCAGCCGAAGCAACTACGATTATTCCTTTATTAAAAGCCATTTCGGCTCCACGGGAGATAAAGTTAGTCGTCCCGTTCATATCGCTATACGTGTGCGTGTAGTTTGGATTATCAAATTCAAAATACCCCAAAGAAGTTGTAATAATATCAGCTCCTACACGGTCTGCTTCTTCTGCTGCCTCTACCCAATACGATTCTTCAACCGGATTCTCAGTAGGATCATATTCGGTGATGTATAAATAATACGAAGCATCAGGAGCAGTACCTACCAGAGCATTTTCTTTATAACCGCCCATTGTAGAAAGTACCATTGTTCCGTGGCTGTCTCCTGAATAAAAATTGGCATTTCTATTCACGTAATCGTATCCTCCTAAAATCTGATTATTATCAATTAATTTCTTAAATGGTAAAGCGGTATTGACTCCCGGAAAACCTGCATCTAAAACAGCAATTACTTTTCCCGAACCGGTTTTATTCTGTTGGTGCAGCACTTTTCCATTCAGCATTTCTATTTGACCTGCTGAAGTTCCGTAGGCATAATCCGTTTTTGATTTCAGTTTGTCTTTTACCTGACTTATCTTATTCTCCCCCACTTTTTTAGAAGTTGCATTCAGATTTTTATTGGCGAAAAACACTTTATCAACAAATGGCAGTGTAGTAAGTGCTGTAATATCAGTTTGAGTTCCTCTAATATGAAGTGCATTTAACCATTTGGATTTTGCCATAATAGTTATTCCCGAACTCGATCTAACCTGATTGATATAAGAGTCCTCTACAGGTGCATCGGTAAGATCTAACGCAATATTTTGATTGGCTCTCCGGTCTAAGGCACGCTGTGTCAAAATTGTAAGCGGAGCATTAAGAGATGCCTGTGCGTTGGGTTTATTTTTAAAGTATACCCATGCGTCTTCCTGCGAAAACACCGCGGAAGAAAAAATCAACAACAAAAAGACAAAATAGTGCTTCATGATTACTTTTTTAAAGGTGAAACCTCCGTAAAAAAGTATAAAGCTAAGAAATTACTCCCGAACCAACTAATTCATTCTCTAAATACCAGGCCACAAACTGACCTTCGGTAATGGCGGACTGAGCTTCCTCAAAGCGAACATACATTCCGTTTTCAAACTGATACAAGGTTGCTTTCTGTAATGGCTGACGGTAACGAATTCTTGCCATCACTTCCATTTGTTGTCCTTCCTTCAATTTCAAATCTTCGCGAACCCAGTGTACTTCAGAATTACCTACAAACAATGCGTTTTTGAATAAGCCCGGATGATTGCTTGTTAAGCCGGTATAAATGGTATTCGTATCAACATCGGTAGCAATTACAAATAAAGGATCTGTAGTACCTCCAACATTTAAGCCTTTTCTTTGTCCGTTTGTAAAATAATGTGCTCCCTGATGTTTGCCCATCACTTTACCCATCGTTGGAAGATAATCCAGTTTTTGAGACTCTATTTTCAATTCGTCTTCCAGAGAAATTCCTGTCGGTTTTTCAATCGTATAGATTGGGTCGTTTTTATCAATTTGAACAATAAGACCTTCTTTTGGCTGTAGTTTTTGCTGTAAAAACTCCGGCAAACGTACTTTACCAATAAAACAAAGTCCTTGCGAATCTTTCTTTTCGGCTGTAACCAATTCCATTTCAGCAGCGATTTCACGAACTTCAGGTTTAGTTAATGCTCCAATTGGGAATAAAGCTTTTGACAATTGTTCCTGAGACAACTGACATAAAAAGTACGACTGATCTTTGTTTACATCATTTCCGGCAACCAATTGATAAACCGTTTTTCCGTCCACTTCAATTTCGCTTTTTTGGCAGTAATGTCCGGTCGCAACATAATCGGCTCCAAGACTTAGAGCGATTTTCATAAAAACATCAAACTTGATTTCACGGTTACAAAGCACGTCAGGATTTGGAGTTCTTCCTTTTTCGTATTCGTTGAACATATAATCAACGATTTTTTCTTTGTATTCTTCGCTTAAATCAACAGTTTGAAACGGTATACCGAGTTTTTCAGCTACCAATAAAGCATCATTGCTATCTTCTAACCACGGACATTCATTAGAAATCGTAACCGAATCATCGTGCCAGTTCTTCATAAAAAGGCCAATAACTTCATATCCCTGCTGCTGCAATAAATAAGCAGCAACACTTGAATCTACTCCTCCGGAAAGTCCAACAACTACACGTTTCATTCTAAATTGTTTATGTTTTTACAAGGCTGCAAAGATAAGCCCTATTTTTGAAAATTGCAGTAGTTTTTGATTAGTTTATACAATGCCGTTGTAAATAAAACTTATTACTTTCTAACAAATTTATGCGTGATTAATTTGCCTTCATTCATTTCGCTAAGAAAATAAATACCACTGGATAAATTTTCAACATTTAGGATATCCTCTACATTAGCCTTCACTTTAAATGTTGTTATAGTTTTCCCTAATATCGTAATGAGGCTTAAAGTCGCATCGTGATCTGACTTAATTGTTATAATCTTATTACTTGGATTAGGATATATCACAAAGTTTAAGTTTTTATCAAACGACAAGGTGTTCAGGTTAGTATTTGGAATAGTTCCGGAAATAGAATAACTTCCGATAGAACCATACGCCGAATACCCGCCATTAGTTTTATCTCCTGCACCAACCCCACTAATGCTGATAAAATACTTACCAGCCAAAAGATTTGCAAACATAAACCCATCTAGATTGTACGGATCGGAGTCCCAATACTGCCCGATTTCGACACCTGCCGAATTGTACAACTGAATCAAAATATGAAGATTACCAGTTCCCCATCTGCTTACTGTATTTGCTTCGATACTCACATCTCCTCCGCTAGTAGTAAAACTAAAGAAATCTTTATCGCTTTCTTTTTCTATTACACCATCTCTTTTAATAATTTCTCCTTTACTGCTTAGCGTCAGATTAAATGCTGAAGCTGTATTATTTCCATAATCATCAGTTCTGTAACCTATTCCCCAGCTTTTATCCGAAATAATTGCAACATCATCTTCGGTATTATTAGCATTATTATATTCACCTTTACTCCAATGCGAAACGGGTCTGACAAAAGACGTTCCCATGATCGGCCCCCAGGAAGTTCCGTTTAACCCTGAAAAATACCCTTCGCTAGGAGAAGTACGTCCATCATGTTTTAATGAAAAGAGATGCCCGATCTCATGAGAAGCTGTTTCTCCTGCTGCTTTACCGGTATTGACATTAAAGCACCAGGCCGGAACATCATTATCCCATGTAAAAGATCCTATAAAAGCTACACCTCCTTCTCCAGGACTTGCAGTATCTGTGGGAGTGATTACAACACGTTTTCTTTTTGTTTTTGGATAGGTATTAAAAACAGCCTCATTTGTTGTAATATTTAAATTAAAAGGCCTGAAATCTTCTGCAACAACCTCAAAAGCCTGAAGTATAAAAGCATCAGTCATTCCTGAAGGGAGAGCATAAATTGCTCCTCCATTATTCCAAAGGCTTCCCGCAGGCATCGTATGTCCATCAAAATCCAATAATATACATCCTATCCCACCAGGAAAACTTTCTAACTTTAACAGATCTGCATTAATTGCAGCGGAACTATTTTTTGCAGTTTTTGCTTCCTTTTGTGACAGAGTAGCATAATCTACACAAATCAAGGAATTAATATCTACTTTTGATACATAAGCATTTCCATGAGCATCTGATGAGTATTTGTATGCTTCATTTGTTTTCTTAAGAATAATATGTCCTTCAAGTGATTTTTCCATTACCCTAAGGTAAAAAGAAGATCCGGAAACATTTTTAATCTCTCCGATTAAATATTCACTCGAAATGCTTGACTCTTTGTAGTTTATTTTTCCGCTAAAACTTTTTGAATCCGCAATCTGAAGCAAAACATTATTGCTTTCCTTTCTTCCGGCAGAGGCCGTAAGCTCCTTCTTCAAGTTGCTTATAAAACTGCTGCATGAGCCTAAGGAAGTCTGAGATACGGCCACATTACTAAAAAAAACAGTCAACACTAAGAGTAATAAAAAGATGTAGTTTTTTTTCATATATTTTTTCTTTTTTTGTGTGAAGAAGAAGCTTTACCAGATACTTCTATAATTAAAAGGTGAATTAGCGAAATCAAGATTCAGCATCGAATATAAATGTTTACTAACTAAAAAAAACAGCAATAGGTATTGTTTTTTTTTTAAAACAAGAACAAAAAAATCATCAGATTCGAACGATATATTTCCAATTCACTCAATATAAACACAATAAGTAAAGAACCAGTCCTAAGAATTTGTTCTTCTCATTCTTCTATAGTGGTAAAATTCAAATTAATCCGGAAAACTAAATACCGAGGCATTCTAATTACAAATTATTACTCCGTCTTAGGTTTTGAATCGGCCTGATAACTACTTTTAGGATCACTCATATTAACTTCCTTCGTTAATTTTCCTTTAAAGTAAAACTGCCACATCCCGGATTTCTTCCCTCTGGTAAATTTTCCTTTAGAAGCTACGACTCCATCAGAGTCGTAAAAAACAGCATCGCCATTGTATTCGTTATTTTTAAAAGTACTCTGCTCTAAAAGAATTCCGTTTTGCCCGTACTTTTTATAAACACCCTCTTTCAAACCTTCTTTATAAGTCATTTCCTCGGCAATTTTAGAATCCGGATAATACACGATTCTCGCTCCTTCTAATTTTCCGGCTTTGTATTTTTCAAGCGTCATAATTGCTTTCGAAGCTTTATGATAGTATTTCCACTCACCTTCACGTGATTTTCCGATTTCCTTACCTTCGCTTACTTTATTTTTATTCTGATCGTAAAAAATGGTATAGGAACTTCCATCGTTTGCTGTAAAATCACGAGTTGCTACAACATCTCCTTTTTTAGTATCATCAAAGAATTTAAACACTCCGGTTTCTTTTCCGTGACTAAAAGTTCCTTCATAACGAGGACGTTTAGAAACTTCATAAATTCCTTTCCAAACTCCCTCTTTTTTTCCGTTAGCATCCGATTTATTGACCTCTTGCGCTACTGTAAAAAAGGTGTTTAATAAAAGTAATCCGGCTATTATTTTTTTAGAAATCATATCTTTTATATTCTATTTTAAACTTTAACGATTCTGACTTTGATTAAGTATATTTCAGATATAAAAAAATCCCGAAGAATCGAGATTTTTTTATTGGTATTATTTCTTTTTATTCTGAGCTTTTGCAGCTTCTTGCTGTTCCATTACTTCCTGAAGACGTTGTTGAAACTTACTTTGCTTTTTAGGCTCTTTTAATTTATTTTCCTGAATCTGAGCGTGAATTTTATCACTATCAACAATGTAATTTTTAATTACATACATGATACCGATTGTAATTAAGTTCGAAATAAAGTTGTACAAACTTAATCCGGCACCATAACTATTGAAGAAAATTAACATCATTAATGGCGAAACATAAATCATGATTTTCATCATTTTTGCCATATCCGGCATACCTTCTTGCTGAGGCGCTGCCATTTGCTGATCTCCGGATGTCATTTTCATGTAGAAGAAAATCGCAATTGCTGCCAAAATTGGGAACAAACTGATATGATCTCCATATAACGGAATATGGAATGGCAATTTTACAACCGAGTCAAAAGAAGACAAATCATCTGCCCAAAGGAAACCTTTTTGTCTTAACTCAAAAGCTGAAGGGAAGAACTGGAATGAAGCATACATAAAAGGAAGCTGAATCAATGCCGGAATACATCCTGCCATTGGGTTTACTCCTGCTTTGTTGTACAGTTTCATCGTTTCCTGTTGTTTTTTCATTGGGTCTTTTTTGAATTTTTCTCCCAATTCTGTAATCTCCGGACGTAAAACTTTCATTTTAGCCTGAGACAGGAATGACTTATAGGTAATTGGCGACATGGCCAATTTAATAATAATCGTAAAGATGATAATCGCAATTCCTAATGATAATCCAATTGTAGAGCTTAAGAATCCAAACAACGGAATAAAAATCAATCGGTTAATCCAGCCAAAAATACCCCAACCTAATGGAATAATTTTTTCAAAATTCTTATCGTAAGATTTTAAAATTTTATAATCTGCCGGTCCAAAATACCAGCTCATTTTATAATCTATTTCTCCATTAGAGAAAGCCAAAGGAACATTCGCTCTAAACTGTTTTGTATAAACAGTATCTATTTTTTCGTCTTTTACTAAGTTTTGAGAAACAAGCTGTGACTTTTCAAAAGAAGTATTGGTTTGTAAAATTGTAGCAAAGAAATGTTGCTTAAATGCAATATAATCTACCTTTTCAGGTGTTTCTTCTTTATGATCGCCCTGACCTACATAACTTTCTTTACCATCCTTATAATTATAGTAAATTTCAGCATAACGGTTTTCATACGAAATACTCTTTTCGTTTCTGTACGTTTTTAAATCCCACTGTAAATCTAATGGTTTTCCAGTATTTAAAACTTTGTTTAATCCCTGAGAACGAACATCAAAACCAACTAAATAATCATTTGGTTTAAGAACATATTTGTATTCTAAGAATTCATTAGCACCTGCTTTCAAACGCATTGTTAAAATTTGATCTGCGCCATTTTTAGTTAGCGTAGGTTCAAAAAACAAATCTTTAGAATTTAAAGTTCTGTTATCAGCAGTTTGTAACTGAATGTTTAAATTAGCATTATTGTCTTTAATCAATTCAACTAATTGTCCTGAATTTTTTTCAAACTTTTTGAACTCTTTCAACGTAGCTTCTACTATATAACCACCTTTGTTAGCGATTTTAAGTTTAATCTTTTCGTTTTCAATAGTTGTAAAACCCTCTTTAGCAGAAGGCAGTGTAGCTGAATAAGCAAAACCACCTAATGTTTTTTGTAATTGTGCCAATTGCACTGTATCACCAGGAGTTGCAGCTGCAGCAACCGGTAAAACAGCTGTTTTAGTTTTATCCGCTTTCGCTTGTGCTTCTTGCTTGGCAATTAGTTCTTTTTTGGCTTTTTCAGCAGCAATCTCTTTATCAGAAGGCTGATTTTGGTACATAATCCAAATCAAAATTCCAAATATCAATACAAAACCAATGATTGAATTAAGATCAAATTTTTTTTCTTCCATTACAGTTTAAAAAGTTATTCGTTAAAAAGGTATTAGTGCTGAATTAGATTCAAACGTTACACTTTTCAGAATATTAATTATTATTTTTTATGCGCATTCACTGCAGCAGCCACAAAGTTTACAAAAATCGGATGTGGATTTGCTACTGTACTTTTGTATTCAGGATGGTATTGTACCCCAATGAAAAACGGATGATTTTCAAGTTCTACAATTTCTACCAAACCTGTATCCGGGTTTACTCCTGAAGCTTTCAAACCTGCATTTTGCAATTCGTCAGCATATTTATTATTGTATTCATAACGGTGACGGTGACGCTCTGAAATTGTTTTCTGACCGTAGATTTTATACGCCAGCGTATCAGGCTTGATATCACATTTCCACGCTCCTAAACGCATGGTTCCGCCTTTATCTGTCACTGTTTTTTGCTCTTCCATCAAATTCACCACAGGATGAGGCGTTTTGTCGTTCATCTCAGTAGAATTCGCTTCTTTGTAACCTAGAATATTTCTTGAATATTCGATTACAGACATTTGCATTCCTAAACAAATTCCGAAAAACGGAATGTTGTTTTCACGCACATAACGAACGGCTTCGATTTTTCCTTCGATACCTCTTTCTCCAAAACCAGGAGCTACTAAAACTCCATCCAGACCTGCTAATTTTTCTACAATATTTTCAGCATTAATATGTTCTGAATGTATCGAAATTACATTTACTTTGGTTTCGTTTGCTGCACCTGCGTGTATGAATGCTTCTAAAATAGATTTGTAACAATCCTGCATTTCTACATATTTTCCAACCAAACCAATATTTACGGTATGCTTTGGATTTTTCAGTCTTTTCAAAAACGTATTCCAGTTTTTAAGATCCGGAGAAGCTTTTTTAGGCAAATCTAATTTTTTCAAAGCCACTACATCTAATCCTTCTTCAAGCATTAAATTTGGAACTTCGTATATTGTTGAAGCATCAATAGACTGAATAACGGCTTCTTTCTTAACATTACAGAACAAAGCCAGCTTCTGACGCAGTTCCTGAGACAATTCATGCTCAGTTCTACAAACCAAAATATCTGCTTTGATTCCGCTTTCCATCAATGTTTTTACAGAGTGCTGTGTTGGTTTTGTTTTCAACTCACCCGCTGCAGCTAAATATGGAACCAATGTTAAATGAATAACGATTCCGTTATTTTCACCCAATTCCCAAACTAACTGACGAACAGATTCTATATAAGGTAATGATTCGATATCACCAACGGTTCCACCAATTTCAGTAATGACAATGTCATAATCGCCGGATTTACCCAACAATTGCATTCTGTCTTTGATTTCGTTTGTAATATGAGGAACTACCTGAACTGTTTTTCCTAAAAACTCTCCTCTTCTTTCTTTTTCAATAACTGAAAGATAAACTCTTCCTGTAGTAACGTTATTGGCCTGAGAAGTAGGAACGTTCAAGAAACGCTCATAATGACCTAAATCTAAATCTGTTTCAGCACCATCATCTGTTACATAACATTCTCCGTGCTCGTATGGATTCAACGTACCCGGATCCACATTGATATACGGATCAAATTTCTGAATAGTTGTACGGTATCCTCTTCCTTGTAACAATTTTGCTAAAGATGCCGCGATAATTCCTTTTCCTAATGAAGAAGTCACACCGCCTGTAACAAAAATATATTTTGTTTGATTCATTCTGTTGTTGTTTGTATGTAGTTGTGTAAAAAACTTGGCAAAAGTACAAATTTAATTAGACAATTTATCAATTCAGGAATGAGATAATTTTTAATTTTTTAAGCACATTTTATTTTAAATACTTTACCAATCAATTATTTTATCAAAATGAATATTTTTTACCACTATTAACTAAAAATCCATAAGTAAAACTCAAAAATACAAAGCAATTATTTTCTAGTATGGAAGTATCAAATTGTAAAAACAAAAAAGAAAAGAAATTACACTTACCGAAATATCAAAGATTAATACGATTTTAAATATGGAAAAAGAAATGATGCCATTGATAAAAAATCTCGCAGTAAGCTGAAACAAAAAGAATCCAAAGATTTTTATACTAAATGGATTGTAAATAATTGCTTCATGAAAATGAAACCTAAGTAATTCAGAAAAAGCCCTTGTGAGTCCACGGCTTTTACAATACATCAACGGCAATCCTTCGCAGGATGAACGCAAACCAAAATTTAAATATGGGAGAAAAAAGCAATAAAAAAAGACAAACATAATTATGACGATCAAAATTACGTTTATCTTTTTATAAGAATCAATTCCTTGATAAACCATCATTTATACAAGGAATTATTTTACAGTAGTCTCAATTGTAGTAGTATCTACCTGTACTTTTATATCTAAAGAATCATCTGTTTTTATTTGTTCCACCTCAACAGAATCTAAAGCTCTTTTGATTTCATCTTTATGCTCTAAAGCAAGAGAACCTATTGAACCAACAAAAATAGCCACCCAGATAATAACAAAAACTGTTGCTGCAATTCCTAAATATAATCCGGCTTTTGGTAAAGAAGTCGATGCATTTTCTTTTTTTGCCTGATTTAAAGCAATTGCTCCAAATACAATTGCAAGAATTCCAAATAAAACTGCAATAAAACCAAAGCAAGGAATAAATGCTGCTAATACACCGATAATACCAAAAATTAAAGCGATAATACCTAATGACTGACCAGCATTTGAAGAAGGTAAATTATTTTCCATAAAAAATTGTTGTTGTTAGTTCTGACAAAAATAGAAAACGACTTACACAAACTGTAACTAACCTACCTAAGTTATCAACAATTAAATTAACGTACTTTTTCTGTATTTATTAATTTAAAAACATTGATGATTCTAAAATATCAGCTTATTTCTCAACTACTTAATAGGTTTCGGATATTGTTTTTTGATATTTCGGATCAGTTCTTCCAGTCCATTTAACTTTAATTCGTATATAAGTTGCAACTGTTGTCCCAATTCTCCTTTTGGAAACCCTTTGTTTTGATACCAAACGACATAATATTCGGGTAAATCAATTAAAAAATAACCTTCGTATTTTCCGAAAGGCATTTTGGTATGGGCTAATTTGATGAGAAGTTTTTTGTCTGATTCCATTTTTTTTTTAAGAAAAAAGAAGCAAGAGGAAAGAATATAGACTCATTCTCTTCTCTTGCTTCTTGTTGCGCAAAGCTATTATTATTTTTTTTCTTTTGCCACAGATTAAAAAATAGTTTTCAGTCTCAGTTTTTCTGTCTCGGTTTCAAACTTACTGTCACTGACAGTGTAAACTGCGACTGATAACTAAAACCTTAGAACCTTTTAATATTTTCTTTTGCCACAGATTAGAAGGATTAAAATGATTTTCTAATCTTTTTATTTTAGCGAAAACGATGTGACTTAAAAAAAATCGCCACAAATTCACGAATTATATTTAAACTAATTCGTGAATTGCTTCGCCTATTCGCTATCGCTCGGGTCGTGGCGAATATAAAAACTTAGTATCTTAGAATCTTAGTACCTCAGAGCCTTTGAACTTTAGTAATGCCATCTCACAAAAGCTTCCATCGCGGCATAGGTCGCTAAACCTAATTGTTGGTATAACGCAGCTGTTTCCGCATTTCGGTCTTCGGCTCTTTGCCAAAATTCTCTGGCATCGGTTCCCTGGAAAACAACACCGTCTTTTTGAGACTGATGCTTGAAGATTCCGTGACGTTTTGCTAAAACCTGATCAGGGCTCATTGGCACAGCCATTTCCACTTCGTCAATTCCCCATTCCTGCCATGCTCCACGGTACAGCCACAACCAGCAATCGTCCATAAATGATTTTGGTTTCAGCGCTTTTACTGCTTCAAAAATAGCGTCCAGACATACTTTATGTGTTCCGTGTGGATCCGCTAAATCTCCTGCGGCATAAATTTGGTGTGGTTTGATTTTTTCGATTAAATCCATCGTCAATTGAATATCTTCTTTTCCGATTGGTTTTTTCTCAATGGTTCCGGTTTCATAGAATGGTAATTCCATAAAATGAATCTGATCATCGGTTAAACCTACAAAATGACTGGTTGCTCTCGCCTCTCCTTTTCTGATTAATCCTTTGATGTAACGAACTTCAGGAATATCAATTTCGCTGTTCTTTTTATTGGTTAAGAAAGTTGCCGCTTTTTGGTAAATATTGTCTGCTTCTTCGCTTTTGATTCCAAATTTTTCATTGTAATCAATTACGAATCTTGCAAAACGCAAAGCTTCATCATCGGCTACAGCAATATTCCCAGACGTTTGATACGCCACGTGTACTTCATGTCCCTGTTCTTGCAAACGCATAAAAGTTCCACCCATACTGATGATATCATCATCGGGATGCGGACTAAAAATCAATACTCTCTTCTTAGCCGGTTCCGCTCTTTCCGGACGGTTGGTGTCTTCCGCATTTGGCTTACCACCCGGCCATCCTGTAATTGTATTTTGAAGTTTGTTGAATATTTTAATGTTAATATCGTATGCAGGACCTGAATCAGCTAATAAATCGCTCATTCCGTTTTCGATATAATCAGCATCGGTAAGCATTAAGATTGGTTTTTTAAGCTGAAGTGCTAATCCTAAAACAGCCTTACGAGTCAGTTTATCCGTCCATACTACTTTTTCTACCAACCAAGGCTTGTTGATTCTGGTAAGTTTTGAAGAAGCTTCTTTGTCTAAAACAAATACCGCATTGTTATGCTCCTGTAAGAAGGAAGCCGGTACACGATTGGTTACTTCATCTTCTACCGATTTCTTTACAATATTTGATTTTCCTTCTCCCCAAGCCAGTAAAATTACCTGCTTGGCTTCCATAATCTTTTTTACTCCAAGTGTTATAGCTGTTCTTGGCGTATTACTCAATCCGAAGAAATCTTTACTTGCCGCAACTCTGGTAATATGGTCTAAAGCCACTAAACGTGTTTTAGAGTTTTGCAACGATCCTGATTCGTTGAAACCAATATGTCCGTTACCTCCAATTCCAAGAATCTGCAAATCAATTCCGCCAAGAGCTTCAATCTTTGCCTCATAATCGTGGCAATAATCTGCGATTTGCTCTTTGGTCAAAAGTCCGTCCGGAACATGGTAATTTTCAGGTAAAATATCGACATGATCAAACAGCAATTCTTTCATAAAACGAACGTAACTGTTGATTGAATTTGGTTCCATTGGATAATATTCATCCAGGTTAAAACTAATTACATTTTTAAAGCTCAAGCCTTCTTCTTTGTGTAAACGAACCAATTCAGCATATAGTCCTTTTGGAGAAGAACCTGTTGCTAATCCTAAAATACAAGGTTTGTTTTCTTTTTGTTTGGATTGAATTAAAGCCGCAATTTCCTGAGCTACTTCTTTTGATGCATCGCCGGAATTTTCAAAAACGACCGTATTGATGTTTTCGAAACGTTTTTCGAACCCTGTTGCTTTGTCGATTTTACTTTTTAACATGATATAGTTTTTTAATTTTACTCGTTACATCTTACCACTTTCGATATTTATGTCCTTTTACTGCGTAAAAAAGGATCATTAAATAGGATGGCAGCAGCATTAAATAAGCAATCTGATTTCCGCTTTTTGAAACTCCCACGGTACCATTAGTCGTATTTGCTGCATTTATATTTTCTGTGATCATTCCGTAGAACAAAGGAAAAATTGCTCCTCCGATGATCCCCATGATCAAAATTGCACTTCCAATTTTAGTATAACCTCCCAAATCCTCTAATGCCATCGGCCAGATAGCCGGCCAGCAAAGCGCGTTGGCCAAGCCTAATAATGCTACTAAAAGTATCACCACCGGTAAGTTTGGAATCCCGGGTAACTGAATCATTATTTTTGGCGAAATCAATACTATTGCCAACACTAAAATTACTCCCAAAACTCCGGATCCTTTCAAAGCTGTTACTTGTGAAAGATATTTTGGAATTAATGTGATCCCTAATATATACCCTACTACCATTGCCGACATGGTAAAAGAAGTTAGTTTTAAATAAAAATTCCCTTCAGTTCCATATACGCCTAATTGTTTTCCGAATCCTCCAATAGAATCTCCGGCCAGGACTTCGGCTGCTAAATACAGCATCAAAGTGATTACTCCTAAAACCAATTGCGGGCGTCTGAAAGCATTTCTAATTTGCTTAAAAATACTCAGATGTGCTACATTTCCTTCTTCATCCAAATCAATTTCCGGAAGTGGAGACAGTTTTACCAAAAGTGCTAAAACCATTATAATCAATCCCATATAAAGATAGGGTCTTTGCAATTGTAATGCAAGTGAATTTAAAGCATTTGTTTTTGAAACGGCGTCTAAAACCGCAATCTTATCTGCTGTAAACTCCTGCATGTTAGACAGTACCAATGCCGTTAATATCAATGGCGCTACAAAACCTGCCAGTTTATTGGCGATACCCAGCACACTAATTCTGGCTGCTGCACTTTCTCTCGGCCCAATTACTACTACATAGGGATTTGAAGCCGTCTGCAAAATTGCCAGACCGGTTCCCATCACAAACAAAGCAATTAAAAACAGTAAAAAGGTTCGGCTTTCGGCGGCCGGATAAAACATAAATGCTCCGGCTGCAATGATTAATAATCCTAAAGAGATACCATTTTTATACCCTACCTTTTCAATGACCCAGGACGATGGAACTGCCATTACAAAATAGGCAATATAAAAAGCAAAAGTTACAAAATAGGCCTGAGAAGAAGACAACTCGCACGCTAATTCAAAAAAAGGAATTAAAGGTCCGTTTAACCAGGTGACAAATCCCAATATAAAAAACAATGCGGTAAGAATAATCATCGGAATGATTGAACTCCTCTTTTCTATATGTATTGCAGTCTCAATTTTTGACATAATTTTATCGGTTGATAGTTAATAGATTAGTTGTTTGATTCCTCTAAAATAACACCAACACTTTTTGCAAATATATCGCAATTTACCCGCAATTCAGTGCGTATTTTTTGCAATTTTAAAACAAAAGTAGTCTAATAAGTTATACTTATCTGTAAATTAGATATCAATATTTTGTTAATTTTTCCTAAATACTCCAGTCTAAAACCGGATAATATTGCTTCAAATACTCCTTCACATCAGCAATATCTTCTTTAGCAGTCAGATCAGGAACATGCTCCGAAAACGGAATACCTATTGTTGTATTTGGATTTTCTTTTACGGCATTTAACAGCACTGTAGGCAGCTCTTTTTCGTCGCGCTCGGGATGAACGGGACAATTCTTCAAATGAGTATATAAAGTGCTTCCGTTGAATTTAAAAGCATTCATACTTACTCTGATTTTTCCTTCTACATCTTTATAGTCGGCTAAAACATCGGCTGAAGGTTTTTCTAAAATATCCAACAACTGATTGTTCTGATCTAATTTAGCAATGGCGAAACGCGAAATCCTTTCGGAAGGAAATTCCAAAGCATCGCGATCGTAAGCAATAAAAGCATTTGGACTGTTGGTCTCTCTAAGCGCAAGTAAAGCTGCTGCCGAATACAAGTTGTCACTGTTACAAACCGAATACTGCTGTGTGTTTAATTCCGGAAACTGTTCTACCGCCTGAAACAAAGCATCGGCAGTACCAAAGGGCTTCACTCTGCCTTCGGGAATGTATTGTACAGCAAATGAAATAGTAAGCCCATGAAAATCGTTATTAGTATTCTGACTGCCGTAAAACTCTTTAAAAAGCTCTCCCTGCTCACCAATAATAATGTAGATATTTTTATAACCTGCTTTTTTAGCGTTCAGCAGAAGATAATCCAGTAAAGGCCTCCCGCTTGCTCCAACTCCAATTAACCCTTTACTTCTTTCATTTGCCTGCGCAATTTCTTCCGCAGATAAATTGTTTGAAATGGCTTCTTTTTTCATGCGCGAGGATGCTCCACCCGCAAGAATAACTAAATTGTTATGCATATTTATATATTTTCATTTTGAATTTCCTTAAATCTATTAGGTCTGGAATTGTTTCAGGTTTCATGTTTCATGTTTCATGTTTCAAGTTTCAAGTTTCAGGTTTCAGGTTTCAGGTTTCAGGTTCCCAAAACTCACCTATCACCTCTCACAACTTAAATCTCAACATTTTCAATAACCCTTACACCCGGATCAACAGCTACGGCATAGGCTTCATGAGCTCCTGCTTCGAGAATGGCTTCGATCACCAGATCTTCTTTTTCCGGATTTGCGATAACGACTATACTTCCGCCTCCGCCTGAACCTACAATTTTTGCTCCGTAAGCACCCGCGCGCAAAGCAGCATTGACCATAGCATCAATTCGCGGTACAGTAATTTTTAATAAATCACGTAAAACTTCATGATGCTGATTCATCAATCCGCCTATTTTTTTAAGATCCAAAACCGGTTTTTCAAACTCTTTCAGAGCTTCTTTGGTATAATGATAGTTTTTTAATGCCGCTTCAAAGAAAGGAATCAATCGGTCCGGTAAACAACTTCTGTATCGGTCCAGGTCTTCTATTTTGGAAGCATGCAGATCAAAATCCGGGAAATTTTGCTTTACGATATCGATAGAAATTAAAGCATTTCCTTTTAATTCTCCCAACAAACCAATTGTTTCTTTTGGAACTCCCGAAACTCCTGTTATCAGGCCTTTCAAGCTCGTTCCTATTACTTTATACGAAAAGGGATCTTTGGTATTGATGTACACAATATTCCCCACCCCAATGCTAAAATGGTCCATCATTCCTCCCGGCTCTCCGTGTTCCAACACTTCAGATTCGTAACCCAATTTGGAAATAAACTCAGGTGTAACTTCACGATCAATACCATAAGCATCGATCAAAAAACGAATCCATGCCATTAATAAAGCCGAAGAACTAGAGGTTCCGGAGTTTATTGGAATATCTCCCGTGATCGTAATATCGTATCCAACGTTTGGCACACAGCCGTACCTGCGCAATACGCGTAAGGAGGATGCAAAATAATCTCTGGGTTCTAATTTGTCGAAAGTGGCGTCAATATCAATGGTACGGGTCTCATTAATATCAATCATATTTAAAACAAAGGTCTGAGTCAGATTTTGTTCGGCAATTAGTTGTATATTCCGATCGATTGCACAGGCGATAACCGGCAATCCTAAATAATCCTGATGATCTCCAAAGAGACAGGTTCTGCCCGGGGCTAATGAGGTAATTTTTTTCACTTGAAATTTTTATAATAAAACACTGTAAAACAATAAATTACAATGAAATTTGGTTAAAAATTGGTTTTATTCTTTTGATTTTGATTCTACGAAACTATTGATTATATTTTTATAAAACAAGAAAAAACAAAAAAATGTGCTCGAACACACTATTGAAATGTTCTCGAGCACACTAATTAATTCTTACAGGATTTTTAAATAATCAAATCAAAGTTTCTATATTTGCCAATATGGATAAAAAGTACACCATTAAGGATATAGCAAAAATGGCCGGAGTTTCGAAAGGGACTGTCGACAGGGTTTTGCATAACAGAGGAAAAGTTTCTCCTACAGCACTGGACAAAATAAATGAAGTTTTAAACGTCATTAATTACGAACCGAACTTAATTGCACGAAATTTAAAGAACACCAAAGTTTACAGAATTTGTGTTTTACTGCCTGATCCGGAAATTGACCCGTACTGGCTTCCCTGCATTAATGGAATCCAGGATGCTAAAACCGAATTTAAAGCGTATAGTGTTATTATCGAAACACACTTCTTTAATCCGGAAAGCACCAAATCGTTCTTAAGTGCTCATGATATCATTATCCAAAAATCGCCTGATGCTGTTTTAATTGCTCCATTGTTTCACAAAGAAACGGTAGAAATTGTAAAGCAATATGACGATTTAAACATCATTGTAAACACATTCAATAACCAAATTGAAGGTGAATCTATAAAAAGTTTTGTTGGACAGGATTTGCATAAAAGCGGTCGTGTGGCTGCCAGCCTAATGAATCTGATTTTAACAGAAGGACAGATCGCCATCATACACATTGACGAAAGCCTTAAGAATGCGGTACACATGCAGGAAAAAGAAAAAGGCTTCAAAAGTTACTTTGATGAGAAAAAGCTTAGCGGTTTTTCACTCACTACTCTAAAACTAAAACATCAAAATGTGGAAACTAAATTTTCTGCGTTTTTAGACGAAAATCCAAATCTGAAAGGTATTTTTATCACGACCTCAAAAGCGTACCAGATTGCCTCTATACTGTCTACTGTAAAGGATAAAAAGATTGCGATTATCGGTTATGATTTAGTGGAAAAAAATGTGAATTTCCTGAATCAGGGATTGGTTCATTTTTTAATTCATCAAAATCAAAAAAGACAAGCTTATTTAGGGGTGAGTACTTTGGTTGAACACTTTTTGTTCCGAAAAGATATTCCGGAAACGATTTTACTTCCGATAGATATTATTAATGTAGAAAATGCTTCTTTCTACGTTTCTTAAATAACGATGGACTGTCGAAAAATTCCACAGAGTCACACAAAGGTTACACAGAGATACACAAAAAATGTTTTAAAAAACTTTGTGCCACTTTGTGCTTACTTTGCGAATCTTTGCGAAAAAATCATTTAGTCCTGTAAACCTCTACTCCATCAAAATAAATTTCCCAAAAGAAGAAGCAATATGAAAATTAGGAGTTTCGGTATCAGGATTCACCCAGGAAATCCAGGTGGGTTCATACTGTCGCTTTTCATTCTCCAAAAACTTAGCTCTAAAAACACCTGCTTCTATAGTGTTGTTGTGTATTAAATTCAATTCTTTTAAGGATTTTATACTGATTCGTCCTTCAACTGTAAAAGAAATTTCATCTTTTGAGGTTTTAATCTCAAAATCGGTTTTAGGCCATTTCCAGTCAAAATCAAATTCCTTGTTAGGACGCGCTCTAAAATCCATTAAACGCCCGGCGGTATCCATTTCCAGACAATAATAAGGATCTAAGGATTCGCTGGTTCTAAAAAACAATTCTACACGATCTGAATTTCCAATACTATCAAAACTATCGTCTTTTTGATCGATATAAATCCCGGTATCAAAAACTCTGAAATTAAAAAAGA
>NZ_MUHH01000042.1:93954-94520 GCF_002217475.1 Flavobacterium tructae
CACTTTTCCATGGCGAGCAAAAATCAGTTAAGCAATTTGCGTTTTCCCAAAATGGTACCATAGGATTTTGCTCTTCTTTTTCCTGACTTTTATCTTGTAAAACTACCTGATATTCTTTCACTACTATTTATTTTTTATTTTGTTAATTTTTTAACATTTCAAAGTCTGAAAAGTTGCTTCAATTCTAATCTCCTTTTATTTTTTTTTGAATCATGAATGTAGGTTAAAATTTAATAAAATAAAATACTGTCTTTTTTAACTTAAATTAAAATAGAAACAGATTTTACGTCTTTAACAAACAAGGAACAAAGCAGACGATTAACCATTATTTTAACAATAACACATTCAATATATCAACACAATGCGATTTTATCAAAAAATACATTAAAACAAGAAACATTATTTCTATCATTCATATTCGTTATAATCTCACAAATTTAAGTAAAAAAAAGTGTTTCAATTAAAAAAATGTGCTCGAGAACATAAAATTAATGTGTTCGAGCACATTTTTATTCATTTTTCTTGTTTTATAAAAATATAATCTATAGCTTCGTTTCATAATAATC
>NZ_MUHH01000043.1 GCF_002217475.1 Flavobacterium tructae
TTCCCATCTACCGTTTTTAGTGGTCACGAAAAAATGGCATTAAAAATTTTAGAAAAAGCACCTTATAAAGTCAATTGTATATTAAATGAAAAATTAATTTCAAAATTTACGTATGAAAACCAAATTTTTGGCTATCATAATCTTTTAGTTTTATTAAAAACATTATTAAAGATTAGGTTTAGAAAACGTCATGTGACTATTATAATTATAGCAGGAAGTCCATATGGTTTTTTGTTGGAAAAAATACTATTAAAAATGATATTATTTAAATTGATTGATTATGTGCCATTTCCTGAGTTAAAAATAATGCAAGACAGATTTCATCACAAGTTAATTCCTTTTTTTAATAAACTTTTAATTAGTGAACGGGTATTGATTGATGAATGGCAATTAAAATATAGCGCTGTAAAGAAATCTATTGTAATTAAAAATATAGTTGGAAATGATTAATTTATATTTCGTAGGTAGATTTATAGTTAGGCAAAAACGTATTGACAGATTATTAGAATTATCAAAACTATTAGATCTAGATAATTGCGATTATAGTTTTAAAATTTTTTCAGATGTTGATTTTAATTCAAATGAATATAAAGAATTTGAGAATAATAAAAAGTTTAATTTTTTAGGATTTAAAAATAATTGGGTAGATTATATAGATGAGAAATCTATAATGATTTTTGTCTCAGATTATGAAGGGTGTCCCTTAAGTATTCTTGAAGCTTATAAAAATAACCATAAAAAGATTGCAATACTAGAGATGCCTGGTGTAGAAAATTATGTATCTGAAAATTCTATATGTAAAAGTATAGAACAAATGGCTGAAAAAATAAATAAAAACTGTGACCTTGAGAATTTATTAGATTTATCAAGTTATTTTGATAAAGTTAGATTTGCAAGGGATGTTGAAAGATTATATAAAACAATTTAATGTACAAGAAGACGTACTTTTTTTTGCTTTTTTTGGTGATGATGTATGGCATCATACCTTTTGAAATTAGTAAAATTATTGGTAGTGATTTTTTAATAGGTGATTTTGTTGACTCAGAATTGTATTTTGATTTAGTTGTATTAACTCTCGGAGTGGCTTTTTTTTTATCGCCATTATTAAAAAAAAGGATTATAGTGCCAAGTTTTAATGCTTATGGCAAATTTAGTGAGAATGCAGGTTATAATATATATATAACCTATTTGATTTTTTTGTTTTTTTTGGGTTTTTTTTTAAGGTTGATTGGTACAGAACGTGGAGCTTTATTAGGGATATTAAGTTCTACTTTTCTACAGGGGATGGGTATAGTATTGATCTTATTTTATCTTAAATTTATTAAATCTAGTAAAAAGATTATTATCGCAATTTTTGTACTTTTTTGCATCATTGATGTCCTTTTTATGGGTAAGCAGTATTTTATATCTTTAGTGACTATTTTGATTTTTTTAGCAGATTATCATTCTTTCAAAGTTAAATTCTTGCATTTAGGACTAATCTTAGTAGTCTCAGTTCTTTTTGTTTTTGTTATAAATCTTTCAAGGGGGGATTTTGCAGAAATTGATCTTTTTTCTTCTCTCATGGAGTTTAGAGGTGTTATTTCATCTATTCAGTTTGCGGGTAAAGATATTTCTATTTTTGGTCTGAATGCTTTGAGGGCAAAGGTAGAAAATGATAGTATTAATACTTATGGATATAATTTAGCGTTTCATCCATTAATGTTTTTTAGATCAGTTACCCAATTTACTGCTGTGGGTATAATTTTATATTCGATTTTTGTTTTTGTTCTTATTAAACTGATGATTCGAACAATTGGAGCGTACGGAATACTTGTAATTTCTCTCAATTTTATCCATTTTTTACGACATGGAATAGATCTTTTTTTAATAAAAATTATTTTTCAATTCTTATTAGTTTTGATATTTAGATTTAAGTTTGATCTCGATAAGAGAGAAGTTTTAAATGAACCTAAAATTTAAAATAAAGTATAAATGAAAATAGGAATTGATTGCAGGCTTATAAATAAAATTCAAAATACTGGTATATCAAGGTATACAGAATTTTTGATTGATTATTATATAAATAAGTTTGGTTCCGAAAATGTTTTTTTGATTACTAACGATAAAAAATTTGTTTTTAATAAATCTAGTATTGTTTATACTGAACTTAAACCTTATAATATATTTCATTTTTTTTTCTTTTCAAAATTTTTAAATAATTTGAAACTGGACTTGTTTCATATTCCTTTTTATTCTGGATTTTATAAAAAAAATAATAAAGTTAAAGTTGTAGTAACTGTTCATGATTTAATGTATCGATTCGTAAAGGACTTTTTTGGAAATAATCTGATTTTAAATAAGTTTAAAATATATTATTTTGATTTTATCGTAAAGAAAACATTGCTAAATGCAGATTTAATTGTTTCAGTATCAGAAACTACAAAGAAAGATGTCTTTGATACCTTTGGTTTTAACTCTTTTCATATACCTGAAGATTCAAGTATTGCTGTAAGTAATGATTTATCTGTTTTAAGAAAATATGATCTTTTGGATAGAGGATTTTACTTTTATTGTGGAAATAATAGACCTCATAAAAATATTAATTTTTTAATTGAGATTTTTAATACTACACCTGGTTTGCCTCCTTTAGTTTTGGCGGGGAAAGGACATCAAAACTCTAATAATGTTATTGCAACTGGAATTATTACAGATGAAGATTTAAGTGCTTTATATAAAACGACGATTGCTTTTGTATTTCCGTCTACATATGAAGGTTTTGGTTTACCAGTTTTGGAGTCGATAAGGAGCGGAACTTTTGTTGTTGCCTCAAAAATACCAGCGTTTTTGGAGTTTGAGACAAATAACATATTTTTTTTTGAATTAGGAAATAAAGAAGAGCTTTTGGAGGCATTGCAAAAAGCTTTATCAAATAATTTTGTTGTTGATACTGCATTTTTATCTCAGTATGAGAAAAAGATGATTTATAAACTAAATGATATTATGATTAGTAATTTATTTAAAGTTAATTAATTTTTTATTTTGAAAACAATAATAACTTCTTGTATCGTTTTATATAATAATGATATTAATATGTTAGAAGAAGCAATCTGTTCGTTTCTTGCCACCAATTTGAATGTTAGATTATATTTGATTGATAACTCAGAAACAGATAAGTTAAAAGTACTAGCTTCAGATCCTAGGATTGAGTATTTTCATAATCCATCAAATCCTGGATTTGGAGCTTCTCATAACATAGCAATTCAAAAAGCCTTTGATTTAGGTTCTGATTATCATTTAGTTTTAAACCCAGATATATACTTTTGTGAAGGAACTTTAGAAAAACTTAGTAGCTTTATGGACTTGAATACTAAAATTGGTCATGTAATGCCAAAAGTTACTTATCCAGATGGCAAATTGCAGTATTTATGCAAGACAAATCCTACTTTTTTTGATTTGTTTGCTAGAGGATTTATGCCATTTTTTCTGAAGAAACTTTTTCACAAAAGAATGGATAAATATGAATATAAGGATAAAGATTATAATGAGATAATATATAATGTACCTTATTTATCTGGTTGTTTTATGTTCTTAAGAACAAAAACTCTGCAAAAAGTAGGTTTTTTTGATGATAAAATCTTTATGTATTTAGAAGATGCAGATTTAACAAGAAGGTTTCTTCAAATATCGGAAACGGCCTATTATCCTGAATGTCATGTTTTTCATCATTTTGGAAAACTTACACACAAGAAACTAAAATTTAAATGGATCACTATTGAAAGCGCCTTTATATATTTTAATAAATGGGGTTGGTTAAAGAGTTTTTATTAGAATGAGTATACTTTTAACAGGAGCGAATGGCTTTTTAGGGAAATCAATTCTAAAAGAAGTTTCAGTAAATGATTTTGTGTTTACATTGTCGAGAAAATCTGGGGACTATAGAGTGTTTTTAGAAAACGAAATTCCTGATTTCAAAAATATTTTTAAAGTTATTATTCATGCTGCAGGTAAGGCTCACAGTATCCCTACGACGCTAGAGGAAAAGAAAGAGTTTCATGATGTTAATTATGAGGGAACGTCAAATCTTTTAAAAGGGTTAGAAAGATCTGGCCTTCCAAAAGAATTTGTTTTTATAAGTAGTGTTGCTGTGTATGGTCAAGAATCGGGGATTAATATAAGTGAAAATCATCCACTACATGCACAAGATCCATATGGATTAAGTAAAATAAAAGCTGAAGATTTAGTAAAAAGGTGGTGTGAAGATAATCATGTTATTTGTACAATTTTGCGATTACCATTATTAGTAGGTAAAACTCCGCCTGGTAATTTGGGAGCAATGATAAAGGCAATTAAGAAAGGTTATTATTTCAACATTGGTCAGGGTGGAGCACGAAAAAGTATGGTCTTAACTAAAGATATAGCTTTGATTATCTCTACGGTTTCTGGTATTGGAGGTACATATAATCTTACTGATGGCTATCATCCTAGTTTTTACGAATTAAGTTTGGCTATCTCAAAAAAAAATAGAGGTTTTTTTAGTTTACCTGTCTTTATTGCAAAGCTACTAGGTAAAATAGGTGATTTAATAGGTGAAAAAGCTCCTATTAATTCTTTGAAAATAATGAAAATAACTTCGGATTTAACATTTGATGATAGCAAAGCTAGAGAATTATTAAATTGGAAACCTCAGAATGTACTAGATTATCTAAAAAATGAGGATTTAGATAGTGAGGATAATTGTAAATAAAAAATGTCATAGATAAATATGCAATATTCAATACTTGGAGCTATTTTAATGGTTTTAATGTTAATTTATTTTAAAGTAGCAAAGCGTTTTAATATTATTGACAAACCAAACGAAAGAAGTTCGCATAGAGATATAACTTTAAGAGGAGGAGGAATAATTTTCTGGATTTCGGCCTTACTGTATTTTAGTCAACATATTCAGAGTAGCTTTTATTTCTTAACAGGGATTACTTTAGTTAGTTTAGTTAGTTTCTGGGATGATATTCAAAGTTTATCTAATAAGATTAGAGTTGGAGTACATTTTTTCGCGATCAGTTTGATTTTTTACGATCTAAATCTGTTTCATTTATTGCCAATTTGGGGAGTTTTGATCGCTTATGTTTTAGCCATTGGACTTATAAATGCTTATAATTTTATGGATGGCATTAATGGTATCACAGGCTTGTACAGTTTAGTTGTGATGGGATCATTACTATATGTTAATACAAAAATTCAGCTTTTTACTGATGAAAGTTTTATAAAATATATCATGGTTGCGAGTTTAGTTTTTTTATTTTTTAATTATAGAAAAAAAGCAAAATGTTTTGCCGGTGATGTAGGAAGTATTGCTATAGCATTTTGGATAATCTATCTGCTTTTAAAACTTATTCTGAACACAAATTCTCTAATTTGGCTTTTATTTTTGGCGGTTTATGGCGTTGATGCTATTTGTACAATTAGCCATCGTTTGTATTTAAAGCAGAATATCTTTGAAGCACATCGACTGCATCTTTATCAGGTATTGAGTAATGAATATAAGATTCAGCATAGATTAGTTTCGTTGTACTATGCATTAATGCAAATTGTAATTTCAATCTTGGTTATATTCTTATATCAGAAAGTACAGGATTGGTTTCTGTTTGTAATTGTTATAATTCCTTTACTTTTGATCTACTCTTCCAAGTTTTATTTACTTAGAAAGAGTGATTTAAAATTGAAATCATGAAGCCAAAGATAATTCAAGGAGGTAATTTTAGAGATCATCGCGGGAGTATTTCTTATGTAAATGAATTTACTTTCAGAGATATTGAAAGATTTTATATTATTAGCAATTCAACAGAAAATCCAATACGGGCATGGCAAGGACATAAACTGGATATTAAAAACTTTTATTGTTTAAGTGGATCTTTTAAGATTCATTTTATTAAAATTGATAATTGGGATAATCCTTCTAAAGATTTAGTTATTGAAACGGTCATTGTTTCGGAATTTGATAGTAAAATAGTTCATATTCCGGCAGGTTACGCAAATGCTATTGAATCCTTAGAAGAAGGTTCAAAATTGATATCGTTCTCTACTTTACCATTGTCTAATGTAAATGAGGATGATATTCGTTATCCTTCAGATTATTGGTCTATAGATGGATAGAAAAAGGATTCATTTATCATTGTCACAGCAGACTGGCTTTGAGAATGAATATATTCAAAAAGCATTACAGACAAATTGGATTACTTCTGGGGGACCAAATGTTGAAGAGTTTGAGCATAACCTTGAAAATTATTACAAAAACGAATCATTTGTAACAGCATTAAACTCAGGGACGTCTGCAATTCATCTAGCATTGATTTTATTAGGTGTTAAAAGAGATGATGAGGTAATTTGCCAGACCATGACATTCTCGGCATCAGCTAATCCTATTTTGTATCAAGGCGCAAGGCCTATTTTTATTGATAGCGAAAGCGATACCTGGAATATTTGCCCACAAATTCTAGATATGGCAATAAAAGATAGGATAAAAAAAGGAAAGAAACCCAAGGCAATAATTGCAGTTCATTTATATGGTACTCCTTATAAAGTTGATGAAGTTCATGCAGTAGCTGATCATTATGAAATACCTGTTATAGAAGATAGTGCAGAAGCGCTGGGGAGCTCTTACAAGGGGAAAAAATGTGGCAGTTTTGGCAGTTTTGGAGTTTTATCCTTTAATGGAAGCAAAATTATTACTACTTCGAGCGGAGGGGCATTAATTTCTAATTCCAATGAGACAAAAGAACGGGCTATTTTTTATGCAACTCAGTCAAAAGAAAAAGCGGTTCATTATCAGCATATTGAGATAGGTTATAATTATAGGATGAGTAACATTTGTGCAGGTATTGGTCTAGGGCAAATCAAAAACTTGGAGGCAAATATTGGGTCAAAAGTTATAAATCATAACTTTTATAAAAATATCTTTAGCTCAATTGACAGTGTTGAACTTTTCGAAGTTCATGATGATGATTATTTGTCAAATTATTGGTTAAATACCATTTTGATAGAGCCTGATTTTAAAAATAATAGGAATAAAGAAAGCTTACGGTTGGCTTTTGAAAAGGAAAATATTGAAAGTCGTCCACTTTGGAAGCCATTGCATTTGCAACCTATTTTTGAAAAGTACCCATATTATGGAAATAAAATTGCAGAAGATTTGTTTGAAAAGGGATTATGTTTACCTTCAGGATCAAATCTTACAATTGAAAATAAAAATAGAATTGAGGAAGTCATAAATGTTATTTTTAAAAAATAATTTAGTTTAAAGAATTTAATATAAAAATGAAAATCGAAGAGACATTTATAAAAGATTTAGTAATTGTAGAACCAACAGTTTTTGGAGATGAAAGAGGTTACTTTTTTGAGTCTTATAGTAAAACTAAATTTGAGGACTTAGGAATTGATATTGAATTCGTTCAGGACAATCAGTCCTTTTCAAAAAAAGGAACTTTGAGAGGTTTACATTATCAGAACCCTCCGTTTGCTCAAACAAAACTAGTTCGTGTTTTGGAAGGCGAAATTATTGATATTGCAGTAGATTTGAGAAAAGATTCACCAACTTACGGAAAATCGTTCAGTGTTTTATTATCAGCAGAAAATAAAAAACAGCTATTAGTTCCTCAAGGTTTTGCTCACGGATTCTCTGTGATAAGCGAAACAGCATCGGTGATGTATAAATGTGATCAGTTTTATAATAAAGCTTCCGAAGGAGGAATTAAATTTGACGACCCATCTTTAAATATTGATTGGGGGATGGATTTAAAAGAAGCCATCGTTTCTGAAAAAGATCAAATACTTCCTTTTATTGAAAATTGTAATAGTTTATTTTAATGAAAAAGATTCTTGTAACAGGAGCAACCGGACAGTTAGGATCTGAACTTTCAGTTTTATCTACTTCTTATTCTCAATACAAATGGATTTTTGCTGACCGTACAAAAGCGACTTTAGATAATTTAGAATTATTGCAATTTCAATTAAATAAAATTAGTCCAGATGTCATATTTAATTGTGGTGCCTATACGGCGGTAGACAAAGCCGAAAATGAAAAAGAGTTAGCATTTATTGTTAATAATAAAGCTGTAGAATTAATTGCTAAATATGCTAAAGAGAATAACACACAGCTGATTCATGTTTCTACTGATTATGTATTTGATGGAACTTCATCAGTTGCTTTAGATGAGGAGGCAGAAACGAATCCGGTAAATGTTTATGGAGAAAGTAAATTAGCTGGAGAAAATTGTTGTATAAAAGAATGCCCTAATTCAATTATTATTAGAACTTCATGGGTTTATAGCAAATTCGGAAATAATTTTGTAAAAACGATGCAACGTTTAATGCAGGAAAGAGAAGAGATTAACGTGGTTAATGATCAGGTTGGCTCACCAACTTATGCTGCAGATTTAGCTCAAGCAATGGTAAATATTCTTGAATCTTCAAAATGGATTCCAGGGATTTATAATTATTCAAATGAAGGAGAAATTAGCTGGTACGAATTTGCGTTAAGTATTAAAGAATTTGGTGTTTATAACTGTAAAGTAGGAGGGATTCCATCGTCATCTTACCCAACTCCAGCAAAGCGACCAAACTTTTCATTATTGGATAAGAAAAAAATCAAAACTATTTATAATTTAGATGTACCAAATTATAAGGAAAGTTTAAAAAAAATGTTTGTTTAAAAATCTAACATTAGAATTTTTGGCGTTTTGAGTAATCAGAGTCTAAAATCTAAAATCTAAAATCTAAAATTAAAGATTTATGAAAGGAATTATATTAGCAGGAGGCTCTGGCACCCGTTTGCATCCTTTAACACTTGCCATGAGCAAGCAGATGATGCCTGTTTACGATAAACCGATGATCTATTATCCTTTGTCAACATTGATGATGGCTGGAATTAATGAAATTTTGATAATTTCAACGCCGCATGATTTGCCAAATTTTAAGAAGCTCTTAGGTGATGGGAGTGCAATTGGATGTAAATTTAGCTATGAAGAGCAACCAGATCCTAATGGACTAGCTCAGGCTTTTGTAATTGGGGAAGACTTTATTGGTAATGATAAAGTGGCATTAGTTCTTGGAGATAATATCTTTTTCGGAACAAATATGCAACAATTATTAAAAGATAATGCAGACCCTGAAGGAGGCGTTGTTTTTGCTTACCATGTTTCAGATCCTGAAAGATATGGAGTGGTTGAATTTGATGAGAATAAGAAGGCTGTTTCTATTGAAGAAAAACCTCTCGAACCAAAATCAAATTATGCCGTTCCGGGATTATATTTTTATGATAATTCGGTTGTAGAAATTGCTAAGAATATTAAACCTAGTGCCCGTGGCGAATACGAAATTACTGATGTGAATAAGGTTTATCTTGAAAAAGGAAAATTGAAAGTTGGTATTTTAAGCAGAGGAACGGCTTGGCTAGATACAGGGACTTTCAATAGTTTGATGCAGGCTGGCCAATTTGTGCAGGTACTTGAGGAAAGACAAGGTTTAAAAGTGGGTTGTATTGAGGAAATTGCTTGGCGACAAGGGTTTATTAATGATGCTCAATTAGAGGAACTTGCATTGCCTTTAGTGAAATCAGGATATGGAACATATTTGTTAGAATTTTTAAGACAAAAGAAAAAAGGTGTTAAAATCTAATTTATATAGGGGAATAATTTTTTAAAACCTTTAATTTGTACCTTTGTAGGCTATACAAAGTTTACAAAATCAAACGAAACCAGAATTGGATACTGATAAATCAACCAAAATAGCTTCTATATTGCATAATTCTTTCTCACCAAGAAACTTGCGAGCTAGTATTAATAACCTAAGTTATTTGCCTAGGTGGATCATTATTGCCATTGATATAATGGTGTTGATCTTCTCGTTTACTTTTACCTATATGCTGTTTGAAGGAACGGCATTAGGCTATATTGTTACCTCACATCAGTCTTTTTTCGTCTCGAGTTTAATAGGTATCAATATATTTTTCTTTTGGTTGTTTAGAACATACTCTGGTATTATACGACACTCTTCATATATAGACGCTATAAAATTACTGTTTTCTCAAATGTCAGTTTTGGTGTTTTTCTTGTTTTTTAATTTAGTTTTTGAACTATATACAGGACATAAAGCGTTTTTAAACACTGCTCTTTTTATTAATTTGGTATTGTCATTCTGTGGATTGTTTCTATATCGTGTGATCGTAAAGCAGACATTTGAATTGTATTTCTCTGAAAAAACAACCACAAAGTTAATCCGAACTGTAATTTATGGAACAGATGCCAATGCAATTTCTGTTGCCAATGCGTTGAAGTTTGAAACTCCTTCGAGATTTAAAATTGTTGGATTTGTTGACAAAAACAATCAGAATGCATCTAAGCGAATGTTGGATCTGCCGATTTTGATTTTAAGAAAAAAATTACCGGCCTTAATGCGTTCTGTAGCTGCAGAAGGTGTTATTATTGCTGATAAAAGTTTGTCTAAAGACGAACAATTAATTATTGTAGACCAGTGTTTAGAGTTTAATTATAGAGTATATACTGTTCCGCTGATTTCGGATTGGGAGAACCAAAAAGAGATTTCTCAAAAAGTAAAAAATATTCAGATTGAAGATTTATTAGAAAGAAAACCTATTGTTCTCGACAGTAAGTCAATTTCGAAACAATTAAAAGATAAAACGGTTTTAATTACTGGTGCAGCAGGATCTATAGGGAGTGAAATTGTTAGACAGGTTCTAGGTTTTAATCCCAAAATGGTTGTTATTTTGGATCATGCCGAAACGCCGCTTCATAATTTGTGTTTGGAAACCGCAACATTTGGTTCCGAATCAAAAATTATAGCTGTAGTTGCTGATGTTAGAAGTAAAAAAGCTTTGGAAAAAGTTTTCAAAAATTATAATCCACATGTTGTTTTTCATGCCGCCGCATACAAACATGTTCCATTAATGGAAGAAAATCCGGCACAGGCTATTCATACCAATATTAAAGGAACTAAGAATTTAGCAGATTTATCCTGTAAGTATCATGTCAAAAAGTTTGTCATGGTTTCGACTGATAAAGCTGTGAATCCTAGTAATGTAATGGGAGCGAGTAAAAGGATTGCTGAAAAGTATGTTCAATCTCTATTCCTGAAAAATCAGAGAGAGAATGGTGGTGAGAGTGTAACCAAATTTATCACAACACGTTTTGGAAACGTTTTAGGTTCAAATGGATCAGTAGTTCCTTTGTTTACGAAACAGATTGCAGAAGGTGGCCCGGTCACAATAACGCATCAGGATATTATTCGTTATTTTATGACTATTCCCGAAGCTTGTCAGTTAGTTTTAGAAGCCGGAGCAATGGGGAATGGAGGCGAGATTTATATTTTCGATATGGGTAAACCTGTAAAAATTATCGATCTGGCTAAGAAAATGATTAAACTTGCGGGCTTTATTCCTGATAAAGAAATAAAGATTAAAGTGGTTGGTCTTAGACCTGGAGAGAAGCTTTATGAAGAGTTGTTAAACGATACTTCTAAAACTTTACCAACGTATCACAATAAAATTATGATCGCTCAGGAAATTCAGGACGAGTACGAGAATCTGCATATCGAGATTGATGAACTTATTGGTATAGCTGATTTTTATGATAATGAAGATATTGTAGCCAAAATGAAGAAAATTGTTCCTGAATTTAAAAGCATGAATTCTACTTTTGAAGTTCTGGATAAATAAATTGACTTTATTTGAATTAGGATTTAATTTTAAGATATTAAAAGGTGTTTTTTCAAAAACGCCTTTTTTGCTTTTTTGAACGTTTTTAACCGAATAATAATCCTGTTAATTATCTATTGATTGGCCGCAATTAAAGGAAAAAGTGAGTTTTAGAAAATAGTTTTATCAAAAATTTAGCTGCAATGTGTTTGTAGCAATTATTAAATGAACAACAATAGCCCCAATGATTGGTTGTTTGAAATAACACCTAAAAATAAGTTTTTCTCGTTAAATTTAAAAGAAGTTTGGCAGTATCGTGACTTATTATTTCTTTTCGTAAAACGTGACGTAATCACGGTTTATAAGCAAACTGTTTTAGGCCCGCTTTGGTATCTGATTCAGCCATTGTTTACTTCAATAACTTTTACAATAATATTTAATAATGTTGCTGGGATTAACACAGGAGCGGTTCCTCCATTTTTATTTAATCTGGCGGGAATAACAGTTTGGAATTATTTTACTGCTTGTCTTACCGGGACATCAGATACTTTTAAGGCTAATGCCGCAATTTTTGGAAAAGTATATTTTCCCAGAATCATTACTCCTCTGTCCGTTGTAATTTCAAATCTTGTAAAGTTTGGAATACAATTTTTAATTTTTATTGGATTCTATATTTTCTACTATTTTCAAGGAGCTGATTTAAGTTTTAATGGTCTTGTTTTAGTTTTCCCGGTTTTAATAATCATAATGGGGATTTTAGGATTAGGCCTTGGAATGCTTATTTCAGCAATGGTAACAAAATATCGCGACTTTAGTCATTTAATTGGTTTTGGTATACAATTATTGATGTATTTATCAGCAGTGATGTATCCTATGGAGCTTATTAAAGATAAATTACCCAGTTACGGTTGGCTCGTCGAATATAACCCGTTAGCTTATATTATTGAGACTGCCCGTTTCATGTTATTGAATGTTGGGGAAATTTCGATTTTAGGATTAGCGTATACTTTAGTTGTCACTATAACAGTTTTTTTTATTGGACTTTTGGTTTTTAATAAAACGGAGAAAAGTTTTATAGATACTGTTTAATTACTGATTTTTCATTTGCAATTTTGAAAAGAGATATAATATTAAAGGCCGAGAACATTTCTAAACAATATCGTTTAGGACAAGTAGGTACTGGAACCTTAAGTCATGACATTAATCGTTGGTGGCATAAGATTAGAGGTAAAGACAATCCTTATTTAAAAATTGGGGATACAAATGATCGTTCCACAAAAGGAAATTCAGATTATGTCTGGGCACTGCAAGACATTAATTTTGAAGTTGAACGAGGAGAAGTTCTCGGAATTATTGGTAAAAACGGAGCGGGAAAATCAACACTTTTAAAGATACTTTCAAAAGTAACAGCTCCAACTACCGGAAGTATCAAATCTCGTGGCCGTATTGCTTCACTACTTGAAGTAGGAACTGGTTTCAATGGAGAAATGACAGGAAGGGAAAATATCTTCCTGAACGGTGCTATTCTGGGAATGACCAAAAAGGAAATTTCGTCAAAATTAGCTGAAATAATTGAGTTCTCAGGTTGTGAACGTTACATAGATACCCCTGTAAAAAGATATAGCTCTGGAATGACAGTGCGCTTGGCCTTTGCGGTAGCGGCATTTTTGGAGCCTGAAATTTTGGTAGTTGATGAGGTTTTGGCAGTTGGAGATGCCGAATTTCAGAAAAAAGCTATAGGTAAAATGCAGGATATATCGCGTGAAGGCGGCAGGACTGTTTTGTTTGTGAGTCATAATATGGCAGCAATTGAAACATTATGTACTCGGGTTATTAGTATGGAGTATGGTAGAATTTGCGGTAATGGAAATCCAACTAAAGTCATTTCGGATTATTTAAAAAGTGCCTCTTTTTCTAAACGTAATATCAGTTTTGATACAATCGAAAAAGCCAAAGGTAATAATCATATACGTATTCTTTTTGCTTCAATTGAAAACGTTTCAGGAGATAATGTTGAGGATGTAATAGATGTTACATCAGCTATAGAATTTAAAATAAAAATTATTAATCAAACAGATAAGGATGAAATTTTTGTAGGTTATGATTTAAGAACTATAAAAGGGGATGTTGTATTTAGCTCAATGAAGAATTTTGAATGCGATATAAATCAAATTACTTCTTTAAAGTGTAGTATCCCCGGCAATTTCTTAAATGATGATGTTTATCAGATCCATATGTATATCCACACAAATAGTATGAATATGCTTTTTCAAGATACAGAATTATTAACATTTGAGATCAAAGATACTAAAAGAGAGTCAGGATACTTAGGAAAAGTTAACGGCTTTATTAGACCTCAATTACCATGGTGTAAATATTAAAAGCGCTAAATAATGAGTAGTATTTGTAATATTGGCCTTTTTTTAATGGGAAAAAAAGGATTTAAAAGCTTGGATTTTATATTAGAAAAAAAAGGTAGTTTTGATATAAAATATGTTGTTTGTTCTAGAGACAACTCTATTCTAGAGGATTATTTTAAAGACATATATGATCTATGTTCCAGAAATAACATAAAATTTTTTGAAAGAAGTTTTTTTGAAGATGATAGTAATGTTGATATAATTTTTGCTGTTGGCTGGAGATGGCTAATGCACGAAAACCTAAATAAGATTATTGTTTTTCATGACGCATTGCTGCCAAAATATAGAGGGTTCAATCCTCTGGTAACTGCATTAATAGAAGGGGATACTGAGATCGGAGTAACTGCATTAATAGCAAATGAAAAAATGGATTCAGGGGATATTGTTGGTCAGGAAATTATAGAGATTAAGTACCCAATAAAAATTGAAAAAGCAATTGATTATGTTAGTGAGTTGTATTCAGTATTAATGTATAAGATTATAATTAATTATATTAATAAGGATTTATCACGAAGAGTTCAAGATGAAAACGAAGCTACTTATAGTTTATGGAGAAATAATGATGATTATAGAATTAATTGGAGCGAGAGTTCATCCAGAATTGAAAGATTTGTTAATGCTGTAGGTTTTCCATATAATTTTGCTTCAGCAATTTATGATGGTAAAGAAATAAAAATTTTAGAGGTGACAGAAACACAAGATTTAAAAATTATAAATCGTGTGCCGGGGAAAATTTTTCAGATATTAGAGAATAAGCCATTAGTAATTTGCGGAGAAGGAATTTTAAAAATAGAAAAAGCTATTTATCTTGATTCTAGAGAAGAAGTAAGGTTCAATTTGCTTAGAGTTAAAATGTTATGAGCATTCCTTTTAATAAGCCTTATCTATCTGGCAAAGAAACATATTATATAACTGATGCAGTGGCTTCTGGTAAAATATCTGGGAACGGTAAATACACTAAATTGTGTCAGCAATTTTTTGAGAAAAATTATGGTTTTAATAAATGTTTGTTAACAACTTCATGTACAGATGCTCTTGAAATGGCTGCTATTTTAATAGATACTAAGCCTGATGATGAAGTTATTATTCCATCCTATACTTTTGTTTCTACAGCAAATGCATTTGTCTTAAGAGGAGCGAAGATAATCTTTGCAGATTCTAGCTCCATAAATCCCAATATTGATGTGGAAAGAATAGAATCTTTAATAACGCCCAAAACTAAAGCAATTGTTGTAGTGCATTATGCAGGAATTGCTTGCGATATGGAAGCTATTATGGATTTAGCAAATCGCTATAATTTATTTGTTATAGAAGATGCTGCACAAGCTATTGATAGTTTCTATACTTTTAGAAATGGGTTAAAAAAGGCATTGGGTTCTATAGGACATTTAGCAGCTTTCTCTTTTCATGAAACTAAAAATATAATTTCAGGAGAAGGCGGGATGTTGGTTATTAATGATATGAAATTTGCAGATCGGGCAGAAATAATTTGGGAGAAGGGAACAAATAGAACGGCCTTTTTTAAAGGAGAAGTTGACAAGTACGGTTGGGTTGATATCGGATCTTCTTTTTTACCCTCAGAAATTATTTCCGCATTTTTATGGGCGCAGATTGAGCATTTAAAAATTATTCAGGATAAAAGAAAAAAAAATTGGTTGCAGTATTTTGAGGGGTTAAAAGAAATTACAGCAAATTGTAATTTTAAATTACCACAAATACCAGACTTTGCTACAAATAATGCTCATATGTTCTATTTGGTTTTTGACTCAACAGAAAAAAGAGCAAACTGTATAAAAAGACTAAAGAGCAAAAACATCCTTTCAGTTTTTCATTATTTGAGCTTACATAAAAGCCCTTTTTATAAAAATAAGCATTCAGGTGAAGATTTAATGTGGAGTAATTATTATTCAGAAAATTTATTGCGATTGCCAATGTATTATGAATTATCGACTACGGATATTGAATTAATAATTAGTACGATTAAGAATGAACAAGATTAAAATAATATTTTTAGTTTCAGATTTTTATCATAACGGAGCTCAACGGGAAATGTACGAGTTTGATACATCGTTGGACAGGAGTAAATTTGATATTACTATTTTAAGTTTAACACCATTAAATACAAGAGCAGATCTGTCCGATTATTTTTACGAAAAACATTTAGAACTTGGATCGAAAGTTATTTTTTTGGATGATTACTTTAACAAGCCCAATAAATCAATGGCTTATAAAGTTTTAAATAAAGTATCGAGAAATTTTTTTAAAAAAAGGACTAGCTTAAAGAATAATAAAAGCATAGCAACTTTATTAAATGATTTTGATAAGGTTGTCTTTATGGGGGAATATGTGTATCAATATTTAGCGACTTTTATACCACATGATTTCTTTCAGACAGTAATTATTTTTGTAATGAGTTTTCGATTTCAATCGGAAAATTACAGGAACTTCAGTAAAGACAACAAGTATTCTTTTATTAGTGTATTTGATGATTTAGAACAAGTAGAATTTGAGTTTCAGGGTTTCAAAGATTATACTTATCAACATATGCCATTAAGTCTGAACATCTCTGATATATACAAAAAATGGAATTTTAAGGATAATAATGAAATAAAAAGAATCGGGATTTTTACGAGGTTACATAAAGATAAACCATTAGATCCATTTTTATATGCTTATCAAATATTGATAAGTCAGGGTGTAAATATTGAATTACATATATTTGGAATTGGAGATTTTAAACAAGCAGAATATGATCGTTACATTAATCACCTTGGTCTTAAGGATAAAGTATCATTTAGAGGACATCAGTCTGACATGAAACAGACAATTTTAGATGAAAAATTGGATTTAATATGGTTTCAGGGATATAATAATATTCCTGGAGGATATGCTGGGTTAGATGCTTGCTTAACAGGTACACCCCAGATTTTTTGGGACTTTTTCGTAGGAGAGAATAATCAGATAAATATGTTGGAAGTTGTTTATCCGCATTATAAAGATATATTGTTATTTGTTGAAGCAAGTAAGGCTATTTTGTATAATGAAAAAATTGCAAAGTCAATTTCAGACAGACAATTTCAAAATGTTGTGGATAATAGAGATATTGTAAAAAATATAAAAACCGTAGAAGAAATACTTTCAAAATAAGAATGATTATCTCTATTAATCCTAAAATCACAGTTTTGATGCCTGTATACAATTGCGAACCTTTTATAAAGGAAGCAATAGATAGTATTTTGAATCAGACTTTTTCAAATTTTGAATTTATAATAATTGATGATGCTTCTTCAGATTCAACAGTGTCAATTATAAAAAACTATAATGATCCCAGAATACAATTAATCATAAAACCTCAAAATTCAGGCCTTACGAATAGTCTGAATTACGGATTAAGTATTGCAAAAGGAGAGTATATAGCAAGAATGGATGGCGATGACGTAAGCTTTTCTGAACGTTTTGAGAAACAAATTGCTTTTTTGGACAAAAACCAGGATGTAGACCTTTGCGGAACTTTCTTTAAAATAATTGGAATGGATAAAATTATCGTCGTTCCTGAAGGTCATGAGGATATAAAATTGGCAATGCTTAAGGATTGTTGCATTGGTCATCCAACAGTGATGATGCGAAGAGAAACTTTAGAAAGACATGCTTTAATTTATGATGTAAATAAAGAACCTGCAGAAGATTATGATCTTTGGACAAGAATATTAGTGGTTGGAAAACTATACAATTTACAGGAGGCTTTGCTTGATTATCGCGTACATAATTCGCAAGTGTCTCAAAAAAGAAATAATCAGCAAAGAAATACTGCCGCAGAAATTAAAGTTAGTTTATTCAATCATTTGAGTTTCGAAAAAAGCACCGAAACTCAAAATCTTTTAATGAAAATTGTTCGAAGAGAGTTACTTTCTTTTCATGAAATGGCCCAGTTTTTAAATTTAAAAAGCAAACTACTTCTTGCAAATCAAGGCTCTTTTTTTGAAAAACAAGGTTTTGAGAAATATCTAACCAAAATTCAGAAAACAGTATTTAAAGATTATTTTTTGAAAAGAGACCATTATTCCCCGAAAATTTATTTTCAATATTTGAAAATTACAAAAGAATGGCAATCAAAATTGAGATTCTTTCACGAAGTGAAGCTATTTGTAAAATCAATAACCTTTTATAAAAAATAAATTGAAAACGCCATTAGTTTCCATAATAGTTCCTTGTTACAATCAGGCTCAATATTTGGGCGAAGCTTTACAGTCTGTTTTAAATCAGTCTTTTGAAGATTGGGAATGTATCATCGTAAATGATGGCAGTCCGGATAATACAGACGAAATAGTAAAAAAATGGATTGCGAGAGATGCAAGATTTAAATATGTTTTTAAGGAAAATGGGGGAGTTAGTAGTGCAAGAAACCTGGGTATAGAAATCGCAGTTGGAGAATATATTCTGCCACTCGATGGAGATGATAAGATTGGAAAAGAGTATGTAAAAGAAGCTGTCCTGTCTTTTGAAAAAGATAATTCATTAAAAGTTGTCTATTGTAAAGCAGAAAAGTTTGGCGATGAAAATGGCGAGTGGATTTTAAACCCTTTTTCATTGCATAATTTAAGTAGAAAAAATATAATTTTTTGCTCAGCTTTATTTCGAAAAAAAGAATGGGAATTAGTTGGAGGCTATGATGTTAATATGGATAAAGGCCTTGAGGATTGGGAATTTTGGATAGCTATTTTAAAGAATGGAGGTAAAGTTTATTGCTTGCAAGGAGTTGGGTTTTATTATAGAATTAAAGAAAAATCTAGAAACAATCAATTGATAGGAGAAGATAAAAAAAACTTATTAGCATATTTAAACATTAAACATGCCGATTTCTTTGTCCGTGAGTTAGGATCATCAATAGAATTATACCAAAATTTGAATGATGCAAAAAGCAGTTATAGAAGAAAATTAAAAAGTAAAAAAAATGTAATTGATCTTTTTTGTAAGACCTTCTTTAGATTTACCATCTTCAATAAAAGTAAAGATTTTGATTAAATGTTAGTTTCCATAATTATCCCGGTCCATAAAACAATTGATTTTTTTAAAAGTTGCGTAACAAGTGCTTTGTCGCAAACGTATAAAAATATTGAAATCATAATAGCCTGTAATGGAGCACTGGAAGTGCAGGAATGCAAAGAATTTTTAAATATTGAAGATCACAGAATTATTTATTTAAAAACAAAAGATGGAAGACATAATGCCAGAAATGAAGCATTGCTTATCGCCAAAGGTAATTTTGTTCAATTTTTAGATTATGATGATCTGTTATTTGTAAATAAATTAGCAGTGCAGCTTGCATTAATAAAAGGTAATCCGACCAATCTTGTTTCCATTACAAAATGGAAAAAATTCAACACTAATATAGAGGAGGATTATAATTTTCCATTTGAATTGATGTTTGACGAAAAAAATATTGCTATAGGAAGATTAATTGGGAAACTTGGTAAAAGTGGTGGATTTATCGCCACATCTTCCTGGATTGTCTCCAGAGATTTAATTGCCGGAATTGAATGGACGGACAGTCCGAATGATGATGCTGTGTTTTTTTCCGAAATCTGCAAAAAGAATCCGGGTGTTATGATGGTTCCTGAAATTTTGGCAGGATGCAGAGTTCATGACGATAATACGAGCGCTATTCGGTCAAGACAACAATTTGATCTTTTGCTAAAAGGCTGGAAGATTATTCATAATAATTTAAAATCAATAAAAAGCTCAGAAAATAGTCTTTATCTGTATAGAGCTCATTTGTATTTAATTACTTATTCAAAAACAATTAAAAGATACCGTATTTGGGAAGTAATTTTCAAAAGTGTCAGGTTTGGATTTCAAAGTGGTTTAGGCATTTACGTTTTTTTAGATCTGAAAAAGCAAATTTTCAACTGATCCGGATTTAAAGATAATGAAGAAGAAAATATTGTTAATTGGCCCTTTTGGTAACTTTGGAGGAAGAGAATTAGAAGTATCATTTATTGCCTCTGTACTGGCTTCAAAGTATGAAGTTGATATTTGTACAACGGGTGCTGTATCTAAGAAATCACAGGTATTTAATTTTGATAAAGATCAAAAGGTATTTTCGGTAAAAGATATATTATGTAAGACTTTTTTTAGCATAAAATTATTATGTTTTCTATCTTATATTAAAAATTACTTCAGAGGTATTTTTACAAGTTATGCCAACAATGAAATTGCAAAGCGTTATTTTAATTATGATAAAAAAGTAAATCATATTCTTGAGAAGTTGGTGAAACAATACGAGGTTGTTTTTATTTGTGCTGATTTATCATCAGGTTACATGAATGAAATTATTACTTTCTCAAAGAAACACCAGGTTAAAGTTATTTTTAGAACAACTGCTCAAATCAAAGGTGCAGACTTTAATTATCTCAACGATGTTGATTTATTTATTCATCATTCTGTAAATAATGCAGAGAAGATAAAACGAAGTAATTATAAAATAATTGATCAATGTACATTTATACAAGATCAATTGCTGTCGTTAGAAAATAATAACGGCAAGACTAATTTTTTATTATTGGGAAGATTATCTGAAGAAAAAGGTTTTGAAGAAGTTATCGATTATTTCGTTAGATGTAAAGAACAAAAAGATCAACTTACTATTGTAGGTGATGGCAAACTAAAAGAAAAATTACAGTTAAAATATGCAGGATTTCCCGAAATTAAATTTTTAGGGTTTGTAAAATCTGAAAATTTAGATTCCATTTTAAAAGAAATAGATTGTCTTATCATCTCTTCTTTTGAAGAATCAGGACCTTTAGTGGGTATTGAAGCAATGGCAGCTGCAAAAACAATTATTTCAACAAAAGTTGGCGCTATGCCAGAAAGATTAAAAAATACCTTAAATGATTTTTGGTTTGATATTCTGGATTATAATACATTTAAAAGAGAGTTTCAAAGATTTAAAAATCTGGACAATAATTCTCTGACTAAAATCAATAATAGTCTTAGAAATGAATATAAAAAGGAATACACGATCGAGTCTATTGCTGCAAAGTATTTAAAATCGATTGATAAAGTTTTAGGATTATAAAATTAAGAACAGAAGTTTACTAAATAATGCAAACGGATAAAAAGTTTACCATTTTAATAACAACCAAAAATCGAAAAGATGATTTGGCATTTACGTTGCGTAAAATTCAGTATTTACTGGATAGAGATGATGTTGTTTTTATTATTTGTGATGATGGATCGACAGATGAAACCTGTTTTTTTATTAAAGAAAATTATCCAAATATTCAATTGATCCAAAATGTTAAAAGTGAAGGATTAATTTATAGCAGAAACCGTCTGATGGCTTTAGTAACTACTGAATTTGCTATTTCTATCGACGATGATCTGCACTTTATTACTCAGAATCCTTTAGAAATTATAGAGAAAGCATTTATTGAGAACCCAAAAGTTGGGCTTTTTAGTTTTCGAATTTTTTGGAGTTTGAACGAACCCCAAATAACAAAATGTAATGAAGTTGCTCATGCCGTACAAAGTTTTGCAGGAGGAGCAAATGTCTGGCGAATGTCTGCATGGAATGAGATTCCGGATTATCCATCATGGTTTATCTTTTACGGGGAAGAAGATTTTGCATCGTATCAACTGTTTAAGAAAAACTGGAAGATTTTTTATTTACCGGAGATTTTAGTTAATCACAGAGTAAAAATTACAGACCGTAAAAAGGATTCTGATTATAGTTTACGTTTGCAGCGGTCATTACGTTCTGGCTGGTATTTATATTTTTTGTTTTTCCCGATTGTAGTAATACCAAAAAAAATGGCTTATTCAATTTGGATACAACTCAAATTAAAAGTATTCAAAGGAGATTTTAAAGCTTTAAAAGCGCTTTTGCTGGCAATGGCTGATTTGTTAATTTCAGTTCCAAAAATTGCCCGGCAGGCAAATCGATTAACAAGTAAAGAATATAAGGCTTATCAGGAAATAGCAGCAACAAAACTTTACTGGTATCCCGAAGTTGAATAATCTTATTTGTACCAGAAAATAATTTTTAATATGTCAAAAAAAAACAATCCTTATATTATTGCCGAAATTGGCCAGGCACACGAAGGTAGCTTAGGAATTTTATATTCTTATATCGATGCTATTAGTCAAACTGGAGTAGATGCTATAAAGTTTCAGATGCATATAGCCGAAGCAGAAAGCAGTGAACATGAATCTTTTCGGGTTAAGTTTTCATTAGAAGATAAGACAAGATTTGATTATTGGAAACGTATGGGATTTTCTTTAGAGCAATGGAAAGGAATTAAAAAACATTGCGACGATGCAGGTTTAGACTTCATCTGTTCTCCTTTTAGTAATTTAGCGGTTGACTGGCTGGAGGAAATAGGAGTAGAGCAATATAAAATAGGTTCTGGTGAAGTAAATAATTTGTTAATCTTAGAAAAAATTGCAAAGACAAAAAAGCCAGTAATTTTATCTTCAGGAATGAGTTCTTTTAAGGAGCTAGACAAAACCGTTGCTTTTTTAAAAGAAAGAAATGTATCTTTTTCAATATTGCAATGTACTACTGCATATCCTACAAAACCGGAACAGTATGGTTTAAATGTAATTCCTGATTTGAAAGATCGCTACAAAGTACCGATCGGATTTTCGGATCATTCAGCAAAAATAGAAACTTGTATTGCTGCAACAGCTCTGGGGGCAAGCATACTTGAATTTCATGTTGTTTTTGACAGACAAATTTTTGGTCCGGATTCTAAATCATCATTAACTATTGCAGAAACTAAAGATTTAGTTACAGGAGTTCGTAATATTGCAAGTGCACTAGCCCATAGAATTGATAAAAATGACAATGAAGATTTTTCTTTACTCAAACAAATTTTTGAAAAATCATTAGCAGTAAATAGAGACCTGCCAAAGGATCATATTTTAACTTTTGATGATTTAGAGTCTAAAAAACCAAAAGGTTTTGGACTAGATGCTTCTCGTTTTCAGGAAATTATAGGAAAAACTCTCAATAAAGATTTGAAACAATGGGATTTTCTAAATGAAACAGATCTATATTAGAATCTAATTTAATTTTTGAGACGTTTTAATTTTATAAAAAAGTAAAAAAAGAACATTTTACTTTCTTCTTTTAATCTACATTTATCCCCATAATAAATTCAAAATGACAAAAAGAAAAATAGCTGTGGTCATTACGGCCCGTCCTTCTTACAGTCGTGTAAAAACGGTATTATCTGCTATAGAGCAACATTCTGATTTAGAATTACTATTGGTAGTTGCTGCTTCAGCCTTATTAGACCGATACGGTTCTGCTGTAAATTTTATTGAAAAAGACGGTTTTAAAATTGCAGCTAAGGTATTTAATGTTTTAGAGGGTGAAAATTTAACAGCAGCAGCAAAAACTACCGGGATTGGTATTTTGGAGTTATCGACTGTTTTTGATAATCTAAAACCGGATATCGTAGTAACTGTTGCGGACAGATTCGAAACAATGGCAACGGCAATTGCAGCTTCGTATATGAATATTCCTCTGGCACATATTCAAGGAGGAGAAGTTACAGGCAATATTGATGAAAAAGTACGTCATGCTATTACAAAATTATCTGATTATCATTTTGTAGCTTCAGAAGGTGCAAAAGAAAGAGTTATTAAATTAGGAGAAGATCCGTTGAACGTTTTTAATACAGGTTGTCCTTCTATTGATTTGGCTGAAGAAGTGCTACAAAGTAAAATTCTTCCCTTCGATCCCTATGAAAAATATGGTGGAGTAGGAGCAAAACCAGATTTATCTCAAGGATATTTTGTGGTAATGCAACATCCTGTGACTACAGAATATAAAGATTCCAGAAAACATATTGAAGCAACACTGGAAGCAATTTACAAATTGAATAAACCCACACTTTGGTTTTGGCCTAATGTAGATGCAGGAGCAGACGGGACTTCAACAGGAATTCGAGCATTTAGAGAACAACATCAATTACCCAATGTTCATTTTTTCAAGAATATGGAAGGTAAAGATTTCTTGCAATTATTGAAACATGGTGACTGTCTGATAGGGAATTCGAGTGTAGGAATCCGCGAATGCGCTTTTTTAGGAATCCCGGTTGTTAATATCGGTTCCCGTCAAAACAGAAGAGATCGAGGAGGAAATAGTGTAGATGTTGATTACTCGCAAGAACAGATAGAAACTGCAATAATGACTTCAACAGCAAAAGGAAAAACAATTTCATCAACTATTTATGGAAATGGAAAAGCAGGTATTCAGATAGCAGACTTATTAGCAGAGTTGCCTTTGCAGTTTCATAAAACTATAATGTACTAGTTCTTAATTTAATCAATTATAAAACAGAATGAGAATAGGAGCTAATCCTCAAAAAAGTGAAAGAAAAATTACATTAGAAACTCATCACAGAATTGTGGTTGTGGTTTATATTCCAAATTCAGAAGGATTTTATGAAAATTCATTTGAAGTATTTAAAACGTGTTTGAATTCACTTATTTCTACTATAAATTCAGAGGCAGCAATAACAGTTGTTAATAATGGTTCGCATGAAAAAGTTTCCGATTTTTTAAATCTTTATCTCAAAGAAAAAAAAATAGACAGTCTAGTATCACACAATACAAATATTGGTAAAATTGATGCATTGATAGGTGCCGCAAGGGGATCAAGAGAAAAGTACATTACACTTACGGATGCTGATATTCTTTTTACGACCGGATGGCAGGAAAATATAGAAGAAGTTTTTTCTAATTTCCCTAAGGTAGGATCTGTTTCTCCTATTCCAGTTCGTGAAGGAACCTTTTTTGGTACGTCATCTGTTTTAAAGCAAATTTTATTGAGAAAGATAAAATTTAAGCCAATGCCTATTCCGGAAAATTTTGAGGCATACAATAGATATCTGGAAAGCATCAACTGGGATTTACAAATTAACAAAGACGAGAAATGGAATGTAGTAGAAAGCAATAATTGTAAAGCAAATATTGGCAGCGGACATCAGGTATTGACCATTGATAGAGATATTTTGTTCGAAACCGTGCCAACACGTCCCTCTCTGACTCTTGTTGGTGGAACATCTGAAAATGATTATGTTGATTTTGCAATTGATAAATCAAATAAACTCAGATTATCTACGTATCATAATTACGCCTTTCATATGGGGAATAAATTAGAAAGCTGGATGGTTGATGTACAAAATCGTAATACAAAATCGGAGATATACACTAAAAAGAATTTATATACTGAATCAATTGATTTACATAACAATTGGTATTACGATAAGTACTTTGGATTGAAGAAAAAAATAGTAAAAAATCTTTTTAATGTTTTTTATAAAAAATGAAGATCCTGGCTATAATTCCGGCTCGCGGAGGTTCTAAAGGAATTCCCGGGAAAAATATTAAATTGTTAAATGGAAAACCATTATTAGCTTATACTTCCGAAATAGCGTTACAATCCAAATATTTGACAGAAGTTATCATTTCGACAGATGATGCAGAAATTTCAGAAACAGCAAAAGAGTTAGGGTTAAAAGTCCCATTTATTCGACCTCAGGAATTAGCGCAGGATACTACGCCTACCGTAGATGTTATCATTCATGCGTTGAAGTGGTATGAAGAGCAAAATATTTTTTTTGACGCTGTTTGCCTTTTGCAGGTAACAAGCCCTTTTAGAACAGTGGAATTTTTAGATGCAGCAATAAATAAATTTGCAGATCAAAAATCTGATTCTTTAGTTTCTGTTTGCAGAGTTCCTCATGAATACAATCCACACTGGACATTTGAAGTAAATAAAGACGGGAATTTAAATATTGCAACAGGTGAAGAAAAAATCATTAGTAGCAGACAAGAACTTCCTCTTGCCTATCACCGTGATGGAAGCATTTATATAATCAAAACAGAAGTGCTTTTAAACGAATATTCTTTATACGGAAAAAGTATTGCATTCATTGAATCTGAACCTGAGTTTTATGTTAATATTGATACTATGAGAGATTGGCAAAAAGCGGAAGAAATGATTCAAAATAAATTAAAATAATGTGTGGTATTGCAGGGATAATTGGGAATTATAAGGAAGTTCAATTAGAGAACATGCTCAAAAGTCAGTATCATAGAGGGCCTGACGCAACAGCAAAATATTTTGATTCTGATTTTTGTGCTTTAGGACATAACCGATTAGCAATTATCGATTTGTCGACAGAATCAAATCAACCGTTTAAAGATGATTCAGAACGTTATGTTTTAGTTTTTAATGGAGAAATCTATAATTATATAGAACTTAAAACGGTTCTTAGCAATCAATATAATTTTAAAACAGAATCAGATACCGAAGTTTTATTGGCGGCATTTATCATTTACGGAAAATCTTGTTTAGAAAAACTAAACGGGATGTTTGCTTTTGCTATTTGGGATAATCAGGAGAAAAAACTATTTGCGGCAAGAGACCGATTTGGGGTAAAACCTTTTTATTATAGCGTATTTAAAGATTCATTTTATTTTTCGTCTGAGATAAAAGCTTTACATGCAGCAGGAATACAGAAGGTTTCTAACGAAAAAGTTTGGGCTTCTTATTTTGCATTTGGTTCTTACGGAATGCCCGATGAAACTTTTTGGTCAGACATTACCCAGTTGCCCGGAGGACATTTTTTAGAATTCGAAAACAAAAAAATAACCATCAAAAAATGGTATTTTTTTGAGGAAGAAGTCGCTAAACAACCTAAGGATTTAACTTTTGAAGAGGCAAAAAAACAGTATGTTGCACTTTTAAAAGACAGTATCAATTTACGTTTTAGAGCAGATGTAAAAGTAGGTTTTAATGTTAGTGGCGGACTGGATAGTTCTGTACTATTAGCATTAGTAAATGTTCAGGAAGACAATTCGAAAATTAATGCTTATACTTTCTACACCAATGATTCAGATTATGACGAGTTGCCCTGGGTAGAAAAAATGATTGCCGAAACTCAAAACCCTTTAAAAAAAGTGCTTCTTCAATCTGATGAAATACCAGGTTTAACACAAAAAATACAATGGCAGCAAGACGAGCCTTTTGGAGGAGTTCCGACCTTGGCTTATGCTAAAATTTTTGAGCAAGCCAGAAAAGATCAGGTTTTAGTTCTTCTTGATGGACAAGGTATGGATGAACAATGGGCAGGATATGACTATTACACTCAAAATAACGAGGCGACAATACAAGGCGTTCAGGATTCTCCATTTAAAATTAATATCCTTGCTGATTCATTTTTGCAAAAAGCTGAAAAACCTTTGTATCCAAAACCTTTTGAGGATGAGGTTTTAAATAAGCAATATCGCGATTTGTTTTATACCAAAATTCCTCGTGCTTTACGATTTAACGATCGGGTTTCAATGGCATATTCGACAGAATTACGAGAACCGTTTTTAGATTATCGTCTGGTAGAATTTGCATTTTCACTGCCATTGGATTATAAAATAAAAGATGGAGTTTCTAAGTTTATCTTACGCGAAATTGCCTCAGAATATTTTGTAAATGATTTGGTTTTTGCACCAAAAAGAGCGCTCCAGACGCCACAACGAGAATGGTTGGCAACTGATTTAAAAGAATGGGTAAGTCAGTCTGTCAAAGAAATAGAAAATGCTGTGCAAGCGGAATGGTTTAATAAAGAGGCTCTGCAAAAGGAAGTAAAAAGCTATTTTGAAGGCAATATTCAATCTAGTTTTCATATCTGGCAGTATATCAGTCTGTACGAAATGCTGAAAGTTAGCAGCAATAAATAACTTATGAAATTTTAGAAATGATAGTAAAGATTGAACGATACTTTAGTTATCCGGATTTAAAAAGACAAACACCCGGTTGTTCTATGAAATGAGGAGATTTTACTTTTACAGAAGACGATGTTGAGGAGTGTGATTATCTGGTAATTCTGGATCATCCTAAAAAAGACTTTTCTATTAAGGTAAATAAAAATAACATTTTGCATCTGTGTCTGGAACCGCCCAATGAGGTTTCAAAATACAGACAATACGCTAATAAAAATGTAAAATGGATATACAATCAGCTGGACATAAAAAAGAATAATATTCTTTCTCATGGTGCCTTACCCTGGCATGTTGATAAGGATTTTGATTTTCTAACACAACTGAATGTTGAAAGCTTGCCTAAAAAAGATGTTATAACCTGGGTCACAAGCAACTTGAGATCGTCAAAAGGCCATATAGCAAGAATGGATTTTTTAGATAAGATAAAGGCAGAACCTTTTGTGTCTTTATATGGACGAGGGATTAATCCAATTCAGGATAAATGGGATGTTCTAAGTGAATCTAAATATGCAATTGCTTATGAAAACTTTCAAAGTGATCATTGTTGGACAGAGAAAATCGCAGACTGTTTTCTAAGTTATACAATGCCATTATATTTTGGATGTGATAAAATAGAATCTTTTTTTCCTGAAAATTCGTTTATTCAAATAGACCCTAAAGATAAACACATTAATTTGTTTTTAAAAGAAATAGTAGCCTCTAATAAGTGGGAAGATAATTTGGACGCAATTTCAAAGTCAAGAGAGTTAATTTTAAATGAATACCAATTATTTCCATTTTTGGCCAATCAAATTAAATCTTTCGAATTAGAAAAAGGGGATAATTTCTCAACTGAAAAAGAGCAGGTTTATTTTAAAGGAGGAAATGACTATTTTGATAATTATCCTTTTAGTGTTACAATTGAAAAGGAAGCCTTTAAAATGATAAAAAAAATAGCGAAGAAATTTAGATTCTAATAAATACAATTAGTGTTGTAAATTTTACTATGTACTCAAATCATTCCTTAGCGATATTTCCGGGAGGTTATGTTTTTAAAATGAGATACAAACACACACTGTAAATCAAATAATAAATAGAGGAGCATAAAAAGTAGAATATAATGAAAAAACTAGGAATAGTAATTACAGATGGCGTTGGTTTTAGGAATTTCATTTTAAGTGATTTTTTGGTTGAGGCAGAAAAGACATTTGATGAGGTAGTAATTCTTTCTTGTTTACCGTCTACAGTATATTCGGGATTTGCAGTAAAATCAAGGATTATCGAGTTAGATGTTTTTGAAGAAAAGTTTAAGACCTGGTTTTTTAGGAAAACTAAAGAAGTTGCACATCTCAAATTACATCAAAAAGGTAACTTTGGTATTCAGGATAGTTTACGAACAAATACATCTACATCGAAAAGTAACCGCGGATATGCAACACGTTTTATTTTTAAACTGACTGCTGTTTTTAACTCAGAAAAATGGATTCAAAGATTTAATCTGGGACAACAACTTTCTTTTAAAAATGATCCCAAAACATTAGGATATAAGGAGTTATTGAAAAAGGAAAATTTTGATCTTTTGTTTTTCACGCATCAACGCCCCCCATTTATCGCTCCATTGGTTTATCAGGCAGAAAAACTAAATATTAAGACAGCTTCTTTTATTTTTAGCTGGGATAATCTGGCATCAAAAGGCCGAATGGCTGCTAACTTTAATTATTATTTGGTTTGGAGCGATTTGATGAAATCTGAATTGCAGCAATTTTATTCAGCTGTTAAATCCGAAAACATTGAAGTTGTAGGAACTCCTCAGTTTGAACCTTATGTTTTAGATCATTATAAAGTTTCCCGAGAAGAATTCATTTCAAAGTTTCAATTAAATCCAAACTTTAAAACAATTTGCTTTAGTTGCGGAGATATTGCAACTAGTAAAAATGATGAATTGTATATTAAGATTATCGCAAATGCTATAAAAGAAGGAGAAATAAAAGAGGTGAATCTTATTATTAGAACCTCTCCGGCAGAAGACCCGATTCGTTTTTCTGAATATGTAGAAAAATTTCCTTTTATAAAGTGGAATTATCCGAAATGGAATTTATCAAGAGAAAATCATCAGGAATCCTGGTCACAAAGAATACCATCAATTGAAGATGTTAAAGATTTAAGAAGCCTGCTAGAATATTCAGATCTAAATATCAATATGCTGTCCACGATGAGTTTGGATTTTATTCAGTTTGACAAACCTGTAATAAATACCGTTTTTGGCAATTCTAAAAATGGATTATATGATGATCAAAGATTTTTAAATTACGCTCATATAGAAAATGTTGTAAACAGTAAGGCAACAAAAATTGTAAAAAGTAAAGAAGAGTTAGTTGATGCAATAAATTTATATCTGGAAAATCATAAATTGGATTCAGAAAACAGAAAACAATTGCTCCAATTGCAAGTTAGCAAGCCATTGCAAAAAACAGGTAAGAGAATCGCTGAGACACTTTTAAAATGGGCTTAAACCAAAGTAAAATAGCCGTTTTGTGCAATTATGAATTGCTTCCGGAAAGAGTTGGGGGTATGGACTATTTTTTCTGGGATTTTGATAAAAAATGCAAAGAAAATGGTATCGAAGTAGATTGGTTTTTTCCAAATCAATCCGATCATGGACTTTATTCGACTTTGAATATCAATAGTAGTAAAACTAGTAATGTAGAAAATTATTTTCTTAGTTTTTGTAGCATAACTAAACCTAAGTATACGCATATAATTACTCATTTTATAGAATTGTGTACACCTTTTTTCTTTCAAGTAAAGAAGCTTTCAGGGGCTAAAATAATAGCTGTTGATCATAACCCAAGACCTTTAAATGGGTATCCATTCAAAAAGAGAATAAAAAAGAGGGTAAAAGGAATTTTATTTTCAAGATATATTGATGTCTTTGTTGGAGTATCGAATTATACCGTAAATGAACTTTTGAAAGATTTTGGTGGACATTTAAAATCTAAGTCTTTAACCATTTACAATGGTGTTATTTTAGATGCAATAGCAGTAAGAAAAACTAGAGCTACTATAAAACCAAGCTTTTTAGTGGCCTCTCATCTTAGAGAATCAAAAGGAATTCAGGATTTAATTGAGGCGGTAAGCCTTCTTACTTTTCAAGTCAAAAGTCAAATTCATATTGCAATATATGGCGACGGACCTTATAAAGGGAACCTATTTGAAAAGATCGAAAAATTAGGATTACAGAATAATTTCGATTTTATGGGAAGCAAACCAAATTTGAACGAGATTTTTTTGCAATATGATTATATGCTGCAGCCTACGCATATGGAGTGTTTTAGTTTATCAATTTTAGAAAGTCTTGCTGCAAATGTACCCGTAATTACAACCGATGTTGGAGGGAATAGGGAAGCCATAACTTCCGGAGAGAATGGATATATTTTTGAGGCCAAAAATGTAAAAGCTTTGGCAGAAATTCTGGAAGATCTTTTTTTAGGAAATAAAAAGATCTCAATGAATACAAGAGAATTAATTTCGAATTCCTTTTCTTTGCCAAAAATGGTGGAAAACCATTTTAAATTACTAATGGAGAGTGATACTAATATTTAAAATTTCAAAAACCACAGATGTTTTTTAATTCCTTAGCTTTTGCTATTTTTTTACCAATTGTTTTTTTTCTGTATTGGTTTGTATTCAATAAAACCAAAAGTACTCAAAATGCTTTATTAATTGTTGCCAGCTATTACTTCTATTCTTGCTGGGATTGGAGGTTTCTGTTTTTGTTGGTATTTTCTACTTTTTTAGATTATTATACAGGAATTCAAATTGAAAAAGGAAAAACAGAACAGAGTCGAAAGTTTTGGTTCTGGCTTAGTATTTTAGTTAATTTAGGTTTTCTAGGGGTTTTTAAATATTATAACTTTTTTGCATCATCATTTGCAGAATTATTAAGTTCAGCAGGGTTAAAAAGCAGCCCATTATTATTAAATGTAATTCTTCCAGTCGGAATTTCATTTTATACTTTTCATGGCTTATCCTATGTAATTGATATTTATTACAAGCGTATAAAAGCCGAATACAACTTTGTAGATTATTCCTTATTTGTAAGTTACTTTCCGCTTCTTGTTGCCGGACCAATAGAAAGAGCAACACATTTATTGCCTCAGGTGAAAGTAAAGAGAGAGTTTAATTTTCAAACGGCAAAAGAAGGGGTTTATCAAATTATTTGGGGATTAGTAAAAAAAGTAGTTATTGCAGATACTTGTGCAACTTATGCTAATGCCATTTTTGATCATTATCCTTCAATGAATTCTTTCTCCCTTATTTTGGGTGCCGTATATTTTGCATTCCAGATTTATGGAGATTTTTCGGGATATTCAGATATCGCTTTAGGAGTGTCAAAACTTTTTGGTTTAGATCTGCTTAGGAACTTCAATTACCCCTATTTCTCCAGGGATATTGCAGAATTTTGGCGCCGATGGCATATTTCGCTTTCTTCTTGGTTTCGTGATTATTTATACATCCCTTTAGGAGGAAGTAAAGGCGGACTATGGATGAAAATCAGAAATACGTTTATCATTTTTGTAGTAAGCGGATTTTGGCATGGAGCAAACTGGACTTATATCGCATGGGGATTTATAAATGCCATGTACTTTTTACCATTGCTTTTATCAAATAGTAACAGGAATAACATAGATGATATTAAGCTCAGCTTTAACTTTGATTCGATAAAAGTACTATTAAGTATTCTGTTTACCTTTTTGATTACCTGTGTAGCATGGGTGTTTTTTAGAGCCAAAACAATTACGGATGCTGTATCTTATTTAAAACGAATAATTTTCAACGGAGATTTTAATTCTCAATATCTGGACAACGAGAGATATAATTACGAATTATTGTTGATGATAGGACTATTTGTTTTAGTAGAATGGAATAATCGAACTAAAGTAGAACCCTTGTCAGGGAAAAGAAGTATGCTAAGAGTTGCTTTGGCCATAGGAGCGGTATTGGCATTTGGCACATATTCAGATTACAAAGAATTTATATATTTTCAATTTTAATGAAACAATTTTTAATTTATACAGCCAAGAGTTTAGCAACAGTAGTATTGATTGCAATCTTGTTGGATGGGGTGTATACATTCATTTTTTTGCAATCAAAAAACAGAGGAAAAATTGAAACTGTTTTTAATTCTAAAGCTCAGAAATTAGATGTGGTAATTTTAGGTTCTTCGAGAGCCAACAACCACTTTGTTTCTCAGATGTTTGAAGACAAAGGGTTGAAAACTTTTAATTATGGGATGAGTGGCGGACATTTGTTTGAAGCTTCATTGATGTTAAAATTAATGATCGAACGAAAATATGAAATCAAAAATGTAATTCTTGAGGCCGATTTGAATCTTTCAAATGATCAGAAAGCAGAAGGTATTGCTGCTTTGTTTTTGCCTTATATTCACAACTCAAATGTTATTCGGGAGCATTTTTCAAATCAGGAAAACTTCAACGAGTTGTATTATATCCCATTCTATAGATATATAAAATATGATTCTAAAATCGGATTTAGAGAAACTTTTTTTACAGCAATTCAAAAAAAAACAAATTCATTAGACAATTTAGGCTATTATCCGTTGGAGAAGCACAAGAATGGTAATATGAAAAATAATATTGTCAATCTAAATCCCTTACCCCATAATAAATATTACGAAGAGATTAAAAATATTTGTAAAGCCAACAATATCAATTTTATTGCTGTAATGACGCCAATGTGTGAAAATGTTGTAGGGATGAATTATTTTGATAAAGTAAAAAAAGCTTATCCGGAAATCTACAATTATGAGAATGTTGTCGTAGAAAACAAATATTTTTCATCCTGTGGACATATGACTAACACCGGAGCAAGAATGTTTACCTCTCGAATTTTAAAGGACTTCTTCAGTAAATAAATGATGACAATAGCCTTTTTAACGCCCGAATACCCACATTTTAAAACCGGAGATTCCGGAGGTATCGGAACAAGTATTAAGAATTTAGCACTTGGTCTTTTGACAAAAGGTATTTTAGTTCGGGTTCTTGTGTATGGTCAGAAAGAAGAAAGTATTTTTAATGATGACGGGATTGTTGTCCAGCAAATAAAGAATGTAAAATTTAAAGGATTATCATGGTTCCTTACCAGGAAAAAGATAGAAAAGATTATCGATCAGCTGTATGCTGCCAAAGAGATTGATGTAGTAGAAGCACCTGACTGGACGGGAATCACTTCCTTTATTCAGCCTCGTGAATGTCCTTTAATAATCCGATTACACGGTTCAGATGCTTATTTCTGCCATTTGGACGATCGCCCTGTTAAATGGGTAAATAAATTTCATGAAAAACGTGCTTTAAAAAAAGCAGCTGCTTTATTGTCTGTAAGTCAATTTGCAGCAGCTACAACAAATGCCGTTTTTGGTTTAAATGAAAGATTTACAGTTATTCCGAATCTTATTGATATAGATCAGTTTAAGTCTCTGAAGAATTTTTCTCAGAGCAATAAAAATATACTCTATTTTGGAAGTTTAATTAGAAAAAAAGGACTTTTGGAGCTGCCTTACATTTTTAATAAAGTAGTAGAGAGTAATCCGGAGGCAAAACTAGTTTTAATTGGTAAAGATGTACCGGATATTGTTTCTGGTAACGCTTCGACCTGGAAGATGATGCAGGAATCGTTTTCAGAAAAGGCAAAAACACAGGTGTCATATTTGGGGAGTATTCCTTATTCTGAAATTAAAAATAAAATAGAAGAAACAACAATTTGTGTGTTTCCTTCATTTGCTGAGGCTTTCCCGGTTTCCTGGCTTGAGGCTATGGCGATGCAAAAAGCAATTGTAGCGTCAAATATCGGTTGGACAAAAGAAATGATTGTTGACGGAGAAAGTGGTTTTTTGGCTCATCCTTCCCATCATGATGTATTTGCTGCTAAAATCCTTCAGCTTTTGAATAATCCAGTTCAGGCAGAAGAAATGGGAGAAAATGCAAGAATTAGAGTAGAACAGTTTTTCAGTAGAGCAAAAATAGTGGACGACAATATTAATTTTTACAAAAAAGTAATAAATCAGGAATAAATAAATGAAACTGAATGAATTTGTAACAACTGGTGGAGAGATTATTCTTTACAATGGACAGCCTGATTTAGAAAAACTGGAAATTCTGTCGTCCGGTGCCGGAGATATCTGGCATAGTTCATTTGAACAGGGGTACAAAAACGCCTTTCCTGAATTAGTATATCAAACTGCTACTTTCTTTTGGTACATAAATGATTTTGATAATTTAGACGAATGTGTGAGCTGGAGAATTAACCCAAACTCGTTTGCAGTTCGTAAATCGGTTTGGGAAACTTTAGGTGGATTTGATTCTGAGTATCAAAACAATCAAATGCAGGCGCTGGATTTTGGTTATAATGCTTTACGAAATTCTGCAGCAATTCCGCTTTATGTAAAAGATTTATTCAAAGAGACTATTAAAGAAGAAATAAACATAACGGCAAAAGACAGGTATGTTTTTTTTATAAAAAATTTCAAAAAAGAGCACTCTGTTTTTATGCTTTATAGAAAAGGTTTCTGGAAATGGAAGGAATGGAATGCTTATTTTTTTGCAAAGAAAAATTTTAAAATATCAAAAGTAAAACCACTTGTCAAGCCTCGAAAATTAAACGAAATTAAAGGGAACCCTTCTGTAAGTTACATTATTCCAACAATGATGCGACAGAATTTTACTCTCAGTTTATTAGATGATTTGGTCAGTCAGAGTTATCCGGTTTCTCAGGTGATTGTAGTTGATGCTACTCCGAAAGAACAAAGAAACGAAGCACTTTATCAGGAAAAAAGATATCCTTTTGAACTAATTGTAAAATGGCAAGAGACCAAAGGAAGTTGCAGAGCGAGAAATGAAGCTACTGATTTATGCACAGGTGATTATATCGTTTTTGGGGATGATGATATTCGATTTAAATCAGATTTTATAGAAAATCATCTCAAAGTATTACAAACATATAAGACATATGCTAACAATGGTTTAGATATTAGGGCTGATAATGAATACCAACAATTAGAAGATCTTGATTTAAAATTAGAAAAGTTAAAGGATGAAAGATGGAAAATTGGTGTTTCAGATACATTTAGTAATGCCAATTCTTGTGTAAAAACAGAGTATGTTAGAAAATTAAAAGGAAACGACGTTAATTTTGACGGAGGTTATGGTGAAGATAGTGATTTTGGTTTTTCACTGGCTAAATTAGGAGTTGTACTGGTTTCAAACCCATTTTCTCCAATTTTGCATTTAAAACCTCCAGTTGGAGGATATCGTTTTTGGGGTAATCAGGCTAAAATTTTAGGAAAAAAAAGAAAAGCTCAGCCTTGGGAACAAGGAGAAGCTGTAAAATGGATAAAACCAGTTCCTAGCCCAACAGTTATGTATGGAATTATAAAGAATTTTACACCGCAGCAAGTAATAGAATACAAACACAAACATTTTTTTCTATATCTTTTTAAGGGTGCTAAAAGAGGCTTTTTTTATCGTTTTTTAAGATTACCCTATAAAAATCTGCAATTTAAAAAGTCCCTGTTTTATGCTGGCAGATTAATAGAATTAGGAAAGAGGCATGAATAAACCGGAATCTTTGATACAATCTATTACATTATTAAAATCTTCGGAAAATCGGGAGATTCTGTTCGATAATCAGATAAACAAAGTTATTATTGATTTGTCTTCGATTAATCTTTCAGATTGTAATTCATTCGACATAAAAATTGTTTTTTCAGAGCCGGTAGCACAGTTTAGAAACCACGACTATACATGGCAAAAATTAAAAACTAATTTTATCGCAAATGAGTTTAGTCCCAAAATTCTAAAATTTCAGAATGATAAAGTTGTTCAGGCAAACATAACAAGTGGAATTTGGGAAATTGATAAAAATGCGCCATGTGTTTTGTTATGGAGATTTAATCCGGAAAATGCTGCACCAATAGCAAGTTATTTGGGAAGTGAGAATAGAAAAACAGCTTATCAGGCAAGGCAAAAGTTTGATTTTATTGAAAATCCGGCATTATTATATCCTGAAGAATGCGGGTTTGAGTTTAGCAGGTCTAAAATTCCATTTTCTGCTGTAGCTTGTTTTACAGATCATTGCGATTTTGACACTGAAGAGAATTTGATCATACAAAGAAATTTTTTCAATGAGCATCAAATAAAAATTACGAAAGGATTCTTCTTAAATCATTTTTCTAAAAGAGATAATAACGCCTCTTATCAAAATCAGGCAGAAGAATTATTAAAATGGAGAGAATCCGGACACGAATTGTGTTACCATTCACTTTCACAATCTCTGAAATCAAATGACGCAAGTTTCAAGGATTTTAAGCAGTTCAAACCACCATTTAATCCAATTAAAGTATGGATTGATCATGGGTTTCAGCCTTATAATTTTTCTCTTTTAAGAAAAGGTGTTTTAACCGATTGTGATTTTGAAGAAATTCTACAAGATAAAAAAATTAATACACTTTGGAATTATATTGATTCAGGTACAGCAACTACAGGAGTCATCAATCAATTTAACACGGAACATTTTACACTATCAGGGTTTTATAATGGAAACAAAGATCAGGGTTTTGCTAAAAAAGTGCAACTAATAATTAAAAATATTATTTTTCATTATTACAATGATGAGGATTTAATTTCTAAGTATAGACGTACAGCGTCAAATTTTAAGAAAGTATTTTTTCAGAAAAAAATAAAGTCATTTTTTCCATTAATAAATGATCTTTTAAAACTTGGAGCTTCTATTTTTTCCGTTTTATTATTTTGGAACGCGAAGAAAAATAAGCCTTATAAATTAGCAAAATATTCTCCGATCGTTTTTAAACATAGTATTGCAGAGAAAGAATTTTATATTTTTCAAACTTTGGAAATGCTGGATTTTAAAAAATCTTTATCTCAGGAGAATATTAGTACGTTGATCAATGAAAGTGGTGCTTTTATAGCACATACCTATTTTTCAGTTCCGATGCATTATCATAAAGGAAGATTATTTTCTTCACCGGCTATAATAGATAAAAAAGTGGCTGAAAATTTCGAATTTTTAGGAAATAAAATTAAAAACAACGAGATCTGGAACCCAACTCTAAGGGAACTAATTGAATATTGGTCTGGATTTGAAAATCTATTATTGGATATAGATTTGCAAGGAAATTTATTTGAGAAAAGTAATACAGGTTTACAAATGCGAAAAGCAGTATAATTAAAAATGAATCATAAACTAAAAACTATATTATTTAAGACATTAGCTTTATTGCCCAATAAAGCTGGTGATTATTGTTATCATAAAATTCAAAGTTTTTTTGATAAATCACCATTAGAAGATCGTTTAAAAAGTGTTGAGTCAACTTATTTAAGACTTTCCAAAGTTTTAAAAGATTTGAATATAGATGCAAAAGGCCAGACTGTTTTTGAATTTGGTTCTGGGTGGTTTCCTGGGATGCCTTATTTTTTTAAATATAAGTTTGAGGTAAAAAAAGTCTATACTTTTGATATCAATCAGCATTTTAAAAAAGAAACTGTTTTAGAATTAAATGGTTTGTTTTCTAAAAGATATAATTGTGAGGTTCTGGCGAATTTAGATAGTAAATACGGACTTCCAAATGATGTTGAATATTTTCCGAAGTACAATGTTGTAAAGAATTGTTTTCCAGATGCTGATATTGTTTTTTCACGTTATGTACTTTCACATATGAATGAAAATGATGTTGATGCATTGCATGAAAAAATGGCGAAAGAGCTTAAAAAAGGCACTTACGTCATTCATTTTATTTCACCAAGTGATTTAAGACAACATGCAGATAGTAGATTGTCTATGCAGGATTTTTTGAAGTATAGTAAGAAAGAATGGAATCGAATTCACACCAAGTTTGATTATCATAATCGTTTAAGATTACCTCAATTTCTTGAAATATTTAAAAAGTATAATTTTGAAATTATGCATTTAGATTATGAAAGTCTTAATGAAGGAACTCAAAAGTATAATCTGTTTAAAGAAGTACTATTGCATGAAGATTATCGCAAATATTCTCACGAAGAATTAACAGCGGGTAATATTTTAGTAGTTTTAAAAGTATAGTTTGATGAATACACCATTGCGATTTTCTTTAATTGTTTGTACCTACATGCGTGCTGATTCTTTATTAATGTTACTAAAATCAGTTCAAAAACAAAACCTCTATCCAAACGAAATTTTAATAATTGACGGCTCAACCAATAAAGAAACTAAGGTTATTCTGGAGGAAAATAAATTCGATAACGTAAAGTATTTTTTAGTTTCAGATGAAAACAGAGGGCTAACGAAGCAAAGAAATTTTGGAATATCAAACCTAAGTACAAATAGCGAAGTAGTTTGTTTTTTAGATGATGATACCGTTTTAGAACCCAATTATTTTTCTGAGATCATAAAAACATTTCAAGCCAATTTTGATGTTGCAGGAGTAGGGGGAGTGTCGATTAATGATAATAAATGGAAATTTCAAGACAGTAATTTTTTTTACAATAAGAAAAAATATTACTTGTTTGAAGGTTTTTTTTACAAAGAGGGAACACGTAATGTGGTGAGGAATTATTTAGGTCTTGGATTTCCTTTAGGCTCAGGAAAAATGCCAAACTTCTCACACGGTCGTACTTCTGGATTTCCAATTACCGGAAAACTCTATGAAGTAGATTTGCTTATCGGAATGTCGATGGCATTTAGAAGAGATGTTGTCGATCATATTAAATTTTCTAAATTTTTTGAAGGTTATGGCCTTTATGAAGATGCAGATTTTAGTTTAAGAGCCCTTGAATTTGGTAAAAATGCGATTAATACAAAAGCTCAATTGTCTCATTTTCATGCCCCTTCAGGACGCCCCAATCAATATCGCTATGGGAAAATGGTAGTGCGAAATGGTTGGTATGTTTGGCGCGTTAAAAATTCAGATCCGATTTTTAAAGATCGTTTAAAATGGAATTTAATAACAGCACTTTTAATCTTAATTCGGTTTGCAAATGTTATTACAGAACAAAAGAAAAAAGCAGCCCTTACCGAAGCTTTGGGAAGAAGTATTGGTTTTTTGGGTTTATTAATTAATAAGCCAAAAGTAAACTCATGAAGTTCTTGATTGTTACACATGTTCCTCATGTTCAGAATGAAAACCAGTATTTTGGTTACGGCCCATACATTCATGAAATGAATATTTGGCTTAAATATACTGATGAGGTTACTATTCTTGCTCCATTAAAAAATAAACAGCCAAACACAATTGACACCGCTTATCAACATAATAAAGTCAATTTTAAAAAGGTACCTGATTTTAATTTTACCAACTTTAATAATAGCTTAGTTTCGATATTTAAGTTGCCAATAATTTTCTGGAAAGTATTTTGGGCAATGAAAAAAGCAGACCATATCCATTTGAGGTGTCCCGGGAATATGGGATTAATTGGTTGTTTGGTTCAGATTTTATTTCCAGGGAAGATAAAAACAGCAAAATACGCTGGAAATTGGGATCCAAAAAGTAAACAGCCTTATACCTACAGAATTCAAAAATGGATATTAAGTAATACTTTTTTGACTCGTAAGATGACAGTTTTGGTTTATGGTCAGTGGGAGAACCAATCAAAAAATGTAAAGCCATTTTTTACTGCTACTTACTTAGAATCTGAAAAACTGTTTGTTACTAAAGCAGATTTTAATTTAGTACTAAACTTCATTTTTGTTGGGAGCCTGGTTACTGGTAAAAATCCTTTTTACGCTATAAAATTGATTCAAAAACTAAGAGATAGTGGCCACAATGTAGTTTTAGATTTATATGGTGAAGGCGGTGAGTACAACGCTTTGAAAAAGTATATTAAAACAAATAATCTGGAAAATTTTGTCATTTTACATGGAAATCAAAATAGGGATACTTTGAAAAAAGCTTATCAAAAAAGTCATTTTGTGATCTTACCATCTAAAAGTGAAGGCTGGCCAAAAGCCATAGCCGAGGGCATGTTTTGGGGATGTGTTCCTATTGCGACACAAGTTTCATGTGTGCCTTTTATGTTGGATTATGGGAATAGAGGTGTTCTATTGGAAATGAATATGGCGAATGATTTGATAAATATTGAAAGAATAGTTGCAGCGGAAAATGATTTTTTAAATAAAACCAAGCTTGCTACCGAATGGGCGCGACAATATACAATCGAGGTTTTTGAAATGGAAATAAAAAGGCTGCTAACAAAATGAGAGTTGTTCAAATAATTGATTCCCTGGATGCTGGTGGAGCGGAACGTATGGCTGTTAATAATGCAAATGCTTTATTAAATAAGATTGAGTTTTCTGGTCTGGTCGCAACAAGAAAAGAAGGGAAATTAAAAAAACAATTAGATTCTAATGTTTCCTATTTGTTCTTAGAGAAAAAGAAAAGTATTGATTTTTCTGCAGTTTTTAAATTAAGAAACTACATAAAAAAGAATAGGGTTGATTTTATTCATGCGCATAGTTCATCATTTTTTATAGCCATTTTGATTAAACTCACTTTGCCGGGAGTTAAAATTATCTGGCACGATCATTACGGAAGCCGAATTAAAGAATCTGTAAGACAAAATAAAACCTTAATTGCTTGTTCATTTTTTTTCTCATCCATTTTAGTAGTAAATCCTAAGTTAGAGCAGTGGAATAAGAAAAATATGCGGTGTAAAAAGGTGTTTTTTATTCCTAATTTTACTCCTGCTACTGTTAACGAATTGCCTTCAACCATTCTAAAAGGAAAAGAAGGAAAGCGTATTGTTTTTTTAGCAAATTTGAAAAATCCTAAAAATCACATTCAGGTTTTAAAAGTTTTTCGAGATTTAAAATTAAAGGAATCAGGTTGGAGCTTACACTTGATTGGCAAAGACTTTTTTGATGATTATTCAAATTTGTTAAAAAATTTTATAGAAACTTATTCTCTCGGGAATGATATACATTTGTATGATGAACAAAATGATATCAAAAATATTTTGTCACAAGCTAATATAGGAATTTTGGCATCGACAGATGAGGGATTTCCAGTCACTTTGCTGGAGTATGCATTATCCGGTTTAGCTGTAATTTCAACAAACGTAGGATATTGTTCGGATATAATCAAAGAAGGAATTACGGGATTATTGTTTAATCCTTTTTCAGAAATCAAAATGAAAAATCAATTAATGAAATTAATAGGGGATGAGTTGCTCATTAAAGAATTTGGCATCAATTTTAAACAATCAGTAATCGAGAGTTATTCCGAAGAAAGAGTTATTGACGTATTAATTTCAGCTTATAAAAAAAGCAAATAATGAAAAACACTCGATTATCGTATGAGTATATGATTTTAATGCACGCCATAATTGCGCTAGTAATTTTTGGCTTGCCATTTTTATCTAAAATTTATGCACTTTTAATTCCAATAGTTGGTTTTTTTATTGTTTACAGAACAAAAAATGCAAATAACGAAGTTCTTATAGTTGCGGCTTATTTGGTTGGTGTTGAGGTTTTTTTGCGAATGACAGGAGGGAATTTTAATAATGAATATGTAAAAGTTAGTGTGATATTTTTTATGTCATTAGGCATGATCTACAGTAATTTTTCGACCAATGCATTTGTCTATTGTTTTTTTCTGATTTTATTAATTCCGGGGATTTTAATTACATCCACAGTCTTTAATCCTGCTATAGATGTCAAAAAATCATTAGTTTTTAATTTATCGGGGCCACTATGTTTAGCCATATCTTCGATTTATATGTTTAAAAGAAGAATTTTGTTTTCAGATTTACAAAATGTATTGATTGCGATGGGATTACCGATAATTAGTACCACAGTTTATCTGTTCCTGTATAATCCCAGTGTTAGAGATGTAATTACAGGAACTCAATCCAATTTTGAAACCTCAGGAGGTTTTGGACCCAATCAGGTTTCGACTGTTTTAGGATTGGGGATATTTATTTTTTTTACACAATTAGTATTATTCTCTAAATCGAAAAAAAGGATATTTTTGAATGGTGGATTATTAATTTTTATAACTTACAGAGGCATCGTGACCTTTTCAAGGGGTGGCGTTATAACCGCAATTGTCATGATTGCTTTTTTATTGCTTTTGCTCTATATTTTTTCAAATGCCCAAGGTAAAAAAAAGTTTGTGTTAGTTTTTGCCCTAACCAGCCTAATGGCTGTTGGCGTATGGACTTATTCTTCTTTACAAACTAATGGGCTCATTGGAAAACGTTACTCAAATCAGGATGCACGTGGAAGACAAAAGAAAGACCGTCTAGGAGGAAGAGAACAGATTATGAATGAAGAGTTAAAGCTTTTCATCGAAAACCCTGTTTTAGGTGTCGGAGCAGGTATGGGAAAACAAATTCGAAAAGAGACGTTTGGAGAAGAAGTTGCTTCCCATAATGAGATTACGCGAATGCTGAGTGAGCATGGTTTGTTTGGTGTTTTGGGACTCGTATTACTTTTAACAGTACCTATAATGTTGTATGTTAACAATCGACAGCATTTATACTTTTTTTCATTTTTCATGTTTTGGTTATTAACCATTAATCACGCTGCCATGCGAACGGCCGCACCTGCTTTTGTGTACGGATTATCGCTTCTTTTTGTCCAGATTAAAATTCCTGAAAAAGAAGAAATTTCCGTCAGCTAAATTCTGTTTTTTATAATACATTTGCCTCACGTTTAAGCCCCTAAACAAACTTATTAAATGTTTTCAAAAACAAAAATGCATTTCGAAATTTCGGAAAGGAGAGTATTACTTCTTCTTTTTGATGTTGTTTTTATTTTGTCCGCATTATATCTGTTAAGTTTAATATTTCATTATAATTATTTCGTTTTTGATAAGAGTAATTTTCCAGGTATACTTTTACTTCTGACTTATGTGTACGCTTTTGGCGTAATATTCGAAATGTACAATTTACAGGTAGCCAGTAATCAGTTGCAAATTCTTCAAAGTGTAATTTTTACGGCCACAACTTCAAGCCTGGCCTATTTGTTTACTCCTATTTTAGCGCCTGTATTGCCTAAGCAGCGATTGATTATCGTGATTTTTTATTTTACAATACTTGTTACATTGTTATTGTGGCGTTTGTTTTATGTTTACTTTTTGGCATCGCATCGTTTTTCTCAGAATGTAGTTTTAATATGTGACCAGAATCAGGTTGAAGAATTGGTTTTGGGACTTGAGAATGTTGACCCGCACTATAAAATTATTGGTTTTGTAAATTCAGATGCAATTTCAGAAGAAGATTCAAATTTTCACTATGTAAAAGAAGTTAAAAAGAAAGATTTAGAGGAGTTTGTGATACGTAATCAGGTGTCGGAGATTGTGATTGCTTCCCAAAAAACAGATGGAATCACTGCCGATTTATACCAGCAATTACTTCACTTATTAGAATCAGGAAATATCATCAGAGAGTATACTCAGGTTTACGAAAGCAAAACACAGCGTATTCCGGTGCACTATATAGCCCGCGATTTTTATAGATTCTTTCCCTTCAGCAGAAATAATAGTAATAAATTATACTTGTTTTTTGTTCGTTTCATAGAGTTGTTGTTCTCCATTACCGGGCTGTTGATTTGTTTTCTGTTTATTCCCGTTATTCTTGTTACGAATTTGTTAGCGAATAAAGGGACTTTGTTTTACACGCAGGAACGAGTAGGCAAAAACGGAGTTGTTTTTAAAATCTATAAGTTTCGAACTATGGTAGAAAACTCGGAGTCTAATGGGATTGTTTTCGCTACTTCAAATGATAAACGAATTACGCCTTTCGGTAAAATGATGCGCAAATCAAGAATTGACGAATTACCGCAGTTTTTTAATATTTTAAAGGGCGATATGGCCGTAATAGGACCAAGACCTGAGCGACCATTTTTTGTGGATGAAATAGCTCGTATAATGCCTTTTTACGAGACAAGACACGTTATAAAACCAGGACTTACCGGTTGGGCGCAAGTAAACTATTCTTACGGAGAATCTATAGAGGAGAGTTTGATCAAACTGCAGTACGATTTATACTATATCAAGCACAGAAGTATCTTTCTGGATTTGAGTATTACTTTTAAAACCATTACCACCGTTCTGTTTTACCGCGGACAGTAAATTAGATAATAATTGGAATACGTTTTTTATTTCGAATAGCCACTCTCACCAAAACAAATCCACTAGTTATGATCATTGGCAGAACAATAAAGAAGTGCGCTTTGTTGATCATAAAAATGGTGTAAACGATCAGGAAAAGTAAATGTAGAACTGCGAATCGATACGTCCATCTTTTGTTTTTTAAGAGCGAAAAGAGGATTAATATCAATAAAAGCGGACTTAATAAAAGTACATTATAGTTCATTGCCAGTTCCTGATGAAGCGAGTAGAACCCAACCGTAATAAAAAAGATTCCTATTAACGATAAGATTAAAAGATAAATTTTATCTACCACTTTATGGTGTGCCAAAACTACAAAGCCCAATAGCAGGAGGTAAGTGTAAATATTATTCCACCATGAACTTGGAATCTCTTTTTCAAAATTTAGCAGCGTTTTGCTTTTATTTACTAAAGGCTGATTCTGAAAAGTAGTTTTTTCTAAACTGTTTTTTAATTCGAAGGGTAAAAAGATCTTCGTACCTGCCTGGTCTACTTTTGTTCCGAAAATAATACTGGTTCCGAGCTGCTCATAAAAATGATCTTTGAAGTAAGGAAACAAAATAGATCGATAGGTTTCAGTTGTATCTCCTTTTTTAGTTACAATATTTGCCTTTAAAGATTTATTGATGACATCTACAATCATCGAAGTACAGTTTTTGTCGATAAATTTATAGGTGTAATATCGTTCCTCAGAGAATGCGGCCGCATTTAAATTGTCAAAAAGTTTTTGTTTTAAATCTGGAGAGATCAAAAGTTCCTGCTCGAAAACACTTCTTTTTTCGTTAGTGTAATCGTTTATAAACTCAGGAAATGATCGTACACTGATAAAATACTGTAAATCCCCCTTCGCGAACTTAGCGACAAAATTAGGTGTTCTAAAATCAAAATTACCGTAATTGTAGACAACATCGATATTGTTCGCCAGATCAGCAACACGAATGGCAGTGTGGCCAAAATAACTATAACTTTCGTTACCCAATCCGCAGGTAATAACGCTTATTTTAGCCTCTTTTGATAAGGGTACATTTTGGCTATAACCTAAAAAACCTAGTAATAATAGTAAACTAAAAAGTGTTTTTTTGAAAAGGACATTTTTCATAATTTAAAATTTTAAGAAGTTTAACGGTTAACAAATATTATCTAAAGATACCTAAATCTACTTTTAATGAAAAAATATTAGAGTATAAAGCGGTGCTTTGATTTCCTAAATCAGTCAGAGCATAATCCACCTGAATGCCTTTGTATTTAAAACCAAGGCCAATGTTGGGTTGAAAATTTAACTTTTCAGTATTATCCAGCTGAGTTACGTTTTGAAAATTTCCTGCTCCTGCTCTTAAAAATACAAGATTAGTATAGCCAAATTCAAATCCCAAAGCAGGATCTATACTAACCACTTTTGAGGAAATAATATCATTGGTTTGCTCGAAACGCATGTTTAAATTGGTAGCGACCAAAAGACTATAATCGCCGTGAAACTCAATTTTTTTAGAAACTCCCAGTTGAGCTTTTGGTAAAGTAATCTCAGTACTTTCTGGTAATTCGTTGTTTTCTCCCGGAATGGCATTGGCAATTTTCTTGTATTCCTCTTCATTAATATTCCATACATTATAAGTAGTGGTAATATCTCGAAGCATCAAACCAAAATTCCATCCATTTCTTTCAAATTGAAGGCCAAAGTCAAAGCCAAAGCCCCAGGAATTGGCAAATTTTCCAATAACCCTTCTGATTACTTTTGCATTTACACCATACTGAAAACCATCTACAGGTAATTTTCTCGCGTAAGAAAAAGTAAAACCATAATCGGCAGTAGAGAACAATCTGATTCGATTGTAGTCTATATTTCCCTGATTGTCGATCAATTGAGTGGTGTCCATGATATCATCAACTCCAAAACGAATCATCGAAATTCCCCAGGCACTTCTGTCATCAATCGGGCTGGCATATCCAATGTAGTCGTATTGTGCAATATTGGCAAAGTAATTGGCGTGCATCAATGAAATTTGATGATCCTCAAGATGAGTAAGACCAGCCGGATTCCAATAAACAGAATTGACATCATTGGTAGAAGCGACAACAGCACCCGACATTCCTAAGGCGGCTGCATCAACACCAATATTCATAAACTCATTCGAATATTTTCGAACGGTTTGTGCATACTGTAAGGTGCAACTCCACAATAATAAAAATACAAAGATTTTCTTCAACGGATATATTTTAGCAAACCGGAGTCTGTTTTAATTTTCATCAAAAATATAATATTTTACTCATCTAATTGAAATTATTGTAAAACTTAAATTTTTCAGGAGAAAATGTTTATAAAGCTTTTGAAAGGAGAGAATTTTAATAGAAATTTTTGCTACTAATGTCGCTTATTTATACGAAATTTGCCCTTCACCATTTGTTAAAAATATAAATCATGAACATTAAAAAACACATTCCTAATTTAATCACATTAATCAACTTGTTCTGCGGCTGTATTGCTGTCGTTTTTGTTTCTCAAGAGAACTTTTTAATGGCTTTTTGCATGGTTTCCTTAGGGATCTTTTTTGATTTTTTTGATGGTTTTTTTGCCCGATTGTTCAAAGTTTCAAGTCCGCTTGGATTACAGTTAGATTCGTTAGCAGATATGGTAACCAGTGGTGTTGTTCCGGGTTATGTAATGTACAGTTTGTTCTTAAAAAGTGCTGACCCGAACAATGAAGTTGCCTTAACAATCGTTCCTTTTCTTGGATTTATTGTGACATTAGGTTCTTGTTACCGATTGGCTAATTTCAATATTGATACACGTCAGACGGATTCGTTTATTGGTTTGCCAACTCCGGCGAATGCTCTTTTTATTTTAAGCCTTCCATTAGTTATCGATTTCTCTGATTCATTGTTTATATTTGAAATGTTAACCAATCATTGGGTTCTTTTGGGAATTACTTTATGCAGTGCTTATATTTTAAATGCCGAAATTCCATTGTTCGCCTTAAAGATTAAAAAGTTTACTGTGAAAGATAATGTCCTGCAAATTGTGTTTTTATTGATTTGTTTGGTTTTGGTGGTGTTATTACAGTACATGGCAATTCCGTTAATTATTATCATTTATGTGTTGCTTTCAGTAGTGAATAATATCTTTTTGAAAAAGTAGTTTTATTGGAATGGCAAGAAAAACGACCACCCGAAGAGCTTCTTACTCCCGAAAATCGAAACCTCAGAGGTCAATTTTAGCGAGCGGACTTCGTTTTATTATTTACTCTTTTTTAGTATTGCTTTTTTTTGCGACAGTTTATCATTATCGTGATGGACTGGCTTATTATCTAGGCTTTAAATCAAATAAAGTTCTGGAAGAGGATGCTGTAGAGAAACATCTTTCTGATGTTAGAAATGTCCAGGTTCTGGAAAATCACAAAGGAAAAGTAATCGGTATTGACGTTTCTGAATTTCAGGGAACCGTACATTGGAGTGATGTTGAGGTTTTGGAAGAAAAATATCCGGTCCAGTTTGTTTTTATCCGGGCTACGGCAGGAAATAATAAAGTCGACAGGCAGTTTATGCACAACTGGTTAGGTGCGAAAAAGCATAAAATTATTCGTGGAGCCTATCATTACTATCGTCCGAACGAAAATTCGATAGAACAGGCAGATTTGTTTATTAAAACAGTAAAATTACAAAAAGGGGATCTGCCTCCGGTTTTAGATATCGAAAGATTACCTAAAAATCAGTCATTAGACAGTTTGAAGAAAGGATTAAAACGCTGGTTGAATAAGGTTGAGGCGCATTATCAGGTACGTCCGATTATTTATACCGGAGAGCGTTATTATGGTGATTTTCTTAAAGAAGAATTTGGAGAATATTTATTCTGGATCGCTAATTATAATTTCTACAGAGAGAAGATTGAAGAAGATTGGTTGTTCTGGCAATTTACTGAAAAAGCAACTTTACCGGGAATCAAGCGTACGGTAGATGTGAATATTTACAACGGAGATTTAGAACAATTGCAGTTTATTACTGTGGAATAGTTTTCAGTCGCAGTTTTCAGTTTTCCTGAGACTGAAAACTGCGACTGTAGACTTTCTTAAAATTCAAGTTTCTTTTTACGAAGTTCAAAATTTTGCCCCAGGTAAACACGACGAACCATTTCATCTTCCACTAATTCTTCAGGTACACCCGCTTTTAAAATTCCACCCTCAAACATTAAATATGTTTTATCAGTGATGGCTAAAGTTTCCTGAACGTTGTGGTCGGTAATTAAAATTCCGATGTTTTTATTTTTCAACTGTGCTACAATTCTCTGAATGTCTTCAACTGCAACCGGATCAACTCCTGCAAAAGGTTCATCTAGTAAAATGAATTTTGGATCTGTTGCCAGAGCACGTGCAATCTCAGTACGACGACGTTCTCCACCCGAAAGCAAATCTCCACGGTTGGTACGAATGTGTTCTAAGCTGAATTCTTCAATTAAACTTTCCATTTTGGCGATCTGCGCTTCTTTTGATAGTTTAGTTAATTGCAAAACACTCAGAATATTGTCTTCAATGCTTAATTTTCTAAAAACAGAAGCTTCCTGTGCTAAATAGCCAATTCCTTGTTGAGCACGTTTGTACATAGGATAATCGGTAATATTCAGATCGTCCAGATAAATGTTTCCTGAATTAGGTTTAACCAATCCTACAATCATGTAAAACGAAGTCGTTTTTCCGGCACCGTTAGGTCCCAAAAGACCTACAATTTCCCCTTGATTAACTTCAACGGAAATTCCTTTTACAACACTGCGTCCTTTATAGGTTTTTATTAAATTATCGGCTCTTAATTTCATTTTTTAAGTTTAATCGTTTAAACGTGTGAATCGTTTATTCGCTACAAATTAACAAATAAACGATTCAACAAATAAACGTATTAACAATTATTTAGTTTCAGCTTCTTCTAAAGCTTCCCAAAATTCGTATGCTCTCCTCAAATGTGGAATTACGATGGTTCCGCCAACTAAAGTTGCGATCCCCATAGCCTCCATCATTTCTTCTTTCGTAACACCTTCTTTATGGCTGGTTTCAAGATGGTATTTTACGCAATCATCACAACGCAAAACGGCTGAGGCTACTAATCCTAAAAGCTCTTTTGTTTTAACATCAAGAGCTCCGGGAGCATAAGCATTGGTGTCAAGATTGAAAATTCTTTTTACAATTTTATTATTGTCAGCCAATAATTTCTCGTTCATTTTAGAACGGTAATCATTAAATTCTTTTATGATATCAGACATTTTCTTTCATTTTATTTCGATAAACAATCTTAGAAATCAGGATACTTACTTCGTAGATAAGCAACATTGGTATCGCTACAATAGTTTGACTTACTACATCCGGAGGTGTTACAATCGCCGCGATAATCAAGATGATAATAACGGCGTATTTCCAATATTTTCTTAAGAATTCAGGAGTTACTAATCCTAATTTAGTTAAAAAGTAGATGGCAATTGGCAGTTCAAAAAAGATGGCACTTCCCAGTATACTTGTTTTCACCATTCCCATATAAGAGTCTAATGTGAATTGATTTTTTACAACATCACTCACAGAAAAAGTGGCAACGAAATTTACCGACATTGGGATCACGACGAAATATCCGAACAGTACTCCTAAAAAGAAAAGTAAAGAAGAGGTGAAAATAAATACTCTGGCATTTTTTCGCTCTTTTTCATATAAAGCAGGACTGATAAACTTCCAGATCTCCCATAAAATATAAGGGAAACTCAGAATAAAACCAGCTAAAAGACACATCCATACAAAGATATTTACCTGACCTTCCATTTCTGTATTTTGGATAATGAAATTCAGCTGTGTGATACAGATGCTGTCAGCAAAGCCTAGTTGGTGTGATAAATCGCAGAACCAAACATAAGTAAAAAAAGTAGGTCGGGTTGGGCCAAGAATAATTTCGTCAAATAAATAGTCACTTATAAAATAGGTTACAAATGCCATTATCATAGTTGCAATTGTACTTCTAACCAGCAACCATCTTAATTCTTCAAGATGATCCAGAAATGACATCTCGCCAAGGTTTTTTTTTGCCATTATACGATTCCTTCTTTTAAAATGTCATGTAAATGTAATACTCCTTTGTACTCTCCATTATCTGCAACAATAAGCTGCGTTATCGAAAAATCTTCTAAGATATTCAAAGCGTCAACCGCCATTGTTTCTGAAGATACGAATTTAGGATTTTTAGACATAATATCTTTTGCAGTTAAATCAGCAATAGTATCTACGTCATTTAGCATTCTTCGGATGTCTCCGTCAGTAATGATTCCGATAATTTTATCGTTTTCGATTACCGCAGTTACACCCAGTCTTTTTTCAGAGATCTCAAAAATTGCTTTTTTGATAGAGGTATCAGGAGTAACCATTGGTTTTAACGAATGCTCAATCATGTCTTTAACACGAAGTAATAGTTTTTTTCCTAAAGCTCCGCCAGGGTGATAAACTGCAAAATCTTCGGGTTTAAAATCGCGCATTTCCATCAGACAAACGGCTAAGGCATCTCCCATAACAAGTTGAGCAGTGGTGCTGTTGGTTGGTGCCAGATTGATCGGGCAGGCTTCTGTTTCGACAGTGGTGTCTAATACATAGTCAGAGCCCTTAGCTAAAAAGGAAGTTACATTCCCGGTCATCCCAATCAGGATGTTTCCGAAACGTTTTAACAAAGGAACCAATACTTTTATTTCAGGACTGTTTCCGCTTTTTGAAATGCAGATTATGATGTCTTCGTTTTGTATCATACCCAAATCACCGTGTATGGCTTCTGAGGCATGTAGGAACATAGAAGGCGTGCCGGTTGAGTTAAAAGTAGCGACCATTTTTTGAGCAATAATGGCGCTTTTTCCGATGCCTGTAACGATCAATCGGCCTTTAGTTTCGTAAATACGTTGGACAGCTTCGTAGAAATTTTCGTCCAGAAAATCAATTAGCTTTGTAATTGCTTCGCTCTCAGATAGTATGGTTTTTTTGGCGATTGCCAATATATTTTCTTTTGTGATCAAAACAGAATATTTAAAATTTGTATGTATAAAAGAAAGTTGTATCTTTATGTGTTGCAAATTTATACAAAATATCCATTAATATAAAGAATGAATTCAAACGAAATTGAAATACACAAGGAATTAAAGAAGTATTTCGGCTTTAGCCAATTTAAGGGCTTGCAGGAGCAAGTCATTACGAGTATTTTAGAGAAGAAGAATACTTTTGTAATTATGCCAACTGGCGGTGGAAAGTCTCTTTGTTATCAATTACCCGCTTTAATTCAGGACGGAACGGCTATAGTTGTTTCTCCTTTGATAGCTTTGATGAAAAATCAGGTTGATGCTATTCGAAGCCTTTCCTCAGAAAACGGAATTGCCCATGTGTTAAATTCCTCTCTCACCAAAACAGAAATTGCCCAGGTTAAAAAAGACATCACTTCAGGTTTGACTAAGCTTTTGTATGTAGCGCCTGAATCGTTAACAAAAGAAGAGTATGTGGCTTTTTTACAAAGTGTATCCATTTCCTTTGTAGCGATTGATGAAGCGCATTGTATTTCAGAGTGGGGCCATGATTTTAGACCGGAATACCGTAATCTGAAAAATATAATCAAACAATTAGGGAAAGTACCTATTATTGGACTTACCGCCACTGCAACCCCAAAAGTTCAGGAGGATATATTGAAAAATCTTGAAATGGCCGATGCGAATACTTTCAAAGCATCGTTCAACAGACCGAACTTGTACTACGAAGTTCGAACAAAAACAAAAAATATAGAGTCGGATATTATTCGATTTATCAAGCAACATAAAGGCAAATCCGGAATTATTTACTGCCTAAGCCGTAAAAAAGTAGAGTCTATTGCCGAAGTTTTACAAGTTAACGGGATCAGTGCTGTGCCGTATCATGCAGGTTTAGATGCTAAAACCCGTGCCAAACATCAGGATATGTTCCTGATGGAAGATGTTGATGTGGTAGTGGCAACTATTGCATTTGGAATGGGAATTGATAAACCGGACGTTCGTTTTGTAATTCATCATGATATTCCAAAATCATTGGAGAGTTATTATCAGGAAACGGGTCGTGCCGGTCGTGATGGAGGAGAAGGACATTGTCTGGCATACTACTCCTATAAAGATGTAGAGAAGTTGGAGAAATTCATGTCCGGGAAGCCAGTAGCAGAACAAGAGATTGGATTTGCTCTTTTGCAGGAAGTAGTAGCGTATGCCGAAACTTCAATGTCACGCAGAAAGTTCCTATTGCATTATTTTGGTGAAGAATTCGACAGCGAGACTGGTGAAGGTGCAGATATGGACGACAACGTTCGTAATCCTAAAACAAGAATTGAAGCCAAAGATCAGGTGGTTAAATTGTTGGAAATCGTTCGGGATACCAAGCATATTTATAAGTCAAAAGAAATTGTGTTTACCTTAATTGGCCGCGTAAATGCTGTAATTAAAGCTCACAAAACAGATACCCAGTCGTTTTTTGGATCGGGCTCTGACCACGATGAGAAATATTGGATGGCCTTGCTCCGACAAGTTTTGGTAGCAGGTTATCTGTCAAAAGATATTGAAACTTATGGTGTGGTGAAAATCACGAAAGAAGGTTTGAACTTCATTAAAAAACCGGTTTCATTTATGATGTCTGAAGATCATGAGTACAGTGAATCTGAAGATGAAGCAATTGTAACCGCAGGAAAATCGTCAGGAACAGCCGATGAGGTTTTAATGGGCATGCTCCGTGAATTGCGTAAAAAAGTAGCTAAAAAATTAGGAGTTCCTCCGTTTGTTGTTTTTCAGGATCCTTCACTTGAGGATATGGCTCTGAAATACCCAATTACTTTAACGGAATTATTTAATATTCATGGTGTAGGTGAGGGGAAAGCTAAAAAATATGGTGGTGATTTCGTTTCTTTAATCAGCAGATATGTTGAGGATAATGATATCATTCGTCCGGATGATTTAGTAGTTAAATCTACAGGAGTTAACTCCGCTAATAAATTATATATCATTCAAAACATCGACAGAAAATTGCCGCTAAGCGATATCGCTTCTGCAAAAGGACTTTCGATGGACGCTTTGATCAAAGAAATGGAACAAATCGTTTATTCGGGTACCAAACTAAATATCAAATACTGGGTTGATGACATGCTGGATGACGATCAGCAGGAAGAAATTCACGATTATTTCATGGAATCTGAATCTGATAAAATCGAGGATGCTCTTAAAGAATTTGATGGTGACTATGATATTGATGAGTTGCGTTTGATGAGAATTAAGTTTATTAGTGAGGTTGCAAACTAGGTTGTTTTTATGAAGTTTTTAAAAGCTATTTTTATTTTTGTCGTATTGATATCTACCAAATCGTTTGCAACTGCTCAGGTTTCAGATTATTTGATTATTGATAAAGATACATTGCGAATTCAGTCAAATCCATTAGAAGAATATTTCAAGATACATCCTATTCCTGAAAATTTAATAACTACCATCTCTAGTGCAAATTGGAGAGGTTATATCGCCTATTTTAAGTTTTTGGAAGGAAAACTGGTTGTTGAAAATATATATAAGGAGGATTACAAGAAGAATAGTAAAGGCGAAAGCGATTTTTTCTTGACTTCTATTTATAAAGCTATTTTTGGTGAAAACAAAAATTTTGAATGTAACTTTTATTCGGGTCTTCTAATTTGTCCTTCAGGAAAAATGTTGCAGTATGTTCATATGGGATATAGTTCTGTATTTGAAAATTATACTTTGATAGAACTAAAAGATGGAGTAAACGTAAAATCTAAAAAATTAACCGCCGAAGAGTTTATGGATTTTAAAAAGAAATATTTTAAATATTATAAAAAGACTGACGAATACAAACAAAAAGCAAAAGAATTTAAAGAAATGACGGCTGAAAGTGATAAGGTTTTAAATAAATTGACACTTGAAAACTCAAATAGTAATAGTAAAGAAAATAAATATTTAAAGCAAAAAGAAGCTGATTACAAAGCCGATAAGGAAGTGGAATCTTTCATGTTTATTTTTTTAAACGATTATATGAAAACAATAGAAATTCCTTTAAACTAATTATATGAAAAAAACATCATTTTTATTTACATCACTTGGTCTTTTATTATTGGCGATGTTAATTTTTAGTTTTTCGACAGAAAGTAAAGAACAAGATTCTAGATTAATTGGAGTCTGGAAAGGTTTTGAAGTTGAAAAACAGATTGAAGGAGTAGAAAAGCACTGGATACAACAAAGATTTGAAAACGGTACCTATGTAATTATGTTTACCACAAAAGAGGATTGTCAAATAGAAACTTTTACTGAAAAAGGGAAATGGTGGACAGAAAAAGGAAAATTTTATGAATTGTCTTCGAATGCAAAAAATCCAGAAGTGTATAGTTATGAAATAAAGAATGATGAAGTAGTAGAATTTAAAAGCATAAAACTTTCAGGAGAGAAAAAGGATACCTATATATTTAGCGATTATAAAATTAATTTCTAATTGCTGCAAAATAAAAAAAACTCAAGATATAAATTCCAAATTCCAAGCTGGTTAAGCAATTGGAATTTGGAATTTATTTTTATTGGAATTTCATCCCAAAAATTAGAATTTTATCCTTCAAATACTTCCCCCCGATGCGGCTTCAAAGCATCTCTTACGGGAATCATATTTTCATCGGTAACGACCATAAAAGCAATGGCATGCATGTCGTTTATGATTTTAAATCCTGTAATGTTTAACGGAAGTTTTTCGATTATGATATATTCTTTTAAGTGAATTTCATGATGCTCAGCTGTTTTAGCAGAAGCTGGCCCACGGAAATCCCAAATTAGTTTTATTTTTCTGGACATTATTTATAGGTGCAAAGTTTCAAAGAGGCAAAGGTACAAAGGTTAGTTTGAAGTTTCACTTTGAAATTGTCTTATTGTCCGTTCGGGCGAAGTCGGGAACCCTTGTTAATTCGAGCGGAGTTAAGAACCTTTGTCCGTTCGAGCAGAGACGAGACCCTATGTCAGTTCGAGCGGAGACGAGAACCTTTGCTATATTTTGACCTCACTCAATGCGACTGGACGTTGTCATCCTAATTCAGATAAAATTTTCAATTGATGTATTTTCATTTCAAAATAGTATTTTTGCATGTTCTTTTCATAGAAAGAAAAGCTAATTTGAATAAATAAAATACAATGCCAAGAGAACTTTTACTTCAGGTAACACCGGAAATAGCAGCAAACGAATTGTTGCTGAAAGACCATTTGTCTAAACAAATAAAAGTTTCTCCCAAAGAAATTCAACACGTTTCGATCTTGAAACGATCAATTGATGCGCGTCAAAAAGCGATCAAAATCAATTTAAAAGTTATTATCTATCTGCAAGGTGAACCTTTTCAGGAAACTAAAATAGAATTGCCTGTATATAAGGACGTTTCGTCGGCACAAGAAGTAATTGTAGTTGGAGCAGGTCCGGCAGGGCTTTTTGCGGCGCTTCAATTAATAGAGTTAGGTTTAAAACCAATTGTACTGGAGCGCGGAAAGGATGTGCGCGGACGTCGTCGTGATTTAAAAGCAATAAATCGTGAACATATCGTTAACGAAGATTCTAATTATTGTTTTGGTGAAGGTGGAGCAGGAACCTATTCAGATGGAAAATTATACACACGTTCTAAAAAACGTGGAGATGTAACCCGAATCTTAGAATTGCTTGTTGCTTTTGGAGCTTCTGAAGACATTCTCATAGAAGCACATCCTCACATTGGGACCAATAAGTTGCCAAAAATTATTGAAGATATTCGAAATAAAATCATAGAGTTTGGTGGTCAGGTTTTGTTTGATACACGCGTTACTGATATTCTGGTAAAGAATAATGAAGTTGAAGGTGTCGTTATTCAAAACGGCGACAAGATTCTGGCAAATAAATTAATCCTGGCAACAGGACATTCAGCACGAGATATTTTTGAGTTATTAGACAAAAAGAAAATTTTTATAGAAGCAAAACCTTTTGCTTTAGGAGTTCGTGCAGAACATTCTCAGCAATTAATTGATAGTATTCAGTATAGTTGTGATTATCGCGGGGAGCATCTGCCTCCTGCGCCATATTCTATTGTAAAACAGGTCAACGGTCGCGGAATGTATTCGTTTTGTATGTGTCCGGGTGGTGTAATTGCACCTTGTGCAACGAGTCCGGGTGAGGTGGTTACGAATGGTTGGTCGCCTTCGAAACGAGATCAGGTTACGGCAAATTCAGGAATTGTAATCGAATTAAAGTTGGAAGATTTTAAGCCTTTTGCAAAGTTTGGAGCTTTAGCCGGAATGGAATTTCAAAAAAGTATCGAACAAAAAGCATGGCATTTGGCAGGGCAGACTCAAAAGGTTCCTGCTCAGCGAATGATCGACTTTACACAGAATAAAGTTTCAGCTGATATTCCGAAAACGTCTTATGTTCCTGGAACAACTTCGGTTGAAATGGGGCAGGTTTTTCCGGGATTTTTATCACAAATTCTACGCGAAGGGTTTAAAGAATTTGGAAAATCAATGCGCGGTTATTTAACCAATGAAGCAATTTTGCATGCTCCTGAAAGCCGTACATCATCACCAGTTCGAATTCCGAGAGACCCTATGACTTATGAACATTTACAAATTAAAGGATTGTATCCGTGTGGAGAAGGTGCCGGATATGCCGGAGGTATTATTTCTGCAGCCATTGATGGAGAAAAATGTGCTTTAATGATTGCTGAGACATTGAAATAGAGTGTTTTTTATAGTAAAAGTAGTATGTTTGTAAAGCGTATTCTTAACGTTATATTCTAGTATTTTTATGAAAAACTTCTTTGCTAATTTCTTTGGAAGAAATAATAATCCGGAATCAATCGTTTCTTTTGATGTTCTGGATTCTATCTATACTTATCTGCAAAATGAGTCAAGTCGAGTGGATTTTAAAATGAAAGGAATTCGCGACACGGTTTCTGCTACTTTGTATTCTTTTCCGGATTCATTTGATCATGAAGAAGGGAGGGCTGAAATAAAAAAGAGCGGATTTAAAAATTCGTATGAAGTTTTAAATGAATTATACAAAAAGGTAAATATTGCACCGCTTTCTGATGATGAAATGCTGGAGGAACCTGTTTGTAATTATCTTCATATTGAGTTTTATTCGGAGCCTTCATTAGAGATGAAAAAAAATTTGAAGCACGTTTTGCAAAACTTTATTATCTTCTTTTGTTGTACAAATAGTATGGAGACGAATGATTTTAAGCTACTGTATTCAAACAGTTATTTTTATGACTATACCAAAGGATTTTTGGAAGCCGAACCAATTGATATCGAAGCGCCAAAGAATAAACTTCAGGAAATTGGTTTTAATGATTTCAAAACAGTACTTCAGGGAATTTGCGAGTACATGGGCATTGAGTTGACGCCAACAGTTATTCGTCCTTCTGCCGAAAGTTTAATGCCGGATGAGGTTTCAGTCGGGCATTTTAGAGAGTTTTTGCAATTGCTTTCCCGAGGAGATATTGAAGTGGGTCTACTGGAAGATCAATCACAAGTGCTTTTTGATAATTTTGGATTAGAGGAAGGGGATGAAGAATATGATTACGAATTTGACTTTTTTGAAGGAATAAATTCCTGGCACAGCGACTGGAAATTTGATCCGGAAGATGCTGAATATTTCATCTCAGAAATGATTGGTGAAACCTTTACTTTTGAATATCCTGAAGAAACATACAGTCATGATTTGTTTCCGTATATTCAAAAAGAATTGGCGAAGCAGGATTTAGAATTAATGAGTTACGATACGCAAGGTGATAGTTATTTGTTTTTTGTGGCCAATAAAAATGATGTAACCAGAATACTAGAATTGTCCGAAATAACCGAAATGGGAATTGACAAACTGATTTAAGCTGAATCGTTTGGATTTTAAATTGAAAAAAAATCGTCACGAATTCACGATTGTTTAAAATAAAATTCGTGAATTCGTGGTAAAAAAATCAAGGAATCAGAATAATTTTTCCAGTGCTTTTTCGGCTTTCCAGATAGTCATGAGCCAATTTCCCTTCGGATAATTTAAAAGAAGTTGGTTCTGAAAGTTTGATTTTTCCGTCAGAAATCCATTGGAACAATTGCGTTGCTCGTTTGATTCTCTCTTCTTTAGAATTCAGGTAGCTCCATAAATCCCCTCCGGTTAGGGTTTTAGAACCGTCCATTAACATTCTCGGATCTACAAATGCAGGATCACCGCCCGCCATTCCGAAGAAGACAACTTGCCCGCATTCTTTTGTGACTTCAAAACTCTCAGTTAAGGTGCTTCCAATACTGTCGTAAACAACATCGACGCCTTTTGGTGTCATTTCGAAGACTTGTGATTTCCAGTCTTCGTTATAAAGAAAAACATGATCGGCACCTTGCTCAAAGGCTACTTTTGCTTTTTCTGAAGATGAGGTTAAGCCAATTACTTTTGCGCCTAAAAGCTTGCTGATTTGTGTTAAAATTTGTCCAACTCCACCGGCTACTGCGTGAATCAATACCGTTTCATCTTTTTCAGTTTTATGGCTGTCGGTTGCTAAATAATGAGCCGTTAAACCTTGGAGTAAAACAGCTGCTGCGGTTTCAAATGAAATCGTATCGGGTAAAGGTAAAACGTGGTTGATGTTTACCGCGACTAATTCGGCATTTGCAAAAGGAACATCGGCGAAAGCCACGCGATCGCCAACTTTGTATTCAGGATGATTGTTGGGGTCTGTTACAATTCCGGCACCTTCATAACCGGCAATAAAAGGAGGAGTTCCTTTTAAATGGTAGTTTCCTTTTCGTCTGTAAACATCGGCAAAATTTAATCCGATGGCTCTCATTTCAACAAGAATTTCATCATCTTTTAAGGATGGATTGGGAATTTCAATGTATTCCAAAACATCAGAATTTCCAAAAGAAGAAAAGGTAAGTGCTTTCATTTTTAGTTTTTTTAAGGATACAAAGTACGGAAAATATATTGGCTCCCTTTTAAAGATAATCTTAAAAATAAAAAAAGTAACAACTTGAATTCAGGTTGTTACTTTGAGTTAAATTAAAAAAGGTTGAGATATCTGTAATGGTCTATTTTTTAGTTTTTATTTCTGTTACAATCAAATTCACAGTTGTATCTCCTAAATTTTTTGCCATATGAGTAACTGCAGGTATGTACATGGCATCTCCAGCTTTAATATCCATAATGATGGGAGCTTTGCCTTTATCTGTTATTTCAATTTTTCCATCAGTCAGTGCATAGATGGTGTGGTCAGGATGATGATGCCATGGAATTGTTTCTCCTGGAGTAATCTCAACTTGCATTATTCTCACTCTCTCATTTTCAAGAAGTACTTTTTTATATGCGTTAGGCGCTGCTTTTAAAGGGTCTTGCGCATAGATATTCACACTTAATGTTAAAAGCAATAGTATGAATAGAGACACTAAATTCTTTTTAATTGTTTTCATTTCATTTCTTTTTTATTGGTTAAATTTTCCCAGAATTGTTTATTGCATATTTTTTTAGAACTTTATCGTGGTTTCGTTTGATGAAAAAGACAAAGTTCTCTTGCAATGCATTTTTTTAGTTAATGCGAAGAGGCAGATTTTTCCTAATTCGAAAAATTACGGTTAGGATATTTAGCTAGAAAATTGGATTTCATTTGCAGATGTGAGATCCTTAGATTTAGGTGATGTAGATCCCCGTGTCGCCTGTTTGAATCCGCCGTTTTTTTCGGCTTACCTTCACTGATTTGGGAAATTGAAGAGCGATAAATAGTGTCTGTTTTGGGGCTACTAATTTACGAAAAAAAAATCATTTTTTGATTGATGATTTTTGGTTTTTTGATTCATTCAAAGTACAAAAAAAATGCTGCCTTTGTTTTGTTTTAAACATTTGAACGATAAAACTTTAAACAAATTGTAGTAACTTAGTTACGGAAAGTAGAGACTTATGCTGAAAACAAAACTTCGATAAGCATGTAACTGGGCATGAATATTGAGAAAAGAATTTTATAGAATTATTTTAAACTTCAAAAAGCAATTATAAATTTTTAAAATCCATTTTTATGAAAAAATACACATTTGCAGTCCTTTCGGTTTTAACTTTGTTGTTTTCTTCATGTTCGGTATCAAAATCTGTTTCAAGCGGAGATGATTTGTTTGGTACAAGCTGGGAATTAGAATATATCTCGGGACCAAGAATTGCGTTTAATGGATTGTATCCAAACAAAAAACCTCAAATTACTTTTGATAAAAAAGAAACGAAGGTTTATGGAAATAACGGATGCAATGGTTACAGTGCGACATATACTCTAAACGGAAAATCTTTGACCTTTGGAGAAGCCGGACCGACTACAATGATGTATTGTGATGGAGGAGGAGAACAAGTATTTCTAAAACAAATAAAACAAATTACAAGCTATAGCATTGATAAAGATGGAAAGCTAAATTTAATTCAGGGAGATATTCCAGTAATGAGATTTGAGAAAGTGGCTAAACAATAGTTTAAATGCAATATAGAAAAAGGGGAAATGATTTTTCATTTCCCCTTTTTTGTGCAATTATGCCTTTTGTTTATTTTTCAATTTATCCTTAAAAACCTTTTCAAATTTTTCTATTTTGGGCTGAATGACCATTTTGCAATACGGTTGGTTTTTGTTGTTGGCATAATAATTTTGGTGATAATCTTCGGCTTTATAAAAAACTTTAAAAGGGTCCACCTTTGTTACAATTGGACTGTTGTAGACTTTTGCTTTGTTAAGCTCTGTAATAATGCTTTCTGCGGCCTTTTTTTGTTCGTCATTTTTGTAAAAAATAACAGAACGATACTGAGTGCCAACATCAGCTCCTTGTCTGTTTAAAGTTGTTGGATCGTGAACGGTAAAGAAAACTTTGAAAATTTCATTGATATCCGTTACGTTTTTATCATAAGTAATCTGGACTACTTCGGCGTGACCTGTTGTTCCTGTGCAAACCTCTTCATAGGTTGGATTAGCGACTTTTCCGCCTGAAAAACCGGAGACTACAGATTTTACCCCCGCCAGATTTTCATAAACGGCTTCAACACACCAGTAGCAGCCTCCGCCAAGTGTAATTGTTTCCAGATTTGAGGAGTTTTTTGTTTTGCTGTTTTGTGCAAATCCATTTAAGGACAATGCAAACAGGCTAATTAAGAATAAGTTCTTCATTTTTAGTTTTATTTAGTATCGGGAATAAAGTCAAGTGCAATCGAATTCATGCAGTAGCGTTTTCCGGTTGGTGGAGGTCCGTCATCAAATAAATGACCTAAGTGCCCGCCGCAACGTCCGCATAGGGCTTCAATTCTTTCCATACCAAGAGAATTGTCATTTTTGTAAACAACACTTTTCTTGTTGTCTTGTTCGAAGAAACTGGGCCATCCGCAGCTGCTGGCAAATTTCGCTCCTGAGCGAAAAAGTTTATTGCCGCAGGAAGCACAATAATAAGTTCCTTTTTCGTCTGTTTTCCAGTATTTTCCGGTGAAAGGTCTTTCTGTATCCGCCTCACGCATTACGGCATATACATCTTCAGGGAGTACTTTTTTCCATTCGGCATTGCTGACGTTGAGTTTTGTTGTGTCGGTATTGGAATAATAAGGATTTCCGGGCTTGCTAATTTTGTTTTCCATGGCCGTCGTTGTTGTATTTTGCTTTTTTGTATTTTGTCCGCATGCTTGTAGAATAAAGAGCGGAATTAAAAAGCAAAGGCCGAGAAATTGAGTTTTTGTTTTCATTGTTAGGAGTGCTTTAATTCTGTATTTCAAAGATACGGCTAGATTTCGCCTGGAAATGTCGCGTAGTTTACAATTCAGATTTTTTTAAGTATGTTTTAACTTTTATTATTTACGTAAAACAAAGGAATTCAGTTTTAGGGCTTGTATTTAAAGAGTTTTGAAGATTAATTGGTTTGTATTTTATTGATAACTAGTTTCTTGTGTTATTGTAAGCTCGTTAAACTTTTCACAATCTCTTTCAGGATTTTCAAGCCATTTCTTTTTTCGTATTTTTGTTTGATCAATAAGCCCTATGACAGAAGAAAACGTAATACTAGTAAACCAACAGGATGAACAAATTGGCTTAATGCCAAAATTGGAAGCACATGAAAAAGCGATGTTGCATCGTGCTTTTTCGGTTTTTGTCTTAAATGATAAGAATGAAATAATGTTGCAGCAACGTGCTCATCAAAAATATCACTCACCTTTACTCTGGACAAATACATGCTGTAGTCATCAGCGTGAAGGAGAGACAAATGTCCAGGCCGGGAGCAGGAGACTTTTTGAGGAAATGGGGTTTAAGACAGACTTAAAGGAACTCTTTCATTTTATTTATAAAGCTCCTTTTGATAATGGCTTGACAGAACACGAGCTCGATCACGTTATGATTGGGTATTTTAATGATGATCCCGCTATCAATACAGACGAAGTGGAGGATTGGAAATGGATGAAAATAGAAGATGTAAAAGAAGATATTCAACAACAGCCCGAAATTTATACCGTATGGTTTAAAATAATATTTGATGAATTTTATCATTATTTAGAAGACCATAAACTTTAAACTAAACCAACCACCAACCAAAATGAAAGTAACCATATCAAGAAAAGCACATTTTAATGCTGCACATCGATTGTACAGGAAAGATTGGACATTTGAAAAAAACGATGCCGTTTTTGGAAAATGCAATAACCCCAATTTTCATGGTCATAATTATGGTTTAACAGTAAGTGTTACAGGAAAAATTGACCCCGAAACCGGTTTTGTTCTGGATGTGAAAGTATTAGCGGATATCATACGTGAAGAAGTAGAGATTCCGTTCGATCACAAAAACCTGAATCTGGATGTTCCGGAATTTCAGGATTTGAATCCAACAGCAGAGCATATTGCTGTTGTGATATGGAATAAAATTAAAAAGAGAATTCAACCCGATTTTGATTTAGAAATTGTTTTGAATGAAACCGACCGCAATTTTGTAACTTATAAAGGAGAAGAATAAATGTCATTAAAAATAGGAGATATAGTTCCGAATTTTACTGCTAAAGATAATCATGGAGAAGTTTTCGAAAGCCAAAGTGTTTTGGGACGAAAGCCGCTCGTGATTTATTTTTACCCAAAAGACAATACACCGGGATGTACGACAGAAGCTTGTAGTTTTAGAGATCAATACGAAGATTTCAAGGACTTGGGTGCCGAAGTTATTGGTATAAGCAGCGATACTGTAAAATCGCATCATAAATTTGCCAATAAACATCAATTGCCTTTTATATTATTGTCTGATCAGGATAAAAAATTGCGACATCTTTTTGGGGTGCGTAATACACTATTTGGTCTTTTGCCGGGAAGAGTTACTTATATTATCGATAAGAATGGAGTAGTTATTCTGATTTTTGATAGTATGAATGCAGAAAAACACATTCAGAAAGCAATGGAAACGATTAAAGAGCTGGTGTTGTAGAGTAGAAAAGGTATTAGTTTCGAACTGAGACAAATGCATTTCTTTTAAATGGAAATGCTTCAATTTTAGAAATTTACATTTCATAGCGCGTAATAAAAAGATTATATGTACTTTTGCAGTCGCAAATTTAAATTAAAATAAAAATGGCAAACGTTAAAAACTTAAAGAAAGATATCAATTTCGTATTAGGAGATATTATTGAGGCAATTTACTTATTTGAAATGTCAACAACAGGAAATCCTACCCCTGAAACGAATGCTTTGGTTGATCAGGCTATCGCTGCATTTGATACTTTGATCACAAAAGTAAACGCTAAGAATGTTGAAAACAAAAAAGCGCACTTCAAACAAATCAATGTTGAGTTGGAAGAAACTGCTAATCAATTGATTGCTAAAATCAACGAATTGTAAGCAAAAAAAGTATAAAAAAAGTGCAAATTTATTTTGGGAAAACGAAAAACCGCTCTATATTTGCACCCGTATTGAGGCCGATGTAGCTCAGCTGGCTAGAGCAGCTGATTTGTAATCAGCAGGTCGTGGGTTCGAGTCCCTCTATCGGCTCAACATAAAACCACCTACTTTGTGGGTGGTTTTTTTACCAAAAAAAGTGGTAAAATTATTTTGGAAAATATAAAAAACTATTGTAGTTTTGCACGCGTTAAAAGGCCGATGTAGCTCAGCTGGCTAGAGCAGCTGATTTGTAATCAGCAGGTCGTGGGTTCGAGTCCCTCTATCGGCTCAAAAACCATTCACATTTTGTGAGTGGTTTTTTTTTTTTGCTCCAAAGTGAAATCTGTCTAGATTGGTGTTTTCGTGAAACGAATCTGCATATGGTTTTTTAACCGCAAAGAGCGCAAGGTTTTACGCAAAGTACACGGGTGTAATATTCTTTAGAATAAAAATCCGTGCAGATCCGCGTTTTCGTGAAACGAATCTGTGTAATCCGTGGGCTTTTTTTTCTAACCCTAAAGAGAGCAAGGTTTTGTGTAAAGTATGCAGGTGTAGTTATTGGAAGTGTCTACAAGAAATCTGTTCGAAATTCGCTGGGAATTAAGAGAAATACCCTAGAAGCTATCTTTTTTGTATCTGACTTATTTTTGATGGAGATGTTTGTAATGCTATTTTTCTTATGTTTGTTGCTTAACCAAAAAACATATTAATAATGGAAGAAACATCAGTTTTTGAAAAATTTGAATTGCAGCTTGACCAAACTGCTAAAGACTTTTTAAAGGAAACCGCCAAATGGGCTTATTTCCTGTCTATTTTAGGATTCGTAGGAATTGGGTTGATGGTTTTAATTGCCGTTTTTGCAGGAACTATCTTTTCGGCTATGGGAAATAGTATGGTGGGAATGGGAGGTCTTGGAGGCTCTTTTGGAGCGTTAATGGGGTTCTTTTATGTTTTTATTGCGGCGGTCTATTTCTTTCCGGTTTATTATTTGTACAAGTTTGCTGTAAATACAAAAAGAGCTTTTAGAGAGAACGATTCAGAGTTGTTGACCAGTTCTCTGGGCTATCTGAAATCACACTATAAATTCATAGGCATTTTCATGCTGGCTATTCTTGCTTTATACGGACTTATATTTGTATTTGGAATTTTGGGTGCTCTGCTTGGAAGATAAGAAGTAAAAAGATGAAATTTGATATAAAAAAAATGTCCTGATTATTCAGGACATTTTTTGTTGGATTTTATTTTTGCTGCTCTTTCTTGATATCGGCAACGTATTTTGTTAGTTTCTTACCGTATAATGAATTGGCTACTTTTGGCGTCATTGATTTCTGAATCGTATCCAAAAATTTAATATTGATATCGTAAATCTCAGCTAAAGCGATATAAGGAGCGATTTCATGATCTTTGTTGTTTAGAGCAAAGTTAGTAGCGTATAAATACTTTCTTTTGATGTTAGATTCCTGTTTGACGTTAATACTGTCAATGGCTTTCTGATCCTTTCTTTTTACGGCTTTAAATCTCGATTCTACCATAGCAAGGCTTTCTTCATTGAAACGAGAATTTATCTTTTTGTATTCATCGTATAATTCCTGATTTTTAGATCCTGTAATTTTTGCACCATAAATAAAGTTATCCAGGTTCGTGTCGATGTTGATATTTCCGGGTTCTGCGAAAAACATAACATTGTTGTCCAGTGAGTTGGTTACTCCACGATCCAGGAATAAATATAACATTTCAGGAGATTCCAGTTTTATATTTGTTTCAAATGCAGAATTTCCGTCTATTTTAATGCTGTCAATAGCAACAAGTGATGTGTCAACGATTTTCTGAATATATAAAGTTCCGTTTTTTAATCCTTTTATATTTCCTGTAAGGTGCAAACCGTCAGTTGATTCTTTTTTGCTGCATGATGCCAATAGGGCAAGAGTAACAAAAGCAATAATTGATTTTTTCATTGGTTTTTTAGATTTTGCTGCAAAATAAAGAAAATAGTTTGAATGTACGTAGTGGCATTTAAATTTTGCGAAAAAATAAATCCCAATCTATTTCTAAATTGGGATTTGATATTTTTGGGAATTAAAGAGTATTACATGGAGAGATTAAATGTAGTTCCGTTTTGGTTTGTGAACGTAAATTTTTTGTCGCAATCATTGTTGCCATAATCAACTACTCCGTTTAGTAAATTACTTTGAACTTTCAGTTTTCCTTTGGAAATAAAATCGCAAGTATATTTTTTAATCAATGATTCCTGAACGGTTAAGGTCAATACAGCTCCGTTTGAATTGGTAATGGTGTGGTTTCCTTCAGTCATTTCATACGTATTGTCTTCCAGAACATAAGGAGTGTCGACACCTGCGGTTTGTTTTACAGTCCAGCTTCCTGAGTTAAGATAAACTCTGCCTTCTAAATCAGTGAACTTTCCGTTGGTCACTTTTCGGCTCCATTGTGGTACAGTTGCCACAGTTGTTGTGTTGGTGTATTCTATTGTTCCTTCCAATTTTATGCCATTAAAAGAATAGTCGATTCTTTCGATGGTTATTTTGCTTCCGGTAGTAATTATCGGTCCTGAAAGCGTGATTTTTAATTTTCCTTTTCTGTTGATCAGATTGTCGGTACATCCGGTTCCGTAATCAACTGTGGAAACTTTAGGATAAGAGGTTGGGCTTTGTTGTGTAATTGTAATTGCACCACAGATTCCCGGTGTTGTTTCGTCTGATTTTGCTGAGGAGGTGTTTTTTGTTGTAACAATTAACCCGGTTTTAATGTCCATATCATTTATGGCATCGATGGTAAGTGAAGCTCCAACTGACGTGACATCAGATTCAGATTGGTTTTTTGTGTCGTCATTGCTCGAACAGGAAACTTGTGTTAGTGTTGTTGTGCAAATGGTTAGAAGTAAAAATACTGTCTTTTTCATAGTAGTTTTTGTTTTTTGATTAGATTAAAAGGCAATCAAATGTAACGAAAAAAATGAAATGCAGTAAAAAAATCAATTGGATTCAAAGAAGCTTGATTGAGGGCTGTTTTTTCTAAAAGTAAAAAGCCCTGCAAGTTTATTTGCAGGGCCTAAATTCTAATTTTGAAAACTTGTATTGCTAAAAGTTTTATTTAATCATTTCAAAACTTCTTTTTACGAAAGCGGTTAAAGCTTCTCCTTTTAATAAGTTTTGTGACAATTTAGCTAAGTCTAAAGCTTGTTTTACCAAGTGTTCCTGATGTGTCTTGTCTTCTGTGTTCAGGATGCTTGACGCTAAGTCTGAATTGGTGTTTACAATCAAATTGTACATTTCCGGCATGTTACCCATTCCGAACATTCCGCCACCACCTGACTGACTCATTTCTTTCATTCTTCGCATGAATTCAGGTTGCGTGATGATAAATGGAGCTGCCTGACTGTCCATTGCTTCCAATTGTACAGAGTATGCTTTAGGGATGTAAGTTTCTAAAGAAGTTTTTAATGTTTCTTTTTCTTCATCCGATAATTTCGAAATAGTGTTTTCTTCTTTCTTGATTAAATTATCAATGTGATCAGAGTCTACACGTACAAAAGTTAAACCGCTATTGTCGCCTTCAATTTTTTGAATTAAATGTGAGATAATAGGTGAGTCTAGAAGTAATACTTCATATCCTTTTTCTTTTGCTGTTTCAATATAAGAATGCTGTGCATCTTTGTTTCCGGCATAAAGAACGATCAGTTTTCCGTCTTTGTCGGTTTGATTTTCTTTTAATTTTTCTTTTAATTCTTCCAGCGTAAAGTAGGTATCGTCAACTGTTGGGTACAACACAAACGCACCGGCTTTTTCGTAGAATTTATCTTCAGAAAGCATTCCGTATTCTAACACGATTTTAATGTCGTTCCATTTTTGTTCAAAATCAGCACGATTTTCATTGAACAAAGCTTTTAGTTTATCGGCTACTTTACGAGTGATGTAGTTTGAGATCTTTTTAACCGCACCATCAGCTTGTAATCCTGAACGGGAAACGTTCAATGGAATATCCGGTGAATCAATAACACCTTTTAACATCGTTAAAAATTCAGGTACAATTCCTTCTACGTTATCTGTAACGTAAACCTGGTTTTGGTACAATTGAATTTTGTCTTTTTGAATCTGCATGTCCGAACCTAATTTGGGGAAATACAAGATTCCGGTTAAGTTAAAAGGATAGTCTACATTTAAGTGAATGTTGAACAACGGCTCCTCAAACTGCATTGGGTATAATTCTCTGTAGAAGTTTTTGTAGTCTTCGTCAGATAATTCAGTTGGTTGTTTCGTCCATGCCGGATTTGGATTGTTGATGATGTTGTCGATTTCAACTGTTTCATTTACATAATCTTCAGGAGCATCTTCCGGTTTTGGAAGTGTTTCTGTTCTGGTTCCAAATTTAATTGGCACAGGCATAAACTTGTTGTACTTATTCAATAATCCACTGATTTTTGAATCTTCTAAAAATTCAAGAGAATCTTCAGCAATGTGCAGGATGATTTCAGTACCACGTGAAGTTTTATCAGCTGGTTCTAAAGTAAATTCAGGGCTTCCGTCACATGTCCAGTGTGCTGCAGGTTCATCTTTGTATGATTTTGTAATGATTTCTACTTTTTCTGCAACCATAAAGGCAGAATAAAAACCAAGACCAAAGTGACCAATAATTCCTGAATCTTTAGCAGAATCTTTGTATTTGTCAAGGAATTCTTCAGCCCCTGAAAAAGCAACCTGATTGATGTATTTTTCCACTTCGTCAGCAGTCATTCCAAGACCCTGATCGATAATATGGATTTTTTTTCCTTCTTTGTCTACTTTGATTTCGATAACCGGATTTCCGTATTCTACTTTAGCTTCGCCAATACTAATAAGATGTTTTAGTTTTAAAGTAGCGTCAGTTCCGTTGGAAACAAGCTCACGTAAGAAAATTTCGTGATCGCTGTATAAGAATTTTTTGATTAAGGGAAAGATGTTTTCTACTGAAACATTAATTTTACCTGTTGTCATATTTTTTTATTTTTTAGTTTAATGTGATGATTTTCATTTCTTCAAATAGAATACCAATTGTTTTTTGGGTGACAAAATGGCGTAAGTGTTAATTTTGAAAGAAAATAATTAGATTCTGAAACCCGAGATATCCCTTTGAATTGTATCTTTGTGGTATAATAATTGTTAAACGTGTCAGTATTAACTCTAAAAAAAATGTACAAAATGAAGAAAATTATTTTCATTTGCATGATGGCCGCGATGTTTTTTGCGTGTAAATCAGCTTCGTCTACAACAGCTTCAAATGGAGCACCCACACTATCGACTAAACTTGACAGACCTACTCAGGTAGCTATTAAAGGAAATTGGGTTTTAACCAATGTTTCTTATCCCGGTTCTGAATATATCAAGGTAAATTCTTTTGATCTTGCAGATTCTAAATGCTTCATCGGAAGTACGTGGAATTTCATTTCAAACAACAACAAAGGATCAATGGCTTTGACAGCAGCAAGCTGCACCGGATTTAATTCACCAATTGTTTGGAGTGTTAATAATCAGGGAATGTTTGTTCTTAAAATTTTGGATGCTGGAATAAAAGCTAAAAAGGTAAGAGATGGATACCTATTAAAAGTTGCAGGTTTGACTGATAATTCATTTCAGTTGATCGATAACATTAACGTAGGTGGACAAACAAAAGATGTAGTGTACCAATTTCAAAGAGCCAATTAAAAATAAAAATATAGAAAGATGAGAAAGATAACCGTTTTAAGTTTGAGTTGTTTGCTAGTATTAGCAAGTTTTTTTACAAGCTGTGATTCAGTAAAAAATGCAAATAACACACAAAAAGGTGCCGGAATTGGAGTAGTTGCGGGTGGTATTATAGGTGCTGTTTTAGGAAATAACCTAGGAAAAGGTGGAAATGCTGCTTTGGGAGCTGCAATTGGAGCTGCTGTAGGTGGAGGAACCGGTGCTCTTATTGGAAACAAAATGGACAAACAAGCCCGTGAAATTGATCAGGCTTTACCAGGTGCAAACGTAGAAAGAGTAGGAGAAGGAATTCACTTAACTTTAAATGAAAATGCAGTACGTTTTGATACTAATAAATCTACTTTGACGCCTCAGGCTAAAGCAAATTTAGATAAATTGGTACCAGTATTTAACGAGTATGGAGATACTGATATTCAAATTTTTGGATATACTGATAATACAGGAAGACCAGAATACAATTTGACACTTTCAGGACAAAGAGCTGCTTCGGTACAGGCTTATTTAGTTTCAAAAGGATTAAAATCAAGCCGTTTTAAAACTTCAGGTTTAGGTATTGTTGATCCAATTGCGACAAACGACACACCAGAAGGAAGAGCACAAAACCGTCGTGTAGAGTTTTCTATCACTGCAAACGACAAAATGGTAAATGATGCTAAAGCTCAGGCTGGAAAATAGTTTCAAACTACAATAAAATTTCTTAAAAGCTGTTTCATAATTGAAGCAGCTTTTTTTTGACTTTAGAAATTAAACATTGTAAATTTGGACTTTCAAATATAACCCATGCTCGACATTCAAAATATCTCTTTTTCGTACACCGAAAACCCTGTTATAAAAAACGTTTCTTTTACCATAAATAAAGGTGAGAATATTGCCATTATTGGTGAAAGCGGCTGCGGGAAAAGTACACTTTTAAAACTTATGTACGGCTTGTACAACCTGGATGAAGGCAAGATTTTTTATAATGAGAAGCCTATTTTAGGACCAAAGTACAATTTGATTCCCGGAATGCCATTTATGAAATATCTGGCTCAGGATTTTGATTTGTCTCCTTATGAAACAGTTGCGGAGAATGTTGGGAAGTTTCTTTCGAATGGTTTTGCAAATATGAAAAAACTGCGCGTTCAGGAATTATTGGAGATGGTCGAAATGGAGCAGTTTTCGAACGTGAAAGCTAAATTTTTGAGTGGTGGTCAGCAGCAGAGAGTGGCGCTGGTGAGAGTTTTAGCTTTAGAGCCTGAGGTGATTTTACTGGATGAACCCTTCAGTCAAATTGATGCTTTTAGAAAAAATGCATTACGCCGAAACTTATTTCGCTATTTGAAACAAAAAGGAATTACCTGTATTATTGCTACACACGATAGTACAGATGCTTTGTCATTTGCCGATGAAGCCATTGTGATGCGTAACGGAGAAGTTATTATTAAGGACAATCCAACAAAAATTTACGAAGATCCTGAAACGAAATATGTAGCCTCGCTTTTTGGAGAGGTAAACGAAGTTCCTACACATTTGTTGGTTCCGTATGAAGATCAAATGCATAAAACTTTGGTGTATCCGCATCAGTTTAAAATGGTTACCGAGTCTAATTTGCCGGTAAAAATCAGAAGAACTTATTTTAGGGGGAATCACTATCTCATCGAAACGGTTTATAAAAGACAATTAATCTTTTTTGAAAGTGAAATTGACCTTCCGCTTGAACAGGAAATATTTTTAGGTTTGAACTATTTATAAAATAAAAGCCATAAACTAATCGATTAAGTTTATGGCTTTTTTTATTATTAAACCGGACAGGTTTTTAAAATCTGTCCGGTTTGCTTTTTGTAGTGATTTAGTTTTTCAGATATTTTTCTAAAAACTGATCTTGTTCCCAAAGCAAGTGTAAAATGTTTTCTTTGGCAACATAACTATGTGCTTCTTTCGGCAGGATAACCATTCTTGCAGTCGCTCCTAAGCCTTTCAAAGCCTGGTAGTAACGCTCTGTTTGTAAAGTAAAAGTTCCCGGATTATTGTCGGCCTCACCATGAACTAACAAAAGAGGTGTTTTCATTTTGTCGGCATTCATAAAAGGAGACATTTTAGTATACACTTCCGGAACTTCCCAGTAATTACGTTGTTCTGTTTGAAATCCAAAAGGAGTCAGCGTTCTGTTATAAGCACCGCTTCGGGCGATTCCACAAGCAAAAAGGTTGGAGTGAGTCAGTAAGTTGGCAGTCATAAAAGCACCATACGAGTGACCTCCAATCGCTACTTTTTTACGGTTAATATATCCCAAAGCATCAACAGCATCAATTGCAGCTTCTGCATTGGCTACCAATTGTGGCATAAAATTATCATTAGGCTCAGTCGTTCCTTCACCAATGATAGGGAAAGCGGCATCATCAAGAACAACATATCCTTTAGTTACCCAATACACAAACGATCCGTAATAAGGAGTTGTGAATTCATTTGAATTTTGAGTCGATTGTCCGGCACTGTTTCTGTCTTTGTACTCAGCTGGATAAGCCCAGATTAATAAAGGTAACTTTTCTTTTTTTGCTTTGTCGTAACCGGCTGGTAAATATAAAGTTCCTGAAAGTTCAAGACCATCTTTACGCTTGTATTTGATCACTTCCTTACTCACATTTTTAATGCTTTCAAACGGATTTTTGAAAGAAGTAATTGGTGTTAAGCTGTTTTGTTTTTTGATATTTCTAAAGTAGTAATTCGGATATTCACTCTTAGACTGAATTTGTACTAAAACTTTCCCCGATTTAAAATCTTCAATTTCAAGTAAATCTTCTTTTTTGTCTTTGTATGGTGAAGTATAAATACGTTTAGATTGTAATGTTTTTAGATTGAATTCATCAATAAAAGGAAATTGTCCTTCTTTCGTATATCCATCTCCGATACGATAAGCGTTGTCTTTTTCAATCGCCAGAACATATTTGTTGTATTCGTTCTTTCTGGTTTCGAAAACTCCCGGATCTGAGTAAACATCTTGTTGGTTTCTGTCTGTAATTACTTTTGGCTGTTGAGCCGGGTTTGCAGGATTGATCAAGTAGGTTTTGGTATTACGAGTGTCGTACCATTGATCTGTTAGAAAAGCTACATTGTCATTACCCCATGTTATATCGGCATAACGTTGCGGTACTTTTGTTAAAGAGGTTGCCTCACTTGTAAAAGGAGCGTTCCAAAGAAAAACTTCGTCTCTAAAATCAACCTTATTGGCAGGATCACCTTCATCTAAAGCTACAACATAAGATAAGGTTGCAGGTTTATCATTTCTCCATGCCATTTCTCTTTTTCCTTTTCGAACAGCCATAAAACCTTTTGGCATTAATTCGCTTAACGGAACTTCATTAACTATTTTGATCTCTTTTCCTCTCGCATCATAAACAATCGTTCTGGATGGGAATCGGTACAAAGGAACTACGTAAGAAAATGGTTTTTGAATCGTGGTCAGCATAATAAAATTACCGTCTGGCGAAATTCTTTCTCCGTAATACATTGCAGCTTCTTTAAACAATGTAGCATTTCCATTAAGATTAACTTTGTACAGTTCAGAAGTGGTGATGTTTTCAAAATTAATTTCGTCACTTTGATTTTTCAACATATCAGGAAACGTTCTGTTTTGAGATTTTGTTCCTGCTGTATTAGAGATAATTGGACCAGTTGGTAAATCATTTTTAGGATCCAATAATGGTTTTCTGTTTTTTGGAAGCATTTTTACCAAAATAGTCTCATTGTCTAAGAACCAGCTAAACGGATTTCCTAAATTGGCATTAACAGTTGCCTCGGTAAGTTTTGTTGCTTTTGCAGTTTCAACATCCAGAAACCAAAGTTCGACACCAGAACTTGTGGTGTGAGAGAATAATATTTTTTTATCATTCGGAGACCAAAGGATGTTACTTATTTTTGGATTTTGAGGTAATCCTGAAACCTGAACCTCTTCTTTACCGCTAATTTTTCTTAGCTTTAAATTCGTTGTATAAGTTACAGAGCTGGAAATATTTGTTACCGGATTAATTCTTAAACCTCCTAAGCGAAGTTCGTCCTGGTTTAGATCATCGAGTGTTTTATATGTACTTCTGTACATTAATAGCATATTCTCCTTTTTTGTATCCATTGATACGGTAGGAGCTTTTTCGTAATCGGCTAAATCTAAGATAGATTTTGATGGTTTTTGGTAAGTGAGATTTTCTTGTGCAAAGGCAAAAAAGCCAATGTTAAGAAATAACAGTAATGTAACCTTTAATTTCATAATTTGAATTTTAGGAGTTTAGAGTTTGGTATTCCTATATGTTTGACTAAAATACTTCAAACTTGTTACATTTTAGGTGTTATTTTTGATACTTTTCACATTTTTCAGGCAAATAATGTTTTTTCAGAATATAAACTGTCAGAATCCTATTTATAATTAAAGTATATTGAATTGCCAATTACGAAAAAAACACTAATTTGGACGTTAATGTTTTAAAGTATACTTAAATTTGCATTACAATTTTTTAACAAATAATAAAACAATATGTATCATTCAAAAATAGCGGGCTTAGGATATTATGTCCCTTCAAATGTTGTGACCAACGATGATTTGTCTAAGATAATTGATACCAATGACGAATGGATTCAGGAGAGAACTGGAATTCAAGAGCGTAGACATATTATTCGTGGGGAAGATACCACAACTACAATGGGTGTAAAAGCAGCTAAAATTGCTATAGAACGTTCTGGTGTAGCCAAAGAAGATATTGATTTTGTAGTTTTTGCTACCTTAAGTCCGGATTATTATTTTCCAGGACCTGGAGTTTTGGTACAGCGTGATTTAGGATTACGTACTGTAGGAGCACTGGATGTTAGAAATCAATGTTCTGGTTTTGTTTATGCATTGTCGGTTGCCGATCAGTACATTAAAACCGGAATGTATAAAAATATCCTGGTAATTGGTTCAGAAGTACATTCAACAGGACTGGATATGACTACTCGTGGCCGTGGAGTTTCGGTAATTTTTGGAGATGGCGCAGGAGCGGCAGTTGTAAGCCGTGAAGAAGATTTGACAAAAGGAATCTTATCAACACATTTGCATTCGGAAGGACAGCATGCTGAAGAATTAGCTCTGCAGGCACCAGGAATGGGAGCGCGCTGGGTAACCGATATTATAGCAGATAATGATCCTAACGATGAGAGTTATTATCCGTACATGAATGGACAGTTTGTATTTAAAAATGCTGTGGTTCGTTTTGCTGAAGTTATCAATGAAGGATTAGAAGCAAATGGTTTACAGGTTTCAGATATTGATATGTTGATTCCTCACCAGGCGAATTTAAGAATTTCACAATTCATTCAAAATAAATTCAAATTGAGTGACGATCAGGTACATAATAATATTCAGAAATACGGAAATACTACTGCAGCCTCTATTCCGATTGCTTTGACTGAAGCTTGGGAACAAGGAAAAATCAAATCAGGTGATACAGTTGTTTTGGCTGCTTTTGGTAGTGGTTTTACCTGGGCAAGTGCGATCATTAAGTGGTAAATTAATTCATCTTGCATTATATTTCATAACCTGCTCCTTTTTAGAGCAGGTTTTTTTGTGCCTTGTATTGTCCGGCTGAGCGGAGTCGAAGGTTTTGCAGTTTGTGAGCCTTCGACTTCGCTCAGGGTGACACTCGGGTTCTATTTTTAGCCTTTTGTCTTCTACAACTACTGTCCGGCTGAGCGGAGTCGAAGCCTTTACGGTTTGTGAGCCTTTGACTTCGCTCAGGATGACACTCGGATTCTATTTATAGTCTTTTTTTCTCATACCGTTACTGTCCGGCTGAGCGGAGTCGAAGCCCACGTTCCAATAGGCAAATCAATAATATTATAAGTACATCATTTTTTTAAAAGATTTTTCTTACTTTTAATTGGATTTAATTGAAAGATATATTTTATGAAATTGTATTATGTCTATATTTTGAAATGTTCTGATAATAGTTATTACACCGGAGTCACAAATAATATTGAAAGAAGATTCGATGAGCATAAGTCGGGTTTAAATAAGGGGTGTTATACTTTTAATAGAAGACCTTTAGAGCTAGTTTTTTATACTGATTTTAATTATGTGCTTCAGGCCATTTCATTCGAAAAACAAGTAAAGGGTTGGAGTAGAAAAAAGAAAGAAGCTATTATAAACGATAGATGGGATGATTTAAAACAACTGGCTGAATGTCTAAATGAAACGAGCCATAAGAACCACGTTAATAAGAAACTTTAGTGGTAAATAAGCCTTCGACTCCACTCAGGGTGACACTCGGATCTATTTATAGCCTTTTACCTTCTACAATTACTGTCCGGCTGAGCGGAGTCGAAGCCTTTATGGTTGCTCTAACCTTTGATTTGCTTTGATCGTTCAGTTTTTAATTTATATTTTTGTTTGGCGTCATTAAGCTGGTGCCACTTTTAAATCAATCAAATGAAAAAAAATCAACTGGAGATAGCCTGTTTCAATTACGAATCGGCGATAATTGCACAAGACAATGGAGCAGACAGAATCGAATTATGCGATGATATGCGACTTGGCGGGACAACGCCAAATTTGATAACAGCAGAAAGAGTTCGGGAAAAACTAACCATTAAAATGCACGTTATTATCCGGCCTCGTGGTGGTGATTTTGTTTATACAGAAGAAGAGTTTCTGGAAATGAAACAAGATATTAAACAACTTAAAGCACTGGGAGTTGATGGTTTTGTTTTCGGGATTTTAAATCAGGATGGCAGTATAAACAAAGAACAGAATCTGGAACTGGTACAATTGGCCAGTCCGCTTTCCTGTACTTTTCATCGTGCTTTTGATGTGGTGAATTCGATCGAACAAGGATTGGAAGAGGTAATTGCATGTGGTTTTCAAACGATACTGACTTCAGGACGTGGGAAGAATGTTGAAGAAGGAATTTTTGATTTGGCAATGATTCAGAAATTAGCGGGTGACCGAATTGAAATTATGCCCGGAGGAGGTTTGCGCTCTTCAAACATTAAATTACTTCAGGAAAAATTGCAGCCTACTTTTTATCACTCGTCTGCGATTACAGATCAGACAGAAACGGCAAATCCTGAAGAAATAAAAGAATTAAAAAACTTCCTGTAAACGGAAGCTATAAAATAAAAGTCGGGTTTTAAAGGCAGGGTTACGTTCGGACAAATGTTATGTTTTTTAAAGCCACAGATTAGATAGATTAAAATGATTCCTTAAATATTTTTTTTTGAATGAAATATCTTGTATTTGATGTACGAATCAATATAAGAGAATTTTCAAGATTAATTTATGTAATTTAGTAATCAAAGATAAGACCTGGTGGAGAGCGGGTGCAAGTTCCGTACTATACAAGTTCTCTTGTTGGTTCGCAGCATCATCAGGCCTCTTTTTAAAAATATCTGTTAGATGAAATTTTTAAAGCCACAGATTAGAT
>NZ_MUHH01000044.1 GCF_002217475.1 Flavobacterium tructae
AGTTTTTTGAAGTTTTTTTTTAGAAAATTTCTTTTCGTTTTTAACTTCCCTCCTTACCAATCTTTCAATGAACTTCCCTTGTTTTGCGGGGTGCAAACTTAAAACTTTCTTTCTTTACTCGCAAGCTTTTTGAAATCTTTTTTTGAAAATTTCTTTCCGTTTTAATTCCTTCGCTTGTCAGTATTTCGGTGAACGTTTATCGCTGTTGCGGGTGCAAAAGTAGTCACTTTATCCGCTTTTACAAGCTTTTTCTAAACTTATTTTTAATCTTTTTCTTAACTGACTGGTTTGGCGTTTTTTACAAACCATCTTTTTTCTGCTCCTATAAAAATTAAACCCGACAGGTTCTAAAAACCTGTCGGGTTTGCTTCTTTCTTCAATTTCAATTCAATCCCCCTAGCCCCGATAGGAGTGGAAATCCTTTTGATTTTTCCTTTAAAAAGCAAAAGATTGAAGCGGATAGCGGGACAAAGCTTCGACTTCGCTCAGCTGGACAAAAAAACTACTCTTATATATAGTATAGAATCTCAAATACCAAGCTTCGACTTCGCTCAGCCGGACAGAAACTACTTTTCTTGCATTTTCGCTTAGCTGAACAGAATCACTCCTTATATATAGGTAGTAAAAAACAAACCCGACAGGTTTTCAAAACCTTTCGAGTTGTTACTATAATATAAGTAGGTATTAATTTAAACTATCAATAACTTCTTTGCAATACGAGTATATGCGATGATCTGGTTGACACGAAAACATCGTTCTTAAAGTATCATTGTTTTTGCAAATAAAGATAATCCGTAGTAGTACTGATATCACGTAATCGAATTTGAGAATTATTAAACTCAAACAACTTCCAGCTTCGATTCAATTTACTTAGCGGTTCTGAATTAAACTCTATTTTAACTTCTCTAACCCCATTCTGCAAAGTACTTTCCCATTGACCAGTTTGTGAGGTCGCTCCTTTTGTAGCCACTACAGATTTGTCACTTTTAAAAACAAGAGAATAACCTATATAAGTAGACGTCTTTTCTGAGTCATCAAAAAAATAAGGTATCTCCCAAGTCCCCTTTGTTATAGTTTGCGTAAAATCAAGTGTTACAATATTATTTTCAGGACAATTGTCAATCGCATATTTTATTGCATTTTCAAACTCTAAATTATTAGAGATTGACTTTGTCTGATTATTATAATCTGCTATCGAAATTGGATATTTTAATGAAATATACTGACTGCTATTCAAATTTTTTATAAAATTAAAGAAAGCCTGATCACTAACAATCGAAACAGAGCTTGCAATTTGATTCGCACTGTTATAAATATTAATCGTTATAGGATAGTTGATCTTTAGTCCATTAATTTTAGACAACAAATCTGGATAAAGATTCCAGTAGTCAATTAAAGCTTTAAAGTCAGATTCAGTCGGAATATTTTTTTCAATATAATTATAATACACCATCATTACAGGAAAATCAATTTTTACAATATCATCATCGTATGCATTTGCATTTATATTGTCTGTAACTTTTTTATAATCGGCAGTGGAGTTTATAGCAATTTTTGCATTGTTAACCGTAACGGTATACGGCAGCCTGATAGTACAATAACTAGATCCGTCGATTACATTATCCTGCACGGTTTGAACCATTGCAACCCTTTGCAGATAAGTAGTAAGCGGCGAAACATTTGTGACTGTTCCTTGTGCCGTATCGTCTTTCTCATCTGTTTCGCTCTGACAAGAAAGCAAAAGCAAGAAAGCCACTATTGATAAATATTTTTTTAAAGGGAACATATTTATATTTTTACAAAGGTAACAAAATTAAAGAAACTGTTTTTTAATAAATCCTCATCAAGGTCTTTCGTTTGATTCTACAAAACATTAATTATCAACCAAAGACAACACTTCCTATTTATATAAAAACAATCAGCTTTGCTTTTACCCTACTTAAACCAAAAACAAATACTTTTGCAAGGTAACAACTGAAAAACGAAATGCCACAAAAAGACCAATCCAATACTTGCGACGAAATAATCTTTTCGACTTTTTTTAAAAGTCAGGTAAAAGCACTTCGTAATTTTCTTTTTTACAAATTTGGCAATCTCAATCAGGCGGAAGATTTAGCCCAGGAGGCATTTGTAAAACTTTGGCAAAACTGTGCTTCTGTACCTTTGGAAAAAGCAAAATCATATCTTTATACTATTGCAAATAACAGTAGTCTCAATGCAATTGCACATCAAAAAGTTGCTTTGAGGTATGAGAAAAACTTCACCGGATTAGATAAAACAAATGAAAATCCGGAATATATTCTGGAGGAGAAACAATTTCAAGCCAAACTCTTGAAAGCCATTGAAAATTTAAACGAAAAACAACGTATCGCTTTTCTGATGCATCGAATTGACGGAAAAAAATACAGTGAAATTGCCATAGCGTTAGATATTAGCGTAAAGGCAGTTGAAAAACGCATACATCTTGCTTTACTAAGTTTACGCAAAGAAATTGATTTATAGAAGTAGGGTAAATTTAGATTCAATTGTTTTAACAACATAATACCAGTATAATGAAAAAAAATCGCTTATTAGCAAAATGGCTTAACAATGATTTATCTCAGGATGAATTAGCTGAATTTGAAGCAAGTCCCGATTTTGAAAAATACCAAAAAATAAAGAATTATACTGCTCACTTAGAAGTAGATGATTTGGATGAAAATGCCATGTTATCTAACATACTGAATCAGAAAACGGTAACTCCAAAAGCAATTCCATTATACAAAAACTGGATCTTTCGAGCTGCCGCGGTCTTTGTGTTGGTACTCGGAATTACGTTTGTTATGAAACTTTTGGTTCCTCAGACTCAAATCGCAAATTTTGGAGAGAAAACCACGTTTTCCTTACCTGATAATTCTGAAGTGGTCCTAAACTCAGGTTCTGAAATAAGTTACAAAAAATGGAATTGGACCAACAACAGGCACCTTGAATTAAAGGGAGAGGCTTATTTTAAGGTTGCCAAAGGCCAACGTTTTGAAGTACAGACCAGCCTGGGAAAAGTATCCGTTTTAGGAACTCAATTTAATGTTAAGGTGAGAAAAAACAAGTTTGATGTCGTTTGTTATGAAGGACGTGTAAGAGTGAATTACGCAAACACTCAAATTGTGTTAACTCACGGACAAAGCGTTAATTTTGAAAATGGCAAACAGGTAAACACCACTATAAACTCGTTAAAACCCGAATGGATTGACAATCAAATATATTTCTACCAAGAAAACATTAGAACGATACTGGACGAAGTTGAAAGACAATATAACATTACAATCGAACTAAACACAAAAGATACCACCTCCCTATTTACCGGAAAATTACCAGCTAAAGATTTAAATACAGCGATACAAATTATTAGTACAACCTATCATTTAGAGGCCAAAAAAGTCTCCAAAAATAAGATAATATTTGACGAGAAATAAATGTCATTCCCCAAACGGTTTCATTTTTTGTTTTTTATATTTTTTCTTGTCCTGAATGTTTGCTCTCAAGATAAGGGGAAAGCTGTGCCTTTTAAAAAAATTATAGCAGCAATTGAAAAACAACATAATGTAAGTTTTAATTATACAGAAGATAATATTACCAATCTACAAATATCTCCACCTAAAAAATCACTTACTTTAGATCAGAAGCTACAATATCTTACAGAAAAAACCAATCTGTCATTTGAAAACATTGAAAACCAATTCATTAATATTTATAAAAATGATAGTGAATCACAAATGATCTGTGGTTATGTTTTCTCTAATGACTATAAAAAACCTATTGAAAACGCTAATGTTAATCTGCTCAACAAAACTCAAGTCACAACCAATTCCAATGGCTATTTTGAGTTTAGAAAAGACAGTAAAAGCACCCTTCTGATCAGTCATGTTGGCTTTATCACCAAAAAAATTGTAGTTAATAATTCCTCTTCCAAAACTTGCCTGCAAATAACATTAGAGTCTGAAATAACGGAGCTTCAGGAAATTAAAGCCAATGCTATTTTGGCTTCAGGGATTTCAAAAAGCCCGGATGGATCTTTTGAAATTAAACCTAAGAAATTTGGTATTCTACCGGGACTTATAGAACCTGATGCTTTGCAAACCATGCAACAAATTCCTGGTGTCAACAGTCTTGATGAAAGTGTTTCCAGCATCAACGTACGCGGTGGCACTCACGATCAGAATTTATTTTTATGGAATGGAATACGGATGTTCCAAACCGGACATTTTTTTGGTTTAATATCTGTTTTTAATCCCAATTTGGCACATACCATTTCCATTTACAAAAATGGGAGCTCTGCATTTTACGGTGAGAGCGTATCTAGCGTAGTAGCCATTTCTTCTACTCCTGAAACATCTGAAAAGAATACTTTTAGTGCCGGAATCAATATGATAAACGCTGATATTTACGCCAAGTACAATCTTTGCAAAAAGAGTTCTATCGAAATTTCAGCACGTAAATCGATTACCGATTTTATAGAAACCCCAACCTATAAGGAATATTTTAATAAAGTATTTCAAAACACTACCATCACCGACTTTTCAGAAAAACAAAATATAAATTATCGCAGTGATAAAAAATTTGACTTTTATGATGCTACCTTAAAATATGCACGAAAAATAGGCACTAAAGATCAAATTATACTCGATTTAATCACGATTAAAGATAACCTGGAAGTTTTTCAAAGCGCCACCGTATACGACATAAATAAATCGGAAAACAATGTTTTGCGTCAACAAAATTATGGTGGAAATTTGTCATGGAACAGAAACTGGAACAACTTTAATACAACCAAAATTAATGTTTACAATTCGGCTTATGAACTTTTGGCCAACCAAAAAACTACTTTTGGAGATCAAATCGTGATTCAGGAGAATACGGTTAATAATAATGGAATTAATATGGAAAACCACCATATTGTCAGCTCTAAATTTAGTTTAAGCGATGGCTACCAATTTAATGAAATTGGTATTACTAATTTAGAACAAGTAACTAATCCTGATTTTTATCGTAAAGTAAAAGATGTATTAAAAACTCATGCTCTAATCTTAGAAGGAAAATACAACGACACACTTTCTCGAATCTATTTTAAAGCAGGCACCCGTATTAATTATATTGAAAAATTTAGAAAATACAATATCGAACCTCGCGTTCAATTTAATTACGGCATCAACAAAAGTTTAAATTTAGAATTGCTGGCTGAGTTAAAAAGCCAAAATTCACAGCAAATTATTGATTTACAGAAAGATTATTTCGGCATTGAAAAAAGGCGCTGGATCGTGTCCAATAATACAACCATTCCCATTCAAAGGAGCAAACAAATATCTTTAAACTTATTTTACAAAAAGAACAACTGGCTGCTGGATATAGAAAATTTTTATAAAAAAGTATCCGGAATCATAACATCCAGTCAGGGCTTTCAAAACCAATTAGAATTTGTCCGAATGACTGGCGACTACGAAGTCCTGGGAACAGAAATGTTGATTCAGAAAAAAATGAACCACTTTCTAACCTGGTTGAGCTATACCTACAACCATAATAATTACTATTTCTCTAATTTTGAACCTCCAAGTTTTCCCAACAATTTTGAGGTAATGCATACGGTGTCGTGGGCAGGAATTTATGAAAAGAACAATTTCAAAATAGCCCTGGGCACAAAATGGTCTTCCGGCAGACCAAAAACCTCGCCTGATTTTTCGCAAATTAATCTCTCAGATCCTGAATTGGTGTACAACAAACCAAACAATACTAATGTACATATTTTTTCACAAGTCAACATTTCCTCTACTTACAAGTGGGAAACCGCAAATGGAATTCAATACAAACTTGGTTTGTCTATTTTGAATATCCTAAACAGAAAAAATGAAATCAGTGAATATTATAGAGTAAGTTCTTTAACCAATTCTATAGAAGAAGTTGAAACTTTCTCGCTGCAAAGAACTCCAAACATGAGTTTTAGAGTTTCATTTTAGCCTTATTCCACAAGGTTTACCTAAAATTACTTTTCTTTTTTTAATAAAACAACAATTCTTTGGTAGGGTAACCTTTATCAAAGCTGTTTTACTATTGAATCTTATCCAAATAAAAAGTGACTTTAGTAAACAACTTCATCCAATACCATTTAGTGTATTTTTTCTATGATAGTTCATAGACCTCGAATTCATCGCACGAATTACCGATCAAAAGCAAGTACCTCTTGCTGATATCTAGACATTATAATAAAACACTTTACTAAATAGGTAAAGCATATTTCCCATTTCATATAACCTAAATTAAAAAACCATGAAATCAAAACCATTTAAACTAGCTTTTACTGCTCTTGTAGCCATCCTATTTCTTGCCGGCTGTAGCAATGACAAGGATAACACTACCGTTACTCCGGAAGCAAAAAAAGAAATTGCACTTTCAACAAGTACCACATTAGGCTCTTATCTTTCTGATAAAGATGGAAAATCTTTATATTTTTTCGCAACAGATGCAAAGGGTCAAGCCTCATGTACAGGCGGATGCGAAGCTGTTTGGCCTCCATTTTATGTAGATAATTTAACTGCTGAAAAATTAAGTAGCGGATTAACACTCACTGATTTTACTACCATAACTACCATATCAGGTAAAAAACAGCTGACCTACAAAGGATGGCCATTGTATTATTATGCGCCAAGTATAAACGGAACTAATACACCGGAAACTGCCGGACAAACAACAGGAGATGGTGTTGGCGGTGTTTGGTTTATAGCAAAACCAGACTATTCGATTATGTTAGTCAGAAGTCAGCTTCTTGGACATGACGGAAAAAACTACAAATCTGATTACACTGTCGGCGATGGTCTGACAACCTACTTTACAGATGCAAAAGGACTAACACTGTATACTTTTAAGAATGATAATTTCAAGAAAAACAATTTTACAAAAGCAGATTTTTCAAACAATGCCGTTTGGCCTATCTATGAAACAGACAAAATAGTTGTTCCTTCTACTCTTGACAAATCTAAATTTTCTGTAATTACGGTATTTGGTAAATCTCAATTGGTTTACAATGGCTGGCCTTTGTATTATTTTGGACAAGATGCCAACGTAAGAGGTGCCAATAAAGGAATTAGTTTTCCGAGTCCTGCCGTTTGGCCAGTACCCGTAAAAGATTCGCCACCGGCAATCTAAAGAGCATAATATTTCTCTCCAATTCATTTATACATTCTCTTAGCCTACAATTATTCAAGTTAGTTCTACTTTCAGTTGGGCTAACTTGAATTTTCATCTTTTCTCCAACCTTACAACAACTAAAGACCCCAGACCTTAAAACCTCATCCTCATTCTATTAACAACAGAATCTTACTAAATCTCGTACTTTTTTTAAAAAATATCACTTTTAAAGTAGGGTAATCCGCATTAAAGCTGTTTTACTATTGAACCCTATCAAAAAAAGAATAAAAAATGAACAGAAAAAGAATCGCACTTGCAATTGCAGCCTCGTTAGTATTGATTTCGACAGGCCTCTATTTTTATTACGGTTTTCTCTTTAAGGAAGCACGCAATATAGAATCTGAAATACCTGAGTTTAGCATAACAACAACAAAATTGCTTGATGATTATAACTCAAATACAGAAAAAGCAGATTCATTATATCTCAATAAAACGATAGAAATAACCGGCAAAGTAACCAAAGAAACTGATTCTGTTGTGATACTTGAAAACAACATTTTTTGCTTGTTTACCAAAAAAACAAAAGACAAATTATTGAACAACAAAGTAACCATTAAAGGCAAATGCATTGGTTTTGATGAATTATTTCAAGAAGTCAAACTAGACCAGTGCACCATTAATCAATAAATCAATTCATCCATTTATGAAAAAAATTTTAGTCCCAATCTGCTTTTTCCTGGCTACTATAGCTTATTCGCAAGATGATTTACTAAGCAGCCTTGACTCTACTCAGGTACAGGAAAACTTTCCCACAGCAACTTTTAAAGCCTTACAACTGGTCACCTTACAAACCACAAAAATGCCTGCAAAAAAAGAATTCTATTTTGTAGTCTCTCATCGTTTTGGCAGTGTTAAAGATGGTTTTGACAGTTTTTTTGGCCTTGATAATGCCACTACAAAACTTGGCGGTATTTATGGCGTTACAGACTGGCTATCCGTAAGCCTGTCCCGACATACCTTAAACAAACTGTATGAAACAGGAGCAAAATACCGAATAATGAGACAAAGTAATAGCTTTCCCGTAGACATTGTTGGTTACAGTGTTGCGGATATCAATACATTTCTGGAAAAAGATCAATATCCTGGTTTAGAATTTAAGCATCGCATAACTTTTGTACAACAATTACTAATATCCAGAAAAGTCAATGAAAAACTATCATTAGAACTAGTACCCTCATTTGTGCATAGAAATCTTTACAATCCGGACTTAGAAAGAGACAACCAATTTTCTTTTGGCGGTGGCGGACGTTATAAAATTACCAAAAGATTATCTGTCAATTTAGAATACATGCACAACTTTAATAAACCTAATTTTTATGAAAACCCACTGTCTGTTGGTCTTGATGTCGAAACCGGAGGGCATGTATTTCAATTAATTTTCACCAATTCGCAAGCTATGAGCGAAAGCGGATACCTTACCAATGCCGCCGGAAACTGGGGGAAAGGAGATTTCTTTTTCGGATTTAACTTATACAGAGTATTTTAATAACTACAAACAAGCAAACCATGAAAAAAACATTAGCATTTACAATTCTAACAGCTGTACTAACACTTACAAGCTGCAGTGATTCTGATACTTACAAAGATATAGAAACTCCTCCGGTTACAGACAATCCTACTCCGGGACCCGAAACACCAACCACTGCAATTAGTTATTCTAAAAATGTAAAAGCAATTATTGACGCCAATTGTGTAGGCTGTCATCAAAGCGGAAGATCCGCAGGTTTCAGACCATTGACCACTTATGCCGAGGTAAAAACAGCCACTGAAGGTGCCGGTTTACTAAACCGAATTCAACTACAAAATGGTCAGCAAGGAATTATGCCTCAGGCAGGAAGAATGTCTCAGGCCAATATCGATTTGATTGTGAAATGGAATACAGACGGACTAAAAGAAAACTAATTATTATGAAAAAATCGTTTCTTAATTTCTTTGCAGTGCTCTTACTCATTTTGATACATACCAATGGACATGCACAAAAAGTAATCACAAAAACAGGTACTATAAAATTTCAGGCGACTGTGCCTTCCTATGAAGAAGTTGCTGCTGAAAATAAAAGCGTGTCTGCAATTCTGGATCAATCTACAGGAGATTTCGCAGCTCTGGCTCTGATAAAAGGTTTCCGTTTTAAGGTTGCTTTAATGGAGGAACATTTCAACGAAAATTATATGGAGTCTGAAAAGTTTTCAAAAGCAACTTTAAAAGGCAAATTAGAAGATTTTGATATTTCTAAAATTACCAATACCCCTAAAAATTTCACTCTAAAAGGCGATCTTACCATTCATGGAAAAACAAAACCTATTATAGTAAACGTCAAAATATCCAAGGCAGCCAACGGTTTTAGTACCATAGGTTCATTTGAAGTCAAACCTGAAGATTTTGATATCGAAATACCAAGTCTTGTCAGAAAGAAAATTGCTGACAAAATTAAGATTAGTTACAATTTTCTGTTAGTTAAATAATCCATTTTAAAAGATCAGGCTTAACTAGTGAGTAGAATTTCCCAATTCAACATTAACCAGCCTAATAACTTTTTGCTTTAAAAGATTATTAAACATGACTATTGGTTAGAGGTCAGTTTCATACTTAGCTGGCCTCTTCTTCTATTAACCTAAAAAATTTCAAATGATCTGCAAAAATTATATTGTTACAGGTGAGGATGTAAACGATCTCATGGTCATGGAGAAGGCCGCATACAACTCCTATACACTACGATTACTATACCGTTTTTTATTCCAAAATGGATTTTCAAGAGAAAGACTAAATTCTTTACAACTCGATTTACAAGAAAGGAAATATGCACTGGTCTGTTATAAAAACCTAATGTTTACGGAACATTTTTTTGTTGAGATGAAATATTGCTTAATAAATGACAAAATCAATATTAAAAGTTGCTTTTTTAATTCCAAAAATGAATGCTGTGCTGAGCTCATTAAAGAAGTAGAATGGTTTGATTCTATTCGTAAAGAAGTCATCACTGCACCTAAGAAGATTCTAAAGCATTTTAATACCAGTAACCCGGTAAAATTCCGGAATCCATAAAAATCCGGCTCATTACTTCTGAGTCGCTATTATTCTGCTTTTAATATTATGTAAATTTAAAAGTTAAAGGCTTGAAAACTCAATATCAGTCCGTTTTCCTACTTTTTTGATACTCGTTTAAAATAACACCAAAACCCATTAAAAGGAAAAATACGCCAAAACTACCCAAAAGCATTGGGTCTACAATATAAGCGTAAATCCCGTCAATCTCCGCTTTATTCGGATTAGTTGGATCATACAAAACCTTAACGGGACTTCCTGCAATGTAAGTCGGAAGAGAAGACCCCACATTAGAAGTGAAATCTATTGGCTTACCTGATTTCGTAATAAATGAAACATGAGGATAATAAAGCGATCCATTCTTATTGCCAGCAAGAGGTATCGACTCGATAACTGTACCGTAAGCAATACTTGCCTTTTCAATAAAATTTAATTTCTGTTGAAAAAGATAAAATGCCCCCACTAATAGAGTCAAACCAGGTATAAAACAAACATAAATAGCCGCAAGAATTTGTCTTTTATTCATAATTTATTTTATTACTAAAAATAATGCTTGTCCCACATTACCCTGCAGGTCATTACTAATTGCTTTATCAGAAATGACTATACATTCATTCTCTCTAATTCAACCTGTTATTTGCAAACCATCAACGCTCCTTTGATAATGAAAAGTTTCATCATTTTTAGATTCCCCCTTAATCCGATGCAGATCAAGAAAAAAACCAATCTAACACATCATAAAAAAAGTCACTCAATTGGGTCGCTTTTCGTGAACACAGAAAGATTCAAACCTTCGACCGTCCCGATAAAAATTAGGATACCTATCCAACTGCGCTTGCAGCCAAATCTCAATTTATTACAAAACAAAAAAGCCACTCGATTGGAGTGGCTTTTTGTGAACGCAGAAGGATTCGAACCTTCGACCGCCTGCTTAGAAGGCAGGTGCTCTATCCAGCTGAGCTATGCGTCCATTTTCATTAAACTTCCGACAAAGTTCTTGTCGGGGTGGCAGGATTCGAACCTGCGGCCTCCTGCTCCCAAAGCAGGCGCGATAACCGGGCTACGCTACACCCCGAGGCAAAATCTAAGCGGAGAGACAGGGACTCGAACCCTGGCGACGGTTACCCGTCGACAGATTAGCAATCTGCTCCATTACCGCTCTGGCACCTCTCCAAGCTCAAGAAACGTGTTCTGTTTTGCGGTTGCAAATGTAAGACAACATTCCATATCTCACAACTATTTCGGAGCTTTTTTTTAAGTTTTTTTAATCTTTTTTTCAAAACGCTTCACAATCAAATAAATAGAATTAACTAAAAATTCACATTAAATTTAAAATTCAATCGAATTGACACAAAATTTGAATTTATTTAAATAAAGAGTAAATTTGCTTGATTAACTAATATTAACAGAAAATGAACAAAAGAGTTGTTATCGTTTCTGCCGTTAGAACGCCTATCGGAAGTTTCATGGGAGGTTTATCTACTGTACCTGCCCCTAAGTTAGGTGCTGCCGCAATAAAAGGCGCACTTCAAAAAATTAACCTTGACCCAAAATTAGTTGATGAAGTATTTATGGGTAATGTGGTACAGGCCGGAGTTGGTCAAGGACCAGCACGTCAGGCTGCGCTTTTTGCCGGTTTATCTGAAGAAGTTATCGCTACAACCGTAAACAAAGTTTGTTCTTCAGGAATGAAAGCTGTTATGTTCGCCGCACAGGCTATCGCTTGTGGTGATGCTGAAATCGTAGTAGCCGGAGGAATGGAGAACATGAGCTTGATTCCACATTATGTACAAATGCGTAACGGAACTAAATTTGGTCCGGCTTCTATGCTTGACGGAATGCAGAAAGATGGTTTGACAGATGCTTACGATAACAACGCAATGGGAGTTTGCGCTGATTTATGTGCGTCTGAATACAACATCAGCCGTGAAGAACAGGATAATTTTGCTATTCAATCTTATGAAAGAAGTGCAAAAGCCTGGAATGCCGGAAAATTTGATAATGAAATTGTTCCTGTAGAGGTTCCACAAAGACGTGGTGAACCTGTCATCGTTTCAAAAGACGAGGAATACACCAATGTAAAACTGGAGAAGATCCCTACACTAGGAGCTGTTTTTACTAAAGACGGAACGGTTACTGCTGCTAATGCTTCTACGATAAACGACGGAGCCGCTGCTTTGATTCTAATGTCTGAAGAAAAAGCAACTTCCTTAGGATTAAAACCTCTTGCTTACATTAAAGGTTATGCAGATGCTGCTCAGGAGCCAAAATGGTTTACAACAAGCCCGGCAAGAGCATTACCAAAAGCCTTAAACAAAGCAGGAATTTCAATAAGTGATGTTGATTATTTCGAATTCAACGAAGCATTCGCGGTAGTTGGATTAGCCAATTCAAAAATCCTTAGTCTTGATAACGACAAAGTAAACGTAAATGGTGGAGCTGTTTCATTAGGACATCCTCTAGGATGCTCAGGAGCAAGAATCATCGTAACTTTACTAAGTGTTTTAGAACAAAACAATGCTAAAACCGGAGCTGCAGCAATTTGCAACGGCGGTGGCGGTGCTTCGGCAATTGTTATCGAGAGAGCCTAAATACTATTCTGTTAGGAGTTATTTGTTTTCCAGATAACTCCTAATTTTTAACTTATAAACTACCCTAAATGTTCGGAATTTGCAATCTAGCCATAGTACCCGTAAGAGCTGAGCCAAGTGACAGAAGTGAAATCGTTACTCAACTTTTGTTTGGTGAACATATCGAGATTTTGGAACGTCAAAATCAATGGGCCCGAATAAGAATTCAATACGACGACTATGAAGGCTGGGTAGATTCAAAACAATACCAGATTATCTCTGAAGCAAATTTCAATCAATTAAGCAGTGAAGCTATTATCCTAAATGCCGACTTGATTGACTACATCACTTCTTCAAATAATTTGTTACTGCCAATTCCCCTTGGCGCTTCTTTGTCTTTTTTAAATAACAGTGAAATCAATATCTCAAATTTTGATTTTGAAGGCACCAAAACCAGCGGCATCAAGCCTAAGAGTGCTATCATAAGTACTGCTTTTATGTATCTGAACGCACCTTACCTTTGGGGAGGTAAAACTCCTTTTGGAATTGACTGTTCGGGTTTCACTCAAATGGTTTACAAGTTAAACGGCTATAAAATTCATCGTGACGCCTCACAACAGGCTCTTGACGGAGAACCCTTGAGTTTTATCGAAGAAAGCGAAGCCGGCGACTTAGCCTTTTTTGATAACGACGAAGGAAATATCACACATGTTGGTATTATTATGGACAATAATTACATCATTCACGCCAGCGGTAAAGTTCGCATTGATCGTTTGGATCACTTAGGAATCTACAATCCCGAAACAAACAAACACACTCACAAATTGCGTGTAATTAAGAAGATCATTTAACTCTATCCTTGTAAATCGAAAATATTTTTTTTTCCAAACTTTGACATAAACAACAGAATTGTTGTATCTTTATAACAAAATAGTTGTATCATGGAAAAGATAAAACAAAATACAGAACCTTTTGATACTAAGAGAAGCATTCGAAATGCTTCCGGGAAAGTAATTTCTATTAAAAGATCAACTCTAAGTTCTGATGGGAAAGAATACAGCTGGAGCAACAAAATGGAACGTGTTGGGGTCATCCGATCCGGTATTCCTTATGATTCAATTGAAGTCATCAGCAGGCGATTAAACAACCCTGTAAAATCTATGCTGGCAATTGTGGGAATTCCTCAAACCACTTACAACAAGAAAAAAAGCGAGCATTTACTTTTAGACAGCAGAGACAGTGAATTGGTTATTTTAATCAATGAACTGATCGATTACGGCCTGGAAGTTTTCAATAATGAAGAAGAAAAATTTCAAAGGTGGCTTAAAAAGCCTAATTTATCTATTGGCGGAAGTACTCCTGAAAACATGCTGGACACTGTAACAGGAATTAACGAGGTAAAATTTAGCTTAAACCGATTAGAGTACGGAAACTTAGCTTAATGAAGGTTTTTAGAATCGAAAGAGAAAAATACCTGTCCACTACTTTAGCAGGAATCGGAGCCTCGATGTCTGAAGGTTTCCGATGGAACAGCCTCAACACCCGTATGGTTTACACAGCTGAAAGCAGAGCGCTCGCCACACTTGAAGTATCTGTTCATTTAGATTTAAGTGAAGATTTGCCTCTGGATCGGTTTTATGTCGAAATCGAAATCCCGGATGAAATCACCATTCAGGAAGTTCGTCTGGAAGACTTACCGGAAGACTGGAATTCCAAACCACCAATCCTGATAACACAAACCATTGGCGACGATTTTATTGATTACAATGAAGCTGCTATTTTAAAAGTTCCTAGCTGTATTGTACCGCAGGAATTCAATTACCTCATAAATCCCGCTCATCCGGACAGTAAGAAAATTAAGGTTGTCAGCACTACCCGAATGAATTTTGATTCCAGATTTAAAACATCTTAGACCAAACACTAATTTCACGAATTAACACGAATTAAAATCTTTCTAATCCATCTAATCTGTGGCAAAAAATTAGTGTAATCCGTGTTTAAGCACTGATCCTGATTGTTTTTCTAAACTCGGAAGGACTATTTCCTTTTTGTTTCTTAAAGAATTTATTAAAATGACTTTCATCTGTAAAACCAAATTCATAAGCTATTTCATTGATTCGTTTATCACTGAATTGCAAACGATGTTCAATCAATTTTGTTTTATAATTACTGATGTACTGCTGCATGGTTTCATTTGCATGCTTCTTGAAATAACGTCCTAAATAGGTACTTGAAATTCCAAAAAAGTCACTAATCGATTCTGCTTTGATTTTCTCAGGATAATAAATATTGTTTTGAATGTATTGTAAAATATCCATTGCTTTTGCCTCACAGCCAATATTTACCTGTTCCGGCAGGTACTTTGCGATATTTCTTGCTACCACGATAATTAGGGTGTTGACCAATTGCTGAATCAATTCTTTATTATAAACATCCTTATCTTCATACTCCCGAATAATAGCCTCCACCATAACTTTTACAAGGCATTTATCGGCAACATTTTTTAAAATACAGCCCGGTTGATGATTTGCGTTTTGTAGAATATACTCTAAACGCTGAATGTTTTCATTTTGAAGACTTGAATTTTTCAGGTAAATATCATTAAATCTCAAAAAGAAAAAATTTGTTTTGGTCTCAATGGTAAAATTATGACAGTCTTCAGGTGTAAGCAAAAACAAATGTCCCGCATCGTATTCAAAAACATTTTTATTAATACACTGCAAGCCCGTTCCTTTCAAAACATAAACCAATTCAAAAAAGTTATGACGATCTCCTACATCCGGATATTCCTCTAAAGTCTCAAAAGAAACATTGAACGGTTCATATAAATTTTCTTTTTTCATACTGCCTATTATTTATTACCGTTGCAAATATACCTAAAAAACACAAATATATACCATTCTATATCATTAAACATGGTATAATTTTGCCAAATAATTCTTTAACGTCTTTTTTGAAACGTTAAAAAAATCATGCCTTAATCTATTACAATAATTTATACGCAAACAAAATTTACAAGAACATTCACAAAATGAAGAAAATTTTTATTATCAACGGCGGGCAAAACTTTGCTCATTCAGGTGGAAAATTCAATCAAACCATTACGGACTGGACTATAGAATATTTAACGACCAGCGATAAATATGAGGTGAGAACAACTCATATTCAGGATGAAATCGATCTTGAAAAGGAAGTCGAAAAATTCGTATGGGCTGATTTAGTGATTTATCATACGCCAATCTGGTGGTTTCACGTGCCTAATCTTTTTAAGAAATATATTGACGATGTTTTTACTGAGGGTCATGAGAAAGGAATTTACAAAAATGATGGCAGAACAAGAACGAATCCCGATGTTAATTATGGCACAGGCGGACTTTTACATGGACGAAAATACATGCTTACCACTAGCTGGAATGCTCCAGCAACGGCTTTCACACTTCCGGGAGAATTTTTTGAAGAAACTACTGTAGACGAAGGGGTTATGTTTGGTTTCCATAAAATGAATCAATTTGTAGGAATGGAAAAACTGGATGGTTTTCATTTTCATGATGTAGAAAAGGGAGCAACTGAAGAAAATATTGGTATCTTTAAACAAAACTATACCAACCATTTAAAACAAATCTTTAAAACTATATGATTATGATTTCAATTACTGCTATTTTAAAAAGTAAACCGGAAAATACAGCTCAAATCAAAAACATGTTAAACCATTTGGTTACTGAAACCAGAAAAGAAGAGGCTTGTATTCGATATGATTTGCATCACAGCGAAAATATTTTTATTATTTGGGAAGAATGGAAAGACCAGCCAGGCCTTGATATTCACAACAATCAACAGTATCTGCAGGATTTTATTAAACAAAGTGAAGGTTTAATCTCCTCGCCCATTCAGGTTTACAAAACAGCACAAATATTATAATCAAAGTTAGCAATGAGAGCACTTTTAACGACTACTTACGAATCTGATTTTGTAAGTACTGAAATAGAAAAACCGACTCCAAAAGAAGGAGAGGTTTTAATCAAAATTCACGCAAGTGGTGTTAATCCTATCGATAACAAAATTCGTATTGGGGTTTCACCTTATGCATCGCCTGTTTTACCAGCGATATTAGGAACTGATCTTGCCGGTGTTGTTGAAGCAGTTGGAAAAAACGTTACCGATTTTAAAGTTGGTGATGAAGTTTACGGGCTCGCCGGAGGTGTTTTGGGACTTCAGGGAACATTAGCAGAATACACTGCTGTTGATGCCGATTTACTGGCCATAAAACCAAAGAATTTAAGTATGAAAGAGGCTGCAGCCGTTCCGCTTGTATTGCTAACAGCCTGGGAGGGTCTAATTGACAGGGCAAAAGTAAAAAAAGGCGATCAGGTTTTGGTTCATGCCGGAGCCGGAGGTGTTGGACATATGGTCGTACAGTTGGCCCGCATTTTTGGTGCTGATGTTTATGCGACTGTTTCTCCTCAAAAAGCCGCCATCGTTGAATCATATGGAGCAACTCCAATTGATTATAAGACAGCAAAAGTTGAAGATTATGTAAAACAATTTACAGGCGGAAAAGGTTTTGACATTATTTACGATACGGTTGGAGGTCAATCTTTGGATGATTCTTTTACTGCTATCCGTCATTATGGTCAGATTGCCAGTTGCTATGCTTTTGGAACGCATGCATTGGCGACGGGATCACTTCGATCTGCAAGTTTACATGGTGTTTTTGTTTTACACCCAATGATTAGCGGTGAGGGCAGAAAACATCATGGAGATATTTTAAAAGAAGCTGCCAAATTTATAGAAGAAGGGAAATTAAAACCTCTTATTGATCCCAGAAACTTTACTTTAGATACTGCTATGGACGCTCATAAAGCGGTTAGTGATAGTTCTTCTGTTGGAAAAATTGTTGTGGATATCGTTTAATTTCAAAATTTGATCCTTTTTTTGGGGAGGGTCAATTTTCTGATAAATCATTAAATAAAAAAGAGACTGTATCCCAACGGAAACAGTCTCTCTCTTTTTATAACAGCCTAAATTACTGCTTTATGATTTTCTGGGTGAAAGTTTTCTTCGCTGAAGAAGTTACATTAAGAAAATATACCCCTCTTGTTTTCCCCGATAAATTAATTGTTTTTTCTGTGCTATTCCCTCCGGAAAAAGTTTCGGCATGAATCATTTTTCCTTCTGCACTATGCACTGTAACGGTATAACTATCCGCCGATGATGGCGTTACTACATGAAAAACATTAGCAGACGGATTTGGATAAACCTGAACTCCTTTCAGGTTGTTTATTTCTCTTGGTTTCGTTACCGCCAAATTAGGACCGTTGTCTACTTTTAAATTATCAAACCAGATTCTGGTTCCAAAACCTGAAGTGCTTTTAAATTTAATTAAAACATTTTTCTGTTGCTTTACAATACCTAAATCGATCTTTTCGGCTCTCCAGTCAGAATCTTTGGTTGGAGTCCAATCGTTTGTTTCGTTTGTTGTAGTGGTTGCAGGATCGTCCTGAATTGGAGGTGAAACAGTCTGTAGCTGTATTTGATTTTTAGAATACACATTCGTCCACGTCACACCACAATCTGAAGATACGAGAATATCAATCTTATCGGGTGCCGGTTCAGGGTCATATACGCTTAAATATTGAGTATAAGCCAGATCAAAATACAAATAAGGTGTTGCAGCAGAAGAAAGATCAACTGCTTTTAAAACAAGTTCGTCGACCTTAGCTGCCGGGTTGTCAGCATTATTGATTACCAGACAGGATAAGTCTCCTTTACCAACATCCGAACGTTTTTCCCATGTAATAGCATCTTCACCCGGATTAATGACTTGCCAATCCTGAACAGGAAAATTTCCTTCAAAATTTTCTAAAAACGGAAGGCTGTTTTTACTTTTTACGACCACCACACCGTTTTTTGTCATCACAGTTCCTGCTCCATAAGCATTAGAAGCTGTTAAAGTTACATTATAAGTTCCCGGGCTATCATAAACCACGGTAGGTTCTTTGCTTGTTGAAGAAGACGGTGTACCTCCCGGAAATGACCATACCCACGCCGTAGGTTCTCCTGTTGAATTATCTTTGAATGCAATTGGAAGATCACTACACAATTTATCGCTCTTCAAAACAAATTCTGAGAATGGAGTTTCTTTGCTATCAAAATTAAATTTCAAATTGTCAATCCATATTCTTGCGCCAAATCCAGAAGTATTTTTGAATTTAAATAAAACGTTCGGTTCTCCTTTAAATCTGGACAAAGTAACTCTCTCAGTTCTCCAGTGCGAGTCTAAAGACGGAATCCAATTGTTGGCATCGGCGCTTTCAAATGTTTCCAGTTCCATATGCGTTTTTTTATAAATGCTTTCCCAGGTCAGTCCGCAATCTTTTGAAACAAGAATTTCCAGAGCATCCGGACTCACTGCATCAAATTTAGCATAGGCAACATCGAATGAAAAATCGGTTACTCCAACTGATAAATCAGCTGGTCTCAGAATAATTTCATCTACCTCACCCACCTTATCGTTGTCGGCATTATTCATAACCATACAAGAGGAGGAGTTACGCCCTACTCCAATGCGTTGTTCCCAGGTTAATTTGTTGTCCGGATTAATAATTTCCCAGTCTGTTGGTGGAAAAGAACCTTCAAAGCCTTCGGTAAAAGAAGTTTTATAAGGATCAACAATCGTTATAAAATTGTTTTTAGTCGTTATTGTTCCGCTACCATTGGCATTTTTAGTAGCCAGTGTTACGGCATAAGATCCCGGTACCTCATAGATTACTGTTGGGTTCTGATCTGTAGAACTTGACGGCGTTCCTCCAGGAAACGACCAGTTCCAGGACGTTGGATTTCCTGTTGAAACATCTACAAATGGAGCCGTAAGACTTGTACAACGCGTATCTCTCATGCCGGATGCAAAATCAGAAACCGGAGTAGCAGCCTGTGTAACCGCAACATTTACATTATCAATCCAAATTCGCGTTCCATAGCCCGATACGTTTACAAAACGAATCGAAACATTGTTGTTGCCGATATAAGCAGTAAGATCGACTACTTCTTTTCGCCAATTGGCATCTGTAACCGGTATCCAATTATTGGCCTGAGCGGTAGGAACTGCTGTGGTTTGTAAAATCGTGTGCGTTTTCGAATAAACATCATTCCAGGTCTGTCCGCAATCTGTCGAGACCTGTACTTTTAAAACATCAGGGCTTACATCATCAAACTTGGTATATGCCACGTCAAAATACATTTGGCTGTTTTGTCCTGCGGTAAAATCGAAATAAGGCAATCTGATATAATCCAAAGCTCCCAATACCGAATTATCAGCATTGTTCATAATCATACACGAACTGTCATTATGCCCCACTCCTTTTCGCTTTTCCCAGCCAAGACCTTTGTCCGGATTTGTCACTTCCCATCCTCTCGGAGGAAAAGCACCTGTAAAACTTTCCGTATAATTTGCATTTGATTTTTGATCTACTTCGATATAATTGACTACTTCTTTCGTATTTGTTCCCAACGAGTTGGTTACTTTCAAAGTTACTTTATACTTTCCTGATGTGTTATATGTCACCGTCGGATTTTGATCTGTAGAGGTTGCCGGAGTTCCTCCTTCAAATGTCCAGACTCTTGAATTAGGCAATCCTAAAGAAACGTCTTTAAAAGCTATTGCTTTTCCGGAACAAATAGCGGTTGTACTGCTGCTAAAATTAGCCGTCGGATTGCTTTCAATAACTCCTACTGCACTAAGATTAGCCGGGTCCCATAATACCCCTCTTGGATATTTGGCAACCGTTTTGTCTTCCAGCCAATAGGTCATTGCATTGGTCTGATCGCGGGTATACATATTCTGACATTCCGTATTGTAATCCATGTGATTTTCGGCATTGGCATAAACTCCACAGCTGTTTAGCACATTTCTGGTACAGCCTTCAGCAACTTTCGTAGGAGGAGTATCTGCCATCCCGTCGTTTACCGGATCACAATCGTCCTGAAAAGTGTGTTTTAATCCAAAATAATGACCAAACTCATGTGTCATTACCTTTGCAAAAGTAGCACTTGCATGTGATCCGCAGGTACTCCCAATGTACCTGTGATTGAAAGCCACGCGTGGTATCGCATCCTGAATGGGTAAAAATGCATGCCCTGAACCGGTAGGTCCCTGTCCTGTATTGGGTTCATCAACCACCAAAACATCCAGATAATATCTGCTGTTTTTACCGTACCAGATGTAGTCATAAATTTTAGCATCATAGCCGTCTGCAACGTGTGCCTCGGGATGCCAGTCTAAACCCGGAATTTCTAAAGGATTGCCCTCCGGATCTACAGTCGCCAAGACAAACTGAATGTTCAGTTTACTTTTAACAGCGTCAAAACGAGGATCGGTCATAGCATACCCCGGAAACAAACCATTAAAATCCTTGTTCACCGTTAGCAGCGCATCGTCGATTCGGCATTTCATCTGCTCTTTGGTAAAAACATTATTAATATTCGTTCCGTCGGCCAGAATGTGAAACACGACCGGAATAATATAAGGAACAGTAGCAGCTTTCTTTGTATTTCCTTTTTTCCAGGTTTTAATTTTAGAAAGCGATTTCACAAATGCGGTCTCTTCCTTTTGAGATAATTGAGTTCCACAACCAATTGGATTCTGGTTCTGCCCAAAGGAAATGCAGCATTGAAGCAGAAAAACTGCAGCAATAAAGTAGTTTTTTTTCAAAATAATGGTCTTTTTGTTAATTGTTATTTCAAACACAAAATCAACAAGAAATTTGTTAAAAAGATAAATTTTTAAAACAAATCAATCTTCAATTATTCATATTTGATAGTTTTTTTTATAAAAATATTTAATTAACAACTGGAAAAAAGATATTATCTTATTGTAAAATAATTGTATGTTATCTAGTTTTTATTGTTTTGACTAATCCAAAAAAGAAAAAACATCATTCTAAAAATGTGTTTTTTACACAATTCGGAAC
>NZ_MUHH01000045.1 GCF_002217475.1 Flavobacterium tructae
TTTTTGTAAAAAAATCATTATAAAATAAATTTCAATACTCGTAATTTAGAAGAAATTTATTACTTTTATTCCACTATACCACGATAACTACTATAGTACCACAAAGGTCATTATTGAAGTTACACCATTTCCAAATCTCATTTCAATCTTATCAACCTATGAAAAATTCTACTATTATAGGATTAACGCCTTTTGAAAAGCCAGACGTCAACCTAATGTCTCAATTATTTCAAGCCGGAGCATTCCCCGTATTAAGTTTAGGACATGATATCGAAATCGCTCAGGAAGCATTACATCAACTTGACGGGAACAATATACCTTCCTACGGTGTATACCTTACCAGTGACAGGTTAACATCCCTTCAACTGCCCGAACAGGTAAGTCTTGCGATCCTTCCATTTGGAATCTCAGTAGAAATCTATCCTAACGTATCACGAATTTATCAGGTAACTAACCTTGAACAAGCCAGAGAAGCCGAACAACTGGGAGCTGTTGGAATTATTGTAAAAGGAAACGAAGCTGCGGGATTAGTTGGTTATGAATCCACATTTGTTCTCTTTCAGCGTGTCATACAAGAAATCAAGACCATACCTGTATGGGTACAAGGAGGAATAGGCCTTCATACCGCTGCCGCTGTAAAAGCACTTGGGGCAAAAGGTATTGTATTAGACAGTCAATTGGCATTATATCCGGAAAGTTCCGTTCCACAGGAACTCAAAAATCTATGTTCGAAATTAAATGGAACAGAAACCAAAATCATCGCCCAGCATCGCGTATTGGTTAGACCCAATTCGCCTGTTTTATCTGAAAATGTTTCTATCGAAGAGTTAGGACAATACTTTAATGATCTCGACCCTGAAAAAAGTTACATTCCGATGGGGCAAGACATTGCTTTAGCAACAGATTTATGTGAAAATTTCAAAACGCTAAAAAAATTGATTTTTGGACTTAAAGAAGCTCTATATGGTCATCTGAAACAAGCAAAAGCATCTCAAATTATTGATCAAAACAATCCATTAGCCAAACAACTTGGCCTACGCTACCCGATCGCCCAGGGACCGATGACCCGTGTAAGTGATGTTCCGGCATTTGCCAAAGCGGTAGCCGAAACAGGAGCTTTGCCTTTTATAGCTCTTTCTTTACTCAAAGGAGAACAAGCAAGAGCATTAGTCATCGAAACTCAAAAACTGACCAGTGATAAAACCTGGGGTGTAGGGATATTAGGTTTTGCTCCACAAGAATTACGAGAAGAACAAACCGCCTATATCCTTGAAGCCAAACCTCCCGTAGTATTGATCGCAGGAGGTCGGCCTGCACAAGCTAAAGTATTTGAAAAAGCCGGCATAACTACGTTTTTACATGTACCTTCCCCAGCGTTACTGGATATTTTCCTAAAAGAAGGCACCAAAAATTTCGTGTTTGAAGGTCGGGAATGTGGTGGACATGTTGGCCCGCTCTCCAGCACAGTACTTTGGGAAAAACAAATTGAACGTATTTTAAAAGAAGATCATCCGGAAAATATAAGTGTATTTTTTGCCGGCGGAATTCATGATGCTTTTTCCACGGCCTTTGTATCTATTATGACCGCCACTCTCGCTGCCCGAGGTGTAAAAGTTGGTGTATTAATGGGAACAGCCTATTTGTATACACAAGAAGCAGTGAGTACAGGAGCAATTCAGCAAGAGTTTCAGCAGCAAGCAATGAAAGCTAAAGATACTGTTTTGCTGGAAACGGCACCAGGCCATGAAACACGTTGTTTAAATACGGCATTCGCTCTACATTTCGACAATGAAAAGAAAAAGTTACTAGCCCTTGGAACGGACAAAAAGCAAATTTGGGAAGAGCTTGAAAAACTGAATGTAGGACGTCTCAGGATTGCAGCAAAAGGCATTGACCGCCAAGGTGATGCACTCGTAACGATACCCAAAAACCAACAACTTGATTTAGGCATGTATATGATTGGGCAGGTAGCCACCATGCACAATCAGGTGATTACACTGGAATCACTCCATCATAACGTTGCTATCGAAAATCAAAAATATATTCAACAGGCAGCTCTGCCGGAAAAACCTTCATCAACCGACAAAGCCCTGGATATAGCTATCATAGGTATGGAATGCGTGTTCCCGGGTGCCAAAAATTTAGCAGAATACTGGCGGAACATCATTCTTGGAAAAGACTGCGTTACGGAAGTACCGGAGGAACGATGGAATAAAGACCTCTATTATCAGCCTGATTCTAATGGTTCGGATGTGTCACATTCAAAATGGGGCGGTTTTATTCCAAAAATAGATTTTGACCCATTAGAATTTGGCATTCCGCCACAATCTCTCGCAGCCATAGAACCAACGCAGCTTTTAACTTTACTCGTTGCCAAACGTGCAATGGAAGATGCGGGTTATGGTGAAAAACAAATCAACAGAGAAAATATATCGGTTATAATTGGTGCTGAAGGCGGAAATGATCTTGCAAACAGTTACAGTTTCAGAGGTTATTACAAACAAGTTTTTGGAGAGCTCCACGAAGAAGTAGAAAAAGCATTCCCACAAACTACCGAGGATTCATTTCCGGGTATATTGGCCAATGTAATTGCCGGTAGAATTACAAATCGTCTGGATCTGGGAGGAAGAAATTTTACCGTAGATGCTGCCTGTGCTTCATCAATAGCTGCTATTGATCTGGCATGCCAGGAACTGATCCTGGGCAAATCGGATATGGTACTTACCGGAGGAGCAGATTTGCATAACGGTATCAACGATTATCTGATGTTTTCCAGCACACATGCCCTCTCCCGCAAAGGGCGCTGCGCAACATTTGACAGTGCTGCCGACGGTATTGCGCTGGGCGAAGGGGTCGCAATTTTAGTCTTAAAACGATATGAAGATGCCCTTCGTGATGGTGACCGTATTTATTCGGTGATAAAAGGTGTTGGAGGATCGAGCGACGGTAAAGCCCTTGGTCTTACCGCACCGCGAAAAATCGGTCAGGAACGCGCACTGGAACGCGCCTATGATCAGGCAGGTATCAGTGCCGCTACAGTTGGTTTAGTTGAAGCTCATGGTACCGGAACAGTGGTGGGAGATAAAACGGAGCTTACGGCACTCACCAATCTATTTCTAAAATCCGGAGCTTTACCGTCTCAGACCCATCTTGGATCTGTAAAAACACAAATTGGACATACCAAATGTGCTGCCGGTTTGGCCGGACTTATCAAAGCCACTATGTCTGTATACCACGGAGTAAAACCTCCTACCCTACATCTCCAACAGCCCAATGCCTACTTCGATGCCCACACAAGTCCTTTTGCTTTTCATGCAAAAACAGGATTATGGTCCGAAAAAGAGCGTTATGCAGGTATTAGTGCCTTCGGTTTTGGTGGTACCAATTTTCATATGGTAATCGAAAATCATCCGCAAAAAGAAGAAGCCGCCATCCTACAATCCTGGCCCTCCGAATTATTCGTCTTCCGGGGAGATAATTATGATGCAGCCAAAATTCAATTAGAACAGGTAAAAACTTTATTGCAAATCAATGATAGTTTATCTTTAAAAGACATTGCCTACAGCTTAGCCGTGGGTTCAGAAAAACCGATACAATTGAGCATTGTTGCAGATACAGCCGAAGATCTGGTGATGAAAATCGAACTCTTGCTAACAGGCATTGAAAGTAAAGATATTTTTATGGTCAACAAACGAGTGGGTAAAACTGTCTTTTTGTTTCCCGGACAAGGCAGCCAAAACATTCATATGGCACGAGATCTGTTCGTGCTGTTTCCTGCCCTGCGAAAAATCATATCACAATATCCTGATTTAGAAAAAGTAGTCTTCCCTGCAGCCACATTTGATACCGCAACGTTAAAGAAACAAAAAGAAACCATTAAGGATACCCGTCTCGCACAACCTCTTTTAGGTATTGTAGATCTTGCCTTAGCTCAATTGTTACAGTCATTCGGTATCGTACCTGATATGTTAGCAGGACATAGCTATGGAGAGTTACCGGCTTTATGTTTTGCCGGTGTATTTAACGAACAACAGTTGGTTGAACTCAGCAGCAAACGGGCACAATCTATTCTAGATGCCATTACAGATGGTGATCCCGGAGCTATGGTAGCCGTAAACATTGATGCAGATCGTTTGAAAACAATTCTGGACCAACATCAGGACTGCTATCCGGTCAATTACAATTCACCAACTCAATGCGTTGTTGCCGGAAGTACCGCAGCCATTGACAAATTCATCGAGGCACTTAAAAACGAACGCATCTCAGCCAAAAAACTAGAAGTTGCCTGCGCTTTTCACAGTCCTTTGGTGAGCAAATCCAAAGATTTGTATGCCAATGTTCTGAAAGAAATTCCTTTTCAGGAAATGCAGATTCCGGTTTGGTCCAACACTACAGCAGCCTTATACCCAAGCGCGGCATCTGACATTAAAGCACAATTGACCGATCACCTGGTGCAACCCGTGCATTTTGTTGACGAAATCCAGGCCATGTATGCCGATGGAGCAAGGATATTTATTGAAGTAGGTCCCGGAAAAATATTAACAGGATTAACAAAGGCCTGCCTCAATCAAGAGGAACTGATCCTACATGTTGAAGATAACAATCATAACAGTCTCACCCACCTCCTTTGCATGTTGGCACAATACCTTGGAACTGGCCGCACCTTTAATCTAAATAAACTTTTTGAAGACAGATACGCAAATTTAATCCAAATCGATCAACCGGATCTTTATCAAAAGAGCCCAACGATTTGGCGTGTAAATGGACAAGCCGCTCATCCAACCACAGGTACATTACCTGCTCATGGTGCATTACCAATTGTAACTCCCATTCAAATGACAAACTCCAAGATCATCCAAACACCAGATACACAACCTGCCGCAGAACACATATTACAAGAATATTTAAACAGTATGAAAATGTTGATCCAGGCACAGCGGGATGTCATGCTTTCCTTCTTAGGACAACAGCAGCACCTAACTCCTATTCCCGTTTATGCTGCGCCGGTAGAAAATAAGACGACTCATCAATTGGCAGCAACCGTAATTACGAACGATAAACCGATAGCTAAAGTAACACTGCAAGTACCTTCAAGAGATATCAAATCTTTGTTGTTAACAGTGGTATGCGAAAAAACCGGCTATCCGCAGGAAATGTTAGGAATGGAAATGGATCTGGAAGCTGACCTCAGCATTGATTCTATTAAAAGAGTTGAAATTATCGGCGCGCTCCGTAATGAGCTTGGCATACTCAACAGTAATCATGAAAATGAAGATACGGTGATGGAACAACTGGCGGCCATAAAAACTTTAAATGGACTTGTAATCTGGCTTACGGAATACACAGGTACTGTTGATTCAGTTGCAACAAATATTGAATTAGCAACAGTAGCACCTTTAACAGCGGATAAAACCACCGTGACACTTGCAGAACTGCAAACGGCCATTTTAGATATTGTTAGTGAGAAGACCGGTTATCCGAAAGAAATGTTGGGACTGGATCTGGATTTGGAAGCCGATTTAAGTATAGATTCCATTAAACGAATGGAAATCATCAGCGATCTCAAAAACAAAATCGGATTTGGTGATGACAAGGAACAGGCTGATGATCTTATGGAAAAATTAGCCGCCATAAAAACGTTAAATGGTTTAGCTGCCTGGATAAGTGAAATGAGTACAACTGAACCTGTACAAAGTTTATTGACACGCCTGCGGTTTGATTTAGTACCCACCCATATTTCCGAAGCACAAAACACCGAAATCCTCAAAGGAAAACGATTTGCAATAGTTCCGGACAATGGAACACAAACCCTGGCCATAAAAACAATATTGGAACAATACGGTGCAATTACTGAATTGGTTCATAACGAACAAAATCTAACGCTCTTTGATGGACTGATTATTACCGATATATACTCCGCTACTGTGAAGCATAGTATCATCGACCACGTTGGTTTAATTAAGAATATGGATCTTGAAAAAGCGCAATGGATTTATTTGATCTCCGATATCCCGGCACATGTAGAAGAATTAAAAGACACCCGTGCACTACGTCATTATCAGGGTTATCCCGGCTTATTCAAAAGTTTAGCTCGTGAGTTTGAACAAACCAACTTCAGACTGATCAGTCTCAATACGGCACAGGAAGTAGACCAAATAGCCGAAATTACTTTACGGGAGATCCTGACAACAGACCAATCCGTTGAAGTGATTTACAAAAACAATCAACGCCATAAAGTCGAAATAATACCTTCGCCCATGTTAACCGCTCTTGATCAGGCACATATCGAATTGGACAAAAAATCGGTTGTTTTAGTCCTTGGCGGAGGACAGGGGATTACTGCGGAACTGGTCAAACACATGTCCGCCACTTATCCATGTACCTACGTTCTTGTGGGCAGATCAACAGACCCGAGAGACGTTATTACCGATTCAAAAGAATTAGAATTAATGGAATCGAAAGAAGAAATCAGAAGCTACTTCATCAAGACCGGTAATTTCAGTGCTCCATCTGAAATTGAAAAAGAGACGCTGCGAATTTTCAAAAACAATCAAATTCTGCGTACCATTCGACACATGGAAGAATTGGGAAATAAAGTAGTCTATCAATCCTTAGATGTTTGCGATGAAGAGGGCTTGACTCAGCTTATCCATGATATTTATAAACAATATGGGCAATTGGACGGTGTCATTCATGGCGCAGGTCTTTTAGAAGACAAACTTTTCAAGCAGAAAACCACCAGTTCTTTTGAACGTGTCTTTGATACAAAAGTAAAACCCTTACGTGTGCTGGCGGAACAATTGCGTTCAGATTGCCAGTTTGTAGTTTTATTTTCAAGCATTGCTTCTGTGTATGGTAACAAAGGACAAACGGATTATGCCGCAGCCAATAGTGTATTGGATGATTATGCCAAGGTCTTAAACAAAAGGCTGAAAGGAAAAGTAATCTCGATCAACTGGGGGCCATGGAAAGGCGCGGGAATGGTTTCTTCATCATTAGAAAGTGAGTACGAACGCCGCGGAATTTCGCTGATCCCATTAGAAGAAGGGAAAGAACTATTTCTGAACGAAATCAAATATGGAACAGAAAGTCAGGTATTAATTATGTCCGGCAAAAATTGGTAATAACCGTCGTATTCCTTTATTATGAAAAAAACAGATATTGCTATTGTAGGTTTATCCTGCCTGTTTCCTGGTGCAAAAAATGCAGAGGAATTCTGGCAGAATATCATCAATAAAGTCGACTCCACGCAAGTTGTTCCGGCAGATCGAATCGATCCTGTTCACTTTAACGGAAGCAAGGAAGCTACGGACCGCTTTTATTGTAATCGTGGCGGGTTTATTCCTGATTATGAATTCGACCCTACGGCCTTTGGTATCTTACCTCTTGCCGTTGAAGGCACTGAACCCGACCATTTATTAACACTCGAACTCGTTCAAAAAGCATTAGAAGACGCAGGTGTATTCCGAAAAAAAGTTTCATTGGAACGAACCGGAATTGTCATCGGAAAAGGGAATTATACAGGTCCCGGAGCTACACGCGCCATTGAAATTGTACGTACTGGCGAACAGATATTCTCACTTTTGCAAGAACTATTGCCGGAGGTATCTTCTTCCGATATTGAAAAAATAAAACAGGCCTTTCAGGAACGCAAAGGGCGGTTTTCTGCAGATACCGCCATGGGGTTAATCCCCAACCTTGTTGCCTCATTAGTCTCCAACCGATTCAATCTTGGAGGCGTTGCTTTCACCGTTGATGCGGCCTGTGCAAGCGCTCTTGTAGCCGTAGACCATGCCGTGCAAGAGTTGCTGCGTGGCCGAAGCGATATGATGATTGCCGGCGGAGTTCATACCGGTCAAAATGCTGCATTTTGGAGCATATTCAGCCAATTGGGAGCATTATCACATCAACAGCAAATCAAGCCCTTTAGCGAAGATGCAGACGGATTGCTCATTGGAGAAGGCTGTGGTTTCGTTGTCCTAAAACGGTTGGAAGACGCTGTACGCGATCAGGATAAAATTTATGCCGTTATTAAAGGAGTTGGTATCAGCAGTGATGGCAATGGAACAAGCGTGATGAGCCCTTCTGTAAAAGGCCAGTTAAAAGCATTGGAACAAGCGTGGACACAAGCCAATTTAAATAAAGAGCAAATTGGCTATCTGGAAGCTCATGGCACGGGAACTCCTTTAGGTGATAAAACAGAACTGCAAACTCTGGCACAATTTTTTGGCAAAGAAGAAACCGCTGCACGCGCCGGTATAGGATCAGTCAAATCCAACATAGGGCACGCCATGCCAGCTGCCGGAATAGCGGGTTTAATTAAAACCTGTCTGGCCCTACATCACGACACATTGCCACCTACCTTATATTGTGAAAACCCAACTGCCTCTATACAAGACACCAGATTTACACCGATTCAGGAAGCTAAGAACTGGTCACAAGCCGGTTTACCCAAAATCGCAGCAGTAAACGCATTTGGATTTGGAGGGATCAACGCCCACGTTGTTTTAGAAGGGTATGACATCCCTAAAAAAGACGAAGTATTGTTGCTTGCAAGACCGACACGTGAAACTTTACTTTCTGCCCTTCAGGATAACGATACCTCCGTAGGAAATGGAGATTATCGTATTGCACTCTTTGATCCAACACCCGAACGTATCCAAAAAGCAATCAAAATTGTGTCCAAAAATAATGCGTGGCGCAATAAACAAGATATTTGGTACACCTCTGCTCCCCTTTTACAAAATGGCGGCAAACTAGCTTTTGTATTCCCAGGATTAGACGGTTTAGAAAAAGGTGAAGTTGAAACTGTCAGTCGATATTTTGGATTGACAGCACCTATAGAAACAGCCGGTGAAGGACTGCTGAACGACGCATTAGGTATTTTTAATACTTGTGGCATACTGGACAGTTCCTTAAAAAAATTGGGAATCTATCCGGATATGAATGCCGGACATAGTTTAGGAGAATGGTTAGCAGGATATGCTTCAGATTTGGCCGAAGCCAGTTCTGTCAAGGATCTAATCGATGTTCTTGATCCGAAAACATTTGAACTAAAAGATTCAAAATTCATTGCTATCGGAGCAGGTCTTGAAGAGGTAAAGCCATTGATTGAACAAATTCCTAACCTTTATGTTTCCAATGATAATTGTCCACATCAGGTTATCCTGTGTGGTACAAATGCGGCACTTCAGGAATTGACCCCTTTATTAAAATCAAAACAGATATTCCACCAGGTTTTACCGTTTCAATCCGGTTTTCATTCTCCATTTGTTGCAGATAAACTGGATGTAATCTTAGCCGGTATGGAAAAAGTTCAATTCCAAAAAACAAAAATTCCATTGTGGTCAGCCACTACCCTCCTGCCTTATCCGGCAGATCAGAAGTCTATCCGTAAATTAAGCGCCGAACATTTGGTACAGCCTGTAAGATTCCGGGAACTAACCGAAAAACTTTATGCGGAAGGAGTTCGTTTTTTTATTCAGGTAGGTACAGGAGGATTAATCGGTTTTATTGATGATACGCTAAAAGGCAGCCCCTTCAGTACCCTTGCTTCAAGTGTAGCCAATCGAACAGCACTTGCTCAGCTGCAACGGGTAGTAGCCGCTTTATTTGTAGAAGGAAAAGTACTGGCGCTCGATTTTTTAAACATTCAAAATCACAGAAAAATAGTTCCTAAAAAAGGCATAAAATTACAATTAGGATCACCTATTATACGTGATTTTGAAGCGATACGAAATTTACGAAAATCGATCCATACCCTACAGCCCAAAAAGGTTTTGACCGAAGCAAAAGTAAGTCACCCCTTGGTCCGTGCCTTTCAGGAAAACATCGCCGATATGATCCGAATGCAGGAAGAAGTACTGGATGTCTTTCAAAATCAGGGAGAAGCCGTCGTTTTCACACCAGTTTTAACGAAAAAACAACTGATCGACAGTCCTTTTACAAAAACACTACACGTCAATTTAGATACGCATCCTTATCTGATTGATCACAGCCTTTTACGACAACCGAAAGGCTGGTCGGATGTGGCAGATATGGAACCTGTAATTCCAATGACCATGATTTTTGAATTACTGGCAGAAGCAGCGCAAGCAGAACAGCCGGAAACCAAAATTCACAAAATCATGAACGTCAGTGTATTTCAATGGATGAACGTTGCCAGGCCTTTTGAAAAAACGATAAAAGGCGTCTGGCGTTCCAACCATCACGCCTATCTGGACATAGAGAATTTTGCCAATGCAGAAGTATCTTTAGCAGCATCACATCCGCCACAACCTGTTTTTGATCTGTCTATAGGCGAACGATTGCCGATTGAGCGAACTCCTTTGGAAATCTATGAGAAGCACATGTTCCATGGAGAAAAATATCAGGGTATTACGGTCGTATCAGCTGTTGGAAAAAAAGGCATTACAGGACAAATAAAAGGTAATGGCGGTAAAGGTTCCTTATTGGATAATGCCGGACAATTATTTGGATTATGGTTACAGCTTACCTTAACCAAAGACCGCATTGCTTTTCCGGTCAAAATCAAACAAATTGAATTCTTCGAAGATATGCACGATCAGGACGGTGTATTTGAGTGTACCTGTATACTGACTGAATTAAACGATGAATTTGCTATCGCCGACATTGTGCTACAAAGAGACGGAAAAGTTTGGTGTGCGATAAAAGGATGGCAAAACCGGAGATTAGAAATTGACGAAGCTTTATGGAATGTTTCCATGTCTCCGCTCCATAACCGTCTGTCGGAAGAAATTGCCCCACAAGTCTTTTTCTTTCATCAGGCCTACTCACGCGTAAGTTCCTGGGATTTTATACTGAAACGTTATTTCAATCAAAGGGAAAAACAATACTATCAGGAGCTCCTGCCCAATCGCAGAAAAAATTGGATGGTGAGCCGTGTAGCCGTAAAAGATGCCGTAAGACAGGTGCTGAGCGAAAAGAAAAAGCAGCCCAGTTATCCTATCACCTTTGAGATTTATTCTGATAAAACAGGCAAACCTCATCTCAAAGGCAATGCTACAGAACAGATTCAGATCTCACTGGCACATAAAGGAAAAGATGCTGTAGCCATTGCGCGACACGATAAACCGGTGGGTATTGACATGGAAATCATTGCCGAACGCAGTCCTGAATTTTATCAATTGGTATTCACCGATACAGAATTAGCCTTACTGGAAGAACGAGATCAGGCCGAATGGACCACCCGATTTTGGGTAGCAAAAGAAGCTTATGGAAAACTATTGGGAACGGGGCTGAAAGGTAACCCCAAAAGACACGAAGTAACCTGCATACAAGGCGATCATCTCTGGATCGATCAAATTGAAATTAAAACAATCAAACACCTAAATTATATTATCGGATGGACACTTTAAACACAACATTAAAAAGAAATCATGAGGAGTTATTCAACCTTTTAAAGGGTTTTATTACAGAAATTATTGGTGAAGAATTTGTAGAAGAAATGGATATCACTCCGCAAAGTTCATTTACCAAAGATCTGGAAATGGACAGTATAGAGATTGTATCTTTTTCAGAAAAAATCAAATCACACTTTGGCGATCAGATCGATTTCACGGGCTGGTTGTCTGCTATGGACTTGGATGAACTGATCAATCTTGATCTGAATAAGATCATTAATTATATCTACGAATGCCAATAATCACTATTAATAATAAAAAAGTTCACGTACAGGAACTCAATAAAGGTGCTGAAGATACCGTGGTACTGATCCACGGTATGTTTAGTAATCTTTCTATTTATTATTTTAACATTGCTCCCATTTTGGCGCAACACTTTCATGTGGTGATGTACGATCTAAAAAGTCATGGCAGAAGTGAGCGTACCTTAGAAGGATATGATTTAGAAAATATGTCCTCTGATTTAATAGCAATGATGGATTACCTCCAAATCAAAAAAGCACAACTTGTTGGTTATAGCTTTGGCGGACTTATTGCACTCCAAACTGCTTTGATAGCCCCTGAACGTGTAGATCAATTGGTTGTCATTGAAGCACCGGATCCGCAAGATGAAAAGGCACGAGGTATTATCGAATCGTACAGCAAGGAATTTCTCGAACATTACATCGCCAATTTTACGGATACCACAAAAGTGAAAATGGGAAAAAGACAATTCGAAAAAAACCATCGGTTATACGAGTTTTTATTCCACCAGACCAGTATCAAAGCAGATATGGTTAAAGAAAAAGATTTTCTGTATCAGGTACCTATTTCCGAATTACGCATACCCACTCTGTTGCTCTATGGATCAACTTCTGACTGTAAACCGACAGGAGAATGGTTAGAATCTCAAATTGGTACAGCCGAGCTGAAACTCATCGATGGAGATCACAATATTCCCATTCAGGCTCCCATTCAGATAGCAGAAACTATTGTTCAATTTTTAACTAACCCTTTATTACAGAACTATGGCTAAATTTGTATTTGTTGTTCCCCCGCTAACAGGTCATGTCAATCCTACATTGAGTATTGGTGCTGAGCTTTTAGAAAGAGGACATAAAGTAGCATGGATCAGTCTTGACCAAACCTTAGAATCTAAACTTCCTGCAGGCGGACAATTATTGCTTATCCAATACGATCAGACTGACGAAGAAAAAAGAGAGAGCGAACAGTATCTCGATATCATTTCAAAAAAGGTCGTTTACGGTATTGACAGTATCAAGTTTTTATACGAAGAAGTGTTGATCCCTTTAAACAGACATTGTTATAATGGAATTGTTAAGCTGTTGGAAATTTATCAGCCGGATTTAGTCATTGGTGATCATCAATTATTTGCAGCGGCAATTGCGGCAAAAAAAGTGAATCGTCCTTATGCGACCTCCGTAACTGCCCCGGCAGCAATCAAAATTATAAGTGAGTTACCCAAAGTACACGAATGGGAAGTCAATCAGATCCTGGCGTTACAAGAAGAGCTTGGTGTCAAAGAAAACCAATCACTGGCTTGCTCTGATCTTCTTACTTTAGTGTTAACCTCTCAATATTTCTTTGGAGAAATGGATCTCAGCTCAAACTATCAATTCACAGGTCCGGTAGTAACAGAACGCCGTATATCCAGCACTTTCGATTGGGAGCGTTTGAAAAACAGTCCAGGGAAAAAAATCTTAGTCAGCATCGGCACCACATTCGACCACGAGCATAAAAAAGCATTTTTTCAAAAGGTAATCGATGCCTTTCAGGAGGAAGATCTAACGGTTGTAGTGGTTTCAGATCCGGATTTATTTGATCAGTGGCCTGAAAATTTTATGGTCTATTCACAAATCCCACAATTGGATCTGTTACCTCATTTAGATGCTGTCGTGTGCCATGGCGGACACAACACGGTCTCAGAAGCCCTTTCACAGGGGCTGCCACTCGTTGTTATTCCAATTGCATACGATCAGTCACATGTTGCAGGACGTGTCGTACGTACCGGAGCGGGTGAACGTCTCAATTTTAACCGATTTAAAGCAAATCATCTAAAAAGTAGTGTTCATGATATTCTGAATAATCCTCAATATCGGGAAGCTGCTCTCAAAGTTCGCCAATCTTTTATAGATGCAGGCGGAACGAAGACTGCAGCAGATCTACTGGAACATGCCATAATTTCCGCAAAGCGATCTACTGAATCTCCGGCCAAATTTCTCGTTGTTGTTCCGCCATTTTTCGGACATATCAGTCCAACATTGAGTTTGGGGGCCAGTTTATTGGCTCGTGGTCATGAAGTCAAATGGTTTGGTATTACACCATTGGCGAAGGAACATATTCCGACAGGAGGAACTTATATCTATCCCGAGGAAGATCTCCTGCCTTATCAGGAGGAACTTCAGCGAATATTAAAACGACAAGACGATGGCCCATCTTGTTCGGGACCGGAAGTCATGAAACTGGCACTGGAAGAAACCTATGTTCCATTTGCCAAAATGATGATGCCGGGCTTAGAAACACTACTCGGTCACTGGCAGCCTGACGTGATCATTAATGACTGTATCACTTTTGGCGGCGCTTTATTTGCACACAAACATCGTATCCCTTCTGTAACAACAACCCCGGTACCACCGGATGTTATGGGTGACACCGAGAAAAGTGCTCCTAAAATATTTGAATGGCAGCAAAATCTCATCAAAGAGCTGCAAAAAGAAGTCGGTATCGCTGATGAGGGTATCTTCATACATTCGCATCAATTAAACCTAGTCTTCACCTCGCAATCATTTGCCGGTTTTGAAACGGTACCCTCACACATGAAATTTGTAGGTCCGGTAAAAGGCCGTCCGAATAATAGTCCATTTGACTGGGAACGATTAGCCGCCAGCACAACGCCAAAAATATTTGTGTCTTTGGGTACTTTATTAGTGGATATCCGAAAAGATTTTTTTGGCAAACTCATTGAAGCATTTGCCGACCAACCCGTTACTATAATAGCCGCGACACCGCCTGATATATTTGACAAATGGCCTTCTAATTTTATTGTAAATGGTTTTGTCCCACAATCTACATTGATGCCGCATATGGATATGGTGATCTGTCATGGTGGCTTCAATACTGTAAACGACACCTTTACTAATGGTCTGCCGATGTTGATTACACCAATCGCTTACGATCACTTTCATACCGCAAAGTTGATTGAACAGGCGGGCTGTGGAATCAGTATTCGATACAAACGACTTCGGATAGAAGACCTTAGAAAAACAGTCTTTGAGCTTTTAGAAAACCCTAAATACAGAAATGCCGCCAAAGAAGTCCAAACCGCTTTTCTAACAGCAGGCGGCAATGACAAAGCAGTTGCATTATTAGAAGATTTTGTAAAACAAGAACGTTTGGTATTAGCTTCAGTATAAGATATGAAAAGAAGATTGTTATTTGGAGAGCGTATGCTTTTGGGAGAAGGAAAAGACCCTTTCCATGTTGTTATTCCTTTTCGCCTGCGCGGTGTATTGGAGGAAAAAGAGATTCAGTATGCTTTGGGCAGACTTCAGAAAAAACATCCCTGGTTACGAGCATGTATCCATATTGATGAAAAAAATATCCCGTGGTTTGAAGTATCTAAGCTAGCGAATCCAATTCCTATCCGTATTGTAGATCAAAAAAAAGAAGAGGACTGGCAACAAGAAACTATGCGAGAATTGCAGACACTCTTTGATTATAAAAACAAACCTTTGATCCGCCTGGTGTGGATCAAAGGAAATGATACTTCAGATATGCTCCTGACTTTTCATCACTGTCTGTGTGATGGTGGTGCTGCGATGAATTTAATTCATGAATTTTTAAAAGTATTGGATAATCCTAAAGCAGATATAGGCATTGAAAATCCTATTTTAGGTATTCAGGACGTCGTTCCTTCCCTAATTTTAAATAGTAATAGACAAAGATTCAAAGCAAAAATGATTGGTCGACTGGCAACATTCGCCATCAAATGCATTCCCGTCAGCAAAAAAGCGATTGATCGACAGACAGACTATTTGATTCATTGGAAATTAGATCCGGCCACAAGTCAACAGCTTATTTCCCATTGTCAATCACTAGCCATAACCGTCAATACTTTTTTAAGTGCTGTCGTATTGGACACCTTTAAAAAAGTACGCGGAAACAAAGCCTTTAATAAAGTTTCTTGTCCGGTAGATATCAGGCGCTTTGCTCCTCAGGTAAAAAAAGATCATATTTTCGCCTTCGGTCTGATGATCGTCCTGTCATCAGATCCTAAACTCGATTTCTTAAACAATTTACGTGTCATGCAGCAGCATGTAGATCGCAAAACTGCCAAACTTAATCCCTATATCACCATGATGGTTATGGAATCTGCTCATAAGGCGTTGAACAACTTTACAAAACTTCTAAAACGAGGCAAGTCCTCCAACGATTGTATGTTTTCTAACCTGGGACGTATTCAGATACCACATCAATACCAATCCTTTGCGTTGGAAACGATTCGAAGTCCATCAGTCATTGGGCCATTGGGTAATACAACAACTATCCTTACCTCTACTTATCAAGGTGTTATCGACTTCTCGTTTATGGGAAGTGAAGGTTATTTGCCTTATCACGAAGCCTTAGCTATTCGTGATGAAATAATTGATTCTATTAAACACCAATTAAATTATCAAGCCGCCTCATGAACAAGCGAAAACTCTTATTAGTGGAACGAATCATGTATGTGGATTCCGCTACACCTCTAAACTGTGTCTTTACGGCAAAAATCAAAGGTGAAATTCTACAAGAACAGATCGAAATTGCCTTAACAAAAATCCAACACAAGCATCCATTGCTCCGTGCAGAGGTTGATTTACAGGATAAGCAGCATCCGGCTTATGCGATCAGGGAAAATATGAAACCTATTCCGCTTCGCATCGTAAAACGCCAAACAGATACCCATTGGTTAGTGGAATCTGAACAGGAATGGTATCGGCAGTTTAAAGGCGAAGGCTCCCCTTTGGCTCAATTGGTATGGATCAAAGGACAAAAATTCTCTGAATTGTTATGGGTAGTGCCACATTGTATCTGCGATGGAACCAGCATGGTCACTTTGATGCAGGAATTACTTGCCTTAATCGATAATCCGACACTTGATCTGAAACCCTATCCACTCTTCCAATCGGTCAACAATTTCCTAACGCCCCAGTTTGATCTTCAAAAAAAAGCTCGCAAAGCAAAGCTTTTTTTATTTTTGGGGAAATTTTTCTTTTTACTGCAACGGAAAAATAAAAAAAGAAATCTCGGAAAAAATTATGCCATTCATTGGAAATTAGATCCAACAAACTCCGCCGTTATAAAGCAAAAATGCAAAGACAGTGGTATTTCGGTACACGCCATTCTTTGTACCGCTTTTATGCAGGCTTTTCAGGACCTACAAGGAAAATCAGCAAAAAAAAAGATCATCAGTCCTATTGATATCCGCCATTTTATTCCTGAAATCAGAAAAGACCAAATGTTTGCCTTTGCCCCAACGGTGGAACTGTCTTTAAAAAAAGAAAAAAATCAGATATTGGATCAGGCGAAACACATCAAAAAAGATCTTGCTCAAAAAATAGAAAAAATGGATGCCCGGGAACTACTATGGATGGGTGAACAGATGCACCCTCTGGTACATCGCATGATTACGCTGCTAAAATCCAGTCGAGGTGCACACGATCTGACGCTGTCGAATATGGGTAACCTTCAAATCCGGAACGATTACAAAAATTTTATTCTGGAAGATATCTTCAGTCCAACAGTAGCATTTCCCTGGCTAAATTCAAACACTTTAGTGACGACTACTTTTAACAATCAAATGGACTTTACCTTAATGTCCAACGAAGACTTCTTATCGAAACAAGAAGCTTCAAAAATTAAAGATAAGGCCTTGGAAATACTGGCTTTACCCTTATAAATTACGTATGAAAACAGCAGTTCAGACCAAAAAAACATCCCTCAAACGCTTTTTAAGAAAGCGAGCCATTTACTATATCCTTCCCAACGTATGTTTCAATTTTATTATTGCTTATGCCAGTTTCCAGGAATTAGGATATACTCATTTTTTTGCCGGTCCTCAAAGCTTAGCACGTTTAACATTGCCAATGGCTATCTTTTTGCCTGTAATCCTGACAATGGATATCATCAATCGGGTTATTGTCGCCTCCAAACAAGAATTAATCGAAGTGGCAATAGACCATAAGCTGAATAAAAACAAGTTTATAACAAAATTATGCCTCTTGCATGGCATCATAACCGGTTTACTGGTATTAACAATATTGCTTCTTGCACAGCAGAGCTTAACGGTTAACCATAAATTAGATCCTACCCTTATGGCTCTTCTGGATGCTGTTCTTGCAGGCCTGCTTTCAATATTGTTTACTTATCTTCCCATCTACAGGTTAAAAAAACACTTTCACCAACCTCTGTCAAAGGTGCAGATAGAAACTGCTAACCATTAACAAGGAGCATTATTCAACTAGTATCAAACAATACTCAAAAGCTGTAATTAGGCTTTTAATTCCCTATATTAGCATTTGTTTAACTGCATAAATATAATTAAAAATGAATTTAGGGATTTTCAAGGATTTTTGGGACGGGCATCCAAACCATTTGCCTTTTCTAAGTTTAGTAGAGCTAACAAGTGACGAATCTCAAAGTTTCAACTTAAAATTAAGTTTTTCGAAATTAGAAGCCATACTCGAAACAAACTCTGAACAGAAAATTAGTGAAGGTATTAGATTATTATTAGAGCAGGAAAATTGGAGAGCTCACCTAGTAGCATCGGTTTCACTATTATTGATTAGTCAGGCAAAAAGAGACCGTTTAATTAATTTATACTGGGAAAGGCTTTCTCGTGGTTCTTGGGTTTCTCCCCAAATACTAACCTCTCTATCAAGATGCGATACCTCTTTTAATACCAAAGGAGAAAAAATACTTACCGAAGGATTTACCATTAACTATGCATCACTGTCATCGATAGATCATCATGTATTGCGTGGAGGAGTTCCAACAACTGTCTCTGAAAAAAAAATTATAGCAGCTGTAAATTATTTATTAAATAACATTATTAATGACAATGATGATAATTATGATAATGATTCTGGCGGCTCAATAGCCAAAAACTGGAAAGAAAAATTAACTGAATTGATAAAAGAGAACAGAGTGAAACTTGCTTATTTTTAAAGTTAAACTTTATATAGATTTCATCTATCCCCCAGTTTACTCCCACTCTGTTCTTTTTCTTTTTTTTATCCGAATTTCTAAAGATAATAAGTAATTATAGAAATGTCAAGACCACTCCTTTTAACCTAACACAAACTCCAGTCTTTATCTAAAAATTCATCCTCTCCCGGCTCCTCCGTTTTATAGGCAATCGCTTCCGGAATGGATGTTTTTGGAATGTTCACGTGTATGATTGTATTTTCCTTAATAGTATCAAGCTGTTGTAAAACGTCTTCGAGCTCATCAAGAGTGTTCACTTCAAAACCTTTCCCACCAAATACATCAACGAGTTTCGCATATTTCCAACGATGCATTTCATTGTAGTCATAGACACTGTTTAAATCAGGGATATCATAATCTACCTGATCTGCACCACGGAAAGGATTTGGATTCACCAGCATTTGTTCGATACCATAAATACCATTATCCAATACAAAAACAATAGTATCATGTTTCAGTTTGTTCTGTGTTGATATAGCCTGACAAGTTTCCTGAAAAGCACCATCGCCAACAAATACCACCGGTCTTTTATCCGGTCTGGCACATTTTATTCCGGTTGCAGCAGGTACAGAATAACCGATAGAAAGCCATGATGCCTGCGCCACAAATCCATTAGGTTCTGCAATACGGATGCCTTGGGCTCCCAATAAAGGAAAACCGGCATCTGCAACTACTATATGACTGCCGTTTATAAAGCTATTGATCCGTTTAAAAAATGTATCATAGGTCAAAAGTGGTTTTTCCTTTTTTGCTATGCTGTCATCAGCGACAAAAAATGATTTAGGCAGCTTTTTTTCCGTGTCATACATTTCATAGGCACTAAAGGTAACTTTAGTGAGTTCTTCTTTCAGGAAAATAATAAAATCCTTTAGCGATACATTGGCCACATAAGAAGCACCTATTCTTACGCCGCTGTGATTCGCGAGTACCGTGTCTTCTTTCCAGACATCAAAACCACCCAGATTTTTACCCGTGGTCCATACACCGAGACCAATTTTCACCTGAGCCTTTTCAAACTGTTCCTTAACATCTTTTGGTGATGCTTTACCATTAAAAACACCCCTAAATTTACGATGGTTTTCAGAAACGATCGATTTTCCGAGTATGGAAGTTACAAATTCCGTATCGGTAGTTTCAATGAGATCCAAAAATTCTTTTTGAATGCCGTAACGCTGAATTTCGATTCCGCCCCAGAAAATAATCTCTTTTCCACGGGCCATTGCAGCAACCCTTTGAGCTGCCTTGCGTGCACTTGTCTGGCATTTTGATGTTCCTTTTTCTACCAATGGAGTAACAGGTGCATTGCATTCCATTCGCCATGCATCTTCAAAAACCTCAAGGTAAACCGGTCTTCCGTATAAAAGACAGGCATTTAGTACTGCATCAATCTTATAAGGAGCGTCAGATGAACCCGTAATCTGTTCGGCTGCAACAGTAACATTACGAAACACATTGATATTGCTGTACATATCACCAGTCATGTGTGAAGCCAGCATTCCCTGAACAAGGCTTCGCTGTTGATCTTTATTGGTTGGAGCTCCATTGATAACCAAAACGGGACAATGTTCTACATAAGAACCTGCAACCGAATTCAACAACGTAAATGCTCCCACGCCGTAGGTTACCGCTACTGCTGCAAAACCATTTTGTCGTGCATAAGCATCCGTACAATGTCCGGCATTTATTTCGTTTGTATCGTTAACAATTTTAATTTTTGCATTTTTGTCTTCAAGGATTGTATTTAAAAACGGAGCGGTATAATTGCCTGCAATACCAAATAAGTGGGTAAGCCCTAATTCTTCCAGGCGTATCTGCAGGTACTTTGCTACTGATATTTTTTGCTCTGCCATCTTAAATCGGGTTATTAAGATTACCTATATTTTCGTTGACTTCCAGTGCGGTACGAATTCCCGATTCGATAGCGCCTTCAATCCAGGCATGTTTCAAAGAAGTATGCTCTCCTGCGAAATGTGCTTTTCCTTTCCATTCTGTAGAAATAATATGGCGCTGTAATAACTGTAACTGACCCGGATTGAAGATTGCCGCTTCGCCAAAAGCATAAGGATCTCGCATCCAGCTTTGTGTTGCAGCACCCACTAATTTTCCGGGTTTCCCTTTTCGGTCTTTGATACTTGAACTGATTACAGCAAGATCAATAATACGCTGCTGTTCTTTCACATCATCGCTGTGCATGATGGCCAGATTTTTAAGTGCATAGAAATATCGGTCATCATCATCCATCGAATCCCAACGGCTTGCTTCGTCTGACCAGCAATAGGAAGCCAAAACGACACCATGTCCGTTACTTCCCAAATCATTACTCGGATAATACGTAAAACGGTTAGAAAAATCGGTAATTGTACCACCGCCCACGATATTATACGGAGCTTCCTGCCACCATTTTTCACGAAATTCAAGCAATATTTTAGTAGCAGAATCATAATGCAGTTCCCGAATTGCTTTTCGTTTTTGCTGCTTGAATTGTGGTGTTACATAAACGTGCCTTAGTGCCGAAAATGGTATGCTGACAATTACTTCATCAAATTCCATATCGCTAACAGGTGTTTTTAATGCTTTGAATCCTGCATCTTCATAAAACTGAGGGTCACGCTGTACCTCTATGTCTACTTCTATTTTTACCTTGTCGTTGACAAGCATCATTTTAGTCATCCTACAATCGAAATAGGTATTTTCTTCTAGTTTATGGGCTTTAAAAAAGGCATTAGGGAGCTTGTCACATCCGCCTACAATTTCCATAAATCGCGTAGAATCCTTAATAATATTTTGTTCAATAAAACTCTGGATGAAATCGTAAGCCATTCTGGATTCCAGGTTTTGGAGCACACCAATCATTTCAATAGCATTTTCAGAATACATGGAATGTTCTTTCAGGAAACGACGCATCGAATACTCCCCGTAACGCTCGATCAAAACGGGCCAGTTTTTCTCCGGATCTTCGGCAATAAAAGCTTTAAGCGGATTAATAAGATTGGCCATTAACTGGTCTGCCCGCATGTTTTCGCTACTGCCTAAATGAAAGTCGAGCAAGGCGTTTACATCGACAATTTTACTCGCATCCTTTGGGATATATTCATTTTGAACCACACGTTTGCGGTTGACGTAAAAAAGAGAGTTTCTTGTAACTTCCGGTTTTGGTTTAGCAGGATCCGCCTGATATGCAATTGCCTGAGCTTTATCAACCGACAAATAATAAAAAGGCTCTGTTTTGAGTCCTAGTTTATCGATGTATTTGAGTACCATCTGATGTATGGTCGGGATGCGCATTGCTCCGGCTTCGCCATAAACAGTATCGTCTTCGAAATATTTCTTGTCCTTAGAATTTCGGAAGGTTTTAATTCGGCCGCCAACACGGGTATTAGATTCCACTATTGTAACCTTATGGCCTGCCTCCTTCAACATAGCCGCTGCTACCATTCCTGCCATTCCGGCACCAATGATCAATACGTCTTTTGGTTTATCCGTACGGGGAATTCCTTCGTCGATGTATTTTAAATATTGCTGAATAATTGGGTCATTCTCTTCGTCGAGTAAGCCGTGTAAGTAGTTTTCCATAATTAGGGAGTTTATTTGTTTGATATGTTATTGGTAACAACAAATAAACTCACTAAAACTGTGATTTTTAAGCGTAATTCTACCTGTTTTAATTAGTAGAAAGCAGATTTTTTATCCCTCTGATCAAAAAAATTAAAATAAGGCTGTTGAGTAATTAATACAAAAATCATTTAACACATAGAAACATAGATTCTCCTAAAAAAGTAAGAAGTGAAATGTAAAACGCCCTATTTTTAATAAGAGAGTCTATGTTTATGTTTTTAAAAAACAGCCACGGATTAACGGATTAAAAAGATTAGAAAATCTGCAAGATCTACATGTAAAAAAATATTTAACGCATAGAGACATAGATTTTTTACAGGAAGAAAGTCTATGTCTCCATGCGTTAAAAATAATTACACCCAACGGGTTAAACTAAGTATTCAAAAGTTCTTTTTATAGTCAATATCAGCTTCTGTCGCAGCTGTTCCACTCAATTAGAAATGACTGAGATAACAAGTTACCACAGCTGCGACAAAACCACAAATACTTCTTATTTAAAAATGTTCATTTTCTCATCATAAACCGGACTTTCCACATTAAGAAATTTTAAAACACTATGAAAAACATGGTTTTGAGTTAATGTTTCATTAGGCTTAAGCTGTTTTGAATGATCAGATACCCAAACAATAAACGGAATCTCATATTGTTCCTTAGGGGCAATGCTAATAGGCACACCGTGCATATAAAGATTTTTCTCTCCTAAAGATTCTCCGTGATCTGAAACAAAAATCATGGTACTTTTGTATTCTTTTAGTTCTTTTAAATCCTCAATTACACTATGAAGTATATAATCGGTATACACAATTGTATTATCATAAGCATTAAGAAGTTCATTTTGAGAACATTTACCCAATTCAACACTATTACAGACTGGTTTAAAAGTCTCAAATTGTGGTGGATATTTTTTACTGTATGTAGGTCCGTGACTTGTACTGGTATGGAGTACAATTAGTATTTTATTCTTTTTACTGGCCTGAATCTGCTCTTTTAATCCTCTTAGTAAAACCTCATCATAATCGCATTCCACACCTTTACAATCGGCTTTTAATGCTTCCTTGTTTTGATAGTTTTTTATATGAACTGGCGGTTCTCCCCAATTGGTCGTTCTCCAAATGACCTCAACATTATTTCGATATAAATAATTAGGCAAAATTTCATAGAGATCATCACTGTTCTTATGCTCTAAAATACATTTTACACCTGCAGTAGTATATGTAGCACAAGAATTGGCATTAAAATGAAATACATTTTCTGTTTTGGAAAGTAACGGATTGGTGTTTTTCTTATAACCGTAAAGAGAAAAATTTTGTCTTCTCGCCGATTCGCCGATAACCAAAACTACAACCGATTTCTCGTTGTCTTTTATAACAGCATTGGGCAACAAAATTTCCTTTTCATTTTTCTTGAACTTATGAATGTAAAATAGCGGTGTATTAACCGAATAAGACCATGGCATTGCAAGACCTCCAAGTCGTTTCGAATTTTTGTCAATCCAAAGCCAATTGCTGGCATTAACAAATATCAAAACGGCAATAAATACTAAAGTTACTGAAGAAGTGATTGAAAACTCCTTCAATGGCACCTTAGTTATTTTGACCTTTGCAATGTAAATACTCGGAATAATTCCAAGAAAAATTACGTACAAAATTACTTTAAAAGAAAAAAAACTGCTGGATTCTTCGTAATTGGTATTCAAAATATTGCCAATCATACTTTCATCAATGATGACACTATACGTATTCACAAAGTAGACTGCAATTGAACTAACAATAAAAAACAAGATCAGCAAAACTTTCCCAACATGACGAGAGAGCGAAAACAAGAGGTATAAAACAAATGCATTAAGCACCAGCATTAAAATTACCAAACTCACAATCAAAACAATACCATTGAAACTTTTATAATCGACATTGTTAAAAACAAAGCTGTAAAATGGCAGGTGGAAGAACAAAAAAATCAAAAAACTCATCAATAGAACAAAATGAGTTATTCTTAAATTATTTTTTAACGTAAACATAAGTAATCTTATAAAGTGAGACTGCTAAGCTAATAAACGAAAGATAATATATGATCAAATTTTCTTTAATAATTTTGCCGACCAAGCAAATACAACAAATGATAAACAATGCAATAAAAATGGGATAGTATTTATCATTGTTGATCCAGGCCCCTATTTTATATTTTCTGCTGATAAAAATACCTGAGATTCCGGAAATATACCCCAGAATACTTCCTGTAATTACATCAAGGGGATAATGTGCCCCTACAGCTACTCTTGTAAATGCTAAAATAAATCCTATTGTAATGATCGATACGGACCACAGAACTTTAAATTTCAATCGCTGTGGCATAAAGGCAAATAAGATAATGGTCAATACAGTAAAAACTACAATCGAATGTCCTGAAGGCAAACTATTGAAGCCACATAATTTTCTTCCCATAATACATGTAATTTCATTATTAAAAATTACGGCAGGTCTTGGAACACCAAATATTGCTTTTAACGGACAGGAAAATAAGAGCGAAAATAATAAACCCGACAGCAAAGCTTCCCATAATTTGGGTGCATAGAGTATAAAAAGGGCTAAGAAGGATAAAAAAATCGAAGCATCTCCAAGTTGAGTAAGATTGTATTGTAAATTAGGATAAAGTCCTAAATGGGAATTAATATAAAGAAAGGTGCTTTTTTGAATTTGTGCGTAATTATAAACACTTAAAGCATTCTCATAATAAAGGAACATTACAAGAGCAGCTAAACAGAATAAGGGCAAAAAATATAAGGAGAACTTAAGTTTTGAATAATTTTTAATAATACTAGTATTCATTGTGTTGTTTGTTATGGTAAATTTAAAGGCTGCTTATTTTTTTTAAGAGGAAAGCGATTTAACAATTATTGCTCATTCCCTCCGCAAAGTTTTGTAATTAAAATGAAGAGGAGATTAAAAAATCCATAACCGTTTAAGTGCCTATCCATCTTTTGGAGAAAAGTAAAAGATATACTAAATAAAATAACACAAATGATACCCCTTTACGTAAGGGAAATAAAATCTTAAAAAAGTAAATTGAAATGAAACTGGCAATTTTTGAGTACCAATAATAAAAAGCAGTTTGAAAGAAAAACGAAAAAAAAACAGAAACATTCGAAAAAACAGATAATTTACATAATCCGTCTTCCGAAACCTTGTTAATTTTTTTTTCGATTCTCATATAATAGCCTTTAATGACAAGTAAAGTAATGGTTCAATTTAGAAGAAATTTAGAATTTTGGGCAAAATAAATACTTTATTTAAAATAATCATATTTCCTAACATTTTATTAACGTAATAATTTTCTTTCATTTTGTTAAAATCAAATAATATCTTTCAATGACAAACCAAAAATCTTACAAAACCATCTTAAATATCGACCATAATGATACAAATAACGACATTTTTATATCTTAATTCAAACGCTACACTGAAACTCTTTAACATTTTTCGTTCTCTTTTAAAATCACTACTTTTAGATGGAATATCAAAAAAACGAAAAGGTCGTTAAAAATTGAATTGCTCCGGTTACATCAAAAAATAAAAATAAAAGATTCAATTTTTCTAAATTGTGTTTGAATAAAAAAAATCTCTCCATATGCTTTCAAATCAGGAAGCTTACGGAGAGATTTTTTATCCTTAGAAATTCCCAATCTTATACTAATTGTGATGCTGGATATTTTTTAAACGGATCATTATCTTAGTATAAAACCATTCTTCATCGGATCTTTCGGATCTATTAAAAACGTATTTACTCCTGTTACAAAAGCCGTTCCTTCCACTTGCGGAATTACAGCCTTGAAGGGGCCGAATTTTTCTTCTCTTACAAGTGATCCTTTAAAAGTACTTCCTGTGATACTTTCTATCGTAATAAGTTCACCAAAGTTTATGGCATTTCTAGTTTTTTCAATCGCAATTCTTCCGGAAACACCCGAACCAGTTGGAGAGCGATCGACTTCTCCATCGGCAAAAACACAAACATTTCGGCTGTGGTTAGCACTATTCAACGGTTCGTCGATAAAAATAGTTCCGTATAAAAAGCTCAAATCCTCCTCAAACGGATGCTGAATTTCGGCATCCTGCTTCATTACGGCATGTTTGATATCGACCCCGGTTTGAATAATGGTTCGGTAATTTTCTTCCGTTAATCCAAAATTCAAATGTGTATTTTTTCTCAAATCAACGTAAGCATAAAAAGCACCTCCATAAGCCAAATCATAAACGACATCACCAATCCCTTCAACATTTACAACACGATCTAAACCTACGGCAAAACTGGGCACGCAATGAAATCGTACTCCTGTTACTTCTCCGTTTACTACCGTGACAAACGAAAAAATCCGACCGCACGGAGCATCAATTTTCAATTCATTCTCACCTTCTTTTACTGTGATCCAGTTCATTTTTGCTGCCAAAGTACTTATCGCAATAATGGCATGACCGCACATACTGCTGTATCCTTCGTTATGCATAAAAAGAATACCAAAATCTGCTTCATCATCATTTGGCGGAAGTAAAATACAACCGTACATATCGGCATGACCGCGAGGTTCAAACATCAATGCCGTTCTTAAATAATCGTAATTTTCTTTTATATCTCTTCTGTATTCTAAAACAGTATTTCCTTTCAATTTCGGAAAACCGGAAACAATTACACGCAAGGGCTCACCCCCTGTATGCATATCAATTGTTTGGATCTGCAGTACGGAAGCGTCTGCTTTATAATCAGTATTATTAGAAATATTTTGGTAGGTACTAGACATTCTTTTGTGCTTTTAAATTATACGCTTCATAAAAATATCCGGCTGCGACAAGGTCTTCTAAAGCATGTCCAACCGATTTAAAATAAGTGATTTCAGTCTCAGAGATTCTGCCCGGTTTTGCAGTACTGCATAATTCAAACAAATCGGCTTTGATAGTTTCTTCTGTGATAATGCCGGTTGTTAGCGGAATCAAAATATCGCCGCTTTCCTTTAGTCCGCCCTGATAAGTATCCAAAAACAGGCTCGATTTTAGAACCGCTTCGTCATCGGCCTCACGCATATCTTTTTTGTATGCTCCAACAAGATCTAAATGTTGTCCTGCTTTCAGCCATTTTCCAAAAACAAGCGGAACGGGTGATAAAGTCGCTGACGAAATGATATCAACCTGAGAAATAACTTCTTCTATAGTTGAAACGGGTTTGCAAGTAAATGGAGAATTTTTGAGTGCATCGCAAACCAATTGTGCCTTTTCTATAGTTCTTCCCCAAACATAAACTTCTTTTATGGGTCTCACACTGGCATGCGCCTCAATTAAATTGATGGCCAATGCGCCTGTACCTATCATCAGCATAGACGAGGAGTCTTTTCTCGAAAGATAGCTGCTCGCCAAAGCAGAGGTTGCCGCAGTACGTTTGCCTGTTAGTGATTTTGCATCAAGAATTGCCTTTATATTTCCTTTGTGCCCGTCGAGATAAATATAAGTTCCCTGAATGGAAGGCAGGTCATACTTACCATTGTTGGGACTTACCGTCACTATTTTTACTCCTAAGTCTTTACCTGATTGGAATGCAGGCATTAGCAGCAGTGTAGAATCTTTACCTTCTTCGGGATTAGGATAATCATGATGATGGCGCATAGGCACGTTGATATCCGAAGTCGAAAACCCAGCCCGAAGTCTTTCTATAAGTTCTTTAAAATTACATTTTTCTTCAATAAAATGATCTGAAATAAGCGATATTGGTTGCATGTTTTTTGTTGAAATTTTATTAAAAATAGAAGTTTATTCCATCTTAATACTATTTCATGCGTAATCAGATAACATATGCCAATTTAGGGTTAACATAGTACCGATTAGTGAGTCTCACAATCCTAATTTATAAAAAACTTTCAACGCAAAGTTTCAAAACTTATTGATCCTTTTTGAAAAGCCCCGCTTTTAGATTTGAACCTGCTGAACCTTCGGCCAATTGCAGGTAATTGTGTTTGCTCTGGTCTTTTTCAATTTTTACAGTTCCCGTAGTTTGTACGTTTTCCATTTTTGTGACCAATGTTTTTTCTTTTTTAATTTTTTACTCTATTATAGATGAATTAAAAATACAATTTACATTGCTGAAAGAAATCTCTTTTTTATGATTCTCAATAATTTCACACTCAATACCTACCTGCAGATTTAGATTACTTTTTCAGATTTTTATCTTTAAATAATTTCTCTACAAACTTTCTGTACCATGAGAATTGATTAATTGTAAAAATAAAAAGTATAATGGCTGTCGAGCAGATGGCGATAACAAACATATTGAGCGCGATGGCCATACCTACAGCCGAAGTCGTCCATAAACCCGATGCAGTGGTTAATCCCTTAGGTAGATTTTTTTCATCTCTAAAAATAAGCCCTGCCCCTATAAAACCAAGTCCTGTTGCAATAGCTGCAAGCATTCTGGCAATAGCCGATTTATCCTCGGTGAGATGGGCAGCAATAGAAACAAAAAGACAAGAAGCTACACAGATACACGCAAAAGTTCGCACACCTGCATTCTGCTGTTCTCTTTCTCTCTCAATACCAATAATTCCTCCCAATAAAAGCGCCAACAGTAATTTGGCAGAAAGTAAAAGTTCAAATTCTATATCCATAATAAAATACTTTTTTAATGCCACATTGTAATTTTATTACATCTCGTAATAAAGCTCATTTTTTTCTTTTACTGGTATATTTTCTGCCCCTGTCATTTCAAGCAGATTGATCTCTATTGTTTTTGTAAGCGAAGTCATTGGTGTGTCAACAGGTGTATTTTCAAAAGGATCCTGCATTATAATCGCTGTTTTTTCTATGGAAATAAACAGAACAGGAATCAATATCGTTATAAGAATCTCTACCACCAGCTGTGAGTCTTCGAGTCCAAAAGGGAGTATAGCTGCAAATACATAGATCAGGGTATGAACTAATACACTATATGATTTTGGAAAAACGGTATTTTTTAAACGTTCACATTTGCCCATACTGTCGCAAAGTCTGGCTAATGTTTCATTTAACTGCACCTGTTTAAACTCTGAAATTAGTCCTTGTGATGCTAATTCTGCAATGTTCAGGGAGTGTTTATCCAACAAAGCATTAGGGATATTAGAGGCTTTGATCTGAAAAGCATCAAGATAAGTCTGCACCCTTGGTGAAAACGGCTGTTTGCGCAATGACTCTCCCAATGCATAAAGCCAGATGATCTGTCTTTCTGTAAAAGCATCAGCAATCTCTTTATTTTCTTTTGATGTAAATTGGATTATCTGCCGGATTAAAGTCCTAGAATCATTTACTATAGCTCCCCAAACGGTTCGGGCTTCCCACCATCTTTCGTACGATTGCGCTGTCCGAAAAGCAAGAAGAAGAGAAACCGCAGTACCCACTAATGCCGGAATACTTAACGGCAGAGATACCTGTTGAAATAAAGGATGCATGTCGAGCAATCCAATTAATATCGCAAATAGTACGATCAGTACAATCTGCGATCTGATCTCATTAACAAAGTACAAAAGTGATATTCTTCTATTTAATAACATAAGTAATGATTAAAAATTCAACAATTGATTCTGTATCAGACAATTCAAATATAAAAATTTAAATTGAGGTAAAAATTATTTATAGCTGTTACTTAGTCATTTGGACCGCCTATTATTAAACTTTGAAAGATCAAATTCTTCACGAAGGAATAACAAAACTCAAATCAGCCGAATTAAGTAACTAACTTCTGCAGTACTACATCAAACAAAAAAAGGCTCGAACATTACGTTCGAGCCTTTTTGCATTCAGTACTCTAAAAAAAACTAGAATTTATAAGTTAAACTTCCCATAACAGTACGTGGAGCCTGAACATTTATTGTCGTATAACCATTAAAATACAATTGGTCTGTTAAGTTATTTACTTTTAAAGACACTCTGTATTTTGGCTGATCGTAGTACAAAGCAGTATTAACTACAGCATATGACGGAAGCTCAAAAGTTTGACCAGGTCCATTATTGTAAATGTAGGTAGCGTCTCCGTAATTCCCTCCAAATCCTAAACCTAATCCTTTCAGTTTTGTTTTTTGAAGGTTATAGCTGAACCAGTAATTGATTAGATTTTCAGGTCCTGCAGTTACAGGTCTTAAATCATTTAATTTAGAGTTATTATTAGAGTACCCCACAAGAAGGTTCAATCCCGGAATTGGGTTAGCTGTAAGCTCTACTTCAAAACCTTTACTATATTGTGTTCCGTTTTGTATGCTCGCATTTGGAAGATTCGGATCTGCAATTACAATATTGTCAACTTTGATATCATAATAACTAAAAGTTGCGCTTACTTTATTCTGGAATGCATTCACTTTCACACCAACTTCAAGCTGATTTGCTTTTTCAGGATCAAACTGTTTCATTTCAAGCTTTCCGCCAACATTAGCATTTAAGAATCCTTTATTGGTAAAACTATTTTGGTAATTTCCAAAAACAGATACCTGATCTTTTACGATTTGATACACAGCACCAAATTTTGGTGAGAAGGCATTTTGCGAAAAATTGTCCGCTTTTGTATTCGAAGCAGGATCAAATGATCCTTTATTTTGAAAATGATCAAAACGTACTGCTGCCGAAAGAATTAATCTTTCTGTAATGTTGATTGCATCTGCTACGTAAACACTATATGTCGCTATAGAACTATTAGTGGTATAAGGAGCATTCCCTTTCCCGGTAAGTGCATCCTTTACATTTGTTGGGTTAAAGTCATAATAATTAGTCACTGCTCCTGTATACTTTATGGTATCAAACGGCGCATAACCCGGTAAACTTTGGTATAATAATTTATTTGAACCGTAATAGATATCACCACCTACTAAGAAGCGGTTTCTCATGGATCCAATTTTGAAATCACCATTAAAGTTTTGTTGGAATTCGATTGCGTTATCTTTTCCATTTGCATCCCAGGCGTTTCTTGAAAATTCCTGATCTTTCAAAAGGTAAAACCATGTTTGTAAACCACTTGCTTTATTAGAACTGCTGCTGAACACGGTTTGAGAAGTCCATTCGTCAGAAATTTGATAAAGAGCCTGCGCAAAAACGTTTAATGTTTTGGTGTTGGTCATAAATTCATCTCCTAAAAATGATCTTTTGAAATTAACATCCAAATTCTTAGCATTATTAACTCCTAAGTCAGCAATAGAAACTCCAAAAGGAAGATAAATTAAAGGCATACCAGAGTTGTCCTGATTTCCAATTTCGGCATCGATAGAGATGGTAAGTTTATCGTTTACTTTATAAGCAAAAGACGGCGCTACGAAAAAACTCTTTGAGTAACCGAAATCCTGAAAAGTATTCGCATTTCCAAAAGCAGCATTCAATCTGAACAATGCGGTATGGTCATCATTAATTGGAGTATTGATATCGGCCGTTAAACGGTTAAAACCATAACTTCCGTTTTGATATGAAATTTCTCCACCAAAATTATCATAAGGTTTTTTAGTTACACGGTTGATTAATCCACCGTAAGAAGAAACCACATTTCCAAAAAGCGTAGCTGATGGCCCTTTTATCACTTCGATTCTTTCTAAATTTACCGCATCAGTGTTACTGTTTACTTTTCCGGCAAGACCATTTCTCACTAAACTCTGAGTGGTAAATCCACGTAAAGAATACCATGAAGCTCCATCACCGGCACGATTGGTAGCTGCCCATAATTGATATAAACCCGGTACATTTTTTAATGCCTCATCCTGATTGGTTACCAACTGATCTTTGATCAACTCTTTAGTAACCACATTATAAACCTGTGCATTTTCAAGGTTTTTAATCGTCATCCTCGACACATACTGGCTTTCAGATTTGGTATATTTATTAGCATTCCCTTTTACAAATACTTCTGTAAGTGCTTCAGATGTAGTTAGCAGTGTGAAATTTTCGACAAGATTACTTCCTGCTGAAACTTCAACATTTTTTTCTTTAGATGAAAACCCAATTACCGAAACCTTCAGAATATAATTTCCGGGTCTGATGTTCTTGATCTCATAATTTCCCTGAGCGTCAGTGGTAGTTCCAATCTTTGTTCCTTTCAGTGTTACAGAGATATTATCTGCTGCCTCATCATTAGACAATGAAACCGTTCCTTTTATTGTACCCGTCTGTGCAAATGATGCAGAAGCCGTAAGCAGCATCATCAAACAGCCCAAAAGTGGCAATAGTACTTTTACTTTCATGTTATTTAGAATTATTTTTAATAACGCAAATGTATTATTTGTATCAAATCAAACCAAATTATTTTGAATTATTCTAGATAACAATCCTGTTTTGATACTTTTAAGTACTATTTTTCATTCTTTTATTAGAAAAAAAGCAATATTCATTTTTTCTAATAAAATTAAATCAGAATCTTTTGATGAACTCCATCATGTCCCCGATGGTTTTTATATCTTCTTTTTGAGTGTAACCAAGCCCTCTCTCCTTTTCAATATGCAATAAACTGATTAACATCGCTTTTTGCAATCCGTTTAATGGATCACTACTCGTATCAGGTTCAGGAAGCAGATTTTTCTTTCTTCGTTATCAAAACACAAAGATACTTTTAGTACTTTTGCCCCGACTAACATTTTTACGAAGGCGACTTTGCTCGCTATGAACATTGCGGGCTTTTTTATGCCCGTACATGTCACTATACGCGGTTTCGGTACCTCCGTGTGGAGCGTTAATGCGCCCACAGCCTTCGAAAAGGTGTTAGTCAACGGGAAAGGCTGAAACCGTATTTTTTTTGGCCCTAAAAAACTTTCTGCAATGACTAACACAGAAAAAACAAAGCACGCAGAGGCAAAAGATGCCATCTCTGCCACAAAACGAACCCCTAAGATATTGACTGTTCGTCACGTTAAAACGTATTCTTTTTACAGAGCATCGCGTTGCCCATCTATTTTCAGGCCCCAGCCTAAAGAACTTCCACAAATTCGTCTTTCCGGTAATTGGTTACAAAATGCGGGATTCACTATCGACAGGAATTTGACCATTACCGTAATGAAAAACATGCTGATTATCAGACCAGCGAAAGAAATTAAAAATTGATTCTAATATTCACAACAAACCCCGCTGAAATGTGCGGGGTTTAGTTTTTTTTATGATCTAGCAATTCAAGATTAAGATAATTCCTATAAATAATAAATATTTTCCATATCCGACTTACAGAAAATATTATTGTAAACTGTCCATTTTTTTAAACTTTTCTATATAGTCC
>NZ_MUHH01000046.1 GCF_002217475.1 Flavobacterium tructae
TCCAATACAATCGCCTGTTTTGTTGTTTATCTTAATTGTACCCTCTTTAACACATTGATTGAGCAGATTTTTATGCAGCCTTCCGGTTACGATTCCTGCCTACTTTGCGTAAACCTTTGCGATCTTTGCGGTTAAAAAACAGTCCAAAATTTACTATTCCGGACTGATAAACGGATAATACTTTTCGTCTATAATAGGTTCAATTCCGAAGAAATCATTCAGAACCGATTCGGCTGTACAGAAGGCACCTTCTACCCAGGCCTGATCGTTTGAATAGGTTTCTCCAACGATAAAAATATCGCAGTCTGCTTTTGGAACGAGTTGTGAAGGTTTTCTAATTTTTCGTTGTACATCACCCAGATTATAGTGTGATTTATAGGCATGATATCCTGCATTAAAAGGAGGCAATGACCAGTCCATATATCTCGTTTCTAAAGGTTCAGGTACGGCCGAATAATCAGTTTGTGGTCCAAAATGTAATGCAGCCAGTTGCGAGCGAAGCATTTTGACCATTACCGGAGTGGCTACACGTGGTCCTTCGAGCGTCTGGCAATCTCTGGACTCCGGAATTTCACGTGTTCCATGAGGACCAAGTTCTAAAGCTTTCCAAAATGTGGTGTATTGAATATCGTCATAACTGGCCAAAATACCATACACTTTTTCTCCTTTTTGATTGAGAGCGTTATCCCCAAAATAAACCACTTGTCGGATTGGCATATCGGTAATACTTGGACCAATGGTATCTAATTCGGCTATAGCTGAGATTTGCTTTTCTTCTTTAAAAGTCAGACGTTCCTGAATCGCATTTTCTACCGCAGCTATAAAACTGGCCTTATCGTTAAACGATGTTGCGATAATAACCGGATTTTTTGCTGATTCTATTGCTTTCAGATAATTAGAAGGAAATTTTTCTTTTTTCAGTTTAGCAATTCCTTCCTGCGTTAAAAAATAACTGGTTAGTTTGGCAGGATAAGTTGGGCTTCCGGCTTCGGTTGTTCTCCACCATGGTGTAGTAAAAAACATCCCAATTTTATAAGAAGGTTCCATAATTACAGATTCCAGATAGAGCTGTACTTCTTCGTGGTTTAATATGTCCTGACCTTCATCATCTGTATAACGTGTTGCCTGAGCTACCAGTTCAATGGATGCGCGAGGCATGGCCAAAAATGCAGCATCACATATTTTATTTTCGTCAAGTTTATCCGGAGTTGCGCGTTTTGCGGTAGTAAAACGAATCCCTGCCTTAGTATACAGAATCGAACGCAATCGGGTATTCGGAAAATAATTCAGCGTAATTCCTTTTTGTTTGGCTAGTTTTTCAACTTCATCGAATAAGGCAACAAATAAGCTGGAATATCCTTTTACCAGTGTTTTATATTCTGTTCCCGGCGTAAACTCATCATTAACATTAAACGACTGAGCACTATGACTGTTTACTACATTGGAACTATAGCCATTACCATCTGCCAGATAACCAAATCCTTCTTGTCCAAGTCTGTCATAGGCAAGATTCCAATATCCAATATCTTTTAGTAAATCTCCTTTTTGAAAGATCGAACTTTCCGGCATATCAATATTGATTTTTCCTTCTTCATAAAACTTACACCATTCTCTACGGGTAACAGGGCCTGATGTTGCTGTGATTGCTACAGATTGTATGGTGGTGAATCCATCATCCGGCGGAGCATCTTCACCATAATTATTAGTAAAATAAGGAGCCGGCTGATTCGAATTAACATCGGAGACATACATGTTTTTGGTACGCAAAGACATTAAAGGATCCGCTGATTCGTTAAATTCAACTGAATCTTTCTTTAAATCCAGTTTCTCTATCGTTTTTGTGACTACACGATGTCCTGCTCCTTGTGGAGTGCCGTCCCAATATGAATATCGCATACCGCCCAATTCCAGATACGAATTGTCTTTGTTGTCTTTATAATGCCACGTACAAACGCGTGCTCCCGCTTCTCTGGTTCCCGGATTTTTTTTAGAAAAATCATATTTCCCCCAGTCGTAGAGTTCTAATACATCGCCTTTAACCAGCATTTTTTCATTTTTGTCGCGTTTGGATTTTCCATCCAATAATCTCCACGCTGTATAGAGTCCGGCCGCACCGGCTCCAAAAATAGAGTATGTTTTCTTGCTCATGATTTTATGATTTTAATTTTTTTATTGCTTTTTAGTAGTTGTTTTATTCATTCCCCAGTCTTTCCATCTGCTGTGCCAGGTCTTTTTGAGGGATTATAATTTCTACCAGAGTGGGCAGATCTGTTTTTCCTTTTAGTTTGAGAAGTACTTCGTCTAATTCTTTGACGGTTTCAGCACGGTAGCTCTTTGCTCCAAATGCTTTCGCAAGTGCCTGATAGTCCCATTTTGGCAGAATATCAAATTCATCAAACTTATGAGACGGACCTGCTTTAAAGGAGTCCATGTCTACATATACCTGTTCGATGGCATATACCCCATTGCTCATCACGAAAATTACAGAGTTGATGTTGTATTTTACCAGGGTCGAAAGCGCTTGTGCTACCATCATAAAACCACCGTCACCTGCGATAGTCCAGGCTTGTTTACCACTTCCTAACTGAGCTCCGGAAGCAGCACCGGTTTCAAAACCGATACACTGCCAGGCAGCGGAAGAAATAAAGGCATTCTTAGCTAATCCATACATATTGGTGGCTACGTACATAGACGAACTCACACCAAAAGTGAACACAATATCGTCCAGCATTTTTTGTTTTTCCAGAAAATAAGTGGCTCTCTCAAAAAAGCGGTTAAAGGTTATTATTTCGGGAAGTTTATCATATTTCGGATCGGAATTGGATCGCCATGGTTCGGGAAATTTTGGCTGAGCCGGAGCTACTGTTTTTAAAGGATATCCTGAAGCTTTTTTGAAACGTTCGGTTAAGGCTTCGATGAAATCTTTTAAGGTTACATTTTCATAAGTAAAATAACCTACCCGCATTTCCTGCGTGGTTGCCTGAATCATAGCTGAAAATTTATTCTCTACCAGCCATAAATAATCATCGGTAATAATCGTTCCTAAAGACAAAATGCAGTCTGAAGCTTCCACTATTTTAATCACTTCGGGTATCGAAGCCTGATCAGAATAAGTTCCTATAAACTTATCTCCTTTCTCATCCAGAACGGTTTTACCGAGTGACGTTGTAGTGTACAGCATTCCACTTACTTTAATAAGCTCTTCTAACTGCTTTGATAAATTGTGTCGTAAAAGCTCTACCCCTGCGAAAATCAACGGTTTTTTTGACTGACTGATTTGTGTCCAGGCTTGCGAAACTGCATTCTCCAATTCCGCTGCTTCGCTTTTTATGATCTGAGGTTCTAATTTTTTATTGGAAGGTTTAGGACAAGGTTCGCCCCATACCTCTTTGTAACAGGCTATATAAACCGGACGCTGATGTGTAAGTGCCGCAATAATTAAGTTATCGATTTTTTCAGGGGCATCGACAGAACTGCTCAGCGTTTCGGCCGCAACGGTTACTCTTTCAAAAATTTCCTGATCTGCATTGAGATTGCCTGTAGAATGGTGATAAAGTACATTGTACATATTTCCAATTTGCCTTGCGTCTGCTCCCGGTGTAGCACTAATTACAACCACAGGACTGCGTTCTACATAAGCACCGGCAATGGCATTCAATGCACTGTAAGTACTTACCCCATATTGCAAAGATACCGCTCCTAAACCTCGGGTACGGGCATAGGCGTCTGCTGCATACGAAGCATCCAATTCATTTGATGTTCCAATGGTTTTAATGCCGTTAAAGTCTTCGAGAGCTTGTGTAAAATGTTTTACATAATCGCCCGGGATCTGAAAGACTTCGGTAACATTTAATTGTTTGAGTCGGGTGAGCAGATAATCTGCAACTGTAAATTCTTTTGTAGGTTTCATTGTTTGGCGGTTCTAAATTAGGAGTATTGTTTGTTTTTGGGCAGCAGATCTCTTCAGCAGTATTCTTTTAAAGTGATCTCCTGATTTGTATTTCATTATAAAATTACCAGTCTGCCAAAACACAAATTAAAAAAAAGGCATGAGTGCCGAATTTTTATCCATAAGAAACCCAAATAACAGCATGAGGTCAGTTTTCACATTTAGAACAAAGGTTGGTCTCTTTATTATCGTCCTTTTCTTTTTTTAAGGTTAAAAATGACTCCATAATTGACGAACAAAAACATACTTACCTGTATAACAATTAAATAGACCTAAAAAAACAACCATTTTACGCTTTTCCGTATTAGAATTTTGATGTTATGCGGAAATTCTGACGTTATTTTTTTCTAAAAATATAAAGCAAAAACACCAATTAACACTTAAGTAACTGAAAATTAATAATTTACAAACTAAAAGATTATTTAAAAAAGGGTATTTTTACGCTGTCCTGATATCCCTAAGTTTTTCTAATTTAGATATTCTATAAGCCCCAGTTTTTATTACAAATCCAAATTTAAGCCTGGAAATACTTCTTTTTATTTTTGAATCTGCGCCTTAGAGCTACTTCTTTTTAGCCTATTTACATCGTATTGCTACAAGCGGAATATCACAAAAAACAAGCCTAAAATACACCCACTGCTTTAAAAAAGGCAGAGATTTGAATTGCCTTTTCTTAAAGAATATCAGAATATTAAAACTTTTCACCAGATGATTTTTGAAGTTATTCAGATAATTACAGAACAAGTCAACAACTACCTCGATGAAATTGGGTTAGAAAAAACGGTTGTGCCTGAAAACATTGCTTTTCTGGAGTCGCAGAATGAAACGGTATCCGGAAATCTGGAGGATAAGGTGGCACTTACTCTTATCAATCTGGATGAAGAGGCGACTTTGAAAAACTTTCCCAATCACATTGTTCAGGGCAATAAAACGATCTATAAAAACAGTGTCATCAACTTGAATCTGTACCTGCTCTTTAGCGCCAACAGAACCATATACATCAACTCTTTAAATGATATTTCGAAAATCATTACTTTTTTTCAGGGGAAAAAACTTTTTACGCAATCTGATACTATTTACAACCGAAATAATGTAGCCATGGCCAATATCGACAACTTCAGATTTACCATTGAGCTTTACACGCCCACTTTTGAAGAATTGAACTATATCTGGGGAACTCTGGGCGGCAAACAGCTTCCATCGGCTTTGTACAAGGTGAGCATGATACAAATTGAACGCAATATTGCTCAAAGCGAAGGACCACTTATCAGCAGAATTAAGGGTATAACGAAAACAAGAAAACAATCATGAGTTATAGTATCACATACGGATTGTTATTGGAAGTAACCATTTTGCATAATTATTTCCTGAATAATGGGGAAGAAACCTTTGCAAGTATGTCGAATGACGATAAAGAAAAGATGCTGCAAAAGTTCAATACTGCTGTTTTCACCACGATCACACCAACTCTGGAGACCCGCACAATACTCCAAAACTATAAAATGGTGTTCAAAGAAAGTAAAACAGGTTTCAAGATTTACATTAAAGTTAAAGAAGCTGACGAAACAGATCCGTTTATCAAAGTTCCTGCCGATTTGAACCTAAACTTTCTAATCACTATCCATGACTATCAATTTGAAAATTATACCAATTTAGAATTTACTCCTAACCGGGTCCTTCTGTTCAGTAATGTGAAACCTCCTAAAGAGCCGGTTACCTTCAAATACCTGCCAAAAATTAATGACAACAAGTTAATATCAAGTGCGTATTTAGTATCTGAAGAAACTACAACTGATCTAATTTCAATACTGCATTCCTCAGAAACACAAGACCTGTTTGGGATTATTTCACTGACGATGCAAGGCGATAATAGTTCTGAAAACAGTATAGACGATGATGGTAAAATAAACAGTCCAAACTTCAAAATTCATTTTGATAATCGAAAAACGCTTTGGAAATACATCAACCGGAAAGCTGATACCGAAATTGAAACCAATACAACAAAACCCTTAACACGTTCCGGCTTTGTTGAGATTGACCCGCTAACCGATTTTGACGTACCGCAGCCGGTGAGCAGCAGCTATCCTAATCCATCTGTAAAATCAATAACAAAAGACAATGGTGATTACTATTCTGAAATATTTATTTAATAATTAAAAACAATTAATCATGGCAACAACTTACAAAACACCCGGGGTATATGTGGAGGAAATCGTAAAATTCCCTCCTTCTGTTGCCCAGGTAGAAACAGCAATTCCCGCTTTTATTGGCTATACTGAAAAAGCTACAAACAAGATTAATGGAGATTTGAAATTAAAGCCAACCCGAATAACCTCTCTCTTAGAGTACGAACGTTTTTTCGGCTTTGCAAAACCGGAAACAACCATTAGTGTTACCATCAATGATGTTTCTACTGATAATGGTGATGTTAGATCTATTATTGTAGATCAGCCTACTTCAAAGCAGCCCTTTTTGATGTATTATTCGCTGCAATTGTTTTTTGCAAATGGCGGAGGTCCTTGCTACATTGTTTCAGTAGGCCGTTATGGCAATGATTTAGACGATGCAGATTCTGCTGTTACTGCAATCAACAACAGTAATGCACTAAAAAGCGGATTAGCAGAAATCGAAAAAGTAGATGAACCAACTTTGTTATTGTTTCCGGACGCCACAAAAGTATCAGGAATCACGATTACGGATTACTATGGATTGTATAACGATGCGCTGACCCAATGCCAAAATCTTCAGGACAGATTTACGCTGATCGATACGCTGAATTATGATGAATCGAGCCCTACAGATACAAATATAGACGATTTAAGAAATAAAGTAAGTTCTGAAAAAGATACGATTAAATACGGAGCAGCCTATTATCCACATTTAGAAACCATACTTGATTATGCTTTTGATGCAAGTAAAATTGTCTTAAAACACTATTCTTATACGGCAAAAGCCTATGATCAAATAGCTGCGGGATTAGTACCAATTGAAGATCCTGCTACCGGAATTACGGCTACGGTAACCAAATTAGTAAGTGAACCAGTAGCTGGCGATATTGCCGGACAAATTAGTGATCTGTTGCTACAGATGTACAGTGCCAATCCCACCGGTTTTGATTTAGGCGGAACTTTTGCGAGCAGCCCTGCCAAAAAAACGGCTTTCTTAAATAAACTGAACGCTTTACTGACTACTTTGGAAACTTTGTCCATATTAAAGAGTTCCTTAAATGATGAAGCCAATGCTGCCATCAGTACCATCTCAGACGAAGATCCGGGAATTGCAAATACCATCACCTCAACCCTGAATACTTTCAATTTAATTTTTACGGCTCCGAGTAAAATCGATGCTGTCTATAAAAATTTAAAAGCGTTAAAGAAAAAAATACAGGATGAAAACACAGATCCTAAACTGAAAAAAATTCTACTAACCGATACTTTAAATTTTGACACAGAATTAAAAAAACTGGTAACCTATACTCCACTGAATGCTCAAACGGGAATTACCGGATTGGTGAATAATTTCTCAGGTATTGCCGCTGCCCTTACCGCGCTTATAACCGCTATTAAATCAGTAAACGGAAAAGATTTAAATAATGGAGAATTAAACGGAAGAAAATTAAGTGCTCTGGAAGCAATTGACAACGCTACTTACAATAAGATCCTTACCGAAATTTACAACCTTCCTATAACACTTCCGCCAAGCTCGGCTATTGCAGGAATCTACGCCAGAGTTGACAAAGACAGAGGGGTTTGGAAAGCTCCGGCCAATGTAAGTCTGAACTATGTCATAAAACCTACCGTAAAAATTACCAACAACATTCAGGACGGTTTAAATGTTGATACTGTTGCCGGTAAATCAATCAATGCCATCAGAAGTTTCACCGGCAAAGGAACTTTGGTTTGGGGGTCCCGAACATTAGCCGGAAACGATAACGAATGGCGTTATGTACCAGTGAGACGTTTCTTTAATATGGCCGAAGAATCCATCAAAAAAGCAACCGAACAATTTGTATTTGAACCTAACGATGCCAACACCTGGATACGCGTGCGAGCCATGATAGAAAATTTCCTGATTCTGCAATGGAGAGCCGGAGCATTGGCCGGAGCTAAACCGGAACAGGCTTTTTATGTCAGAATCGGATTGGGGCAAACCATGTCGGCTATAGACATTCTCGAAGGCCGCTTAATTGTCGAAATTGGAATGGCGGTAGTTCGTCCGGCGGAATTTATCATACTTCGCTTCTCTCACAAAATGCAGGAATCTTAACTAAACACTAACATTAAAAAATACAGATCATGAGCTATCCGCTATCAAAGTTTCATTTCTCAGTTGACTGGGGTGGAACAAAAATAGGATTTACAGAAGTTTCGGGATTAGATGTCGAAACTGAGGTTATTGAATACCGTCACGGAGCAAGTCCTGAATACAGCAAGATCAAAATGCCGGGCATGCAAAAATTCTCTAACATCACACTGAAAAGAGGAACCTTTAAAAGTGATAATGAGTATTATGCCTGGTGGAATACGGTAAAACTAAACACCATAGAAAGAAGAGATATTACCATCAAGTTACTGGACGAAGAGCACAATCCTGTGGCCATCTGGAAAGTAAAAAATGCATGGCCTACCAAAATTCAATCTACTGATTTAAAAGCCGACGGAAACGAAGTCGCTATCGAATCTATGGAATTGGTTCACGAAGGTTTATCGATTCAAAATGACTAATCATGGCTAATTATTATCCACCTGTCGGTTTTCACTTTTTAGTAGAATTTCAAGGTCTTGGTACGAAAGAAAAAGACCATCAGTTCCAATCGGTTTCCGGCTTGTCTGTTGATATCGAGACAGAAGAAATTGCCGAGGGTGGAGAAAACAGATTCAAACACAAACTCCCGGTAAAGACAAAATATCCAAACCTGACTTTAAAGAGAGGAATATTGATTGATTCTGATGTTATTGACTGGTGCAGAAAAGCTATTGAAAATTTTTCTTTTGAACCCGTAAACCTGACTGTCAAACTACTCAACCAGGAGCATCAGCCTTTGGTTTCCTGGAATGTGGTTCACGCCTACCCTGTAAAATGGTCGGTTGAAGACTTTAATGCCGAAGAAAGCAAGCTCGTCGTCGAAAACATTGAGCTTACTTATAATTATTTCACCTTAATGAAAAGTTAGTTATGCCAATAGAAATAAAAGAGCTTCACATTAAAATAAATGTAAGTGAAGGATCGAAACCGGCTGCTTCTCCAAATTCTCCGAAAAGTAAAGGAGAAGAGCCCGTTGCCGAATGTGTAGATCAGGTAATGAAAATTATCGAACGTAAAAAAGAACGTTAATCATGGCTGGAGAATTAGAAAAACTAAAAATCGTAGCTTATAGTGACCCGCAGTTTAATAACAAAATTGCCGACGGTAAGTTTTCTACGCTTATGAATCCGGAGAAATATACCTATCACTATAAAATTGAGACTGATGACACTCAGGCCTCCGGAACGAGTACGGTATCTCCTAAGTTCAACAAAAAACTACCGGAGAATCTGGAACTTGATTTTGTTTTCGACCGATCGGGAGTGATTAGCGGCTATAAAAGTTCGAGAAATGGCATTATAGACGACATTGAGAAATTTAAAAAGGTCATTCTGGATTACAACGGTGACGAACACAAACCCAACTATCTCATGATTTCATGGGGAACCTTGCTTTTTAAAGGGGCTCTAACCGAAATGGAAATAGAATTCAAACTCTTTAATCCGGACGGAACTCCTATAAGAGCTATCGCAAAAGCGAAATTTCAGGGTTTTGTGGAAGACAACCTCAGAGCAGCTAGAGAAAATAATAAATCGCCGGATCTAACGCATTACAGAATTGTAAAAGAAGGCGATACTTTACCCTTGATGACCTATCATATTTACGGTGATTCTAAGTATTATCTCGAAGTTGCAAAAGTCAATAACATTATCAATTTCAGAAAATTAAAAACAGGGCAAAAACTATTTTTCCCACCCTTACAAAAACAATCCTGATGAACAACAGCGGAGTCATACAAACCAGTCAAAGTGCCGATTTAGTAACGTACAAAATTTTAATTGAAGGGGAAGAATTGTCTAAAACCTATCAGGTAAAAAGTATTGTAGTGCAAAATGAGGTGAACCGAATTCCTATGGCTCAAATTGTTCTCACAGACGGAGAAGCTTCTGAAAGAGATTTTAAACTGAGTAATGAGGATTTATTGATTCCGGGAAAAAAACTTGAAATCAATGCCGGTTATCACAATGATGAGGAGGCCATTTACAAAGGAATCATCATCAAGCATTCAATTAAAATAAAAAGCGGTGCTTCTTTGCTGATTATTGAATGTAAAGACGAAGCAGTAAAACTAACGATCGGCAGAAAGAGCAAGTATTTTTATGATGTAAAAGACAGTGATGCTTTTGAAGAAATTATAGGCACATACGGACTGGAAAAAGACGTTGAAGCTACTAATTTTAGTCATAAAGAACTGGTTCAGTACAATACTTCCGACTGGGATTTTATCGTTTCAAGAGCACAGGCTAACGGAAAACTTTGTTTTGTAGAGAACGGAAAAATCACCATCAGCAAACCTGATCTGAGTTCAGCAGCTGTCGAAACCATTACTTTCGGAGCAACTTTACTCGATTTTGATGCCGAAATTGATGCCCGAAATCAATTTGCCAAAGTGTCTTCGTACAGCTGGGATTATACCAATCAGGAATTAGTAGAAATTGAAGCCAGTGATCCCGGAGTAAGTCTCAATGGAAATTTATCGGCTTCTGATTTGTCCGAAACTATCGAACTGGAAAATTTGGAACTGCGTCACGGTGGTGCCATTACCGAAACAGAATTGCAGGATTGGGCCGACGCCAAATTACTGTTTCAGCAATTATCCAAAGTTCGCGGAAGAGTGAAATTTCAAGGAATTCCTGCCGTAAAGCCCAACACCATCATTACACTGGAAGGCGTTGGCGACCGATTCAACGGAAGTGCTTACATCACGGGAGTTTTTCACGAACTAACAGAAGGAAACTGGACCATCGATGCTCAATTTGGATTAAATCCTGAGTGGTTCTCTGAAACCTATGACATTCACACACCAACAGGTTCCGGAATCATGCCGGCCATAAAAGGACTTCATGCCGGAATCGTAACACAACTGGAAGGCGACCCCAATGGTGAAGACCGAATTCTGGTCAAAATTCCCATCATCAACAATGAAGAACAGGGTATTTGGTGCCGTGTCGCTTCGCCCGATGCAGGAGAAAACAGAGGTATTTTTTTCAGACCTGAAATAGAAGATGAAGTGATTATTGGTTTTGTCAACGAAGATCCAAACAACGCCATCGTTTTGGGCATGCTTCACAGCAGTGGAAAGCCTTCTCCGATTACAGCTTCAGACGATAATCACCAAAAAGGGATTGTAACCCGAAGTGAAATGAAGGTCATGTTTGATGACGAGAAAAAATCGATAGGAATTGAAACTCCGGCGGGCAAAAAAATAACACTCGACGAAGACCAGGGGGTAATTGTTATTGAAGATGAAAATTCGAATGTCATTACCATAGACAGTAATGGTATAAAAATGGAAAGTGCCGGAAACATTGAGATAGTCGCATCAGGTGACGTTAAAATTGAAGGAACTAACGTTTCCTTAAAAGCCAAAGCACAGTTTAAAGCCGAAGGAAGTGCGGGAGCAGAAATGTCCTCAAGCGCAGTGGCTATTGTAAAAGGAAGTATCGTACAAATAAATTAAAATTATGGGAGCACCAGCCGCCAGAATTACAGATATGCATGTTTGTCCAATGGTTACCGGAACCGTTCCGCATGTGGGAGGGCCAATTTTACCTGCCGGTTCGCCAACCGTATTAATTGGCGGAGTTCCAGCCGCATGTGTTGGAGATATGGCTACCTGCACAGGACCTCCTGATACCATCGCCGCAGGTTCGGCAACCGTTTTAATTGGAGGAAAACCCGCAGCACGTATGGGGGATTCCACCGCACATGGAGGCACAATAGTAGCCGGATTAGCAACCGTTTTAATTGGTTAATTATGGAAACAGATCAAGCTTTTTTAGGAACCGGATGGAGTTTTCCTCCCGAATTTAAGAAAACAACCAGAGCTACTGTAATGATTTCTGATGAAGAAGACATTAAAAGCAGTCTGGAGATTCTATTGTCAACCAAAATAGGAGAACGTATTATGGTCCCTAAATACGGCTGTAATGTAGACGAACTTCTTTTTGAACCGTTAACCACAACCTTAAAAACGTATGTGTCTGAACTCATCAGAACCGCCATTTTATACCATGAACCACGAATTGATGTGGAGAAAATCGACATCAGTCAGGGAGATGATTTAAATGGGGAATTGTTAGTGGCTTTAGATTACAGAATAAGAGCTACCAATTCCAGAACTAATATGGTATATCCTTTCTACAAACAAGAAGGAACTAATATTTAATACCGATTGTATATTCAATATAGTCCAATTGCATTGGACTAAAAGATAAGTAAAATTGATATAAAAAGCATTATGTGTAACAACAGCGACCATACCAACGATACCTTATTTAAAAGAAATGGCACCGATCAGGGCGACCGCGTGAATAGTATTCTCGATCCCCACAATTTGGAACTCCATGACTTTGATAAGGAAGACTGGTTTCTTTTTACCTATAATTTTGCCAAACAGGTTAACTTTTTTGACACCACCAACAGCAAAAAAGCTTCCGGAAACTGGCAGGAAATTTTTGATCATTTTGGCTATTCGAAAAAAGACATTCCAAACAGAAAAGACAAAGATTATACGCTTCTGAAACAAAGTATTTCGGAAACACTTCGGGATATTGAATTCGAAGGCACGTTAACGCCTCACATGACCCTTTTTATCTGTTTCCTGAAATTATTGGAACTGTCTAAAGAGCGCTTTAATAAAATTACCAAAAAACATCTCGATTTCTTTTATAAGGATATTTTACAAATCGAAAAACTCGCTGCAAAACCGGATCAGGTACATGTTATTTTCGAGCTGGCTAAAAAAAGTACCGAAGAACGAATCGAAGCGCAAACACAATTGGATGCAGGAAAAGATGCTTTAGGCAACAAACTTATCTATAAAACAACCGAAGAATTAGTTGCCAACAAAGCTCAAATTACGGCGCTTAAGAGTGTTTATAATGATACTACCCTAGGGGAGATAAAATGCAGTCAGGTGGCCAACTCTCTTGATGGAAAGGGAGAAAGTCTTAAGGAAGGATCAAAGTACTGGTTGCCATTTGGATATACTTCTAATGAAGAAAAATATACTGAACTGGAAGCTGCCCGACTTGGCTTTACCATTGCTTCGCCCCTATTGCAATTAAAAGAAGGCGAAAGAAATATTGATATTACTATTACTTTCAATGAAGCTTTTACTTTTGATACCGAACCATTTAAGGAACCCATTACCGTCAATGATCTTGTTGATAATATCAGCATTTTCTGCAGTGGCGAAAAAGAATGGCTTGGTCCTTTTAAACTTATAGGAACAGCTGCCACTTCCGGTATTGTGGAAAAGCAATTGCGATTGGTGTTTCAAATTTCAAAAGATACCCCCTCTATTGTAAACTATAATCAAAAGAAATTAGGAGAACATTTCTCTACAACAGAACCTGTTATCCGATTCTTAATTCGTACAGAAGACAAAAAAGGACATTATTTATTTAGAAATCTGGTGACCAAAACCATCAGCAGCATCGGTGTTAAAGTAGACGTAAAAGATGTAAAGTCACTAGTACTGGAAAGCGATACCGGTTTACTAAATGCCGAAAAACCTTTCTATCCTTTTACCACGCAGCCTACCAGCGGTTCGTCATTTCTTATTGATTATCCGGAAATGTTTTCAAAAAAATGGAAGAATATCAACGTCTCTATAAAATGGAAAAACACCCCCAAATCTTTTAAAACGCATTATCAGGCCTACAAAAAGAAATATCAGGATACGACGATAAGCCAGACTCTTTTCTTTAATGGAATGTTTCTGAAAGAAATTATAAAGGACAAAGCCGTAAATCAGCCCGAAGACCCTCAGCCTAAAACAGATGCTGTTGCCATAAATATTCCGGAAAAAAGCAAATTAATTCTTAACACAGTCGACACCGATCTTATTGTAGACTCCGATGCTTATTTTAAAGGAAATGTGTCCCTCTTAAATAAAGAAAACTGGGAAACCAAAATTACAGACACTACTTTGTTTACGCTAAAAGACGGGGTTTATGTAACTGAATTTCCTTTAACAGGAGACGGTTACGACATTGACAAGAGCGGCCCGATCCGATTGACGCTAAACCAATCGTTGCTGCACTCTTTGTACCCAAAAATATATACGCTCGCCATTATGAGTAAAATTGCGGATACCCTGATTCCGAATGAAGCTTATACGCCATTTGTCGAAACCATTAGTTTAGATTATACGGCGGAGGAAACGGTCAATTTTACCCATCAAACCGAAGTCGAATACCAGGCAGAACGAATCCGATTATTTCATGAAGCTCCATTTGGACAGAGTGAAGAACATTCTTATTTGAAAAATGTTGCCAGACAAAAAGGGGTTTTGGATGCTAATAGCACGCTTACAAGCCGTCTCGTTCCTGATTATTGCAAAGGAGGCGAATTTTACATCGGTCTTGAGGAAGCTGAAACTTTACAGCAGGTTGCTTTATTGGTTCAGATACTCGAAGGAAGCGAAAATCCACAGGTGGACTCTTTTGTCGGTAGACAAAAAATAGAATGGTTTATTCTTTGTGATAATCAATGGAAAAATATCGAGAATGAAATTTTAGCCAATTCTACCGATAATTTTTTAAAATCGGGGATTCTGAAATTTGCGATTCCAAAACAGGCTACCAAGACAAATACTTTATTTCCGGACAACCTGATCTGGGTAAGAGGAAAAATGCATAAAGCTTATGATGCCGTCTGCAAAGTAATCGATATTAAAACACAAGTCGTTACAGCCGAATTTTACAACCACAATAACGAATTGTCTCATTTAGAAAAAGGATTGCCTGCTGAAACGATTTCTAAGCTCATTACCCGCATCACGCAGGTTAAAAGTGTCGCGCAGCCTTTTAATTCTTTTAACGGAAAAGCACAGGAATCAGACGAGACCTATTACAAACGGGTAAGTGAACGTCTTCGTCACAAAAACAGAGCGATAACGCTATGGGATTACGAGCATCTTATCCTTCAGGAATTTCCGGAAGTTTTCAGAGTAAAATGCCTGAACCATACCAATAATGAAAAGGAATCCTTTCTTTCACCCGGAGATATTACTCTTATAGTGGTCCCGGATATTATAAACAAAAATGTATTTGATCTTTATGAGCCGAGAGTAAATACGGCTACCTTAAATAAAATTCGAAATTACATCAGCAATCTCAACAGTATGCATGTCGAAGTCGCTGTAATTAATCCGGAATACGAGAAAGTGATCATCAAACTCAATGTGCGGTTTTATGCCCAGTACGATGAGAACTTTTATAAAAAACAGCTCAATGAAGATATCACCAAATTCTTGTCGCCGTGGGCATTTGACACCACTCAGGACATCCTTTTTGGGATTGAATTACACAGAAGCACCATCATTGACTATATCGAAAAATTATACTATGTCGATTATTTAGCAGAGTTAGAAATGGCGAAACTCAAAGACAATACCGAATCAGAAAATCCGAGCGATATTACTTATCAGGCAACACTGGATTTCTTGCCGGTACTGTCACCGTCTAATCCAAAACGCATACTGGTGTCGGTAAAAAATCATATCATTTCTACAAAAATCAACAGTTGTAAAGAACCTAATTTCCAATCCGAAGAGTCATGTCAATACTAAATCCACATAATACAATTCCTAAAAAGGTTGCGACCGAAGATGACCTGGATTTTTTCTATCTCAGAAAAAAAGGCATTGAGTATATCGAACAGCTGGGTGGCAAATTATGGACTGATTTTAATTCGCATGATCCCGGTATCACGATGCTGGAGATGCTTTGTTATGCTATAACCGATCTTGGCATGAGAACCGATTTGCCGATCGAAAACCTCCTTGCTTCTGACGTAAAAGAAAAAGATATTCCCAACCAGTTTTTTAAGGCTTCGGAAGTATTGACTACAAGTCCCGTAACTGCACTGGATTACAGAAAACTGTTTATCGATATTGACGGCGTTAAAAACTGCTGGCCGGCCAAACACTACAAAACCGTTTACGTGAATTGTAAAGACGAGCAATTATCTTATAATTATCAGGATTTTAACGAACTCCCAAGCCGCCTTAAAAAGCAATTTCAGCTCAAAGGTTTATACGATCTTTATGTCGATTTTGAGAGCAATAAACTTTCTGACATTAATAACGTCAAAGACCTCATCAGAAAAAAATTCCATGCCAACAGAAATCTGTGCGAAGACCTGATTAACATTATAAAAGTCGATGAATATCCTATAAAAATATGCGCCAGTATTGAGATTGATACTCAGGCCGACGAAGAAATGGTTCATGCCCTGGTGTTAACCGCATTGGATGGTTATTTATCGACCACCGTTAATTTTTATTCGGTTAAGCAAATGCTCGATAAGGGATACACCTCCTTAGAAATTTTTGACGGGCCAGTTTTGGAACATGGTTTTATTGATACTAAAGAATTAATCGAAGCCGAACTGACCAGTGAGGTGCGATTATCGGATATTATCAAACTGATCATGAATGTGCCCGGAGTGCTGACCATCAAAGATATTTCTCTTGGAAATTGCGGCGATGATGAAGCGGTGGCCAATCAGTGGCTGCTTTGCCTTAAAGAATACCAAAAACCGGTAATCTGTAATAAAAGTGTTTTCAACTACAATAAAGGCGTACTACCTCTGAACATCAATAAAACTCAGGTGGATCTTTATTTAAAAGAAATTAATGACGTAAAAGATAAAGCTACCGATTATTCCAGCAAACACAAAGAACTGAAAATACCAAAAGGCACTTATTTAAACCCAAACAGTTATACCACCATACAAAACGATTTTCCGGATACGTATGGTATCGGAGAAGTTGGTTTACCGTCAGGAGCCACAGTCGCCCGACAATCGCAGGCCAAACAGCTTAAAGCCTATCTTTTATTCTTCGACCAAATTCTGGCCAGTTATTTTAAACATTTGGGAAAAGTCAACGAGATACTTTCGGTAAGCGGCAATCTCACTAAAACATTTTTTACCCAAGCGGTAAAAGACATTAAAGGCTTTAGCGAACTGGTAAAGGACTATCCTGAAAACAATGATGATTATCTGACCGAAATTCTTTTTAAAGAGCTGGACAACAATATTGAAAGACGAAATTCTATTCTGGACCATCTTTTAGGGCGCTTTGCAGAACGTTTCTCTGAGTATGTTTTCATTAACAAAAGTATCTATGGCAGTGCTACGGATGAAGTGGTGCTGAAAAATAAAGAAGACTTTTTGAAAGATTATAAGATCGTAAGCAAAAACCGCGGCAGTTCTTTTAACTATTACCGACAGCCCAACAGCAATCTGTGGGATACGGATAATGTCTCGGGGGTAAAAAAGAGAATTGCAAGGCTTTTGGGGATTAAAAACTACAACAGAAGACATCTTTCGGATTCCTTTGTTGATCTCTATCATTTTATTGATTCAGACAATCAACTGGTATACCGATGGAGAATCAGGGATGATAAAAACAAAATCGTGCTCTCTGCCACAACAGAGTATTATGACACCTCTATTGCCAATCGGGAAATGTACTTTGCTATTTTACAAATCATTCAAACCCGAGAATACAATGTCGAAGAAGCCTTTAAAAAAGGCATCACAGATCCACAGGTCATCGATAACATCCAGATACATCAGTCTCCTTCCGGAAAGTATTCGTATGACATCATTAATCCGTTAATTACGGATGTGAACAATAAGGACCGTATCATTGCCAAAAGGTACACTTACTACAGTTCTTTGGCTAAAGTAAAGCAGTCTATTCTCGATTTGATTCATTTTATGAAAGAAGTGTTTACAGAGGAAGGGTTGTTTATTGTAGAACACATGATGCTTCGTCCCGATGTGAACCAGACTATTGTGGATTCGGCAACATTTTTACCGATCTGTACTGATGAGTGCAAGAGCTGTGAGCCTCTGGACCCTTACTCCTATCGCGTAAGTATTATTCTGCCCGGATATACTTTGCGTTTTGCCAACATCGATTTCAGAAATTATATCGAAAAAGTAATTAAGGAAGAATTACCGGCGCATGTTCTGGCAAAAATCTGCTGGATCGGACATCGGAAAAATGAAATTCAAAATCCGGCAGAAAACGAACTTTTGCGGTTTGAGAACTCTTACAAGGATTATTTATTTGCCAAAACCCTATTGAACCAGGATCAGCCGGAGACAGAACTCATAAAGCTTATCACGTCTCTATCGAACCTCAGCAATTTATATCCTACAGGAAGATTATTTGACTGCAACGACGAAAACGAAAATCAATTCGAGAAAATAATACTGGGAAAAACAAATTTAGGATCACTATAAATACCATTCAAAATGTTAGTAAAACTTTCAACCATAACAACGCTGTACCGAAGATTCACTAAAAATCAGGTACTAACAGAAGGACATCTTAACGAGATTGTAGATTATTTTGATGATCAGGATCGTATTTCCAGAATTGGTCTTAGTGGTGTCGGCATCATTTGCGGATTTAAGGTTTCGTACAGCCCCGTTTCAAAAGACATTACCATAACACAAGGCAGCGGTATCACAACCGACGGCGATCTTATACAGTTGTACAAGTCTACTCCAAACGGCGGAAAAATTATTGATTTTGAAAGTAAACAATACACGCATTATAAAGTATACGACAACAAAAAAGCGGCTTACAAACCTTATTTTTACGACGGTTCAAAACAGCTTGAGATCTTCGAACTTTTAACTGCCGAACAGCAGCTTACCGAAAGTGCCAATACTTATCCGATACATTATCTTAAAAAAAATACCGGATTAGAGGTAACGGATGCTGTCGTTCTTTTGTATATCGAATCATATGAAAAAGATTCTGATCTCTGTGTCAGTCTCTCCTGCGACAATCAGGGACTGGAAATTATAGGCAATCACAAAGCCTTATTGGTAAACAAAACCGTTGCGGCGCAGATAAACACTCATGATAAGATCATTAGCAAAATCAAATTCTCTAACCTGTATTACAAACTTCCGGAACTGGTCTCTAACCGCATTGTATTACAACCCGAAGATTTTAGCAGTTATTATGAAATCAAAAGAAAATTCACCAATGGTCTGTTCCGAAACAATGTAGTGGCCAGATTACTAGACGGTTTTGAGATCCTTTTGACACCATTAAAAATGCCAACTATATTGGATTCTATAAAAAAGAATCTGGCTTCTCTGTACAGTTTTGATGAAAAAAATGTCCCACCTGATTTTCAGTATCGATACGATCTGCTCAACGATTTAATTGATACTTACAATGAGATCAGACTTTTATTGTCCAATATGGACTATGATTTTTGCTTTCCCGACATCAAATCATTCCCCAAACACTTAATGCTGGGAGAAGTGCAAAAAAGCGGCCCTTGTTTTGAATACCGACATTCTTTTTACAAATCACCGCTGCTCACGGGACAGAACCTTAGTACCTGTAACGATTGTCTGCCTTTTGACACGCTTAACGAACCTGGCAAGAAAGACACCATTAACGAATTTATTGTCGATTTAGAAGGTAAAGAAATTACAATCTGTTATGGAAAAAATACAGATTTACAGCAATTGTACAGTCTGATAAAACGCTGCGTACAATTATTAGCGAATTACAATGTAAACTATACTTATATAAAAATCACTCCTAGTTTTGAATTGGGTTCGCTTGGTAAAAAAGCAATTCCATTTTACAATAACGTGGGTGATCATCTTATTGAACTTTGGGATTACGAAAAAACCACTATCGGACAACAACGCAATAACAGAAGTTATCACGATAACTTATTGAATACAAAATGGCCTAACGAAATGGTCTCAGATCACAACTTCTACAGAATTGAAGGCCATCAGGGTACAGACTACAAAAAAGCACTAAAAACGATTCAGGCCATCAGACGTCAGTATGGTTTAGGATTCAATGTTGTTGTACTTGGAGTAAAAGCCTCTGAAGCCAAAAAAATAGTTGAAAATTATACCTCTTACTATCTCAACAAAAATCACGGATACGAGCACAAATCAGGTGTAGCACCCGGCGGCACATTTGTCATGATTTATATTGAAGGAGAGTACAGTCAATATCCTTATTATTACGGCTATGGTTATCCGTACGAATATCCGCGTGGAAATTCTCTCGCAGGTGATTTTGAAAAAGAAGGCGATAAAAAAGAACCCGGAGAATCTATCGTGTTAAATCCGGTAATAGCCGATTTTACCTTGCCATATTTATGCTGCGATGATAATTTCATTACGCTGTCCTTACCTATGAACCATATCTGCTTTGATGAAACCACACCTTACTTTCCCTTTCACGTAACGCCGACCGGAGGTTTTGTAAAAGCCGATGTAGACGAAGATTTGAATGGCGGAGTGACCAAAAATCAGTATGGAGAATTTGTTTTTGATCCAAAATTGGTCAGTGAAGAACTCATCGGAAAACCGATAACTTTTACGGTGAATAATTTTGAAACCAACTGCCAAATAACCATTTTCAGAAAACCAAAATTTGATTTCACTTTTGTCTTCCCGAAATCGCTTAATAAGGATGGAGTTGTGGTTGATTTTAGTATTAGCGGTGAGAATCAGAAAGACATGAAATATGTTTGGGATTTTGGCGATGGCAGTGAGCCTGTTGCCACTACAGAAACAAAAATTCAACATATTTATGCCTATGAAGTACCCGCTAAAGAAAGCTATAGTTTTCAGGTAAAAGTTACAGGTGAAAACGGAAACTGTAATGCTCAGGCACAGCATCCGGTGACTTTTGAAGTGCCTGTAGTTGTAGGTATCGACACCAGAAACATCTGCAGAAATGATCTTAAACCACATGTTTTAACTATTGAACCAAATAGCAAAAAAACGGTCTTATCTGGTCCCGGAGTTTCCCAGAATGATGCCGGTCAATACATTTTTATCGGCAATAATGTTCCTAAAGGTGTAGATCAGGTGGTTATACTAATAAACGGTAAACCTTCGAACCTTACCATTATAATGCAGAATCCGCCTGTAGCTTTGTTTAGCTATGCAATCAGAAATAATCAGATTGCCTTTAGCAATAAATCTACGGATGCTCTAAAATACATCTGGAACATCGAAGAAGAGGTAATCGAAACCGATGCTACAGAAGCCATCATACGACCAACTTCGCTATACAAAAACGACGTGATCAAAGTGTCGCTTTCTGCACTTAACAAAAGATGCGGCGAATCAATAGACGGTCCAAGAGATATCCGAATTCGTGAAAAACCGACTGAAAACCCCTGTCTGACTAATGCAGTAGAATTCGTCAAAAAAACGAACCTGACTTTTGAAAAAATCAACCAACAGCCTGAATTACAAAAATTCAGTAAAGAGACTCTTTCGCTGATTACTGAAATTCAGAAACAATTTGCAAGTGTTGAAAAAGAAACCAGTGCTTATATCAATGGAGATTTTAATACTACATTACCTGAGATGTATAATGAGCTTGTATATCACAATTTATTACTGGCCGCAAGAAATGCAAGAATGGAAGAGGAAAAAACGGTACTGAGTTTCCTTACCGAAAGTCATATCTCGCTTTTCTATACCATCATAAAATGTCAGCCCGCAGAACTCATAAACAAATTCGAAAAACCATTTACAACCATTACGGCACGTATAGACAGCTTGTTACAAGGTTTTGTAAAAAATCAGTATAAGACCGATCCTAAAGGAACTTTAAAAGCTTTCTTAACCGATCAGAAGATTCCGTTTAAGGACATCAAATTTATTCTGGAAGCCATCGAATCACAACTAAAAAGTTTAAACTAAGTGCAGCACCTTGGAAGCCATATCATCAACAAGCTGTTTCTGGAGGTCAATACCCAATCTAAAGAGAAGGCGTATTACCTCAAAGATCATCTGGATACGTTTCTAAAAGAAGAACTCCTTCCTCTTTTAGAAGCCTATTTTGATACGCTCCATACCCAAATACCGCTGTACAGTATTCAGATCGAAAAATTAGACCTGAACCTTTCTGTCGCTACTGAACTTAATTTTAATGCCCTAAAACTGGAAATTTTAAATCAGATTCAAAAACAAATTGACGATCAGATTCAAAAAGGTTTTCCCGATACAGAGCGTTACAAATTAATGAACCGCGAAGAAAAAAATAGTGATGAATTCTTCATTTTTCTCGAAACGGGAACCAGTCCCTGGTGGGTGATTACCAGTGACAATAACTATGGTAGCGGCAATGGCAAGAGCAATGTTAAGGGTAATACTCCCCTTGGTCCGGAAGAGGACCCTCAATTACAAAAAAATATTGGAGACAAAACTTTCGGTTCAAAATTGCGAAATGCATTGAAAAACTCCCAAATCAGAACCCGTTTCATCAAACAATTATCAGACGCACAGATTTATGATATCCTTAAAAAAACACTTCTTTTAGCCGCCGATGATAAAGAAACAGCTACCAAAATAATTGAGAAGATCCATCGCAATATGCGCAAACTTGTTTCGAAATCGAAACAGGGCTTAAATCAGCGCAATTTAATTTGGGAAATAGTATTTTCGGAATTATTACAGCATGATGAGGCTCTGACAAAAGAAAAATTAGTGCAGCTAATTGCTTCTTTTGTTTCTATAACTCAGGAAAACCTGAAAATCATATTGGAACAAATCAGGCAAAATGTATCCGATAAATCAGTACTCTCCGTACTAAGCAATCTTGCTCCCGAAATAGCCGCTATAAAAACTCTTTCTGAACAAATCGCTTCCGAAATTCTTCCGGAAAGCGCTAAAGAAGAATTCTTAAAATTAAAATTTTCAGAAACTGACAGATCTCCTGAAGTTGCTAACGAACCTCAACCTGATACTAAAATGGAAGCTCAAAATAGGGAAGCTCGAGATTTAGAATCTGGAAATAAGGAAAAGGAAAAAATTCATAAAGTTGGTGATCCTGATAAAAAGAAGAAAACCGAAGAAAATCGAAATCCTTCTTCAAAATCCCCGGAAACCGATGCTAAAGAAACGGCAGAGATCAATGCTCTTTTGAATCGTAACAAGGAAATCGAAGATAAAAATGAAAAAACCAAAGATCTGGAAGACTGGCATTCGGCATTATTCCCTGCTGACGGAGCAACTTCGGATGTTCCTTCTTCACACTATGTAAACAATGCGGGACTAATACTGGTGCATCCTTTTTTGAAACATCTTTTCGGAAATTGCGGTTTACTCCGTAAAGACAATACGATAAACGATCCCGAAACTGCCGCCCATCTGCTACACTATATTGCGACAGACCGGGAGCAGGATTATGAATCTCAAATGCTGTTCGAAAAAGTGTTGTGCAACATCCCCATAAACCGACCTATAAACCGAAACATTATACTATCGGAAGAGTTAAAAGATCAAGGCAAAGAAATGCTGCAAGCCGTTTTAGACAACTGGCAGATTATGAAAAATTCTTCTATAGCCCTATTACAAAATGAGTATTTACAAAGACCCGGCAAAATAATTCTTAGCGAAGACAACCCCAAAGTCATTGTCGAAAGAAAAACACAGGACATTTTGTTAGATAAAATTAACTGGAATCTGGGAATTGTAAAACTCGCATGGAAAGATAAGATCATTTTTGTGGACTGGTAATACGATATAAAACATGGAAACCGAAAAAAACACATTTCTAAAAGAGGATGAACAAAATATTTTCTACGAGCAAAAACAAGCTCTCAAAAATATTTTCAAAAATCTCGATATTACAAAGATTGCCTTTGTAGGCGGAATTGCGGATTACATTAACCTCCGTGCTTATTATGATATGCCCATAAATGATATTGATATTATTTATGAAAATGAAGACGATTTATCACTCATTAAAGAAAGTGAAGTGATCACCCGTTTTTTCAACCGCTTTTATGATCTGCAGGGAGAAGTTTTGGTTTCAGAATACCAGATCAACGATAAAAATGTCCATACGGATTATTACAAAAGAGATTTCTCTAAAATAGGCTTGACACAGTCCTATTTATTAGGCGAAATGGTATGGCATGCCACCTTTGATGAAATGAAAACATTTCATAATGACCAGATTCCGAAATTGACCTCAGAAGCAACGGGTGAAAAATACGAATGGAAAAGACTCTATAAACATAGTAAAAAAGCTTCGTTATACAACAACGTCTGCTATCTGGATGAAAAACAACAGCTGCAAACCTTAAGCGATATTTTATGGAAGAACCAAGAATAATATACAGCCTGAACGCTTTTCCTCTGATCAATAATCGTTGGCAAATGGGCAATAAACTTAAGGAAACCGTTTACATGACTGCTCTGAGTATTTTGTACAGTCATCTTTGGTACAAGGACATTGAGCTTTATGCAGACGAAACTGCCTATAATTTTTTGTATATGTTGCCCTGCAGAATCACAAAAATGGATAAGGAACACAATAAAGAATTGTGGATGAAATCAAAAATTCATGCCATCGAAAAGCAAACCAAACCGTTTGTTCACCTCGATACGGATGTATTTATAAAAAAGAAAATCAATTTCAATTTCGACTCCATTATTCTCGAACGCAGAGAATGCGGTTATGAAGCGCACTATAAAAAGCAAATCGATTTTTTTAACCAATACACACAAAATTTACCTTACTGGCATCCTGATTTAGGACTTTCCTACAGCTGTGGCATACTGGGATTTAATGACCTTACACTGCGCGATAAATTTATAAATGCCTATTATGATCTGGAAAAAATCTATACCGCAAACCGTAAGGAATTTGAACCATTAAAGCAACAAGGTTTTGAGCCTTGTATTGTTATAGAACAATACAATCTGGCTTCTGTATTAGACTATAACAATATTACGCCTACCCTGCTTCTTAAAGGAAGAAATATAACCGAACAGAGTAAATATGCCAGTGAAATAAGCTACAGTCACCTCTTTGGTATTAAAAAGTACAAAAAAGACATTACAGAAGAAATTGAATATCGATTGTTTAAAATATTTCCATACTGGTACGCACAAATAAAGATCGAACTGGAAAAACATCAGATCATACCAAAAGAAGAAATCAGCTCTCCAACGATGCTCGCATCGTAGCACCCTTTATTCCGGAAAATTGATCCCGCAAAGGGTAAAGAAATATTTTTTTATTTCAAATAACAAAACAATGAAGTGATGAGAACGCTAGAAAATAAAAAGCCAATTGCTCAATCCTCCTCTTCTGCTTTTTTTGGGCCTAAAATCCAGAAAAAACTGAAAACCGGAACAGTCGGTGACCAGTTTGAGGTTGAGGCAGACCGGGTTGCCGATAAAGTAGTGAATAATAATTCGTCCGGAGGAAGTCTTCTGCAGTCGAAAGAAAACGTACAGCAAAAACCAATTGCAGAGACCATCTCTTCTGTTCAGAGTAAGGAAATCAAACAAGAGGAACCTGTACAGAAAAAATCCGATAAGAAAGAAGAAGAAAAACCAGTACAAAAGAAATCGGATAAGAAAGAGGAAGAGAAACCTGTACAGAAAAAATCCGACAAAAAAGAAGAAGAAAAACCGGTACAAAAAAAATCAGATAAAAAAGAAGAGGAAAAGCCGGTACAGAAGAAATCCGACAAGAAGGAAGAAGAAAAACCGGTACAAAAAAAATGTGCCGATTGTGAAAACGAAGAAAAAGTACAGTCTAAAGAGCAAAAAGAAGAAGACAAGGCTGTACAAAAGAAAGAGCAAAATCCCGATGCCGAAATCGAGAATAACGAACTTGAAGGAAAACTGGACCACTCAAAAGGCGGTGGAAATGGCTTAGACAAAAAAACCAAAAAAGAAATGGAATCGGGTTTTGGTGCAGATTTCAGCGATGTAAAAATTCACACTGATACTAATGCTGTCCAAATGAGTCAGGAATTGGGAGCACAAGCTTTCACCAATGGTAACGATGTCTATTTTAACAAAGGAAAATACAACCCCGATTCCCGGGAGGGAAAACATTTGCTGGCACATGAATTAACCCATACCATTCAGCAAACCGGAGCTGTACAAAAATCCGTCGAACCTTCTGCAACTGCAGCTGAAGATTTAGAATCTCCTCGTTTTAAAGGAGATTACAAGTTAGAGCAAACACACGATGATTTAGATTATCTCGCTACCGGATGTAAGGGAGAACCTGTACAAAAAGTACAATCGGGTTTAATGGATTTAGGTTATCAGCTTCCTAAATTCGGTGCTGATGGTGATTTTGGCAGTGAAACACGAGCAGCTGTATTCCAATTTCAATCCGATAATGGACTGAGCTACGATGGAGTTGTTGGCGTACAAACCATTGGCCGTTTAGATGATATTTATGTTGGAAAAGGCTCAGGCCCGGGCAAAGACAAAAAGAAAAAACCACCAAAGAAAAAAGACAAAAAGACCTGCGATATAACGAATATATTTCACTTCTCCTCAGATCCGGTTCATATTGAAACATTACAAACAGATGGTGATTGTAAATCATTTTCTATCTCATTAACAACGACAAGAAATAAAAGTGAGAACCCCTGTTCAAGTTACAGCGTCGAAATTATTGATTCCACAGGGAAAAGTTTAATGAAACCAACCTCATTCAAAATTGGCGGTACAGTTCCGATTAATTTCACCGCCCCAACAGCAGGCAAGTTCAGCATGATCATTGGAACTCCTGCTTCCTGTGGAGAGAATGCTTTTAAAGGTGTGGGATCAAAACACAGACATTAATAAAATCAAGTACCGTTAACGACACATGGGAGCTTTTAACCAAAAATCAAAATCCAGTCCTTCCGGACCATCCGCCTTTAATTCAAGGCAGGGTGAGGATTTTTTTGGTGTACAGACCAAGCTCAGTATCGGAAAATCGAATGACAAATATGAAGTTGAAGCCGACAAAGCTGCCGATCAAATTGTCTCCAAAAAACAAAATACGAAGCCGGAAACCTTTTTTAGTTCATCTCCTCTAGTTCAAAAAAAATCCTTAGCAGAACAATGTACACCTGTTACGCAATTAAAAACGGAACAGGAAGAAACACTTCAAAATAAAACGGAAACGGCTGCCATTGAAGCTCCTAAGGAAGTCGAAAAAAATCCGATTTCAAAACCACTGATTCAGCAGAAAAAAACAGAAGAGGAAGTTCAGACCAAAGAAGAGGAACAGGAAATTCAGAAAAGTGCAGAAACTGAAACAAGTCCAACAAATACGGCATCGCTGGAAAGCAAACTTCAGAGTAGTAAAGGCGGTGGTTCTCCCATGGCCAATACCACTCAAAACCAAATGGAATCCGGCTTTGGAGCCAATTTCAGCAAGGTGAGAATCCACAACGATTCAAATGCTGTTCAAATGAACAAGGAATTAGGTTCGCAGGCTTTTGCCAACGGAAACGATGTTTATTTTAACGAAGGAAAATACAACCCCGATTCTCAGGAAGGGAAGCACCTGTTAGCACACGAGCTTACGCACACGATACAGCAAGGCAATAAACCCAACATTCAAAAACAGAATCCTCCAAGCAATTTAGACAGTCTAAACGAAATGCTGGACAGCTTCAATGTTCCTGAAGATGACGTTATTACAATGTGTTCTCAACTTAACGATACCGAAAAAGCAACTGTATTAGGCAATAGTAGTTACAAAACCAGAATGGCTGCAGCACTTGATGTAGCCCAAATGATCAGAGCAGTTAATAATTTAGGAGCTCCTCTGAATACAAAACTGGAATGGGTAAATGCCGCCGCTACCTTTGGAACATTTTTTATGGACTACAGTGAAATCAAAGGAATGGTAACCGCTGCCGATCAACCGCAAAGAGATGTTTTAAAAACCGATGTCTGGAAAAGCTTTTTTGTTGGCGTTTGTACTAATGCCAATATGATAGAAGCTCTCGATGACTTACAATTTGATTTAATAACAAAATTAGTATGGCTTAAAGCGGAGGTCTTTTCAGCCAGTTGGTCCATCGACTATTCAAACATAAAACCTTGGGTCACCAGTACCACGACTAACCAAACCGAAAGAGATGCCTTAAAAACACATACCGATGTGGGTATGAATTTCTTTGTAGACGTTTGCGACAATGTCACTATGATTGAAGCCTTAAACGATTTGCAATATGACCTGGTTACCAAACTGACCTGGCTGAACGCCGAAATGTTCATAACGAGATTCGAACTCAATTATACTACTATAAAACCATGGATCATACATTCCAGTACAGACCAGGCACAAAAAGACGCTTTAAAAACACCTCTTTGGAAAGATTTTTTTAGCGCCGTTTGTGATAATACCACAATGGTTGAAGCTGTAACCGATCTCAATTTTGACATTGTAACACAATTAGACTGGATTAACTTCGAAGGTTCCGATTTCATTCCGAAACTTACCTGGCTTCTTAATCACAGTACCGATTATGATGTCATTAGAAATGAAATATTAAATGCCTCTCCCGGCGACAGACAGGCTGCATTGGCAGATGCCAGCATCAGAAGCTTAATCAATTCAAGACTGACAGCTCCGGTTTCTGTTGCCGTTTTCTCTCATCTGTTATTGGGTTCAATGTATTGGAGAAACCCTCCTAATAATGATTTCTTTGCCTATTTTGTGACTAATGGCGGTTCAGGAACACTTCCGGCTGCTGCCACTATGAACTGTTGGGAAAGCATCATGTATGCTGCTTATCTGTCTAACCGAATTAATGCTTCCTGGATTCAGACCTTCTATAATAATGCATTTAGTTCCGGCGGAGATCCAAATGTTTTGATATGGAGTCAATTAGGTTGGAACAGCGGTCTGCCTACCTATCCGGGTACGACGCCAACTGTCGGGCAATTAATTTTTTATACTACATCCGGCGACCCTTACCCGGGACACGTGGCAATGGCAATCGACGGAACCCACGTCATCAGTTTATGGTCAGAGCCTCATAATAATTATTTTATACAACGGGTCGACATTACCGTATTTTCAGGAGTAATTCAAATTTCTAATCCACCTTGGTAAATTGTTTAATCAAATTATGAAAATGGCTTTATCTTTATTATTAATTTTAGTATTTACCAATTGTCAAAACGTTTCTAAAATGAATCCGGAAAACAAACATGACCTTACTTTTAAAATTGTCTATAAACAATCGATAGATTCCGTACCCGCTTTATCAAAATATCCTACAATCGGTAAAAACGGACACGAATATTCTCGCATAGACATCCCAAACCCTGAACTTTCATTTCCCAGAAAATATATGGAATTGTATGGAACTTCAGAGGCATTAATTGGTCGATATGTTTCTGAGAATGGTACACGGGACAATCATTTTTTCTCTGTCCTCAATGATTCTTTTAACTACCATTCCGATTCTGATGTTATTGATGTAGCTATTACTGCAAATGGAGATTTTCTAAAGTTAACTTCTGACTTCCTGTATATCGTAAAAAAAGATAATGTCAAAATTCAGCATCCTTTAAAAGGAATGAAAATCATCCTCTCAGAAAACAAAGACATTTGGGTAATTGGGATCAGTAATGTGTGGCTGATTGAAGGTGATTATACAAAAGTCAAAGTCCTTGAATGGTTCGGCGGTATTCATACCGTTTCTTATCAAAATGCGCTCTATTGCATCGATAATTCTAAAAGCACAATTGTTTCTTTAGATACAAAAGGTATGGTTACCAATGAGAAAACAGTACAAAACTTCGGGCCCTTTGAAAAGCTCGCCGGCTTCTGGGACAATAAATATATTACCCTTGAAGGTACTACTTTCAGATGGTATGAAGAAGCTGTTCTGAAAAGAAAAATAGCCCTTCAGTCTGCCGGTATTTTAAATAATGGTGAAGTATTTATTTCTTATACCGAAAACAAAAAAACCTACTTAAAAACCAATACCATATCTAAAGAATGGGAGGTTCCCGAAGATTCTAAAAGTTACATTCTTCCCATTGTTTTCGAAAAAGGAGATTCCTACTTCGGTTATCATTTGAACAGCTGTGGTGAATTCAGTAAAAAAGATAAAAAGGCACAAGAAACAAACCATATTGATGAAAAGGTCTATGAAAAAACCATATTGCCTTATCGATGGAAAATTGGGCAGAGCCGTTATTTTAACATTCCTGATTACAATACATTGCGGGTATCCTTAACGGGTCCCAAAGAAATTGTTCTGATTGAAATTGACAATGCTGTTTTGAAATAGTTAAACATCTCAATAATTATGACTGCTTTTACTAAAAAATCTGCTCATTCCCAGAATCATGCTGCTTCAGTAAATGAGAAAGGTAATGATGCATTTTTTGGTGTACAGGCAAAACTCAGCATCGGCAAATCAAATGATAAATATGAAGCGGAAGCCGATAAAGTAGCAGATCAGATAGTCTCTAAAACGACTAAAAATAATCCTGAACCGTTTTTCAGCCCATCACCCATAGTTCAAAATAAATCAGATGAGGTACAGAAAAAGGAGGAAACCACTCCTCAAAAATCAATAGCCGAAAACCTCTCTCCCGTTGTTCAGTTAAAATCAGAAAAAGAAGAAAAGGAAACCGTTGTTCCTGAAAAAGCAACTGTCGAAGAAACCCCTCAGCATAAAACCGAAGTTCCTCAAAACGAAACGGCTAAAACTACCGAAACCATTTCTGTTCCAAAACCAATTGTTCAGCAAAAGAAAGCCGAAGAAGAGGTTCAAACTAAAGAAGAAGAGGAAATTCAATCCAAAGAAGACGAAAAAGAGCTTCAAATGAGCGCCGGTACCGATGCAAGTCCTTCCGATGATTCTAATCTCGAAAACAATTTAAATCGTAGTAAAGGCAGTGGTTCACCACTTTCTGGAAACACCAGAACAGAGATGGAATCCGGTTTCGGGGCTGACTTCGGCAAGGTAAAAGTCCACAACGATTCAAATGCCGTTCAAATGAACAAAGAATTAGGATCACAGGCATTTGCGAACGGAAATGACATTTACTTTAACGAAGGCAAATACAATACAAATTCAACAGCCGGAAAGCATCTTTTAGCACACGAATTGACACACACCTTACAGCAAGGCGCCAGTGCCGTCCAGCCTAAAATGATTCAGAAAACGCCAACTGCTGCAACTCCTGTTACTACAGCATCAGCCAGTAGTGAACGTATTTCTTTACAGACACCAACATTTACGCCACCGGAAGCAATTGCCACTCAGATTGAGGCAGCGGGAAACAGAGGCGCTGAGGTTAATGTAACCTTTGGTCAATGGGCATCAGGTGTAATCAAAATGAAAAAAAATACAGACGGTACCTACAATACAAAAGACAATAGACAAAGCATAAATCTTAATATTAGTTATTTAAGTCCGCTTACAAGTATAAATATTACCCCGGTTTTAGCCATTCAAATAGAAAACAATAATATAAATGGTTATATTACAGTAAAAACAGGAGATCGGTTAGTTGGAAATCCGGCCGGACTTATTAATGCCATTAAAGACAATAGCGAAACTTTCGGTTGGATTGGAATTGACGTTACAAGTGTTCCAAACGTGCAAAACAGCATTGAAGGCGGAAATCTGACCTTAACAGCAAATGGAATTCCTGTTCAATTGGGAGGATTTGTAAATGCAACTCTTGACTTTGGAATTCAGGGTGAGGCTATCACATTCAGAGCCAGTGGAAGTATTGAAGTTCCTAACTTAAGTCCTACTCAAATTACAATTGAGCGTAATGCCGAAGGAAACGTAACCGGCGAAATTGATTTGGCTGTCAATATGGCTAATTTTAACGGTAGCATTCATGCTGCTTTTTTAAATGGAACTTTTGATATCAGGGGTACTGTAGGCTATCAAACCGAAAAAATAAGTGGTCAGGTAACTTTGTTGGTGACCGATGCTGCAACAGCCAGAAATGCTGCTTTAAGCCAGCTCGATCCTACTCAAATTGATGAAAGTGCGAGGGAAACAAATGGAATTCCTGAAGCAAACAGTGGACCAACGCCAGGCCCCAGAGCTATGGCAGGCTGGGGTGAAGTCGATTTTAGCTTTACCGAATGGATGACAGGCAGAGCGATGGTTATTATTGATAATGAAGGCCATGTCACTATTCATGGAGAAATAACGCCACCTGCAGAAGTAGAATTATTTGCTCAACGAGATTATATAAGAGAATTTTTTACTGTTGAGGTCCGTACCATGTATGGAGTTCCATTGGTCGGTAACGTTTTCTTATTTGCTAATATTGGCTTAGAAGCTCTGGCGAAAATAGGTCCGGCGAAAATTTATAACATCAGGGCAGTGGGAACTTATTCTACAGATCCGGCAGTATTTAATGATTTTAGTCTTTCCGCCTCTTTCAATATGTCAATGTTTGCAGGACTGCGACTGCGAGCAGAAGGAGGACTAGGGGTTGAATTACTGGGTCATGATATAAAAGTAGGTGTTGGTGTTAATGCATTAGCCGGAATTAGAGGATATGTTGATGCCACCCCAACGATAGGTTACAGAGAAACTGCATCTCCTGAAGCCGGAAGACAAGGAGAGTTTTACATACACGGGCATGCCGAAATGGCTGCACAGCCTTTCTTAGCATTAGGTGGTGATTTGTTTGTTGAACTGGACAGTCCGTGGTGGTCTCCTGCACCAGATGATAAATGGACCTGGCCTTTAGGTGAATTAGAATATCCTTTGCCGGGAGAATTTGGTATTGGCGCTGATGTAGATTACGTTTTAGGTTCTGACGAATTACCTGAAGTTGAATTTGCACCTGTTGATTTTAACTCAGATAAATTCATGACCGATTTAATGAATGACCACGTCCCTCCTGCCCAATCTACAGATGCAGAGCACCCGGCAGAATTTCAGGAAGGAGCAGCCGGAGGAGAAGGAAGTGCGACTCCTCAGGTCACAGACTCAACTGGAAATCCTAATGCCGGAACAACCGGAACACCACCAGGTGCAGATGCTCCGCCAAACCCACCAACACCCGAAGTTCTGGCACATTGGGGTGATGGATTACAAGCATTACGAGCCTTGGCTACAACATCCGAAAACCACCCTTTAACACAAGCTCAAGTTACAGCCGAATTAAACCCAATCAGAACCAGACATCATTTCACTCATTTAACAGCAAGAAGAAACGGTGAAAATTGGAATATTGATGCGGAAATGCCAAATATCAACAATCACAACACTCCAATTTTAGTAAAAGGAGTAAGAGGAGTTGGCGAAGAAGAAAATGGAGAGGTGAATGGAGAAACTAATGCTGTAAAAGGTGAGATACTACAAATAGAAAGACCTTTTGATGAGACGGATGGAGACAGACATACTTTACGCTTTAGAGATAATCATAATGCGATTCAGCTTATGGTTCATAGTGATCCTAAAGACATCTTTGAATATTTGCATTCCGATGAAGTCGACCAAAACGATAGTACCGTAAGAGATGCGATAAGGTTGGCTACAGAAATAAGAACTATGGCTAATAATGCTGCAAATACCAGCGGGGTCATCCCTAATTTAAACTCAAAAATGAGAGAACTCAGTGAGATGATGAGTCATATCAGAGGTAATCTCAGACGATATTTACCTGCAAATCCGGTATATAATTATCAGCCACAAGGCAACAAAGCACATAAGGCAGAGGTAACTTTACTATCGGCAAACAGATCGGGTGGTACGGAGCCCGGAGGTTCATTTGTACAAGGCTGGGAAGCCATTCAAACGGGAGGTCTGACAAGGGGTGCCGGTCATTGGAAAAGACTCCATCTTATCAATCAGGGTTTTGGAGGATTTGGAGTTCCTGAAAATCTAACACCGGGAACAACATCAAACAATTCTTCTTATGATAACAGGTTTGATGATCCTGTAAAAAACTTAATTGGAAGTCGCCCCAATGATCCAACAAAACAAGGTGTAGTGAAAATTGTTGCTGAAGTAGACAGTTATTACAGCGGACCTTTCCCGGCTAATGTTAGTGCTCCCTTAGGAGGACCTTTAGACGTCAAGGATCCTACTAACAGAGTCACAAGAGATAACTACGCTCAGCATATAAAATTTGAAGCCTGGGAGTACAATTACGTCAATAGAAGCTGGGAATTAGGAAATAAATTTGTGGATGCCGGTTTGGATATTGATTTGCCTGACTGGAATTCGGTTAATCCTCCTGTAATTGGAGTGGGTACCAGAAGTGAAATTGTACGAGCCTACAACTCGCTTCAACCAAGAGATAAATATAGGGTTGACTCACAGCTTAGCTCATCATTTGAAAGTATTCTAACTGATACCGTAATGGATATCATAAGAAGTAGAACATACAGTAATGTTACTGATTTTAGAAATGCTATAACAGCTGAAGTAAGTGCTCCATCAACTCCGTCAGGCCGCAGAACACCAGAAACCATAACCAGATTAAATGAAGTAAAAAACATCATCCCAATTATGGTCAATGCTAACGTATTAAAATTCTAACTATGGAAAATATACTTCTTGAAATAAAAGAACTTTCAGATTTAATGCTAAAGAAGGATCACTCTCATACTGTAAAACTAAGTCCTCCTGTGGCCGGCAGTAAATTAAAAAAACTAGCTGCTGAATTAAATTTAAACGACTCTTTATTATCATTTTATAAAACTACAAATGGACTTTTTATATCATGGTTTTCTGATGTTGATATTTTGTGTTTTGGTAAACTTAATATTCCCAAATTAGAAACATTGTCAGATTATTTGACAAAAGTAGAGAAAACAGACCTTAAAGAATATTCAGCCTTCATACAAAAAGGATACATCCCTTTTGATGTCGACATCATTAACAAATTTGTAACTTTCATAAAGCCAATAAAGGAAAATTACGAAATCATAAGAATGAGCCCCGATTTTAACGAAGTTACATTAAACTGTACTTTAGAATCTTACTTGAATTTAGGAATTAAGACAGGTGGACTTTACCATTGGCAGAATTATATCTCAGAGGAGGTTTTCAATCACTTCACCAAATACAATAACGATTTCTTTTACTACTTAGTCAACACAAAGTTGAGACCTGAAATACTTGAGTCGTTCTTTAGTGATTCAGACACCAAAACAAAATCATTCCCTTCTATTGGAGGTGCTAAATTTAAAATACCGGAAAATCATAAAATTACAGTACATAAAGAAAACCTTGGGTGCTCCAACATTGAAATTAGAAGAGCCGAAATCGCAATAAAAGGCAAACTAAACACCAATTTTGTTTTGTATCATTATCGAAGAAATGGACTGGAAATCAACTGGAAATCAGAAACCTACTTCGCTAATTTTCAAATGCTGCCAATTGAAACCATTTTTGGAGGAGTTCTTCATGCTCAAGAAAGAATTTGGGATAATAACTACTTTAAGTTCATTAATGCGGATAAAAGTTTTGAAAAAAAACTGAGTAAGTTTTATCCTTTAATAATTGAAGAGTCCGGAGATACTGTTTTTTCTATTGAAAATGAAAAAATTAGTCTTTATATTATTTCTTCCTCTTTTGAACCTCAAAAAATAAACCTTTCTTTCGAGATATTCATAGAAAAACTATATAGTTGTGGAGGAATTAGCGGATGGCAAAACCTGTTTATTGATGAATACACTGAAAAAAATCCCTTGTATAAAGATATTTTAAAGGGAATTGAACACTGTTTTCCTGCTCTTAATCTAATCGATTTTCTTAAAAATTAAAAAAATAAAGTCCCGATTATAAATTCAATAACAATAGTCAAAACAAAAAGATCATGGAACTTATACTTCAGTTTCTTAAAACCCAATTTCAATTTCAGCTTGATACACTTTTTCAAGCCGAAAACCCAACTGCAAAACCTGTTTTAATTCAACTGGATTCCAACGGGTTTATCAACGAATTTATCATTGAAAATAACCTCACCCAAACAGATACTCTCTTATTGGGATTAGCTCTTGTACACCATATCAAACCTGACTTTTTAAGTTCGATTATTGCGGAATATTTACCCAACGGAGGAGAACTACCCGAATTTGGAGGTGTAAAATCAAAAAACCACCGTGGTATTTTACCAACAGGCGAAACCGCTCAGTTTCTGATAGCGGGAAATGATCTTGACGCCCGAATTTCTTTCTATAATTACCTGCACAATCAATCCTTTCTTTATCAAAAAAGAATTATTAAAATAGAATCTGTTCCAAATGGAGAACCTAAACTGAGTGGTTTACTGATTCTTGAAGACGAATACATCGAAAAATTCATCACCGGAAAAATCCTAAAACCTCAGCTTAGCAGCATTTTCCCTGCTCAGCTAATTGAAACCGCATTAGACTGGGGTGATCTTGTCCTCAATTCTTCGACTTTAAATCAAATTAAAGAAATAGAAACCTGGCTTAAATTTAATGAGATTCTGCTCCACGAATGGAACATGAAAGCCACAATTAAACCAGGTTTCAGAGTCATGTTTTATGGTGCACCGGGAACCGGGAAAACTCTTACGGCCTCACTTCTTGGAAAATATACACAGAGAGATGTCTACCGAATTGACTTGTCTATGGTGATTTCGAAATACATTGGCGAAACCGAAAAAAATCTGTCCTCCCTTTTTGACAAAGCAGCCGATAAAGACTGGATTCTCTTTTTTGACGAAGCCGATGCCGTTTTCGGAAAAAGAACTAATGTAAGAGATGCTCATGATAAATACGCCAATCAGGAAGTGTCGTACCTGCTGCAGCGTATCGAGAATCATCCGGGTTTAGTTATTCTGGCTTCTAATTTTAAGACCAATATTGACACAGCCTTTACCCGAAGATTTCAATCCATAATCGAATTCGAGGTACCTTCTTCCCGTGAACGTTTACAACTTTGGGAGAACAACCTGCCTAAAGGAATCAAAATTGCTGAAGATGTAAACCTTAGTGAGATTTCAAAAAAATACGAGATTACCGGTGCTAATATTGTAAACATTATTCAATATGCCTGTCTGCGAACATTAGAAGATCAAAACGAAAATATTAATCTACATCATCTTCTTCAAGGGATTAAAAAAGAATATGTCAAAGAAGGCAAAATGATGTAAGCTAACCTTCTCTACTTACGAAATAAACTAGCGAACACCAGCTTCTTTTAACCAGTTTTTTAATCCTTCATCTGATGGTCTTGGGGCATTTGGATCTACAATATTGCCTTGCGGATCTATCAGGATGAATCTTGGGATGCCACTTACTTCATAGGCAGCCTCAAAAGAAGTATCACCATTAGCAAACAATTGTACACCCGTTAATTGAAGATCTCCCACCATTTTTTTCCATTTATCATGATCTTTTACGCGATCAGTCGAAATACTGACAAATACAATATTCTGATTATGAAATTCTTTTTCAACAGTTTTAAGAAAAGGAATTTCTTTTTTACACGGCCCACACCAGGTGGCCCATAGATCAATATAAACAAACTTACCTTTAAAATCGTCCAGAGAAGTTTTGGAGCCGTCAAAATTCTCATAATTGAAGAATTTTGGCGAAACTTTTCCTTTTGGAAGAATTTCCTCCTGGTGTTTTTTTAGGTTGGTAGTTTTGTTATATCTGGCGACACAACTTTTTCTGAATTCTTCGGAATCCTTTTTTTCAAACGCAATGAAAGAAGCATCCAGTCCTTTGGTCTCCGCAATAAGTTTTTGATAACCCGCCACAATTTCATCTATTTTGGTGATAAATTCATCTTTCTCTAATTTAAAAATAGATTTATCAGCAGTCGCTTTTTCAGTATACAAGGCTTTCTTAAATAAATAGTTGTTAGGTATAGCTCCCTCCCCTTTGCACGTCATTGTTTCATCCCATTGTTTGGTGTCAAAAGTAATTTTCAAATTGTAACCATTTTTAAGATAAAAGAAACCTTGCTCTTTACCATCAAATAGTCCATAGTAACCTTCTTTTACGCTAAGTGTATCAGAAAAAGTCCCGTCTTTCTTAACGTTAATTTTTTTAAGTGGAGTTCTGTTCTTAAAAACAAGCAAAGAATCTGAATTTTTATCTGTAATTTTTCCGGACAAAGTCACATAGTCTTTTGTGCTTTTCTGTGCAAAACAATTTAAACTAAGAATAAGAATTATAATTCTTAAACAATACCATTTCTTCATTAGATTTTTCTTTTAAACTTTATTATACATTTCTTTTTTAAGGAGTTCCGGAAAATTATTCTTTCTTATAAATAATTCCGGACTTCACGGTCATAAAACCGTCTTTTAGATTTTCAATATTTTGTACAGGATCAGAATTGGTTATATAAAGATCTGCGCGTTTACCCACAGCTATGACACCTCTGTCTTCTACCCCAATGCTCTCTGCTCCAATTTTAGTAGCACTTATCAGAACATCTTTGTTGGTAAAACCACAGCTGTCTGTCAATATCTTTATCTCTTTGAATAACGGAACAATATTATCTTTTTCGAATAAATAAGGCCAATCTGTTCCTGTAGAAACCTTAACTCCAAGTTCATGAGCTCTTTTAGTTATTTTCATCCCATCAAAAAGTTTATTGTTGTTTCCCATGTAATTGGTTGCATCCAGTATCACATTGTTTGCTTTCATCAGGAGTAACAACTTGTCCATTTTTGTAGTATCGATGGCTGGTATTTTTTTCGAGTGATCCATTTTCCCTGAAGAAAATCCATAGGGTATATCAAAGGCATGCGACATCGAATTTACTTTGGCAGCAGCAACATCTGTTGGTGTGGCAGGGAATACTGCTGCATGGCTCCAACTCTGTAATCCCTGTTTTTTTTGCTTTTTTTACAATCTTTCTAATCATGCGGGCACTTAAATCATTATATATCTTTATTCCGGTTACACCTGCCCCTTTTGCTTCTGCCACGACCATTTTAATATTTGTGGTATCAGTAATAGTACGTTGCCATGGGGTATCTTTTTCTGTAGTATACTTTCTCATCGAATTAAAATAATCTGGTCCTGCAAACTGAGCTGCATAAAAAATGGAAGGCGCCGGCAGTTGATTCAGGGTACTCACTTGTTTGTAATCCGCAAGAATAATTGCATTTCCTGTCATATCCCTAACCGTTGTTATACCGGCATAAATCATTTTAGAAAGCTGATCCTCCATGTATTTAGTACTCTTTTCTCTAGTGAGATTAGGAGCTGTTGCCAGATGAACGTGTGCATCTATTAATCCGGGCATAACATATTTTCCGGTGATATCAATTATTGTTGCTCCGGGATACTCGCTAAAATTATCAGTATACAAGATATCAGCAATTTGATTCCCTTTAATAATGATACTGCCTGTCTTTAAGTCAAATTTATCGTCAAAAACAAATCCGTTCTTCAGTATTGTTACTTTTATGTTTACCTCCTTTTGTGAGTACCCGATTATTAGGTTAAATGCCGAAAACAAAAAGATTAGAACCAGTTTTTTTTGCATACAAGAGAGTTTTTATAATATTGATAATAGATTAATACCCCGGATTTTGTGCAATGCCGGAACGATCAATTTCAGTCTGCGGGATAGGCAATGCAAATCGATTAGCATTCGCTGATAAACCGGTACCATCTGCTCTTTTAAAGCCTAATCCAAGTCTTTTAAGATCGGTAAATCTAAAGCCTTCAAAGGCTAATTCTCTTCTTCTCTCGTTTAAAACTTCTTTACCCAGATCAGCTCCAGAGTAATCTCCTAACCCTCTGGCATTTCTCAATTTATTGAGGTTAATTAATGCTGATGCATTGTCACTACCCCGTAAGTACGATTCTGCCAATATTAAGTATAGTTCTGGTACTCTCATTAGTTTTAAATCTATATTACCGGGATCTGATGCCGAGGCATTTGTTGTTCGGGTTCCTGCTTGTTTTTTAGGATAATAACTGTTTGCGATAGTAGGATGATTTTTAAAATATACTGTAAATCGTAAATCTTTAGTTTTATCGTAAAGATTGATTAAATCGGTCGATACTAAATAAGGATAACTTGAAAGAACCGGTATGGCAAAAAGTGCCGCATTTTGTCCCATTTCAGTATTTTCAAAACGTATTCTGAAAATAATTTCACCGGAATCATCCTTATCCCATTCCTTTTGCAAAGCAGCCAGTGTGTTATCTAATTTATATCTGGCATCTGTTAATGCCAGATTACTGTATACAATTGCATTTTTGTAATCAGCTGTCTCATGACATACGCGGGCGGCTAATGCATAAATAGCCGTCTTAGAAATTCTATAGGAGTTAACTGTATTGGTAGTTAAAGCTGCCGCTTCATTCAAGTCGGCCTGAATAAACTGAATTACTTCAGCTGTAGTGTTTCTGGGTTTTACATCTAATAATTTATCTGTTTCAAATCGATAAGGTACTGACAAAGCCTTTTTATCAATAGTATAAGCAGGAGAATAAAAGCGGTATAAATTGTAATACAATAGGGCTCTAATACCTAACGCTTCTCCCAAGAAAGCATTTTTATTAGGTAGCGAACTGGCTCTTGCCATTTTTATAATCGTATTCACACTATTAATGGCCTGATAGGAAATTCTCCAAAATCCCTCCACATTACCGGTTGTACTATTGTATGCCAGTGGATAGATGTTCCCTGAACTGTTATCAAAACTGAAGTCTTTTGAATTTGAAGAACCTAAAAGATCGTCACTAATAGCTTCCGGAATAGTATAAATTCCAAAATAATACCCGTAGAAATCTTGTTTCATAACGGCGTAAACGCCGTCTAAGGCACTTCTAAAACCGCCTTCTGTCTGAAAAAGTGTTTCCGGAGCCAATTGATCCAGAGGTTCTTTGTTGATAATATCATTAGAGCAGCTGCTAAAAAAAGTAACTATCACTGCCGAAAAAAATAATTTTATATTTGTCTTCATATGTTGTTCTTCATTTTTTTTCTGTTGAATAAATATTCTTTTATCATTATTGTTAGCGGATAAGCTTTTATAACAATATATTTTGTGTGTTGTTTTTATTAGAAACTAGCATTAAGTCCCAGAGAATATGCTCTCACAATGGATGAAGAAAGTCCAATGCCTCCAGCCGCAGTGGCATATTCCGGATCAATATAGGTTACAGCCGTTTTGGTAAAAAGATTTTGTCCCTGAACATAAATTCTAAGATTTTCAATCCCCGTTTTCTCTAAAACACTTTTCTGAAGTGTATATCCCAGAGCAACGTTTTTCAATTTAATATAACTGGCATTCTCTAAAAACTGAGTAGAATATCTGTAATCTGATTCCAGTAATGCATTAGGATTGGCTGTATTCACCTGTCTTACAGCTATATTTGACTGATCTCCCGGATTTTTCCACGCATTAAGCACAGCTGTACTTTGATTATACCCCGGATTGTTATATAAGTTATAGATTCCTTCATTCAAAACATAATGACCTCCTGCATAAGAGATCAAAACTGAAAGGTCAAGTTGTTTGTATCTGAACGTATTGGTTAAACCTCCATAATATTTAGGCATAGCAGTTTTGTTGCTAACTTGTCTCATAGTAGTAATTGCTGTTAGGTTGCTTGTTGTTTTATTGGTATTGTAATCCACTAGCGTTCCATCCTGAGTTCTGTACTGATTAAAACCCGTGACCGGATTTACACCAGCCCAATCTGCAATATAAAAAGATCGTATAGCACTTCCTTCCTGGAATACGGTAGATCCCGAATTAGAAAGAATATCCTTTTTGTCTGACAAGGCCAAAACGGTTCCCTTGTTCAATGCAATATTAAAATCAGTAGTCCAGTTAAAATCTTTGCCTTTTAAATTTACCGTGTGAAGACTAATCTCAACGCCTTCATTTCTAAAATTTCCGATATTAGAGATCAACTCTTTAAAACCTGAAGTTAACGGAATTGGCTTATTATTTAATAGATCTCTGGTATCTCTAATATAATAATCAACAGTTCCGGAAATACGATTATTAAACAATCCGTAATCGATACCAAAGTTCTTATTATAATTCTTTTCCCAAGTTAAATTTGGATTTTCTCCCCGTGACAGATATGGCACGGTACTACCTGCATAAATGTTTTGACTAGAGTAACTATATAAGGATTGGGAAGCAAAATCTCCAATAAAGTCATTTCCGGAAGTACCAATACTGGCTCGTAATTTTAAAGAACTAATCGTTTTATTATCTTGAAATAAATCTTTATGAGCATTCCATGAAGTACCTAAAGACCAGAAATTTGCATATTTGTTGTTCGCTCCAAAACGGGAAGAACCATCTCTTCTAAAAGATAATGACAGGTTATAAGTGTTATCAAAGTTATAATTTAGTCGTGAAAAATAGGACAACGAACCCGCTTGTGATTTTTGTTGTGTAACTGAAGTGACGTTTTTTGCCGCACTCACTATTTGTATGGCATCGGAGTTAAAAGTATTAGCCAAAATATTAAGACTATTGGTTTCGTATTCATTAACTTCATTGCCCAGTACCAAATCAAAACTATGTTTTAGAAACTTCTTTGCTATAGTAGCCGTTACTGTTCCCGTATAATTATTATTATCACCATTAGTAATACTTAATGTTCCCCCTTTTACAATTACATTTTCATAATTACTGTTCTTTGAGTTGTTATAGTTAGCCCCTAAAACCCCATTCAGAATCAGCCATTTGAAAGGTGTATAAGTTAAATTTACGCTTCCTCCAATATTTTTTCGAATGGCATTTGTATTTGTATTCTCTCTGATAAATAATGGATTGTATGAAACTCCGGAAGAACTGGCAATATCCAGAAGTCTTAACGGATTTCCTTTATCATCACGGACAGTTAACCAAGGATTTAGTAAGAATGAATTTGAAAAAGGAGATCCAACGGTGCGTCCGTCCTGCTCATTTACATTACTAAAGTTTCCTGAAAATCCTACTTTTAATTTCTTTCCCAAATCAAGGTCAACACGAGTTGATGCGGTATATCTCTTATAATGACCGCCAAAAATATTATTGACATTATTATACGTTACAGAAGTATAATAATTGGCTTTATCTGAACCTCCGGAAAAAGAGATATCATTTTCCCTATTTATTTCATTCTTTAAAAGCAAATCTGCCCAATTTACGTTATTACCTAATGCTCTTCTGCTTTGAAGTAATGCCGGATTTGCTTTGTAATAACCCATTGACTCTTCAAAATCTAATTTTTGGGATCCATTCATTAAACTGTTCGTAAAGGATTGATCAGCTGTTTTAATACCAAGTCTTGTGTTAAAAGTCACCTGTAATTTGCTGTTTCTATTTCCTCTTTTTGTAGTTATCATTATCACTCCATTGGTTCCTTTAGATCCGTAAATAGAGGTTGATGCCGCATCTTTTAAAACACTAATCTCCTGTATGCCTGCAGCATTTAAGGCAAAAGCACCTAATCCTGATCTGGGCATCTGCACACCATCTACAACTATCAGAGGGTCTGTGCTGGCGCTTATCGAACCAATACCTCTTAGCAAAATCGAAGGTGGTGCATCCGGCGACATAAAGCTCTCCTGAACAAACAAGCCCGGAACGACTCCAATAAGAGCATCTGCAAAAGATACATTTTGCGTATTCTTTAATACTTTGGTATCCAATTTTGTTACAGCTCCTGTAATTTTGTCGCGAGACATCTTGCCATAACCTACCAGAACAAGCTCATCCAGTTTATTGGTACTGGGTTCAAGAATAACATTAAGTAAAACCTGATTGGTAATCTTAATCGTTTTAGTTTCAAAACCTACAAAACTAAAACTTACTACATCACCTTCATTTACAGCAATTTCATATTTACCATCAAAATTAGTAACTGTTCCCTGTTTACTGCCGTTTACTGAAACTGTTACTCCGGTCAAAGGCATGCCTTTATTGTCTTTTACGACACCCTGAATCTTCTTCTGGTCTGCACTTTTTCCAATAAGGCCATAAAGGGGAAGCTTTTTTGAAATTTTAATATTCCGATCATAGTTTCCGGATTGAGCATCGCATATTGAAGCAATAATTAAAAATGCGGTTAGTTTAACCTTCAAAGTTTGTTTTAAATAAAATAGAGATGCCGTTCGGGCTTTCATTATAGTCATTTTCTTCATACTATATACAATTAATGGTTTTGGTTAGTCAGGGAAATTGATCGTATAAGAATAAAAGAATCTTTTAAGTTCTTTCTTCTTATTATCTTAAAACAAAAGTTGTGGTATTTAAATAGCAAATGCCATTATACAATTCGAACAAATACTGTAAATAAATTGCATTTTGGTTTCTTAATGTATCAACAAAAAATTGGGGTATAGTTTCCTGCTAAAGTGGTATTTTCAGGGTGTTGTGGCAACAATTACTATTCTTCACAAAGAAAAAAAATTGATGGCGTACAAAAATTTTGTTTTTATGACTTTTTCTCTTCGTAATTGTACCAAATGTATAGGATAAAATCCCGAGATTAATTTCAAAAGAAACAACTGGTATCCCCCAAGAAACAATCGGTGTATTCTTACAAATAAAAGCATAAAAAAACCTGTGAATTTGGTTCACAGGTTTTAAGATTAATTGTTGTTCGTTTATATAAAGTGCCTCAATTGTAGTTTTCAGACCATTAACTCAGCCAGTCACTCACCAGTTTCCGATAAGTTTCCCCAATAGGAAGCTGTTCCCCACTGGTCAATTGTATCTGATTGCCTTCGATTACTTTTATTTTACTTTTTGGAATAATGTACGATCGATGAATACGAACAAATTGATTTAGGGGAAGTTTTTCGAGTATATCTTTCATGTTTTCCAAAACCATAATTTTTTCGCCTTTGGTGTGAATCCTGATGTAGTCTTTAAGTCCTTCAATATAAAGAATATTTTCGGTGGCTATTTTATGATGCTTTCTATCAGCTTTTACAAACAGAAAATCATCGGTTTGCTGATTTTGCATGGTTTCCTGCCAGCGGATAAATTTCTCAACACTCTGATAAAAACGATTAAAAACGATTGGTTTGAGTAAATAATCTATAACATGAAACTGAAAAACATCTAAAGCATAATCCGGATACGCAGAGGTGATGATGAAATTGTGCTTCTGATTGAACATCTGCATCAATTCTATTCCGGTTAATTGTGGCATCTGAATGTCGATAAACACCAGATCAACAACTTCATTATTTAAGATTTCAATGGCTTTAAAAACATCTGAATCAGCATATAAAACATTTAATCTCGGGACCTTAGAAGCATAGTCGGCCATTAGTTTTACTGCAAAAGGTTCGTCGTCTAATATAATACAATTTATTTTTTTCATTTTAATTCTATTTCAAGTTCAGCTGTAAACTGGTTGTTTTGATTGACTACTTTTATTTGATGTTTCTGCGGATAATGAATTTCCAGCCTCTTTCTCAAATTATTTAATCCAATACCTCCTAACTTGTCTTTCTTTTGCACAGCAATATCGTTGACTACTTTAAAATTAAGCTTCCTATCTTCTAAGCGTAACTCGATTAAAATTGGTTTTTCGTTGGATGTTACGCCATGTTTTAAAGCATTTTCAATTAAAGGCGACAGGATATAAGGCGGAATTTCTTCGGAACTATTTTGAGTTTCAATTCTGAAATCAATAAAAGCACTGTCCTGATGTCTTAATTGTTCGAGTTCGATGTAGGCTTTTATATAATCTATTTCATCTGCCAGTTTTATCTTTTCTTTTTGAGATTCATAGGTGGTAAAACGCATGATCTGGCTTAATTTTTCAATTGCCATCAACGATTTATCGGATTGAAAATACACCATCGAATAGATATTATTCAGGGTATTAAAGATAAAATGCGGATTGATCTGTGCTTTCAAAAATTTGATTTCGGTGTTTTTACTTTCTTCCAGAATAACCTGATTATACTCCAGCAAACGAATAAAATAAATTACAAACCAAAGCAATGAACTAAGAATAACAGTCATGCTGCTGTAATGCAGATTATCTTCCATATAATTAAAAAAAGTTGGATTAATGTAATTGATTCTATGAAATAAAACTTGACTTATCTCCTGCTCCAACAGCCATCGTAAGGCTGTAAAAAACAAGTACGAAACCAATACTCCGGCAAAAAATCTTTTCCATTGAAAGGATTTAAAAACCAGTCTCATCACCACGAAATAATGAAAATAAAAGGTTAGTACAAACACAATCATATACGTACACAGGAACAGATCCGGAGTGTAATTTTTGGCCTGGATTAGATTTTTAACAAAGGTGAAATACCCCATCAAAAGCCAATATATGATGTGAGTGAATACTTCTACTTTTTTTGACAATGTTCCTTTATACATCTTTTTGTTTTTTTCAAAGATATGCATTCATAAAAAAGTCCAAAACAGGGTTTGTAGATTAATCGCGGGGGTTTGTCGATAAAAGTAGTTTTAGGCATTTTTTCAGCGCAGTTTTGCAGCGTAATTAATCTAAAAACCATGAAAAATAGTAGTCTTTTAATACTTGCCTTTTTATTTCAAACGTATTCTTTTGCTCAGCAATATGAACTTAAGGGAAAAGTGATCAATCAAAATAAAGCAGCTGTTGAATTCATCATCGGCAGTTTATTCAATCCTCAAAAAACTTTAACCGCTCAGGCTTCAACCGACAGTTTGGGGAGTTTTGTTCTGAAAATTCCAAAGGGAAATTACCGTTTGATATTGGAACAATTTGGCACAGAATATATGAACCGCGAAATTACAATTGATCACAATACGGATCTGGGTATCATTGAAATTAAAGAATCAGTACAGCTGGAAGGTGTAACGCTGAAATCAAGAAAAAAACTAATCGAACAAAAAGTGGACCGACTTGTTTTTAACGTCGAAAATTCTGTAACAGCTACCGGAGGAACCGCTTTAGATGCTTTAAAAGCGACACCTACCGTAAGGGTTCAAAACGAGGTTGTTTCGATTGTAGGTAAAGGAGAAATTTTAGTAATGGTTGACGATCGTTTGCAAAGAATGCCTCAGGAAGATCTGGCGGCATTTCTGAAATCAATTCCGTCTGATAATATTAAAAGTATTGAAGTAATTACAACTCCGTCTGCAAAATATGATGCGGAAGGCAATAGCGGTCTTATTAATATTAAACTGAAAACGGCAAAAGCAAACTCATGGAATGCTAATCTTGGAACTTCTTACACCCAAAAAACATACGCAGGCGGAAACGTAAACGGGTTGTTTACGTACAATCATGATAAACTCTCTGCTCAGGCTTCGGTAAGCAAAGGAAAACAAAAATTACTGACAACTTCTGAAAGTACTATTTTTTACAAAGACGAAACCTGGAAACAGGAAATTCAAAACAAATCGACAGCAGATGTTTTAAGCTTAGGCCTTGGTTTTGATTATAAAGTAACCGAAAAATGGAGCACCGGACTTAAATACCTTGGCAGTTTTACGGATAAAGTAAATGCAAACAATCCTTTTACCACTATTTATGATAATGCAAACGGAATGACGGATTCCTATATCGCTTCGAATGCCAATGCTAAAAATAACCCGAAAATGAATGCCGTTAACTTTCATAATTCGATTGCATTAGACAGTTTAGGAAAAAACATTTCGATGGATTTGGATTATTTTGATTACAACAAAAAAGATTATCGTTTCTTTTCAGGAAATGAATTGGACCGCAATCAAAATAATATCCCCGGAGGTTTCTTTTCTTCGACAAATTCAAATGTCAATGCCATCAAAAATTATTCGGCCAATATTGATATTTCTTTACCGTACGACTGGGCAAATCTTAGTTTTGGAGCGAAAACGTTCCATACGAATACAAACAACAATCTGATCGTGTACGATAACGAAACCGGAACTCCCGTTTTCAACACCAATCAGTCCAATGTTTTCAATTATAAAGAGTACAATCAGGCTTTGTATTTCTCCGGAAGTAAAAAAATAAATTCAAAATGGGAAACTCAAATTGGTTTACGAATCGAAGCAACTCAAACCAAAGGGTATTCTGAAAATTTGAATCAAACGAACACTAACAATTACATCAAATTATTCCCAACAGCTTACCTGACTTATGTTCCAAACGAAAACAATTCTTTTTCCTTAAACTACAGCCGAAGAATCCGCAGACCTGATTTTGATTATTTGAATCCTTTTGTCATTAAAACAAGTCCGTATTATTACTCCGAAGGCAATCCATATTTAAAGCCTTCATTAATTGATAATTTTGAGTTTTCGTTTATCCGAAATCAAAAATGGGTAAGTTCCGTTTATTTCTCTCAGGTTTCCGATTTTGGACAGGAATTATCGATCATCGATCCGAGTACAAATGTTACGAGAAACACGCCTTTAAACTATGCTAATACTTACCAAATTGGACTTTCGACTTCTTATAATTTCAACAAATGGTCGTGGTGGAACAGCTTTACCGGATTCAATTTAAACTATCAGAATGTAAAATCAAAAACCGCTTTTATTCAGTCAATCGATGGTTATAACGGATACCTTTACAGCAATAATGATTTTACCATCAACAGCAACAAAACCTTATTTCTTGGCTTAAATTATGGTTTACAGCTGCCTGGCCGTTATCAGATCTTTAATATCTCGACTTTGAATATTCTTGACATCTCTGTTAAGCTGTTAACGTTCAATAAAAATCTTTCGGTTACCATCATTGGCGAAGATTTACTGAACGCACAAAAACCATTGATTTCTTACGATTCCAACCAGATTAAAACCAATGTAAAAAGCTATTCAGACACAAGAGGTTTCAGAATTTCATTGAGTTATAAATTCGGAAACCAAAGTATCAAATCAAAACAACGTGATTTTGGTAATGAAGAAGAAAGAAGCAGAGCAAACTAATCGTCATTCTAATTGAATACAAAGCTTCAGATTTCTCTGAAGCTTTGTATGTTAGTTTTTAAACTAAAAAAATATTCCGCTTAACAGACTATACTTTCATACCATAAAATTCAATACCTTTTTGTTTTAAAGGATTAGTACTCCACTCCGACCATTTATTGTTGTAAGGATCATAACCGCACTTTAAAGGTTTTGAGTACATATCATCAGGCTCTTCGATATAGGCACGACAATCTGTACAAATATGTCTAAACTCACAATCTTTGCAAACCGCTATTTGGTCTTTGGTAATATTCCAGTATTTTTTAAAGTTTTTGTGATGCAATGCTTTCTCTAACGTTGTGTCTTTTATACTACCAAAGTTTAATGACATTGAGGGACAATTTTTTATATTACCCTCTTTATCGATAGAGAGTTTTTTGTTTAAGCAGGTGTTATAGTGCTGTGATTCGCTAAAAAGTTTAATGTTTGAATAGAAATATTCGTTATTTATTATTCCGCAATGTTTTTCATTCATTACATTTCTTTTTACCAGCGTTAAATAACCCATTTTTTGATTCAGGGAATTGTAACTTTTGTCATATGGTGAATTAAAAATGATAATAGAATGTATTCTTCTATTATCTAAAAGTATTCTGTTTACTTCATCGAAATCAAAACTTTCACTATAGGGTACTATAAAGTCAATTGAAACAATTCGGGATTTTTCCTTCCTTAAGGTTTCAACGATACTTTTTATACAGGCAAGACTCACATGTTTATAAAATCGCAGCTGAATATAAGAACATTTTAAGGTTTCAAATTGAGGAACCAGAGTATTAAAGTCATGAATAATGTCATCATAATCTATAATGATATTGGTTATAAGAGAAGGAGAATCCCAATGGGTACTCATTTTAGGAAATAAGTCCGGATTTGAGCTAAAAAAGATAAGTTTGTTAGCAATCAAAAAATCAAAATAGTCGTCAATTATTTCATCATATTGATGTTTAAAATCGTTTTTTATCTCTTCAATCGTTTTACCATTATAGACTTCCAAAATATCATATAAACCATTTGGAATAAAATAAAAAATGTTATTCTTAGTGTCACAAATAATGCTTCTGCTACTTCCTTTAACAGGAATACAATCTGCAAAAAGAACAAAATTAGTGGGTTTCAAATTAGATTATTTTAGAGATAGGTTTGACGAAAGGTTTAGAGATATTTTTGGAGTTTTGGTAAGCCTGAATAGTAATCAGATTGTTTTTAGGCTCCGTTTGAGGTTGAGTTTCTCTCTCCACTTTCGTTTTTAAACCGTTAAAAATATTGATAGGCTTTTTATTTTTCATTCTTCAAAATATCTGCTAGTTTGTTCTCTAAGTAATAGTTACAGGCATTATTGATAAAACTTATCTGGCCTGTTGGGTTTATTTCAAGAAAGTAGTATTCGTCTTTACAATACATCAGATCTGCCGAACCATAATTTAGATTAAATTTTTCAAAAACCTTTGCAAGTTTTTCTTCAGTGTCGGCAGGCAATTTAAATGGAACCATTCTAATATTATGCATTTCTACAAATTTAGTTCTGATGTCTATGGCATGGTCAAAATTGTGAATTGCGGTAGAATAAAAGTTACCATCTATGTAAATAACTCGAATTTCGAAATCGGCTATAATCCTTTCCTGAAAAAATGAGATCGCAAATTCATCAGGCGTTTTGTCCAGAATTTCAGCTGTTATTTGAAAAGTTACATTAAAATTATACAAAAACTCTTCGTCCTGATAATAAAGTATATCCAGGATTCTTTTTGAAATTATACCATTTTTAGTATCAAATACAGCATAAAAATCTTTTAGTTTTTCTTTGCTCCCGCTAATTAACGTATGCGGGATTTTGAGCCCTTGTGCTTTTGCTTCGAGCATCATATCAAGGCGATTGGTTTCAAAATCAGCTATTCTTTTTCCAATTTTTCTCACCGGCTTTTGTAACACAAAAGCATCATTGAGAACTTCATAACATTTATTTTCGTAGTTGCTCTCCCCTGAATTAATGCCCCCACCATTAAACCAGATACTTTGAACCTCTTCTAATTCTATATTTTCTAAATAAGACGTTTTTAAAGTATAAGAACTTTTTTCATTACTAAAATTCATGCTCTCAATTACAGCTTTATCAGATTCTCCTATTCTTACAAAATCCTGATCTAAACAGTCCACCACATTGTTTACAAAGTCATCTACATCTTTACTGTATATTAAAATCATGAAAAAACTATTTTTCGTAGAACTCCCAGTCATCCGTAAGTTTCATGATTAAATTGTAATTCTGTTTGTAATAATCATCTACTTCCTCTGGATATTTGGAATCGTGTGCTTCAATTACAAAATTTCCATAATCCATGATAAAACCCTTTGGGTTACTAAACATGAAACTTATTTTCCTAATTTCCAACTCATTACCTCCACATGATTTCGAATTATAAAGATTGCCTTTGTAGATACGAAGGCAAGAACCCTCTCCAAGCATATTCTTAACACGTCTCTTAACATCATATTCAAGAGCATTACTGCTTTTATCAAGGAGTTCATTTAAGATGGAAAGATTATCCGGTTTTTGTTGTAAAGCATGTATAATCAAAACATTAAAAGAAGGAAAAGGGACTAAAACAGTATCCCTTACTACAAGACTGCCAATCTTTTCTTCGGAAGGGTAGCCCTCTTTTTTTAATAAATCGATCAACTTACCGGTAACCCTTTCAGTGGTTTCATGCAATATTCTTGCACTTTTTCGGTTCTCCAAGCCATACTCCGCCTGATCCTCGTTAAGTAAATTTGTTAATTCCTTTTTTAGATTTAAGTTCCATTTATGCTGTGTATTTTTAGAAACGGAATCGTATTTGACACTAAAACTTTTCCATTCCGGATTTTTCCTCATAACAGCAAAAATTTTAGAATTAAAATACGGAAACTCAATACCTTTCAAAGCCAGTTTTTCACCCCACCAAAAGGCATTTTTATAATCTCTTGATAGTATGGCACAACGAATAGCATTATGAATATCTCTCGCAAATAGTACGGGATATTTTTGAGCGAGCAAATTGTACTGTTCTTTAGCTCTACCATACTGCCTAGCCAAAATAAAATTCTCCGCATTCTGCGTATAAGTATAATAGTTAATTTCTTGCTTTTGGACTTTTTCCCTCTCAATGTCAGCTATCAATTTATTAGCATGAATTAAAGGTCTGCAATCCAATTCTTCTTTTTTTAATATTTTTCTCCGATCATTCTTTTTCAGATCATTCTTTTTCAGATCAAAAATCATAGCTCCCAAGTCAAAAATCTCAGAATAAGTTTCACCTGAACCAAAAACGAGCAGTGTCTTGGATGTAACTTTCCCACTTATTTTAAAAGGAAATCTGTTTCCGAGAATCGTTCGATAATGTGAATATTTTTTAAAATAAAAAGCAGGAAACTTGTCCAGAACTGTAAATTCATTTGTTTCTTTGTTATTCAGTTTTACTTCTATAGAGTCCTTATTAACCAGTTTTCCCAAATAACGAGTATTTATCGTATCTGTTTTTTCTCCAAGAAATATATCGACATACTTTTTTTCTTTTTTACCTTTTAGGAGTACATTCCAACCCCAATCGTCATTCCCACTGACAAAACCTTCAATACTTAATACATTATCTTTTGGATTATAATCACACTTCGTCACCTCCACCTTTAAAAAACACATGGATAAATGTTCTACAAAATTAAAATTTCTATAATTCTTGCTGCGAAAGGTTACTCCATAATTGATAATCCCTTTATAATTTCGGTCATCTACAAAATAAGTCAAAGTATCTTTTACGCTTGAAAAACATCTATAATCTTTATAATTACATAAATTATAGACTTCCTCAAATACTTTATTTTTTTCAAAATTGCCTTGATTATACGTTTTATATTTTATCTGGTTTTGTCCCAACGCCACATTGATAAAAACAATATTTATTAGAATAATTAAGGGTGTTAAAACTACTTTTCTCAAAATAATATTTTACTAAATTAAACCATTTTGCACGTGTCAAAATGAGCCTGAACTGTACTTTGAAGATTCAGGCTCATTCAGATACAGAATTCATTTTGCTGAAAAAAAATCATGGTAATACATCAAAATCCTCTCCGGTCTTTGTAAGAACAGGATCACATGGACGCACATTACATCTGTCATGAAACGTAAGACGTCCCCCTCTCTCACTATCATAACCATAATCGAATTTTTGTAGCTTACCTCCATGCCAGTCACAAATAGTTCCTGCAGGGCTTTTAACGCCATCACCATTTAATACAAACAATTGTTCTCTTTTTAAAGCTCTGTCTTTAAACTTGTCTAATTTCAAACTTTCCAGTTCCATAATTAATAGCATTTTAGTTTATAAATAATTGATTGATGCAAGCTAATCAATTTGTAAGCATAATCTTAACCTATTATCGGTTAATTATGTTCTATTTTAGAAGAATTCTAATAGAACAAATCTTACCACAAAACCCAAAATAAGCTTATATTAGCTTTAATTTTAAACTATTACAGAACACGACTGCTCCAAAACCAAAAACCACCATGACCAAAAAAACTGCCATTCTACTCGGTTTTATCGCTTTAAAATTTATACTGCAATACCTTTTAATAAGCCCCGAATATGATTTACAGCGCGACGAATACCTGCATCTGGATCAGGCGCATCATTTGGCATGGGGATATTTATCGGTCCCTCCGGTTACTTCATGGATTTCTTACCTTATACTTTTACTTGGAAATTCCGTTTTCTGGGTAAAGTTTTTCCCAGCCCTTTTTGGAGTCTTAACGCTCTTGATGGTTTGGAAAACGATTGAAGCTTTAAAAGGAAACTTATACGCCCTAATTTTAGGTGCAACCTGCATCTTATTTTCGACCTTGTTACGAATCAATATCTTGTACCAGCCCAACTCGTTGGACATCTTATGCTGGACTTCTTTTTATTATGTGATTGTTCAGTACATGACCACCGAAAATAAAAAATGGTTTTACATTGGCGCTGTTGTCTTTGCTTTTGGTTTTCTGAACAAATACAACATTCTTTTTCTAATCATTGGGCTCCTGCCTTCTCTTCTCCTATCCAGTCAAAGGAAGATATTTACAGAAAAAAAACTCTATTGGGGTCTCCTTTTAGGGCTAGTTCTGATTTTACCAAATATTTTATGGCAATACAACAATCATTTCCCAATTGTACATCACATGAAAGAATTGGCCGAAACGCAGCTCGTTAATGTAGATCGAATGGAATTTTTAAAAAAGCAATTGTTATTTTTTATCGGTTCGCTCTTTGTTATTCTTTCCGCTTTATATGCATTGTTGTTTTACAAACCATTCGAAAAATACAGATTCTTTTTTGCTTCGATGGTTTTTACACTGGCAGTGTTTCTGTATTTCAAAGCCAAAGCTTATTATGCCATCGGTTTGTACCCTGTCTATATTGCTTTTGGAGCTGTTTTTCTTTCTCAGGTACTGCAAACAGGGTGGAAACGTTATCTAAAACCTATTTTCATCATCCTTCCATTATTGTTTTTTATTCCCATGTACAACTTAGCCTTTCCTAATAAAAGTCCGGAATACATCGTAAAAAATCCGGAGGCCTATAAAAAACTGGGAATGCTGCGTTGGGAAGATGGAAAAGACCACGAACTGCCACAGGATTTTGCCGATATGCTGGGCTGGAAAGAACTCGCCCGAAAAACAGATTCTGTTTATGCCCTAATTCCAAATCCTAAAACAACTCTGGTACTCTGTGATAATTACGGACAAGCCGGAGCCATAAACTATTACTCTAAAAAAGGAATCAAAGCGGTGTCCTTTAATGCCGATTATCTCAATTGGTTTGTTCTTGATGTACCCTACAAAAATGTCATCAGAGTTAAAAACTCTTGGGAAAGAACTGCTGAACTTGAGGAAACCAGTCCTTTCTTTCAATCTTCCCGTATTGCAGGTGAGATCACCAACAAATATGCAAGAGAATACGGAGCTACCATTTTTGTTTTTATCAATGCCAAAATCGACATCAACAAAAGACTCAAAGATGAAATTAAAGAAGAAAAGAACTATAGTAAATGATCGATTTTACCACTATTGATTATCTAAAAAATGGAAATAACAGACAAATTCAGGCTTATGAAATCCTGACTCAGCATCATATTTTGTCTGATATTGCCGAATTCGAACCTATTTTAGCAGGCACCATCCCCATTGCGATCGATATTGAAAATAGTGATCTGGACATTATTTGTTACTGGAAAAACAAAACTGAATTTATCACGAAACTCCATGTCACTTTCGGAGACAAAGACAATTATACCATTCGGGAAACAGTAATTGATAACAGAGAATCGATTATTGCAAATTTTAGAATAGGCCCTTTTGAATTTGAAATTTTCGGGCAGAACATTCCAACTCAACAACAGAATGCCTATCTGCACATGCTCATAGAACATGAAATTCTGCAATCGAAAGGTGAAACTTTCCGATCTGAGATCATCAAACTGAAACAAAAGGGTTACAAAACCGAGCCTGCTTTTGCTTTTTTATTAGGTCTAAATGGAGATCCATATGCTGAATTACTGAAATATAAAATTTAAACTTTTACAAACGAAACATAACCAATTACAAACCAATAATTTACACTAAATAACAAGATATTTAAAAATATTTTCATTTTTTGCTTGCATAACCGTATTTACTGTGTATCTTTGCACCCGAAACATCGCGGGATAGAGCAGTAGGCAGCTCGTCGGGCTCATAACCCGAAGGTCACAGGTTCGAGTCCTGTTCCCGCTACTAAAAAAAAGCTTCAGAGAAATCTGAAGCTTTTTTTATTTTAACTACACTTAAAGCCTTCTTTGTGAACATTTAGTTGTGTTCACGAGCGAAACATTCGCACCAGCGGAGGATATAATAAAACCAATAGAATTATGATAGAAAATTTTGTGCTTTTAGCATTTGACACTTATTATTTTGACGGAAAAGCTAAAACCGTTTGTATTGAATTTAATCAATGGAATCAAGACAAAGATTATAAAGTACATTCAGAAATAATTGATAACATCGAAGACTATATCCCAGGAGAATTTTATCGAAGAGAATTACCTTGTATCTTAAGTCTTTTACAAAAGATGGATCTGAAAAATATTGACGCTATTATTGTCGATGGGTATATTTATCTGGATGATGATAAAAAATATGGTTTAGGAGGATATCTATATGAAAAACTAAACGAGAAAATTCCAATAATTGGTGTTGCCAAAACTAACTTTGCCTCACTAAATAAAGACAAAAAAAGCTTGTTTAGAGGCGATAGTAAAAAACCTCTTTTTATTACTTCAATCGGTATTGATTTGGACGATGCATTTACAAAAGTCGAAAGTATGGCGGGAGAATTTAGATTCCCTACCTTATTAAAAGAACTAGACAGACTTACAAAAGAAATACAAACAACTCTATAAAAATCACTTATAAGCAGGCTAATTATTTGAATGCTCCTAAGCACTAAGACAAAAGCTTCAGATTTCTCTGAAGCTTTTATTTTTCAAATTGACACTCACAACAAAGCGTAAATTTTGAATATATTTCCTAATTAATTTACTAGCAACCGTCTTTAGGAATTACACGTTTATAAATTACCTTACCATCTCGTTCTACATAATCACCCGATAGTATTGAGTAGGAATACTTGGGAGAATGCGATACGCTATGGCTTTTTATAATTATTCTGTCGTTAACTTTTAGACCATGTAATTGCCAAAATCCATCGTCATTAAAGTTTTCTGGCCCAAAACTAAGTATATAATCATCCCCTTTAATCCTTACCATTATCCCGAAACCTAATTTTGAGTCCGGTGGAAGAGAAAGTGAGGTTATAATTCCATCCATTTTGGTATAATCATAAATGGACTTCCTTATTTTTGCTTCACTGGCATACACTTTTTTACCTGCCGAAGACTCTTCCCATTTTTTGAATACAATACCATCTGGCGTAGCCTTCCATTTATTCAATGCAATTTTCCTCTCAGCAATAGAGATTGGTTTTTGAGTTAATTTTTTAGGGGTTTCAGTTTTGATTTCACGATTCGCAAATACCAGTCCGCTTACCGCAACCAGCGATAAGATCAGCGCATAAATGATTTTTTTCATGTTCTTTTCGGTTTAATTAATAACATACTTATATCTCTCTTTAAAGTTTATACGGCAAAATTACTTTGACATTTTTCGGTTTAATAGATTTAAATTGTAAATAAAAATGTAAACTTTGTAAATAAAACATTGACAATATGCTTAATAGCCAAAAACTTCTTTATGGAAAACGCAGATACCTGTTTACACTAATAGTATTCTTGTCTATCTCTGTAATCTGTGTGGCTTTGGATATGGGAGATGATAATGATTTTGATATTTCGAGAAGAGAAGTTTTACTCCGCAGGATCGGACACGAACTACTTTTACAGTCGGGTGACAGTACATCAAGGGTACTTCCTGTAAAAAAGATTGCCGAAAATGAATATCAAATCAATTTTGAGAATGACTTTACTTTTCAGCCAGATTCTCTGCTAAATATTACCAGCCGTTTTTTGGACAAAGCTCCCGGCGCAAGTAATTATATTGTTAATGTTCTTAATTGTGACAATGGTAGCGTAACTTACGGATACGCTATCTCAAAAAACAAGAAAGATGATATTGTAGCTTGTATTGGGAGAAAACAGCCCAAAACATGTTACAGGATTAACATTAAGTTTAAACCAACGGGCATTATTACGGCAAAAAACGGATATCTTCTTGGAGGACTTTCATTTTTAGCATTTGTTGGATTTATTTTTTTGAAATCAGTTAAACCACAAAAACATGTACCCGAAAGTCAACACAGGACTACATTCACTTTGGGTTCAGTATTGTTCAATGCAAACGATCGCAAGCTTATCATCAATGAAAAGACAATAGACCTGACTGTTACGGAAACCCGTGTATTGCTCATTTTTGCATTGTCTCCCAACAAGACCATAGAGAGAAGCCGACTGCAAAAAGAGATATGGGAAGATGAAGGCGTTATTGTGGGCCGTAGTCTGGATATGTTTATATCAAAACTTAGAAAAAAACTGGGAAATGATCCGAACATCAAAATTGTTGTTGTACGCGGTAAAGGATATAAGCTTGATATTCCCTTCTAATTTGAATATAATATCTGACAAAAAAGCCATTTCTATGAGATGTTTTTTTATCTTTGAAATTAAGACATTTTAGTGCAGATAGCTTTATCTTTGAACCTTCAGAAAAATAATATTCATTATGGAACAGAAAATTCATCAGGGAAGAAACGTAAAACGTTTTAGAGAAATGCTTGGTATCAAACAGGAAGCACTTGCTTATGATCTGGGAGAAGACTGGAACCAGAAGAAAATTTCAATGCTGGAGCAGAAAGATGTTATTGAGGATAACCTATTGAAACAAATCTCAAACTCATTAAGAATTCCTGTGGAAGCTTTTCAGAATTTTGATGAAGAACAAGCAATAAATTTTATATCCAATACTTTTAATGATCAATCTAACGGATACAATTATTATCCAACTTTTAATGTAAATCCAATAGAAAAATGGTTAGAAGCTTTGGAAGAAATTAAGAGGTTAAATTTAGAACTTTTGAAAGCAAAAGATGAGCAGATTAAGGTTTTAGAGAAATTGATCAATAAATAATTCCGGAATAATTCTTATTCATATGTGAAAATATTAAATTAAGAAATAATCATTTTTAAAAAATATCAAAAATAAAGCTCCAGATTTCTCAGGAGCTTTATTTTTTGATATAACTATCCTTAAAACCTTCTTTGTCAATATTCCACCGTGTTCACGAGAGATACGCTCGCGCCAGCAGGGGATCGGTTTTATTTTTCGGTATTAATTTCCCAAGGATTCACATTGTCTTCCCAATTTTTCCAATGCAACTTAATTTTGTCAATCAGTTCTTTTCCTGCAAACGAAATTGTTTCTTCGTGAGTTTGATAAATTACCCAATCTGCATTTTCATTTGTAAAAAAGATGTCGGGTGAATTGTATTCTTTTATCAATATTTCAGAATAAATATGTTCCTCTCTAGCTTCATTAAATGAGTAAACATTACCATTATTTATCTCTTTTAGAATTTGATTAAGTTTTTCATAACCGATTTTATTTTCAAAAGCATCTGTTTCAAAATAGATCGTATTTTCTGTCAGTTTTCCTTGTAATGGAATCCAAAAATCATACGGATTAATATTCCACTTATTTTTAAGGTTTGTCTTTACCAATTCTATATTCATATGAATTTCTGTTCGTTTCTCTCAACTGTCGCCTAAAATTCTGGTACTACAGCGGATTTGGGATTAAATTAAGCCCATTCTTCGGATTTGCCAAATATCCTAAACACAAAACCAACATTTCATCAAGCCAATTGTTTATCTAATTAGGATTTTTAAAGGCTCTATCGTAATTGCCGCTCCAAGAAGTCACATAATATGTAATACAATCATAATCAAATCTTTCAAGTTTCTTCCCGCTTTCAATAATGTTGATTTCTTCATTTGTTAATAAAGTTGTAGCTCCACCACCCGCGCAAACAACAAAAAGTTCTTCATTTAATATCTTATAAAAATATTCCAATGCAATTTTCATTTCTTCTTCGAAATCTTGTTCACTAAAACTATCAAAATGACAATGATAGTTGTCAAATCCAACGGTTAATTGATTGTCTTCGGAACTTAAGAATAAATTTGAAACACTATTTTCGTTTTTAGTTATGAGTTCTATAAAAATGTGATTTTTTCCAAAATCAGAAGGTTGCAATGATATATTTTCAAGTAATTTTCTATCATTCTTTTTTAAATATTCATAGATTTTATTTGAATAATCATTTAATTCATTCGAATCAACCATAACATTTGCTTTAGTTTTTAAATTTTTAAGTTTGTCTTTTTTTTGCCTTATATCATTCAAATCGTTTGTTTTTTTTAACGTTATGTTTAATTATATTAAGTAACAAAACCATCCAAATTTGGGCAAATATGTATGATAAATTTCACACAATTATTTATTCTCAAATATATCTTTTTCATTACAAATTAAGAGCCTTTTATAAATTTTACAATCTCTAAAAAGCCAAAAAAAATTGCGCAAAGTTCACAAGAACATTTGCGCAGTTTTTTATAGGAACACTTCAGAAAACAAAAGCACTACCAAATTGTTATTCGATCCTTCTTCGGTAAAAACATTTTATCTTTAGGCTGTACATTGAATGCTTCGTAAAAAGGTGTCGTATTCATTAAAGTACCATTCACACGCCAAATTGGTGGAGAATGTGGGTTATTGTTGATCCACAAACGCAGGAACTCGTCTTTCATTTTTACTCTCCATATTTTGGCTAAAGAAATAAAGAAACGTTGGTCCGGAGTAAAACCGTCTATTTTTGTGTTCCCTTTTCCTTGTTCGGTCATTTTAAAAGCATCATAGGCAACTGCTAATCCTGCAATATCTGCCGTATTTTCGCCAACTGTCATGGCGCCATTAACGTGTAAATCACCCAAAACAGTATAGGTGCTGTACAAATTGATCACCTGTTGTATTCTTGACTTAAACTCTGCGTAATCCTCTTTGGTCCACCAGTTTTTCAGGTTACCATCCTTGTCATATTGAGCACCCTGATCGTCAAAAGTATGGGTTATTTCGTGACCAATCACCATTCCGATACCTCCATAATTAAGGGCATCATCTGCGTTATTATCAAAATAAGGAGCTTGTAAAATACCTGCAGGAAAAACAATTTCATTTGCAGTAGGGTTATTATATGCGGTAACGGTTGGAACTGTAGTATACCATTCTGATCTATCAACCGGCTTACCCAATTTTGCCAATTGAAATTGATAGGCAGCTGTAGAAGCCGAAACCATATTCTCAAAATAAGCATCTCTGGCAATATGTACTTTGCTATAGTCTCTCCATTTATCCGGATAGCCTATTTTCTTAGTCATGGCTGCCAATTTTTCTTTCGCCTTTTGTTTTGTAACCGGACTCATCCATTCCAATTTATCAATTCTTACGGCATAGGCTTTTTGCAAATTATTCACGAGGACTAGCATGCGTTTTTTAGCATCTTCCGAAAAATATTTCTTCACATACAATTCCCCTAATGCTTCACCTAAGTAAGCATCCAAAACACTGGCCATTTTTTCGCCACGTGATTTTTGAACCGCCTGACCTGAAAGTACTTTAGTATACTCAAAAGAAGCATCCACAAAAGGTTTACTTAAATCATCTGCATATCTTTCTATAGAATTGGCTTTCAGATAAATTTTCCAATTATTAATAGGAATGGTTTTTAAAAGCTTATTAAGAGCATCATAATAGGCAGGTTGGCCCACATTAATGAAATCGGTTTTAGCACCTAAATTATTTAAAAAAGTAGTCCAGTTTATGTTGGGATGTCTTTTTACAAGATCTGCCACTGCCGTTTTATTGTAATTGGCCTGCACATCGCGAAGTTCAACTTTTGTTTTATGTGAAGCAGCGAGTTGTTTGTCGATATCATAAACCAAATCGGCATTCTTTTTAGCCTCATCAGCATTGCTGCCTGTTTGTTGAAACAATGTAACAAGGTATTTCTTGTACGCTTCTTGTATAGCAACAGTTGGTGCATCCGATTTGAAATAATAATCTCTATCCGGTAAACCAATACCCGTTTGATAGAGTTGAGCAATGTTCATACTGCTGTTTTTTTCATCGGGTCCAACTCCAAAAGCTATAATTGACGAACTACCTACTTTTACTTCATTCCCTACAAAGTTCATTAGGGACGGTAAATCGCTAATGGCTTCAATTTTGGCAAGCAGGGGTTTGATAGGTGTATAACCACGCTTGTCAATGGTTACCGTATCCATACCAGATGCATAAAAATCTCCTACTTTTTGCGCTATACTTCCAGCTGAATTCTCGCTTTTCGAAATACTGTCTAATATGCCTTGCAGACGCATTCGCTGTGGATAATTCATAAACATATAAACACCAACTCCGGCTTGAGATTTTGGTATTGATACTGAATCATACCACTTACCATTTACATATTTAAAAAAGTCATCTCCAGGCCGCAATGTGGAATCTATTCCAGTAATAGCAATGTTTTTTTCCTTTTGATGTTTGGAGCACGCTGTTAAAGCTAAGAATGCAACGAAAAGCGCTAATGATTTTTTCATAGTCTAAATAATTTCTATTAAAATGAACTGAAAAACGTTTGAAAGCAGGTATTCTAAAATGTATAGGACTGGCATATTTAATTTTAGCAGAACAATATACGAATTCAGTTTTTAATTCTAAAGTTCTTGTTAGAAATTACTACTTAAAAAAGTCTGAATCATAAGTTGCTCTTTATCGTTAATACATAATCATTCATTTATGATTTACCGGCAGCAATCATAATAAAAATTGGTCTTCTTAATTCGTCTGTCATTTCCGGATATTTTTCAATGATTTCCTCTGACGGCTTAGGCTCGGATATTTGTGTGATGTTAAAACCTGAATTAACTACAGCATTTAGAACACTTGCTACAGTTCGATGATATTTCACTACTTTATGACCTAAGAAATTGGTTTGTCGCACTCCTTCGTTCTGGTAATGGTCAACTGGCCAATGCAGTCGGTTTTCATTTTCATCTTTATACCAATCCTGCTCCGCTTTTGCTGTAAAAACAGGATGTTCCATAGAGAAAACGAAGCTCCCTCCTCTCTTCAAATATTGATTTATTTTAGAGAAAAGAGCCTCTAAATCTTGTATATAATGAAAGGTAAGTGAACTAAAAATAACATCAAACTGCTCGTTTTCAAATTCAACATCTTCAATTGGCTTTTGATCATATTCTATTGATAATCCTTTTGAATTTTCCTTTGCTTTATCAATCATTTTTTTTGACAAATCAACTCCAATGACATTCTCTGCTCCTTGTTCTTTTGCATAAATACAATGCCATCCATAACCGCAGCCCAGATCAAGAACATTTTTACCTCGAAAATCAGGCAGCATATTTTTTAAAACATGCCACTCTCCTGCCGAATTCAAACCATCAATCGAACGCGCCATTTTACCATAGTTCTCAAAAAAATCAATATCATCGTAAATATTCTGTTTCATCTCTTACTCTTTTTTATTAAACCTAAATCATACAACAACGAATATCTTATCTCTATCAATTTCATCATTTTGTACTAAAAGTGGAATATACAAAAGTACAAAACTTAAGAAAATTATGTATACCCGCTCAAAATGTCCACACCGCTTAACAATTAAATAATATGTTTTCTTAATAACTGGGTTTGTATTCGTAATTGTTTTTATAAATTTGCGTCCTAAAATATTTAGTAGTTTTTTAGCTCGCTGTATTTCAGGCCTGATAAACAATTACCCATTAATTTAGTCATTTACACATTAACAATTATGAAGTCCTTTTTACTTTTTAAAGTGATTCCAAAAACCTCTTAATCACTCTTAAAAATTCATTTTTCGGTTTTTTTTATATCAAAAACCGTTATTTACAACTTAACTCATTAATTTCCAAACAACAACAACAACAACAA
>NZ_MUHH01000047.1 GCF_002217475.1 Flavobacterium tructae
ACCTGAAACAAATAATCTAACAAAATAAAATAGAATGAAACATTGGATTGAAGCCGCTCGTTTGCGTACATTGCCTTTATCAGTTTCCGGAATCATAGTAGGAAGTATATATGCCTTATCCAACCCAACGGAAACCATTAACACACCAACAGAGGTATTCAGTTGGAAAATTTTTGGTTTTGCACTATTAACGACGCTTGGATTACAGGTTTTGTCCAATTTTGCAAATGATTATGGTGACGGTGTAAAAGGTACGGACAATGCCGACAGAGTTGGTCCACAGCGTGCCATTCAGAGTGGTGTTATTACGCCTCAGGCCATGAAAAAAGCCATTATAATTACTTCATTTTTGACCTTGTTATCTGCAATTGTACTTATATATTTCGCTTTTGGCGAAAGTAATTTTGGATATTCTATCTTTTTCCTATTACTTGGAATAGCAGCAATTGTTTCGGCAATTCGTTATACCGTTGGAAATTCAGCTTATGGATACAGAGGATTTGGAGATTTGTTTGTTTTTATTTTCTTCGGATTGGTGAGTACTTTGGGAGTAAACTTTTTGTATTCAAAAGAAGTTGATCCGCTTTTGATCTTGCCGGCTATTTCAATCGGTTTATTAAGTGTTGGAGTTTTAAATCTGAACAATATGCGTGATGAAGAATCAGATCGCAAATCAGGAAAAAATACCATTGTAGTTCAGATCGGTGGTGCAAAAGCTAAAATTTATCATTTCACTTTGATTATTACTGCTATGCTTTTAGTAGTTGCTTTTGCCTTTTTGAGTGATTATAACTTCGATCAGTATTTATTTTTATTGGCTTTTATTCCTTTAACTAAGCATTTAATTACCGTTTATAAAAACCAAAACCCAAAGTTGTTAGATCCTGAATTGAAGAAACTGGCACTAAGCACTTTTTTACTTTCAATATTACTGACAGTATGCATGATTTCATTGATTTCAGACATTATTGTAAACCTCTTTTTAGGGGGAAGATAAAACAAAGTTCAATTTTAAAAATGAATTAAAATGAAAATAACATTTTACGGACATGCGTCTTTAGGTATTGAAGTGGGTGGGAAACATATTATTGTAGATCCTTTTATTACAGGAAATCCACAAGCAGCAGGAGTTGATATCAACAGCTTAGAAGCAGATTATATTTTGCTTACTCATGCGCATGGCGATCATATTCTGGATGTTGAAGCTATTGCCAATCGTACCAAAGCGGTGATCGTTTCAAATGCGGAAATTGCAGGTTATTATGCTAAATTAGGTTTCAGCTCACACCCGATGAATCACGGTGGAAGCTGGCAATTTGATTTTGGAAAAGTAAAATATGTCAATGCGATTCATTCAAGCTCTTTCCCTGACGGAAGTTATGGCGGAAATCCGGGTGGGTTTGTAATCGAAGGAGAACATAAAAATATTTACATTGCCGGTGATACCGCACTGACAATGGATATGAAGCTAATTCCGATGAGAACCAAACTGGATCTGGCCATTCTTCCAATCGGAAATAATTTTACAATGGATGTTGAAGATGCCATCATAGCTTCAGATTTTGTAGAATGCGATAAGATTTTGGGGTATCATTTTGATACATTTGGCTACATTAAAATCGATCATGAAGACGCCATTCGCAAGTTCTTTGATAAAGGAAAAGACTTGATGCTTTTGGAAATTGGCGAATCAATTGAACTGTAATTAAAATGTCAGATATTAAATTTATTTGTGAATGCTGTGGCGAAGAGCATGAAAGCTGGCCGGCAATTGCTTACAGTTCGCCTTCTGCTTACAACAAGCTTTCAGAACAGGAAAAAGAAGAAATTGCAGTTATTGACCAGGATTTTTGTGTCATTAAACATGAAGATCATATCAATCGTTTTATCAGAGCAGTTTTGGTTCAGCAAGTAAACGATCATTGCGAAGATTTAGAGTATGGCTTCTGGGTTTCGCTAAGTGAAAAAAGTTTTGAAGACTATCTGGAAAATGGTGAAGATGAAAATCACGAAGCGCAGTATTTCGGATGGCTTTCCAATTACATTCCGGATTACGAATTTTCGAGCAGTATTCCCACAACAGTAGTGACCAGACCCGGTAATGAAAGGCCTGAAATTTTTCCGCACCAAGATTTCGATCATCCTTTTGTGAAAGATTTTTATAACGGCATTACAAAAGCTGAAGCGGAGAAAAGAATTTACAGAACATTAAATAATAAGGCCTGAATTTTGTAAGTGATCTTAAAATAAAATTTCTACAATGATTTTAAAAAAAATTGCCCTGTTTCTTTTAATTACAACTTCGTGCAGCATTTTTGCGCAAAAAGACGGTTATTGGGATAAAGAACGTGCTACTACAAAAGAAATTATAGTTTCTGCCCGTGACCGAATTATTCTTAAAACAGAAGATTTACCGGTAGGAACAACAGAAATTGTATACCGAATTACACTTTTAGATGAAAACCAGGAAATGGCAAACAGTCTGGTCTCCGTTTTAAAATCAATTCCGGATCCAACCGGAATCAGTCAGGGATCAGCCGGAGCAGTTTTTCTGATGTCTAAAATTTCAGGAGATGATACCTGTACGTATGCTTTATTTACCTCCAACGAAACGGCAAAGAAGTATATCACAGATGGCAAAACAGATAAAGCCTGTTACGATCAGAAAGATCCCTTAAGCAAAGATGCTAAACGATTGTCACTGGATAAGTCGTCCTGTTTAGGACAGAATGTAAATACACTTTGGTTTGGTTTTCACAGCAAAAACTGGCTTCTAAATCAAAAAATAGTTCTGGAAGTAGTTCCGTGGGTAGACACAAAACTGAATCGTGGATGGAATCAGGACAATAAAAATGAAATTATAAGTCTTTGTAAAACCTCCACAATGGCTCAGAAAATGGCGAATTCTGATGATTTTTGTGTGTGTATACTCGATAAAATCATGAAGCAGTACCGTTATACCGAATTTCAAAAACTGCTTCCAATTGAAAAGACTAAAGCTTATAAGGATTTTGGAAATAGCTGTTATAAAGATGCTGATATTTCTAAAAATGTTTACAACGACCTGAGAGCACAGGCTGCTGCTTTAGTCAGACTTCAAAAATACAATGAAGCGATTCCGAAACTGAATACCATCATTAACGACGGAAAAGCAACGGCTTTAGATTACAGTTCGATAGGATATTGTTATATTTTGACTAAGCAATACGGTAAAGCCATTAAATTTTTGAAAGAAGGTGAAAAATTGGACGATACAGAGTTGCTTGTCAAATTAAATCTGGCGCACGTTTATCTGATTAGTGATGATTATAGCGAAGCGAAAGCCATTTATAAAAAATACCAGTCGCAAAACGTAACAGACAGTTTAAGCTGGATAGAGAAAACAAAACAGGATTTCGTAATTTTTCAAAAAGCAGGATTACCCTCAAAAGATTTTGAAAAAATATTGAAACTGTACAATTAAAAAAAACATAAAATCAATAATAAGCCTGTTTAATGGTATGATACCTATTTATTCAGGCTTATTTTTTTACCATCTGTTTATTATATGAAAGCAACCTTCCATAAATACATGCTTGATTTTAAAAGGCCTTCCGGGACTTCCAGAGGGGTTATGACCGAGAAGGAAACCTGGTTTATTGTTCTGGAAGAGAACGGTAAAAAAGGAATAGGAGAGTGTGGAATACTTCGTGGTTTGAGTGCGGATGATCGCGAAGATTATGAAGAAAAACTGCAATGGACGTGTGATAATATTCATTTAGGAGAAAAGGCGCTTTGGGATGCTTTGTTAGAATTTCCATCGATACAATTTGGTGTTGAAATGGCATTTTTATCTTTTAAAAGCGAAGATCCTTTTGTTTTGTTTCCTTCTCATTTTACCAATAATTCAGCGTCAATTGTGATAAACGGTCTGGTCTGGATGGGGGAAGCTTCCTTTATGAAAGAACAAATAGAAGAGAAATTAGCCACCGGATTTAATTGCATAAAGTTGAAAATAGGGGCGATCAATTTCGAAAAGGAATTGGAGTTATTGGCTTTTATTCGCAGTCATTTTTCAGCAGAGCAAATTGAAATCAGGGTGGATGCTAATGGCGCTTTTGATTTAAATGATGCATTAGGTAAAATGAATCAATTGAATAAATATCAGCTGCATAGCATTGAACAGCCTATTAAGAAAGGAAATATTGCTGCAATGGCCGATTTGTGTAAAACTACACCCTTTCCTATCGCTCTTGATGAAGAATTGATTGGTATTTTCTCGTTGGAAGAAAAGGAGGCTTTGCTACAAAAAATACAACCACAATACATTATTCTAAAACCTAGTTTTGTTGGTGGCTTCAAAGGCACAAAAGAATGGATAGATTTGGCCGATAAGTATCAAATAGGATGGTGGATTACTTCGGCATTGGAAAGTAATATAGGCCTTAATGCGATTGCACAATGGACATTTTTGCAAAACTCAAAAATGCCTCAGGGTCTTGGAACCGGAGCGCTTTACACAAATAATTTTGATTGTCCGCTTGAAGTTGTGGGGGGACAGTTATGGTACAGTAAAACAAAAGACTGGGATTTCGATTTTCTCAGCAGCTTATAAAAAAAACTGGCTTTAAGCCAGTTTTTATGGTTATATTGATTTCGGTTTTATTCTTTTCCGCCTTTTAGACTGTCCTGCCAGTCCTTTAATTCCTGCCATTTGCCCTGATAAGCGAGTAATGCCTGTCTGGCCCAGGTGCTTGGATTATGAATAGCATAATTTTCACCTCCGCCATCCAGAATGGATTGTAATTTTTCGATTGAAGCTTCTGACAGTTCGTGCCATGTTTTAATTCCTGCAGCGTTAAATAACGCTTCGATTTTTGGCCCGATACCTTCGACTATTTTTAAATCATTTTCTTTAATTTTTTTACCGTAAGCGGTTGCCGCCAATGCACTGTCAAAAGGTATTGCAGGTATTGTTGCTGCTGCGAAAGATTGTGGAGCGTTGTTGACTTTAGCTTTTGCAGCCAGTTCAGCTTCCAGAGAAGAAATTTTAGCATTCAGGTTTCGCGTATTGGCTTTGCAGGCATCCAAATCGGACTGTAGTGACAAAGCCAGTGAATCGTCACCTTTAGAATTCATTTTTCCCAGTAAGTAACCCAAAATTCCACAGATTAATCCCACTAGAGCCGGTATTAAGATACAAGGTATATTCATGATCGTATATTTTGATTGATTATTTAATTGTTATCACTGTTCTTCTGTTGTTTGCCCTGCCTTCGACAGTAGTGTTTTCACCAATAGGTTCGTCAGGACCTTTTGATTCTGCAGTTATCCGATTTCCGTCAACACCATTTTTCGACAAATAATTTTTAGTAAACTCGGCTCGTTTTTGACCAAGAGCTACATTAGAATCACGGTTTCCAACATTATCACTATGTCCAACAGCTACAATTACCGCTTCTTTCACGTGTTCCATATATTTCACCAGATCGGCCACTTTTTCTTTTTCTGCAGGTGTTAACTTATCACTGGCTTTATTGGTGTTGAAATGTAAAGTGAGCGGATCACCATTGATTTTTTCTTTTAGAATAGCCCATTCGTCGGTTACAGCCGGAGCGGCTTCCAGAGCTTCAAAAGCATATTTGACAGGCCCTAATAGTGTGTCTTTTTTCGTTTGCCATTTATCAATCACTTCACCCTTTGTGTTTAACTGCGCATCAGGTAAACCTTGCGACACAAAATACTTTTTAATGTCATTAGCTCGTGCCAGACCCAGATTTTCAAAAGTTGTCGTATTGGTTTCATCTGAAGTAGCATAACCTGTTATGGTAATTTTTTGCTTTGGATTAGCGATCAGGAATGTTTTAAGGTTTTGAATTCCAATCGATACCGAATCACCCACAGGCAAAAGTGCTGTAGGACTGTTTTTAAGGAACTTGATATTATCGTTGGTGTGATAATCAATTCCGGAACCATTTAGAATAAAAGGGACAATAGTTTCGTCCGGAGCCACTACTTTTGATACTTTTCCGGTATCAATCGCAGGTGTTTTCATAGTGCAATTGCAGCAAAATTTCAAATACAAAAAGGTACCTAAAATAATGGTTATTACAATGCCTAACAGATAAAGTGCTTTTTTAGACATAGGTGATGAAGTTAAGATTCTATCAAATTTAACAAAAAAATAAATACATAACCTATTAAAAATCAGTTATTTTAAAGTTATTATTCTTATTGTGAGCGTATTACAAAAATGAAATTTAAAGTCTGACAATGATTCTTGTAATTTCAATTCTTAGGCCAAATTAATTTGAGTAACTTGCATAAAAATTAAATTCACACATCAAAATGGTCGAAATAGAAAGAAAGTTTCTGGTAAAATCAGCTGATTTTAAAGAACAGGCTTTTACGTACAATAAAATTGCCCAAGGCTATTTAAATGCAGTTCCGGAAAGAACAGTTCGTGTGCGCATTAAAGGCGAAAGAGGTTTTATTACCATAAAAGGAGTCAGTCAGCAGGGCGGAATGTCCCGCTTTGAATGGGAGAATGAAATTCCGCTTGATGAGGCATTGGAATTGCTTAAGTTATGTGAGAAAGGAAAAATCGAGAAAACGCGTTACGAAATAAAATTAGGGAAACATATTTTTGAAGTAGATGAATTTTACGGAGAAAATGAAGGACTGGTGATGGCAGAAGTAGAGCTGGAATCGGAAACAGAAATTTTCGAGAAGCCGGATTGGCTGGGTGAAGAGGTGACAAACGACCCAAGATATTATAACGCTTATTTGAGTAAGAACCCTTTTAAAGAGTGGGAGAAGTAAAAAACATGAATACATATGATTTGATTATTGTAGGGGGCGGGCCAATTGGTCTGGCTTGTGCAATTGAAGCCCAAAAGAAAGGTTTGCGTTATTTGATAATTGAAAAAGGAGCTATAGTCAATAGTATTTTCAATTATCCTTTGTATATGACTTTTTTCTCCACTGCAGAAAGACTTGAAATAGGAAACATACCGTTCAGTTGTCTGCCACCGAAGCCCGGGCGTCAGGAAGCATTGGAGTATTATCGCAATATTCATCGGTATTTTAATTTTTCCATTCATTTATTTGAAAGAGTAACTCAGGTGGAGAAACTTGCTGATGGCACTTTTAAAATTACAACTGATAAAACACTTTATGAAGCTGCGAATGTGATCATTGCAACCGGTTTTTATGATATTCCGATTGAAATGGAAGTGAAAGGAGAAGAATTGCCTAAAGTTCGTCATTATTATAAAGAAGCCCATGAGTATGCTTTCAGGAATGTTTTGGTGGTAGGAGCAAACAATTCCTCAGTAGATGCGGCTTTGGAATGCTGGAGAAAAGGAGCCAATGTAACCATGGTTATTCGGAAAAAGGAAATCAATAGTCGGGTGAAATATTGGGCAAAACCGGATATTGAAAATCGAATTGCAGAAGGAAGCATCAAAGCTTATTTCGAATCAAATATTACTGAAATCAGGGAAAATGAAGTAGAAATAGAAACTCCTACAGGGAAAATTACGATTGAAAATGATTTTGTACTAGCCCTAACCGGATACAAACCTGATTTGGCTTTTCTGGAAAATATGGGAATACAATTATCTGAAGATGAGTTAAAAACACCAACATACAACCCCGAAACTATGGAAACCAATGTGGAAGGTTTATTCTTAGCGGGTGTAATTTGCGGAGGAATGCATACGCACAAATGGTTTATCGAAAATTCTCGTGTGCATGCGAGCATGATTGTAGATTATATTACTTCGAAATAAGTTTATAGCCACGAATTCACG
>NZ_MUHH01000048.1 GCF_002217475.1 Flavobacterium tructae
TCCCTCCTTACCAATCTTTCAATGAACTCCCCTTGTTTTGCGGGGTGCAAACTTAAAACTTTCTTTCTTTACTCGCAAGCTTTTTTGAAGTTTTTTTTTGAAAATTTCTTTTCGTTTTAATCCCTTCGCTTGTCAGTATTTCGGTGAACGTTTATCGCTGTTGCGGGTGCAAAAGTAGTCACTTTATCCGCTTTTACAAGCTTTTTCTAAACTTATTTTTAATCTTTTTCGAAACTTTATCTTAACACCCTGATAACACCTCTTTTACAAATTATTATTCTTTTCAAACTTATAAGACTTTTCTTCAATCATCTGTAATTATCGTAATTTTCCCCTCAATATCATTCCCTTTTTACACCATTCTCAATATATTTTATCATTTATTACCAAATCTCAACCCGTACACCATGTCAATTCCATCTCATTTGACAACTTTTCCAACCAAAACACATATTCAAACAAATACAGCAGATTTCACAAACACCTAAACCATCTCTTCCCAAAATAACTAATCACAATAAAAAACCAACGAAAAAAAACTCAAGAAAGCAGTAAATCAATATTCTTTTAGATTTACAAGACATTCATACCACACAGTTCTACTTATCAACTTTTAAAATCAACGTGACTCAAATAACCACAGATGCTTCTTAGTTCGCCTAAACAACAAAAAAATAACAAATACCAAAAACAGCTTACAGAGATTAAAACTTGAAGACAAATCAAATTTGAGCAATTAAAAATCCCTTTCTCTTTTCCAAGAACAAACATAAAACTCCAAAATTTCAATCAAGAATAACTATTTATCCAACAAAACACGAAAACAGAACAAATGCTTTTCCCGAGATTCCCCCTCCTCTTAGAAGTACTGAGTAATAATCTTCATCATCCCCTAAGCTTATCGTTTCCCTACCACTAAGACCCTTTCACGACAAATTACTATTTAATCGATCAACTGCAAAAGCTAGCAATTATATATTAAGCCTGGGGACAGGAAATAAACATCCCAAAGACATCAACCATATTCAATCAACAAACTCTTTGAATTACACATTCTACATATACACACCCCCTATACGGTTGCATATTCATCTTTTCGTGTTAGCTAATTATTATGGCGTTCCCCTTTGGGTCGGGCTGTCCGCTAAATCTTTTGCGATAGAAATTCTGGTTAGATATAAAATAACGGATTCGCAAAAGGATATCGCTTCCATCCCTAACGCATACCATGATAAAAAGAATATTCAAAGAAAAAAGGACTAAAGTTTTTAACCGCTAAGTCCGCAAAGGTTTACGCAAAGTACTCAAGGAAAAAGGGCTGCAAGCCCGAAAAGCAAAGAGCATGGTGCGAAGCACTATGAGCCAAAATAAACAGCAAACATCGCCCTGAAAGGGCAAAAGCAATTTTCACTCCTGTAAATCAAAAAAAAATCCGTTCCAATCCGCGTTTTCGCCTGGCGAATCCGTATCATCCGCGTACTTTTTTTTTAACCGCAAAGCGCGCAAGAATTTAAAAATAGTATAAAACAAAAAACCCTAT
>NZ_MUHH01000049.1 GCF_002217475.1 Flavobacterium tructae
AAAAAGAGAAAATTTCAGATAATCTGAAATTTTCTCTTTTTTAGTTTAATTCAGCTTTTTTCTTAAGGTTTCCTCCATTTCATAGAATTTGCTTTCGAGATCATGAATCTTTTCATAGATATTAACAGGATCCGGCATTTGTTTAGACGCATACATACTTGCATACCAAACTTCCAGAATATCTTCGGCATAAATAGAATACATTGGGTAATTTCCGTCTCTGTTATCCGATTTAAGGATTAATTTTCCACTTTCCCTAATTCGGTTTAAAACCCTTTTTACTACTACCCCGTCGTTCTTACTGATGATCACATAAATTCTTCCGTCTAAGATGTCATCAAAATTATCGACATATTTCCCAAAAAGATAATCCCCATCGTGTATGGTTGTCGACATCGAATTTCCTTTGATTTCAAAACACCTGTAGGTTCCATTCTTTAGCATCGGCATACTGAACGAAGGCAGGGTTTCCATATACTCCGGATCTGAATAACCGTCCAGGTACCCCGCACGTGCTTTAACGCCAACAAAATTGATGTTTTCCTCTCCGTCTTCATTTACCGTTATAATTTTCGGCAAATTTAAACCAACCGCATCATTGGTTTTCTGAACAAAAATTTCATCGCTTGCTCCAAAAAAATACTCCGGATTTACATTGCAATGGGTAATAATACTTTGGAGTAAATCAAAACCAGGTTTTGTTCTTTTTCTTTCTCCATCAGATTGCAATCTTCCAATCGTGATACTATCTATTGTAGTACTGGTTACTCCTATTAACTTTGCGAATGAGTTATTGTTTAACTTCAATTCGTCTATAATACGTTTTATTTTAGCATGTATTTCCATGTTGTAGTTGTATTTGCTCATTATATGTAATATGTTTTACCCCCCTATACACATTCCACTATATGTTGCAAAACTAAATAATATAAAATGAATAATCGCATTTTTTAAACTTTTTTTCATATAACTACCGAATATAAAGACATTTGAGAGTTGTTTCCTATCGTATTGCTCGAATACAAAGTAAAAAAACACAAATCATATTACTGAAACTATTGCATTTTAAACTGTAATATGTTGCATTTATTAAAACATATGTTGTATATTTGTCAAAAAATAATCCATCATATGATTTTAAAAGATTTTTATAACGAGAAAAAAAACGCAATTCAATCAGAGTTTACCTCTGATGCGCCAACAGTACAACTTTATAGTGATGCTATTTTTAAAACATCAATCGAAACACCGATCGTAATGTTTAAATACGACAACATCAACTGGGAAACATCCTCTGAAAAAAACTATAAGGCCGATGTATCTTTTTGCCTGTATATTGTATTACCGGTAGACACTATTTCATCAACAAGTTACGCAAATGCATTTAATCTTGCACAGCGTATAGACAAAGCGGTATTATCTAAAAACAACAGTAATACGCATATTGATACCAATTCAACATTCAAAATAAGGGAAAAACAATGTACAAACGAACATACTTATTGGAATAAAAATGATTATTTTATTTGGGAGATCACTTACAAAACCACATTGATCGAAAATACCTTAAAAAAGAAATACATCCTCTTTAATAACGGATTAAGCAACGAAGCTCTGGAAGACTTAGGATACAATTTAACCTCTGATATCATCTCCATAAATCCAAACCAAGTTAAAGGCGCTATAGATTTAGATACCACTCCCTAAAATCCAGTCGGCAATTTAAGAAAGTTAATTCCAATCAGATCATTAAGCAGCACCTTACCAAAAACAAAATTAATCCTTACCCTTAAAACTCCACAAATGAAAAGAAGCAGAACACTATTAGACAAAAGAAGAGAATATGTTATTAATTATCTAAATAGAAATCAGGCTAAACAAATGAAAGTTGTGGTTTCGGAACTTTCGGATACTTTGTTCTTAACGGAGCGTACCATCTATACGATTATCAATGAAGGTCTTTCTTTGGAAGCCAGCGCTTAATAGACTGAAACTACTGGCTTTGACCATTCAAAAAATTGGAAAAACACCCTTTGAGCCTTAAATTTGTACTCGCCGGCAGACCACAAATTCACTTCTAATCTAAGATAACAAACCTACTTGTATTGACCTCCAAAAAGCATCTTTGCTACTTTTTGAGTCTTAGATTACGAATACTATTTTAAAAATAACAATTAACTAAAAACGAGAAGTTTAACAACTTGTCACAGGTCTCTTTTTGCCCTTTTTTAAGCAAAAAACAAATTTTAAACATTTAAACATTTTATATTATGAGTACATTAAACGATGTAGTAATTACCAAATTATCAGGCGGATTAGGAAGAAGAAATCCGGAGCAGGACATGGTTTCTGGATTACTTTTTGATGGAGTTTCGACTGAAAAATTAGCATTAGATCAAGTAAAACGTCTGGCTTCATTAGAAGATGCCGAAGCATTAGGAATTACAGCTGATTATGATGTAAACGGACAATCGGCCTACTACCAAATTCAACAATTTTTCAGAATGAATCCGTCCGGAGATTTATACATTATGGCCACCACAGCTCCTTCATATTCTGCTATCGTTGAAAAAGCAATGAATATGCAAGAGCAGGCAAATGGCAATATTCGTCAACTTGCAGTAATTTTTAGTGGTGAAACAGCATTTACGGAAACAAAAGCTGCAGTAACAAAAGCGAAAACTCAAACTGCTCTTGGCTATAAAGACTTTATGCCTTTTGAAATTATTCTGGAAGGAAAAGGCTTTGATGTTGACACAGCCACAAATATGACGGAATTAAATGCTGAAAATGTATCGGTAGTAGTAGCTATGGATCCCGAAAAAGCTTTTGAGCAAAAATTGTTTATGAAAGGTGCTACCCCAAAAGATGACAAACTTTACACTTTAGCTCTTAACGAAAAATTAGTAGCCGTAGCAAATTCGTCTAATCTTTACAAGGTAGAGAAAACCGATGGCAGCAATAACGACGATAGAGAGAGGCTTGAGTTTACATTCAAAGACGTTTACAAAAATACTGCTGCAGTTGGATTAGCATTAGGCGCTATTTCGAAAGCTAAAGTATCAGAGAACATCGCCTGGATCGAAAAATTCAATCTTACCGGTGAAGGTTTTTCTAAAGCAGGATTCATTGGAGGTCAGAAAATCAAATCACTTGCAGATTTAAGAACTTTAAATGAAAAAAGATACATCTTTACCCAAACACACACAGGTTTAGCCGGAATTTATTTCAACGACAGCCACACTTGCACGACAGGTACATCTGACTATGCTTATATCGAAAACAACCGTACGATCAATAAAGCAACCCGTTTGTTACGTGCCGCTTTACTACCAAAATTAGCTTCTCCGGTTTTAGTGGACATCGATGGTAAATTACCGCAATCGGTTTCAAAAAGTTTCGAAGGATTATGCAGAAGTGCCTTAGAGGGAATGGTAGCGAATCAGGAAGTGTCTGCTTTTGATGTGTATGTAGATCCAAAACAAAACATTTTAGCAACTTCAGAATTAAAAGTGAAAGCCGAAATTACTCCAATAGGAACCGCCCGTAAAATTAAAGTTGATTTAGGATTCAAAAATCCTTTCGGAATCGATAAAGCATAATTTAAGCTTTTCTTATCTCTCAAAAACAATAAAATCTCATCAGGATATTGTCGTCTTTCAATCGTCTCAAATAGTGATTGAATCCGATGATAGGCCTGGAGTGTTATCAGAATTATAAAATAAAAAATCAAGAAACATATGAATAAGTTACCCCTAATTAACGGACAACAACACAGCTGGTCATCAATTGAAGTAAGTATCGCAGGCAACATTGTTACCGGTATTACCGCTGTCAACTATAGCGACTCAGTATCAAAAGAAAACCACTACGGAGCCGGCGATATGCCTGTGCACAGAGGTAGAGGAAAATATGAGGCAAAAGCTTCTATCACCTTATACAATTATGAGGTAGAAGCTATTCTGGCCGCTTTACCAAAAGGACAAAGATTGCAGGATATTAATCCGTTCAGCATCATTGTAAGTTATTTGGATGACAGCAACGACGTAATTACTCACACGGTAAGAAACTGTGAATTCAACTCCAACAGTAGAGGAATTAGTCAGGGAGATACTAAAATTGCGGTTTCTTTTGACTTAATCTGCTCTCATATCGAATGGAACTAACCATTAGCAATACTCCTTAACCTTACTAATTCCTGTCTAAAAAACCGACTCAAAAGAGAAACCCAATCTTATAGCGTTATGCAGAAAAGAAGTTCAAAAGCAACATGATTTCTGTCCGCAAATTATTTCTACAGCTCTTAGCGAGTCCGTTTTCGGACAGGTAATTATCTACTTCACAGGCTGCCTGAGCATTTTCATCCTGAAATGCAGCTCAGGTAGCCTATTTTTCAATCCAAAACAAGTTCTTAAAATGGAAACAACTAACACCAAAACTGTCGATATCCTGGACGGAAATATTACCCAGGCGCAGCTCAACCAGTGGAAGTACAAACATAAAAAAGTAGTTAAACTCACCATTGCCGACGATGACGAAACTACACTGTTTGCGTATTTCAAAAAACCCGATATGAGTATTCGTGCTGCCGTTTTACAAGCATCCAAAATGGATGAATTTAAAGCGCTGGAAGTTCTTTTTAAAAACTGTTATCTGGGCGGTGATGCCAAAATTGAACAAGAAGACGATTTACGTCTCAATATCACTACTGCATTTTCAGATCATATCCAACCGAAACCTGTTAAAGTCGAAATTTTATAACAAGCATCTTTATTATCCTCCTGCAAAACCTTACCATCATGATTGTTAAAAACCATACTATATTACTAAAAGATACTAGCGAAACCGAAATGATTCGCTTTAGACAAATTATGCTTGGCATTTGGAGGCAGCAAATTGAGGATGATGAAAATACTTCTAAAATAAACATGTTTGTTGAAGAATGGTCCAAAAAGAAAAAGAAAAAGAAGAAAACTAAAAAAGTCATCCCTATCTATAAGAACATCTACATAGCCTTAGACTATGACGGAACTCAAGTAGGCGATCAAAACCGAGAAATCGTGGAATTCACATCTATGGAAAAATCCGGATGGAAAGGAATTTATGCTTCTAATATTCGGGAAGCAAATACGCAATTAATTAACTATTTGAGAGGAACAATAGCAGATAATATCCTTTTAGAAACTCACGGCGGCCCAGAACGTTATTTGAACAAAAATGGAGAAGTACTTTCGGTAGGAACTTATATGTCTGCGGATAACAACAACCGTAGTCATATTGGAGAAAAAGATTTATCTAACAGCATTACCGGAACTAATACTAAAAATCAAGACGATGTCAACGCGCTTGTAAGTATAATAAAACAAATTAAGCCAAAAGGCAATTTCTATTTGCAAAGTTGCAATACTGCTGATAGTGATATTTTTTTTAACAATCTGCACACATTAACTGGAAACACTGTAAATTTGTATGGCAGTAATGAATTAACTTCAACAAGATTTGTATTAAATAAAAATAAAAAGGGTATAGCAAATTATACCCCAGCGAATCTTTTCGATAGAAATACTATTACAACACGAGGAGGAAAACTCTACCAAGCTGATCGCAAAGATGAACCTCCAATATTATTAAATAATATAAAAATTAACAAATCCGGAATCGTCTCATTTTAAAATTAATTGTATGAAATTATTGTTTTTTTACTTCATCGTTGTTTTATCTTCCTATTCACAAACTTCCTTCCACGGTATCTTAAAATCTCTTAATGGAGTTTCAGAAACTAATATTTCGGAATCCAATAGAGCTTCATTTTATTTAGGAAAAGATTCATTTGATAAATTTACATCAAACAAAATTTTAGATCTCTACAAAGATTCCAGTACAAAAGCAGAATATTGCATCATACCAATAAGTATATCCAGTGAGTTTAACATTTATGTTCAAATTCCCTCATTTATTCTCAAAGAAAAAAAGAATCTGGTAACCACAAATGTCTACGGTTCTTATTTGATTTTCGATAAAAAAGACAGTAAATTATACCGTATAGATTGTGAAAGTTCTTGTGGTTCCGTATACAAAAAGAATAAAAACGTTTTAATTACTAATAGCTCTTTTAATATGTTGATGCCTAGTGTTTTTATTCTCGATAAAGACCTAAAAAACTTAAAAAAAGTAATGTAAAACGATTTGAAATAGTCTCTTAATCCTCATTTTTCAAAGTCAAAAAAAACGAGTACTATTTATAATATTGCAAATATTGGCTTTTTTTATAGTTCAAACTCTAAATATAAATCTTTAGCCATCAATTTGAGATCATTTTTTAATCAATGACAGCTCGCAGTATGCCAAGCACAACATATATAAATTACGAAGAAAAAAAAGGATTTTGGATTGGCGAATTTACGTTTGAAATTATTTGTGCCTTTATTGTAACGGCATTTGAACAAATTACACTACAGGATAAACCAGATTGGTATTTAGAAATTTTTGAAGACTTTGACGAAATCAGAAAGGGACATCTACAAAGAAGAATGGTTCTTTTACTAGAAGATTATTTAGCATTCTTACCCGAAAAAGAAAATAAAATCATTGAAGTCTTTGAATTAGCAAAAAAACTAATACAAAATGAAGGAGAAAAGATACTTCCTGAAAAGCTCAATAAAATGCAAGATATAAAAGATTGGCCACAAACTGAAGTAGAATGGACAGGTCCTATATATACAGATGATATGATTCATGTTGTGGATATTATGATACTAATGCTTAAAAAAGAATGGACTGAACAGGACTATACAGTAGTCTTTAAATATTAAGTCTTTTACATATTATTAAAATCGAACTGTAAATTCAGTATCATTTGTTTTCTTATCTAACCTTCCTGAATTTAGAACAGTTTCAGTCTAATCATCTCTCAAGACTAATCTTTTACCTTTCTTTATTTAGCCGGATTTTTAATAAATTTATTCCTTTAATAGAAGATTTTTAAACCTTTACTGCTGAAAATAAATCATGACAACAGAAGAACAAATAATTGAAAAACTAAAAACATGGTTAACAAAAACAAAAGTCATATCGTATGATGAGCGTATCCCCTTGAATTGCTGGGATAAAGAATTAAAAGAATTGAGAGATGGAATAGCAAAAGAAGTTTACATAGTATCATTTAAAACAAAAAGCACCAATATAGAGTATAATGAAAAAGGCGAAGTAGTTTCTTTTTTCGAAGGAATGTATTGCTTTGCCTATTTTGATGCTGAAACGTTAGAACTGCTTTATATAATGAAAAAGGCGGGATATATTGAGGTTGACGGTTCTTATTAAGTAAAACCAATGCATTTTTTTAATTTTCCTCATTAATAAAACAATGAAAACTATAACAAAAGTTCTATTCTTTATTGGAGTTTTTCTTTTTCTCTTCAGCTATATTATTGATCCGTATAAAATCAATGAAGAAAGTTATATTGTAATTGATGGAGATACTGTCGCTTTCTTAAAAATGTTATACATAATTACATGCCTGCTTTTCGGATATTCATTTTACATATTTCTAAAAATTTTCAAAACTAAAACTTATACGATTTTTTCTTTTATTCTATTTGTGATCAATTTAACACTTTTGTGCAAAATGTTTTTCTATTTTGATTCATTTCTAGAATAAAATTCTAAAGAAAGCTTATTTATTCTTCTGAAGATAATTCAATCTTGACCAATGTATGATTCATAAATTGTGCATAAAACAATAAAATAATCTATGACCACAAAAGAACAAATAATTGAAAAACTAAAAAACTGGCTGGAGAAAACAAAGATTTCGTACGATAAAGATATTGGAATAAATTGCTGGAATAAAGAATTCAAAAAATTAAGAGATGGAAACGACAAAGAAATCTATATTGTAGATTTTCAAACAGAAGATAAAATCGAATATGATGAAAATGGTGAAATTATTTCATTATTTGAAGGCATGTCTTGCTTTGCTTATTTTGATGCCGAAACATTAGAACTGCTTTATATAATGAAAAAGGCGGGATATATTGAAGCTGACGGTTCTTATTAATACATTAAAAATTCAATTTTCAATCTATTAAGAACCCGTTCTCTAGACTAGAAAAACGGGTGTTTTTTTATCATTTATTTTCATTTTTGTCTACAAAACAAAGTACTAAAACGCATAACCACCTCCACTTAAATCACTGATTAACAAAGTTATAATATTTCCACAACACACCGTTTCAGAGTATTTCCACAGTGCTCTTGAGATTAAATTCTTTTCTCAAAAAACATAAAAAATACATCTTCAGAATTTATCCAACGATCCGTTTTTAATCGTAAATAAGTTTTAATACCAGTATCATTTTATCGATAAAAAATACTCTGACCATTTTTCTAAACAGTCGGGACAGGATTTTTATGCTCAAAATCTAAAATCATTAATACCAATACATATGGATCAAACTACAAAAAAACACATTGATTTATTACATCCTTCAGTCAGGGAAGAAATGGCCAAAATCATCGAAGAATGTAATCTGGCTTTAACCGGAAGGGCAAAAGTTCGCATTACACAAAGTCTCAGAACTTTTCAGGAGCAGGAGGATCTTTATGCTTTTGGCCGCACCAAACCCGGAAAAAAAGTAACGAACGCTAAAGGAGGCCAATCCATTCACAATTATGGCTTTGCAGTCGATATCTGTTTAATTATCGACGGCAAAACCGCTTCCTGGGATACCGTAAAAGACTGGGACAACGACCAAATTTCGGACTGGCAGGAATGTGTCGAAATTTTTAAAAAATACAACTGGAACTGGGGCGGAGACTGGAAAACTTTTAAAGATCTTCCACACTTTGACAAAAAAGGGTACAGCGATTGGAAGGTGCTTAGCAAATTAAAGCGTGACCGAAAAAACTATGTAATCTTATACAAATAACGCAGATGAAACCTTTTAAATTAAAACATACAGCTCTCCTACTTGTTCTGACTTTTACCATTACCTCCTGTACTTCCATAAAAACAGCTCCATTCGACCTTTATTCTTATCAAAAAACAATTGCAGTAAAAGTCGAAACCATTAAACTAATGGAGAAAGCTACTACCCCATATACGGTTCATAAAGTCGAAATAAACGCTTTATTCCTTGACATTGAAAAGTTGACTGAATATGAAAAAAATAAACTCCATAACGAAATCACTTTTTCGATGTGGAAAATGCTAAACGATAAAGAAAAGAATCTTTTGGCCGGTTTTTTCAAACGATGGGAAACAAAAGGAATTTTATCTCCAGCTTTTATACAAGAATCTGAAAAACAAGTTTTGCAAGCTCTCGATTTACTGATTCAATACGAAGCCAAAAAAGATAAAGAGTCAAAAGATGCTCTTTTATATTTAATCAACAGCAATACCTGAAACGATGCATAACGATACATTACTAGATCAATTAAAAAGTAAACTCAAAATTATTATAACAGAAAGTTATAAGGATAACAAATTCGAACTGGAGAAAGATCTGAACACTTTTTTAGAAATCTCCAGAGAGAAATTGGAACGCTGGTTCTTTCTTTTCTCCTCCGGAAATCTAACCGAAGAAGATTTAGAATGGCTGTTAAAAAGTCAATTCAATTTAATGGAATTTCAAACGCTTCAAGCAACCGGAATATCAAAAATAAAACTGAATGCTATTAAAAACAACATTCTAAAAATGATTTTTAAAGTACTTCTTGATCTGGTTATCCCACGGGGTTAAATCTTTGTGTTTCCTCAAAAAAATAAAAACCAAAATGCTAAAAATCAACAACTTAAAACCAATAATCAACTTACTGAAACTACTGATTCGCAAGCCTCAAAATCTTGGTAAAAGACAAATTCGGACGTATTTTTACAGTATCAAATAAAGGGCATTTTTTGAATATGGCGCGCAGATTCAAAGGAGCTATTCATTAACAAAAAAACAAAAAGTAACTACATATGAGAGATTTTATCATAGAAGATGACTTGTTAATCACCAATGGAGATTTCTCCATTAAAAATGCAGATCAGCAAAACATAGAACATCTATTGCTAAGTCAAAAAGGAAGTTATAAAGAGTTTCCTATTCTTGGAGTAGGAATAAAAAAATACATTAATAGCCCGGATGCAACCTCCAGGTTAAGACTGGAAAACGAAATAGACAAACAATTATCGTATGACAACTTTCACGTAAAAAAACTAGATGTCAACGATTTACAAAACATTAAAATCGATGGAAACTATTAAACCACAAGAAAATCAAAACATTTTTGATGTCTCTTTACAGGAATACGGAAGTATTGAAAAAGTATTCGACCTTTTAGACGACAACGACAGATTTAACCTTACAGAAGACCTTTCTGTTTATGAAGATTTAAAAATAGGCCGCGAAGCTTTCAAAAAAGATATTGTAGAATATTACAATACCCGAAACTTAAAGCCTGCCACAGCTATTACAGAAGAAGAACAGTATTTACTGGATAATTTCTCCGGAATCGATTATATGATTATTGAAGACGATTTTATCATTTATTAGCAACTTTTTTAGGCCATAACAATCTGAAAAACAGCACAAAAGTTCAGATTATCAAACAAAAAGACCTATTCATTTCTCCTTTTAGAAGTCTCTAAAAAAAACTACTTCTCTGTAGTATTTACAAATAACATAAACAATTATCTCTAAGCATATTACACATGTCTTACAGGCTAAACTATTTCAAAAAATTAAAATATGGCACGTACAATTGCTGAAATACAGAACGAAATTCTGATTGAGAAAGGAAAGCAATCTTCCTTAAACAACTTAACAGATTCAAAAACTGCTATTTGGAAACTTTGGATCAACATAGTCGCCACCGCTATCTGGATTCACGAAAAAATAGTAGAAAAAAATGCGCTGATCTCAAGACCGCATACCTTAAACTGGTACAGAAGCCAAGCCTTAAATTTTCATTACGGACTTACTTCAACCTCTGATTCCAACAGCAAAATACCATTCCTCTGGAAAGATGGTTCGTATCAGTTTGACACTACAGGTCTTGACGAAACAGAAATCGAAAAATTAAAAATAATCAAACATTGCGCAGTAAGCGAAATTGATCTGGAAACAGTACTCGATCCTACACAAAAGAAAGACCGCGAAACTATTTTTTCGGACTACTTCCGTAACAAAGTGGGGGTAGTATTTTTAAAAGTAGCCACGGTAAAAGGCGATAAAATCTCGAGAATTGATGTTCCTAATGAACTCTACGCCTTCAAAGAATATATGGCAAAAATTAAAGATGCAGGAAACCATATTCATATCTCTTCTGATAACGGTGATATCCTAAAATTAAACTTAACCGTTTATGTTGATCCTTTGAACATCTATATTGATCCGGCAAATCCTGCAAATCCAAAAAATGGTTCATTGATTCTGAACGAAAAGATATTTCCTGTACAAGATGCTGTCAAAGAGCATTTAAAAAGTATTGAGTTTAATGGCGCTTTTGTAAAAACCTATTTTGTCGATGCTTTGCAGAATACGCCGGGCATTAAAATCCCAGTTGTAAATAAAGTCGAAACCAGCTGGGCTAAAAATCCAAATGACCAACTAAGCCCTCCTTTAGAAGATGTTACTAAAACGGAATACTTTATCCCTAACTCAGGCTATTTTGATCTGGATGCCCTAGAGATACAGGTAAATTATATTCCTTATACATTTTACCGAGACAAACAATAGCCTAATACCAATACTATGAATAAATACACTGTTTTAAAATGGGAAAAGCTACTATTATGGCTCATTCCGCCGGTTGTCAGAAAAAAAACGCATCTCGAATGGCTCAATGTTTTACTGGCTCCTCTTCGTACGATTTATGAAGAGATATTATACAAAATGCAGCATACAGGGCAGGTCATTTATCTGGAAAAAGTACTCAACGACGCTTTTAATCCCACAAAAAATTACGATCCCAACCTAAGTATGGAACAAAAGCGATTAGAAGAACTAATTTACATCGATGAATCTATCAAGCCCGCTATTCAATATGTCTATCTCCACAAAGAATACTACGAACCGGATATTACTTTGCCCGACAAAAAGGTAAAAAAAGGAGCTTTAATGATTCCGCAATTAAACATTTTTAATAATAATGAGCTTAAAAACAGAGACAACAAACCTGTTTATCTCGCACATCGCAAAGATTATACTAAAGTAAATTATGCCAATTTTAGGGTATTTATACCTAAACACTTAATAAAAAGCGGAACTATAGAAATACTGCCTAATAAAGACGTAGAGTTGTCAAAAACTACCGCTATTCAGGTAACTGACACCGCATACCACAACTTACTCAATTTCTATAAACTGGCCGGAAAAAGCTACGAAAGCTATAGTTATGTACAGGAAATCATGGATTAAAAAATCGCTCCAAAAAACTATTGACGATTAACTAAATCAATGACATTAAAACAAATAAACAACATACGTTAAAACAAATAAAAAATGAAACAAATAAATTTTAGCCATGAAGGAGGTTTTCCTCTTGAACAGGAAACTTTAGAAAGACTTCAGAACGCCTACAGAACGGAGTTATTTGGAGCTTTAAAAGCGCATTTTGGCGTTGCAATCGGTGAAAATTGTATTATCGCCGAACCAACAGCCAATAGAGACGGTTGGGCTATAGTACATGATGAAAAGGATTTTTTAAAAGAAGGAGTTTTATATCCTATCCGAAATACGACTGTAACAGGCTATCTAAAAACAATTCGAACAGGCACAAACCTGGTTTACGGAACAGGAAGATCTCAAACTGCTTATTTTGATTTTGAAGCCGTGTATATTGAATTACCAGAATATACTGCTGGTAAAGCAACTCCTGAAATTGACACAGATGACCTAAAAGTAAGATATTATCAGTTGAAAGATTTTAGAACGATTAAAGATATTCCTGCTGTCGAACGTATTTTGAAAACACTTCAGGATCAAATTGATGCAAATAAAGAAAAAATTCTAAAAGCAACTGATGATATTGCAGAAATTAATAAATATTTTCCCGGTATCAAAACAGACGTTACTAATCTTAAGTCAGACGTCATCAATATTAAAAAAGAATATCTTCCTATAGACGGCTCAAAAGCCATGACCGGAAATCTAACGGTAGAGGGAAAAGTATATTTAAAGCAGACCGGCAAGGAAAATCCTGATGGTTCTATATTAGTACTGGACAGTTCAAATCAGGTTATTAAAAGCAATACCTTAATCAGTCGTTTACTTGAGCGTGTTGCAAAATTAGAAGAGAAAAAACCAGTTGAATCCCCCATACCAAAAGGAATGATTGCCATTTGGGGACGACCTGCTGCTGAAATTCCCGAAGGCTGGCAAGAATATGCTCCTTTGAGAGGAAGAATGCCTGTAGGATTTGATCTCACTCAGTCAGAATTCAATCGAATTGAAAAGCAAAGTGGTGAAAAAAATAAAACCTTACTAATTGAAGAAATGCCTCCACATAGTCATGGTTTACCTATTGATGGAGGTGGGACAACTGACATGCCAACATTAAGCGGCTCACGTAATAATGATGAAAAAATATCTGATGTTTATAAAACTGGTCCAAGTGGAGAAGGCAAAGCTTTCTCTCTTCTAAATCCTTATAGCGTAGTTCACTTCATCGAGTATACAGGGCTGCCAAGAGATACAACAAAACCAACGCCTCCAACAAATCTAACCGTAACAAAAGTTACCAGTTCAAGTATATCTCTAGGCTGGACAAAAGCCACTGACAATGTAGCGGTAACTGACTACTTAGTATCTATAGACGAGGGTGACTATATTTCACTAGGCGACGTTGATAAATATATTGCTACTAATTTAACTCCGGAAAAATCCTATACTTTTAAAGTTTTTGCAAAAGATGCCGCAGGAAATATTTCAGATGGCAGTGCAATTACTAAAGTTACTCCTAAGGCAATTCCTGTGCCAACCCTTTTACCCATTGAAATCCAAGGCAATGAGGTTGTTATTAAATGGAATCGTATAGAAAGTTACACCCCTATTAGTTATAGATTAATTAGACGAATAGCAGACAAAACTGATGATACTCCCGCAGAATTTGCTGACATAAAATCTACCAGTCAAACAGACTATTATGGTGGAAATCAGAAAGTATATACCTATTATTACAAAGTACAAGCATTAGGTGAAGATGGGAATGAGTCTCAATTTAGTGAAGAAACTAGTAAAATTGTACCCCCGTATGATCCTAACTGTTTCTATATAGAATCTCCTGTAACAATGGCATCAGGGCAAACCAAAAAGCTAAAAAATATTGTCATTGGTGATAAACTCCAGGGATTCTCCTTCCCAAATGAGATTGACGAGTCTGAGGGCGATTATATGACATGGAACGGAAAATTAAATGAAGCCGCCAAGGCGGAGGTAACTGTAACTGATAAAAGGACAAGTATCCAACCCAATTATTATGAAATTAAAACCCCAGATACCACAATTAAAGTTACTGGAGAACATCCACTTTTGGTAACTGAAGATGGTGAAAATCTAAAATGGACACGTGCTAAAAATGTACAGCAAACGATGTTATTGATTGACAAACTCGGAAAAACCATACCTATTGAATCGATTGTATTCAAAGAAGAACCTCTTGAAGTAGCTCTTCTGGATGTCGAAAATGTAGACAATTATGTTATTTCAGGAATCGTTGCTCACAATACAAAAGTTGATCCACTAGAATAAACCTTATTACTCTTTTGGGGGAATATATCCCCCAAAAGATTCCTCATCTCTCCTTTTTAACCTAAACTAACGCTATGAAAATTGTAAAATTTATTTTTACCGCTTTGGCATTGCTGTGGCTTTTTATAACCATCCTGATCACGGCACAAGTAGCCATCCTTATACTACCAATCCTTTTTATTTCGAAAAAACATTACACCGAATGGATCCTCTTTACATTTGCCTTAATCTGCTCTTTTGGCGTTTACCCCATTTCTTTTATCTATGCCGCCATCAAATGGAAAGGCTTTCTAAATTATTTAAGAAAACTCAGCTTAAGTATTGATATCTCAGGAAATATGGTCGCCGGGGCCTTATTGAACGACAACTTTATTGCGAGCAATTCCGTCCATAAATTTGGCGTTGTTCAGGAAACGATCAGCGACAATTTAGGCGAAAACGAAAGAGACAATACCTTATCCGTTTTCGGAAAGAGATTTACCAACCTGCTTGGCGTAATTGATTTTGATCACGCCAAAAAGTCTATAGTAGAAGATTAATTCAACCCTAAACCTATGATGATGCATAGAATTACAGAATATTCAAATGAATTAAAATTATTGCTTTATGGAATTTTTATTTACCTGGAAATGGATGCAGAAATTGTGAAAGTGCTGTTTTATTTAATGGTATTGGATACTTTTTTAGGCATTGTCAAAACCATTGTATTGAATAATCCTTTTAGCTTTAAAAAACTGGCTCTGGGATTTGTATCCAAACTGGCCGTATTGTTGATTCCAACAGCTCTGGCCTTAATGAGCAAAGGACTCAATTACAACTTCAAATGGTTTGTCACCATTGTAATGGATTTACTGATCGTAAGCGATGGCATTTCAATCATCAGCAATATAATAGCGATAAAAACAAAAAAAGAAGTAGAGAATTTCGATGCCATGACTTTGATTTTGAAGTCGATCAGAAATCGTTTGATACAACTTTTCAAGAGAATTTTGATTACAATTGACCCCAGATACCATGTTGAAGAATAATCCAATACACTTTTAAGCAGAAAAAAAATAAAACAAATTATAATGGCAACAAATATAAATACTATTCTGAGCTGGTTCAAAACCAGATCAAAGCCTACACAAAAGCAATTCCACGCTACATGGTTAAGCTTTTGGCATAAAGATGAGCAGATTCCACAGGCCTCTATTTCTAATTTGACCACAACTTTAGACGCAAAAACGGATCAATCTCAGTTTCACGCTCATATCACAGACGATAATGCTCATCTTGCAGCCTTTGAAAAAAAATTAGACAAAGGCGATTACAACGGAACAGCGCAACATTTAAAAAATGATATTGATTCTGTAGAACAAAATTTGCTTGAGAATTACTACGACATAAGCAAAGTGAATGAAGGTTTTGCTGCAAAATTGGATAAAGGAAGCTACCAAGGAACTGCACAAGATTTATTTAATGCAATACCAAATCTGAGTGCATCAAATTTAAAACTTGAAGGTTATCCAAATACCCGAAACGATGGTCAAATTTCAATAAATAAAGTTTTGACAACAGATTCTAATGGATACTTAAAATTAGTTACAATTCCAGTTGCCCCTCCTCCTTATTTAGAAGAATTAATACCGGATAGTTATTTGCCAGCGACTACTGGAAACATTATATTAAAAGGCTCTTTCTTTACACCAAATATGACAATTTCTCTTGAGGGGCAAACCGTAAATTATAAAACATTTATAAGTGATAACGAATATCACTTGAATGTAACTACTGGTAACACAGAAGGTAATTTTGATGTTACGCTAAACAATGGTATATCTCAAACTTTCCCGGATGCGCTATTGATTGTATTGGGTACCGTTTTTACACCTGTAGAATCTGACTGGCAGTCTAAATCAAATATAGATGTAACAGTTGGTGATTATCCAAAAGTAACAGCTCCGCAAATTAATGCTCTTGCTTATTGGCTACCTCCAGTTAATTACACTAAGAATTGGAGAATTAGTTTTAAGTATGTACAAAGTTCTTTTGATCCTTTTTCCGGAGGTAATTCATATCTTAGGATAAAAAGTGCTACAAATACATTGTTGAGTCTAAGAATGATAAACAACTTATACGTTTACACTGGTAATTCTAATGAATTGCGAGCAATTAGATCAATAGATCTAAACAAAACAATAGAAATAAGGAAAGTAGGTTCTTTAATTTCTCTTTATAAAGATAATGGCGAACTGATTTTGATAGTAAGTGACTTTGAAACTATGTCAGAAAACATGAGAATTAGTTTAGACCTATCAAGTATGGACATATCAAACATCAAATACATCGAAACAGCATAAATTAAAAATTATGGAACTAATAGATATAGAATTCATTCCTGCATCTGAAGGTAGCAAAGCTGAAATTATATTGGAACATTATCTTAACAAGTTTAAAACACAAGCCAATACTTTGACAGATATTAGCTTTGATTGTTTACCTTTCTTGTATGCAAAAGAACCACATTACAATATGAAAGGTGTTAAAGTCTCTAAATCATACTTTGACAAATCAAATCGCGAAGCTATTCGTATTAATTATACTAAAATATATGAAGATTTCATCTATAAAGGAATATCATACTCGAAAATTTTCAAAGGACTACGTAAGGAAATTTGCTATTTTAATTGGTGTGGACAGATTGCGTACACTAAGTGTCTACAACCATACTACTTTTCACTACAACCTATTTTTTTAGGTGATGGCACAGAAACAATTAAAGGTTTTTCCAGTCAAAAGCAAAGAAAAATTTTAAAAGAAGAACGTTATGCAGCGGATGAATGGCTAAACTCACAAAATCCAGATTTGCATACCATATTACATTCTAAATATGGCCTTCTCTATCAAACTTATTTACAAATAGGTTTTAAAGAAAATCTTCTCCTGGCACTTGAAACAGAAACCGATCCGAGCATTCTAACATTTTTTAATAATGAAGTTTTTGGAATGGAGTCTATGACGGCCAAAGAACTAATAATATCGATTTTACAATAAATCGTAACATTATTAATATTTATATCTTTGTTTTTAGCACTGAAAGTTTTTCTACTGGATTATTGTTACCTCTCTTTTTACCCTACAACAATTAATTTCTGATTCTAATATACTTTCCAACAGATATTAAGAAAACAATCATAGAGATATTTTTATAAAATCATTAATGAAGTTACTACTAGTTAAATATTGAACTTCAAATAAATAGCCCTCTTACAAAACAGCAAGAGGGCTTTTGAAACACTTTTTACATTTTACATTTTACTTCTTAATAAATTTCTGCACATAGTTCGCTTTATCGGTTACTATATTGATAATGTACATTCCATTGGTAAAATCACTAACGTTAATCTGATTGTTATTGAATTGAGTGTTAATCGATTTACCCGAAATATCATAGACTGTTACATTCAACACTTCGTCTTCCGTTCTAATGTTCAATACATCTGAAACCGGGTTTGGATAAACTGCCAATTCTAATTTCGTAAACTCACCGGTACCTAAATTGGTTGTTGTATTTACGGTGATTGATTTTTCAATCAGTTTACCATTGGAATTAAAACGAACCACCACTGTTGCAGTACCCTGAGTTTTTGGAGTCAGAACCAATTCGTCATTCACATTTATTACGGCCGAAACCACCTCTGTATCACTAACTGATTTTACAGATTTCACGATCGCTGCCGACAAGTTATCAGTATCCGAGACAATGTTTTTTAAATCGATTACAGTTGGTTCTTTTACCGAAACTTCCGATGGCAGAGTATTGCTCACTACAGGTGCTGCATTATCCGGAAAAACGGTCGTTCCGGGAAACCAATAGTAATCGTCTAAAACTCTTGTCTGAATTAAATTTCCTGTACGATCAAAAGTATGAACCCAGTTTTTCTGAAAATGTGCTCCAAACCCGTTTTCTGTAGTATTGAGAATCAGCTCATCTGAAACCGGATCAATACGTAGGGCGGCACCATAAGGAATTTGTTTAAAAGCATCTGTCTGACCAGGAATCGTTGCAAAATTCTCATTAAAGGTTTTTGAAGTAATATCAAATTTTACAATTTTTGTTCCTGAAGTAAAAGAACTGATAGCGTTTATCCAAAACAAAGTATTCTCCTGAGTGCTATAAGTAAAACTTCCCGCGTTCCAGGCTCCCCAAGAACCTAAGTATTTAGTTGTTGGAATTGCATATTCGATTGCCGTAAAAGTTGTTGCATTAATATTGATTAGCTTTTGATCCTGAATTCCCCATACACTTCCGTCTTTGGCCTGAACTACTGAGTGGAATTTACCGGTAATAGTCTTAATCAAAGTATTAGTAGCAGGATCAATTATCAGCATTCCTCCACTTTGTGTTACTGCAAATACATACTGAGACGTACGAATCATATTGCCGATCTGTCCTGCAGTACCTGTGCCTGCTAATAAACTCCCCACTTTCAGATTAGCAATATCAAAAAGATAAATACCTTTTGAAGTACCGATATATCCTGTATTTTCATTTACTCCAACAAACGAACGTCCATCTGCACCAATGTTTGCAAATCCGGCAATTTTTTTCATGGTTTTTGCATTGGCAACAACCAATCTTCCGCCTGGACTAAAATTTTGATCTCCTCCACTTGCTGCCTGTTTGGAAATAAAATAAAAATTATCTCCGTAAATTGTTCCATAACAAGTGGTCACGCCAAAGGTTTCATTGTTGTTCGCTATACTGTAAATTCGGTAATTAGTACTTCCGTCTTTATTAATAAAATTCACAGAACCATTGGTATGTCCGAACCAGTCTTCGTTTACCATAAAAAATCCATTCGTAAAATCTGTTGCTTCTGCATAAGGTGCAACCGGAGTAAAAGTTCCGGCAATAGGAAGCCCATTTTTAGACGGTGCGTAATTCCAAACATCCCAGGAATCATTTTGCAGAATACGACCAGATGCCCCTGTACTTACGGCAGTAAAATCAGCATCGGCAGGATTTTTCCCCCAATACGTCCATTCTCCATTTGTCCATCCGGATTGCCAGTGATCGTTTGTATCAATTGCTGTGTAGCTGTCAAAATCATAGGCAGCTGTATTCACAAAACCATTTGTTGGATAAAGAGGATAAGTATAATCTGTGCCTTTATAAAGTCCGATCGTTTTAATTCCATTCAGATCAAAACCCAATCCTCCTACGGAAGATCCTGTTTGTGTTCCTTTATACAAGAGAGCGAAAAAACGACGATCTGCCTTTAGTATGGCTTTCAACATGTCTTCTCCTGTGGCGGTACCCTCCCATCTGAATCCCCAGACTAAAGCATCGGTATTTTTACCATCATTCCACTGCACCACAAATGCCGCCCGATTAGAGCCGGTACCTATCCAATATTTAATATCATCAAAGGTTGTCACAGCAGTCGTGTTTTTAGCAATTTTATTTTTCGCTGCTGTTTGTTTATTATTATTTAGAATTGTGCCCTCCAATACTACCTGCCCACGCATAAAAACGACAGAAAGGAACATCAATAATAACAAGTAATTTTTCTTCATATTCAATTTAATTTTAATTTTTCATTATTTGAGATACAGGTCATAAGCTCCGGCAACATCTGTAGAAACTTCTCCCAGCCAGCCTGCTTCCTGATTGATTGCGGTATGTATTTTGACGAAATCTATTCCGGGAAGTTTTACGTATTTTCCGTTTTTGTCTACCGCCCAGGAAATGTCCATATTCGAACCTTCGTCGCTATTGGGCGCATTATCGGCATAACCAAAATCAAATCCTGTGCCTACCCAATAGTTTCCGGTACCACTTTGATCATAAAAATTATCTTTAATTCGGGTTCCTTTCAAGATATAAGAAGCCTCCGAAATCCATAGCGGATAATAGCTTTGTTCGTGAAATCCATTTTTAGTTTTATATCCTGAATTCCCCTGATTGTCTTCCCATTTAATGTACTGCACATCAGTCTGCCAAAAATCCTGACCTGCAACAGCCGGTTTGTTAGGATCCGGTTTGAAATAAGTCACACTATAGTTCTTCACGGTAGTACTTTTAAAATATTCACTTCCGGCTATTTCGTACCATTCGTCCTCGTCAGGTTTCCCATTTTTATTTTTATCGTAAGCCACCAGAATAATTCCGGGTTCACAAGAACCTGAACGAGTTTCCTTTGTGTCATTAGCCCAAAATGCATTTCCTAAAATTTTAAAATCACGGCCATTCATGTTTGGAATCGTATGATCAAAACCAAATACAACATAGCCTCCAAATCCGCCTAAGGATATCATGCTGGCATTAGAACCAACAAGTGACTTTTTTGCGGCATTGATCAAATTACTTTCGGTATTTCCCGGTGCGTATAAGGGAAGTTCATTGGTAAACTGACCGACTCCGGGACGAAATTCCAATACATTAGAGATGTACTTACTATAATTTCCGGTCTCTTTTGTTACGTTGATAATCGATTGGAATGTTTTTACAACACCATTGGTCTCCACTTTTAACGTTAAGGGGTAATTCTTTGCATACGGACTGATAAAATCCAGTTGAAGGCTTTCTGAGATCACTGAATCTTTAATACTCCAGGTTAATTTTGAATTACTATTTAATTTTAAATCAATATTGAGCACTTTAAAACGATCTATCGTATAGGATTCTTTTAATACTTCTCCCTGATTTTGATTTCCAGAATCATCTTCCCGATCGGTTCCACAGGAAATAAATCCGAGTAAGAGGGTTAATACTAGCGTACTCTTTAAAAGTGCAAAAGGGACTCTTTTCATATTTTTTTTTATTTTTATTCTTTAATGACACATGATTGCTGAGGTACAACAAAATAAATTTCCAGTGAGCGTAACATCTAATTCTTCACTCTTCACTCTTCACTCTTTACTCTTTACTCTTT
>NZ_MUHH01000005.1 GCF_002217475.1 Flavobacterium tructae
TATGTTATGTATACATCGGGAACAACAGGTAATCCTAAAGGGGTAACCATTACACACGGTAACATTATTAATTTATGCAAAAACTGTGATTACATAGTTTTAAATTCAGATACAGTTTGGCTTCCAACGGGATCTATTTCTTTTGATGCCACTACCATTGAATTTTTTGGTACATTATTAAATGGAGGCCAATTAGTACTAGTTGATACAGATACTTTATTAAGTACGGATAAATTAAAACAACTCATCGCAGATAATGGAGTGAACACATTATGGATGACAGCTTCGTGGTTTCATCAGATAACAGAAAATGATATATCAGTATTTGAATGCCTGAGATATTTATTAGTAGGTGGGGATATAGTCATGTTTAATTATACAAATAAGTTAATAGAGATTTACCCTGACCTTCATATTATCAATGGTTATGGCCCTACGGAGAATACTACATTTTCAGCTGTATACAATATTGATAAAATAACACATAGTAGTATCCCAATTGGTAAGCCTATTGCCAACACGCAGATCTACATTTTAGATTCGGCATTAGA
>NZ_MUHH01000050.1 GCF_002217475.1 Flavobacterium tructae
ATCTATAAATATTTTGCTCCAACAGAGCAAACGGATGTCAATTATCTGAATAGACAAAGGGGCTGACTCAAAAATGAGTCAGCCCCTTTGTTTTATATCATTTAAAATATTTCTTAAAAGGAACTATTACCGTTTCTATCTCAAACTGCTCCAAGGGAGCGAAATACCTTTTTGAGACCACCAAACTGTTATTTTATATTTCAACAATAACCTTACGAGAACATTATATTGCAGACGCCAAAACAAAAGCAATCTGTCTCAATTTGGAACAGCTTTTTATTTCTTTAAACATCAAACCTTTGTAACTTTGAACCTCTGAACCTTTGAACCTAGAAAAAATGGACGAAACTCCAAAACGATTTGACCGAATTATCGCCATCCTCATCCAATTACAATCCAAAAAAATTGTAAAAGCGCAGGAATTGGCTGATCGTTTTGATTGTAGTTTACGAACAATCTATCGAGACATTCGAACGCTGGAAGCTTCGGGGGTTCCTATTTACAGTGAAGCGGGAGTTGGTTATGCTTTGATGGATGGTTACAGATTGCCTCCCGTTATGTTCACACGCGAAGAAGTAAGCAGTTTTATAGCAGCCGAAAAACTCATGCAGAAATTTACAGATCCCTCTCTTGGAGCACATTATGCATCGGCCATGTATAAACTAAAATCTGTTTTAAGAAGTACCGATAAAGACTGGCTCTCCAATATCGAATCGCGGGTTATAATGAACACTGCCGAACCGATGTTTAATGATAATTCGCCAAATACTTTGGCACTTCTGTTTGAAGGTATTGCAGAGAAAAAACAGCTTTTACTTTCGTACAAAACCTACGAAACCGATACGGCTACGCAAAGAAATATAGAACCTGTGGGGGTTTTTCACGATAATAACAATTGGTATTTTTTAGGATACTGCCATTTACGACAAGATTATCGTCAGTTTAGAGCAGACAGAATTCAGGGTATTCGAAAAACAGATGCTGATTTTACGATCGAACACGATGCTTTAGAAACTTATATCAAGAAAACAGAAACTTGTCCAACAACAAAAGTCCGAATTTTAGTTGATAAAAAAATCGCCCGTTATCTGGGTACCGAAAAAAAGTACCACGGATTCATTTCAGAAAAAGAAGTAGACGGAAAAATAGAAATGACTTTTATGTCACGAGATATCGAAAACTCATTCCCGCGATGGTTTCTAATGTATGGAGATTACGCTACGATTCTGGAACCTGAAATACTCAAGGCCAAAACACTGGAATTATTGGAAATCAACCGTAAAAGACTGCTATAAAAAAACTCCTAAAGGTGAAGTTCATCTTTAGGAGTTTTTCAAATCTAGTGTTTCTCTTTTACCACATTGTAAAAATTATAATCGGTGTTAGAAGCGTCAGTAATACCAACATTTCTTCCAATAGTTACAATCTGTCCTCGGTGGTACGTTCCGTGATTCACCACCTGCAGCAAGTAGTCGCTTACAGGCTGTTCGCACTGAAACCATGGATTTTCAATTTTGATTGTTTTCAATAACTGTTCGTCTGATAATGATGTGATAAATGCAGCTAATTTTGTGGAGGTATTCAATAAACCTTCAAATATTTCATCCTTATTTAAATCAACAGCTTCCCTTCTTTCCGGCTGTGGAATTTCGGCTATTATTGAAAACCAATATTCTTCGGTTTCCCAAATATGATTTAGCGTTTTAATAATGCTTGGATAGCTTGAAAGAACTTCTTTATGCAGCAATTCATCGGTTTTTGCCGAAAGCCAATTCACAAATTGTTGATTTACCCATAAATTATAAGCGGCATAATTGGTCATAATTTTTTTAAAACTCATACTGTTCGATTTATATTAGAATAAAATTTATTAAATACTTCCGATTGCAATTATCTTTCCCAGAAAAACGGAGGTTCGATATTTAAAGCTCTTAAATACACATAACCTTGTCCACGGTGATGCACTTCGTTATCAATAAAATACAATACATTCTGAATTATAGGAAATTCGTATTGCCCAAACAGATTAAAGGTTTCACTAAAATCTTCGATCGACAATTGTTTCCAATATTCGTTAATTTCGGCTGTCGCTTCATCCCATTTTTCCAGATACTGCGCTTTAAAAATCAATTTTTCAGATGCTTCGGTGTAAGGTTTGATTTCTTTATTAACGATTCCTTTTAATGCCGGAGCTGCGATAGCCAAAAGCTCGTCAGTCAACTGAGCGAAAGTTCGCATTCCTCCAATTGAAAATTCAAAAAAATCTTTCTCCGGAAATTTTTCAATAAGGTTACGTGTAAGCTTACGGTGTCCTTGCCAGTGTATCAATAAATCTTCAGGAGTAATTACTTGGGCTGCTAATGTTTTCATAGTTTTAAAGTTTTAATTATTTGATACTTCAAAAGTATTGAGGGTCGGTGACAACAGTTTGTCAGCAGGAAAATAAAATTTTAAAAATATTTTCTTTTCTAACAGCAGGACGTACAAATTTATTACATTTTACTCAGATTCAATAACATAAATCACTGACAAACAAACACTAAACAACAAAACAACAAATTTGCTCAGTAAAAACACAGATGAAGTAGTTTCTTCCCTTTTGAATTTATCTAATTTTAAGGAGGAAAGAATCCTATCGAAAATAAACGGAATCGATTTTTCCGGTAAAGCTCTTCATAATGAAAAAGTAATGCAGACGACAATCCAAAAAATTAAACAAAACCTTTGTACCTTTGCCCCTTACAAACTTTGGAACTTAAAAGAAAATGATCGAAGATAAAAATCCGCAACGTACCAGTATAGCACAATTAGGCGAGTTTGGCCTAATTGACCATTTAACCAAAAATTTTGATGTCACTCAGGAATCTACCCTGAAAAGTATAGGCGATGATGCCGCTGTTCTTGATTTTAAGGACAAAAAAGTAGTGGTCTCTACTGATTTATTAATTGAGGGAGTGCATTTTGATCTGGCGTATATGCCTTTAAAACATTTAGGTTACAAATCGGTTGTTGTTAACCTGTCCGACATTTGTGCGATGAATGCAAAACCAACGCAAATAACGGTTTCTGTGGCAGTTTCTAACCGTTTCCCATTAGAAGCCTTAGAAGAATTATTTGAAGGTATTACACATGCTGCAAAAGAGTACAAAGTAGATGTTATTGGTGGCGATACTACCTCATCGCAAAAAGGACTAATTATTAGCATCACCGCAATTGGTGAAGCTAACGAAGAAGAAATTGTTTACCGAAATGGTGCTCAAAAAACCGACTTACTTGTTGTTACCGGAGATATTGGAGCTGCTTATATGGGATTGCAGGTATTGGAGCGTGAAAAACAGGTTTTTCAGGTGAATCCTAACAGCCAGCCGGATCTGGATATGTACAGTTATTTGATCGAGCGCCAGTTAAAACCAGAGGCCCGAAAAGATGTTCGTACCTTATTGCATGCACTTGAAATTAAACCTACAGCGATGATTGATATTTCAGACGGATTATCTTCTGAAATCATGCATCTCTGCAAACAATCGAAGGTGGGTTGTAATTTATATGAGGACAAGCTTCCTCTGGACCCTCAGTTTATCTCGACCTGTGAAGAATTCAATATCGATAGTACAACAGTGGCTATAAATGGTGGTGAAGATTATGAATTGCTCTTTACCATCGACATTAATGATTTTGACAAGATAAAAGGCAACCCAAACTTCTCGATTATTGGCCACATGGCCGATGAAAGCGAAGGAGTTCACCTCGTAACACGTGCCAATACAAAAATTGCACTGAAAGCCCGTGGCTGGGATGCTCTGACGGAGTAGTTTTTTTAGTCGCAGTTTTCAGTTTTCAGTCGCAATTTTCAGTAAAATACTGACTAAGAACTGAAAACTGAAAACTGAAAACTGAGACTGAAAGCTCAAAAAAGCCCTTTACATTTCGCTTCTTTAACCAGGTCCTCATCAAAACCGCTTCTCACTTTAAGCAGTTCTTTAAGACCCGCTTTGCGTTTTTCGATTTCATTAACCGAAATTGGAATGTATTGCGGCATGTCGGCTAAAGAAGTTCCTTTTGACAAATGAAATAAAATTTGCTTGTCAAACTCATCAATTTCAATAGAATTATGAGCAGATTGATTGAGTATCTTTTGAACGGACTGGCTGTAATATTTATCACTTTTCATTACTTTATCAAATGCAAAAAGCAATTCATCAAAAGTGAGATCATTTTTGATAATTAAACCATTGGGACTAATGGTTCTGATGATTGTTTTAATTTTCAGTAATTCAGTATACATTGTTAACAGAATTATTTTGCATTTTGGCATTTTCTTCAGAAGTAATTTCGCCAGATCTTCACCCGAAAAAATATTCTTTTCTTCGTATGGAGGCATGCTGATATCTAAAAAAGCAACGTCAAATTCAGGAGTCTGAGCATCTTCAATTAAATCATACCCTGATTTACAGTCGTGGGCCTGCAAAATAAAAAACTCATACTTATTAGGATTATAACGTGTTATCGCATTCTTATATCCTTCAATAATAAAGGGGTGATCGTCAACAATTAAAATGTTTTTTCTAATTAATTGAGGAGCCTGGGGATTGGGGTCAATTGTCATGTATGCTGTAGGTTTATTTTTTGATCTATTGGGATTTTGACTATCAGAAGAGTTCCTTCTCCTTTGGCCGATTTTAAGAAAACAAAACCTTTACATTCTGTCGCTCTGTATTGAATATTATGCAAACCGATACCTTTTCTTGTTGTTTTGGTATTAAACCCGATTCCGTCATCAGAAATTGACAAAATCAAATGGTTTATTTCACTTTTAAAATCTATCGAAATTATATTTGCCTTCGCATACTTATTACAATTCTGAAGGGCTTCCTGAACAATTCTGTATAAATTAATTTTTACTGCATTTGTAACCAGTTCCCATTTAATATTAGAATCAAAAGAAGTGATTAACGCGGAATCATAGGTGTTTCTCTGATCCTCAAACAATTTGTTTAAAATCGCGATAAAATTATTAATTAATTCTGATTTCTCACGGTTTAAATCATGCGAAATCTCACGAATATCTTCTTCAATATGTTTAAGTTCCGTCAGGTATTTTTTTCTTTTGGGAGCTGCTTCAGCCTCATCTACTTTATCTAAACTATCCAAACTGATTCTCACACCAAACATTCTGCCCAACACCCCGTCATGCAAATCCTGAGCTACTTTTTTCTTTTCTTTAATACGAGTCTGCTCAATATCATTTTGCTGCGATATCATCAAATTATAGATATCTTCATTAGCAACCTGCTGCTGCTGTTTAAAAAGCAGCTCTCTGTTTCTTGCCTGTTGTGTTTTATACACATAGAAAAACAAGCCTATCAGCGTACAAATACTAAAGATGTATATTAAGGTTTTGTTTTTCTCCTGCAAACTGGAGTTCTGATCTTTTATTTCATTAGTTTCATATTCGATTCTGGAGAATTTTTCCCCCATATTACGTTCGGCTCTCAACATTTCATCATTCAACTTAATATATTCCCTAGAGTAAGCTGAGGCATTTTTCGGATCAACAATCGCAATTTGCTTTAATACCTGGAGTGTATTATTAATTTTATTAGTCGATCGTGATAAAAGCAAAGCCTGCCTCGAGAACTGAATTGCTTTAAAAGTATCCTTTTTAAAGGCAAAATATTCAGATAAATGAATCTTGCTGGACACAATCGCTGATTTTAATCCTAGACTATCTCTAATTTTCAGTGATCTGAAGAAATCATCCGAAAGACCGTCTAACTCTTCTAATTTAAATTTAGAGTATGCCAGATTATCCAGCAGCATTGCGTACAAAATGGTATTTTCTTTAAATAAATTTTCCTCTTTCAGACCTTTTTCAAAAAATCTTTTGGCATCCCGGTAATTACGCATATTGATGTAAACAAAACCAATATTATTTAATGATGCCGCTTTTAACTGAAGCTCCAGGGGAATAGATTTATCATTAAGATTTAGTAATGCCTTATTATGAAAACTTAATGCCTTACCATATTCTTCTTTATCATTGTACAAGATCCCTAATAAGTTATAACATTCATAAAACTGATCGTTAGCATTCTTCTGACCTTTTAAACTGCGCAATGCCTTAAAAACAGCAATTTCGCTTTCAAAAAAATCTCCTTCGTTGTATTGCAGACTAGCTTTACTTAAATAAGTTTTAGCCAGATTATAGTGATCATTAATTGCTAAATATAATTTTTCGGCATGATAAAAATTCATAAAGGCACTGTCAGAAACCGATTTTGAAACATAATAGTCGCCTAAGTAAGTATAAGCCTTGGCAATATTGGCAGAATCCTTAGTCTCTTTTGATCTCTTCAGAATTAGTTCAGTCGTTTGAAGGTACGATTTCCAATCGCTCATATTATAATAACGATTGGCTATTTTAAACAAATTGACTTTATTGACAGAATCGTCTTTTTGCTTTATGATTATTGCAAATGCTTTCTTATTATACTTTTGTTTCAGATCATACGTTAAATCAACATCATTTGCCAAAGATAAAAACGTAGGGAGACTATCAATTGGAGAAGATTCATCTTCATCTTCATGAGTTTTGCCGGTGCATCCCAATAGAATAAGAGATAAAAAAAGTAATATAGATAAAGTTTTTTTCAATGTCTTTTTTGAATTTTATCAAAAATACTAAAACTAAAGACATAAAAAAAGGCTGTCAGAATTTGACAGCCTTTCAATTTTATTTTGAATGAATTTAATCCATTTTCTTAACAACACCTATAGCTTGTCTGTCCTGACGAAATCCTTCAGATTGGTTTAAATTATGTAGTGTATTTACGTTATCCTGTTTTCTTTTTCCACGACCTGTAAACTGGTCATCAATAGTATTCGTAGAGAATTTAGCGATTGAATCTGATGGAGAAATTCTTTGTGGAGTTGCAAACGAAGTTGCTATCATTACTGTAGAAAATAATACGATTTTTAAAGCTGTCTTTTTCATGATCTGAGGGTATTAAATGTTTGTTTTTTTTAGTTTTAAAAATCATCGCTATGCGCGAATCATGGTGTAAAACTAAGGACACATTTAAAAAAAATAATACGAAAAAAAAGGTTTATGGTAAATCGTATCCAATTGATAGTCAATGAGGGGCAAATCAATGTAGTTGTATAATTTTTACACTTCTAAATAATTTCCTATAGCGAAATCAGCAATAATTAAGTCAACATTTGATTTATATGTTTTTGAAAAGGGAATCTTTTTAGAGGAATTCCTGATATAACAAGTCGAGTTCCCGTTATGGATTCTTGCAATATAATTTTGATTGATGATGTAACTGTTATGAATCCTAATAAAAGGATGCGACAATACGCCTTCAAAATGCTTTAAGGTTTTAAAAGCAGTTATCATTTCACCTGAATTCAAATAAATATCGGTCGAATTATTATCTGCCTGAAAGTAACTAATATCATTGGAATTGATGTAGCGATAATCTCCATAGGATTTCACACATAATACAAGGGGCTGCTCAGCACTTTTTGCCGGTTCAGCAAACAGTTCACTCAATGGCGTACTGTCTTCCTCAATGGTTTCAGAATCATCTGCAGGAAAAGCTTTTTCGAGTTTCAGAATAGTCTTCATCAAGTCAATCCGTAGAACTGGTTTTAAGATATAATCAAAAACACCATGCTGAATGGCCTCAAAAGCAAGCTCTTTTTTTGTTGTGGTGATGATAATCTTAGGAATAAGCGACAAGAACCGATAAAGTTCATTTATAAAAGCAAGTGACAAATTACTCGATCCGTCTTTCGGATCTATTTCTAACAAAATGAGATGTGGACGGTGCTCTAAAACCAAATTCAATCCCGATTGATAATTCGCAGCCGATCCCGCAAAAGTAAGTTCTGAAAAACCTTCTGCAATTGTTCTGGTTTTCAAAATACTTTCCACATCATCGTCAATAATAATATACGAATACTTTTTCAATCTTATTTTTATTGATTTTTCATGAACCCCCGACAAACTTTTATTTCATCGATCCTTTTGAAAGGCTCCTGTTTCGCCATTTATTCGCAATTAAAAATACAAATTTCAATTATTCTGCTATTTCATTGTTGATATATTACAAACAAATGTTAACACAAAAGGATGAAATGCAAAAATAATCGCCAAAATACACTTTTTGGTATTAAAAAAACCCAAACTCCTTAAAGGAATTTGGGCTTTTATATATAAATGTCATAAATATTACATTTTCATCAACCAGTTTTTCATTGAAACCTCGTTCTCGATTATGTCTTTTAATTCAGAGATTTTAACGCGATCTTGTTTCATAGTATCTCTGTGACGGATAGTTACGGTTTCGTCTTCGATCGTTTGATGATCTACAGTAATACAAAATGGTGTTCCAAGTGCATCCTGTCTTCTGTATCGACGACCTACTGCATCTTTTTCATCGTACGCTACGTTGAAATCCCATTTTAAATCTTCGATGATTTTTTTAGAAATTTCAGGTAGTCCGTCTTTTTTAACCAAAGGCAATACAGCTGCTTTTGTTGGAGCTAAAACAGCCGGCAATTTCAATACGGTTCTTGTTGATCCGTCTTCTAAAACTTCTTCTTGCAATGAAGTTGCAAAAACAGCCAGGAACATACGATCTAAACCTACAGAAGTTTCAACTACATATGGCACATAGTTTTCATTCAACTCAGGATCAAAATATTGCAATTTTCTACCTGAATATTCTTCGTGCGCTTTTAAATCAAAATCTGTACGAGAGTGAATTCCCTCTAATTCTTTAAATCCGAATGGGAAGTTAAACTCGATATCTGCAGCAGCATTAGCATAGTGTGCTAACTTTTCATGATCATGAAAACGATAGTTTTGCTCTCCTAAGCCTAAAGACAGATGCCAATTTAAACGAGTAGTTTTCCAGTGTTCGTACCATTTCATTTCTTCACCCGGACGTACAAAAAACTGCATTTCCATTTGTTCAAATTCACGCATACGGAAAATAAACTGTCTTGCTACAATTTCATTTCTAAACGCTTTACCCGTTTGAGCAATTCCAAAAGGAACTTTCATACGACCCGATTTTTGTACGTTAAGGAAATTTACAAAAATACCCTGAGCCGTTTCGGGACGTAAATATAAATCCATTGCAGACTCTGCAGAAGCTCCTAACTTCGTTCCGAACATTAAATTAAACTGTTTCACATCCGTCCAGTTTCTGGAACCTGTTTCAGGATCAGCAATTTCTAATTCTTCGATTAGTGCTTTTACGTCTTCTAAATCTCCATTTCCTAAAGAACGTCCTAAGCGCTCTCTAATTTCTTTTTCTTTAGCCAGATATTCAATTACACGGGCATTTGTCGTAACAAATTCCTGCTCATTAAAAGCATCTCCAAAACGAGCACTCGCTTTTTCAATTTCTTTTTTAGCTTTCAGATTAAGTTTTTCTGCATAATCTTCTACCAAAACATCGGCTCTGTATCTTTTCTTTGAATCTTTATTGTCAATTAATGGGTCATTAAATGCATCAACGTGGCCTGAAGCTTTCCAGGTTGTCGGGTGCATTAATATTGCAGCATCTAAGCCGACAATATTCTCATTCATCTGAACCATTGATTTCCACCAATATTCACGAATATTCTTTTTTAACTCGACGCCATTTTGTGCATAATCATACACTGCACTTAATCCATCGTATACTTCGCTTGACGGAAAAATAAATCCGTACTCTTTTGCGTGCGAAACCACATTCTTAAATAAATCTTCTTGTTTTGCCATAGTGATGCAAAAATATAAAAAGTACTTTTAAAAAAAAGAAAAATAATAAAGTTTGAAACAATGATTTGGTTATTTTTGTAACTAAATTCTTTCTATTTGTGTTTAATTATCTCATCAACCTCTTTTTCCCTAAAGTTTGTGTCGGATGTCACACCCTTTTACTTAGTGGTGAAACTATTTTGTGCACTCGTTGTCGCCACGAATTACCTCTTACTCAATATCATTTAACCCAAAAAAACGAGGCTGTGAAGAAATTTTATGGAAGAATCGACATCCAGCATGCATCTGCATTTTTACATTTCAATAAAAAAGGAGTTGTTCAGGAACTGATCCATAATCTCAAATACAAAGGTCATGAAGAAATCGGGACTTTTCTGGGTAATTGGTATGCCGAAGATTTAAAAGAATTAAGTTTAAAAATTCCTTTTGATGTAATCATTCCAGTACCACTGCATCCCAAAAAACTAAAAAAACGAGGTTACAATCAGGTTACTACTTTTGGCACCACTTTATCTAAAAACCTGGCAATTCCTTTTGATCCGGGCTTATTGTACCGAAAAAAATATTCAAAAACCCAATCTAAAAAAAATCTTTTAGGAAGATCTGAAAACATCGAAAACATCTTTGACGTTAAATTTTCGAATGAAAATCACAACAAACATTTTTTAATCGTTGACGATGTATTGACTACGGGCGCTACACTTGAGGCTTGTTCCAGAGCTTTACAAAAAATTCCCGGAGCCAAAATCAGCATTGTCTGTATGGCAATGGCAAATTCATAAGATAAGATTCCAATCAAAAAAAATCCAAATTCCAACAACTGCAGTTATTGAAATTTGGATTTTATTTTAAAACTTATCTTTTCTCTAGTATAGAACTATTTTCTTAACCGTTCTGCGCTCCCCCTCTATTACAGTCACCAGATACATCCCTGCTGTAGCTCCTGCTAATTGAATATTTTGATTAAAATAAGGCGTTTTATCAAAAGAGTTAAAATACACCTGCCTGCCAAGAATATCATGTACATAAATCTGAACTCTATTGATGGAATCACTACTAAACTGAATGGTAAAATTTCCTCTGTTCGGATTTGGGTATAAAGTAAACGCTACATTTTCAATATCAATCTCTCCTAAAACAAACGTTTTATTGCAAATATTCAATGAAGCTGAATTTATAGTTCCAAAATTACCCGTAACTGCATCGCGAACTCTAAAACTCCAGGTTCCTTTAGGATCCTGACCGTTAAACACACTCAATAAATCAATTGGAACAACAATCTGACTTGTAGTTTTAGAACAATCTAAAGCAACTCCGGCATCGTCAAACTGAAGAGCCAAAGTAGAATTTATTCCGCCACAACTGTTACGATCATATAAATTAACCACTGTACCCTGCGGATTTACTATTTGCAATTCGAAATCTGAAAGCTTATCATGTGTTACATTAACCAAAACATTTACATCGGAAATCGTTCCGGTTGATGCCGGAACATTTACCGTTTTAGAAGTGAAAGAATTTCCGGGAGGAATAGCAAAAGCATTCCCGAAACTATAAGAATCACAAGTTGTCGTCGAAGTATACCCCACTGCAAACGACTTACTATTTAAAGCATAATAAATATTTGCTGTTGGCTCAATCTTAAGTCTGCAATTTGTTGAAGCAGTTACACTGGTCGGAATCTGAACGGTTTGCGAACCGTCATTCGGTGTGTTTGAGGCTAAAATTATTGGAAATGTCAAACCTCCATCTGTTGATAGCTTGATATTTACTGCCGAAGATCCCTGTAATGTATTGGTATTATTCACTGCCCATGTTATCGTTTGGTTTGAACCTATTGGCCAGCTAACGTCATCTGTATTTTGCGAAGTAACGGTAAATGGTCCGGCATTAGTTACGACCGTTGCAATCATTGTATCAGTGTTCGTCTGTGCAACTGCCGATGCTCCATTATCTCTTGCTGTCAGGGTAAAATGCAATGTTCTTGCAACAGAAGAAACCGACTCCCAAGTTGTGGTCAACTTGTTCAAAAGTACTGTATTCAACTCGGGCATATAACGAACAAGTGAACTCCCCGGACGTACAGACCTAAATAGAGGCCCATTGGGTTTTTCAGGATAAGCCGTACTATTACTGTTTCCAGTTGATGAATCTGACGCACTATCAAATTGCTCCCAGGTATAGGTCACACCAGCAACGGCTGAGCCAATACCAGTTAAAATAAACGGTGTACTAATAGGAATTGTATAATCCGCACCAGCATCAACTACCGGAGGATTATTTGCTATGGATGTACTAACGGGACAGTTCTTTCCGGACAACCTATTCTGGATTTGCAGAATACTGGCGTAAGCAAAATAATCGTCTGAATGATTTTGAACATCATACCCCTTAGACACTCCTGCGTAGCCCATTATAGTTGATCCGCTTCCCGGTTCAACATTTAGGCCTGTTCTTTCTGATGCATCAAAAGAAAAAGTATGATATCCTCCAAACTGATGTCCCATTTCATGAGCAACAAAATCAATATCAAAGTTGTCTCCCTCCGGTTTCTGATCTGCCGGTGATGTATAGGCACTTCCCTTCCCCATTGCATCAGACGGTGTCGGACTATCGCATACGCAGCCAATACAGCCCGCATTTCCTCCTCCTCCGGACGCCCCAAACAAATGTCCTATATCATAATTAGCTTCTCCAATTACACTTGTTAAAGTGCTTTGAACTTCTTTACTCCAATAATCATTACCATCTGAAGGATCTTTAGAGGTTCCTCTGTCTGGGTTAGAATAAGGATCTGTTAATCCATTTGTATAAATTACAGCATCATTATTGGCAATTAAAACCACTCTTACAGCAAGATCTTTATTAAAAACAGCATTTACTCGTGCTAGAGTAGCATTCATCCCTGCCAATGCACCTGCTTTTGTACCTCCAAAATAAGCGGTGTACTCACCTGTACAAGACAATGCCAGCCTAAAGGTTTTGAAAACTTTATTGTTTGCTGCCGATTTTGCCGTAGAAGAAGTACTTTTATTTTCTGGTACATCTGTTGTTTTACAAGTCAAACGCGATTTTGAAGCTGTATCATTTTTAGTAAACAAAACATAGGACGATTTATCTTCCTGATTTTGCTCGATGTATTCTGATGGTTTATCTGTACGAAGCACCATAGTCTGAACCCCAATTGGTGCTACACTAAAATAAATCTTCGCCGTCTTGTCGTCTAAACCGCGTCCTTCATAGGCTCTGATTTCCGGATATTTTGCCTGTAACTCAGGCTCAAAATTGGAAGATTCCCAAACAGAAAAACGTTCCAGTACACCTCCCGAATTGGGGAATGTAATTTCTGTCGAAGTATTTTTCGCTGTTTTAGCTGTAGTAGCAATTAGTTTTGCTTTCAGAAAATCCGAATTCAGCTTATAATACAATCGCCCCGGCTCAGAAGTAATCCCTCTCTTGCTTAGCGAAACAGCATCAACTTTCTGCCACAAGCCATCGTTTTGGGCATACATACTTGCGCTACAAAAAATAAAAAATAAAAAAAGTAGGTTTTTTTTCATATTCTAAATATAAAAGTATATCAAAATTACGCGAATTAAATCAAAATCTTACACTTATTAGAGACAATTATACAGTTTTAAATTTATAGACTACTCCATTTTCACAAAAACTAACGGTTTGAGGGTAAAAAATCAATTACGCTAAGCATTAAATTTAAAATAGAATAGTATAAATTTGCACCATCTTAAATTATTTGTTTTGAAGCTCTTTCATTCTATAAACGATTTTCAGTCAACCAAGAAAACAATTTTAACTCTTGGAACTTTTGACGGTGTACATATTGGACATAAAAAAATTCTGGAACGCATTACCCAAAACACTGAAAACGGAAAGTATGAAAGTTTAGTGCTTACCTTTTTTCCTCATCCAAGAATGGTACTGCAGGAAAAATCGGAAATAAAACTTTTAAATACCATCACTGAAAAGTCAAAGCTCCTGGAAGCAACCGGAATCGAAAATCTGGTCATTCATCCTTTTAACGAAAGTTTCTCCAGACTAACTGCAGAAGAGTTTGTACATTCTATTCTGGTAGATCAGTTTCATATTCAGAAAATAATTATTGGTCATGATCATCGCTTTGGCAGAAACAGAACGGCTAATATTGATGATTTAATCGCTTTCGGTCATGAATACGGTTTTGAAGTTGAGCAAATCTCCGCTCAGGAAATTCAGGACGTTTCTGTAAGCTCAACCAAAATAAGAAAAGCACTCAACGAAGGAAATATGTCTTTGGCAAATGATTATCTGGGCTATAACTACTTTTTATCCGGTGAAGTTGTTCAGGGAAAACAATTGGGAAGGACTATTGGTTTTCCAACGGCTAACATCGAAATCAATGATGAATATAAACTGATTCCTAAAGCCGGCGTATACGTTGTAAAAGTTTTGATCGACCAAAAAGAAGTTTCCGGAATGATGAACATTGGTTTTAATCCAACTGTTAACGGGCAAAAACAAACCATCGAAGTGAATCTTTTTGATTTTGATGCAGATATTTATGGTAAAAAGATTCAGGTTTCGTTATTACAATACCTGAGGGACGAACAAAAATTCGGCTCCGTCGATTTGTTAAAAGAACAATTGCATCTGGACAGAAAAAATGCTCTCGCATTTTTAAATAAAATTTAGGATAGCATTAAATCATTCTAAGACATAGAAAACAGCCTTTTATAAACTTAAAAAGGTGTTTCACTGGTTAAAAAACACATAATAAAAAATGTAAAAGAAAGTCTTTTCTTCTCATCCTACCATTTCTAAGCATTAATACCTAATGTTTCTATGTGTTACTATAAAAACTCATCGTTTCTTTTTACGATGGTATGATCGGACATACTTTTTACCCTTTTTAAATCATCGTAGTTATTTTTTTAGTAAATTTGATATAGAACTCTGTTTATCAAATATTTGCTATTAACTTCTTTAAAAATAACCATTATGAAATTACCTAAAGAAATTACCAACGGTTTTCTGATTTTCCTTGGAATTGGAATTTACTTTTTATTGATGAACGTATTAGGTTTGGCTCATTTATTCTATCTGCGAACCCTAAATGTCTTTTTTATATTTTACGGTGTAAATAAAACCATGAGAATGAATCTTCATGAAGGTGAAACTAATTTTGTATCCAATGCAGTCTCGGCAATGGCTACCTCTGTAGTGGGTGTGGCGCTAAGTGTATTTGGACTGTTAGTTTACAGTTATGCGCGAGGCGGAGATGCTTATGTAAAAACACTTTCGGAAACTTTTATGTTTGGCGGAAATCCTTCGGTACCAACTTATTGCATCTGCTTACTCTTTGAAGGAATTGCCTCGTCAGTAATCGTTACATTGATGATGATGCTGTACTGGAATAACAAATATGCAGCCGATTAATTTTTCAAAATAAATCAAACTAAATAGCACTCTAAAATCATAAAATATTAAAATTATATGATTTTAGAGTGTTTCTTTTTTGAAAATAGCTGTCAAATATTCATTTACAGGATTGGGCATTGGTTGATTGGAACTATTTAACTACTTTTGGAGCATCAAAAAACTGCATCAATGAGCATTACAAAACACAATTGGACAAAAGACGAAATAATTGCCATATATAATAAACCTATGATGGACTTGCTGTATGAAGCAGCAACAATTCACAGGCAAAAACATGATCCTAACGTAGTTCAGGTGTCTACTTTACTTTCAATCAAAACCGGAGGTTGTCCGGAAGACTGCGGGTATTGCCCACAAGCTGCACGTTATAACACGGGTGTTGAAGGAAACGACTTAATGAGTGTTAGCCAGGTTAAAGCACAGGCTTTACGCGCAAAATCCAGTGGATCATCACGTGTATGTATGGGAGCTGCCTGGAGAAATGTAAAAGATGGTGAAGAATTCGACCAGGTTTTAGAGATGGTTCGTACCATTAACAAACTTGACATGGAGGTTTGCTGTACCTTAGGTATGATTACCGAAAATCAGGCGCAGCGTTTGGCTGAGGCAGGTTTATATGCTTACAACCACAATTTAGATACTTCTGAAGAATATTATAAAGATGTTATTTCAACCCGTGGTTTCGAAGACCGTTTGCAAACTATCGAAAATGTTCGTAAAACGAATGTTACGGTTTGCAGTGGAGGAATCATTGGAATGGGAGAAAGTATCGAAGACAGAGCCGGAATGCTTGTAGCGCTTTCTACTTTAAACCCTCAACCGGAATCTGTGCCAATTAATGCGCTGGTAGCTGTTGAAGGAACCCCGATGGAAGAAGAAAAGCCGGTTGAAATCTGGGAAATGATCCGTATGGTTGCGACAACAAGAATTGTAATGCCCGATACACAGGTTCGTTTATCAGCAGGAAGGACTAACATGAGCCGTGAAGGACAGGCAATGTGCTTTTTTGCAGGTGCCAATTCTATTTTTGCAGGTGATAAACTGCTTACGACACCAAACCCTGATGTTCATGAAGACATGAAAATGTTTGAAATGTTAGGATTGAATCCGCAAAAACCATTTACAAAAGTTTCACAACCTAAAACAGTTGAGGCAGCTGATTCTCAGTTTGTTCCTCTAGGAGAAAAACCAAAATGGTCAAGACCGGGACACACTATTGAAAGAAATCTTGAAGCTACGGCCAAATCAAAAATTTAAGAAAAAGAGTTCATAAATCTCGATAAATATTTCTAAATTGCTTATAACATGTGTTATAAGCAATTTTTTTATTTAATAGAGATGAAATTAAAACAAATCGAAAGGGTAAAAAAAATCTCAAAGGCTGATTTTATTTCCCAGTATGTGAAAAATCAAATTCCTGTAGTTGTCGAAGAATTGACCGAAGACTGGCCAGCTTATCACAAATGGAAATTATCCTATATCAACGAAATTGCCGGAAACATTATCGTTCCTCTATACGATGACAGACCTGTAAATCATGAAGATGGTTTTAACGAAGCTCATACGACTATGAAAATGAGTGATTACATTCATCTTCTGGAATCAAAACCAACTAACTACCGCATTTTTCTTTATAATCTGATGAAAGAAGTTCCGCTATTAAAAGAGGACTTTTTATGGCCGGATATTGGTTTGAATTTGGTCAAACAAATGCCAATGCTGTTTTTTGGCGGAGAAAATGCGCGGGTGTTCATGCATTACGACATTGACTACTCCAATATTTTACATTTTCATTTTCATGGAGAAAAACAGTGCATGCTTTTTGCCCCCGATCAGTCCAAATACATGTACAAGATACCACATGCCTTAATTTCAAGAGAAGACATTGATTTTGATAACCCTGACTATGAAAAATTTCCTGCCCTAAAAAATACACAGGGATTTATCACCAATTTAAAACATGGCGAAATGCTGTACATGCCCGAAGGATACTGGCATTACATGAAATATTTAACCCCGGGGTTTTCGATGAGTCTGAGAGCTTTTCCTAAAAACATTACAAACCTCTCAAAAGCCTTTTACAATGTTTTTATTATGCGTTATTTTGATATCATGATGCGTAAATTCAAAGGTCAAAAATGGATTGATTATAAGAATGAAAAAGCAATCCGGAATACCAATGAAAATCTGCAAAAAAGCCCTTAGCAACGTTCTTTTTTTCCTAAAACACTACTTTTTTAGTTCCTGTAACATCATTTTCCAAAATCACTTTTACCAGTACCATCTGATTACCTGATGCTAAATTTTGTATTTGAAACTCGTTATTCCCAATTTTACTTTTGCTGAAAAGCAGTTTCCCCGACACATCATATACAAAAACGTCTTTAAGCTGTTCTTTTTTTGATGACACATTTATTATTCTATTTTTAACAGAAACATCAACAGCGTTATTTCTGTTTTCAAAATCGTCGGTCCCTAATGTTTTTCCGGTATAACGCAACACTAATCGGTCTGAGAAGGTTCCAACTGCGGTTGTAAAAGTATAATTGCTCTGTTTTAAATTATGAACTTCTCCAGTTGTTTTATCTTCGATATAAATAGCCTGTTCACTCATACTATCATCTACCTCATCAATTGAAATAGTAAAATCACCCGCGATTGTCGTACGATATCCTAAGGGAACAATGTCAGTATCTGCAAAAGGTAAAGCTCTACCCTGAATGACATAATTGTTTCCGTTTGCTACACTGTAAAAATCAAGATAAGGATTCGCATTAAAACTAATTCCGTCATAATTACTATCATACTCATTAGTCGCCCCCTCTATATATCCTACCAGCAATTGTTTAAAAGCTCCTGACGTATTGGTCATGTTTAACCAGATACGTTTTTTGACCAAAGTAGTTTCCTTTGATGTGCTTTCAGCTTTAAAAAACTGATTGTTATTGGCACCACCTAATCGCATTGAATTGTTAAACTGTACTTTTCCTGCTGCTACGGTAGTCACAAAAAAGGATTGTCCGGCTGCTATTTTACCTGTTGGTTTAATTCCGTTATCATTTGCCGGAATGTCACTATGTAGCGGATCTGATTTTGCTGAAACCCCTCCACTTAAATTATAAGAAGCATAATCATCGGTTGTGTACTGATTTGTATAGGTTAGTTGTACAGGCGTATTATGCGTCCAAAAATAGATTGTTCCGCCCAGTAGACTATTAGCACTTAAAAGGGCATCGGCATTTAAAGCAGATGGATAAGGATTCCCTACTAAATAACTTTTTCCCGAACTCAACGATTCTCCTTCCAGATTTCCATTGTTCGGAACCCCTGAAAAAATTCCGGTAAAAGCTACTTTAACCGTATTGGAATAGGACTCCGGGCCACGAATAATATAACCTTTGCCCACTACCATATTAGTTGTTCTATCGGTAACGACCCATTGTGTCCCATCAAAACCAAAATACTTTGTTACTGCTGTTCCGGACGAAAGATCGATTAATCTTTGTGGATTTACCGGAGTGGACCAATATAAATAATCCTTTTTTAGAATTCCCGGGCTTGTTCTCTCGTACGAAATATTTCCAGAATTAACTGCACTATTCACCTGAACCAGACTTGAACTGGTTTTAAAAGTCAAAGCCGTTCCCGCTCCCGAATCCACAATTAGTGCATTCTTAACTGTTAAAGTATTTGAACTATTTATGGTTACTTTTTTTCCGGCATTTATCGTACAGCCACAACTATTCACATCTCCGGACGAAGAAAAATCATCTGCAAAAACAACATTCTGGCTTGTTGTTGGCGTTCCTAGCGACCATCCTCCTGCAATTGTATAGGTATTCGTTGCTAAAGCATTTACGACAATACCCGACAATGACGCAGAAGCACAGCTGCCCGGATATTGTACCGTAAAATTGTAAGTACCAGGAGCCAGTCCTGCAACTGTATATTTAGTCCAATCGGCACCTATTCCTCCCGAATAAGTATTGAAGAACGTACCGGTTTGAGTAATCGTATAATCGTTTCTGTTTGGCAAATTCTTTAAAACCACCGTTCCGGTCAGAACATCACAGGTAGGCTGAACCACCGGATCATTAAGTGGTGTGCCTGGCTGAGTAGTCGTCGTTATATTTTGTACTGTTGCGGTACCAGTAGCACTGGTTCCACAACCATTCTTTGATCTGAGTCTGTAATAATAGGTTGTACTTGCAGTCAGTCCGGTCACTGAATAGGTCGTTACATTTCCTATATCAAGAGCATTATAACCTGAGACAGTACTTGCAAAATTACTGACAAGTGATACATCTAATAAGTAACTCACGGCATTAACCTCCGCACTCCAATTTGCCGTAAATGAAGTACACAAAGTATTAGTGGCGGCCTGCAATACAACATTCCCAGGAGAAACAGCAGGTTTGTAAGTTATTGTATTCGAATAAGCACTCAAACAGGTACCACTAAATGCTCGAACTCTGTAATAATACGTAGTCACATTGCTTAAACCTGTAATATTTACCGTTAAAACATTTCCAACATTCAAACCATTATAGGTTCCAACAAAACTTCCGAAATTAATATCTGTCGAAAGATCCAATGTGTAATAAGTTGATCCCGAAACAGATTGCCAATTTGCTGTAATCTGGGTACAGGTTGCTCCGGTTCCTGCTAGAGCAACAGGGGCTGTCCCGGATGATGTTACATTTACTGAAGCAGTATTATTTGCACTGATGGTTGAAGCACAATTATCGGCAGCATTGCCACTTGTTCCGGAAGTTAAAGATGTAACTGTTAAACTTTTACTTCCTAAAGCTGAAAATCCGGGAGCTGTAAAAGTACCGGTTCCACTTGTACTTACAGTCATACTTACCGGTGTCTGAGTTACTCCGTCTACCTGATAAGCAACGCTATATGCTCCTACTGGTAAACTACCATTTAGGGTTATTGTTGATGATGTTCCGGTACAAATATTTACGGTCGAGGCTGATATACTTGTTAGGCTATAAGTTGGACAGGTATAAACAATCACAACTTTTCCGGTTCCTCCGGCTCCCCCTGTTGAAGCGGAACCTAAAAGTGCCGATTTTCCACCGCTCCCACCACCTCCGGGCTGAGTTCCGGGATTACCATTACTATTAGCTAATAAACCTGTAATACTCGCACCTCCTGCCCCTCCAACATCAGCGCCACTGGTACCTCCGGCTCCTCCGGCTCCGGTTACAGCGGGTAAAAGTGTCTCACCGGCTCCACCGGTTACTCCGTCGACTTTAGTAGCTCCTGTAGATCCGGAAGCTAATCCTCCAGCACCTCCCGCCGGATTGGTAACTGTACCATTATTGACAGCTCCACCATTTCCTGCCAATGCAATTAAATAACCGGTAATCGATGAATTATCACCAGCACCTCCATTACCTGACAAAGCTCCTGCACCACCTTTACCAACAGTAATCGATAAGGTCGTTTGAATAGACATATTCATAGAATAGGTACCCCCTGCAAAAGCACCTCCTCCTCCTCCGCCAGCGGCTCTTTGTAAAGTCAGACCCGGAACAGTTGAGCCACCACCGGCTCCACCGCCTCCCCAGGCACTCATAGTTACTGATGATACACCTGCAGGAACATAAAAACTGCTTGTTCCAACACTTGAAAAAGAGACTGTTTTAGTCTGTGCATAAAAAAATAAAGGCAATGCAAATAACTGAAGTGTAAGTAAATATTTTCTCATCGTGGTATTTTTTAATATTTAAAAACAGAACTTCTCAATCAGACAAAAATCTGATTGAAGTAATTTCTAAATACCTCAAAAAATAAAACGCCGAAACAGGATAGACTAATCCTGATAGTACAAGTGAAATGTTGAAGTGAAGAGTACTTTTTGTTTCATTTAATCGGGGCATTTAAATTAGCAATCAGTATTTTAGGCAGGTAAAGAGTATAGACACTCTATTTTATAAGCTTCAATAAGAAATGATAAAAATTAACTTAACAGGCTTTTAAGTTTTTGAATCGTAAAGCAGCAACAAGGTACGATTTTATTTACATTCAAACTAAATATTTTTGATTTAATTGTGAGAATTTAACACTTATAACTTTTTCAACAGGATTAAAAACAGCATTTTACCAGTAAACATGGCGGTTTATACTCTGAATATTTTTAGAATGATAAAAAAGATTATTCCTTTAAGACAGACATTTAAAGTAAAATTTTCCTTGTCACTATTTTCCTGTTTCCAAGTATAACTTTTACAATTAAAATCTGATGGCTTAAATTGAATTTTGGAAGTTGAAATTCTAAGATTTCAAGATTTTCTTTTCGATACATTTGTTTTCCTAAAATATCAAAAACGGTTATTTGACTGATTAATTCCTGAGTTGAGATTACTTTAATAATTCTATCCTCTACTGAAATGAGTACCTCCGGATTTTTCTCCGGAAAATCTTTAATCGTTAAAGTTTCATTAGTAAAGAGCAATACAAATCGCTCATTAAAAGTTCCTGCATCACTCGAAAACAAATAAGCACCCTGCTTCAAATTGTGTATCTTTTTTATTTTTTTATCTACTAAAAAAACATTCTCTTTTTTTAAATACTCATCCTCATGATCGATACTAAGATTAAATTTTCCTGCAATAGCAGTTTCATAACCAAGTGTTATCGAATCGTTTTCAATAAAAGGCAATGCTCTTCCCTGAATTACCAATTTTTTATTTTCAATCCTACTATAAAAATTAACAAACGGGTTACCATTCAGTGATTCTGCATCATAATCTGTATCGTATTGATTTGTAGCTCCATCGCTATAACCAATCAGGATTTGTTTAAAACTTCCTTCACTATTATCAAAATTTAGCCAAATACGATGTCTTTCAATTGTGTTCTTAAATACTGTCATAGTATTTCTATCTGGCTGTTTGAAGAATCTTGCATTTCTACCTACAACCCGCATACTATTCATAAACTCTATTGTCTCTGAACCTTTACTATTGGTAAAGAATGCCTGTCCCGTGGCGATCGTCCCGTCGGGAACTGTTTCATTAATTCCGGATGTTTCGGATTTTCTTGTTCCTACACCGCCGAGTAAATTATAAACTGCATAATCATCTGAAGTATATTTGTACTTGGTAATTGGTGTATTATGCGTCCAGAAATAAAGTGTGCCTTTGATTTTTGATTTGTTTGCCAATAAAAAAGCATCTCCATCAAGGGCAGAGGGATACGGATTACCTATTAAATTAAAAGTATCAGCTACGCCAGACTTAATCTCAATTTTACCATTGTTAGGAATTCCTTTAAAAACTGCTTCGAATTTTAAAGGCACGGTTTCAGAATAATCTTGCGGCCCCTGAATGATATATCCTTTTCCGACAGACATATAATTTACAGGATTTTCTTTTTTCCAATTTCTGTCATCATAATTGTATGAATAAAATTTTTCCAAATGTGATTTAGGAGATAGATCTATTAATTTTTGCAGGTCTATCGGCGAAGACCAATACGTATAATCCGATTTTCGTATAGGCGTTGAATTTCTTTTTAAATAAACGATACCAGTATTCACTACATCATCATCAGACTGATAGAAACTAGCCGAATCTTCCAGTACTAATATCCCTTTACCTGTATATGAAAATTCTACTCCCAAAGTGTTACCGCTCAAAAGTATAACCTGTTTTCCTTCATCAATAAAACAACTACATATATTTACAGAAGTGAGGTTTTCATAATTTCCTCTAAACTCTACTGCTTTTGCCACTGACGGAAAACCATTTGACCAACTTTTACCATCCCAAACTGTCCCGTCTAAACAAAGTTTGATTCTGGCAATCCTGTGTTTTGAAATCCCCGATATGGAGTTGAAGCTTCCTCCAATAATCAACTTATGATCTACAGTAAAACCCATTGTAAAGAGACTGTTATTAAGCTCACTTTTAAATGAAATATCATATTCTCCCGATTTTTGCAAACGTATTAACCGTAAAGCAGTATTGGTTTTATAAGTCCCGGAAAAAGTTCCTCCCACCAAAATACAATCGTCCGGCTGAATTAAAATACTGCGAACTTCGCCTTTATCAAAGCCTACTCCACTATCAAAAAAAGAATCCAGACTCCCATCTGTGTTCAAACGAGCAATCCTTTTTTGCGGAATTCCATTATAACTTAAAAATGACCCTCCCACAATTATCTTCTGATCGGCCTGGAGTCCAATTGCATAGACATTTTTATCAAAACCTGTCCCTGCACTAAAATCAGAATCAATACTTCCTGTAGAATTAAGACGAATTAATCTATGGGATGACTTTCCATTAAAACTATCAAATCGCCCTCCTACCAAGATTTTTCCATCAGACTGAACTATTATTGTTTCAATAATTCCATCAGCACCACCGCCAGTATCAAAACTAAGATCTCGTAAACCGCTTTGTGACAACCTAATTATTCTTCCAACGGGTACCCCATTATAACTTGTAAAATTTCCTGCTACAATTATTTTCTCATCGGGTTGAATTGCAATGCTGTAAACCTGACCGTTAAATCCTGAGCCTACATTAAATGTATTATCTATTGCTCCATCCGGCAAAACCCTAATGATTCTATTGAAAGCAGTTCCATTATACTTTGTAAAATTTCCACCAAGAATAATCCTTCCGTCCAATTGTAAGACACCTGATTTTATCACATTATTTGCCCCTAATTGTCCGGAATTAAAAGTTGTATCATAGGATCCGTCTGCCAGGACCCGAACTATTCTTGAACTAAAGTTTCCATTAAACTTTTGAAAATTTCCCAGTACGACTGTACTTTTATCTAATAAGGACAGTACTTTTAAAACTGAATCATCAAAACCAACTCCCGTTGATAAATATGCTTCTTCGCGTTCTCCGTCCTTGCTAATTTTTACTAATCTTCCCTGATTCTGATTATCAAAAACGGAAAATGAGCCACCAACATACCAGAAGTTTTCACTGTCATTCGCTAATGTCAAAATTGATCCCGATCCCGGACCTGAATCAACATCAAAATTTGTTTGAAGACTTCCATTTGAATTCAACAAACAAATTCGGTTGACTGCCACCCCATTATAAAAACCTGTAAATGAACCTCCGACCATAATATTACCGGACAAATCGTTTTTAATAATCTGGACTGCATCCCCACTAAAACCGGTTCCGGTTACAAAGCTATTATCTATAGTGCCGTCCTGATTCAATCTTACTATTCTATTTGCAATCGATCCGTTATAACTTGTAAATTTCCCTCCCACAATAATTTTCCCATCAGATTGGACAACAACTGCATTCACATCTTCATTAAAACCGGAACCTGTATTAAAACCAGTATCAACTTTACCATTTGGTAATAAACAAACCATTCTATTGGCCGTAATTGTATTAAAATTTAAAAAATTACCCGTTAGTAAAATTCTACCATCGGACATAACATTTGCATTTATAATATTTGCAGAAGACCCGGAACCTGTATTAAAAGAAGAATCTAAACTGCCATCGGACAAAATACAGGCAACCCTGTTTACGGTAATATTATTATATTTAGTAAAACTTCCGGTTATAATTATTCTTCCATCACGATACAGACAAATGTTATAAATAATACCCGTATTAACAGCTATCGTAGTATCGAATGCTGCGTCATAAGAACCGTCAATATTTAATCTGATCAGTCTTCCACAACTGATTCCATTAAAAGAGGTAAAACTACCGCCTACAATTATTTTTCCATCTGGCTGAATACAGCTCGTATAAATTTTTCCATTGAAACCTGTCCCTGTGTCCCAGGTTTCATCGATACTACCATCTAGATTTAAACGGGTTAAATATTGGCACTTAGTTCCATTGAGGTTTAAATAATCACCTCCGACCAAAAGCTTATGATCGGACTGTAAAGATACCGTTCGTACTACATTGTCAAAACCATCTCCCTTTTTCCCATTATCATCTGTATTAAAAGAAATATCCACCTTGCCTTGTTGAGCGCAAAGTGCCGGACCATAAAGATAGACCACCAAAAACAGGGAAAAAATTACATTTTTTATCAAAATAAGAAATTCAGGTGTTTATTTATTTGTAAGAATTAACTCAAAAATAAATACTCTTTATGAAATCTACAATACCAACTTTTAGTGATTTTTCAAACACATTATTTTCTTAAAAAAAATCCAATCCGAAGAACGGAATGGATTCTTTTTGAATGAACTCTTATTTAAAATTTACTGAAAAATAACTTTTCTTGTCGTTGTAAAATCATTTGCCAAAGTAACTTTCACTAATAAAACCTGATTTGAAGATGGTAGGTTTTGAATTTGTACTTCTGTATTACCTACTTTCTTTTTATTGTAAAGCATTTTTCCTAACATATCATATACCGTAACTTCTTTAATATTTTCTTGCGAAGATTGTATCACAATCACTTTGTCTTTTATAAAAACTAAAATCCTGTCTTTAAGGTTTTCAAAATTTCCGACACCTAAAGTTTTACTGGTGTAACGCAATACCAAACGATCAGTAAAATTCCCCACCTCGGTTTTAAATGTATAATTGCTTTGTGTTAAATCGTGAATAACTCCAATTGCTTTATCTTCAACATAAATTTTCTGATTCAACATCTTACCATCTACTTCGTCTATTGCAATGGTAAAATCGCCAGCAACAGCAGTTCGATAACCTAGCGGAACAATATCAGAATCTGTAAACGGTAAGGCACGTCCCTGAATGACATATTTATTCCCATTACTTATACTGTAAAAATCTAAATACGGATTACTATCAAAAGTTAATCCGTCGTAATTACTATCATAGTCATTGGTCGCTCCTTCAATATACCCCACTAACAATTGTTTAAAAGCTCCGGTTGTACTGGTCATATTTAACCAAATGCGATTCTTTTCAATCGCGGTTCCTTTCTTCGGATTCGCTGATCTAAAAAACTGGCCATTATCTAATGCCCCCAATCGCATTGCATTGGTAAAAAGTACTTTTCCTGCAGCTTTAGTAGTCACAAAAAAGGCTTGACCGGCTGCAATTTTACCAGTTGGTTTAACACCTTTGTCAAGTGTTGGATTATTATTGTAACCAGGATCTGATTTTGCCGATACTCCGCCGCTAATATTATAAGAAGCATAATCATCGGCAGTATACTGATTCGTCAGTGTAGGCACCGCAGCCGTATTGTGAGTCCAGAAATAAAGCGTTCCATTTATTACCGCATTATTTGTGGCATTAATAATAAGATCATCCGCACTTACTGCAGACGGATATGGATTCCCGATCAAATAACTTTTTCCTGAAGCTAACAGCTCTGTTTCTATATTTCCATTATTCGGGACTCCTTTAAAACTTGCCGAATAGGCTGTCTTAGAGACATTCGAATAATTTGACGGGGCACGAATACTATAACCTTTGCCCGCTATCATGTTATCAGTCTTATTCGTTCGCACCCATTGTGTGCCATCGAAACCATAATACATAGTGCTGGGCGTTAAAGGCGAAAGATTCACTAATGTTTGCGGGCTTACCGGAGTTGACCAATACACATAATCTTTTAAAAATATAGGTGAGGTAGTACGTTCATACGTAATATCACCCTTATTTACTACATTATTTTTTTGTATTAAACTTGCCGTATTTTTAAAGGTCATTTTACCTCCTGTAAATACTTTAACATCATTGGCAATGGTTAGGGTATGTCCCTCTCCTATTACGACATTTGTTCCTGAATTAACTTCGCAAGAACATCCGCTTACATCCCCTGTGGACATAAAATCAGAGCTAAAAATGAGTTTCTTATCTATGGTTGGAGTATCATCCCATCCACCTAGTCTATAGGTCGCTATTGCCGGTGGTGAATTGATAACAACTTCCGTAGTAGCAGCTGATGTACAGTTGCCGTTTCCAACTGTGTACGAATATGTCCCGCCTGCCAGATTAGCGTCTGTAACCTTAGTTCCTGTATAAGACACCGCTACTGCTCCAGGTGATCTTGTTAACGTTCCACCAGATGGCAGTCCGCTTAAAGCAATACTACCGGAAGTAACACTACAGGTTGGCTGGGTAACTGTTCCTAATACAGGTGTTGCCAGATCTACAACAAAATTAGCCTTTGTTCTACAAGCGGAATCACCGGAACAACCTGCATAATAAGAAGTTGTCCCAGCAGTATTAGTATCAATAAGACCGGAACCACTGACCCCTACAGGGTTAAATGATGCTCCCGAGCCAATTTTTGTTCCTCCCGAGGCTACCGTATACCAATCTATTGTTGCCGGTAAAGTATAATTTACTGTAATCGTAACATCTGTGATATTTGCATCAGGATTAACTTCTGGATTATTAAAAACTTCTCTAAAGTCGAAGACCCAATCACCTGATGGGTTTCCAGTACCCCATGTTCCAAAAGGAATATTACTTGCATCACCGGCACTATTATTTTCAGCAACAATAGCAGGAAGAGGATTCAAATCAGTTTGCACTGCACCAACTGCTAAAGGCGGAGTTACCTTAACCATCAACTCACTTTTAAGAGAAGGAGCAATTGCCGTAAAACTTATCTTAACATTTGTAGCCGTTACTACAGCTCCGTCCGGTAACGAAGGAAAAGTTATAGTAATGTTTGTATTTCCAGCACCCCCATAAAGTCTGCTATTTGATCTTCCGCCGCTACCACTGGCAGTCGTAGCGGTTTGGGCAAGTGCAGCACATGCAGATGAAGCGGTTAAAAAGCCGGAACCTCCCTTACAAATGGTAACACCGGTTGCAACAAGAGGAGATTTATTGATTACAAAATTTACCTTTCTTCTACAAGCAGGATCACTGGAACAAGCCTCATAATATGACGTAGTACCCGGAGTATTAGTATCAATAAGACCGGAACCACTGACTCCTACAGGATTAAACGATGTTCCTGAACCAATTTTATCTTCTCCGGAAGCCGTTGTGTACCAGTCTATCGTTGCCGGTAAAGTATAATTTACTGTAATGGTAATATCTGTGATATTTGCATCGGGCATAACTTCAGGATTATTAAGAGCTTCTTTAAATTCGAAAAGCCAATCTCCTGATGGGTTTCCAGTGCCCCATGTTCCCAAAGAAATATTACTTGCATCACCGGCACTATTATTTTCCGCAATATCAGCAGGAAGAGGATTCAAATTACTTTGCTTTGCACCAACTGTTACTGGCGGAGTTACCTGAACCAACAACTCACTTTTAAAGGAAGGAGCAACTGCCATAAAACTTATCTTAATATCAGTACCTGTTACTATCGCTCCGGCCGGTAACAAAGGAAAATTGATCGTAATATCTCTATTTCCGGCACCCCCATAAGATATGCTATTTGATCTTCCGTTACTACCTCTTGCAGTCATAGGGGTTTGAGCAGTCGCAGGACAGATAGATAAAGCGGTTAAAGAGCCGGAACCTCCCTGACAAATTACAACATCGGCTACAGCTGGAGGATCATCATGAATCACAAAATCTACCTTTGTTCTACAGGTGGGGTCACCGGAACAAGCCACATAATAAGGAGTCGTGCCCCCAGTATTAGTATCAATAAGACCGGAACCACTGACCCCTACAGGATTAAATGAGGCTCCTGAACCAATTTTTGTTCCTCCGGAAGCCGTAGTATACCAATCTATCGTTGCCGGTAAAGTATATTTTATTGTAATGGTGACATCTGTAATATTTGCATCGGGCATAACTTCAGGATTATTAAGAGATTCTCTAAATTCGAAGCGCCAATCTCCTGACGGGTTTCCAGTACCCCATGTTCCTAAAGGGATATTAATTGCACCACCAGAGTTATTATTTTCAGCAACAGTAGCAGGAAGAGGATTCAAATTAGTTTGCACTCTATCAACTGTTACAGGGGGAGTTACCCTAACCAACAACTCACTTTTTAAGGAAGGAGCAATTGCTGTAAAACTTATCGTAACATTTGTAGCCGTTACTACCGCTCCATCCGGTAACGAAGGAAAAGTTATAGTTATGTCCCTATTTCCGCCACCTCCATAAGACACACTATTGGATGCTCCGTCATTACCACTGGCAGTCATAGGAGTTTGGTCAATCCCAGCACAGAAAGAGGACGCGGTTAAAGAGCCGGAACCTCCCTGACAAATGGTAACACCGGCTGCAACAGGACAGTTTCCGTTTTGTGCTGTAATTTCTTGTTGAGCTAAAAGTACGGGACTAGTAAAGCAGTTTGCCAAAACAAGCAGAAAAAGTATTTTTTTTATCATAACTCTAGGGGCTTAAGTTTTTCTTTGATAATAATTTGGCTCAAAACTACAACCCTCATATAAAACTCACAATCACCAATTTTGGTGATTTTTTTGACAACTTTATTTTCTTAAAATGCAAAAAAAATCCACTCCGAAAAACGGAATGGATTTTTTGAAATGAACTTTTATTTATGATTTACTGAAAAATAACTTTTCTTGTCGTTGTAAAATCATTTGCCAAAGTAACTTTCACTAATAAAACCTGATTTGAAGATGCTAGGTTTTGAATCTGCAATTCTGTATTACCTACTTTCTTTTTATTGTAAAGCATTTTACCTGACACATCATATATTGTAACCTCCTTAATATTTTCTTGCGAAGATTGTACCGCAATTACTTTGTCTTTTATAGAAACTAAGATCCCGTCTTTAACGTTTTCAAAATCTCCGACACCCAAAGTTTTATCAGTGTAACGCAATACCAAACGTTCAGTAAAGTTCCCCTCCTCGGTTTTAAAAGTATAATTACTCTGTGTTAAATCATGAATAACACCAGTTGTTTTATCTTCAACATAAATTTTCTGATTGGACATTTTACCATCAACCTCGTCTATCGCAATTGTAAAATCCCCTGCAACGGCAGTACGGTAACCTAACGGAACAATATCAGCATCTGTAAATGGTAAGGCACGTCCCTGAATTACAAATTTATTCGTATTACTTACACTATAAAAATCCAAATACTGGTTACCATCAAGAGTTAGACCATCATATAAGGTTTCATAATCATTGGTTGCACCTTCTATATAACCTAACAATAATTGTTTAAACGCCCCGGTTGTACTGGTCATGTTTAACCAGATACGATTCTTTTCTATAGTAGCTTTTCTCGAACTATTTGCAGGTCTGAAAAACTGGCCATTATCTGTTGCCCCTAATCGCATGGCATTGGTAAAAAGAACTTTTCCTGCAGCTTTAGCAGTTAGAAAAAATGACTGTCCGGCCGCAATTTCTCCAGTTGGTTTATCACCACCCGATTCCGCTGCTGTCGCTCCAGTTAGATTGAATGAAGCATAATCATCCGAAGTATACTGATTACTTGCAACAGGTTTTGCCGGTGTGTTGTGGGTCCAGAAATAAAGGGTACCATTTATTACATTTTCATTAGTTTTTATAAACCCTTCTATGCCCTCTGAAACAAACCTCTCTGCGCTTAAAGCTGACGGATAAGGATTCCCTATCAAATAACTTTTGCCTGAAGCCAACATTTCCGTTTCTATATTTCCATTGTTCGGAACTCCTTTAAAACTTGCCGGATAGACTGTCTTAGAACTATTCGAATAACCTGACGGGGCACGAATGATATACCCTTTACCTACTACCATATTATCATTTCTATTCGTTCGTACCCACTGTGTACCATCGAAACCATAATACATAGTACTAGGGGTTGAAGGCGAAAGATTAATTAAGGTTTGTGGACTTACCGGAGTTGACCAATACACATAATCTTTTAGCAATATAGGAGGAGTGGTACGCTCGTAAGTGATATCACCTGTATTTACTACATTATTTATTTGAACTAAAGCCGCTGTATTTTTGAAAGTCATTGTACCTCCGCTATATACCTTAACATCATTTGCAATCTTCAAGGTATGTCCAGCTCCTATTGTAACATTTGCCCCTGAATTAACTTCACAGGTACATCCACTCACATCTCCTGTAGAGATAAAATTGGAGTTAAAAATAAGTTTCTTATCTATAGTTGCAGGACTACTCCAGGTACCATTATAGGTCGCTGTCGGAACTGGATTAATTACAATTCCTGTAGTCGAAATTGAGGAACAAGGACCATTTGCAACGGCGTACGAATAGGTACCTGCCGCAAGATTAGTATCTGTTACTGCCGTTCCTGTATAAGGTATAGCTACTGCTCCTGGTGATCTTGTTAAAGTTCCACCGGAAGGTAATCCGCTTAAAGCAATGCTACCGAAAGTAACGGTACAGGTTGGCTGCGTGACAGTACCTAAAGTTGGTGTAGCTGGAAGTGGACTAACAGTTACTGTGACCGTAAACGGATTTCCTGTACAACCTGACGAAGTAGGAGTTACGGTATAAGTTGCTGTTTGATCTGTGGCAGTTGAATTCGTTAATGTTCCTGTTATAGAATTTGGTGAACCTGAACTTGCAGCTCCCCCAGTTAATCCACCGGTAACGACCGGAGATGGCCAACTATACGTAGTACCTGACGGCACACTCTCATTTGCCCCACTAGTTGGAGTTATCGTAAAACCAGTATTACTACAAACTGATGCTGTTTTTGGCTGAATTACGGCTGAGATCATATTAACTAATACAGGAGTTGAATACACAGACGTACCGCCACAGGTTAATTTAGCACGATAACGAGTAGGAACTACCTGAGTTGTAGTATAGCTTAAATTACTTGACAAGACATCTCCACACACAATAGTCATTCTATCAATACTCTGTCTATCAAATTGTTGCCCTGTACGTCCTGAGAACTTGAATTTCCAGTTCGTTTTGTCAGCAGCAACGTAACCAGGCACCGAAAGTCCGGAAACAATTGTCGTAGCTCCAATTTTTAAAGATAACAGTCCATTAGCATCCACCGTTAAATTTGCAGTTCTGTATGAAGCATTCCTAAGATTAAACGGATTAAGGCTATTCGCAAAAATCTGCGCTCCTGCATAAAGAATTCTAATCATACTGCCACTCCCTACTCCTGTGACATTATCATAAGTATCAAATTTTAAAATAAAACCTGTGCCTTCTCCCTCTTCTCCTCCACCAGCAGTAGCGTTAGAAATACTGCCAGCCGGTCCATAACTTAAACTCATTCCATCTGCAGCATCACCATCAAACATTCTAAAATCAAAACTTGCTGTAAAAGGAGTTATATTCGATCCCGGAGAAGTGTTAATAAAATATCCCCCTGCACGACTTGCGGCAGCCGGAGTTAAAATTAATTCACCCCCGCTAATATTTGTATTACCTAAGGTAATTGCATTAGTTGGAGTCGTACTAAAATCTGTATCTATAATAGTAACAGGTCCCGGTGTAGCATTGTTCCAAGTTACATTATCTGTCGAAGTTTCCCATTGATATCCTGTTCCTCCCGTACTTGGATTCTCAACAGATAAAGTGAAAGGCACATTAGAGCAAACAGGATTATTCGTTGACAAAGTAGCCCCGGGAGCGGGAGTAGAACAAGCTCCTTCAATATTAATACTATAATCTTCTACCTGGCCATAGCTATAACCATCAACAGAAGCATTGGGGGTAGTATTGTAGGAATTGTAATGACTGATTAAACGCATTCGGGTAGTACCTTGAGCAGCACTTAAAGGTACAGCAATTAATTTAGATGCTGTTTTACCATCGATTCCGTTAGAATTTCTAATAGTTGATATATTAAACGATTCACCGGCATCTAAAAAATCCCCATCCTGATTCCAATCAAAAAAGGCTTGGTAATAATAGGTATAATCTCCATCGGTATTACCCTGAACCGCTAAGTTATAACTTTGACCAACAGTGACACTGGTTTTATAATTCGTATAATTCTCATATGCTGGCGACGTTAATAAAGCGGAACTGGCATTTGAAAGAGCATTAAAAACCACATTGGTAATCGGCCTGACATTGCTAAAATTAAATGAAGGATAGGTTCTTCCAACAGTCACAACACCTGAAGTGGAAGCAAAATAAGTATCGTTTTTGTAGGTTGCAACAGAACTGCTGCTCCCCCATAAACCAATGTCCTGATTTACTCCCGCAAATGTAAGTGTATTGGCATTATGTGTAGAAGTTCCCAAATTTGCAACAACACCCGATTTAATAGCTAAACTATTAGTTGACGCACCAACTGAAAAAGTTTTAACGGCACCCGTATTCCCGGATAAAACTAAATTGTAATAAGTGTTATATCCTATAGTTTGAGCACCTGTACTATTATATTCAACCGTTCCTGTTGCAGGGTTTAAAGTTCCCGAAGTCATCGAACCTCCCACTTTCAATAATCCTGATCCACTAAAAGTTATATCATTATTAGTACTATTCATTGCAATGTTACCGAATACTTCTACCGTTCCCGATGACAATCTTAAACTACTTCTTCTATTTGTACCTCCCGAAGATTGCATTGTGACACTTGCGCAAGACATTGAACCGGCGGCAACATCTATATATTTAGTAATTCCATTTGTTGTAACAGCATTAATAGTTACATCTCCTGAAACCGTTAATGAATTGGATCCCGTAATTGTTACGGCTGTAGTTGAATTCGAACTACCTCCTCCATTAATTGTCAATGTTTTACAAACCGCCGCTATATTAATATTAATAGTTCTAAGATTTGCACTAGTGCCATTAGGAATAATCACATCTTCTAAAATTGTTGGAACAGTATTGCTGCTCCAATTTGCTGGGTTACTCCAGTTTCTATCTCCACTTGAACCATCCCAAGTTATTTGCCCATAACCCAAATTCATGACCAAGAACATTCCCAAACAGGCTAATTTGATAACTGGATTAGAAGTTTTTCTGGTTTGGGGATCAGAAAATTTTAAAAATACAGAGCAGACGCTCAAAAGTAATTTTTGAATCATATGAAAGTGGTATTTATGATTAAATTTGTTTTTGGGGCAACAAAACACAAAAAATATTCCCTATTAAATTCAGGAGTTGTTTTTATACTTTGTTTTAAAACTAAAAGCTAAAACCCTGTTTTACAAGGTCATAAAAAACTGTTAATTTTGTGTACAAAAATATTATAATTCCCCACATATACAACATTTTAACAAAAGACTTTTCTGAGAAAAACAAAAAAAATAGTTGTGTTTTTAACATTTAAATGACTATTTTTAGCCGTAATCGTTAAAAAGAAAGAAAAAAGCCATGAATTCAATCTGCACTCCCAAAGAGGCTTTACTGAAGTTAGAACACTACTGTGCTTATCAGGAACGTTGTCATGCCGAAGTGGTATCCAAACTGTACAGCCTAAAAATGACTGCCGATGAAATCGATACTATTGTGGTTCAATTGATTGAAACTAACTTTCTAAATGAAACCCGATTTGCCTGCAGCTTTGCCAGAGGTAAACATCGCATGAAATATTGGGGCAGAATTCGAATTACCAATGAACTGAAAGCAAAACAAATTTCGTCGGCTAATATTACGCTTGCTTTAAAAGAAATCACTGTCGAGGAATACGAAGCCACTTTCGACCAGCTTTCTGAGCGATGCTGGAACAGCATACACGAAAAAAACACCCTAAAAAAACGAAAAAAGTTTTGCGACTATATGCTTCGTCGTGGCTACGAGAGTTTTCTTGTTTACGATAAAGTTACTTTACTTGAAAAAGAATTCTAGTCCAAAAAAAACACGGGCTTAACCTCACTACTTCTTGATTTTTCTCGTCAAAATCACCATACTCGCACATTCAATTTTCTTGCAAATTTTTCACTTAAAAGACGTTTTTACTACTTATAGTTCTAAAAATAGGATCGTTTTGAGCGTTATTCTGCGATTTTCCTCATACTTCGAGAATGTTATTTATAAGAAATAACATAAAATCTCATTTCTAAAGATGCATTTTGTCGACTATTTTGACATTTTGTCGATTAAACGACCGTTCCAAAAACCTTCATATTTCCAATCACGTATGTGTATCTATCTTTGCTCGGGCAAAATTTATCCTGTACCAGCACCACTAAATTGTATAGAAACATTTCAATATGAAGAGAACTCTACTTTCCAAAATCCTATTTTTTCCCTTTAATTTTCTATTAGAAATAAAAAACGTCTTCGGATCTTCAAAACTTTACTTTAAAGCATTTTTTACTTTCATTTTCCTGATCAGCATTAATAATTTAAATGCACAATGTAACTCTGGTGCAACAGCAGGCACAGTAAGCAGTAATAATAACAAATTATGTGTAGGAGTTACAGAGGGATTTTGGTCGGCTGGAGGATGGGACTCTGGCACCTGGTCTTCATCAAACCCTTCAGTTTTAGAAGTTATAAGCTCAAGCAAAGGAAACGCTACTATCAAAGCGTTAGCACCTGGAGTTGCAAATGTAATCTACACCTTAACGCAACCAAATTGCTCCACCGTTAAAACTTCCCAAAAGCAAATCACTGTTTATGAAGCTTTAGGAACTACTGGAGAAATTACAGGATTTACACCACAGTGCCCTGGAAACACAGGACAAGTTTATTCCATACCTCCTGTACCAAATGCAACCAAATACGACTGGAAACTACCATCTGGTTGGGTTATTACCGCGGGAGCTAATACCAACTCCATTACAGTAACCACCAGCTCAACTGCAGGAAATCTTAAAGTCGAAGTATCTAATGATTGCAGAACAAATGAAGCCAAATACCTATATGTTAATATCACCAACGGAAAAACAGCAAAACCTACTATTACTGCAAGCGGACCAACGACTTTTTGCCAGGGAGGCAGTGTGGTATTGACTTCAAGCATTGAAGACAATTACCTTTGGTCAAACGGAGAAACTACCAGAAGCATAACGGTTACAACTTCAGGAACCTACTCGGTAATTACAAAAAAGAATGATTATGTATGCCCAAGCGATGCCTCAAACAGTATAGCCGTAAATGTACAATCAGGATTAACGTTTAGCAATCAACCACAGGATTTAGTTGCCTGCGAAGGTCAGTCCGGAACCTTTAGCGTAACCGCATCAGCCTCGAATGCAACCTACCAATGGCAATATTCTGCCAATGGGTCAACGAACTGGACTAATACCAATGGGGTTCAGGGTGTATCAGGTCATAACACAGCAACCTTAAATTTGACCAACCTTCCTTTGTCCTATAGTGACTACTATGTTCGTTGTGTCGCAAGAAGCTCCACCTCTTGTCCTGCCAATACTAACACAAACTCAAATACTGCTAAACTAACGGTTAACCCATCATTAAAAATCACCTCACAGTCGACCGCTACTCAAACCAAATGCCTCAACGATGCCTTTACACCTTTGACGGTTACCGCCACAGCAGCATCAGGAACCTTAACCTATCAATGGTTCAGCAATACTGCTGCAAGTACCACAAACGGAACAGCATTAGGAACTTCAAATGGCGCCAGAACCAGTAGTTACACTCCACAATCCACAACATCAGGAACATTATATTACTATGCGGTAGTAACATCAAGCTGCGGAACAGCAACCACTGCAATTTCAGAAGCTATGATCACCAAACAGGCAAATATTGCCCCAACAGTAGGAACTATCACACAGCCTACTTGTACTACCCCAAGCGGAAGTGTTGTTTTACAAAATATACCTTCATCAGGAAAACTGGTGGAGTCACGAGGAACTGTATACAATTATACAACTTCCGGAACCACATACGAAATTTCAGGATTAGCTCCCGGAACTTATAAATTTGCCATCGATGATAATTGCACAAGAGTATATTCGTCAAACATTATAATCCTACCCGGAAATGTCTGGAATGGCACTAAATGGTCAGGTGGAACGCCATCACTAAACGATCCAATTCAATTTACAGGAAATTATACTGCAGAAACAGATCTTAACGGATGTTCCTGTACAATCGATAATGGAGCAACGGTAACTATAAAATCAGGAGTCACCTTAACTATTGCCAATAGTATAGACGTAAACTCCGGATCTTTAGTTTTTGAAAACAGTTCCAGTTTGATACAAAAAAGCAATGCTAAGAATACGGGGAGTATTTCCTATATCCGTACCAGTCCGCCTATATTCCAAAAAGATTATTTGTATTGGTCTACTCCGGTAACTCCACAAAAATTAGTAGACGTTTCGCCTTCTACGCCTGCCAATTTTTATTATGGCAATGATGGCACACAATGGGTACGAACCAATAGAGAAAGCAATATGATTGTTGGAAAAGGATACATTATTCGAGGACCATCGAATTACACCAATACCAATAAACAAGAATTTACCGCAACTTTCAAAGGAATTCCAAACAATGGAGATCTGGAAGGAGAATCATTAACCGCAATGAAAAGTCACCTGATTGGAAATCCGTATCCGTCTGCCTTAAGTGCTGATATGCTTTTAAAAGAGAATCCAATGTTAAACGGAACGCTCTATTTCTGGACGCACAACACTCCGGCAAAACCTGTAGCAAGTAATCAGTACAGTGCTGATGATTATGCTTCCTACAACCTTAGTGGAGGAGTTTCTGCAAAATCAGATAAACAGCACAATAATGATCCTGCAAAAGACAAAGGCACTAAACCGACGGGTAACATAGCAGCCGGACAAGCCTTCTTTGTAACAACGAATGCTGCAGGAAAAGTCAAGTTTAATAATTCAATGCGATTGGGCGGATCGAATAACGGTCAGTTTTTCAGACCCGGAAACACGTCAAAAGTATTAGCTTTAGAAAAACACCGCATTTGGCTAAACATGACCAATGCGACGGGAGCTTTTAAACAATTGCTAGTAAGCTACATTGAAGGGGCAACCAATGACTTTGAAACTAATTACGATGGGTTAACTTTTGACGGCAATCAATATTTGGATTTTTACACTACGGATCAAAAAAACAAATATGTAATTCAGGGACGTGCTCTGCCATTTACAGATGCCGATCTAGTTCCATTAGGATACCGAACAACAGTTGCAGGTGATTTTACTGTTGCAATTGACGAAGTAGACGGAAACATGAGCAATCAGGCCATTTACATTGAAGACAAAACTACAGGAACTGTTCATGATTTAACACAAAGCAATTATACTTTTAAAACCGAAGCCGGTACCTTTACCGAACGTTTGACTCTGCGCTATAAACCAGGCAAAACTTTAGGTACAGGGGATTTTGAAAACATCGAAAACGGCATTCTTATTTCGACTGGAAATAAAACCATTCAAATATCTTCATCAAAAGAAAACATTAAACAAGTTGTTGTTTTTGATATTACCGGTAAACAATTATACAGTAAAAACAAATTAAACAGTGCAGCCTTTCAAATTGAAAATTTACCGTCTGCCAATCAGGTTTTACTGGTGAAGGTGACTTTAGCAAATGATTTTACTGTTACCCGAAAAGTATTGTTTCAGTAATCGTTAATTCGTTAATTCGTAATTCGTTAATTCGTTAATTCGTTAATTCGTTAATTCGTTAATTCGTTAATTCGTTAATTCGTTCTATAAAAAAATCCATTCTGAGAAACAGAATGGATTTTTTTATATCTCACTTGGTATTCGAAAAATTAAACTAGGGCTTTTCGATTAAAACGCTAACCGCATTTCCTCCGAAACCTACCGCATTAATCAATATTCTTTTAATCGATTTTGTCTGTTTTTGTTCTTCTCCGAAAGGTACTCCAATAAAAGTATCGTGCTGAAACATCAAAAGTGCCAACTCTAAACTCAATATACCCGACGCTCCAAAAGTATGTCCGATCTTCCATTTGTTGGTAGTAAGCAAAGGCAGCTGAGATCCAAAAACTTTTTCAATAGCCCTCAACTCGGTTAAGTCACCTTTGATCGTTCCGGGAGCGTGCATCACAATTGCATCAACCGATTCAGGAGCTACATTCTTTAAAGCCATTTTCATTGATTTCTGAAAACAGGTTGCTTCTGCAGAAATAGAAATATTGTGTTCTAAAATCTCGGTTGCATAACCCACGCCTGTTATGTATGCTATTGCATTCTCTTTCTCGCCGGTTTCCAAACAACAAACTGCCGCACCTTCCCCTAAAATCATAGTATTTTGGGTTTTCTCAAAATCGAAAGCCAAATTGGGCCATGATTCCGTTTCCTGATCGATTCTCGAATATATTTTAAGTGCTCTCATTTGAGCAATCGTAAAATCCGTCAATGGGGCTTCGCTTCCTCCTACCAAAAATTTATCAGCCATATCTGATTTCAACCATGCTACACCATTCAGCAAGGCATGAAGTGCAGTTGAACACGTTATAGAATGCGATATTTCCGGTCCAACACTCTGTAGATCGTGAGCAATCCAGGAAGATATATTTCCTAGAGTTGTTGTTGGAGAAGCTAAAGTTTGGGCTTTTCCTGTATCGATGTATTCTTTATAATGCTTTTCGAATAAATCTGTTGCCCCTCGGGACGAACCAATATTAATTCCGAAGATATCATCCGAACTCCATCCTGCCTGCTTAACCGCTTGTCGAGAAGCCGCCAAAGCAAACAAAACCGAATCATCCAGAAATTTGTACTTAGGATCGGACTCTCTTATTTCCGAAACAATTTGTTTAGATTCAGCATCCAGAGCAGCAACAGAAGTTTCCTGTTGGTCTAAAAACTGTTTCGAAAAACAATGTTGACGATCAAGATACTTTTCCCACACTGATTCCGTAGTATTTCCTAAAGGTGAAATAGAAGAAAAAGCTGTTATAGAGATTTTTTGTGTATTCAAAATATTTTATTTAATCGCAAAATTACACCATTTCAATGGCTTCTTCAATGGTTTTATATACTTTTTGAAGCTGCTCATCACTCATGATATACGGAGGTAAAATGTAAACAATATTTCCGACAGGGCGCAAAACAACACCTTTATCAATAAAGAAATTATAAAGTTTAGTTCGCATTGAACCGTAATAACTCTCTTCTGAATCTGATTTGATTTCAACTGCAAAAATAACCCCCAATGTTCTGGCAGTAATTACTTTTGAATGCTTTTCCATTTTCTTCTGAAAATCCAAATGACTCTTATGAATTCTTTCAATATTAGCCTGCATTTCATCTGTATGCAGCAAATCAATACTAGCCAAAGCCGCAGCACAACCCGTCGGATTTGCAGTAAACGTATGTCCATGAAACAAAGCCTTGTTGATATCGTCATCATAAAAAGCATCAAAAACCTCTTGTGTAAAAGTGGTGATTGCCATTGGTATTGTTCCTCCGGTTAATGCTTTAGACAAACACATCATATCCGGAACTTCTGTCACATAATCCATTGCAAAGGTTTTTCCCGTCTTACCGAAACCTGTCATTACTTCATCGGCGATGGTAAGAACATTGTTCTCTTTGCAGATTTGAATCAGTTTAGCCAAAGCCCCCGGTTCATACATTACCATTCCAGCTGCACCCTGTACCAAAGGTTCAAAAATAAAACCGGCACAACTATGATTTTGAATCACATTTCTCAAGGCATCAAAGCTTTCCTGCTCTTGTCCTTTTACCGGGACCGGAATTCTGACTACATCAATAAACATTCCCTGAAAAGCCTGTGTATAAAAAGAGATACCACTTGCTGCCATCGCCGCAAAAGTGTCTCCGTGAAAAGCATTTTCAAAAGCAATTATTGTAGTACGTTTTTCACCCTTATTGAAAAAATACTGTAAAGCCACTTTTATAGCCACTTCAACCGCTGTTGAACCATTATCAGAAAAGAAAATCTTCTGTTGATTTTTAGGCAGAATCTCAATCAGTTTTTCAGCTACTTTTACTGCCGGTTCGTGTGTAAAACCGCCAAACAATACATGTTCTAAAGTAGTTAACTGTTTGTAAATCGCATCGGCAATAAATCGGTTACTGTGTCCGAACGGATTCACCCACCATGAGGCAATAGCGTCAATATATTCCTTGCCGTTCTCATCCCAAAGTAAAGCTCCTTCACCTCTGGAAATTGCAATTGGCGCCTGTGCTGTTTTATGCTGTGTATAAGGATGCCAAAGGTATTGGCTGTCTTTTTCTGTTAATGTCATCTTGTTTAGAATATGGATATTAGAGTATAGAAAATAGACTAAACTCTACAATTTTGACAAAGATAAGAAAGTCTATTTTCTTTATTCTGTCTTCTTTTCTCTATAAATTAAGTAAGTTCTCTCTAAACAAATCGGCGTATTCCCGGATTACATTCTGATCAAAATAAGGTTCTTCATCAATTCTTCCGATACATTTTATTCCGGTTTTGTTGAGAATTAAACTTTCAGTCGATTTGTTTTCGCTTCCGCTGAAAATAATTCCTGCAACTTTAAAACCACGATTCTGAATCGCTTCTACAGTTAACAAGGTGTGATTGATACTCCCCAGATAATGTCTTGAAACCACAATTACTTTATAATCGGTTTGAATTAGATCAATAATAGAATCTGTTTCATTCAGCGGAACAAAAATTCCTCCTGCCCCTTCTACAACCAAATGATTATTGGTTCGAGGTTCCACAATCTTCTTCAAATCGATTGTAAGCCCATCAATTTCTGCAGCCAGATGCGGACTTGCGGGTGTATTTAACTCGTATGCATTCGGGAAAAATTGAGATTTCGAATTTGAAATTTGAGATTTTACCTTGTGCGTATCACTAAAATCCAAATCTCCGGCCTGAACAGGTTTCCAGTAATCGGCCTCTAAAGCTTCAACAACGATTGCCGAAGCAACGGTTTTACCAACATCTGTTGAAATTCCGGTTATAAATATTTTCATGCTTCTTTTGTTTCGCAAATATTCACAAAAAACAATTAGACCTTCTGGTATCAAATAATCTTTTCTCGGTGAATACCTGCTTAATAATCGATGCAAAAATACCAATAAAAACAAACCCATCACGTATGATGGGTTCTATTTAACTTACTCTTCTTTTAATTCGTCTATCACTTTCTTTATTTCTTTAGCATATTTTCCGTAATAAAACTGAACCCACCATTCTAGACTCAGTCCCATAAAAAGAATTGAAAAGAGAATGACTGAAAAAATACTGAGCATTTCTGTGTTACTAAATTCAAGCATTGTAAAATCAACCGCTTTAGAAGTCTGATCGTAGATAAAAACGATTAGAAATACTACCAGAAAAGGTGTCAGAGCAAATCCGAAAGTCTTATACAATTCCATGTTCAAACGGATATCGAAATAAGTTTCATACAAATTGTCCTTTGTTTTTAGAGCTGTATTGTTTAGTCGTTTGTAGAAAAAATAAAGCTTTGTCAGATAATAAATTGAAACAGCCGTAAACATACTGAAAAGCAAGAAAAAAGGCATGATATATTTCTCTTCAAAATGAAAAATATAAGGAGTAAGCCCTATTAACACAACGGAAATTACCTGTACAATCAGCTCACTTTTTAAATTCTTTTTGATTCTGTCTAACGGCGTATTGGCCGATTGTATTTTTTCCAGATTATCCGGAAGAACAATGTTATCCGATTTATCATTGTTCCATGCGTTTTGTATATCGTTAAAATCCATATCCCTGATTTTTAATTATTTCTTTTAATTTTTCTTTTGCTCTGTTTAATTTCACCCTGGCATTTCCTTCTGAAATTCCTAAATTCTCTCCAATTTCCTTATGAGAGAAACCTTCCAGCTGATAAAAAATGATCGCTTTATCTATTTTTTCGAGTTTTTGAACAGCCTTATAAAAATGATCGATCTGATTTTCTTTGATGTGTGAATCTCCTTCATCATCCTTAATATTCTCCGAAGCGATTTCGTACTTGTCTACCTTTCGCTTTTCCTTTTTCAGAAAAACAATGGCTGTATTCACCGCTACACGATACATCCAGGTCGAAAACTGACTTTCATTTCTAAAAGAATCATACGATTTCCAAAGCTGACAAACGATTTCCTGAAACAAATCCTGTTGATCGTCAGAATTATCCATGTACATTTTAGAAACTTTGTACAGTATTCCTTTGTGACTTTCGATCCGATTTAAAAATTCCTGTTCTTTCTCTTTCAAAATATTTTATTGCATTACTGGTTTGACCTTATAACCTGCTTTCTTTAATAAACTAATCACTCCATACTCTCCCCCCAAATGTCCCGATCCTACAGCAAAAAACACGCTCCGCTTTTTCATCATTTCCGGCATCGTTTTTACCCAATTCATGTTTCGCTGGTCTAAGATAACTTTATTTGTCTTTTCACTCCCCATTTTTTCATCTGTTATAACATCATACAATCCATTGATATTTTCATTTTTATAAAAGGATACTGATTGAGACATTACGGAGTCATTTAGCTCCTCCAGCATCATTAACATTTCATCATTGTTATAAGCCTTTTCCAACATTTTTTCTTGAGATTTTACCGTTTCCAGACCACCAATTTCAATATTTCTTTTCTTTGCGTTCTCAATAAATTCCATTTCATAAAACTTAAGATCTTTACAGCCAAAACTTTTAATCGAAACCATGCTCATTACTGCGGTCAGGCTATAAGCATCTACCTGTTTAACCGTCATTCCGATTGTTTTTTGCAGAATCAAATCCAATTTTGACAATTGTTCCGGACTCAGTCTCTTACTTAAAGGTTCTTTCCCCAATACCAATTGCTGCATATCTGCCATTTCTTTCGGGTCTGCTAAATCAATTTCCAACACTAATTCGTTTGAGGCTTCAAATGCTTTTTTTGTCTTATCAGACAGAAAATAATCTCCTGAACAAATTGCATGAATTGTACCGTACAAATAAGACGGTTTCGATAATCCGTTTCCTGTAACTTCCCATAAAAGCGAATTTTCAAGTTTTGGAGATTTTTTCTGTGCCTGTGTCGTTCCACTAAAAACTAATGCAATTACTGCAATTGTTGATGTAACTAATTTTTTCATTTTGTTGATTGATTTAATGATTGATGATGATTTGATTGATTGTTTTGACTGATGATTGAATGAGTACTATGATTTAGTATGTTTTTTTCTTTGCCAGGAAGCCATTGAAGCTACAAAGAGACAAATCATAACTGAAAGCAATCCCATATTTGGTTTGTCTAAAATAAATTGATTTACTAACGCATATCCAAGTCCTGCAGAAGCAACAAAGACAAATACGAAATGGAATACTTTTTCTGTAACTGATGTTGAGTTTGTTTTCATAATTGTTTTGGTTTATTTGATTACGACTCGTAAGTAATCAAACATTCAAAACGTTACAAAAATTTTTAAACTTTTTTATACAAGCCCATAAACAAAGGGCTGACGGAAATATTTTTTTCACGCAGAGATTCACAAAGAAAAAAGAGCCTCACAAAATAACTTTGCGAAGCTCTGTGATAACTTGGTGAATCTCTGTGAAACATAGTATCCTAAAACACGAAGTTCCCCAGCAATTCTAAAACTTCGTTAATCTCTTTTTCTGAATTGTAACTATGAATACAAAAACGCAAACGTTCCTGACCTTCCGGAACGGTTGGAGAAAGTATCGGTTTTACATCGAATCCTTTACCCTGAAGTTGTTCTGCGAGGCGTTTTACATTTTCGTTTCCCGGAACAATAGCCGATTGTATTGCCGACTTACTGCGAACAAACATTGGCTTTAGCCCTAATAAGTTTTTGTGCTGATTGAAAAACACAATATTATTGCGTAACTTTTCAATGGTTGCTTTCTCTGCTTCCAATTGTTTGTACGCTATAAGAATTGTCGCAACAGAATGAGGTGATAAACCTGTAGTATAAATGAAGCTTCTGGCAAAATTGACCAGATATTCTTTAAGAGCTGTACTTCCCAAAACCACAGCACCATGACATCCTAAACCCTTTCCGAAAGTCATAATTCGGGCAAAAATTCTATGGTGTAATTTTAAATATTGTATCAAACCTTCTCCTTTTTCTCCAAATACGCCTAAAGTATGCGCTTCATCAACTACCAGATAACAATTGTACTTCTCAGACAAGTTTACTAATTCTTCTAAATTCGGACTATCCCCATCCATAGAAAAAACCGTTTCGGTAACAATATAAACCGTAGTATCCGGAAATTTTTGAATAAGACGTTCCAGATCTTCAAAATCATTGTGATTGAATTTATACGATTTTGCATTAGACATTGTAATTCCGTCCCGAATAGAAGCATGACTTAATTCATCATACAATATAACATCATTTCGTTGCGGTACAGCACTAAAAAAACCAACATTGGCATCGTAACCCGAATTAAAGATTAATGCTGATTCAGCATCATGAAATTCCGCAATAAACGTTTCTGTAATTTGATATAAAGAATGATTCCCTGAAATCAATCGCGATCCGGTTGCGCCATTTTGAAAAATTTCGTTTTCCAGCAAATAAGCATGAGTATGCTTAAAAATAGATTCTGATTTTGAAAAACCTATATAATCGTTAGACGAAAAATCTATTCGGTTACTAAAAACCGGTAATTTTCTAAGCGAATTGTTTTGCTTTCGTATCTCTAATTTCTGATTCAGGTTCTCCGGTAATTTCATAAAAGCAAAGTTATAAAATTGATTGTAAAATAAACTACTGCTTTGCTTCCATAAGCCCGATCAGAGATAATCATTTAAATGATACTCTCTGAATACAATATCTTCCGGCAATCAAAAAGCAAAAATTAGAGCATAAAAAAAAGACTCCAATTACTTGAAGTCTTTTTGTATTTATTCCGAAACTGCTTTAGTCAACTAAAACAATTACTCTATTATCTTTCATTTCAACAGTACCTGATGCAATCTCTAATGTATAAGTTTGCTCGTTTACTTTCGTGAATTTACTCGCTACATCTTTAGAAAAATTAAACTTTGCAGAAGCAATTTTAACAGTTCCTTTTTCTAAAATAGAGACAATAGGAGCGTGATTATTCAATATTTGGAAGCTTCCGTCAACTCCAGGCAATGTTACTGATGTTACTTCTCCTGAAAATAATTTTGCTTCTGGTGATACTATATCTAAAATCATAACTTTTTTTTAAATTCCAAATTATAAAATTCCAAATCCCAATCTTGGAATTTGGAATTTTTATTTTTTGATGTTTATCAAGCTATGCTTGATTATGCTTCAGCTAACATTTTTTCTCCAGCTTCGATAGCATCCTGAATAGAACCTTTCAAGTTGAAAGCTGCTTCTGGAAGATGATCTAACTCACCGTCGATAATCATGTTGAATCCTTTGATAGTATCTTTAATATCAACCAATACTCCAGGAATACCTGTAAATTGCTCCGCTACGTGGAATGGCTGAGATAAGAAACGCTGAACACGACGTGCTCTGGATACTGATAACTTATCTTCTTCAGATAATTCTTCCATACCTAAGATCGCGATGATATCTTGCAATTGTTTGTATTTTTGAAGAATTTCTTTTACTCTTTGTGCACAGTCATAATGCTCATTTCCTAAGATTTGAGGAGTCAAAATTCTTGAAGTAGAATCTAACGGGTCAACCGCAGGATAAATACCTAACTCAGCAATTTTACGAGACAATACCGTTGTTGCATCTAAGTGAGCAAACGTTGTTGCTGGTGCCGGGTCAGTTAAGTCATCCGCAGGAACGTAAACCGCCTGTACAGATGTAATAGATCCTTTGTTTGTAGAAGTAATACGCTCTTGCATAGCTCCCATCTCTGTTGCCAAAGTTGGTTGGTATCCTACTGCAGAAGGCATACGTCCTAAAAGTGCTGATACCTCAGAACCTGCTTGTGTAAAACGGAAGATGTTATCAACGAAGAACAATACGTCTTTTCCTTGATCAGTTCCTGCTCCATCACGGAAATACTCAGCGATAGATAATCCTGAAAGTGCTACACGTGCACGAGCTCCAGGTGGCTCATTCATTTGTCCGAAAACGAAAGTAGCTTTAGACTCTCTCATTCCTGGCATATCTACTTTAGATAAATCCCATCCTCCATTTTCCATAGAGTGCATGAAATCATCACCGTATTTAATAATTCCTGACTCTAACATCTCACGAAGTAAGTCATTTCCTTCACGTGTTCTTTCTCCTACTCCTGCGAATACTGAAAGTCCACCGTGACCTTTTGCGATATTGTTAATCAACTCCTGGATCAATACTGTTTTACCAACACCTGCTCCACCGAACAATCCAATTTTACCTCCTTTTGCATAAGGCTCAATCAAATCGATTACTTTGATACCTGTGAATAAAACTTCTGATGAAGTTGACAAATCTTCAAATTTTGGTGCTTGTCTGTGAATCGGCAAACCGTTTTCACCTGTTTTAGGCAATTCACCTAAACCATCAATCGCATCTCCAACAACATTAAATAATCTTCCGTATACATCCGGACCGATTGGCATTTGGATTGGATTTCCAGTTCCAACTACTTCATATCCTCTACTCAAACCGTCTGTAGAGTCCATAGAAATGGTACGAACCGTATTTTCACCAATGTGAGATTGTACTTCCAGAACTAACAATGTTCCGTCTTTTTTTGTGACTTCTAGTGAATCATAAATTTTTGGAAGTTCAACATCCTTACCGTTGAAAACTACGTCAACTACTGGTCCAATGATTTGAGCAACTTTTCCTATTACTTTTGACATTACTTATGTATTTATTAAATAGCTATTTAGGTTTATCGAAAATACCTCTTTTTTCAGAGCGCAAAGATAAATTTTTAAAATATAAAATCAATATTTTTTTTATAAAAAATACTACGATTTTGTTTGATTCTTAAAAGTCAGCCCTCAAATACCGAAAATAGTATTTTTTAAGGGCATAAAAAAAGCCACTGCATTCTGAAAGCAAGTGGCTGTTTTTATGAAAAAATTAAATTTAATTTATAACTTTAGGATAAAGTGTCTGGTAATTCCCCACATCTACTCCTTTTAGATTTGAACCGTATTTCGCATCAATCGATTCTATAAATTTATTAGCAATAAATGCATAACCTCTGGCTGAAGGATGAACACCATCCAGAGAAAACACTCCTCCGAAAACAAATGCGCTTGTCAAAGTATAGCCATTTACAGAGATCCCGTTTGCAGTAGACAACTGTTTCATCAATCCGTCTGCATCTACTAATGCCAGACCGTTTGCTTCCTGAGCTGCTTTAATGGTTAAATTATAGGCCGCAGTAGCATTTTTAATCTCTGTTATCTCTGACGGAATTAATACATATTTATCTTGTAACGGATACGTAATCCCGAATTTATCCAACGGTGCAGGAGGCGCCATTCCGATTCCTGAGTTTGCAGCTGTAGGTGCCGTTCCAATAGCTGCTCTTGTGCTCAAAAGCACCAAATCGGCAGCTTTAGCCTGACGCGCCTGACCAAAAACGGTACCATAAAACGCCGCAGTCTGTGCTCCTACGGATGGCGTAAGCACTGCAGTAAGCTGAGTAGATAAGTTGGTAAGCGTTTCGTCTTTTATCAACAAAGGATTTGCTGCTGTTAACGATAGTAAATCAATTCTGTCTGTAACTCCAAGATAATTTAAGGCGCTTTTCAACGGACCGTATAATTGTGCATTAAGTGCATTGATCGTTGCTGTTCCAACAGCTGTACTTCCATTACCTAAAAGCGAAACTGTTAACGGATTGTAAGGAACTGTTGTAAAGTGTGGCAAGGTACTGATGTCCGGCAAATTAGCCACAACACCTTTTCTTCCATTCTTAGACAATTCTGTTGCCAGGTTTTTATAAACTGCATCAAAAGTAGCCGGATCTGTAATCGGGTTTGATCCGTCTCCTCCCGATGTAGCGTAACCTAAAACGTCGTTACCCCCAATCCACAAAGAGAAAAAAGTAGGATTCTGTGCCAAAGCATCTCCTAAAACTGTTGCCGAAGGTGAAGAAGCAATCCTGCCAAAGTAAGGATTAGCACTCGCATAACCAGCCAGGGCCAAATGTGTTGCTTTTGCTCCCGGAATCCCCATATTATTGAAAGCTCCCGTTAAACGTGCACTAATATCGGTACCCGAAACACCGCTTACCGGAACCGGAGTACTTGTTGCTACATCTAAATACAATCTAACTCCCAAACTAGGCACCTGAACACCACCGGAGGAAAATCCTCCAATGTTATCGGTCATAAAAGGAGTTGTAAAAGTACCGCCACCTACCAATGCAAATTGCTGTGCCAAAATATTAGGGTATGCATTGGTCTGACCGGCCTTAAACAAAGCATTATCTGAAAAACCTGCCGCGAAAGAATCTCCCAACGCAACATATTTTGAAAAATTCGCCTGTCCCGAAGTTAACGGCTGTCCATCAGACGAATCTGACACCGTTACCGCATCATCACTATTACAAGCCATAAAGGTTACTGAAACCAAAAACAGCCATTTTAAATTTTTTACCATGATCTACTATATTTTATAATTATCCTTTTCTGAACGTTGTATCCGGAAAAGCGAATAAAAGTTTTGTTTTGTCTATTATCCCAAATTACGGATTGATCGTCCAGGAAATGAAATATTGCTGACCGATATATCCTGCACCAAGCACCTGAGCATATTCTTTTCCTCCAATATTTGAAGCTCCTAATTTGAAAAGTGATTTTAATTTCGGAAGTCCATAATTAATCTGCGCATCAATTACAGTTGCCGCCTTAATTATACCATCTGCAAAAGTCGATTCCCATTTGTATTCACTATTCCATCTTCCGCTTACATTGAATCCGAAGTTCTCAAATAACTTGTCATTTCCAAGTGACACTTTAACTCTGTGTTTTGGTGTATTGAACCCGGCTTCAAAACTTGGATCTTTTGCCTGATCAAAATCAAACTGAGCATAATTATAATTTACTCCCAATTCAAAATTAGCAATCACTTTTTTAGAAAGACCAACTCCAAATCCGAACGATTTAATTTCAACATCTGTATTGGTATACAACTGGTACGCTCTGATGTTTCCATTCTGAAGCGCATGAAGCGTCTGGAATCCAGGATCTGTAGGTCCTAATAAAGGGTTTGGAGCATCTTGTGCCGTACCATAAAAAGGAGCCACAACATTTAAATTTCCAATAAAATGATTGTAAATATTGTAATAAGCATTAAGATCTACCGAAACATCATTAATAAAAGAACGATATCCCAACTCAAATGCCTTAACCTCTTCCGGTCTTACATAATTTATATTTGTTTTTCTTAAAAGAGCAGCTGCAGCTACAGGATTAGTTCCTGCCAAAGCACTAAAAGCACCTACAGAACTTGCCGTATAAGAATTATTATAAGCATTCACTCCCGTCATTACAACAGTCGGACCTCCGGCAAAAGCCTGACCTGCCGTTGTAGAAACAGGTAATGTCTCTGTATAACGCAATAAGTTATCCGGAGCAGAACCGATTAACACCGCATTCCCTATATTAAAACCTATATATTGATCCTGTGTAGACGGATTTCTAAAACCGGTTTGGAACGAGGCTCTGAAATTATGATTCTTTTTCTCCCCTCCGGAATACACAAAAGATACTCTTGGCGAAAAATTACCATCGAAATTTTTTGATTTATCATAACGAATAGATCCTGTAAATTTCAATCTGTCTTCCATGAATTTCTTTACCAATTGTGTATAAGCACCATATTCTGTATAATTGATACCACTATTTCCATCGGTATAAATTCTTCCGTGAGAATTCAACTCGTACAATCTGAATGATCCACCTACCTGGATTTCGGCAAATTTTATCAAGTCTTTAAAGTTGTAGTTGGCATCTGAATGATAAATCTTTGAATTATCTACCAGTTTTGAACCTGTAAGTACGCTTTCATCAGCAATTACCTGAGTAAATGCGTTCTTAAATGCTGCTGTGCCTGGTAAGAAACGACCTGTATCTGCCGTAGTCCTACCCGCTGCATGCGCCTGCTCAGGGGTTGCTCCACCTAAAGTAGCCTGAACATAAGCTCCTGCATACTGACCAAACCAGGTTTTATCGTCTTTCCACTTTCTGTTGATATTAATACCCGTAAAGCCCATATCATAAGAATTACCACCATCCTCTGTTGTAGTATATCCTCTCACAAAGAAATTCTTCCCTTTAAATTCAATTTTGTGCTGTTGCATAAAAAAGTCATTCAGGTAATATCTGTTGGCACCCTGATAAACGGCATTTCCGAAACCAAATTTACTTTGCCAGATAATTTCCAAACGCTCATCACCAAAAGGTCTTCCATGAAAAGAGAAGTCTATTTTAGTATTTCCAGCTTTATTATTAGTAAGATCGACTTCATTATAACCCGTTCTGCTGACATTTTTACTAGGCAATAAATTTACTGCCGAAGCTGGAATAATTCCTAAAGCCGCCAGTGACTGTCCAACACCTTTTAAATTAGTAGAAACTTCATCACCATAAACATTAATACCGTCATAGTTGATATTGCTTCTGTCAATTCCGGGAATTGTTTTGTCGTTATAATTTGTAGCATACCAATCGGTAGCCTCCATATAAGTAAAGTTTGCTTTGGCCGCAAAATATTTATTAAACGCATGCGCAAATCGCATTCCAAAATCGTAGTAATTATTCGTACCGGCAGCTTCCTGCGAAGTCATTCCATATTTAAAATAAGCCGATGCCCCCTGATATGTAAATGGACTTTTGCTGTTCATGAACATAATTCCGTTAAAAGCATTTGCTCCGTACAAAGCAGAAGATGCACCCGGCAAAAGCTCCACACTCTGAACATCTATTTCCGAAATACCAATCATGTTACCCAGTACAAAGTTCAAAAGCGGAGAAGAGTTATCCATACCGTCAACCAACTGCATAAAACGAGTATTGGCTACCGTTGCAAAACCTCTGGTATTGATTGATTTAAAAGACATACTACTGGTATTCATCTGTACCTCTTTTAAATTTTCCAGACCATCGTAAAAAGAAGGAGAAGCGGTTCTCTTAATATCAACGATTCCCATTCTTTCAATAGTTACCGGAGATTCAAGCACTCTCTCAGGAGTTCTGGAAGCAGAAACCACAATTTCATTCAATTTAGTTTCCTCATCTTTTAAAATTACATTAATTTTTTGATTTGCAGCAGTAACATTAATCGTCTTAGACTCGAAACCTACAGCTGAAACCTTAATTGAAAAAGGCAGCTTAGCCGAAGTACTTAACTTAAATGTACCATCAAAATCCGTAGAAGTACCGTTTGAACTTCCAACTACGACAACATTGGCTCCGGGAATAGCTTGTTTAGTGCTGCTGTCTGTAACAGAACCGGTAATTGAATTCTGCGCAAAAGATATTCCGCTGAAAAACAACATAATTAATAAATAGACTCTCATTTGGTTAGTTTTTGGTTAGTTTTTGTTTAGTTTATACTACCAAAATACAAATAATTTTAATATGTATAAAAAAATGTTAAAAAAAATCAGTATTTACCATATTTTTACACAATATTTTAACTATTCATCAATCTGTTTTATTAAATTAAAATCAAATATTAAACCTTCAACAATTCAATTACTATGCATACATATTATTTTATAGGGAAATTTTGAGGATTTACTAAAAATACCATATGCAGAAAAAAAATCTGGCAATACAAAAAAAGCGAGACCAAAAATCTCGCTTTTTAACAGTAATGTAATTTTACAATTATTCCTACTTTCTTTTTATTTCTTCGATTTGTTTTTCTAAATCTTTAATTCTCTTATTTTGTTCTATCATATAAAGCGTCATTTCTTCCATCTTCTTCAACAGATTCATGTTCATTTCTGCCAGCATCAAACCATTCTTCTCTATTTCTTTCGCTGATGGTATCTCGGGTAAATGGCTATTTTGTTTGATATAACTCTCCACTTCTTCTAATGATTTTAATTTGTAATCATTCGCAAAAACATAATCGGGAACTTCGCCCGCCCTAGCCGTCACTTTTACTTCCTGAGCATGAATATTTCCGGCAACGGTAAGTTTTGAATCTGGATTTTTTGTACCAATACCTACATTCCCATTAGATTGAAAAGTCACTTTTATTGGATTAGCAATTCCATCCTCAGCACCTCCAAACGAAAGAAATAGCTTACCTTCATCCATAGAAGTGTTGGGAACCCATGTAAATCCTGAATGTTGAATTCCATATCCAGCAAAGCTGAGCATAGCGGAAGGCTGACCGGACAAAGCTGAACCATTTCCAAAAAGAATATGTGCTTTACCAGGCCGATTAGCGGTTCTTAAAACAGCTAACCTTCCTGTTAAATCTACATTCCCATCTTGATCTGACATTAAAATCTTCCCCCACTCACTCCATTGGACATCTAAAGGATATGCATTTCGATAAAAAATACCACCATTATTAAAATTTAGCTGATGATTTTTATCTCCACTATTTTCATTATTTGCCCAAGGCGATATTGTTAAATTTGTAGAGTAAAAACCCGAACCAGGTACTCCTATAGTGCTTCTTGTTTTAAAATCAACTCTAAAATCCCTTGATGAAAAATTTGGCAGATCATTATTATCTCTAGTATCAAGAACAGACAAAGAGCTAGAAACTTGCGCGCTAACATTTATGTAAAAAAGCAAACAACAGATAGAAACACTTATTATTTTCATTGTTTTATTATATTTTTTAATTCCTGAACTGTATTTTCTAGCTGTTTCTGTTTAGCTGTCATTTCTAAATTTTCTTTCTTCATTTCAATCATATAAAGCGTCATTTCCTCCATCTTCTTTAATAAGCTCAAATTCATTTCTGCCAGCATCAAACCATTCTTCTCTATTTCTTTTGCTGATGGTATTTCCGGTAAATGGCTATTTTGTTTGATATACCTCTCCACTTCTTCTAATGATTTTAATTTGTAATCATTCGCAAAAACATAATCGGGAACTTCGCCCGCCCTAGCCGTTACTTTTACTTCTTGCGCATGAATATTTCCGGCGACGGTAAGTTTTGAATCTGGGTTGACTGTCCCTATTCCAACTCTGCCATTACCAAGCAAAGTCATCACATCAACAGGTACTAAATTCCCAGTCCCACCACTATATAGCTTAAACTTTAATTTATTCTGCTCTGCTGTACCTGCAGTAATTGTAGCATCAATACCATGCCAACGATTAGCATAACTTGTACCACTTTCTAAATCTGATTTATGCCCATACTTTATTAGGTTATCAAAAGTACCGTCAATTCCCGTTTCTGTCAATTTAGATATTACCCCTAATACACTTAGCTTAGTTCCAGGCGTTAAAGTTCCAATACCAACATTTCCATACTGATTAATCCGCATACGTTCTGTACCAGAAGTCCCAAAAACAATATTACGATCCATATCAGGAACAGTAGAATATCCTGACATGTCAATATATGATTTAGTCCATGGAGTCGTTCCAGCACCTGCAGACAGTCTTAGAAAACCGTCATCCATAAGATTACCGTGTAAACTATAACCTCTAATTTCTCCATATTCCATAGTTCCTGCCGAAATTACAGGTCTCGGTAAAACATTATACAAACCGCTATTGATACTTATAGACCCCTGTGCATTTATCCTCGTACTGACAAATAAACAAATGCAAACAATCTTAAATAAATTATTCATACAAATTTTTTTATTTTAATTAATTCTCTTTATGATACTAAAAATTCTCTTCCTAAAAAACATCGAAAAGCATAAAAATTAAAGGCAAAACAACAATTATTTCCTTCAAAAATGATTTAAAAAAAGCGAGACATAAAATCTCGCTTTTTACATTTTATATAGTTGAACCATTTTACTAATAGAAACTAAACGAGAAACTGATTATTCACTCTTTTAAAATCAGTTAATTTAAAATTCAATTCTAAGCCCTATTTGATTAGTACTTGCTACTAAAGTCGTTTTGGGAACCGATTTATGATTTTCTACCAAACCGTCATTGTATTTCGCAATGGCGGATTTGATTTTTTTGGGATATCCAATTTTAATAGGAATGGAAGCGATAATCATCGCACCTCCAATAATCGCGGCTGTAAAACTGGTACGCTCAGATTTAATCGAAGGATTATATCCGTTTCCAGGATAGGACACCGTGGTATTATACTGAGTTAAGCCCACTATTAAATTAGCGACCACAAGGTCGCTGCCTCCTTCACTGGAGCGAGTGTCCCATTCGCGGACAAAACATCAAAATCAACATTCTCTTTTAGAATCATCAACTCCTCATATTTATACATATTTATTTTTTCAATTTCAGGAACTAACTTTATATGCATTCACGAGCGGGAGGCTTGCGCCAGCAAGAGGACTTTATTAGTACTTATTTGTCCTCTAAAAATCATGTAATTTTCTTTACGTATTCTATTAAGAATCTTCTTTTTCTTGATGTTTAAAAACCCTGATTGATATAAATCTAAACTAATACTTAAATTACTAAGTGAAATCATTTTCATTTTTAGTCCTATCTTTTCTCCTTCTGTCAAGAAATCGTCTAAACAAAAACTAATTATTTCACTAGTATTTCTTTTGATAAAAAAAACATCATATTTTTTAATATTCTTATTTCGCTCTGTCAATTTTTCAAATTTAACTGCTGATATTCTTGTTACAACAGAATCATTTTCAAATACATTAACTTTTGTGTAAGAGCTGGAAGAAAAATCGGGAGCCTTATCCTCAAAAGTAAAATTTTTATTAATCACATAATTTTCATTCGAATTATTATTGATTTTTAAAGTTAAAATTACTTTATTATCAGTTGTTGTTTTCGCATTTAGCAGTTCGATTTTAACATCCTGACAATAATTAAAATTGAAAAAACTTAAAAAAAATATTAAAAGTATAGCTCTCATAATTTCTATTTATTTAATTGATTTCTCCAGTAATTCACTTGACCCACACCATCTGGAGCACCATATTTAAAATTCCAAGAATAATGAACACTATACTCTTCTTGATTTCTTTGTAGTCTTGATTGGCTAGACCAAGTTTGATAATTCATATCACAATTATAAACTACGTGTGATAATTCCGCACCATATATATAAACAAAATCTAAATTCGTTTTTATTCTACTTGATGATAATGATATTGTGTATTTACCATTAGAATTCATTTCTGTTGTTCCCGAAGCCTCTTGCCCGTATTCATTATACAAACTTTCAGCCACTTCCAAATCTCCTAATTTACTTAATGCTTGTTTGAACACACTGCGCAATTCATCTACAGCATTTATATTATCTATGAACTCTTGATCAGTAAACCCAAATTTTCCGTTAGGATTTATTCCTTTCGCTTTTAGTTGTTCTTTAAAAGACTGTCTTTCCTGCATTTTATGCATCGCGTGATTCAACCCACTAACCATCAAGCCCGTTAATACTCCAATTATTTTCGCAAATTACTTCATCATCATAAGTTCTTTGAAAGTATATTTACTATATTTTTTGCTTGGTTGTAAAGGCGGAGGTGATGGACTCTTTATCGCTTTAATTTTTATCATAAATTCATTCGACTGATAATCATTAAAATCGTACTTTGAAATGATATTTCTAAATTCTTGTTTTTTGATATTTGTGTTTTTTATTTTTTCTTTTATTTTATTTCCACATATTTTCAATGAAACTTTATAATATTTTGAGGGCAAAACTTTATACATCTTCAAATAATCAGACTCATCTTGTTTATAAAGATTAATTACAAATTGCCTTTCTTGATTTGGTAAAAACAGAATAGTATTATTTTTTATTTCAGATTTAAAGTCCTCTACGTTTTTAATACTAGAATTATAGTTATTAAATGTCGATACAGGTATGAAAGATTTATTTCCATTCAATTCTAAAAAATCTAAATACATTTTTGAAGAATTAATATTAGTAAATGTCATTTTACTTTGGTAAAAAACACCTAGATTTTTTACATCTAAAAATAAATATTTATTTTTAGATGTATTATTAATTATTCTTATAACAACTTCTGCC
>NZ_MUHH01000051.1 GCF_002217475.1 Flavobacterium tructae
ACTAGTATTGTACTTGTTTTTAAAATAATATGGTACTTGTTCAATTTTTACTAGAAATCATTTTTTCGACTTTTATTTTTTCTTTTTGAAAGCCACAACATTCTTAAATAGATCGAAATTATGAAAATGGAGTAATCAATTAGCTTAGTAGAAAATTCATCTTTTCTTATCAAAGCCAAAATAGTCGTCTAAAAAAAATCTCAACAGTAACTTTCTTATTTCTTGTACAATTTCTTTATAAATTTTACTTTTTCCGGATTTTATCTTTAACATTAACTATTTTCTTCACAAATAAATCCAAACCTTTGGATTCATAAAAAGCAAAACAATTACAAAGAACAATATTTCTGTCTCCTGTCTCAAAGTGCAAATTATTTTTCTGAGAATAATATAAACCAGTTATTGCAATAGCATAATCTATTACTTTATTTTTAAGCTCATCATCTTCTAAAAAATTACCGTTTATTGAAATTTGAACTCCCGAAGCATCTTTATAAGTGTTATAAAAGGTTGAATCAATTTTTTGATAATTGTAGCTTAAACATTTATTAAAAGCATATTTTTTTATTTCTGCTACTTTATTCTGCCCTATTGCTTTTGTAAAAATTAAAAGCACAAATAACAATAAATAGTTATTCTTTTTTATTTTAATTCCCATAACTTTATTTCATCTGTTTGTATAACAATATTTTTCTTCTTGATAGGATGATAGGCTTCATATTTCATATTAAAATAATAAAGCTCACTAGAAGGATCATCATGACGTGGATCTCCGGGATATATTAAGTTTTTACCATCCCACAAAGTAAAATGCCCTGAAGCATTTCCCCATCCTGAAACTTTAAACATAACAATTCCTTTCAGTTTACTGAGCTTACTCCAATCTGTCGTTGACAAACCAACTTTTATTTCGCCTAAATTAGCTCTCTTAAGTGTTACATCAAACTCAGGAGCCCCTAAATGGTCTTCTAAATATTTTCCCAATTCTTTTACTCTATACCAATAATAGTTTTTTGTCACTCCCGTACTTGTTCCTACATGTACCCCACCGCTAGAACCTTTTTCTCTATATTTTGAATTATCTTTTGGAAGTTTGAAACCACTTAAATTTAACCCTCTACTCATCCTAAAAGAACAAGTGTTTTCCCAATCTTCGGGTGCTTTTTTGTATAAATCTATTAAACCATTACCTATATCATTATAAAGTTTAACTGTATCTACCGATGTGTTTGGATAATTCTTTATCATATCATCCCATTTTGGTCTTGTGGCTGCTACTACCCTTGCCTGAACACCCCCAACACTAGCTACAATATTACGTTGCATTAATTCTATTGGAATTATCTTTTCAAAATCCATAATTTTTCTTACTTGCTTTATTTTCGTTTTTTGTTCCTCCTTAATTATCTGTTTCTAATAAATTTAGAGTGTAGTCTTTTAGGACCTTTTCAAAAATTACAGTATCACTTTTACCAACAGTTCCTGTAAGATTTAATTCAGTTAAATTATCCGTCAACGGTTTCCCATCTTCACTTTTTATAGATACTGTGACACTCTCCCCTTCTTTATAATTCAAGGTCTTTACAACCAAATTCATGTCTACATAAAATCTCGACTTTTTAGCTAATTTGGTGTCATTATACGTCCAGTAAAGTTCTACAATTCTTTTTTCTAAATCTGGCACAGGCGCAGCTGTAGTATCAATCTTTTCCGGTGCATTGCGTTGCGCAGAGTCTGTGATTTTAATATCGATTCCTCCATAATTGCATTTAATTGTACTTTTAAGAAGTAATGGAAATTTTTCCTGAAAATACACCGTACCCACATCTTTCCAGTCGGCAAGCTGCATTACTGAAGCGCATGGACTTGAACTCTGCGGGCTTTTTTTGCAGTTGCCTTTAAAGATTACACTCTTTTTGTCTTTCTCGACAATCGTTGCTACTTTTTTGTCTTGTATGGTAGGAGTATCAAAATTTACTTTTAAGTCGCCCTCCGGAACGGTACATAAGTCACATTTTAGTTTGGCTCCGTCGATAACAAATTTTAAGCCATCCTCGGCTTCCTCTTTTTCCTCGCGTTCTTTTCGTTTTTGAGTATTATCTGGTTTTGCCATTAGAGTGATGTTTTATTAATGTTATACAAAATGCTCAATCCTTCTTTTTCTATTTCTAATGTTGCCAATTCTATCTGATGTTCTCTGTACTCTAAAGTACCATCATATTTTATGCTATCTGTCTCTGTACTCTCTTCAAAAGGTTTTCCTGATACAAAGTAGGTATCCAATTTTTCATCTTTTGGACGAACGTGTTCGAACATTACAGCGCTCCCACAATCCATTATTTTTTTTTGCCGTTCAACAGGGGACGGGTTTCGATATAAACTAAAAAAATACAAACCAAACATTTTATAATCGGAGAAGAAGGTTATCATTTTTTGCTCGTCTTCTACCGAACTGCTAATATCCTGCAGGTATGATTCTACAACAAAACCAACATTATCTATGGCCAATTTGGCACGAACAATTTCCCATCGTTTTCCCAGTTCCTCAAAGTTTACTATTTTAATTATTTTGCCATAGTTATTTACTTCTACTTCAACTTCGTCAAAAGCAGCTCCTATTCTTTTGAGAAAAATAATATTCTCTGTAGATAAATTACTTGTGATTTCGATCTCGGAAAGAAATAACTGAAACAACTTATCATTTCCGTTGTCTTTGTATCTCGTGATAGCAATCTTTCGGGTGTAATTTATTTTTTTTATCTTTTTTGGATTCGAGAAATCTGTTGTTACCGTTTCAAATGCAAACTCATTTATTTTATCAAGCTCAGGGAATACAACATCGTAATCTAAATAGGTCATACTTTAATGTATTTTTCTTTTTCTGCCTTCATTGGGCTGCATCCCGAACCAATCTCTCGTTGAGGACCAATGCAGGTATTCATTCCTTAACTTTCTTAGCATGGTTTGTCCACTGTAACCCACAACAGTAACTCCCTCTATAGTATATGTTTTCATCTCAGGTTCTTTTTGCGGCATTTTAAGCTTCTCAAAGTCTAATTTAGGTTTATATTGCTCTACCCGTAAATTGTCGACTGCTATCTTGAGCTCTTCGAATTCATAATTATGAGTTTTGAGTTTTTGCTCTATATCCAACATTTCAGCATCTCGTCTCTCCTTTTCTATCCTTTCCAGTCTTTTTTGTTCGATTACTTCGTCACTGATGAAATCCCATTCTTTCACCTCGTTGGTTTCATCAAGTGCATAAGGTGTTAAATAGCTTTCTACATCTGTTAGAAAATCATCTAATGGAAATTTCACAGCTGTTTCTTCTACAAAATACTCCTTCATTTCAGTACTTCTGGCATACGTTTCCATAAAGTGCAGCGGAATATAACTGTACTCTTTTTTGACTCCTTCATACTGATCTTCGGTGCCTTCTATTTTTTTTCCACGGGTGCCTGTAAGTTTACTATAAGGCGGAAAACTCCATTGAATTTTCGTTTCAATTTGATCTTCTTTATACCAATACTGTCTGATCAGGTCTCTTCTCAGCGCTTCTAACCCCATTTTATCATCAAAAAAACCATTTGGAAAAACAGAAACATAATGTCTGTCTTTCATCTGAGTTCCGATTTCATCGACAACTTCTTTCTCGGTCATGTAAGCTCCGCCTATATCACAATGTACTCCCGGAAAATTTTTTTCGATGTATCTGCCGGGAATTTGATTGATTCGGGTAAGAGCAAAATTTTGACGATGTTCGTCTTTTGCTGTAAAGTGTACTACTTTTTGACAGTATAAATTATTCAGATGCAGCTCGGCAATATCATCATTAAAATGTGTTGACCAGGCTTCTTTTATGAGTTTGCCTCCTTCGTCTTTCACATTTCCATAATCGTCATAATGATCCCGAACACCATTTTCCTCAAAATAAGACGAAACGGTATCATAAATCCCCACAAACCGGACAACAATCTCTACATTTTTCAAATCATCAAAATCAAGGCTGGTTTTTTTTAGCAAACTGTATCCTAAATGCCCCATCTTAGGGAGCTGATCTCTTATTAAATAACTGTTGTCTATCTCGTAATTATCGACATCTACAAAGGCATTTCGCATTTTTTGTATGCGTACACTACCGGATTCCGAATAGGGTCTTTCAATATATTCTACTCCACAAGGGATTTGTTTTTTCACTGCATTTGCGTAACCACTATCATGGTTTACCTCGTAGACCAGATTTCTGGACGTAGCAGCACCTCGGCTGAATCCAAATACATCGAGTGTGATTTGGGCAAGTTTTGTCGCATCATCACTCTCAGCCATCTTCTCTGCTACTTTATCTGCAATTTGCTCACAAGCGTTACGCACTCTGGCACGTATACCTGTTTGTCCCGAACCAAAAGCAAAACCGTCTGTACTGTCGCGCATTAGGTGATCTGTTCCCATACCCGGTACATAAATGGCGTATTTTTTTTGTTCACAACATTGCCACATACGTGCCACATTGGTGTAATCGTTACTATAACTGTTGTCTGTTCCCATACGATCCAGACCAAACTCGTTTAAAGGGACTCTATAGGAGGCAACGAGATATTTGTCTCTTTCATCAATAGCTTTAAACTCCGCTTCCTCAGCTGGAGTTTTATTTTTCTTAGAAAGAAGTTCTTCTATCCGTCCTTTATTCTTTATTTTTTTATATTTTTTTTCGTCTTCACTTTCCAGCGTCGCATTATCTTTTGAATAATCAATATTTCCCTCTGCATCTTTACCCCGGCTATGTTTGTTACGCATATCGGTATTCGTCTTATTATTGAGTGTGCCGTCTATAAAAATTCCAAAAGTCACTCGTAGGTCTTCTTTTTTTATATCATCGGCCGCTGCTCCTGTATTGTATACAAATGTTTTTCCCATAACAATGATTCTGTTTTTGTATATTCTTTTAATAAATACGATTCGAAAACTGGTGTTTTTTGTACAAGACTAATTCTGATAAGTAGTGAATTTCACTGGTAATTCTTTTCCGTTTCCTTTAAGTGTAATAGTACAGGAATTATAGGATTTACCAATTTTCACCTGCATTTCTATGGGTGCTCCGGGCTTTAGTTTTTCAATATCTCTAAAAGTTTCGCGAACTTCCTCATCTTTAAATATCAACTCTAAATAACTGGTTTCTCCATCCCCTTTACTGTAATCAAAACTTATTTTGGAAGGTGCTGCATTTTCCTGAAGCGGTAGATTCATCTCTTTTTTTTCAGCAAGAGACTGCCCCAAAGTGTGACTCAAAAAATAAATTTTATCCGGCATCTTTTCTCCTTCAGGAAACGAAAAAACAGGATGCCAATTGTATTTGTATTCTCTTGTCACTATGCTTGATTCAAAAACGTTTGTTTTACTTTTTTTCAATGGTATAACAGCTGTACCGCTTTTTAGTGTGGCTCCCAAATAATCACTACCCGGATTTATTTTAACTTCTAAATCAATATTTGCTTCAGGATTCTTTTTACGCAACTCTTTGAAGGCATCAAAAATTTCTTTCTCATCGAAAATAAATGAACCACTATAGCCCTGTCCGTTTTTATCCCACCAGCGAATTCCTAAACTTCTTGGGATTGCTCTTTCCTGATACTCATTTTTGGCAAATTCTTTTTCTAATAGCGTTTCGCGTTCTCCATTAAATAAGGCAAATGACAATTCATCCTGTACCTTTCCTTCCCTCACGAATACAGCAGTAGGGCGCCAGTTGTATTTTATGCGGTAGCTGTCCCAAAGTCCGTAAGGTATGGGTTTGTTTTTATTTGCTTCCTGAACCTCAGGCGCTATAATTTTCGGATTTTTTAAAGTTCGCTCTCTGTCAGCAGGATCAAACAACAAGCGTTCATGACTGTCTAAAGAAGCAATTTCCTTAGCACTTATCTCTGTCTTTTTTCCTTGATAGCGTCCGATTTCTACATCTTTCTGTCCGCCTTTCAACCAGACTACTACAACACCTCCCGGAGCAAAACCTACCGTAATGTGCTTATAAGTTGTCATTACTTTTCCCTTTTTTTGAACGTTGCTCTGAAAACCTTCGTTGAAGAGTTTTACCATTTTAGGATAGTCCAATTCTGTATCGATATGATACATCACATCTTCAACATACGAATACCACGTACAGTTAAGTCTTTGCGGAATTGGTTTTTCGCCCTGACTCATCCCTGAGGAATTTTCTCCCCAATCTCCTATACCTGTGGTTGTACCAAAACCGTATATACTGGTTGTACTGTTGGGCTCTTCGTTTACACCATTTGATACTAACGGACCTTCAAGCCAGCCTCTATAGACTTGTATTGGGTATCCTGAAGGACAACTTAAACCTTCCTGCCATTTAAAATTTGTTTCCATATTACTAAGGGGGGCTTTTATTGCAGAGTTATTAACCTTTTTATCGGTTTGCTTTTTCTCCTGGCAAGAGCTTGTTAACGTATTTGTTATAAGAAATAATAGTAAATAAAGGGCTATTTTCTTCATGCTTTTTAAGTTTTATGCATACTGGTACTGTCTTAACGAACTACTTGTAAATATATCAAAAGTAAGATACATCTCATATTTTTTCTTTAACTAAACCTGTTTCCGTATGCTATACATAGTTGTCAACTCTTTATTCTATTATCGTTATGGTAAGAATGTTTTATCTAGTTTTCAATTCCATTTTTATTAAAATACTCCCTAAAAGTTTTTTTAAAATTGGATAGGTTTTGAACTCCTGATTGTATTACTTTCTCTTTACTGTAAATTTCATACTTTCCATTTCCGGTCTCTTTTCCTGTCCAGACAATTCCGGATTCAATCTTTCCGGATTCATTGGTTTTCAAATAGGTAATTATTGGAGGGGCAAATTTTTCAGCATAACTTCTTAAATAGATTCTGTAAAGAGCATCTTCTTTGGAAAAAAAATGGGCTATTGAATTAAAGGCGGAATCCAAATTTTCAGCATTTGCAGCATGATTTAAACTATTAAAAAGTTTTATCAGATTCTGGTCAAAATTTTCATCGAGATCGTTGAGATCAAAACTGCATATCGAGCTCTTTATTTTATTATTTACAAGAAAACTATAAATGCTGTTGCTTTTGGGTAAATGATCGATATTCAAATTTATAGTTTCAAAATAGCCTACTATTTTCTTCTTACAAAATAGTTCACTTATTTGCATCTGATCTTTAAAATATATCTTAATAACAGCAGCTGATTTTTCTCCATTACTCACTGTAATGGTATCTTTTTCTTTAGTAAAACTGAAGATGTTTCCATAATTTACCGCGTACATTTCTACAATAAAACTTTCCAGTTTTCCGTCAATATACTTTTTAGATAATGTACCGCCTTCTATTTCTGCTTTTTGTACCTCTTCCGCCTGTCCAAAAGAGGATACACCTGCCAATAGAAAAATAAAAAATAATAGCTGCTTCATTCTGATTTGATATTACGATTACGTTTCTTTGCCTGTACCATTTTGTTTCAATTAGGATAAATCACTACCGGTGTGCCTGCGCTATCCTTTATTTACTTTGGCATCAATGGCACCCAGTACTTTTGAGATTCCCGAACTTTTTATCAAAATATCTCCTCCTATGGCTTTGTGAGTTGTTGTTGCTGTAGTTTTATTTAAATTACCATTGATCTTTACAGTTTTATCACCTGATACTTTTTGCTCGTACATATTTGTAATAAGTTTGTAGAGTTCTGTAATATCGACTATACTGCTTTTTCCAACTTTTAAGCTGTTGTTACCGTCGATAGTAGTTTTCTTGTTACCGCCTACCCCTACAGTCATATTTTTACCAACGGTAATATCCAGATTATCACCAACATTGATGGTCATATTTTTAGGTGCATTTACAGTAATATTACCTTCACCATCCAAATAAACACTATTGTCTGACGGGTCCTTTATCAGAATGCTTTTCTGCTTATCATCGAAAGTGATGGTGCTTCCACAACGGGTAAAGAAACTTTTAATATGATTGTCCAGCTTACCGCCTTCGCCTGTTTTTCCGTTAAAAATACTGCCAATTACATACGGTCTGTTAGGATCATTGTAACGAAAACTAACCATTACGTGATCGCCTACCTCCGGTATCGTAACCCATCCGCGATTTCTATTTACCACATCGCTGGTTCCGGCATTAGGAGTTAATACATACAGCCAAGGTGTACGGGACTGCTGTTTCTTTTGCCATAATAATTCTACGCGAATTCTTCCATTACCACTAGGATCATCATTGGCCACTACCACAGCTCTTTGTTCCTGTGCTATTGGCATGCCTACCTGAGGCTCGGGAAGTTTTTTTATTTTAGCCGGAAGTGCTCTGAAACTATTTTCGTACTCTCCAATTTCAGTAGCTTTATGTGTGATTTCGGTAATAATATAAGTACCAATTTCATTCGATTCAAATTGTGTCTTATTCGTACTCAATCCTTTTTGAAGAACCTCTGATTTATCTAATATTTGCTGAGATTCGATATTAATAATAGAGCCGATTCTTAGTTTTGGATTTGAGCTTGTTGCCGAAATGTAGTTTCCTTCTGCAGCTATACTTTCCTGTTTTTTTTTCAGGATACTCTCAAAATATACATCATCTCCGGTACTAAATTGTCCGAACTCGTAAGAAGCTGTACTATATAATTTTTTGGAAGCTTCGAAGGCGTCTTTTCCTAATTTCGGTAATCCCTCTACGATGCTGTCATCTGTTTGTGCCTGATAAAGCTGATCGATATTTTCATTATAAGTATAACCGCTGTACTGATGGGGTTTTGCTTCTACCGATATACTTAAATTAAACAGGTCTTTATTGTAAATTAATTTTATGGGAGAGCTTTCTTGTTGTGGTTTTCCAAAAAAAAGTTTTTCTCCGTCATAAAATAACCATTCGTTATATTGTTTGGCTAATCTCTGGATATACTTAAAATCCGATTCCAGATATTGCGTTTGATATTCTATTTTAGAAGTAAATTCGGGTTCGATTTCATATTGCAGCTGTTCTCCTGCAGCAGTTTGTATGAGATCGTGCACCATATCTTTCAAATTGAGATTTTCCCAGGAATGCAACTTTTGACCGTAGTCTAACAAAATAGTTTTAGAATACCCTGAAATAACAATTTGACTGCCTACATGTCCCAATTCCTGTTGGTAGCGAACGTTTGTTATAATTCCCAGAAAGTTATTGTTACCACTTAACCTGATGTGCAGCACTTTTCCAAGACATTCCTGGGCGCTTTCCATCGTATAGGCCCGAGGTCGTTCTATAACAGAATGTGGAATACTTATTGAAAACTCATGGTGAGCATTAATGGTTTGCTTTAAATCGATTTTAGTAAAATGAGAAATTTCTTTGCCGTCTATACCAAAGATTATTTTAGGAATGACCATAAATCTGTCTAGTTTTAAGTTTAATTCTTTAAAATTTTTAACTTAAACAGAGTATAGTCAAAGCCCTTTATTTTAAAGTTCTTTGCGCCGAATTCAATTTTAAGCTAAAAGATGTCATATTCTGAAAATAAAAAAACAAGAAGCAGTACGTAACTGCTTCTTGTTTTATGAGAAAAATTAAATTTTAGCCCAGTTGTTGTCTAGTGTAGCATTACCTAAAGTAATTTTCTCTGCAGAGAATGTAATCTCAGTAGTCATTGGAGTTTCAGCCAAAGCGTCTAACTGCTCACTAAAGAACACAATGAAAGCGTTTTCAAAAGTAAGTTCTTTCATTACCTGCTCAGAGTCAGCTTTGAAAAATTTTACTTTTCCGCTTACCGGTTTGTGCTGGCTGTTTACCGCTTGTTCGATAACTGTAGTGTTGTCTGTAGATTTTACTCTTAAGTTTAATCTTCCTCCTTTAATTTCAGAAGAAACAGCTCCTTTACCGTCAGTATGTCTCAACATATCAACTTTTGAAAATAATACTTGGTACTCGTTTCCTTCGAATTCTAAAATTGATTTAAATGCCATAATAAAAAATTTAAGTTGTTAAATAAAGTTTTTCAGAATCCTCTTTCTTTTTGTGTGACTAGTATGAACAAAAAAAAAGAGGTATTCTACATGATTTTAGAATACCTCTTTTTGTACTAACGTACTTTTTTTAATTGCTTCTTGTAGGAAGATGAGGGTGATTCGCAATCAATATTTGTACGAATATACAAATACAATTTTAAAAAACAAGTCAATTCGTAATCTTTTTCATAAAAATTAAGAAAAAAATGAGCCGTTTTTAATTCACAAATGTAAGAATCCAGCATTCACAAGGGCTGACAGAAAATTCATCTGTTTTAAAAAAACAAATAGCAACTGCAAAAAACAATCTAATAGTCAAAAAATATTTTTTCAACATTCATTTTACTTCTTCACCTACCTCCCATAAACACAAAAAGAGATATTCTGCATAATTTTTAGAATACCTCTTTTATCTGTTTTTTTACTAATTCACTTTTAATCTGTAACATTTTTCATAAAAAATAACAGAATAAATCCCAACAGCACAACGGTTATGTGCAGGACTATTGAATTGACCTGTGGCTGTAAAGAATTGACCTGGTTTTTTAAGTCTAAAGTTGCTGTGGTGTGAATTTCATTAATTTTGTTCACCTGCTTTTGCAATGAATCTATAGTCTTGTTCAAATACAAAATATTCTGATGCTGATTAGAAAACAGTCTTTTCACTTCTTTGTCAGACAGCGCTCTTTTTTTTCTAATCACTCCTGTTTTAGGTTCTTTTAGTGTCAGTTCGCTAACGTCTTCAATTTTATTATTGTTTACCGCAAAACTGTCATTTAACTTGTTTACTAAGAAAAAAATAAACACAATATAAGAAAGCAAAAACGTAGGCAGTATGTACTGAATAAATATTTCAAGCGCTTTAGGCTTTGCGGCATTGTGTATATTGTTTATCGTACTGTAATTGGTAAAAAAAATGGGCTCTTGTTTTTTTTCTTTGTGCAATCTCTCGGTTTTAAATTTTTCTTCTAAATCAATTAGTTCAAAACGATCGAGGCTGTACAAACCTAAATTCTCATTTAGTTTTTTATGATGTACCATCCAATTGAGTACTTCTTCTATCTGATATTCTGTAATACTGGGATTTTTAAGTCTCCACAAAATTTCTTTTTTTGTAAACTCGCACGGCTTCCCTTTGCTTTCAAAATAAAATAACTCTAAAATTATTTCATGCAAAGGTTTCGTCATTTCTATTGTATTGATAAGTTCCATAATCGTTATTTTATAGTAGCATATTTTTCGATATATAATAGTGTTTGAGCTGAGACTCCTCATCAAAAACCTCAAAAGCACTATTTCTGACCATTTTCTCTAAGGCTTCAACTTTAGCATTTAAACCTATAAAGAGAGCCCTGAATTCGGCCGGTTTTCTCTTAAACTTTCTGATATCTTTAATTCTTATAGTATGCAGATCAGAACTGTTTACAAATACTCTAGTCTTAAAATAAAACAGATCTGCTAAAGAATTTCTGTTTCTCAATGGTTCTGTCCTTCTGATAATTGAGGCAAATGTATAGCACCTGTCTTTAAAATTCAGAATCTCTACCTTATCAATATTCTCATTGGTGTATTCTTTACTTACTAACTCCCGATAATTTTCAATAAGCTGTTTAATTTCATTTTCGGTCAGTAAAATATGTACTTTACTTTCTAAATCATTATCCAGCGAATCTTTTGCATTTATCGCAAACGTTTCGTTTTTATACTTTTTAGGCACATCAGTACTAACGCTGTCTTTTAAAGGAGAATTTTCGATAATATTTTTTACGGTTATACTCGGCTGACTTCTTAAAAAACTAAATTCATTTTTATACTGAGTCAGTGATTTTAGCAACGCATTGTTTGTCTTGATCGTTTTACTGATCACGGTATCAATGGCCTTGTTTATCGTTTCAGGAGTAAGCTCCCCGTTTAACTTAGGAAATACAATTCCGCCATTAAAGTTACTTTTTAAAGGAGCGTTGTAGATGTACTCATTATCGGCTTCGCCATTGTAAACAAATTCATCATTTTTAGGAACCAGTTTTGGATCTACATAATAGTTCTGAATGTATTTTTTATTGGCATTACTGGCATCACTTAAATAGGCCTTACTTTGCGAAATAAAATCCTGATTATCCGAACTGTTTTCATTTCTAAAAAGGATGTACAATAACTTGGCATTATTCTTCGCCAATGCGCTCATATTGTCCTGTAAAACGGTATTTATAGATCCGTCTAATCCTGCGAGTATAAAAAAATTGTTTTCGTAATTGGGTCCCGCACTCAGAAACTGCGTAATATTTATGTTGTTATTGGGTAAAATATTATCCTTTGTAATTTCTTCCGGTGTTTTGATACTTTTTTCAATTAAATCAAACCACTTCGAAAATGAGGATGCTCTGAGCAAATAATAACTTTTGGACTTGCCTTTTGCAATAAATGAATACGTAAAATTATAATTGGCGTACAAATCACTGCTTGTTGTTAGTTTTAGATTTTGCAATGCCGAAAGTGTCTTTTTCAGGTATTGTTTGGTACTGCCGTTGTTCTCAAAAACGTAAAAAAAGTTAATGGTCTTACTTTGCAGATCAATCTGTTCTATTGTCTTTATGGTAATATCATCTCCCTTTAAATTTGTAATTTTATTTTTGTCGTGGTTCCATACATTTACAGGTAATAAAATTTTAGTAGTATTATCGAATCTGGCAGCATCACTGGATTGATTTTCATTTACGAAAAAGGTGTTCCTGTACAATTCATTTGCATGAAAGTTGATCTTACCCGACGAAAACTTCAACGTATCGGCAGGGTTTAGTTTCACCACCACGTTGTCTGTTATGGGATTCAGATATTGCAAAGGAACCCAACCAAACTTAAAATTAGCGGTGTCTTTTGGCATCAAATCATCAGAATTGGACACAAAAGCTGAATTTCCCGTTTTGTTTATGTTGTAAACGTAAACGAAGTCATTTAGTTTAATCCCCTTTTTTATTGCGGTTTCTAAGTTAGGATCTCCCTTTAACAGAAGAGTACTTTTTTTGACGTTATTGTTACTGTTTACTAAATTATCCAGCGTATTGCAGGCCACAAAATACTTTACATATTTTAAGTTAACCTGATTCTGAATGGCTCTTCCATATTCCAGTACGTTGTCTTTTTTAATCCACCCCAGATATTGTACTTCTTTAGCTTTAGAGAAATGGTTCTCTTTACTTCTTAAAGCAGAGAATGTCCCTTTAGGTTTTCCAATCAGTTTTTTATCCGCAACGACCACTTCGTAGTAATTCTTATCTTCATCAATAACATACATGGGAGTCAAAATAGCGGCCTTGTTTTTTACTTTAGCGCTATAAGGTTCCTCGTAAATTTTATTCTCATTTCGATCTGAAAAAACCATTTTTAGTTCTGGTTTTTTATTTTCTTTTTGCTCCTGGTTATCGTAAGTATTAACTGTTTCTCCTGTTTTTCTAAGAACGTTTGTACTGTTCTTAACCTGTGAAAAAATAGTATTTGCAATCAATAAACAAATTAAAGACGTATATCGAAGTAAAATGCTGCTTTTCATCTATTACTTTGTTTTATTTTTAGTTTTTTGGGTAATATTGATCTGCTTAAAGCACTTAATATTATCTAATTTCACATCCTCAATTATAGTTTCATTGCCTTCCAGATAATGAAGTCCCTGACAGTAACTTAAAAAATCGTTATATTTTTCTTCATTGACTACTACCACAACATCAGACAAATCGTTACAGATGTATTTATTTTTCAGATAATTAACCTGTTCTCTGTACGTTCTGGTATCTCTTGCTCCTAAATTAGCAATGGTCTGCAGTCTTTTTTTAATATCGTTTAATACAATACCTGACGAATCTACAGCCTCCGGTTCTTTGAAAGGTTCGTACAATTGAAGCACTTCAATTTCTTTTGTTATCGGATACTTCGTTTTGTCTGTTTCAAGCTTTACCGTATAAATTCCCGGCTGGGTAAAAATATAAATGGCTTGTTTTTCATAAGAATCTATGGTTCCCGTTTCGCCAAATTCCCAATACCAATTATTAGAACTCGGAGAATATCCGGTAAACACAATTTCCTCACCTACATAACCAAACTCCGGACAAAATATCTTGGTGATAGAATCTCTTGCCGTCAATCTTCTGCCGTTTACGATATTAATTTGCTTTGAAAAATCAAACTTGTCGTCAATTTTTAAGGTAACTAAATATTTTCCGGCTTTGTCATAAGTGTAGTTTACACTTCCTTTACTAACAATCGAATCACCGTTTCCAAAATACCAAACGGCTTTTTTATCTGATATTAGAGTACTGTCATTTATTTTAAAAGATAATTCCTCGTTTAATTCATACTGGTGATTACTATTGTCGTCAACAATCGAAAAATCAAGATTACTTAATCGTTTATTATAAGGAAATAGCAGTGCTACTATCACTAAAATTACCGCAATGCAAGACAAAAGGATAACTACTGTTCTGTTTTTAATGTTCATTTTTAAAATCTGCTTTACATTCGTTAAGACTTGTCTGTACCAGAGTATCGTTCTTTTTTACCGTACTTTCTTCCAGGTTTATCTCTAAAAAAACATTTAATAAGTTCCCGCCGATTAAGCAAAAATTATAGGACGAATGAAATTCGTTGTCTTTATAAAGCTGTTTGTACTCTGAAATATTTCTTTTTACTTCATCGATACGCTGTACCTGATTAATGTCGTATTTTATCGTATCAATGGTTTTGAAAATTAACTTCGATTTATTGGCATAGTCTACCTTAATCTTCTGCATTTTTTCATAATCATTAATTCTGTTCAGCATATCCGTATTATTAAAATCCGGTGTCTTAAGTAAAAACTTGGTAAGACCAATAAATATGACACAGGCGCTAATGATAAATAATAAATTGAACTTGGCTTTCTTCCAATAGGTTTCGTCAAAAATTATTGCCTTCTTCATGATTTGGTGCTATTTTTTTTATTTTCGAGTTTATGTTTTTCAATACAATTTTTAAGCTGATTACTTTTGATTTCGTAGCTTGTTGCTGCTTCTTTTAAAACATCAATCTTAGTTTGTATACGCTGCAATTCAACCAAAAGTTCCTCATACAAACCAAAAGAATTGGTCAGATTTGTTTTTGATTTTTGAATCTCATTATTGATTGCAAATCTTTTTTCGTTGATCAGGGACTGAAGGTTTTTACGTTCATTTAAAGTTCTGTCCTTAAATCTTAAGTCATTGATTTCGATCAGGATTTCACCCAGAAGCAAGTTCATTTCGCCCTGTTTTACTGCAATATCATTGTAGTATTTGTGTTTTTGCTCTAACTCGGCAGCACCTTTATTGGCCGTTATCAGCGTAATAAAAAGACAGCCGAAAATAAAAGTAAACGTTGTAAAAAAGAGGATTAAAAATCTGCGTTTTTGAGTCGCTATTTTAGGAGAATTAAGTGGTTTCATAGCGCTATGTTTAATCTAATATTGACCATGTATTGCTCTTTGGTGCTGCCACTTTCGTTTCCTCACTAATTACAATGTTCTCTTTTCTGATTCCGATATACTCCAGTTCACTTAATTTTTGCCATAAGCGCTTCAAAATTCCTAGAAACTGATTCAGTTTTTCAAGTGTTTGTGCGATATCGTTGTGGTCGTATACGGCACTTTTTGCTTCAAACAATACACTCAATAACTCCGAAGGTTTTACATCAATCCATTCATAATAGTACTGCAGCAGCACCTCTTTTTCTTTGTCATCCATTAAAGTCAATGTCGAAATAAGATGATTCGCCAAAACAATTATTCTGTCAAACATATACACCGGAGATTCCTCAGGAGCGACATTTTTAAGATAAAAACAGTTTTCTGAATAGTACCCGATTATTTTGGTACATAAACTAAACGTGTTCGACACCAGTCTGTTATTAGAAGAGTTTTGCACATTTTTTTTATGAATTTTAATCGAGAAATCATTTAACTGATACAATTCAGTGTTTACTTTCGCTATAAACTGATTCAGGATTTCATTGTTTTTAGTCTTAACAACAGGAGCGATGTACTTGTTGTCTTCGATAAAAGTTCCGTTTTGGAATATTATCTTTTTGACAATTAAAAAGTAACCCGATAAAAAATTATCATTTACCTCTTTTTTATTGATGATGTGTAATTTGATTTCCGGAAGGGCATGCGGATGGTGCAATGGAATGATTTCCGGATCAGGAATACCTACAGGAATTAAATCATAAGGATTAACGGAAACAATCACGTAATAATGCTCAAAAGAATTTCGATCTAAGTCGTTTGCATTAATACTTACTTCCGGAAGTTTGGTGCCATAAATATCCTGATTAAAAGAAATTATATGACCATTTTTAGCAATTACTTCGCATTTTTTCAAGTAGGCAACCAGCTGTCCTCCCTCAATTTTTATCTCAATGTCTATCGATTTATTTCCCGCCGGCTGGATACAGCCATAATTAAAATTGTTTAGCTGAACTTTGTTATAATCGCTGACAATTGTTACGTAATTGAAATAATTATTGATAAAATGGTCTTTCGTAAGTTTTACACCGTCTGTCCAGTTGATTGGTAAATGAATGTTTGATTTCATAATCCTGAAGTTTGTTTTATGGTATTTGTTAATCTCTTTTCCCTTTTTAGCCCAAATGGTTTTAAAGAAAAAGATATGGTATTAAATTATTCATCCAGACCGTTTTCATGTCTGTTTAAAGCAACTCTTTTAGCAAAAATCGTCTGTTTATTTTTCAATTTACTTTCAGAAATGGTTCTGTAAGGACTCAAATTCTTGATAAACAAAGGAAAGCTGAAGTATTTTGCCGTATAAAAAGTCCATCCTGTATCTTCATTTTCTGCGCTGGATTCGATAGCATCATTAGGGAATCTGTAATTCTGGTCTTCTATAAACTTATCAAACCAACTCCCCAGATTGACGTCCTGAGCAATTTTTACATCAAATTTTGAAAAGAATTCAGAATTCGCTTTTTTTCTGATGTGTATGGACACCTGCATGAGGCGGAACTTATCGATATTATCCCAATATTCGAAATCCTTGCGTTCTTTTCCCACTCTCCAGTATTCGTAGAAAGGCTCAGGAATTTGCAGGTATTTGTTCTTTGATTCCTGAAAAAAGATAGGTACAAACAGCCACAAAATATTAAGCATACTAATGTGAGCGTAACTCGATATGGCGATGTAGTTGAAAACAAGATAATAAATCCAGGAAGAGAGAATCGCTATTATTAAAAACATAAACACTTTGGCCAGAACATTATTCTGTATCCCTACTTTTTGAAATAAAGCTGTATTCATGAAATACACCAGTGCGATTCCAAGTATGATGTAGTAGATCACCGAAAATAATAAGCCAAACCAGATAAATTCATTGTTAAAGAAAGCAAATAAACAGGGCAAAGCTGCTATAATCGAAAAACATAAAGTAAATATTATGGCCGCTTTTGTTTTGATTTTCACATTTGAAAACTGGCTCATAATCAGCGTTATGATTAAAATCAAAAACGGAGCTAATAGGTATTTTAAGAAAAAGGGTAGTATTGTATTCATATCTGAATGTTATCTCATTATTATGGTTTAAAAATTATAAAATGGTATTTATGCCCAAATAGTTCTCGTTTAGTTTGATGCCTAACTGATAATTATTAAAAAAGACGATATCAATTTTTCTGTTACTAATGATAAAATACTCTAATACTTTACGCGTTAGGTTCATCTTACGTTCTAGTATCTTATAATCTATATTTCCTTCAAAATATAGCGCAACCTCTACATCGTCTATCTCACTTTCTACCGCTCCGCAAAGTCCCAGATTGAATCCTAATGTTCCTTCACTTAATTCCAAAAAAGGAGAATCGGTGAAAACATGCTTCTTGTATTTTAATTTGACTACATTACCCAATAAAGTTTCCAGTACTTTCTCCAGTTCCGGAAGATTCTCTTTCAGTCTATCGGCTTCACACAGATAAATAAAGAGATTCTTTTTTTGTGTATGAGACAGGTCAAAATCAATGGCGACTAATTCATCTACTATTTTCAGAAACAAATCAATCTTATCATTAAACAAGTGAAGACTTCTGATCGCAAAATTTGAATTTGCTGCAAAAAGTTCATTGTCAAAAGGCATAAAAAAATCTAAAGCATTATTTTCAGCTTTTTTATTTTCTCTTACTGCTTCTACAATTTCCTTATTTGACATCGTAGAATTACTAACCGATAAAGGATGAAAAAGTAATTCGGGTAAATTATGGTAGATGCTGTTTTTGGCCAAATGCAGCACCAGCGCCTCTTTGGTAAATCTCGAATCTTCCTGATACAGCATCGACGAGAGATCAATAGCGTCCCTTGAATTGTGTCTTTTTGAAAGGCCTTTGTGTCTGACAAAGACTTCGGTTTCCTTTTTAAGAATATTTTGCAATTCATAAAAAAGAATTTCTCCTCTCAAATTAAAGTTAAGCTGTTGTTTTAAAACTGCGATATCCTGTTCCATATCTTACTTCTTTTCCCAGATAAATTCATCCTCTTTTATATCCAAAACAATACTTTCATTCTCTAAAATAGCTTCGGATATAATTAGTTTTGAAATGGTTTTCTTTAGATAAGTTCGTACGGTTCCCGCAATAGGTCTGGCCCCATATTTTTTAGAAAATCCTTTATTGGTCAGATATTCTAAGGCCGAATCAGATAAATCAAACGAAATATTTTTGATCGTTCGTAACTGTTCCTGCAGACGGCTAAGATGCAATTTAAAAATAGCTTTGGCGATTTCTATATTGATCGGCGCAAATGGAACTACTTCAGTCAAACGTCCTAAAAACTCAGGTCTGAAGTGCTGACTCATAATATCAATCAACTGATTAGAAGTGGGTAAATGACCGCTTTCTATCTGCTCCTGAATCCATTGGCTTCCAATATTTGAGGTGAAAATGATAATCGCATTCGAAAAATCACCTTCACGCCCCAATTTATCATGTACTTTTCCTTCGTCCATAATCTGCAAAAACACATCGTAAACCGAACTGTGCGCTTTCTCGATCTCATCAAAAAGTACCACCGAATAAGGTTTTTGTCTGATTTTATTCACCAGCATCCCTCCTTCTTCATACCCCACATATCCCGGAGGTGCACCATACAATAACGCCGCCGAATGTTCTTCTTTAAACTCGGACATATCAAAACGAATCATCGCATTTTCGTCATCAAACAATAACTCTGCAAGTGTTTTAGTTAATTCTGTCTTTCCCGTCCCGGTTGGTCCCAAAAAGAAGAATGAACCAATAGGCTGTTTCGGGTTACTCAAGCCACTTCGGGATTCGATTATGGCTTCTGAAAGTGTTTTAATAGCATGTGCCTGCCCTTTTACTCTCTCCTGTAATTTGTCTTCAATCGTTAACAATTTCTCCTTTTCTCCTGCACTTATTTTTCCTAATGGAATTCCGGTTGCATTAGAAACGACCGCCAAAATTTCAGACTTTTTAACCACGATGATTTTTTCTTTTGCTATGGCTTCAATATCAGCTGCTAATTTTTCGATCTCCTCAAAAGTGATTACTTCATCTTTTTGTTTTTTTGAATTTTCGGCAGCACTAATTTTACTGGTTACCACACAACTAATTCTGTTGAATATTTCTTTTTTCAGCAAACTCATCCTTGATTCGTCGGATGGGTCAGCTTCATTTATCTGCTCTTTTATTTTTACAATTTCAACTAATGAATTGGCATTTGAAACAATTACCGACGAAGCTGTTCGGTCTAATAAATCAATGGCTCCGTAAGGCAGTTTCTTTTCTTTATAAAATCTTTTAGACAGATGAATAGCTTCTTCTATAATTTCATCGTCAATCCCTATTTTATAATGTTTTTCTAATTTATTTTTATAAATCCCCAGACATTCCACTAATAAAGCGTGGTCCAGTTCTTCGATAAAAATATTTTCAAACTTTCCGTCAATAGTCGTTCCTTCAATCGATTTTCGATACGAATCTGAATCAATAGAAGCAATAATGTTAATCGTTCCCTGTGTTAACTGCGTATTGATGATATTGATTACCGCATTTGATTTTGAGCTTGATGAATTTAACAGCACCTGTATGTCATCGATAAAAAGAATGCTCTTTCCGTTCTTGGATAATTTTTCGAAAATTTCAATCAATTTCTTCGAAACCTCGTTTTCACCATTGCAATTGGCAACAAGTTTAGCTACGTTTAAAGAAAGTACCAGCGTTTCTTCAAAAAAATTAGGATCTGTTTCGTGTAAACTGGAAATCAGATTTTTGATGATACTTGTTTTTCCAATACCCGACTCTCCAATCAGTAAAATTCCGTGATTTTCGTATCGTTCAATGTTTTCAAGTATCAGTCTAACTTCCTTATTTCGTCCAATAATGGCACTTCCCTCTTCGATTATATTTTTTCTGTAGAGCGTATCACAATAATTAATATCAACAGTTTCTTCTTTATCGTCATTATCGACGAGACTAAAACTTTTTTGAGTATTGCGAAGCCCAAAATGTTTTAAAAGTTCTTTATCGCTTAAATTTAAACCGTCGATCTGTTTATCACTGTACACCAATCCGGGTTTAATAATGGCGATAAAAACACAAAAAGCATCAATAGAATCTGATCCCAATCTGATTTTATTGAAATTCGATTCGGTAAAGACATTTTCAATCTCTGCATCGGCAATAATAATATTATCATTGCTTTGAGTCGAAGTGTATACTTCCTTTCTTACGTCAAACCATTCTCTTATGTAATCTATGTCTTTTGATAATGTTTTTAAAACCTCTGTCAATCCCGTTGGCTCATATAACAGTGCATAGGCTAAATGCGGAACACCATAAGTGCTATGTCCATCCTGAATGGCCAACGATTTAGCAGATTTAATGGCAGATAGTAAGCTGGGGCTGTAATCTAATTCATTCATAACTTTAGTTTATGGTAATTTGAAATGGGATGTTCATCACGGATTGTTTCTCTAAGGTTTCCTTTAAAAACAATCCTATTTTTTGCTTGTTTTCTATCTGTAAAGCGTACTTATCCTGCAAAATAACTTTTACATCAATCGTTCTGAATACTCCTTTTTTTCTTTCATTGCTAATGCCCACTCCATCTGTAATCAGTACCTCTTTTGTAATGTTTCTTAAATGATAATGAACCGCAGATTTTATGTCTTGTTTCGTTACCAGTCGCTCTTTGGATAAAAAACCATATCGAAGATTGATTAATTTCTCGACTTTGTTATTTCTATAAATTCCGCCAAGAGAAGTCGTTTCAAAAACAGTAGAATCCTGGACTAATTCAGATAAGACCGTTTGTTTTAAAACAGTACCTTTTTTTAAGTTATTAGCCACCTGACCGTTCGAAGTCCAATACGAACAGTACAAAATTTTAGATTTATCGGTTTCATGAATCAGAGCATAAACTTCCTCTTCGTTCACCTGACTGTAACTGCTGGTAATTTTACTTTCAATTGAATTGATTTCTTCATTGATTTTAGTCATTGTCGCATCAATATAATCGGCATTGATATTCGAAAATGAACTGATGTCTTCACGTAAAGCTCTGGCTAATTTTTTAAGGAAAAACTTTGCCGTTCTGGAATCGTAATTCTCTAATCCGCCATAAAAAACGGTATAGGTATTTGAAGTGATAGCGTTAGGCTGCTTGATACCATTGATGAATTCGATGTTTTTTTCGTTAAAAACTTTCATCACATCTAAAAAGTGTGTGTTTCTCTCTGCCTTCATCGGAAACAGACGTCCTTCTACCTGAGCATTATGAACTCTGTTGTTCAGTTTTCGGTTGACGATCGGAAATGTGTTGATTTTTATCTGAATTTTATCAAGCTCCTGTTTGGTAAAGATTTCAGGAAATACGAACTCTAACCAAATAAGTTCGGTATTCTTTTTAGCAGATTTTAATGCTTCTTTTTCAATGTTGAATTTATCGAGTAAAGACTCGTAAACCAACTTCTCCGGATTCAGTCTTAACTTGTAAATAAAATTTTTATAGTATGATTTTATCGCTTCAACGTAATGCTTGTTGTCCTGAACTTCCGCAAAACTTTCATTTTCAAAATCAATAGCATTTCCGTGAGTATCTCTTACCGTAACAAACTGTAAAAAAGCATCTAACGAGGAATTCTCTGTAACAAATGTAAATTTCAAAGAATTTAATTTCTCCAGATTTTCTCTTGAAATATCCAGTCCAATCCACATCCTGTGATCAGAAATTTTACAATGCACCGGCAAGCGATTCACATTTTTGAAAGAATCGATCAATAAGGAATCATAAAGTTGAAAACCAACCTCACCCTCTATAATGCTTTCGTTGGTAAAGGGAGTAAAATGAATATCATAATCAACATTGGTTGCGAAAGTCGATTTTATAATAAATTCGGCATCACTGTTGAGTACCACAATACCATTTGTTGCTGCTGTACTTGCTAAAGCGTGTGCCGGCATAGGTAAATTCCATTGACTTGGCACAATTTCCTGAGCAATGCGTTCAATAATTTTATTATCAGATTCGATTCCTTCGTGATACAAATAATAAAGTTCATGAACAAAAACGTCTAATAACATCATGACCAAAGGGTCGGCCATGTTAATATTTTCAATTCCCCAGATCTCTAAACACTTCTTTTGTATTCTGTTTTTTATTTCAATAAACTTAACGTCTTTCATATTTTGTACTATTGAGAAATTGGGCTTATATTCAATTTTGTGTGAAAGCTAAATGGCATCAGACTTTCGATAATATCACCTTTTACGACTATGTTTGCTTTTCTTCTTATGCTTGATCCCAGTTCTGTATTATCAATTTCATCTAACGAAATAGTGACTTCACTTAAGGTTAGTCTCCTCTCAAATTCAGTAATCGACTTTAACAGGGATTTTCTAACCAAATCCTCCCAATCTCTTTTCTTTATATGCTGATTAAACTCCAGGTCCCAGATGACAGATCCGTAATTTGGGATCTCCGGAATCTCTCCAAATGAAGTGGTAATAATCATCATAATGTTATAAGCAATCGATTCCTCTATCTTACAAAAATTATCCTGTGAACCTCTCACCAAAGACTTAAAATTAACAGGGTATTTCAGGTATTTCATCTTTTGTCGAAATTAAGTTGTTTTTTATAAAACTAAAGCTTTAATTTTTAATTTTAACACATTGCTACAAAACTCCAAATAAAATACTTACAAATCAATATTATTTTAAAGTATTTTTTTACTAGTTTTACAAAATCAACTAAAAATCTTATAAAATTATGAGCATGTTCAATTATGGTATTGGTGGCAATGAAGTAAAAGTTGACGCCAGTGAATCAATTTTGGAAATTCCTTCGAACAGAACATTACTAATTCAAAAACTTACAAATGAGCAGCCGGTAGGACCCGAAGCTGTCTATGATTTGCAGACTGTAGAAGCGGTTTTTGAGAAGTACAAACCTAGCGTAGACTTTGAATTTACAACGGAACAAGGTTCCGATTTAAACGAATCGATGGTCTTCCAAAACTTAGGAGATTTTGGAGCAAAATCTATAAAAGAAAACAGTCCTTTTCTTAATAAATTAAACACTGAAAAGGAACAAGCGTATAAAATTGTTCGCCAGCTTTCGAGCAACAGAGCTTTAATAAAAGCGATCCAGGATCCGGCAGTTAAAGAAGCAGTAATCGAATTACTTCAAAACGCTAAGAACGAAATTAACAACAACAAACAGTAAATATGGCAACTCAAACTAAAGAACAAAAAGTTCAAGGTTCTTCAAGCGAACAATTAGTACAAGACTCCCCAAGCAAAATAAACCTGTTAAACGAATATGGAGGTTTTGCTTTCTTAGAAAACGTAATCGACGGATTATCAAACTTAAACCCAACCAGAAAAGCCAGAAAAAATATCTTTCTAAACGATGCTCAATGGGAAAGCGAGAGAACAACTCTTAACAACAGACTTGATTTGTGGCTGGATTTACTAAAAGGAAATGATTCTGTTGAATCAATGATCGAAGTGGCCAATGCAAAAGCAACATCAGCAGATGCAACATTAAATAAAAACCTGAAATACGCCTTAAACACTACAAGAGAATTAGAAACTTCGTATCGTAGTGTCGCTTTATTCTATAAAAATGCCGAAAGCGATAAAATCAAGAACGTAACGATCGTAAACGCTGATATAACGCAATTAAAAGATTTAGACAATACTTTGTTTATTGATTATGTTTCGAATGAATTAAAGCAAAATTTTGACCGTCTTGATTTGAGAAAAAACTACTCTATACTTTCAGTTCCGGGATATTTAGGTTCTAACGCTGTTTTAGAAAAATGGTCTAAAATAGCTCATGAGAATAAAACAGTATTACTAACTGACTTCCAGGATCTTGAAACTCCGGATGATGTTATCGATATCTTCTTCAATGCCAATCATACTGGTGGTGATGTGTACAAATCAAACACTATTATGACTTGTAACTATTTGTTAGGAAGAAGTAAAAATAACGAAGTTGGAGAAGAGGACAATCTTTATGTACCACCATCGACTTCTTTAGCAGGTAAAATATACAAAACATTGATGTCTCAGGTAGTTGCCGGTAAAAAATTCGGAGGCTTAAACGAGGTAGAAAGTGTTCGTTTTGACCTGAAGAAAAGCGAAATCTCAGAAATTGAAAAAATGGGATTGGTACCAATGGTTAATGAGTACAGTAAAATTATGGCTTTCTCTGCTAAAACATTGTTCAACGGAGACAACTTAGGTTTACAAACCTACTCTGTAGTACGTGTATTCGACCATATTACCAAAGTACTTTTCGATTTCTTAAACAGAAGAGCTTTCGAGAACTGGACTACCAGAACTGAAGCCGATTTAAGAAGCCAAATCATTAAGTTCCTTGACGGAATCAAAGGACCTACTAATCTTATTGAAAAGTTTACAGTAATGAAAATTGAGCAGGATAAAACTCAAAAAGACAGAATCTTACTTGATATCCACATCACACCATACTTCCCGGCTAAAAGTTTCGTAATTCAATTAGACGGACACAAAGGAGATGGTCCTGAAGAAGCTGTTTGGCATAGTGACTACAAGCAGGTCTAATTCACTTCTACCCTAAAATCTACCCCAAAAAATACTCTTTTGGGGTTCTTTTTTTTACAGGTCATCTAAATAAAAAAGGTATCTAAACAAAACAGAATTCGCATAATACACTCTTCAACGTTTATAATGATAGTTCCTCTAAGAAATAAACTATATTCGTTATTAATTAAACCTGAATTAGATTTAATTTCACTAAATAAACCAACTAAATAAGGGCAATGGAAGAGCTTCTTGCATTTATAAACAGTTTTCAGCCACTGGATCAAGAGACCGAAAAGGCAATAAAAAATTTATTTAAAGAAGAATCCTACAATAAAAATGAGGTTATTATAAAAGAAAAACAAATTTGCCAAAAAATTTACTTTATAAAATCCGGTTCAGTGCGAAGATTTTTCTATAATGACGGAGAAGAGATAACTAAATGGATTTATACCGATCATCAATTCATCACTTCATTGAGTAGTTTTTTTGAACAGAAACCCTCATTTGAGCTTTTTCAGGCATGTGAGGACACCACACTTTATTCATTATCTCATACAGATGAGCAAATTCTATTAGAATATCCATTATTTTCTAAATTCTATATTAAGCTGCTTAGAATTTATCTTTCAAAATTAAATGAGTTTCATCATTTTTATAAATCCATGAATGCTCAGGATAAATATTTCTACTTATTAAATTCATTTCCAACTATTATTGCAAAATCAAAACTAAAACATATTGCCTCGCTTATCGGTGTAAGTCAAGAGACATTGAGCAGAATCAGATCTTCAATTAATTGATTTTACATCAAGAAAAAATCATTATATTTTTCCAACATTTGCTTTTCACATAAAGACAATCAAATTGAAAAATATAGCTATAGGCAAAAATGCAATTATTGGAAAAAATGTTCATATTGGTAATTACACTACTATTGAAAATGATGTAATTATTGGTGATAACACCTGGATCGGCAATAATGTAAACCTACTTGACGGCGCGAGAATCGGCAGGAATTGCCAAATACATTCCAATGCAGTATTATCAGGAACCTCACAAGATTTAAAATACAAAAACGAATATAGTACACTGGAAATAGGAGACAATAATATTATCCGAGAATTTGTTACTATAAACAAAGGAACTCAATCAAAACAAAAAACAGTAATTGGGAATCATAATTTAATCATGTCCAACACTCACATCGGACATGATTGTTTCATTGGTAATAACTGCATTATAGGTTTTAATGTGGGAATGGCAGGAGAAGTAAAGGTCGGTGATTACGCAAATATCAGCGGATTAACAGCAATTCATCAATTTTCGATTATTGGAGAGCATACTATGATTAGCGGCATGAGTCGTATTGTCAAAGATATACCTCCGTATATACTCGTTGCGCGTGAACCTTTAAGTTTTGCAGGGTTGAATACCATTGGTTTAAGAAGAAGAGGTTTTAAGATTGAAAAAATGCAAGAACTCCAAGAAATATATCGCATTATCTTTCAGCAAAAGAGAAATACTTCTCATGCATTAGACTTTATAGAAAAGCACATGAAGCAAACTTATGAACGTGATAAAATATTAGATTTTATAAAAAATTCATCCCGTGGAATTGTAAAAGGAAATAGCATTTAATCATACCAATATCTCTTATTTAAATATCTATCTATTAAAGACAACAATTATTATGGCGTTCCCCTTTGGGTCGGGCTGTCCGCTAAATCTTTTGCGATAGAAGTTTCAGGGAATTTTAAATGTACGGTAATCGCAAAAGGATATCGCTTCCATCCCTAACGCATATCATGATAAAAAGAATATTCAAAGAAAAAAAGGACTAAAGTTTTTAACCGCAAAGCCCGCAAAGGTATACGCAAAGCACGCAAGGAAAAAGGACTGAAAGCCCGAAAAGCAAAGAGCATGGTGCAAAGCACTATGAACCAAAATAAACGGTAAGTATCGCCCTGAAAGGGCAAAAGCCATCTACAGCAAATAAAAAAATCCGCCCCAATCCGTGTTTTCGCCTAGCAAATCCGTATCATCCATTAGTCACTTACTAACCGCTAAGTCCGCAAAGGCCTACGCAAAGCGCGCAAGGAAAAAGGGCTGAAAGCCCGAAAAGCAAAGAGCATGGTGCGAAGCACTATGAACCAAAATGAACAGTAAATATCGCCCTGAAAGGGCAAAAGCAATTTTCACTCCTGTAAATCAAAAAAAAATCCGTTCCAATC
>NZ_MUHH01000052.1:0-496 GCF_002217475.1 Flavobacterium tructae
TCTACGGCAACCCAAGTATTGGTATAGGTACCGGCATTGCTGCAAGACCCTGAAGCTACAAACTGACCGCTCGATTTGGTGTAAGTGACGGTTGAACAATTTGCGGTAGCAGTAGGTGCCTGATTTTGTGCAGCTGTTAGTCCCGCTGCATCACTACATTGTAATGTAGTATCTAATGTTCCTGCTTGTGTAATCCAGGTTGGAATAGCAGTATCCTGAACAGTAATTACCTGAGTAAAGACTGTTGAGGTGTTGTTACAAACATCATTTGCAGTCCAGGTATTGGTGTAAGTTCCTGTACTTCCACAATTTCCTCCTTGAAATTGACCGCTTACTTTGGTATAGGTAACTGTTCCTCCACAATTATCAGTAGCTATTGGTGCATTGGCCTGAGCAGTTGTCAAACCTGCAGTATCACTACATTGCAAAGTCACATCCAATGCGGCTGGAGCCGTAGTCCATGTTGGCGCTGTAGTGTCTTGAATTGTAATGGTTT
>NZ_MUHH01000052.1:560-721 GCF_002217475.1 Flavobacterium tructae
TTGGTACAAACATCTGTAGCGGTCCAGGTATTGGTATAAGTTCCGGAGTTTACGCAGTTTCCAGCCACGAAAGCCCCTGAAACTTTGGTATAAGTCACCGTTCCTCCACAATTGTCAGTAGCTATTGGTGCATTGGCCTGAGCAGTTGTCAAACCTGCGGT
>NZ_MUHH01000053.1:0-431 GCF_002217475.1 Flavobacterium tructae
TCTACGGCAACCCAAGTATTAGTATAGGTACCGGCATTGCTACAAGATGCCGAAGCCACAAACTGACCATTCGTTTTGGTGTAAGTGACGGTTGAACAATTTGCGGTAGCAGTAGGTGCCTGATTTTGCGCAGCTGTTAATCCGGCAGCATCACTACATTGTAATGTAGTATCTAATGTTCCTGCTTGTGTAATCCAGGTTGGAATAGCAGTATCCTGAACTGTAATTACCTGAGTAAAGACTGTTGAGGTGTTGTTACAAACATCATTTGCAGTCCAGGTATTGGTGTAAGTTCCTGTACTTCCACAATTTCCTCCTTGAAATTGACCGCTTACTTTGGTATAGGTAACTGTTCCTCCACAATTATCAGTAGCTACCGGTGCATTGGCTTGAGCAGTTGTCAAACCTGCAGTATCGCTACATTGCAAAGT
>NZ_MUHH01000053.1:568-735 GCF_002217475.1 Flavobacterium tructae
GATACATTGGTACAAACATCCGTAGCCGTCCAGGTATTGGTATACGTTCCGGAGTTTATGCAGTTTCCTGCAACGAAAGCACCTGAAACTTTGGTATAAGTCACCGTTCCTCCACAATTATCAGTAGCTATTGGAGCATTGGCCTGCGCAGTTGTCAAACCGGCAGT
>NZ_MUHH01000054.1 GCF_002217475.1 Flavobacterium tructae
TTTGGAGTTTTTCTTTTTTAGTACTTTTTGTCTTTTAATTCTGTAATGCCAGTTTAGTCGAAGTTGAAGGTGTTTGTCTGAGTAGAGTTGAAGGCGCCAGTCTTGGCAGAGTCGAGGCTGTCGGTCTGAGCAGAGTTGAAGGTATCAGTTTTAACAGAGTCGAAGCGGTCTGTCTGAGCGAAGTCGAAAATGTCTGTCTGAGCGGAGTGGAAGCTGTTTGTCTGAGCAGAGTTGAAGGTGTCAGTCTTAGCAGAGTCGAAAGTGTCAGTTTTAACAGAGACGAAGCTGTTTGTCTGTGTGGAGTCGAAGCTGTCTGTCTGAGCGGAGTTGAAGCTGTCTGTCTGAGCGAAGTCGAAGACAGGTTTTAGGTATAAAAAACAAATTCCAAACAGTACCTATTGCACGGTTTGGAATTTGGAATTCTTTAAATTTGGAATTTATTATTTTCTAATAGTTTCCTTTTTTATTAATTCAGGAATGATTGTCTTTTTCTTGTAAAGCGGAATGAAATAAGAAACGGTATAGTTAAAACCAATCCCGAAGCTGCCATCATACGTCCTGTTGAAACCCGGAATATAAAGATTATCAAATCCCGAAGGTTTTTGGTTGGCCGCTAAAAGTTTCAGCTGAACGCCAAAACCAACAAATACATTATTGAAAACTTTTGCTTTTATTCCCAGTGCAACTTCAACCCAGCCGGCCGTAAGACCATTGTATTTCTGACCCGAAACAATTGCAGGCTGCTCGCCCCAGTACGGATTTGGGTTGTAAATTTTATAGGTATTCAATTGCTGGCTAAAAGTACTGAAACCGCCTCGAAGTCCAATGGTGATTAAATTTTCCATATCTAGCCAGTTTTGGTACAAATTGTAATCAAAACCTCCTTTGATGTAAGTTCCGGTAGTGGTAGTATTTAATCGGTCATCGTCAGTAGTTTTGTCTTCAAAACCAAGTTCGGCAGCCAGATAGTATTTTTTGGTCAGACGAAAATCACCTGTAACTTCAATACCTTTATAATTCTTGTCGTAAAATCCACGGGTTAATTTGTACAAATCGACCCCCACACGAAGTCCGTAACGATCCGTTTTAATACTATCCTGTTTAGTTTCTTTAACAGCAGGTTTAGCCGTCTGGGTTTTCGGTTTTGTTTTAACGATCTCTTTGGGTGCAGCTGCATCCGATGTTTCCTGAGCCTGACCCAGAAATATTGAAAACAGCAGACAAAAACTATAGATATATTTCAATGTGTGTTTCATTTTCAAGTTCGATATTAAACTTTTTTACAAAAATTTGTTTTATCCATAATCCATCACCTCCTGAATCAGTGCGCACAAAAGGACCTATTTCAGGAAGGGTAAAAATGGTTTTGAAACCACAGGCTCTTGATACATAAACATCCTGATGTGTATAGTTAAACGTTATACGATCAGTGTTTCTTGCAGCAGGATTGGTGCTCTCAGAGTTATAAACAAGATCATAAGTGGTGGTATTTTTGTCTGTTCTCAAGGGTATTGAGATTGTATTCGAATTGGTTACATATCTTAAAGGATTCGTTTCGTCAGTTATGCTTTTGTTGAAAACAATTCCTTTACTTTCTCCTTCTCCGGTTACTTTTAGATTTATTACATTTTCTTTTACAGTAGGCTCGGCATCTTTATAAAATGTAATCACCAGCCGTGGGGTAGTAGGCGTGTTGGCATCGCAGATGTCATCTTTTTCACAGCTGGACAGACCAAAGGTGAAAATTAGTAAAAGAGAGATTATTTTTTTCATTTAAATATTTTGTTATCGAAGTTCTAAAAGTACAACATTTTCGACATGGTGCGTTTGCGGAAACATATCGACCGGTCTCACACGGGTTACTTTGTATTTTTCGTCCATTAAAGCCAAATCACGTGCCTGAGTTGCTGAATTACAGCTCACATAAACGACTTTTTTAGGAGCAATCTTCAAAATTTGGTCAACAACCGCAGCATGCATACCGTCTCTTGGCGGATCTGTAATGATCACATCCGGTTTTCCGTGCTGAGCGATAAAGGCTTCGTTGAAAACAACTTTCATGTCACCAACAAAAAACTCACAATTGGTAATATTATTGCGCTCTGCATTTGCTTTAGCGTCTAAAATAGCTTCAGGAACACTTTCAACACCAATTACTTTTTTCGCCTTTTTTGAGACAAACTGTGCAATAGTTCCCGTTCCGGTATACAAGTCATAAACCGTTTCGTTTCCTGTAAGCCCTGCGAAATCACGTGTTATTTTATACAACTCGTAGGCCTGATCTGAATTAGTCTGGTAGAAAGATTTAGCGTTGATACTAAATTTCAAACCTTCCATTTCTTCCAGTATATAGTCTCTTCCTTTGTACAGTTTGATATCCTGATCGTAAATAGTATCGTTTTGCTTAGCATTTATCACGTATTGTAACGAGGTAATCTGCGGAAACTTCTCGTAAAGGTGATCTAAAATCAGTTCACGGTTTTTTTGATCATCCTCAAAAAACTGGATCAAAACCATAATTTCACCAGTAGATACCGTACGAATCATTACCGTTCTCAACAAACCGGAATGCTCTCTTGGATTGAAGAAAGCCATGTTGTGTTCGTTGGCAAAAGCTCTGATTTCATTTCTGATGGCATTTGAAGGATCTTCCTGTAAATGACATTTTTGAATGTCCAGAATTTTGTCCCACATTTTCGGGATATGAAATCCTAAAGCATTTCGGTTTCCTAAATCCTCTGTACTCCCAATTTCTTTCTCGGTTAACCAACGGCTGTTAGAAAATGAAAATTCCATTTTGTTTCTGTAGAAAAATTGTTTTTCAGAGCCCAAAATGGTTTCAAATTCGGGAAGTTCTACTTTTCCGATACGTTGTAAGTGATTTTTTACTTCATTTTGTTTGTAATACAGCTGTTGGCTGTATTTCATATTTTGCCATTTGCATCCTCCACAAACACCAAAATGATCGCAGATTGGTTCAATACGATGCTCTGATAATTCGTGAAATTTTACGGCTTTGCCTTCATAATAGGCTTTTCTTTTCTTAAAGGTTTGTACGTCTACTACATCGCCAGGAACGACATTCGGAATAAAGATTACTTTTCCGTCAGGAGCCTTTGCTACTGATACTCCTTTTGCTCCTGCATCAAGAACCTGAATTTGATGAAAGACAATTTTGTCTGTATTTTTTCTTCCCATAGCGCAAAAATAAGAGTTTGTAAACTTTTATAAATTTAATTTTTAAAATATTTTATCAAATTGCCTAATTTAGTGGTTTAATCAAGTTTAAAAGTTAACTTTGTTTATAACAATCGCCCCGAATACTGCATTTTTTATAACCTATTAGTATTGTTGTCCTTTATGAAGTTGTATCATAATCTGTCTCAAATTGGCTTTTTAAAGAAAAGCTATGCTTTCAAATTTTTGTTTGTTGCTTTTATAGGTATACATATCCCTCTGATAGGAATTTTATTTTTTGTGCTGTATTATAATAATCACAGTGTTTCGGCTACCTCAATTTTGATTTTTTCTTTGGTTATGACATTATTGGCGACATTAGTGACGCTTTTGGTTTTAAATCATTTAATAAAACCCATTTCAATAGCCTCAAAAGCCTTAGACGATTACAGACACAATAGAAGATTGTCTATTTTGCCTACAGAATATAGTGATGAAGCAGGTTTGCTTTTGTGCAACATTCAGGAATCAATCTATGAATCAGAAAGTTTTATCAATGAAAAACAGGATTTGATTTATATGCTTTCACATGATTTGAAAAACTTTGCAGGAAATCCTCAGGGACTGGCGCGATTGATTATAAGTGAAAATCCATCAGAATCAGTTCGACAATTGGCAGAATTGATTTGTGAATCTACCAATCTACAGTTTCGATATATTGAAAACTTCATTAAATTATTGCAAGAACAAGATCGGGTAGTGAAAGGAAATTTAGAGATCAGAATGATAACCTTTCCTAATATTTTGCCTTTTATCAATGAACAGGTTGAACAACGTCTGATTGATAAGAATATTAAATTAAGTCTGAATTTAGAGCTTGTGGAGGCAAAACTGAGAATTGACGAAGGTTTATTGGTTCAGGTTTTAGTGAATTTGATTAGCAATGCAGTTAAATTTTCTTATTTTGACAGTGAGGTTAAAGTGAGAATTTACACCGAAGATTCAAAATTCATTGTAACCGTTACGGATAATGGAATTGGTTTTGATAAAAATCAGATTGACGAGCTCTTTAAAAAATTCACAAAAATGAGCCGATTGGGTACTGCTAATGAATCTTCAACCGGAATTGGTCTGTATCTCTGTAAAAAAATAATTGAGAAGAATAAAGGCAAATTAACCGCAACCAGTGAGGGCAGAAATAAAGGTGCTGAATTTAGAATTGAGTTTGAATTGTAGTTTTTGGTCTGTTGTTTATTGTTGAGATTCTGTGAGACTGATTGATGTTATCTCAAATGTAACGCTACTCCGGAGCTGTTTTGTCACAGGAGAAAATTGTCTATAGTTATTTCGTTCCTTCTGAGCTCAATTTTAAAAACTTCTTTACAAAATTCATAAAAAATAAATCCGTGTCAATTTGCGTTTTCACTTTAGCGAATTCGTTTTATCCGCGTGAAAATTTGAGAAGTTCTTATGCCGAATCTATTATTTATGGTTCTGAACGAATCTTATTTTTGAATAAAAGTATTTCAATTCAGAACCATAAAGTTGTTTTAGTCAAATAAATCAGAAGACAAATAACGATCACCACGATCACAAATCACGGCAACAATAACTCCCGATTCCAGTTGCTCGGCAATTTTTAAGGCAACAGCTACAGATCCTCCGCTGCTCATTCCGGCAAAGACCCCTTCTTCAAGAGCAAGTCTTTTAGTCATCTTTCTGGCTTCTTCTTCGCTTACATCGATAACAGTATCTACTTTCGAGGCATCAAAAATTTTCGGCAAATATTCCTGCGGCCATTTTCTAATTCCTGGAATTTGAGATCCGTCACTTGGCTGGGCCCCGATGATTTGAATGTTAGTGTTTTTCTCTTTTAAATAGGTCGAAGTTCCAATAATAGTTCCAGTAGTTCCCATTGCCGAAACAAAATGGGTTACTGTTCCTTCCGTATCGTTCCAGATTTCCGGACCTGTGGTTTTGTAATGTGCTTTCCAGTTGTCGTCGTTTGCAAACTGATTTAGCATCAAATAACCGCCCTGAGCGACCTTTTTATCGGCATAGTCCCTCGAACCAATAATTCCTTCGCTAGCAGGCGTTAAAATGACTGTGGCGCCATAAGCACGCATGGTTTGAGTTCGCTCTTTTGTAGAATCTTCAGGTAAAATCAATTCGATTTCAATTTGAAACAATTGTGCAATCATTGCTAAAGCAATTCCTGTATTTCCGCTGGTAGCTTCAATTAGTTTATCGCCTTTTTTAATATCACCTCTTTCAATAGCCGAAGCAATCATATTGTATGCCGCTCTGTCTTTTACACTTCCTCCGGGATTATTACCTTCAAGCTTCAGTAAAAGTTTTACGTTTTTATTTTTAACCAAATTGATGGTTTCCATTAACGGAGTGTTTCCAATTAGATTAAGCAATTTCTGTGGACCCATTTTATTTTTTTTCTTTTATTTTAACTTCAGTTGTAGTGGTGTTTAAAACGATTGAATCTTCAGGGATAGATTTGGTGATCCATGCATTTCCGCCTACAATACTGTTTTTTCCAATAATGGTTTCGCCTCCCAAAATAGTAGCATTGGCATAAATACAAACGTTTGCTTCTACAGTTGGGTGTCTTTTGGCGTTTTTCATTTCTTTACTAACGCTCAGAGCTCCTAAAGTAACACCCTGATAAATTTTTACATGTTTTTTAATTACAGTAGTTTCTCCAATTACAATTCCCGTAGCATGATCGATAAAAAAGGGAGAAGCAATCTCAGCTCCCGCATGAATGTCAGTTCCTGTAATTCGATGAGCATACTCACTCATCAATCTTGAGAAAAGTAATAGATCCAGGCAATACAATTCGTGACTTAGTCGGTAAATGGCAATCGCGTAAAATCCGGGATATCCCAAATAAACTTCATCAATGCTGTTCGATGCCGGATCATTTTCAAGGATGTATTCGGCATCCTGATTTAGTTTTTCCAGAACTGCGGGTAATTTTTCCAAAAAACGATCCCACATTGCATCACACGAATTTTCAGATTTTTTACAGGCCAGAACAGCAATTTCTTTAAAGCAAATTTCCAGTTCTTGGATGCTTTTGTCTAAAGCTGCATTGGAATCAAAAAGAGTGTAAAAAAGCTTCTCGGTAAAATCTTCTGTTTTGGTTTTGATACCGTAATTTATGCTTGAATGACTTTTTAAAGCTTTTATGTTTTGTATGATAGAATCTTTTGTCAAAATGGTAAAATTGAATGAATACTAAGAAACGCTAAAAGTAAGGTGTTTTTTGTAAATAAAGGCATGAATTCTACAAAGAAATTTTCTTTTGAAAGCGCTATTTGTGATAAATAAAAGAAATGTAAACCGCTGTTTTTTATGTAATTCTTAAGCAGTTAAATGTGTAAATTAGCAGTTAAAAATTGTAAAAATGAAAAACAACTCCACTTTTAAAAGCGCTATTTCTGATATTTCCTTTCCTGAAAGCGATAAAATTTATGGAAAATCGATACACGACCCTATTTTAGGATTGATTATTAAAGATCATCCTTCTTTTAGTGATGAGGATTGTATTGCTGTGAAAGAATTAAATGAATACCGTCAGAGATATATTTCGAACTATTTGTCAACTGAAATTGGAGTGCTTTCGGATCTTGAACAAAGTGTTCTTTCTTCGTTAAAAGAAGATAAGTCGATTGTTAGTATTGCTGAAGACGAGCCGGAAACCAGAAATTTAGGTCAGAGAGTTGCAGATCAGGTGGCGGATTTTGGGGGAAGCTGGACGTTTATCATTTCTTTCCTGATCTTTATTATAGTTTGGATTGGAGCGAATGTTTTTATTTTGGTCAACAAAGGTTTTGATCCGTATCCGTTTATTTTACTCAATTTGATTCTGTCCTGTATAGCTGCACTGCAGGCACCGGTAATCATGATGAGTCAGAATCGTCAGGAGGAGAAGGATCGAAATCGTGCTAAGAAAGATTATATGATCAATCTTAAATCGGAATTAGAGATCAGAATGATTCATGATAAAATCGATCATTTGATCATGCATCAGCAACAGGAGTTGATCGAAATTCAAAAAGTTCAAATCGAAATGATGAACGATATTTTGGATAAGATTAAGAAATGATTCTTACAAAAACAATGTATTGAAGAGATTCGAAAAAGTTAAAAAGAGTGTTTTCCGGTTGAAAGAATTTAGGGTTTTCAGAGTAGTTGAATTTTAATTTTTTGATGCAGAGAGGAAAAAAGTTTTAGAAAATAGGGGCGACTTCTGAATTGAATTGTGTTTTGAATTTACTGAAAATATAATGCTGAAAAAGTAAGAATGGAATAGGAAGAAAATCTTTTGAATCTCATTACAAAAGAAGCAAGATTTAATGCATGACAACAATACTGTTTTTTCAAATTGGGAGATTTCTTTTTTCTAAAATCATACAAGAATTAATACGGACAGTTGGAGAGGGGTAGTGTTACTATTTTAAAGTTTCCTATTTTTGAACTCTCAATACTTATAAAAAAATGAAAGCGTTTAAAATTTTAATAATGATTCTTGCTATTTCGGTGGCGTTATACGAGCAGGTTTCAGCAGAAAAAAACATCTATATTATGGTAATTGCCATCGCGGTTTTCATGTATGGGATGATGCAGTTGAGTGCAAAAACACCTAGTAAAAACCAAGATAAAGAAGAGCAGGATGTTGACTAAAGGAGATAAGGTTTCAGTCTTAGACGAAGCCATAAACGGAACGGTAGTTTCGGTGAAAAACAAGGAGGTTTTGATCGAAACTGAGGATGGATTTATGATGACATTCTTTGTCAACGAATTGCTTAAAATTCAGGATTACAGCAATTTAATGAATTCTATTAAAAGAATTGATTTAGATGAGATTTCAAAAGAAAAAACAGAGCCAAAACCGCGAAGTTTTGTGAAAGAAAAGAAAGATAAACGTGAAATTTCGGCTCCTGAATTTGATTTGCATATCGAAAAACTGGTTCCTAATAAACGCGGAATGTCTAACTATGATATTTTGACTTTACAGACTGAAACAGCAAAAAGACATATTGAATTTGCGATCAGAAATCGTATTCCTAAAATTGTTTTTATTCATGGTGTTGGTGAAGGAATTCTAAAAGCGGAACTTGATTTTTTATTGGGTCGTTACGACGGAATAGATTTTCAGGATGCTAATTATCAAAAATACGGCTTAGGAGCAACCGAAGTTTATTTTAGACAAAATCAGAAATAAGAGCTTATTTCGTTCGTAAAATATTGGATTTAGGGCATAAAAAAACGTCCGTTTTTCTTTCTGGATTTCTAGTGAAACCGGTTTAGAAAAACGGACGTTTTTTGTAGGAAATTAAACAGGTGTGAACTTATTTTGAAATTACCTTTTATGGTGTAGTCGATACCTCAAGAATTCCGTAATTGTAAATAGTTGGTAATTTAAAACTACTGTTGGCTCTTGTAAATCTTACGCCTTTAAGAACAATCTTATGGAAATAAGTACTTCCGACAAGTGAAGTAGTAACTTCGATAATTCCACTTATATTTTGTGCACCATTGTCTGCAATCCATATTTCGTTTACAGTAGGTTTAGTAGGTAAGGGCGAAGCACAAAAATAGTCTTGAGTTAGGGAGCCGTCGTTATAAGTACGCAGTAAAACTTTGTTTAATGTAGTACCAATTAAACCTGTTTTAGGCTGGTTGGAGGGGGTAACTACGTTTTCGAGTAGTTTAGGATCGATACTGTCAATTGTTATGGCAGTTGAGGCGCTAAAATTGTACAGTTGTTTTGAGGTTGAACATTGTCTGACAACTCCCAGGAAAGTAGCATTAGGAGAGTTGTAAGTAGTTTTGAAAGTACCAAAAGGGTATTCTGCTTCTACTTGTGGTCCTGCAGGTTTTAAAAAAGTAATGTTCTGAAAAACGAGATTGTGATTATAACCTGTAATTGTAGAACTTCCATCAGGATTATCTGTGATAGCTGCCGTGCTGATATCGACAATTTTTCCGGCAGTAGCCTGCCATTCTTCTGTTACAGCAGGTGTCGTTGGTGGTATTGCACCACAAATATTGTCAATAGCTACCTGGCCATTATAAGCTCTGTATACTACACGTGTTGTAGTGTTGTTAATGTCGTAAGTCAATGGTTTGCCAGGTACCGTCGCGTCGTTCGTAAGGGTATTAGGCGGTAATTGAATTAACAGTGATTCCTGTTTTTTAAGTTTGTATATAAGACTGTTGGTTGTAGTATTGCAGGTTGCTGCTGTAATACTAGGATCACTAAAGTCAATTGTATCAACCACTAAATCTCCATCATCGCATCCGTTTAATAAAAGCGCAAAGAAGAGAAGGCTTGCATATTTTTTCATCGTAATTTTATTTGAGGTCAAAAATAGTGAAAAATTTGGCAAATGATATTCAAGATTTGACAATTGATATTTCTTAACTTTGCAGGGATGAAAAAAGTATACCTCGATAACGCCTCTACAACCGCTATGCGCCCTGAAGTGATTCAGGAAATGTTGAAAGTAATGACTGAAGATTTTGGAAATCCCTCTTCTACACACAGTTTCGGAAGGAACGGAAAGACCATTTTAGAGCTTTCCAGAAAAAGTATTGCGAAACATTTAAATTGTGCGGCACAGGAGATTATTTTCACCTCAGGAGGAACTGAGGCTGATAATTGGATTCTTCGTTCGGCGGTAGAAGATCTTAAAGCAGAACGCATTATTACAACCAGAATCGAGCATCATGCTGTATTGCATACGGCATTGGTTTTAGAATCTGAATATAACGTTCAGGTGGATTACGTAAATGTAAATCCCGATGGAAGTATAGACTTAACTCATTTATCCAATTTATTAGCAGAAGACAAAAAGACAATTGTCAGTTTGATGCATGTAAACAACGAAACCGGAGCTATTTTGGATCTGGAAAGAGTTGGTGTAATTTGTAGGCAGTATCATGCTTTGTTTCATTCGGATACTGTTCAGTCTGTTGGAAAAACGGAGATAGATCTGCAAAAAATCCCTGTTGATTTTATCGTAGCAAGTGCGCATAAATTTCACGGTCCAAAAGGAGTTGGGTTTGCATTTGTTCGAAAAAACTCAGGATTACAGCCTTTGATTTTTGGAGGAGAGCAGGAAAAAGGCTTGCGTGCCGGTACAGAAGCCGTGCATCAGATTGCCGGAATGGCGAAAGCATTGTCTCTTTCGTATGAGAATTTAGATGTTGAAAGAAATTATATTTTAAGCTTGAAAACCTATCTTATTGAGCAATTTGAAGCTCATTTTCCGGGTTTCAGGATCAATGGAAAGAAGAATGATTTTTACAACATCATCAATGTTATTCTGCCTTTCTCAGCAGATAAGACTTCGATGCTTTTGTTTAGTTTAGATATGAAAGGAATTGCCGTTTCCAGAGGCAGTGCCTGTCAGTCGGGGAGTGTGAAACCGTCGCATGTTTTGAAAGAAATGCTCTCAGAAACTGATTTAAAATTACCAAATCTCCGAATTTCATTTAGTCATTTTAATACCAAAGAAGATATTGACTGGCTGATTGAGAGTTTAAAAGGTGTTTAAAGTTTCAGGTTTCAAGTTTCAGGTTTCAAGTTTCAGGTTTCAAGTTTCAAGTTTCAGGTTTCAAGTTTCGTGTAGAACTTGAAACCTGAAACCTGAAACAAAAAGATTATTTACGAATCACTTTTACCTGTGAATCATTGGTGAGCTTTATAATGGTTGATGGTTTTCCGGCAATTCTGTCGTGATACAGATTTACTACATAATCAACGCCTTTTACAATTTCCGGATTGATGTCTTTGAAACCAATAGGAGTAGGTTGTCCCGAAATATTAGCTGAAGTTGAAACCAGCGGTTTTTTCATTCGTTCCAATAATTTAAAACAGAATGGTTCCTTTACCAGACGAACAGCAAGCGAATTGTCGGCAGCTATGATATTTGGAGCGACATTACGGGGCTCATCCAGAATTAAAGTGGTTGGTTTTTCAGATAAATCTAAAATTTGCCAGGCTACTTCAGGGATGTTTTTAAATACATTGTACATCATTTTTTCGCCATTCATCAATACAATCATGCTTTGTGTTTCAGCACGTTGTTTGAGTTTGTATATTTTGGCAACAGCCTCAGGATTTGTTGCGTCACAGCCAATTCCCCATACGGTATCAGTAGGGTAGAGAATGATTCCTCCTTCCTTTATGACTTCGTACGCTTTGATTATTTCTTCGTTCATATTACAAGTCAATTATTTTGTATGATGGAACTCCTTTAATTTTAAACTTATGGTGATACATATAAAGGTTGATTAGTCTTTCTGAAATAAAACCAAAAATTCGGGCCTGATAAGCATCTTCCGGGATTGTAACTCTGGATTCAAGTTCCAATAAAATAGAGAAAAGCCAGGCGTAATAGTTGTCGAATTTCTCTTTTGAGCTAACCATCATATTTCCCATGTGAAAAAGGGTTCCTTCGTCCAGAAATGAGGTAATACTGTCTTTATATTCCGGATATTTTTCCAAAATGATTTGTTTGGTTAGGTCCCAATCCTCTTTTCGGTGTTCCTCACAGTAGTTATCGGTCAAAGATCCTTTTTTGAACTTATAAGGTCGGCATAGAATTACATCATATTCCGAAAGAATTGAAGCTATTTTTTTCTCTAGTTTTTTAGAAGAGGTATTGAATAGCTTGGTATTTTTGAAATTTTCAGTTGTGATTTTTTTCTGTGCAGAAGGTTTTAAGTTGTACCAGTCGTTGTAAAAGTTAAGGTATCTTCTGTAATGGCAAATGCCCACATAATCAGCCTTTTTTTCGTTTTTCCAAATCCAGTAAGCAGCTGTCAATTCACAATAGTTGCTGTTTTTGTTTCCGATATTGTCCTGAGTATTGTCTCTTAAGATAGTATCAGTGATTGATGGATTTGTTCCCACCTGAATCGGAACCAGAATATCATTGGATAATACAGGGTTTTCTTTATGAGTTACAATGAAAATCTTAATCATTATTCAGTTCTGTTTTAGATCTTTTTAAAGCTATGGCAATTATTTGATGCATGTCATAATATCTGTATTCAGATAATCTTCCTCCAAATATTACATTCTTTTCTTCTAAAGACAGTTTTTTGTACTCTTCAAACAAGGCTTGGTTTTTGGCATCGTTTATAGGATAAAACGCTTCGTTAGACGGGTTCCATTCGCATGGATATTCTTTTGTAATAACCGTTTTGCTTTGTTTGCCAAATTCAAAATGTTTGTGCTCAATTATTCGGGTAAAAGGATAGCTGGCGTCGTTGTAATTAACAACAGCATTTCCTTGAAAATTGTCAGTATCAAGAACTTCGTTGTCAAATTGTAGAGATCTGTATTCCAAAACTCCTAATTTGTAATCGAAATACTCGTCAATCTTTCCGGAATACACAATTTTATCAGCAAGTCCGTCAAATTTTGTTCGGTCAGAAAAGTAATTGGTATTGGTTACCACTTCAATTCCGTCTAATAATTTGTCAATTAACTTATTATAACCGCCAATAGGGATTCCCTGATAAGTGTCGTTAAAATAGTTATTGTCAAAAGTGAATCTAACCGGAAGTCTTTTTATGATAAAAGCGGGTAATTCAGTAGCTTTTCTTCCCCACTGTTTTTCAGTATATTCTTTTATAAAATAATCGTAGATGTCTTTACCAACAAGGCTTAGGGCTTGTTCTTCCAGATTTTTAGGGTCTTTTACTCCATAAGCAGCTACTTGCTCCTCTATTTTTGCTTTGGCTTCCTGAGGTGTTTTAGTTCCCCAAAGCTGGTAGAAAGTATTCATGTTAAAAGGTAAATTGTACATCTTACCTTTAGAAAGTGACATTGGAGAATTGGTAAAGTTGTTGAATTCAACAAATTGATTCACATAATCCCATATTGCTTTATCGTTGGTATGAAATATATGTGCACCATATTTATGAACATTAATTCCTTCGATATTTTCGCAATATACATTTCCTCCTATATGGTCTCTTTTGTCAATTACCAGGCATTTTTTACCTGCTTTTTTTGCTTCGTGAGCGAACACGCTGCCATAGAGACCTGATCCAATTATTAAATAGTCATATTGCTTTTTCATGATGCAAAAGTAGAGATTAATTAGTAAATTGCAACAAATTACAAAAGTAAAAATGGCAGGAAAAATACAAGTAGGGTATCTGGTTTCGTATGATTATGAGTTGTTAAAAACATCACTTCCAACAGTGTATAATGATGCAGATGCGGTTTTTGTCGCCATTGATAAAAATAGAAATACCTGGAATGGCGGAAGCTTTACGATCGATGATTCTTTTTTTGAGTGGATTAAGAATTTTGACGTTGATAAGAAGGTGGTGATTTATGAAGATGATTTTTATGTTCCAACCTTAACTACAATGGAATGTGAAATCAGAGAGCGAAAAATGCTCGCTGAAAAAATGGGAATTGGGAACTGGATTGTTCAGGTAGATTGCGACGAGTATTTTGTTGACTTTAAAAAGTTCGTTTCAGATTTAAGACGATACGATTCCTATCTTATCAATCCCGAAAAACATCCTATTCAAATATGTGCTTTCTGGGTTATGCTTTATAAATATACAGATCAGGGTATTTTATATGTAGATAAACCGCTGAAAGCAATTTTTGCGACAAACTATCCTAATTATAAAAGCGGACGCAGAATCAAAGAGCGTCAAATTTATACCAATAATATTGTCTTGCATGAATCCTTGTCAAGAACTGAAACCGATTTGCGTTTTAAGCTTGATAACTGGGGGCATAATGTTGATGTAGACAAGGGATTTTTGGATAAATGGCTTGTTGTAAATGAAAACAATTATAAAGAGTACAAAGATTTTTACTATTTACAGCCTAAAAGATGGAAGAAATTGGGATTCTTCTCGACTAAAAGCATCCCTCAGATAAAAGAGATTATTGAGAAAGAAAAAAGACTGAATGTGCCTAAGTTCAATCTCTATTTTAAAAATTTCGGACAGTGGCTGAAATATTCACTGAAGAAAAAAAAGGCATAAGGTAATTTTTATTTCGTTTTTGCTCTCATAATCCATTTTTCTTAATTATTAAGGTTATTTTTGCTTCCTTCCATTTACCTCTTAGAATTGCAGACTATTGAACTGCTTTTGATGCTTTGGTTTGAATAAAATTAACGATTGAGCATTGGAAATGGGTAATAAATTAATATCAAAGTTATAGTTAATGATCTCAAAATTTAGATTTTCAACAGCAGTAAAAAGTTCCAGAGATATTCTGACTTGTATTAAAGAATTTAATACTTCAGGTGAGTTGTTTGGGAATGGAGACCGAAATGTTATTAAGTTGTTTGATCTTGAAGGAAAAAAAATCAACATTAAATCCTTTAAAATTCCGAATTTAATTAACAAAGTAGCTTACCGCTATTTTAGAAAATCAAAGGCAAGACGTTCGTACGAATATGCTACAATTTTGTTAGAAAGAGGTATCGGAACTCCTCAGCCAATAGCGTTTTTAGAAAACTTTAATTTTGTAGGTCTGAGAGACAGTTACTATGCGAGTGAACATCTGACAACTGATTTAACCTATAGAGAGCTTGTAGAAATTCCGGATTATCCGGATCATGACAATATCTTAAGACAATTTACAAGGTTTAGTTTTGGTCTTCATGAGAAAGGAATTGAATTTTTAGATCACTCACCGGGAAATACGCTTATTAAGAAGAAACAGGACGGTAATTATGAATTCTTTTTGGTCGATTTAAACCGAATGGAATTTCATGAATCAATGAGTTTTGAAATGCGTATGAAGAATCTGTGTCGCCTAACCCCTTTAAAAGAGATGGTAGCGGTTATGAGTAATGAGTATGCAAAGTTTTATAAAGAAGAATCGGAACAAAGAATATTTGAAACTTTATGGAAATATACTGCTGATTTTCAGGAAAAGTTTTACAGAAAAAAGCGCCTGAAAAAGAAGCTTAAGTTCTGGAAGAAGTAATTCGGGCTAGTTCTTTATAGCGGATAAAAACGCTGTAAGCATTTAGATAACATATCGTGATTCCTTTGGCTCCGTCTAAAAAGCCCAAACGAACTAAAAACTGATACAGAAAAGTATAAACAGGATGGAAAATCATCAGTAAAAGAGATGATTTCTGTCCTTTTTTTTGTTTTTCATTGGCCTTTAAAACTCCGTAACTGTACATTTTTGCTTTGTAGTCAGTATAAGAAGTATAAGAGAAATGAATGATTTTGTTTTTTAATGTTGAAATCGGTCCGTTCACGATCAGTTTTTCATGTACCATTCTGTCCTGATTGTATCGACAGTTTGTTTTATTAAAAAGTCTGAAAATTTTATCCGTTTGCCAGCCGCTAAAATGAAGCTTGCGGCTTTTGAACATAAAAGTTCGATAAATGAAATAGGCACTTGCAGTATCTTTTTGATTGATGGTGGCTGCGATTTCCAGTTTTAGTTCCGGAGTTAATCTTTCATCGGCATCGATAAATAAGATCCAGGAGTTTTTTGCCTGATCAATCGCAAAATTACGTTGTGAAGTGTAATTAACGAACGGATTCTGGATTACTTTTACGTTTTTAAAAGATTCAATTATGCTCAGCGTCCGATCGGTACTGTATGAATCTACTACGATTATTTCATCGGCAAAATCGATATCTCCCAGTAATGATTTTATATGCTGTTCTTCATTAAGCGTAATAATCAAAACGGACAATTTTTCCCTGTCAGCAGTATTCATAAGTTCTTCACTCATTTTCAATTTTTATACTCCTGAAAATAAGTATCCAGTTTTTCAAGCATTAAAGTTAAAGGGTACTCATCGTAATACTCAAAAGTATGATCTTTTATGTATTGTTCGGTGTGTTGCTTGTATATTTCCGGCTTTAAATCTTTTAGGTGAATAGAGAAGTTTTTGGCTTCATTTTCAAATATTTGCCAGGTCTCTTTTCTAACAGATGGTGTAAATATGGAGAAGGTTGGAATTTCAAGTGCTTTGGCCATATTCACGGCTCCTCCTTCATTTCCGATTAACATTTCGCATTGTGAAAGTAAAGCCAGAAAAGGTCTTAGCTCTGTGCAGTACAAATCAAAAACGATGTGCTTTTTAGTTTCGGCACTACAATGGTTGTATACTTCGAGAGCCTGTTCTTTTTGGTCCGGGATATAATTAAAAATGATAGTCGCGTTGGTTTTGGCAACTGTAAAATCGATAATTTTAGCCATTCCTTCTAAAGGATATGTCTTGTAAACTTCGCTTCCCAAAATTCCAAACATGATTAATGGCTTTTCCATATCAACCTGGTAGCTTTTCAGAAGTTTTTTGGCATCATCAATTTCAGATTCTTTCAAAAAGATTTTTGGTTTTACATCTGTAATCTTTTCAGAAATGAACGGTTTTAGAAGCATCAAACGATTTTCAATGGCCAATCCGTGTTCTGATTCTACAGCATCTAAGCGTTCATAAGTGTAATTATAGCATATTTTGGTGTACCATTTACGATATGAAACCTTATATTTTGCACCTGAAAACAACGTAATTAAATTAGTTTCCAACTTAGAATAAACGTCAATAACAGCATCGTATTTATTGCGTCGGATTTGAAAAATAAATTTAAACAGAGAAGGAGTTGATTTTCTAACCTTGTTGGATAAAGGAATAATGTTATCAATATTCTTGTTCTCTTTTAGTACATCGACAGAATTTGGGTAACACATATAATCGATAATCGAATCCGGGTATTTGGTTTTTAGATTATTACAGATTATAGTGCTTGTTAATACATCTCCAATTCTTTTTTGCTGAATGACTAATATTCTCATTTATTTAAAATTCAATTTGTGGGCTAAATTAGTAATAATTTTGTAAAATGTGCAAACGTACGATTAAGATAAGGTAACTAGAATAAAAAGCCGTATTTTTGCAAAAAAACAAATTCCCCCAAGAAAATGCAGATTAGTGGTCTAGTTATTACTTTCAATGAAGAGAAAAATATTGGTAAATGTATAGATGCTTTACTAAAAGTGTGTGATGAAGTAATTGTAGTAGATTCGTTTAGTAAAGATCGTACCGTTGAAATTGCCAAAGAAAAAGGCGCGATAGTTATTGAACAGGCCTTTTTGGGCGACGGCCCGCAACGTACACATGGATTGCCTTATTGTAAAAACGACTGGATCTTAAATCTTGATGCCGATGAGTTTCTGGATAAAGATGCAGAGAAATTTATAATAGATAAAAAATATCTTGAAGGAAACTATGATGCTTTTAGTTTTAGAGTAAAAAACTTTCTGGGCGATAAACTTATCGATTTTTCAGGCTGGTATCCGGATCAAAAAGTTCGCTTTTTCAATAAACAGACAGCACATCCTTCTGATTCTAAGGTACATCAGAAGATAATTACTCAAAACGAGAAAAAAGTTTCCGTACACATCTTGCACTACGGCTGGGACTCTTTAGATCAGATTATTGCAAAGAAAAACCAATATTCCGGTTGGCATGCACAACAATTGTTCGATCAGGGGAAAAGAATAACCGCAATTAAGCCAGTTATTAATGGGGCTGTTGCGTTTATCAGATGCTACTTTTTTAAGAAGGGTATTTTTAATGGTATAGACGGCTTGTCGATAGCTATAATTCAGAGTTTCTTTTCGTATATGAAATATGCTAAGCTTTTAAAACTTCAAAAGAGGCTAAAATAAAATTTGATAAAAACGGAGGTACAATTTCAATTACAGTACCGTTTTTTAAGATCCTAGCACGGTCCTTCACGCTGTGTTGTTACCTGGTTTTTCGATTGTTGCATGTATCAGATATATTTTTTGCAATATATCTAGGGGTAAATTTGCTTTAAAAATTATAATACGTAGTTTTTTTCTTATATTTACAAGAAGGTAAGATCAGGTTTTATTTAACAATAATAAGGTTTTTTGTTTCATTTCTTTTTTTTTACTTAAAAGTGTTTTTTTTGTGAAAAATAATACTATTAATGATAGATTTGCTAAAAAAATAGAGAATGTCAAAGCTACCAATTTTAATGTATCATAATGTTGTAGAAGACGAAGCAAAGTCTGTAGATTTAAGTGTTTCTGTAGCAAAATTAGAATCACAATTTAAATTTTTACATGATAACAATTACACGACATTTCATTTTAAAGATTTAGAAAATTTAAAAGAACTTCCTTCAAAAAGCATTATAATCACTTTTGATGATGTTACCGAGTGCCAGTTGTTGTATGCGGTGCCTTTGCTTGAAAAATACCACTTAAAAGCTTCTTTTTTTATACCATTTTCTTACGTTGGTAATTTTGATTATTGGATCGAAGGAAAAGAAAAAATTATGAGTGTCGAACAGCTAAAAGGGTTAAATCCTGATCTTATTGAGCTGGGGTATCACTCTTTTGAACATAAAAGATACAGTTCGTTGTCTAAAGACGAGTTAGAAGCTGATTTTGCGAAGTCTAATGCCTTTGTTTTGGATAATCAATTAGATATAAAACCTGTTCTGGCATATCCTTTTGGGAATTATGCCAAGAAACATTCTGAGTTTGCTGTTTTTGAAAATATGATGCGGGATAACGGTATAAAATACGGTTTGAGAATAGGCAACAGAGTAAATAATTTCCCCTTTAAAAATAACTATTTGGTAAAGAGAATAGACATAAAAGGCGAAGATAGTTTGTTTAGATTTAAATTAAAATTGAAAATAGGTAAGCTTAAATTATTTTAAAAAATGCTATGGAAATTAGTGGATTAGTAATAACGTATAATGAAGAAAAAAACATTGGCAAATGTATAGATGCGCTGTTCAGGGTTTGTAACGAAGTAATTGTTGTAGATTCGTTAAGTACAGATAATACTGTGAAAATTGCCGAAGAAAAAGGGGCTAAGGTTGTTTTGCAGAGCTTTTTAGGAGACGGACCTCAGAGAATTCACGGTCTTCCTTATTGTAAAAATGACTGGATTTTAAATTTAGATGCTGATGAGATCTTGGCTGACGATGCTGAAAAATTTATATTATCAGGCCAATATGAAAAACAGAATTTTGATGTGTATGCCTTCTCTCTGTATAATTATATGGGCTGTAAACTCATTAATTTCGCAGGTTGGTACCCTGATAAAACTTCACGATTTTTTAACAAACAAACGGCTTCTCCTTCAAAAGATAGTGTACATCAAAAAGTTTGTGGTACTAATAAGACCCACTTAAAAGTTCATATACACCATTATGCCTGGGACTGTTTTGGACAGTTTATCAGTAAGAAAAATTTATATTCAACCTGGCATGCCCAGCAGCTTTACGATCAGAACAAAAGGGTAAGTAGTTTTAAGCCTATATTAAATGGGACAGTTTCTTTTGTTAGGTGTTATTTTTTTAAAAAAGGCTTTTTACATGGATTAGACGGTTTCACCTTTTCAATGACTCAGGCTTTCTTCTCCTATATGAAATATGCTAAGCTTTTGAAACTTCAAAAACAGAATAAGTAAAAAAAGTATATAAAATAATAAAGCGGAATGAGTAATCATTCCGCTTTATTATTTATAGAGATTATATGTTAAACAGCAACATCGTACTCACGAAGTGCGTTGTTTAGTGAAGTTTTTAAATCTGTTGATGGTTTACGAGTACCAATGATTAATGCACATGGTACTTGGAATTCACCTGCAGCGAATTTTTTAGTGTAACTTCCCGGAATCACGACAGAGCGAGCAGGAACAAAACCTTTCATTTCAACAGGTTCATCACCAGTTACATCGATAATTTTTGTGGAAGCAGTCAAGCAAACATTAGCACCAAGAACAGCTTCTTTTCCCACGTGAACTCCTTCTACTACAATACAACGAGAACCAATAAAAGCACCATCTTCAATGATAACCGGAGCAGCTTGTAATGGTTCTAAAACACCACCAATACCAACACCACCACTTAAGTGAACATTTTTACCAATTTGAGCACAGCTTCCAACAGTTGCCCATGTATCAACCATAGTACCTTCGTCAACATAAGCACCAATGTTTACATAACTTGGCATCAAAATTACACCGCTTGAAATATAAGCTCCGTAACGGGCTACAGCATTAGGTACTACACGAATTCCTTTTTCAGCATAACCTTTTTTCAGCAACATTTTGTCGTGATATTCGAAAATACCGGATTCCCATGTTTCCATTTTTTGAATCGGGAAATACATTACAACAGCTTTCTTAACCCATTCATTTACCTGCCATTTGTCACCAACAGGTTCAGCGCAACGTAATTTTCCTGCATCAATCAATTCGATTACCTCTCTGATAGCATCAGTTGTGGTGGTTTCTTGTAATAAAGCTCTGTTTTCCCAAGCTTGTTCTATTATAGTCTGTAAAGAATTCATAAGTTTTAATTTTTGGCAAAGATAAGGTATTTGCGGAAAAGCAGAAAAGTAAAGCTATTGTAAAATGTTACAAGTGTAACTTTTTGTTTGTATTTTGATAAATAAAATAAGGCTTATGGAAAATGCAAAAATGGGATTAATCTATAAACGCTTTTTTTTGATGGTAAAACATGATAAAAATCAGATTTTGCGTTTTTACTTCTCATTAATTTCGCGGTATAATTCCCGAAAGATAAAGAGAGGAATTGCGAAATACCATTCCAAAACAAAAATATTTAATCAGTAAGAAATGAATCAAGAAAATCAACTCCGAACGCCTGTTACAGTAATCGATAAAGAAGTCACGTGGGATAAAACACAAGTGATTATGAGTAAAACAAATGCTTTTGGTATTATTGAGTATGCCAACGAAGTATTTGTGGATGTATGCGGTTATGAAGATTATGAGTTAATGGGGCAGCCACACAATATTATACGTCATCCGGATATGCCGAGAGTTATTTTTAAGGTGCTTTGGGAGAATCTTAAAAATGGAAAGAACTTTCATGCTATTGTTAAGAATTTAGCAAAGTCAGGACGTTACTATTGGGTTATTACCGATTTTGAGATTGCAAAAGACGAGAACGGAGTTATTGTAAATTATTTTGGAAGACGACAGGCAGTCCCACAAGAGGTAATTGCCTTGCATATTGAGCCGCTATACAAAAAACTGTTACAAATCGAGGCAGCGAGCGGCATGGAGTTTAGTGAGAAGTATCTTATTGGATTTCTGGAGGAAAAAAAGAGGACTTATGTTGAATATATTAAGGAGTTAATTTATGAACATGAGAAATCGCAGGCAAAGTTTGCTCAGTATGAAGTGCAGGAAAATGATGAAGAGGAGGAAAGAGGTTTTTTTAGAAGACTGTTTAACAGATAGAAGTTATTTTTTTTAGATTTTGAATATTTGGAAAAAATCCGTTTTGAACAAAAGCTCAGAACGGATTTTTTATGAGGTAAAATGTATCTTGATTGTTTTAAGAATCTTAAACTAGTTGTTTTGTTTGTTAGGTTTTACAGAAAGTTAAATGTGAAATGATCAGAATAAAAAAAGTTTATCTTTGTATTGTAAATGAAAGTATTATGGAAGCAATTAGATTAGAGTTTCAACCGGAAATAAAAGAAAAAATATTAAAATTGTTAAGTTCGTTTTCTTCAGAGGAACTTAAAATAATTCCGGAAGATTCAGGATTTGAAGAGGATACGAGAAAATTGCAAAGTGCGTACGATAAATTAAAAAGTGGTAAA
>NZ_MUHH01000055.1 GCF_002217475.1 Flavobacterium tructae
TATATACTGTTGAAAATATTCTAAAAGGAAAAAATCTTATAATTACGTTTAATAATACGTTGAATTCAACTTCTGATAAATTATATATAAAAAATACAAATAAGCAGTTTGTTGTTTTTAAACAGTTTAGTTATAGTAATTCATCTATTTCAAAAAAGAGACAAGGAAATGATTATGTAAATTATCCCTCAAGTTTTATTTGTTCACAAAATACTAGCAAAAAGATAGTTAACGATACTTTAGATTTTAATGAATTGTTTAAGTATAAAGAAAACAAAGAATGTTTTCATTGTCCGAATAAATATTCTTTAGAAAAATGCTTAGAAATGAACAAGAACAAGCAAAAATTCCAATGGAACTAAAATGAAATTATCGTTATTAGTTATATTGCTAATGCATAAAATTTAGTACTCTCAGTCAAAAGAAGAGACAAAATCAAAATAGAAATGGGAAACAAATTTATAACAGTAGTACTTATTTTTTTTTCAATTTCACTACATAGTCAGAACCTTAAAATTTTAAAAGATTCAGTATTTGTAGATTCTGGCTTTTTGATAATTGAAGAATTAAAAATCAATCCGGATGTTGAGAAGATAAATAATAAAGTATATGGAATTACGCAGAGTACTTATGAAGTATTTGACAAATCTTTTGTTGGTAAACCTGAGGATAGAATCAGAATGAAAAAAGATACGCTCTCTAAACGTATTTTGAACAATACTTTACGAGAGTCAAATTCGGGATTTGAACATTATGAAATTTACTATGATAAAAATAAGATCGTTAGTTTTTCGATCGGAATTCAATCTTATGGATCACCGTGGGAAGCAATTCAGTATTATTGTTTTGATCTGAATAATGGTAAACGAGTTGGAGTAGATTTATTTGTAGATAAACCCGGACTGTTAAAAAAAATTAGAAAAAAATTAAAAGATCAGGACATTAATTTGCCATTAAAACCAAGTGATTTATTAAATTTTAGAATAATCATAGATAAAAGTAAAAGCGTTCCGGACTTTTATTTTTCAATTTTTGATACTAAAAATTATAGGAATAGTGGATATGAAGAGTTTAGTGTTCATTTTGAATGGAGAGAAATTGAAAGATATATCGTCCCAGTATTCAAAAAGAGATTATTGACTAAATAAAAAAAATAAAAGAAGGAATAGTTTTTAATAGTGGTATTGTTTTTTGTAACTGTTTTGATTTTTACGAATCCAAAGAACGGGATAAATTCATAAAAAAAGTACTGAAAAAATAAGAAAGAGTCCGGTAAGATTTTTTTTATACGACTATTTTGGTAGTAGAAGAAAAAGATGAATTTTCTGTCAGCCCCCGTAAATACTGGATTCTTACATTTTTGATTGGCTTAAAGCAATATTTTTTCTTTATTTCTATGAAAAAGATTACGAATTAACTTGTTTTTCAAAATTGTATTTGTATATTCGTACAAATATTGATTGCGAATCACCCTCATCTTCCTACAAGAAGCAATTATAAAAAGTACGTTAGTACAAAAAGAGGTATTCTAAAATCATGTAGAATACCTCTTTTTTTTGTTCATACTAGTCATACAAAAGGAAAGAGGATTCTAAAAAAAAACATTTTTTAACAACTTAAATTTTTTATTATGGCATTTAAAGCAGTTTTAGAATTCGAAGGAAACGAGTACCAAGTATTATTTTCAAAAGTTGATATGTTAAGACATACTGACGGTAAAGGAGCTGTTTCTTCTGAAATTAAAGGAGGAAGATTAAACTTAAGAGTTAAATCTACAGACAACACTACAGTTATCGAACAAGCGGTAAACAGTCAACACAAACCAGTAAGCGGAAAAGTAAAATTTTTCAAAGCTGACTCTGAGCAAGTAATGAAAGAACTTTCTTTTGAAAATGCTTTTATTGTATTCTTTAGCGAGCAGTTAGACGCTTTGGCTGAAACTCCAATGACTACTGAGATTACATTCTCTGCAGAGAAAATTACATTAGGTAATGCTACATTAGATAACAACTGGGCTAAAATCTAATTTTTGCTAGTTGTGAAAACAAGAAGCGATACCATATCGCTTCTTGTTTCCTTAAAAATAAAAAGATACTGATTTTTAACTCTTAAATTTAGCGGTTCAGCTGAAGGAAAATCTTAGTAAAAGATTTTCGTTCGTACTGTTTTTAGTTCCATTATCTGAAAGTTGAAATATTTTTTTCTTTTTATGCAGTAGATAAGTGTATTTCTAAAATATACTTTTCTAAGGGATTTTATATTAAAGCAATTTTAATAGGGAAGCCTTCTTAATAAAATAACCCCCAAACCCCAATGATACCACAAAAAATAACCTACAAAATAAATCCCCAAAAGAGATATTGTTTTATGACTATTGAGGTGTCTCAATCTAATCAGCAATCTCATGGCTAAAACTTCATCTTCAGGAAAACATAAGAACGCCAGTTCATTAGGTGTCAAAGGACCTCAGTATAATAGACAAACAGGTCAGTGGGAAAATACGGATAAAGTGGGCGCAATGATGCAAAGAAGAAGCCCGCAAGGGAATCGTGTAGCCGAAGATGTTAAAGCTAAAGCTATAAGTGCACCACCTAAAAAAGAAAAACCGGTTCACCATCAGTTTTTGACCACAATTGCAGTCGAAATATATGATTTTGCAAAAGCAAAAGGTGCATCTTCCCAAGGTGCATTATTGGTATTGGCACAGGCAAGTTTAGAAAGTGGATATGGAGCATCCGCAATAAAACATGGGGACTATAACTTATTTGGAGTTATGGGAAAACCCTTCAAAAGAAGTACCAGTCATGGTACCGTTAAAGATTATTCCAATTTGGGTGGTTATCAGGCCGCTTTGACGGATTATTTTAACAAAATAGACAAAAACTGGAGTCATTTTTCCAGTATAATAAAAAATGACACCATAACAGCAGATGATATTGACAAGGCTTTTAATACAGGAACATATTATCCTACAGCCAAAGAAAGACATGGAGGAAAGTACGCCTATAATGCTGATATGGACAGCAGAGGTGCTAATCATTATGGAGAGCATCTGCTCAAACAGATCGGCGGAGTAAAGAAGCGTTTCAAAAATAGTTTAGACTTTCAGATAGAGGCTAATAAAGAAAGGTTAAAGGAAATAAATACAATCCTGACAGGCAATTCACTTTTGTTTACTGATCCCGTAAAAAGTACACTGGAAGAAGAAAAAAGACAGTTGGTGATTCAGAACGAAAAATTTAACACCGTTTCAAATGAAATTAACTAGCGAACTTAAATTACTTATAATCTTAACTTTTTTTGTTTTTCTTGGATGTAATTCGAAGAATAAAGAAAATGTTATTTCGATAAATGAAATTAAGAAGGAACAGGTAAAATTTGAAATTGACAGTTTAGAAGTTAAAGATCGAAAGGGACTTTTATATACCATTAAATATTATAAAGATAGTATTTATGTGAATCAGGGCAGACATAACATTATTAGAATCGCATATCCAAATCGATTCGATAATGTATTTCCCATAAATGGTCTTATTGCCAATGATAAATCGACAAACGTTTACATCACAAACAATCATATTCTTTTATTGCCCCTGAGTGAGGTAAATAATAGAATAAATCTGATTGCAATTGATTTAGTTAATAAAAAAGAAATTAATTATCAGTTCAAACAAAGATCTGATATCATTACTACCGGGATTAATTCTTTTTATTTTAATGAAAAAAACAACATAATTATAAGCGCGAACAGCTTAAATTATGAAGGAAAAACAACCGTTCATTATTACAAAATTGGTAGAAATTTAATTACGCATCAAGGCACTAAAGAGTTGAATTTAACCCCCGAAATGTTAGAGAACAATGAGACATTGTTGAAGTTTTTAAATACAGATAATAATAACATTCCTTAAAAATATAATAATCGATACAAGATTTATAAAAATTAAATAACACCACACTGATCCGATAGACATAAATAGTTAGTACTAACTAAAAAGATTAAAATAATGATACCACAAACCATAATTTTTGGAATAGATTCCAAGAGAATAAGCCATTTTACCAGTATAGAATTGGTACAAGTGATAAACGATCATCATCGATTTGAAATTCGTGTTCCTCATGCTGTTGTCGAAAGTCCTTTGGCCTATACGCTTGAAAATGCTCAGGCCTGGCTGGGTAAAGTGGTACACATCATTCTTGAAGACAAAAACAACTTTTTAGGAGTAGTGACCAATATCGATTTTGATCAGGAAATGGGACATTCGGGTAACCATATTGTCGTATCGGGTTATTCAAAGACCATCTTGCTGGAGTCCGGTGAAAAGCTGCATTCCTGGGAAGAAATGAATTTAAAAGATATCGTTAAAGAAGCCATAAAAAATGGAGCAGGAGAGCAGTTGCAAAACGAGGTAAACCCTGAATATTCCAGCAAAATGGACTACCAGAATCAATACCTTGAAACCGATTTTCAGTTCATTCAGCGATTGGCAAAACAATACAATGAATGGTTGTATTATGATGGAGAGAAGTTAATCTTCGGTAAACCTAAAAGTTTCGACAAGCCGATCTCTCTGACCTACAATAGTGATATCTCAAAACTAAAAATATCCGTACAGGCGGTACCAAATAAATTTAGTGCTTTTACTTATAACGAAAGCGCTGACAAACGCTATACCGCAAAATCGAAAGACACGGTAGGCGGTTTGCCAAAATTAGGCAATGAAGCTTTTGCTACTTCAAAAGAGGTATTTGCAACACCGGCATTTACACACGGAATAGTGAGTACAGGCGACGATTTGGTTTTAGAATCTTTCTTAAAAAAGAAACAGGAAAGCGCTGCTGCCGATACCAATTATGTTTCGGCAACTACTAAAAATACCAAATTAAAAATAGGAAGCATAGTCAACATAAAATCTAGTGTTTTAGAAAACGAAAGTATGATAACACAAGAAGTAGGCTCCTATATTATTACCGAAATTAGCCACTATGCGACCCATTTAGGAGAATACGAAAATAACTTCAGAGCGATACCTTCAAAAGTATTAAGTCTTCCGGAACCCGATGTAGCTTATCCAATAGCACAGACACAGCAGGCTCTGGTAGAAAGCAATACCGATCCTAAAAATAAAGGAAGAATTAGAGTGCAAATGCTTTGGCAGCAAGGTACTTCTATGAAAACAGCCTGGCTTCGTGTTCTAACTCCTGATGCGGGAAGCAGCGGAAAAGTAGCAAGTAACAGAGGAATGGTATTTATTCCGGATGTAGGGGATCATGTTATGGTTCATTTCCGTTATGGAGATCCAAACAGACCTTTCATTTTGGGAAGTGTATTTCATGGAAAAAGTGGCGGAGGCGGTGGCCAGGATAACAACAAAAGGAGCTTTGCGACCAGAGGTGGTACTTCTTTAGTTTTAGATGAAGGAGATAATAGTTTTACCGCAACAGACCCAAGCGGTAATATGGTAAAACTTAACGGTGACGGGACCATGACCATTTATGCTCCAAACAAAATAGACGTTTTGTCTAAAGAGATTAACATTCTTGCTGATGAAAAGGTAAATATAAATGGTATAAATGAGGTCAATGTCGACAGTAAAAAAATAGTTGCTGTTGGTACGGATGAGGTGAGTGTGAAAAGTGACACTCAAATCGGTAATGAAGCGCCAAGTATCAATATAAAAGGTAAAAATACCATTTTGGCAGAAGGAAAGGTTGTTGACATAGACGGTAAAACAATGACCAATGTTAAAGGTGGAGTGGTGAACTTAAATTAGAATTTAAAAATGCATAATACGCACAATCCTATCGCTGTAAGAGTCGAGAACATTCAGAAAATCTGGAACAAAACCCGAAAAGAAAAGCCAAAAGCTAAAGTATTCAGTATGGTTTGTTTTAAGGATGATTTTCCTTTATTGGATGCTTTCATTCACTTAGAATCTTCCGCTTATGGTAAATCCGAAGATTCGTTTGTTGCTTTTGTTGTTGATTTTGATGATAAAAAAGATTTTTACAGCACGATCATAGAGCAATGGATTGTAACTTTTGAAGAAGATCTGAAAAAAAATCCCAATTGGAATTGGAAAGATTTTGCCACTTTTAAAGAAGTACTTCCGGAAATTAATCAGCTTAGTATTGAAAGTATGAAGGAATTCTACATCAAAATGCTCATTAGTTTTAAAGAATTTGAAGCAAAAACAGGAAATCTTTTGATCGTAAGTTTATTAATCAAAAAAGTTAGCAATGCCGATTTGTTGACCGAAAGTCTCAATGAACTGGCCGTTTTATTGCCGGAAAATGTAGGTTTTCTGTTTTTGGATTATCAGGAAAGACAGCAGTATCGCGATGTAGTTTTTGCAGCAAAGGAAAACGGAACCATCATAGAAATTCCAAATCAGGAAATAAACAAAGCTTACAAAGAAATAGCTACACAAGGAAATCCAAATGATCCACAGGTACGTTACCGAAAATGTTTGTTTGAAATTGGTGAGGCAGCAAAAAATAAAAAACAGGAGAAAGTAAAAAAACTGGGTAATGAGCTTATCGATATTAGTAAGAGTACCGGAGAAACCAGTTTTTGGGCTTCGTCTTATTTAATTTATGCCAGCTTTTTATTCCAATTTAAAGATGAGAAGGAACTTATTCATCAACTATTGGATAAGGGAATTAAAATAACGACTCCGTTTTATAAAGAGAAGGATGATGTCGCGGGAATTTTAATGCAATTATTAGTTTATAAAGGCTCTCATCACAGCATTATCGGAAATACAGATACTGCGATTGATTATTTTTTAAAACAAGTAGCAATTGCTAAGGAAATAAATCAGGAAATGCAGGTGATCAACGGGTACAATTATGCATTACTGCTGGCTGCCAAGAAAAAAGGCAGTCGATATACCGAAATTTTAAATGATGCTTTTGAGTATGGATACGAACTAACCGACGAAATCCTTAAAATTGTCAACTTTACTTTTATTGCTGACAGTTATTTAGAAAGTGATCCTAAAATTGGGTATTCAGAAAAAGAAGCTGTTTTTAAACGAATGGTACTCATTTTTGGAGAAAACTGGAACGACAATCCAAAGCAAATAGCCAAACAGATACAAGAGGAATATCAATTAAGCAACACCTATTAATTATGTTACTAACCGATAATCATTTGACCATTGTGGTGGGGATAGACATCCATTTTACAACCCTGCCTCCATTTAACCCGTTTCATCCTTATATAGGTATTGTGATGGATCCTTTTGATTACGTTCCGTTTTTAGGTGCCACTGTGCATGTAAATGGTTTTAAACGTGGAAACTCAGATACCAGCGGGATCATAATTCCACTGGTGCATATTCCACTTTTTACACCACCCTGGCTTATGACACCCATCATAGGCCATGAAAGTATGAATTTTTTCGCCTCACAAACCGTTTTTTCAGACGGCACGAGGATGAGTCCCAAAGGACATATGCTAATGACCTGTAATGATATCGGCATCCCCCTATCGATGTCTTTAGGGAAAACCAAAATAGGCAAGAAGATGCTACCGTTTGCCCCAACCCTTTTTGCCCCAACCTCGTTTTCCTTGCCTATCCCAACGGGGAAACCCGTAATGGTTGGTGGACCCTATCCTCCCGATTGGGGAGGAGTCCTTACAGGCTTATTAGCTAGTATTGGTTTTAGTACCTTGATGAAAGTCGGAAAAAAAGCATTCAATAAACTTCTTAAAGGAGCGATAGGCCCTAATAAACTTAGTCGATTATTGTGTAAAGCAGGATTCGAACCCGTTAACCTTATTAATGGCGCCGTGATTTATGAAGGAAGCGATTTCGAACTCGCCAGTCCGATTCCTTTAAACTGGGAACGCAGCTGGTATTCAGACTCCCAATATGTAGGATGGCTGGGTCATGGTGTACATTGCGTATACGACAGAGCGGTAGAGTTGTACCCAGAAGACGATGCCCTTGGACTTCGTATGGATGACGGACGAGTTGTGGCTTTTCCAATGCTGTTGCCCGAAGAAGAATTTTATTTACGTCAGGAAAAAATAACCCTGAAAAGAACACAAGAAGGTTATACAGCCTACGAACATAAAAGTAAACTCTTGTATGAGTTTACCCTTTTTAATGGTAAAAAATATCAGCTTACCAAAATAAACAATCCAAACGGACTTTCCATCATTTTTGAATTTACAGCAAACCGTTTGAAAAAAATAATCGATGCAGCTGGCAGAGAGATCAAAGTAAGTACTAAGGACGGATTTATTCAGAAGTTAGAACTTGTTGGACCGGAAGAAGACGAGCTTTTGGTAGCCTACGAGTACGATCAGGACGGTAACATTAGTGCTATTATCGATGCGCTTCGAAAAGCTACTATGATCACTTACGAGAACCATTTGATGGTAGAGAAAACAGATCGAAACGGACAAACTTTTTATTGGGAATACGATAATCAAAACCGTTGTATCCACACTTGGGGTGATGGCGGATGGCAGGAAGGATGGCTGGAATACCATCCGGAGGAAGGTTACAATTTAGTAACTGATGCCAATAGGGCCGTAACCACTTATTATTATGAGCCTAGCCAATTGGTCACACAGATAAAAGACCCAATGGGCAACAGTACCTTTTACGACTACACCGAATTTATGGAACTCTATCGCGAGATTGATCCTGAAGGACGCATTCTTGGCTTTAACTACGATGACAGAGGGAACAAAACCGGTACCGTTTACCCAGATGGGACAGAAGAAATCATGATTTACGATGAGGAAAACCGTCCATCGATAGCCATAGATCCCGAAGGCAATAAAACTGTTTATTTGTACAAAGAAGATAGACCAGATCAGCTCAAAACGATTATTACTCCTGATAAAACCACTAGTCATTTCACTTATCACGATAATGGACTACTGGCGACAGTGGCTAAAAACAACAATAAATTCGAAATGATCTATGACGATCAATACAATCTTATAGAATGGTGTCAGAATGGTGAAAAGTTAAAATCATGGGAGTACGACCATCGTGGACGCGTACAAGCGATCTACACCCCAATGCAGATGGCTGATTACTTCAGCTACGATGCGCTGGATCGGGTAAGACAAATTGTAGAAAAAGACAGCAATGTCATACAGTTCACGTACAACAATTATGACGAAGTAATAGCTTTAAAAGACAATAAAAATAGCGTTAAGTTTAGTTATACCCCAATGGGAAGCCTTGCCACACGCGAACAAAATGGTGTAAAAGTGCGTTTTGATTACGACAAGATGGAGCAATTGCAAGGGATCAAAAACGAAGATAACGAGGTGTACTATTTTACCCGCAACAAGGCCGGACAAATAATCAAAGAAACTGCCTTTGACGGTATGGTCAAAAAATACCAACGTAATTTTGCGGGTGAAGTTACCAGAATTGATCACGGCAACGGAAAATTTACCGAATACGAACAGGACGTTTTGGGGCGAATTACCAGAGCTGATTATCACGATGGCAGTTGGGAAACTTATAGTTACAACAAAAACGGACTTTTAACGGAGGCAGTTAATCAGAATGTAAGTATATTTATAGAGCGTGATGAAATGGGACGTATCGTAAAAGAAACCCAGCAACAGCAGCTAGATAACACCGAAAATGCAATTACCCTTACCTTCATTTACAACAAACAAGGACACCGTATAGGTATAAATAGCTCATTAGGAGCAGAGATCAATACTCATTACGATTCAAAAGGACAGTTGGAGCGCATAGAAGCTCAAAGCAGCGAGCTCAAAGAACAGCACCAGAAGTGGGAAACTACACTGAATCGCGACGAACTGGGAAGAGAAATAGAGCGCTTTACCACAGGCGGACTCCATATTAAAACCAGCTACAACAACAGCGGGAAACAAAAAGAACAGGAAGTATTTGCCAATGGCAAACGCACCGGATCACGTTATTACAATTGGGATACCAACCAGCAATTGCGCAGCGCGGTAAACCAAATAACCTCCAATATCACCTATTTTGATTATGATGATTTTGGTAATTTGGCAAAGGCAGATTATAATGGTAAAGAACAGCTTTACAAAACCCCGGACGCAGTAGGGAATCTTTACAAAACTCCGGATCGCAGCGATCGCAAGTATGGTAAAGGTGGTAAGTTACTACAGGATGAAAAGTACCATTACAAATACGATGAACTGGGCAACCTGATACACAAAAGCACCAGAAACATCAACGAAGAATTAAAATTCGAAGAACCAACCAACTGGATCGACAAACTGGCGGGCAACGAAACCGAAGAAAACAGATTACAGCAAGAACACGAGCAGTGGCAGGACGGTGATACCACCTATAGCTGGTTGGCCAACGGCATGCTGGAGAGCATCACCAACCCCGATGGTAAGAAAGTATATTTTGAGTACGATGCCCTGGGCCGACGTACCGCAAAAATTGCAAACCAAAAAATAAATCGTTATGTTTGGGATGGAAATGTTCTTATTCACGAATGGAAGTACGATTTAAAAGATCGCCCTAAATTAATTGCCACTGAGGATGACTTAGTCTATGATAAACTTGAGCCAATTAAAGATCTGGTAACTTGGGTGTATGAAAGAGGTTCTTTTGTACCAAGTGCCAAAATAATTGGAGAAGAAAAGTTCTCAATAATTAATGATTATATTGGGAGACCTGTACAAGCTTACAACGAAGTTGGGGAGCTAATTTGGGAAACCGATTATGATATTTATGGAGATGTCCGTAATTTGAAAGGCGATAGAAACTTTATTCCTTTTAGACAGTTAGGACAATATGAAGATATAGAGACTGGACTTTATTATAATAGGTTTAGGTATTATAGTCCAAGAACTGGACGATATATTAGTCAAGATCCAATTAGACTTTTTGGTGGTAGTAGATTATATGCGTATGTACACAACACAAATAGTTTTGTTGATATACTTGGATTAAATAAATGTACAATATCTGAAGGCGATGGTATTACACATGATATAGTTGCAACAATCAAGAGAAGTGATTACCCGGAAACGACTAAACATATAGAAGATGCAATTGCAGCAGGTCATCCAGATATTGTAACGATCGATAGATTGGGAGCAGCGGCAAATAGGAAAGCATCTTTAGAAGGAACTCCAACGAAAAAAGGATTTGATAGAGATGAGTGGCCTATGGCGATGTTTAAAGAGGGAGGTGCAGGAGCAAGTGTTAGATATATAAATCCTTCAGACAATAGAGGTGCTGGTTCAGCAATTGGTAATGCCTTATCTGAATACGACCCTGGAACAAAAGTAAAAATTAATATTATAGACTAAAAATGAAAGAAAGAATAGAACAGATAATTGACATACTTCCAAAGGATAAAAATGTATATAAAGTAGCCAATCTGCTAATTAGTAATTCTGAGGATTTAGATGAAGCCCAAATTCAAGAAAATTTAAATGATTTGTTGTTTACATTGTATATTTTAAATGAGAAAGAAACTGTATTACAATTTCAAGAATATTTTTTAGGATACGAGATAACTTCTAATAAAAATATTTGGACTTGGATTGAATCCTCATTAACGTTAATGTCAAGAATTAATAGAGATTTCTTAAAAATTGAGGATAGCGTTAGAGTTATTGAAAAAATTAAAACGGCATTTAATATTGGAAGTGAAATGGCTGTCAAGATAAATTCGAAAGCTAGACAAAGAAGGTTAGATGGAGATGATTTATTATATGATAGAATTGAAGAAGCAATTGCAAATAAAAATATTGAATTAGAGTATGATTATAGAATGGTCCAATTAAAAAAATTGCTTTTTATTAGTGAATTAGGCTTTAGTGAAAGTATGCCAGAGTCAAAAGTTGAAAATGAAATAATAGAAAATATGACTTTCTTGAATAAAAATATCTATTAAATTAAGTTGAATTCTTAATGGCTGTGTAGCTGACGTGAGTGTTTTGTTTGTAAACATTAGAAAATTTGATGAAAAGTAGAGAAAAGACCAAAAGCTGCCTTAATACAGGGGCAGTTTTTTATTTGTAATTTATATAGAATAAATGAAAGTTTACAGTGCAGCACCAGAAGGAAATCAAATGGCTGATTTAGAGCCGGCTCGTTATTTTAATTTGGCAATAAAACAAATCTTAGAGGTAGAAGAATGGTTAAGAACAGCTGACGAGGCTAGCCAAGCTCTATTGGTTCATATTGATGTTTTTGTATATTTAAGTAAGAAATATCCTGAAATGGCGAATAGAAGGGTAGCAAAACTAAACAGAAACCAAATTAAAGAAACTTTTTATGCCTGGTTCGAAAGGTGTGGAAAAAAAATACCTGCTAGTTTTAGGGATGGTGTTAAAGAATCAGCTGATTTATTATTTTCTGAACTAGATAAAATTTAAAAATTATATGAATTTGGATGATTTTATGGAGTCAATAGATCCTTTTTTTTGGGTTGAACATGAAAATAGTGTTTCGGTATGCCTTAATGTTGGGGAGTATAAAACCGAAATTTTTGAAACCAGAGAAGAAGAAGGTTTTGAAGGGAATGGATATGATTGGGCTTCTTTAGCGCAGGTATTTTTGCAAGAACAAAAACCTGAGTTTGTTGATGTCGTAAAGTTTGATCCCGAAGGAAGCATGTTTTGTGCCTATTCTTCAGATTCCGAAGCCTTAAAATCTTTTATTATTTCATTTAAAGAAGCTTGTGAAAACAAAGTGTTAATTCTTGATCTGTTTTCAAGAGCAGAATTAGATTAAGTGCTTTAGGGTATTGAAGAAATAAAATGAAACTTCCAATTTGTTATAAGAAAGTCTTTCGATCTCTAACGATAAGGTTATAAAAAAAAACTAAACCCCGCTCATTTCAGCGGGGTTTAGTTTGAATAATAGATTCAATTTTTGATTTCTTTTGCTGGTCTGATAATCAGCATGTTTTCTCGCTCCGCAAAGTATATCTCACAAGCGCTGCGCAAACGTCTCTGACTTTGCGCCAACTTGAAACGTCTAGTTTAAAATACATAAACCGTGAAGTCTAAGACTTTAAAACTAAATTTATTATATACAATTTCTGAAAAAGAAAGAATCAAAATAATATTAAGAAATAAAATAAAAAACCGGGAGACTTTTACGAACTTTATTAATTCAATAAGTGTAAAAAAAGCGCAAAGTCAGA
>NZ_MUHH01000056.1 GCF_002217475.1 Flavobacterium tructae
CTTTAATATTAATTCCTCCTTTTTTATAACAATATTGCAATTAACTATTTTAATATCACATCCTAGCGAATTTAAATTGATAATTGCTTTTGCAGTATCAATTTCTTTCTTATAATAATCTTTTCTTAATTGACAATATGCATCTGATAGTAATAAATAATTTTTTACTAATTGAATTATTTCATCCCATACCAAATTTTCAAAGTCAGGAATGTTTTTAATATCGCTGCGAATTATGCCTTCTAGAGTAAGAGCAATATCTAAGTAATTGTAATATTGTCTGTTTCTTTTAATTATTCCTTCAAAAATTAGACTTTTTCTTACTTTAGACAATACCCTGAAATCTTGCTCAGGATTCACATTGCAAATCTTCTTTAATCTATTTTCTATAAAGCTTAATAACTCATTAACTGAAAAAAAATTGGTTGCGGTAGGAACTCCTAATGCATGGTATTTATCCGTTAGTGTTGCGCCTCGTTTTATAGACGGCAAAGTACTATCGCAATAATTGGTAAATAATAATAAAATATCAGTAGTCATAATTAAAATTGCTCAAAAAAATATAGATTAAACTCGTTACTTTGGATATCAACTAATACAAATTATATCTTAGTAAAACTTTACTCAAATATCGATATCACCTAAGGCTTACCTATTAAAAGGTGATTGATTTAAAAGCATTAAAATTACATAAATGGAATCTTTATTTGTTACGGTTTTCCATAACTACTTCCCTCGTTTATAAAAGACAAAAATCAACGTCAAATTTTGACTTGAATAGTTTAATGATAATTGTTTAATTTTAAGTAGTCAAAGTAGAATACCATAGATTACTTTTCATAATCTAAATTGTTTCGACTGATACTTTACCAAATCAGAAATTTAAAATTTTAACGTTTTTTAACATTTAACCTTGACAGGACATCCAAACCGTTTCGCATTAAAAAATTAAAATAATTGCCTTACAAATTCACTTGAAAGTAAGCCAATTTCTTTAAATCCTGCATAAAATGGTTTGAAATTTGTATCGTAGGGGTCACAGAAATCCCATTTCTTACGAAGTGGGATTTTTTTATGCTTTTTTTCTAATTCCTTAAACTAACAAATTAGAGCCTTTTCTTTATAATAAATCTTACAAATTAGTTTGTGTATCCAAAATACTGTTGTATTTTCGTTCATAACTGTATTTCGATATTCTTCTTCTTCCTACAAGAAATAAAGTGAACATAATTTATTTACAAAATGCTATAGCTATATCATTCTTTTAGTGATGACATTGGATAGCAAATAAATAAGCCCCAAATATAATAGAAGCACCCAATAATTAAGCGACACCTACTAAACATGCTATTAACCGATAACCATTTAACCATTGTAGTGGGGATAGACATCCATTTTACTACACTACCCCCTTTTAACCCTTTTCATCCTTATATAGGCATTGTCATTGATCCATTTGATTATATTCCGTTTTTAGGTGCCACGGTACATGTAAATGGATTTAAACGTGGAAACTCAGACACCAGTGGTATCATAATACCTCTGATGCACATTCCTCTTTTTACACCGCCCTGGCTTATGACACCTATCATAGGCCATGAAAGCATGAACTTTTTTGCTTCTAAAACTGTATTCTCAGACGGTACCCGAATGAGCCCCAAAGGACATATGCTAATGACCTGTAATGATATTGGGATTCCGCTCTCCATGTCTTTAGGGAAAACCAAAATAGGCAAGAAAATGCTGCCGTTTGCCCCAACTCTTTTTGCCCCGACCTCCTTTTCATTGCCTATTCCTACCGGAAAACCCGTAATGGTTGGCGGTCCCTATCCTCCCGATTGGGGTGGGGTTCTTACAGGATTATTAGCTAGTATTGGCTTTAGTACTCTAATGAAAAAAGTTAGAGGTCTTGTTAAAAAGATTAACCTTAAGGGATCAAAAGGTCCTAATGGGCTTAAAGATGGACTCCGAAAATGTGTTAATGACCCCGTAAATGTGGTCAATGGCGTGGTGATTTATGAAGGCAGTGATTTTGATTTGACCAGTCCGATTCCTCTAAATTGGAAACGCAGCTGGTATTCAGATTCCCAATATGTAGGTTGGCTGGGTCATGGTGTACATTGCGTATATGACAGAGCCGTAGAATTATACCTCGAGGACGATGCCTTAGGATTTCGCATGGAGGACGGGCGACTTGTTGTTTTTCCGATGCTGCTGCCTGAAGAAGAGTTTTATTTACGTGAAGAAAAAATTACCCTCAAAAGAACTCAGGATGGTTATCAGGCTTACGATCATCAAAGTAAACTCTTTTATGAGTTTACCCTTTTTGATGGCAAAAAATACCAGCTTACCAAAATTAGTAATGCTAACGGACTTTGCTTAATTTTCGAATTTACAGCTAATCGTCTGAAAAAAATCATCGATGCTGCAGGCAGAGAAATCAAAGTAAGCACTAAGGATGGATTTATTCAAAAGCTGGAGCTTGCCGGACCGGAACAGGACGAACTTTTAGTAGCCTACGAGTACGATAAGCAAGGTAACATAAGTGCGATTATTGATGCACTGCAAAAACCGACAGCCATTGAATATGAAAATCATTTAATGGTTAAAAAAACCGACCGTAACGGACAAGCTTTTTACTGGGAATATGACACCTATAACCGCTGTATACACACCTGGGGTGATGGTGGCTGGCAGGAAGGCTGGATGGAATACCACCCTGAGGAAGGTTACAATCTGATAACAGACTCTAATCTGGCCGTAACCACCTATTATTACGAGCCAAGCCAGCTGATTACACAAGTAAAAGACCCAATGGGTAACAGTACCTTTTACGATTATACCGAGTTTATGGAGCTCTATCGCGAGATTGATCCGGAAGGACGCATTCTTGGCTTTAATTACGATGACAGAGGAAACAAAACTGGCACTGTTTATCCGGATGGTACCGAAGAAATCATGATTTATGATGAGGAGAATCGTCCATCGATTGCCATAGATCCCGAAGGGAATAAAACCGTTTATCTGTACAAAGAAGATAGAGAGGATCAGCTCAAAACAATTATTGCTCCCGATAAAACCACTACCCACTTTAGTTATCACGATAATGGACTATTAGCGACAGTGGCCAAAAACAACAACAAACTCGAACTCATTTATGACGATCAATATAATCTTATAGAATGGCGTGAGAACAACCAAAAACTAAAATCATGGGAGTATGACCATCGCGGACGCGTACAGGCGATCTACACCCCAATGCAAATGGCCGATTATTTTAGCTACGATGCATTGGACCGCGTAAGACAAATTGTAGAGAAAGACAGCAATGTCATACAGTTCATCTACAACAATTACGATGAAGTCATAGCGCTAAAAGACAATAAAAACAAGATTAAGTTTAGTTATACTCCACTGGGAAGCCTTGCTACACGCGAGCAAAATGGCGTGAAAGTTCGTTTTGATTACGACAAGATGGAACAGTTGCAAGCCATCAAAAACGAAGACAACGAAGTCTACTATTTTAGCCGCAACAAAGCCGGACAAATAATCAAAGAAACTGCTTTTGACGGTATGGTCAAAAAATACCAGCGTAATCTTGCAGGTGAAGTCACCAGAATAGACCATGGCAACGGCAGATTTACCGAATACGAACAAGATGCACTGGGACGCATCACCAGAGCCGACTATCACGACGGTACCTGGGAAACCTACAGCTACAACAAAAACGGACTTTTAACAGAGGCTGTAAATCAAAATGTAAGTGTCCTTCTGGAACGTGATGAAATGGGGCGTATCGTAAAAGAAACCCAGAAACAACAGCTCGATAACACCAAAAATGCCATTACCCTTACCTCTACTTACAATAAACTGGGACAGCGTATTGCTATAAATAGTTCATTGGGAGCAGAGATCAGTACGTATTACGACTCAAAAGGACAATTGGAACGCATCGAGGCACAAAGCAACGAACTCAAAGAACAGCACCAGAAGTGGCAAACCACCCTGAAACGCGACGAACTGGGAAGAGAAATAGAACGCTTTACCACAGGTGGACTCCACATTAAAACCAGTTACAACAACAGCGGAAAACAAAAAGAACAGGAAGTATTTGCCAATGGCAAACGCAGCGGATCACGCTTTTACAACTGGGATACCAACCAGCAATTGCGCAGTGCTGTAAATCAAATGACTTCCAATATCGCCTACTTTGATTATGATGACTTTGGTAATTTGGCCAAAGCCGATTATAATGGTAAAGAACAGCTGTACAAAACCCCGGATGCAGTAGGAAATCTTTACAAAACTCCGGATCGCAGCGATCGTAAGTATGGTAAAGGTGGAAAATTATTGAAAGACGAAAAGTATCATTATAAATACGACGAACTGGGTAATCTGATACACAAAAGTACCAGAAACATCAACGAAGAACTAAAATTCGAAGAACCAACCAACTGGATCGATAAACTGGCAGGTAACAAAACCGAAGAAACCAGATTACAGCAAGAACATGAGCAATGGCAGGACGGAGATACCACCTATAACTGGCTGGCGAATGGTATGCTCGAGAGCATTACCAACCCTGATGGGAAGAAAGTTCATTTTGAGTACGATGCCCTGGGTCGACGCACCGCAAAAATTGCAAACCAAATAATAAATCGCTATGTTTGGGATGGAAACGTTCTTATTCACGAATGGAAATACGATTTAAAAGATCGTCCTAAATTAGTTGCTACCGAGGATGACTTGGTTTACGACAAGCCAGAACCAATTAACAATTTAGTTACTTGGGTGTATGAAGGAGGTTCTTTTGTACCAAGTGCTAAGATTGTTGGAGAAGAAAAATTCTCCATCATCAATGACTATATTGGCAGGCCCGTACAAGCTTATACTGAAAAAGGTAAGTTAGTCTGGGAAACGGATTATGACATTTACGGAGATCTCCGTAATCTAAAAGGCGATCGAGATTTTGTCCCTTTTAGGCAGTTGGGGCAATACGAAGATGTAGAGACAAGACTTTATTATAATAGGTTTAGGTATTATAATCCTGAAACTGGAGGATATATTAGCCAAGATCCGATTGGATTACATGGAAACAACCCAAACTTTTATGCTTATGTAGAAGATAGCAATGCAACATTTGATTTTTTTGGGCTTGACGTAATTACAATTATAAGGCAGGATGTAAATATTGGCAGCGGAAATCATTATAGATTGATATATACTGATTCAAAAGGAGTGCAACAAATGACACATTTGACTATGGGTCGAAATGATATCATCGAAATCAAAACTGGGGTGAGTAAAATATCTCTTGATGATATCGATGCAGCCGACAAAAAAACAATAGAAGTAACTCGTAATTTAAATGATGCAATATCGAAATCAGCACAAAAATTTAATGGTAAAAAATATAAACTCAATCAATTTGATTGTTTTAGATATATTGAATCAATCATAGGGAAAGCAAACCCTGACATTTCAATAAAAGGAAGTACTAATTTGGATAGATTTAAGAGTCTAGGATGTAAATAATGAAAACATTTATAAAAAAAATAGAGAATGAATTTGATATTAAAATGATCAAATCTGATGAAGTAATTGATTTCGAAAATACTTATGCAATTGACAAAGATGGTAACATAACAACTTTACGTTTACAAGAAATCCCAATTAATAGTCTCGATTTTTTACTACCTATATCTGATAATTTAGAAGACTTATTCTTGCAAGATTGTGAAATCACTAGTATTAAAAATATAAGTGTTTTTAAACAACTTAAAAAATTAGATTTAAGCATTAATCCCTTGTCAAATTTTGAAGGTATTGAAAATTTAAAAAATCTACAGGAACTGAATTTATCAGCTACTGATGTGAATTCTGATTCAAAATTTGAAAACATTCAAGATCTTCAAAACTTATGGTCTTTAAGTTTAGATTATACTCAAGTAAAATCTATTCGGGGATTAGAGCACGCAGAAAATCTGAGGAAGTTAAATCTGAGAAACACAAAAATCAAAGGTTTTGAAGATATTGAAGAATTAGAAAATATTAACCACATAGATCTTTCTTCTTGTTTTGATTTAGATTTCAATAGATTAGCATTAGACAGAATGAAAAATTTAGAAAAATTAAATTTGAGTTCTTGTATTGTAAAGTCATTTGAAGGGTTAAAAAAAATGACTAATTTAAAACAGCTTTTGTTACATAATGCAAGCGAAATAGAAAAAATAAAGCATTTAGATTATTTGGAAAATTTAAGAGTCTTGGATTTAAGCGAAACTGAGATCTCAAAAATAGAAGGATTAGAAGGATTGATTAGCCTCACAATGTTGAATCTTGCTTCTAATAAAATATCAGAGATAGAGGGAATTAAAAATCTGAAAAATCTAGAATATATTGATTTACGCAATAATAAGTTTTCTGCTATCAAGGAAGATAATTTTACTGGAATTGAAAAAGAATGTGTTGTAGATATTGGTTTTAATGATGTTACAGACTACAATATAATAACAAGAAAAAATATAAAAATTGTTTATAATCATGAAGGTGCCGGGCTAGATTTAGAACCTCTGTCTTTTGCTTTTGGTGACATAGAAAATATTGAAAAATATTGCAGAGAACTCAAAAAAGAGTATTTAAATCGTATTAAAGAATTTGGTCTTTGCAGTTCTCTTAGCATAAGCGATTTCAACAAAAGAATGATCTAGTTCTGTTTTTAGAAGTTTATAGCACCAAAGAATGATTCTATTTTCAAATTATAATGTGTCCCTCCGGCGCAAACTCAATGTCATTGCCCCCTGCTCTACAAAGTATGCCTCACAAGCGCTGCGCAAACGTCTCTGATTTTGCGCCAACTTGCAAACGTCTAATTTCTAGACAAGAAAGAATCAAAATAATATTAAGAAATAAATATAAAAAGTCGGGAGACTTTTATGAACTTTAATAATTCAATAAGCATAAAAAAGCGCAAAGTCAGAGACATTTGCGCTGTTATTCAGTTGAGCACTTCGGAAAGCTGGGGTGCTTTGATGAATTGTATTATTGTAATTTTACACACATCCAGGTTGCTTTAATGATCTCTTTATCTCCTACATAAGCAATTCCGGACTGCTTAATTATCTTTTCACTTAAACGAATATTTTGTATTACAAATTTAATATCATCTGTAAACTTTGCAGTTGCAAAAAATTCAGCATCTTCAATACTGACAAGTCCAAAAATTCCATTTGTAATTCCTAAAAGTTTAACTCCTGCACCGCCACATTGCGCCATTGATTCTATCAATATTGTTCCAGGTATATACTCAGACATAGGAACGCTTCCTTTTAACCAAAGATCCCTTTCATCAAATGTCTTAATACCAACAATGGTTTCATTTGAAAATGACACTATTTTATCTACAAATAAAAAAGGATTCCTATGCGGAATTAAACTTTCAATTTCTTTTAACATGTTGCATTTTTTACGGTTTAATACTTTATTTTTTTTCTTCACTAAGATATCGTAAAACATTTCATTAGCTCTACCACAAATTATGACACAATTTAGAACGTTTTTGATAAAGTAAAAGTATAGATTAACAAATTATTATGTAAAAAGCCCGACTATTGTAAACAGATAGCAGTAATAAAATAGGAATGCAAATCTATTTTAGGATTTAAGTGTAAGTATGTAACCTTTTTTCAGTACGAGACAACATTGATCGCACGAGTGAGACGCTCACGCTAATGAAGGGATTTTTCTACACTCTATTCTTATTTTTTAAGTTTGAATAAGGACTATTCCGTTACAACATCAGGCAGTTTCGTTTTTTCTGATTTTCTCAATGCCTCTTTCTTTCATTAGCGCTACGGCATCGAGCATTTTGATTAAATAAATATAGGGTATTGTGAGGTCAGAGTACGGATCTTGGGCAGTGGGAGACGTTGAAAGTTCCAGGATCAGACACAGAAACGATTCGAATTCTTCATGCGTTTTTTCATCAAATGCTTTTTGAAACACGATAAAAGGATCCTCGTATTCTCCCTTTGTCAGCGAAGAAAGATGAAAAAGTGTTTCATCGTGCAAAGACGCCATAACTTGCCATTTTTTGCTTTTCTCTTGCAGGCAGTAACACAATTTAAGAAAATTGTTCATAGCCGTATAAAAAACAAAAGCATTCGAGGGATTGTTCGCCTCATAAACCTCACTCTTATAACTGTAAACTACCGCTTCGGTTAAATATTGTTTGTAATAATCGAGATCCGCATAGGCAAAAAAAGCATCAATGGCTTTAATTGGATTTCCCAACACCTCCCCTGCCCAAGAGCTCGTTTCGAAGGATATTTTGCTTGTTTTCATGTTAAAGAGATTTAAAATTCACAAACGAAGTTCTGTGCTTTCAAAAGGATAATCTATTCGAATAGTGAATATTTAACCTGAATAAAAATTGGTATAATATCTGACAAAACAGCTGTATTATCCGATATTTTTTTATCTTTGAAATTCAGAGATTTTTAACCCAAATGAGGTTATCTTTGAGCCTTTAGAAAATTGATATTTGTTATGGAACAGAAAATACATCAGGGAAGAAACTTAAAACGTTTTAGAGAAATGCTTAACATCAAACAGGAAGCATTGGCTTATGATCTGGGCGAAGACTGGAACCAAAAGAAAATTTCGATGCTCGAGCAAAAAGATGTCATTGAAGATAAACTACTGAAACAAATCTCAGCCGTATTAAAAATTCCCGTTGAAGCTTTTCAGAATTTTGATGAAGAGCAGGCGATAAATATTATTTCTAATACTTTTGATAATTGTCAACAGCCAGCATCTGTATTTTATAACTCAACGATTAATCAAATTGATCAGTTCATTAAACTTCACGAAGAAAAAATTGCGTTGTACGAGCGTATGTTGAAAGAGAAAGATGAAATGATGGTTAGGCTTGAGAAATTGATTAATAAGTAACTATTTTTGAAAATATACTGATTCTAGAAAGAGACTTTTTAAGTCTCTTTTTTTATATAACATTAGATTTTCTTTAATTGTTTTTCTGTTCTCGATTTAGTGTTTTTATATATTAGCTGATATTTATCTTTGCCATACTGATATGAAATAGGAGTTTTTATAATCCTTTAGTTTAGTCATACATTTCCAACCAATAATATCAAATAATATTTTAGCTAAAGCTTTATTCCAAATAATTTCTTCTGGCTTTGGATAAATAAAACCAATCACATATTTTTCTCCTTTAAAATCAATAGAATCTAATTTCCTAAAATCTTTAAACAATCCTACATGATTATTACCAAAATAAAAATTTAAGTTTCTTGGTGTTTTTGCAGATTGACTTATTACTAACGCTTTTAATTCTAATAATATTTTTTTCTTTGATTTTAAAGTAACTTCAAAATCTATATTATGGCCTTTTCCGTCAGCTTTCTTTATTAAAAATTCTCTTTTGTAATCAATAATTTTTTCCTTCGAACATAATTCCTCCAAAATAAAAATCATTTCAGCTTTGAACCAACCTTCAACTCTTGAATCTACTTTCGCAAACAATTCAAAATAGTTTGACTTCGATTCAAAATGGTTTATAATATCTGACATTATAGTTTTCATTTAAAAAAGTTTTTCGAATTTAAAACAGGATATTTTTAAGTCATATTAAATCAAACAAAGAAATTTAATAATTAATTTTATTTATAATTCTTTATTTTGAAGAAACAAATTCAGTACAGATGAAAAAATGTACGAAGTCAGAGACATTTGCTCTACCTTTAAAAAGTATTCATTGGCTATATTTTTTTACAAATACTCTTTTAAATGATTTAAAAAATCTTTTCCATGGTTCGTAATCATTAATTGCTTGTTAGCATTTCTAGTAAACACACCTATACTTTGTAAGCCTTGCAAAAGAACAGGATTAATGCTTTCTTCGTTTACAATTCCATTAGAGTCAGTTCTTATTGATAAGATTGTTTCAATTTTCCAATCTTTCAGAAGCATATCTGCATGTTTTCTAAACTTCTCTTTTTCAATTTCACGATTCTTTCCTCTAGATAATTCATTGTCTATATGTAATGTATTATAAACAACGCTTCCTAAATCATTAAAAATGTAATGATTGTCACTTATTTTCTCTACTAAATTTAGAGTCCAAAACCTTTGAAGATATTCTTTTCTATTAACATTTGTCCTAAAAACTAGTCTTCCATTTTCTTCTTCCTCTAGATCCACGAATTTTTGTGCATCTTCAATATTTAGCCTTTGAAGTGCTTTTGAAACTTCTTTAGCAAAATAGGGACTTCTTTTACTTTCTTTTAAATCTTTTTCTAAAATATCAATCATCAGCTCTCTTTCTCTTTCTCTTTTTTCTCCATCAGTAATTAAAGAATTTGCTAATTCGAGAGAGCTATTTAATTGGTCAATACTATTTTTACTTGATGTCGTAATTTGCGTCAAACTCTCATCTCGTTGTTTTATAATTTCTTTTAAAGAATGTATTTCATCTAGAAAATCTTGTTTTTCCTTGCTTCCAGATTCAACGTTTTTTTGCTCATACTCTTTTCTAGCAATACGAATATGTTGCACCTTTAAATTCTCTAAAGCATCATACTTCTTCGTAACGCGTTCTTTTTTAGTTTCAAAAAGGTCCTTATCAATACATAGCATTATTTTCGGTATCAGCAATGTATAGAAAAGTGCTATAAAAATGGGGAAGAATATCGCCCAAAAAGTACAATACTCGTGATTTATAACTACAATTTTATCCTCGATAGAAGCGTTTGAGAAAAGCAGTATAAAAAAAGGTCGCCAATTATAAATCACAAAAGACCATAAAAATGCGCCGGAAATGGGAGTCTTTAGCCTCTCTCTTGTAGTATCAATAAAATCTTTTATAATTTCTTCTATCGTCATAGGTTGTTTTTAGTTGAAACAAACATAATAAAACATACTATAAATTGCTAAAATTATTAAAAATAGGATATACAATTTTGTAGCTTTTTTTTTGTATTTGTGATTTAATTAAACTTTTTTTTCTCTCAATCTTATATATTCTTTATGCTATTACATTTTTATATTTGACAGTCATATTTCAAAAATATTTAAAGTCCAATTGTTTATTTTACGGATTTCCGCAATTATGTTAGATAATTATTTTGTTAATTTGTTTCAAATCCCAACGAAAGTATTCTTATTATTGTAAAATGAAACAATTAGATTTCTGGACAAATTTTTTAGCGAACGTATTGACCGTTATTGCATCAGGAATAGCAATATGTGTCTATATATTTAATAAAGATAAAATTAAAACTGCTTTTAATTCAATTTTGTCATACTCACATCAAGTAACTTTATCTGATCTAAGATATAAAATCGAAAAACTTAATGATTTTAATGTTAATGTTCCCGAACAAAAAACCGAAGTAATTAATTTACTACATGAGATTGAAGGTCACATATTAGGTAATAGTTTTTTAAAAGATAGATTAGCTGATCAACTTAAAAAAATCAATACTTTTACTCGTAATCCAAATAAATTATTAGAACCCCCAAAGAGAAGTTTGGTTTGGGAATTAAAAGAAAGCGTACGAAGCTTAGATATGTCTAATTTTGGAGATTCAATTACATAATAAATAAAAGCATGAAAATAGTTTTAGTAATAAACGCAATGATCACAAATAAAGAGAAAATCTCTAACATCCTTTTGGATCAACAAGAAATCTATTTTTTATATAATAATAAATATAAATGGTCTATAGAAAAGGTGGTTGAAAATTGGTCGAATCAATATGAATTAAATTTTTATCCAAAAAATCCCGATGCTATAGTGGAAGATGATTTAGAAGATATTATTTACAAAAAAAGACACGGTTCAATTTTAAATGTAGCAACTTACTCTACATCAGACTTAAAAGGAACAGAGACCTACGAATCATTTAAAGAATTATACCAATTATTGATAGACAAATTTTATGGTATTGATGATATGTTTGAAGATATACTTACTCCTCCTTTTTAAAAAAATAAAAATGGCTCCTCGCTATACTGAAGTGTTCATTAACTAATCGACCTGCTCTGCAAAGTGTACTACATTAGCGTTACATAAATGCCCCCTGCTCTGCAAAGTGTGCCTCGCAAGCGCTGCGCAAATGTCTCTGA
>NZ_MUHH01000057.1 GCF_002217475.1 Flavobacterium tructae
TACTATTAAATTTAGAAGTTCTATATAACAGCAAAGTTAATAGTAGTGATAGTATTTATATTGTTAAAACTAGGGGTTTTCACAGAAATTTTCCAAAACCAAAAGAAAATTCTTTAGTTACAACTCTTTCTAATGGGGTTAAACCAGACAACTCAATTATTTTTGATTTGGTATCAAATATTGAAAACTATAATAATGACGCTGAAATAATTACATGCCTTAAAATGTCTCCTAATTTACGATTTGTAGTTGCAGGTACAAAATCTGGCAAAATATTAAAATGGAATTTGACAAAAAGTAGTAATAATTTATTCCCAGAATATATAATTCCTTTGGTAAGCTCAAGACAACAAACAGAATACAAGGATATACTTGGCATTGATTGTAATGAAAGTTTAGTTATTTCTGTATGTTTTGGAAGTGAATTATCTGGCACAATGCAATTATGGGATCCTTTAGACATGAGTATAATCAATTTTGAGGAACAAGCTGATCCTTCAACCTGTCGAAGAATTAAATTGTCACCCAAATATGATTATTCTATAACAACTGGAGATTTTTCCTATAGATTATGGAAAAAAGTAGACATGAATTATATACTTCAGTTGGATTTTAAGTATTTAAAATCAGTTGGATATTATCAGAAAGTAGGATCAGTGGATTTTTCAAATAACATCTTAGCAATTGGTGATTCACAAGATGTTTATTTTTATGGTATACCAGATTTTAATTACTTAGATAGTTTACGTAAAAGTATAAATGGGTTAAAAAAAATTATGCGTAACTAGAAAAAATACTTTTCTCCCCGAAGAATTTCTTATAAAAGGTTACACAAATGTATATGAGCTTTGCGAAGTGTGATTATATGCTTGATGAATAGCTTCCCTAGCTAGTGCGAGCGTCTTGCTCGTACACTCAATGTATAAAATCGATTTAAATTATTATTTAGAAATAGTTTTGTAAACGTGTTTCTAAATTCAAAAGATATGTTCACGAGTGAGACGTTCGTGCCAGTGGAGGAAATCCTATTTAACTGAAACAAAATGATAAAAAATAAAAATTTGTTACCGTTTTGTAACAAATTTAGAAATATAAAAAATTTGTTCACCTGGTAAAATAGTACAATCCTAAGCTAGGGGATAGAAACTTTGTAAATGTCTTTCGACTTCTAACTCATAATAACCCAAAACAAAAAAAGAGACCCGAAAGTCTCTTTTTTTTAAATTATATATTTACAAATAATTACTTATTAATCAATTTCTCAAGCCTCACCATCATTTCATCTTTCTCCTTCAACATACGCTCGTATAATGCAATTTTTTCTTCGTGAAGTTTTTTTAACTCTTCTATTGGATTGATGTTAAATACAGGTTTAGCATTTCCTATATAAGCCTCTTTTTCAATATTAAACGTATTCGAAATAATATTTATCGCTTGCTCTTCATCAAAATTCTGAAACGCTTCCACCGGAATTTTTAATACGGCTGAAATTTGTTTCAAAAGGTTATCTTCAATGACATCTTTTTGCTCGAGCATCGAAATTTTCTTTTGGTTCCAGTCTTCGCCCAGATCATAAGCCAATGCTTCCTGTTTGATGTTAAGCATTTCTCTAAAACGTTTTACGTTTCTTCCTTGATGTATTTTCTGTTCCATAACGAATATCAATTTTCTAAAGGCTCAAAGATAATCTCATTTGGGTTAAAAAGCCCTGAATTTCAAAGATAAAAAAATATCGTATAAAACAGCTGTTTTGTCAGATATTATACCAATTTTTATTCAGAGTATAACATCGACTTTTAGAATAGATTTTTCTTTTGAAAGAACAGAACTTCGTTTGTGAATTTTAAATCACCTTAGTGTTTTGTGACAAAATTGAAGGCAACTCCAGTTTTAATACTATTTGTGAATAGGATAATTTTAATTGGTTGTATTCTACAGATCTAATCGAACCATTTCTTATGTTTGTAGCTCAATATCTAAGTTTTAAGTATGAGTAAGAGTATTAAAATTATTTCATCAGAAGAATTTCCAAAGCAATTTATGTCTGATGCTTCTCTCGACTTTGATTTCTTAAAATCTCCCTTACAGATATATGATTTAAATACTACAACCGAGTATATCCAGATTCCGACCCCGCTTTTTAGGCCTGATTATAATTTTATGGTTCATGTTACCAGAGGTTATGCCAAACAGCAAGTCGACAAAGAAGTGATATCCATAAATGAAAATGATGTTTTGTTTGTAAAACAGGGACATATTACCGCAATGAAAGAAATTGATCAGATGATAACGGGACATTTTATTTTATTTGAGGAGAGTGTCCTGAATCATATTTTATCGAAACAGGAGCTAATACAGATTTTTGCCGCCAATTCTGTTCTTAAATTGCCTAAAGAGACCAGTATATGGCTTAATTCTTTGTTTGGTTTATTAAGTCAGGAATTCCGTAATGAAAATTCCAATATTGAAATTTGTTATTCGCTCATGCAGGCGGCTTTCCAGAAAATTCTTTTTTCAAATAAAGAACTGAATAAAACAATACATCGCAACAATGAGATCACTTTTTCTTTTAAAGAGCTGGTTTATAAATATCATGCAGAGAATAAGTCCGTGACCTTTTATGCCGATAAATTAAAAATCTCTGTAAATTATCTCAATAGATGTATCAAGCAAACCACCGGAATAGCTCCAAAAGAATGGATAAACAATGTTAGTATTCTGCAAAGTCAGATACTTTTACAGGATTTGACTAAAGATATTTCAGAAATTGCTTTTGCCTTGAATTACGAAGATCCTTCTTATTTTGGACGCCTTTTCAAAAAAATAACAGGTACAACTCCTTCTCAGTACCGAAATTCATTAAAGCAAGATTTGTCCGAGTAACGGCAAACTAAATCCTAGTAACAATTATTGTTTTAACTGCAACTTTGCCCTAAGAAAATCTTAGAGGGCTGATACAGCTTGTGTGTTTAAATTTAATAATTGTTATTTTGAAAAAAGTACTGTCATTCGTTTTAGTAACCTTGTTTTTTTGTTTTCCAAATAAGTTTTATGCTCAATTAATTGCAGATGGTGCCGGGATGAGCATTACTGTGCATGGGAGAACTAACTTTAAGAATTTGTCAACTGTAGATCTGTACTATGGGAATAAATTCAAATATAATACTTACGATTTTTGGTTGCCAATACCACCTTTTAAAATTGGAAAAACACGTATTCTTGGAACGGTCAACTACCGTGTTTTAGACTTTACATTTGATAGAGATATTGAAATTAGTCCGAATTACATCACGAAGATAAACGAAATTAAACCTACCATTGTTGTGCGACATCCTATAGGAAAAAGATGGGCCGCTTTTGGAGTCTTTATCCCTACGATTGCTTCTGACTTTAAAAATTCGTTTTCGATGAATGATATGGTTTTCGATGGCATCTTTGGAGTTTCGAGAAAGTTTGGAGAAAAGTCCAATCTTGAAATCGGAATTGGTCCTCATGTTATGTATGCTTTTGGCAAGTTTTTAATAACACCTGCCGTATCTCTGGACTATAAGAGCAATAATGGTAAGTGGCTTGCTCAAATATATTGGCCAAGGGTAAATGTTTTTAGAAATCTGGGTAATAATACTCAAGTTGGTCTGGCCGGCTCGATTGACTGGACGCTTCACAATTTGCAAAACTACAAGAATGATCAGGGAGAAGAGATTGATTATGCTCAGTTTTCGGCAATCCATGGTGGTCTGCAAATTAATCAACGTCTTTTTGATGGCTTTTGGTTACAACTGCAGGGAGGTTTGGGATTTGCCAACAAATACACACTTTTTAATTCTAATAATGACACCATTAGCAATTATAAAGCAAAAGAAACGCCTTATGTCAAAATGATGCTCAGTTATCGTTTTGGGAAATAAGTACGCAAACAGAATCACATTAAAAATTATAAAATTAAAGACAAAATGAAAAAATCTATTTTAAGCATTCTTCTATTGGGAGTATCGTATTTTACTAATGCACAACAGATAAAAACGAATGTTGATGTCCACAATGTTCAAAAAGGTAAAGGGACTGTTGTACTAAATGTATATGATAAAAAAGAAAATTTTCTCAAGCGAGCCTGCTTTACCAAAGTTCAAAAAGTGAATCAGGAAACGATGAAGTTTCAAATTGATTTGCCAAGAGGGACTTACGCAATCACGGTTTATCAGGATTTGGATAATAACGGAAAACTAAACAGTAACTGGTTGGGGATGCCTAAAGAGCCTGTAGGGAACAGTACGAATTTTATGCCGGATGGCGGGGCACCAACATTTCAGGATTGCTCTGTTTATATCTTAAATAATGACGCTACTATTAAAATAAATCTTTACTAAGGATTTTTGAAATTTTAGTTTAAAAGAGCCAGTCTTTTATAAAATGACTGGCATTACCAAGCAAACTTAAATCGTGACATAAAATTATGGAAGAGATAAATTCTGAAAAAAAAGTTATTGCAGAGTTAAAGGGGGCTTGCAAGGAGTATCAAACGGGTGATACATTGATTACGGCTCTGGAAGCAACAACTATTCAGTTTAGAACCCGGGAGCTCACCTTAATAATTGGTCCTTCGGGTTCGGGGAAAACCACTTTATTATCGCTGTTAGGCTGTGTTATTTATCCAACAAAAGGAGATGTTTTTATTGATGGTCAACACGTAAATGCGCTTTCGGCTAAGGAATTATCGGCTTTGAGATTGAATAAAATAGGTTTCGTATTTCAAAGTTTTAATCTTTTAGCACCACTTAATTCTTTAGAAAATGTAATGATGCCGTTGCAGCTTATGAAGGTAAGTGAACCCGTGGCTAAAAAAAAAGCAGAAAAAGCTCTTGAATTAGTGGGGATGAAAGACAGAATGAAAAATTTACCAAAAATGCTAAGTGGAGGTCAGCAACAAAGAGTTTCGATTGCACGGGCATTGGTAACCAATCCGCCAATTGTGCTTTGTGATGAACCAACGGCTGCATTAGATGTAAAAAGTGTTGGTTTAGTAATGGAGGAACTAAAAGGACTTGCTCAAAATGGAAAAAGTGTAATTGTGGTTACACATGATATGCGGCTTAAGAAGTTTGCAGACAGAATTATTTATGTGGATAGTGGAATTGCGACTGAAAATGAGAGTGCAACATCTATAAAGAATCAATTAATCAAATTATAAAGAATGAAATATATTTTAATTTCTATAACGGCCCTTCTTTTTTTTAGCTGTAATAAAAAAGACGAAGTAAAACAGGGTCAGACAGGTTTTACTAAAGAAGTTTTTTCATCGGGTATTGTAGGAATCGGACGCGTTGAACCGGAGGAGAAATTGTCTTTATTGGCAACAGAAGTGGGTGGTGTTGTTCTGGCTATCCATAAAAAGGAGAACGATACAATTGGGAAAAATGATTTAATTATCGAATTGGATCATTCCGTTCAGGATGCTAAAATCGCCCGGATAAAAAGTCGGATTCAAACGCAAAAAGCGGAGATAGACATAGCACAATTGAAGCTAAAAGAGCAGAAAATAAATGTTGCAAACAAACAAATTGAATTAGAACGACTGAGAAACTTACAAGAAAAAGGCGCGGAAATAAAACAGAATGTTGATAATCTTGAAACCGAAACTAAAATTTTTCAAACAAATCTGGAACAATTGAAAAGCAAGATTTTGGTTGAGAATTCCCGACTTCAGGAAATTAAACAAGAGCTGGAAGTGTCAAACCGTGAGTTGCAACAATATTTAATAAAAGCACCGGGTGATGGGCAAATTATGACCATGTACGCAACAAAAGGAGCTGCATTGTCACCCAGTCAGTCTTTTGCAGATTTTATTCCGAAAAGTAATTTGGTTGCTGCCTGCGAAATTGATGAGCTGTTTGCAGACAAAGTTAAAAAAGGTCAGAAAGCCATTATTCGTCAAGTAGGTTCCAATAAAACTATTGGATCTGGCAGAGTAATTTTCGCGTCTTCGGCACTTAAACGCAAATCTATTTTTTCTGAAAAAGCAGAAGATCAGGAAGACAGAAGAGTACGGGAAATAAAAATCCTGTTGAACAACCCAACGAAGTATTTAATTAATTCCCGGATCGAATGCGTTATTCAGGCATCAAAATAATTAAGCATCAAAAACAAGCCTGATAGGGAATAAGTTCATAGGGACTGGAAATGCCAATATAGAGGCATGAATTCCATATATAAAGGAAAACAAATAATAGCTAAGTATGAAATTTGGTATTAAAACAGCGTGGAAGTTTATTCGTTTCGATAAAACAAAAAGCATCGGAGTAGTGGTTGGAATAGTAATAAGTACTTTTCTTATCGGACAACAAATTGGGACATTTAATTTTTTGACAGGACTAATGAGTGTGCTGGTAAAAAATACAACAGCTGATATTTGGGTTGTTGATAATAAAACGACAGATGCCAATCAGCTAAGTTTGATAGATACCAGAAAAGAGAAAGAAATCAAGAGTTTGGAGGGAGTGAAAGAGGCATTTCCAATGGTTGTAACAAATGGTAAGGCAAAATTTCCTAACGGAACCAGTGCTGTTGTAAATATTATAGGAAGTGAATTTCCTTATTTTAAAGCAGGTCCGGATCGTGCAAAGGTTGTACAAGGAGAACTTTCAGATTTAGTACAGGAGGCAGCTGTGTCTGCAGATTATTTTGACCGAAATAATTTTGGAGGTTCGTCAAATGTTGGGACCAGTTTTGAAATCAATGGGAAAAGAGCAGTAATTACTTTGCAAACAAAAGGGATAAGAGGTTGGGGCGGTTATTTAATGTACACTACAATTGACAGAGCAAGATTTTACAGTAATATTCCCTCTACTGCTATAAGCGCTTTATTGGTAAATGTAAAAAAAGGGAAAGATGTAGATCAGGTGGTCGATCAGATCAATAATTCTATTTATGGAGTACGAGCATGGAGGGCATCATCCTTGAGTTCAGCAACCATAAATAGTGTTTTGGCTTCTACAGGTTTAGGTGCCAGTACGGGCTCCTTAGTAGGATTTGCCATTATTGCCGGTTTTTTTATTATTGGGTTAACGATGTATTCATCAGCACTTGACAGAATTAAGGACTATGGAACTCTAAAAGCAATTGGTGCAACTGATACATACATAAGGAAATTAATACTTACACAAGCCGCTTTATTTGCTATTGTTGGGTTTATGATTGCTTTTATTTTCTTATTGGGGTTTAAGAACGGAATGTATCAATCGGGAATAGTAATAGATTTTAGTCCCGGAATACTTTTCATAATTCTAACAGTTACCTTCTCTATTTCGCTTTTCGGAGCTGTGTTTGCCATTAGAAGAATAAAAAATGTAGAACCTGCCTCTGTTTTTAGAGGTTAAAAAGTTGTTAGAATGAAAAATAATGTATGGTATATCTGTTTTATAGGCTGTCTTCTGTTGTCAGGATTTTTTAAAATGAATGCACAAAGTACGGTCTGGACCTTGGATAAAGCCATTGAAGCAGCACAAAAGAATAGAAAGATAGTAGCTTCACTGGAAAAAGAATATAAAATCAATCAATTAAAAACAAAAGAATTAAATGCAAAATATTTGCCCAGAGTAGCGTTGAATTATAATTATCAGTACAATCCGATTATTGCTACAAGTGTTTTACCGGCTGAAGCATTCAATTCCCATCAAGCATCAGAGGGTATGATCCCGGTAAAATTAGGAGCTAATTATTCTCAAAGCGCAGGTCTTTTATTGCAGCAACCTTTACTGGATATGGCTATTTCAAAATTAATAGCCGAATCGAAACTACAGGAGAAACTAGCTGCTTTAAGTGAAAACGAGGCAAAGCTGGAACTTACTTATGAAGTCTCAAAAGTATATCTAAATATAGTAGTTGCAGAAGAACAAGAAAAAGAAGCGGTTGGAGATACTGCGCGTACAGCGCTGAGTCTGGAGACTATTAATCAAAAATACAAATACAAAAGAGTTTTAAAAACGGACGTAAACGATGCTAAAGTAACGCACAATAATGCAGTTCAAAAATACCGCAATGCCGTAAATAATGTATTGGTTTTGAAACAGTATTTCTTATACGTTATTGGAAATGAATCTTTGATTGCTGCTGCTGTGAAATTAGAAAAATACAGCGTAGAGGAAAGTATTGGCAATCTTGATGATAATCTAATTGAAGCATTGCCACAAATTGAAATTTTGAAAACGCAAAATGAGGTATTAGAGAATAAGAAAAAACTGGAAAGAACTAAATATAGCCCCTTGATCACTATTAATGGTTATTTAGGAGCAGATCAATTTACAGAAAACCTAAATCCTTTCAAGCAAAATAGTTGGTATGGAAATAGTTATGTTGGTGTCTCACTAAAGTTACCTTTTTCTTTTGGAGAAAATACAGCAAAAAGAATTGATCAGTTAAAATTTCAGCAAAATCAAAATAAGGACAGAATTACAGAGAATATTAATAAAAGCAAATACAATGCTTTAAATGCCGCTACTGTTTACGCTAATGTCCTGGAACAACTAAAAACAGTGAGTGAAAACAGTAAACTAACTTCTGAGATTGTAATGATTTACCAGGACCGATATAAATTTGATCAAGTAGCCTTTAATGAACTAAATGATAAGGAGATCAAATTGCAAAATCTGGAATTATTTCAGAATCAGCTTAAAAAACAATTGATAGTCTCATGGCTCGATTGGAAAAAAGCGGCAGGAAAATTAGTCTGGTAAGTTTGAAGAGCATTTGCATAAGTATCATAGCAAACGGATAAACATTCCTTTCAGCTAAATTTTATTTAGGAATGAAAAAAAACAGCTTTGTAGGCATACCCTGTAAAGGTTGTTCAACATTCCGTACAGTCTTTTGTTTACATTTTTAGTTTTAAAAGTTATCGATAGGCTGTTTATAGGATTGCTAGTCCCATTTTATAAACAGTATTCGAAGTTGACGGAGTGCGAAGCATATCAGGAAGCTTTTATAAAAACACGTAAAACTACCTATATTCATTTGCAGGATAAATCTTATTTTCGTTAGGGTGTACTATCAATTAGATAGCTAACCATTGAGCCGTAACAAATCAATAACTACTAAATATGGACAACAAAAAACGAAGCATTGAAAAACCTACTGCAAACAACGTAAAATGTTGGGACAGTAGTGGCAGTACTGAAATGGTGACACAGCGTCTTAAGGAGATGTTTGTAGAAATGGGCCAAAAAACCCGAATTGAAAATGGGCAACACCCAGCCGAACGTGCTGTTTTTAGAAAACAACACGGGATCACTTATGGACAATTCGTAATCAATGAGGATATTCCTGAAAAATTCAAAAAAGGTATTTTTGGGGGTTCTAGTTTTGATTGTGCTGTTCGTTTCTCAAGTGATACAGGACCCACTTCACCGGACTTAAATTCCACTATTGGAGTGGGGTTGAAATTGTTTGGAGTGGAAGGACCAAAGCTTTTTGGAGAAGGCCCTACTGCCGATTTCATTTTTCAGAATATCGATCGCTTTTTTGCTAGTGATGCACAACAAATGTGTGCGTTTACAACTGCTGGTGCTATTGATAAGGATTATGATTCTTATATCAATAAACATCCTGAATTAGCTGGTATTTTACAAGCTATGCAGAAAGAAGAAGCGAGTGTGTTAAGTACTGGTTATTGGGCTATTTTACCTTTTCAACTGGGAGAAGATCAAATTGTTAAATATCGTTTGGTTCCGGACGATACTTATAAAGGGGCACCTTTTGACGATGATAATTATTTACGTTTGGATTTAGAAAAACGTTTGCGCAATGGAGCTGCTACTTTCAGATTTGAAATCCAATTGCGTACAAATGAGGCAACCATGCCTCTTAATGATGCACAAGTAGTTTGGAGCACAGAGGAAAGTCCGTACATCAGTATTGCAAGGTTGCATTTACCCCAACAAGATGTAACTGCGATTGGTCAGTCTGAATTTGGAAGCAATCTTTCATTCAATATTTGGAGAACTTTAGAAGTTCATAAACCTTTAGGCTCAATTGCAGAGGCTCGCAAGACCGTTTATGCTGCTAGTGCCGAAGCAAGGCATCAAGCCAACGGGCAACAGTTACAAGAGCCAAATGCCATAAATCCACATTTTAGAGGCAATACAGACGAGGATAGCAATTGTATTGTTAGAGCCGGTATTTATCCCCCTATTGGTGTAATGCGTGTAGGAACTAGTGAAGAAGAGTATTTTATAGGTCCTTTAGTAGATGAACCAGAAGTAAAAGAGGATGTTTATGCGTATCGCGATAAAACCGGAGCGATAAAACGTCAGGCCGCACAGTTTCGTATTTATGGTTTCAATGCTGCCGGAAAAGCGATTAAGGAGCTAACTATGGATAATGCTAAGATTACCTGGCATTCGCATTTGGCCAATCAAAAATCATCGTGGTATCAATTTCAAATTGCCTTAGATATTCCGGATGCATCCGCTCCTAATGTTCCGCCTTCTTTATTAAGAAATATTGATGTAAAAGACCGGAGCCAGTTATTGATTGATGGTGGAGGCGAAAGTATCTCAGATCCTAATGTCACTGAAGGAAAAAAATTCACGGGGGAATTCATGGGCCAATCGGTTTATTTGGGAGAAATGCACACCGACGAAAAAGGGCGATTAGTAATGTTAGGTGGTCATGGTAAATCGAAAAACATCAATGGTGACAGAGCCATTACCTTTGCTAACAATGAAGGTTGGTATGATGATATGTCAGATGGCCCCGTTACCGCCACAGTAGAATATGAAGGAGTAGCTCTTAATGTAGATCCTGCCTGGGTGATTTGCGCTCCGCCTGATTATGCTCCTATGCAAAAATCGGTTCGTACTATGTGGGATTTAATGCGTAGTGTTGCTGTAGAATCAGGAATGTTAGTAAGACCTGCAAGACCTTCTTTCTCTAAAGATATCTTGCCTATTTTTGAAAGAATGACCAATTTACAATGGGTAAATGCAGGATTTGCGGCTGCTTTTGGATGGGGTGGACAATTTAATTATACCAGTATAACATGGGTAAAAAAACTAAATGATCCTTCTTCTGCCAACTTAGAAATGCGTCGTACTATTTCCAATAATTTCCGTAGGTTTGATCAATCTGGTGCTGAAGCGCCGCAGCTATGGCCTTGGCTATATGGTGATGCAGTTGCCATTCCTACACAAGGTTCTGTACGTCAACATTCCACCTTGTCGCAGTTGCAATTGCAGTTTTTAGATCAATGGGTCGAAGGTGATTTTGATGCCGATTTTGTAGATAAAACAGGCTGTCCTTATATTCCACCTGTTAAAAAAATTGATGATTATCCTATTGCCGAACAACCTGACATGCTAACCAAAGCGGCCATGGATTTTTGCCTGGCTGATGCTTTTCATCCGGGTTGCGAAATGACTTGGCCTATGCGAACTTCTGGTATGTATATGGCTCCTTTCCGATTGAAACACGCTCCTAAAACACCAAAAACCGATTACCATTATTATGGCTCTACGATGAATAGTGATGTCTTGACTTTACCTGCTGGTCCTTTATTAGGTGGTCAGGTACCAGGTGGTGTGACGAGATGGATGGCTATTCCCTGGCAAACGGATACGGCAAGCTGCAGAGATGGTTATACGACTGCATACGATCCTTATCTGCCAACATTTTGGCCTGCGAGAGTTCCTAATAATATTTTGAGTGAAGAACGTTATAAAGAAACTTTAGATACTCACCTAGGAGAAGAGACACGCAGAGAAGCTTTTGCATATCGTTATTTTTGGTTGGATGATTTGCCTTTAGATGGTGAAGCTCCAACACAAACGAATCAGATTAATGCAATGGTGAAGTATTTTGACAAGTTAGCGATTGTGCAGCCGCGTCCGGGGGTATCTGATGATCCTAATTTTCCACCAGAAATGCAAATTGGTATAATTCCTAATGACGAACAAAATCAACTGTTGTTAAAAGAAACGGAAACCCGATTACGAAAAATCTTAAATGACAACAAGCGTTTGGACAAGAAAGAAGAATCTTTATTAAATATTACTTTGGAACATTTGTCTAATGAAGGTTTGTTTACTGAACAAGTTGTAATAGAGAGCACTCGCGACCAACTATTAGAATTGGTTCAGGACGAATTGGTTCAGGATGAGACTTTAACAGGTGAAGTTCAAAAACTAGTTGATTTATTAGCTTCTAAAGCACATAAATTCACCAGAACAAGAACCGTTCCTCATTCCAGACAACCTCGAAAAGAGGTGGGTGTTCCGGAACAATTGGTTCGTTTCCAGCGTTTTATTCCAAAACAGTATTAGGTTTGACAACAGAAAAAACAGATGTATTAATTATAGGTGGCGGCATTGCAGGTTGCATTGCCGCCATTTCCTTGACAGAGACCTATCAGGTAACATTAGTTGATAAACTTCCTGAACCCACTGAGCGCATTGGAGAATCTTTAGCTCCCGCTTCGCAACGCATTCTAAAACAATTGGATTTATTGGAGGGGTTGGAAAACCAAGTAGGCATTTTGTACCGTAAAAGTGTAGGTATGCAGTCCTATTGGGGAAGCGACCAGGTGCATTTAGTAGACGATTTAAGAAATCCTGATGGTTTTGTTAAAAATTTGGACCGGCAAGCTTTTGAAGCCTATTTGAGAAGTGTTGCAGAAACTAGAGGCGTACATTGTTTGTGGGGGTCTAAACTGCACAGTAGTTCTTATGAAAATTCTCGTTGGCAGGTGCAATTAAGAGCTAGTGATACCTCTTTGTATACTTCAACGATTTCTGCATCTTTTGTTATTGATGCTAGTGGGCGTCAATCACATTTTGCACAGAGCCTTGGCATTAAACGACAAGTAGAAGATAGATTGATTGCCTGTTGGGTTACTTTACCTAATACCCGAACCAATGTTATGAGTACTATTTCAGCTAGTGAAAATGGTTGGTGGTATAGTACTGTTGTTCCTCATGACAAAAGGGTAGTGGTTTTTCATACCGATGCTGATTTAGTAGCTAAAAACGAACTTAAAACTACTGGCTCATTTTTGGAACTGGCAAAAAAAAATACGGTTATTTTATCTTTACTAAAAGAACATGAAAATGCTATTACCTTTAAAGGTTCAGTTGCTGCTAATTCAACTAAATTAAAACAAGTAGCTGGTCAACAATGGGTTGCTTTAGGCGATGCTGCACTAAGTTTCGATCCGCTATCTTCACAAGGTATGTACAATGCAATGGCTAGTGCTATGCAATTACAAACTTTGCTATTGCAGTACGGGTTTACTGAAACACTTCAAAAAATATATACAGAACAAACGGAACACATTTGGAGTCATTACCTAAAACACAAAAGTATTTTTTACCAGGCGGAAACCAGGTGGAGAACAGCTGCTTTTTGGGAGAGACGGTTGTGATGTTTGCCTTTAGAGAGATGTTCCTATTTGAATCGAAAATAGGGAATTCTGTTTGATAAATTCGGGAAATTGAACAGTCTTATTTTTTTTGTGACAAAGTAAGAGGCAACTCCAGTTTTGGTTTAATTTTCAACATTTAGAGTCATAGAAGTATAATCATAAGAAATGTTATCGATTCTAAACATATCTTTTGTTGTGCTCAATTCCTCAAAATTCATTTTTTTGTAAAGTTTGGTTGCTGGAATATTATTTGTCAAAACTTGCAAATCAATCCAGCTAATTTGGCGATTAGCTTTACAATAATCAATAATAAATGCTAACAAATTTTGACCAATTTTCAAATTTCTAAAATTACTGTCAACCCCCATTCCAAGTAAAACTCTATGTTCTGCATTTGGCTGATTTTGAGAACGGATGTCAATGTGTCCGGCAATTTTTTCTTCTTCATTTATTGCTATCCAAACTTTTCTCCATCCGGCTTTTTCATTCATTCCGTCCTCAAACTTTGCCTTCCATTCGTCCGAAAGTGTAGATTGGTGTTTAGAAAGTGGCTGGAAAAGTGCTGTTCTTTTCTGTCCATTTTCAGAAAGATGAATGTTCAAGTATTGAAAAAAGTCATCAAGTTTGTCTTTATTTAGCTCTTTAATTGAAATCATTTTAGTAATTGAATATTGGTGTGTTGTTATTGGCTAACCATTAGCACAAATATATAGCTATTTTGGATTTGCAAATAAATAGGAGAGAAAGGTTACCCTACTTTTTTGTAATTAGTTAGTTTATGAAACTCTTCAATAGTTTTAAAAATAGGAGATTCCTTTTGATAAATTCAGGACGAGACATTTTTTAATTTTATCAGCTCTTTAAATTTAAAAAATCCAACACCTTTGGTGAAACTTTCAAATCAGATCGGAATTTTAAAACGCCCTTTATGAAATGTCTTTTTAATTCTTTTGCATTGCGTATTGAAAATGGAGTGTTGAATGTAATGGCTTTATGCATTATTGTGTTTCTGGAGTTATCGAAGTAATACACACAAATATCATGAGCTGTATCTTCTCCCACTGATAAAACGATATCATAATTTTTCAGATCGGGAGTTGGACATAAAGACTCAAAAGTTAGGGATTCAATAGCTATTTCATCTTTATAATGGTGCAAACCATTTTGATCCACTATTACTTTTGTAATTTTGTTTTTCTTGTGAATAATTGTATCCTTTACTACAAAATACACCAAAAAGGATAAAAGAATTACGGATAGTACTGCAGAACAAATTTTAAATTCAACAGATAGCTTAGATTCGATAATAATTACCTCTAAGTAAATTATTCCTAAAACGGTACCTATAAAAATAACCGCCCCTAAAAACTTTACTATAAAAGTTGTTTTTTTTGATTCTAATGACTCTATTTTTGAAAATTCATTATTCTGAAAATCCATTTCTTGTTGGGAGTTAGAAATTAAACATTACAGTTGTTGAAGCGAATTTAAGAAAGATAAATCTAATTTCGATAATTAGTAAAAGCTGTAGGTTATGGTTAGAATTCGGTCTTCAAAATTATTAGTTAAAAAAACATTGTGCCATGATTTTGTCACAAAAATATAAATGGACAAAATTGCGATGAATAGCCCTTAACTGCCTTAGCTTTTTGTGGCAAAATTGAAGGCAACTCCAGAATTGAAGTTGTGCATATGCTGAAGAAGAATCAGATGGTTAGGCCAAGGATAGCTATGTTTAAATCATTTTGTAAATTGGCGCCCCAAATTTTAAATTACTTAAATTCTTATATTTGATTCTGACAGATGCGACATAACCTTAGAGTAATTATAGTATCAAATTTCATGAATAAGTTAGCAGTTTGTTGTTTAGAGTAACAATTTCGAATCAAACAGTATAATAAAAAAACGACGCAGAATACCTTCCGCGTCGTTCCATTCATTTCTATTTAATTGATTTAGATACCTTCCACCATCAAACGAGTGTCTGGTAAATTTTTCAATGGCTGTATTTTTACCTCTGGTTTTGCCATTCTCGTAATTGCATTTAATGCAGCCGCAATAGCGCCTTCTTGCCAACCAGGAAGGGAGGAAATTTGATCACCAACAATAAAAAAGTTAGCATTGCTCGCATTTTTTGTGTTCGGATCTATAATTCCGGATCCTTGTGCAATAGCGTTAAATTGTTTTGTTGAGTAGTTCGCATCTCCAACGGCTTGCCAATATGCCCAGCCACCCTTGATATTTGGCATATTTTGCCAAGCTATGGCAACGCCTTCTTCCAAGCCTTCGGCAAATTTATTACCGAATTTACTGGCATCATTTCGTGCTTTGGTAAGTCGCTCATTAACGGGTAATTTTCCCCAATCGTGTGCTACTTTATCAAAATTATAAGCGCCTGTGAGCACACCTTTTTCGTCTTGATACGCCGTAGATGGATACCAAATTTGTTGAATTTCATTGTCTGTCCAAGAGATTCCTCCAAAAATAGGTACAACTCCCACTTCGGATTTTTCAACTGCCATTGTCTTGAGATTTATTGGGCTTCCTTGCCATAAAGATCGATTTGCCTGCCAGCCCACTTTGGAGGTACAGGCTAAAAAACGCGGAATGTATCCGTCTTCTCGCGGTTCATAACCTGGAGCTTGTGTTGGTTCAAATTGTGCCACAAAAACGGCTTCTAAAGCATCTTTAAATTCAGGTTCAAGTCCCGAATTTAGGAGATCAGAATCTAGAATGTTTTTCAAAAAAGGCATCGCAAGGTTGCAAACACAATAATCAGCTTCGTAATAGATCGGTTCTTCTGTTCCAACTTGTCCAACCGAAATGATGTACTTCTCTTTAGTTGAGTCCCATTTTATTTTTTTTACAGGACTATTCAAAAGAATATTTCCTCCCAAAGCAGCCACTTGTTGAGCAAAAGCGTGTTGTACCTGATCCATTCCTCCAACGGGTTGAAATAAAGTAGGTTGCCAAAGAAAATCTGTAGGTTGATAGAATTTTGTACCTTCCCAAAATTTTGATTCGAGCAATTTATCAAAACTCAAAACATCGGCTACAATTCCTGCCGCAACACCAGGTAAAACTTCATATCCAGCGCGTGTTTTTCCATCCTCGAAGCCAGGTGATCCAGCTGTTGCGCTATAGGTTCCATCTACATCAAGCTCTCCGAAACTGATCATCAAACTTTGTAATTGTTCAACGCGTGTATTAAGATTACTTTCACTAATTCCCACTTGTGAATTGCGAAGTAATTCTTCCGCATTTTTGTATACCATGTGCGCCAACCAACCTCTTGTATTATGATCCAAACGACGGTAAACCATAGGTTCACCTCCAAAACTTTCGTCCTTTTGAACCAAATTAGATTCAGAGTTCATCACATATATTTCAACGTCTACCGAAAAACGTTTTAAGTAAGAAAGGAGTCGTTTGTGACTGCTTGGAATACGACCAGGACCTGCATTAAGGTAAGGTTCTGAGTCTCCCACTGGGCGTTTAAATCGAACAACTTGAGGTTCTCCAGGTTTCGAATCGAACAAATCACTGTCTGCATCTTCAATAAGTGTATCCCCTGTGCGTAAGCTCATGCAGCGTCCTCCTGTTTTATGAGATGCTTCCAGAATGGTTACTTTTGCACCAGACTCCTGAGCGAGTAGTTCATACGCGGTGGTAAGTCCCCCAACACCAGACCCGATGATTATAACCTCTTTTCCTTCTAGTTGATTTGGACTAAGTTTAATCGCTTGATTGGTAATCGTGTTTTGCATTTTTGTTGCTTTAGCCAATGCGGCGAATGCAATTGATCTCGGATTGTTTTTTAAAAATTCCTGACGACTTTTGTACTGTCCCATTTTGTATAAATTTTATGTTAAAAAATAAAAAAAATGATTTCTATGGTATTGGTATTTTTTGGGATAATCTTGAAAACGCTTTCTAACTCTAGATTTTATTTTCTGAAATGAAATTAATGATTGAAAATAAAAAAAATGAAAAAGATGTCGTTAGTGAAGATTTTTCTGTCGTGAATGGATGTTTTTTTGTTGTGAATAAAATTGATTTATTCCAATAAAATAAATTACTTAAGGTTATTGTATGATTGGGGTTTTATAAAGAAGATTAAAATATAAAAAGTAAAGCCTATAATTATTCTGTCAGCCTTTTACTTTTTTTAATTAGATTTAAAAAGATCTCCATAAACTTTCGCTAATTGAATCTGCTTCTAAGTATTATCAGGTTCTGTCGCATCTAAAGCTAAGTTTTATCTTTGCCTTTTTTAAATTTTTAAACTGATGAATACGAAAGGTCATTGCTATCCGAAGTCTATTATACTGCAGGCAGTATAATTTAAGCTTAGGTTTACATTAAGCTATCGGGATCTTGAGACGATTTTGCCGCAAAACTTTTGAGTGTTTTTGCAAAGTTTGAAAACTGTCTTAAAAGAAAAAAACCTACGAATCTTAAGAATTACAGGTTTTATTAGGTCAAAAAAAAGTCCTGAAATGTTTCAGGACTTTTTAGTGGGGAGAGCAGGATTCGAACCTGCGAAGTTCACACAGCAGATTTACAGTCTGCCCTCGTTGGCCGCTTGAGTATCTCCCCGAAGCTTTGTATTTGTTGCGCTTTGTTGTTCTAAGCGGTTGCAAATATAGGAAGGTTTTTGATGTTTGCAAATAAAAAACGTACTTAATTTTAAGTTATACTTTTTAAAGTTCTAGTCGGACAGATAAAAGCTTATGTAAGAATGTCTTTAAGAATTTCTTGAGGCAAAATTTTTAGGAGAAAAATATAGAAATAGAGTTTTAGGATAACTAAGCAGGAAAAAAAATGAAACTAAAGCAAAAAAAAGTCCTGATTTTTATCAGGACTTTTCAGTGGGGAGAGCAGGATTCGAACCTGCGAAGTTCACACAGCAGATTTACAGTCTGCCCTCGTTGGCCGCTTGAGTATCTCCCCCAAGACTTTGTATTGTTGTGCTTTGTTGTTCTAAGCGGTTGCAAATATAGGAACGTTTTTGATGTTTGCAAACAAAAAATGAACTTAATTTTACGTTAGTTTTACATTGTTTTTTTAATCTGTTGGAATTGAATAAAGTAAAAATAAAGTTTTTTAGGTGTTTTTTATAAAGTAGGGTTATTTTTACAGGTTGTCACGGGGTATTTGTTTGTTTTTTTGATTTCTTAAACGTTTTAATTACTGCTTTTTCTCAGAAAGGAGCAACAAATACGAGTTGAACCAAATAAATCTATTCTGAAATGTTTGACATTTGTTCTCGCAGAAATTTGCAGCTTGACGAAGACAGGTAGGTTTTGATCTTCTTTTGATAAGTTGCGTTTTCAAACTTTTCCGAGTAGTTTTTTCTTTGAAATTAAGCGCTAATTTTTTTATTTGTGAAGAGAGTCAAAAGAAAGGTTGTTTATCTCTTAAATGAAGGTTGTTGGGTTTGATAGAATATGTTTGTTTTTTATCGATAATAGAGTATCTCTTTGGATTAGCCTATAATCTGGCAGTACTATATAAAAACAAAAAAATCTCCACTAGGGAGATTTTTTTGTTTTATTCTGAAAGGCAATATTATTTGGCTAAAAGCTCTATTATTTTGGCTCTTAATTCCGGACCTCTTAAATCCTGAGCAACTACTTTTCCTGATGCATCAAGAATAAAAGTTGCTGGAATAGATTCAACACCATATTGTTTTGCAATTGGCTCGTCCCAAAATTTTAAGTTTGAAACTTGTGTCCAGGTTAGTCCGTCTTTTGCGATGGCTTCTTTCCAGGCAGCAGCTTCTTTGTCTAATGAAACTCCAATAATATTTAAACCTTTAGCGTGTAATTCTTTGTAAATAGCTACCACATTCGGGTTTTCTTTTCTGCATGGACCACACCATGATGCCCAGAAATCAACGATAGTTACTTTGCCTAAGCTTTCTTTAAGCGAAACTACTTTTCCTTGTGGATTTGGAGCCGAAAAATCTGCTCTTCATTTAGGGCTTCCAACAGGAGCTGCTGATGCACCAACTGCAGGATTTTTCAATTGTCCTAGTTTAGTTTTGATTTCTTTTCCAGGAGTAGAGTTTTTTAAAGATTCGTCTAAAGAGTTGTATAAACCTTCCGCTTTTTTGATGTCAGTGCTTGGGTCATTAACCATGCTTTGAATGATTAAAGCAGAGATAAATGCTTTTGGGTGAGTCTCAGCGTAAGCTAAATATTTCTTTTTAGAGTTTTCCTGAACTTCTGTTTGAAGTGTCATGTATTGTTTCATCAAGCTATTGATCGTTGCAGTATCTTGAGCTTGTTGAGCTTGTTGCATTTTTTGAGTATTTTTCTTTTGAAAATCAACTAAACCTTTTTGAGTTTTTGTCATATCCTCATTGAATTTTACATACTCGTCATTGTTGTAAGTACCTGAAATTTTAGATTTGTGGATACTGTCTTTGTCAACTGCAACAGTAATTTCTCCTGTTTCTAAGATGAATGGAATTGGACCATTAGCTCCCTGAACAATTAAAGTATGAAAAGCTGGTTCTGTTACTTTTCCTTTAATTTCGAATTTTCCGTTTTCAACTTTTACTGTGTCAAGAGATACAGCCATTTTTGTTGTTGGATCCTGACCTTGAAGAATGATTGTTTTTCCGTTTTCGATACCAGTTGCAGTTCCTGTAATTAGGTATTCTCCGTCTTTAACTTTGCTGCAAGAAATAATCGCTGCAGAAGCAGTTAGTAAAAAAAGTATTTTTTTCATTATAAAAAATTAATTAGTTAATTGATTTGTGCAACAAAAGTATTTAAAATTATAAAACATAAAGAATTTTGGAACCTAAAATTTTGTTATTGTTTTTTTAGGTTTAATTGTCATGTAATCAGAAGGTTTGTGAGGTTTATTTGATTTAAAACTCTTAATTATATCGTTATAATGAAAATAAATAACGTTTTTTTAAATTTTTGCGCATAAAAAAAGCACTCCGTTGAGAGAGTGCTTTTGTAGATATTTTGGTATAAATCTATTCTTGATTCGTTTTCTTTCTCCATGTGAAAGAATTAAGAATATGTCTTTTTGCAAATCTTCCAGGAGAATCAGCATTTACCATTTTAACGTAAGTTGCTTTAGGAACACTAATGTATTCGTAAACACTTCCGTTAGAGAAATCGATAATTAAACGACCTTCAACAAATTTATAATCAGTAATTGAACAAGTCGAAATCGTTTCAGTGTATTCCGGTAAATTAAGTTTAATCGTTTCAGGATTAATACTTACCAAGAAGTGATAAGCCTCAATAATAGCTTTACTTTTTTCTTCTGCAGCTTTTAAACCAGCATCATCACCTTGAAATTTATCAGGATGAGATTCTTTCATCGCATTACGATAGATTGTTTTTAAATCTTTTAATTCAGCAGTTTTGTCTACGTTTAGTAACTTGCGGTATTCAACTATTTTTTTCATAAATAAAAGGTAACTTCTTGTCTATTAGTTTGAAATGATTGTTTTTTACTTCAAAACGACAAATTTTTTGCAAAGGTACACTTTTTTTTAACTTTTTACTTTTGAGCGGAAAAATATTTGTTTTTGTTTGAGGTTTATGATCTCAGGGTCTAAGTTTTGGGTGTACTTAACTGCAAAAACGCAAGTTTTTTTAGAATTAAGATGTACTCCAAAAGCAAAGTTCGCAAAGCTTCATAAATAAAAACTTTGCGAACTTTGCGTAAATCTTTGCGGTCTTTGCGTTAAAAGTGACTTGAAACCTAAAACCTAAAACCTGAAACCTGAAACCTGAACCTAATCTGTAATTACTTGTTTTCCGGTTTATTATTAGCCTTATCGAAGTTTTTAGATTTTTTTGGATACTTATCATAGCTGATATCGCTTGGGTTTTCGATAATAGATTTAATCGTGATCCAATCTCCTATATTAAAATTAGTATGTGCGATTTTATAGTCTAAAAGGTACTCACCACAAAAATAGTTGTTGTTTTCATCTTTTTCTATGATGCCCGTATAAATTCCTTTTTGCAGCATTTTCCCTTGTGGATCTTTAGACATAATTTTTTTTGTTTTAAAATTGAAGCTGCAAAGTTAATCATTATTATGTTTGTTTTAGGGAGTTCTTGACAATCTCAGTATATTTGCACATGCAAAAAAACTTCAAACCACATCCTAATTCCTTTAAAAATACCTTTTGTGTTTTTCATGAAGTACTTTCAGATAAAATTGAAGGTTTAAAGAAACAGTTTGAGAGCAAAGCCGGAAGCACTTATTATTATACGGAAGCCGGAATGTACCGGGTGTCAAATCATTGGGGAAGACTGGCCAACAGCAAATGGCGTTTGGTAGCAATGGTACCCGAAACTGCATCGAAAACTAAAATAGGTTTTGCGGCCTGGAACGAATTTTATCCGGATAACGCTGAAGAAAAACTGTACTATATCGAAGCTGACTTCGATCAGAATCTGGTAACCTATCAGCATAAGAAGAACCCAAATTATGATGGAAAACCTGTTTTAAGAACCAGTTTTGAAACAACGAAACGAATCAAACAAGTTCGCAATCTGCAACAACTCACTTCATGGGCAAAGCATTTTGATTATGAAGATATTGATGAGTTGAGAAAGCAGATTATCAATGAGTTGATTTATACCGAGAAAACTTTAGACGAAATTAAAAGAGAAATATAATGGGACGCAACAACGAAAGGAACATCAAAAAGCATAATGACAAATTGCATAAAGCCCAAAACAAAGTAAAACAGGCTGAGATTGCACGCAAGGAAAAGCTTAAAGAAATTATTAAAAAGTTCAACGAGAATAAAGGAGAATAAAATGTTTCAGGTTTTTGGTTCCAATAAAAAAACTTGAAACCTGAAACTTGAAACTTGAAACTTGAAACAAAAAAATAATACAATACAGATGAGTAAATACGAAGATTTAAAAGCAAGTGTACAGGAAATTATTGATTTAATTGCGGCAAAGAATAATAGAGAAGCGAATAATAAATTGCTTGAAGTAAGTGATACCTTAGACGATATGCTGGATCATGCTGAAGAAGATGAAGATTTAAGAGAAATTAGCAGGTATCAGGTTTTATTGAATCAGTTGCATGTAAAAATTAATGGAGAAGAGCAGGTTGATGGAGAGTAAGAAGTGTTTTTGTGATACTGGATTATTGTTCGAAAATTGCTGTGGTCAGTACCTTGAAAACAATCAAAAAGCACCAACGGCACTAGCTCTAATGCGTTCCAGATATTCGGCTTATGCCTGTCACAAGGCAGATTATCTATTAGAAACCACTTATATTTCGGAAAGAAAATATTATTCGAAGACCGAAATTTTAAAATGGGCAACAGCTAATAAATGGCAGAGACTCGAAATTTTGAGTTTTGCTGAAAATACCGTCGAGTTCAAAGCCTATTTTTTAGATTCAGACCACAAACCACAAGTGCATTATGAGTTTTCGACTTTTAAATTCGAAAATAAGGAGTGGTTTTATGTTGACGGAAAGTTTGAATAATTGTCAGGCCTAACACTGTTAGTTGTTAGTTTTGGTTAGATATTTTAACTAAAAATTAATAAACGTTTCGTTTTTCATAATTCTAAAATAGCGTAATTTTAAAATTATGAAAAACGAATTTAAAAAAGGTTTTTATTTTAAGTCGTACGAAGCTCCGTTTCAGTCTCCGTTTGAAAAGCTTTTTGGTATTTTTAAAGAGCTGATCACCCATACTTCGGGTGATTTTGACGAAGCAATCAGCTGGTTAAGGGAGTTAGACATAGAATACAAACTAACAGATGAGAACTACACTATCGATGATTTTATCGAAGATTTAAAAAAGAAAGGTTACATAAAAGAGGAAGTTAAACCTGACGGAAGCGGTGGTTTTGGTATTACTGCCAAGACAGAACGCGCTATCAGACAACAGGCCCTGGATCAAATTTTTGGTAATTTAAAACGTTCCGGAAGTGGTAATCATAAAACCAAACATGCCGGAAACGGTGACGAACATACGGGGGAATTTCGTGAGTTTAGTTTTGGAGATGGTTTAGAACGAATTTCATTGACAGAAAGTCTGCGAAATGCCCAGATTAATAATGGTGTTGAGAGTTTCATGCTAACCGAAAATGATTTGGTAGTAGAAGAAACTCAATACAAAGCGCAAATGAGCACCGTTTTGATGATCGATATCAGTCACAGTATGATTCTCTATGGTGAAGACCGGATCACGCCTGCAAAAAAAGTAGCCATGGCTTTGGCCGAATTAATCACAACTCGTTATCCCAAAGACACACTCGATATTTTGGTTTTCGGAAACGATGCCTGGATCATCCCTATTAAAGACTTACCCTATCTACAAGTAGGCCCTTATCATACCAATACCGTTGCAGGACTTCAATTGGCCATGGATATTTTACGAAGAAAACGAAATACCAACAAGCAGATTTTTATGATTACCGATGGAAAACCCAGCTGCGTACGTGAGCGTGACGGTTCCTATTATATGAATAGTAACGGACTCGACGAGTACATCGTTGATAAATGTTATACGCAGGCACAGCAAGCCAGAAAATTACACATTCCGATTACAACATTCATGATTGCAAACGATCCGTATTTACAGCGTTTTGTCAACCATTTTACCGAAGCGAATCAGGGAAAAGCATTTTACACCGGATTAAAAGGACTGGGAGAGATGATTTTTGAAGATTATGAAACGAATAGAAAGAAGAGAGTGCGTTAAATTAGGTTCAAAGCTGCAAAGGTTCAGAGGGAGAAAGGTTTTATTGTAGAGGTGTACGGTAGTGTGAAAACATATTGTCTGGGTTTAACCTAAAAAAAGATAAATAATAATTGAATTTTTAAATCATTAAATCTTTCAATTTTTAAATTAACAACATGGAAATAAAAAATATAAAAACATTAGGACAGTTAAAAGCTGTTGGTTATAAAAGTATCAGTATTAAAGACGAATTACGCAATAATCTTCGTGAGAAAATAAAGTCAGGAAAGCCTGTTTTTGAAGGCGTTCATGGTTTCGAAAATACGGTAATTCCGGAATTGGAGCGTGCCATTCTATCTCGCCATAATATTAACTTATTGGGGCTTCGCGGTCAGGCGAAAACACGTTTGGCACGTAAGATGGTTGAATTGTTAGACGAGTACATTCCGTTTGTTGAGGGCTCGGAAATTAATGACGATCCGTTACATCCTATTTCACGTTTTGCAAAAGATTTAATTGCGGAGAAAGGTGAAGATACGCCAATTTCATGGCTGCATCGCAGTGAGCGTTTTTTTGAAAAATTAGCCACACCCGATGTTACTGTTGCCGATTTAATTGGTGATGTCGATCCTATAAAAGCAGCAAATTTAAAGCTTTCTTATGCCGATGATCGTGTCATTCATTTCGGAATGATTCCGAGAGCCAACCGCTGTATTTTTGTAATTAATGAATTGCCGGATTTACAAGCCAGAATTCAGGTCGCTTTATTCAATATTTTGCAGGAAGGGGATATTCAGATTAGAGGATTTAAATTGAGAATGCCTTTGGATATGCAATTTATATTTACAGCCAATCCGGAAGATTATACCAATAGAGGAAGTATCGTAACGCCTCTAAAAGATAGAATCGGTTCGCAGATTCTTACACATTATCCTGAAAGTGTTGCCATTGCAAGAGCTATCACAGAGCAGGAAGCCAAACTGGATGAAACACAGCACAAATTAGTTTATGTGCCGGCTCTGGCCAGAGACATTTTAGAACAGATTAGTTTTGAAGCGCGTGAGAGCGAATATATTGATAATAAAAGTGGTGTAAGTGCCAGAATGAGTATCACCGCTTTCGAGAATTTAATGAGTACCGCAGAACGTCGTGCCTTAAAAGCCGGAGTAGATAAAACCACTTTGCGTTTGTCTGATTTTGTGGGTATTATTCCTGCTATTACCGGAAAAGTAGAACTGGTTTACGAAGGAGAGCAGGAGGGAGCTGCCGTAGTAGCACAAAATTTAATTGGTTTAGCAATCAGAACTTTATTTCCAACATTATTACCACGAATAGAGAAACTTGAAAAACCGGGAGAAAAAACACCTTATTCAGATGTGATCGAATGGTTTTTTGCCGAAAGCGGTTTCGAATTGTTGGACGATGCTTCTGATTTCGAGTATCAGAACATTTTAGACGAAGTGACTCCGCTAGATGTTTTGCTGAAAAAATATTTACCTCAACTGGATAAAAAAGATCAGTATTTTATGAAAGAATTTATTCTGTGGGGATTGGTCGAATACAAAAAACTGAGCAAAGACCGGTTTGCTCAAGGACATCAGTTTAAAGATATGTACGGAAGTTATATCAGTAAATTGTAATTTATATTCTATTTTTTTTCTAACTAAACCCGACAGGTTTTTAAAACCTGT
>NZ_MUHH01000058.1 GCF_002217475.1 Flavobacterium tructae
GGCGCAGTTGTCCATGTTGGTGCAGTGATATCTTGAACATTAATTACTTTGGTACATGTTGATTCACAGCCATTGATATCTTTGATTACTACAGTTAACGTAAATGGCGCACTGCAAGTAGTACCAGTATTTACTAAAACGGTTTGTCCCGAAAGATTACCACTAATAGTAGCATTTCCTGAAATTGACCAGGTGTAATTGCTCATACCTGCAGGTGCTGAATAACTATTAGCTGTTGACGATGGACAAAGTGGACCATCAGATCCAGTAATCAAACATACTGGTAAAGGATTCACCGTAACTGTCACTGTAAAGGAACTTCCTGTACAGGTTCCTGATGTTGGAGTTACAGTATAGACTACATTTATCGGCGCATTGGTTGTATTGGTTAAGGTTCCGCTGATGTTAGCAGCATTGCTTCCTGCCGCGGTTCCTGTAATTCCAATTACGCTTGGGGCTGCCCAGCTATAAGTAGTACCAGTCGGAACTGTTCCGTTGGTTCCATTGGCCGGAGTAGTGGTAAAAGTGTCACCACTGCATATGCTGGTCGCCGTTATATTGTTCAGCGCAGGTTTCGGATTTACCGTAACTGTTACTGTAAAGGTACTTCCTGTACAGGTTCCTGATGTTGGGGTAACGGTGTAAACCACATTTATTGGCGCATTGGTTGTATTGGTTAAGGTTCCGCTGATGTTTGCAGCATTGCTTCCCGCTGCGGTTCCTGTAATTCCAATTACGCTTGGAGCAGCCCAGCTATAAGTAGTGCCAGTCGGAACTGTTCCGTTGGTTCCATTGGCCGGAGTAGTGGTAAAAGTGTCACCACTGCATATGCTGGTCGCCGTTATATTGTTCAGCGCAGGTTTCGGATTTACCGTAACTGTCACTGTAAAAGTGCTTCCTGTACAAGTTCCTGATGTCGGGGTAACGGTGTAAACCACATTTATCGGCGCATTGGTTGTATTGGTTAAGGTTCCGCTGATGTTAGCAGCATTGCTTCCCGCTGCGGTTCCTGTAATTCCAATTACACTTGGGGCTGCCCAGCTATAAGTAGTACCAGCCGGAACCGTTCCATTGGTTCCATTGGCCGGAGTAGCGGTAAAAGTGCTTCCGCTGCATATAGTAGAAGTCATTGCAGTTATTACCGGTGTCGTACAACATGCAGTTACAGTAATATTGTTAACTGTTTTAGTGTTTGGTATAACCTGATTTGTAGGGTCTGATACTGTTAAACTAGCAGAAAATGGACCAGCGGAAGAATAAGTCACAGTATATGGACCTATTGTTGTTAAACTAACCGGAGAAATTGTTGCGGCACCCGGAAATGACCAGCTATAATTAGTATTGGGTTCAACTCCTGTAGAAGTACTGGCGTAAACTACCTTTTGGAATGAGCCTCCATCACAACTTTTAGTAATCGAAAAATCGGCAAAAAGAGGTGTTTTTATAATTATCCCATTTGAATATGCACTACTGCATTTAGGAGGATTACAAGTAATCAGTGAAAGGCTTTGGGAAGGCGTAATAGCTTGTCCGTTTGTTTCCCATCCTAAGTAAATATTTTTTAACTCAAGGGATTGGCCTGCAGTATAGTTTGTAATTTGGGCCATTCGGTATTTGGACCCTGCTGTAATTATGCTTCCTCTAATTTTAATCGTTAACCTGTCTGTTACGGCACCAACAAAGTTAGTGTTATCGAAATTTTTTCGAACTCCGCCAACTAAATAGTCAAATTGAAACATCAAGTCGTATTTAGAACTATTGGAGGCAATAGTAACCCATATGTACAAACCGTTTACAGGATTTGAAACATAAGCTAAAGTGGCTACATTCCCAACGTTATCGCCTAAATAAACACTTCCAAAAGTAACATCCTGAGCATTACATTGTGAAAGAGAACAAGCTGGGGTCGTGGTTAATGAAGCATTAGTATTATCGAATGTAACATTGGTATTTTGTGAATAAGCAAATATTGTGGAAAGCATTAATAATAAAAAAGCCAGAAATGGAATTAAAGTAATTTTTTTCATAATCTTATTATTTAAATAAACTAGTAACTTATTTCTTGTTAAAATTTAAATAAGAAAAATTGAGATTTTAGTCTATTGCTAGACAACCTGAATATTTAAAAACTATTGATTCACCTAAGCTAACCCTCAGATTGGTTTGTGAATGACTGTATTGTGGTGCGGGACAGAACTAATAAGTCTGTATAAGTAGAGTACTTTTTGCTTTCATACTTTTTAGATTTAAAATTTATGAAATTTTTATTTTTTTAACACAATCAAAGATATGTATATGGTTTTTTATAACACTTTTTAATCTTTAAATAACTTAAATACTCGTTAAAAGGATGTTTTTATGATAAAATGAACCTTAAATTTCTTTATTGTTTCATTTTTGGAAGAAGAAATTGGAGTTATTGTTTTGTATCCGAATGTTTTATAAGCAGCTGTTCATAGTAATACTAATTTAATGAGTATACCTAAAACAGCCGCTGCTGCAACAATAATATAGGAGTTCCTGAATTTTCTTTATATAAAGCAACGTAAAAATTGTAATAATTGCCACTAGAGCCGTTGAAATGTCTATTATACTTCTTTTGGCTATCACCATTACAGATATGAGCCAGAGAAATTGTACAGCGCTTGTGAGATACAATTTATAGAGCGGGATTTTCATTCATGATTTGTAAATTAGAATGCAATTCCAAACTGAAAGCCTATTGTGAAAGAAGCGGGATGATTATTACCAAAGCGGATGGGCAGGGGGATTGCGGCAAAGTAGCTGCAATTGGTGCTTTTTATTATTGTTTTATTCAAAACAGGCGTAATGCCATATCTTCCGGAGGAATCAAAAGCAGCCCTTCCCGCAAAAGTATATCCGTGTCCTAAGGCTACCAGAACTCCGGGATGAAACAATAAGCTAGTTACTTTGCTGGTACCCTGATCGTCCTTTATATTGGGAACTATCTCAAAAGAAAATCCGATTTTCTCGTTTTTCCAGATATTGATTCCAGTTGGAAATCCTACAGCGTAGTAGTCTCTGAAATTTACTGCAGTTTCATCTTTATTTAAGGTTACCAGAGGATGCAGAATACCAAAATATCCTGTGATTTTAGGATATGTAGTCTGAGAAAAGCACGGAAGGCTAAATAGTAGTAGAATAGAAAGGAGCGGGAATCTTAAAAGCATCGATTTTGTTTTTATAAATTATAGAAACAAAATTACAAGCATTAAACTTCCCTAAATAGAATGCGTTTTACGTTTTGTATAGGGATTACTTTTTTTGGATTTTTTTTCTGTACGCCGACGGATTCTTTCCGGTTTGAAGTTTAAAAATTCTTGTAAAATGGCTTTGATCTGAAAATCCGGTTCGATAGGCAATCTCCGTCAAAGTATAGGTAGTATTCTCAATAAGATTTACCGCTTTTTCAATCCTTTGTTTTCTGACATAGTCCCCGAAATTTAAATCTTCAAAATATTTAGAAAATTCTCTCGACAGGTAGGATGGGTTCAAATCAAGTTCACCCGATATTTTCTTAAGGTCGAAAGTAAACTGTGCATCAATCTGGTCCTGAATAAGATTTTTGAGGTCTTTTACCCAGGATGGTGTTTTTCCGGCTGTTTTTTTGTCTTTAAGAAATTTATTGTAAACTTCGTGTAGCAGGTTCTCAAAGGGACTGTTCTCCAGATGTTTTTGTTTGTACAGATGTGAGGCCCAGCTGTAAAGTGCGTCATAGAGTACCATTCCGGTTTCAAGGAGTTTATAATCATCGGTAATATTATGCGAAAGTCCGGCAGACACCGCCCAGAGTCCGGCAGATTCTTTTGCAATTTCATGACGATCGGTATCAGCCCCCCGTACAATTCCTGCCATGATGGAAATAGCGGGATCCTCAATTTTATATTTTTTTACAATATAATCGAAAGTGCACTGCTCCTGATAATGTGTGAATTCAACATTTGGAATATCAAAAGGAACAGCATTTAATTCTTTTGCTTTGTCCAGAACCTGATCAAAAGGGACGTAAATAAATTCAGCCTCAGGATCCACAAAATTTCTAATAAGCCATGGGCATGCAATTCGGTCTATTTTTGGCCTTTCTCTGGTGATCCATTTCATAAATCAATTGTTTTTTAGAATGTGTGCTAAGGTACATTTTTTTATTATTTAAGTATCACGTAGTGAGAATGCACAGCGCTTGTGAAGTACACTTTGTAGAGCGGGGGTTAAGTATATATGTAAACTTTTTCAGGACGAGACAGGGGAATTTTATATTTTTATATATTCTCTGAAAATCAGGTAATTATACTCGATTTTGATTGAGTGGATTTTTTTATATTTACTAGATATTTCAAATGTTTTTTGTTAAACGGTTTACTAAAAAAAATAACTATTTAATAAACTTGAAAAATGACTATATCTGATTTAGAAAATCAACCTGATGCAAAATCATTTGTTCAAAGAAAGCTATTTCCAATAATAGTTATTGTGGAAATAATTGCGATTATTCTAAGTTTTTCTGATAGTTTAGTAAAATTGAATTTGGTAATTAATCAGAATTATTATTATGTAATTTTTTTAATTTGGGTATCATCTTCTATATTCCTATTTTACTCAACTTTCAAAAGAAAACAATACAAAATTATCTTGTTTGTTATTGTTACAATAATTTTTATTACTGCTATTTGTTATAAGTATTGGGAAGTAAATCTAAGAAAAACCAATCAGGCAAAAAATCCTAATACGGAATTAACTTTACTGTTTTTAGGCTTCTTTTCTACAAGCGCTTATGCTGCTTCACCACCGCCGACAACTACTTTCAAAATTGAAGAATTTTATTTAAACGATCAACTTTGTTCCTTTACAGATACCAAGCAATTTAAATTTGGTTTGGGTCCAAAAGAATATAGAACATTTAGTTACAATCAAGATGTTAATGTGGCTTTTAAAAAAGGGAACTGTACAGGTCTAGATGGAAATAAACCTTTAGGAAAAGTTTTGCCTTTATTGCAAAAAAGATTAGATGCTGTGAATCGAAATGATTTAAAGCAATATATAAAAACTGTCAATGATTTATCAAGAATCATTGCAACTAGAGGAGACATATTTGAACAAATAATGTTTACTGACCAAGACATAATAAAAATGAAAAAAAACGACCCAGAAAATTATTCTATTGTAAGAGACTGGTTAGTTAAATGTATAGGCGTGAAGAGTCCTGTTGTAAGCTTTGTTTTGAGAAACTTAAAAAAAAAGGATATTATTATTTCAAAAGTTGAATATGAAATTTTGGAGGTCGGGCAAGTTTTAGGCGGGGAAGGTGGTCCCTTATATCCAATAATTACTTATAATTATATTCTTAGACATTCTATTGGAAAGCAGGTGCAGGTTTTAAATCCGCCGTTTAAACTAGCATCAAATGCCTTAGATTCTTTCAACATCCGCTTAATACCAGCTTCAAAAACTCCAGGCCAAGCTTGGATTTTGAAAATAAAGATTTATGATACTGAAGGTAATTCACAAGTAACTGATGTTTTTCAAATTATAATGAGCAAATGAAACTTACTATTATTTTTTTGAGCTGTTTGTTAGTAAACATTAGTATTATTGCTCAAAAGAGCATAAAGAATGATATTTCTGAATTAAGAGAAAGTGGTGATGTCAGCGTTGTGAAATTCGATAATAAAGGTGATTATCTAGCTGTTGCTTATGATTTTGGGAGATTAGAAATATGGGATTTTCACAATAAAAAAATATTATGGCATGAGCAATTTGAAAAATCAATAATATCATTAGCATTCATTGATGATTTGAATCAGATTATAGTTACATTAAAAAACGCAGGAATTATTTATATAGACAAAACGACCGGGAAAATAAGCAAATCTTTTGTAATTGACTTTGGAGAAGAAGTGGAAGATAATTATGAAACAATTAATGAAGTTGATTATAATCCAATTTCTAAAATAATGGCTGTTTCTGGGAATATTGCTGATAGAGTTATACTATTAAATTTAGAAGTTCTATATAACAGCAAAGTTAATAGTAGTGATAGTATTTATATTGTTAAAACTAGGGGTTTTCACAGGAATTTTCCAAAACCAAAAGAAAATTCTTTAGTTACAACTCTTTCTAATGGGGTTAAAC
>NZ_MUHH01000059.1 GCF_002217475.1 Flavobacterium tructae
GTTCCCTCTTTTTTTAACTGATTATCAAAGCCTCACTTCTAAGACAACAGTTTCTTTTTTGAGTTGTTTTTTGACCTTCCAAATAAGGTCTTTTTTTTAGCCTTAAAAAATTTGTAATCGATTACACAAAATTAAATATTTTTTTGAGATAAAAAATTAAAAGTCATAAAAATTTCCCAAAATAAATGACATACCAAAAATAAAACCGTCTTTTTATATCACAAATGCAATTTAAGTTCAATATAAATAGTAAATATATTTTTATTTTTTTAGTGGACTACGGTAGTTTTACAAAAAAAACAATCGATTACAAGAAAACTCTTTGCGATATTATCAACTTCTTTTTCCAGCTTTTTTTAATTGTTGTTTTTTCAAAAAAAATAACAAAAAACAGTATTCCTGTCACAAAAAATATCGCGTACGAAGTCAAGCTACCACTATAAAGACACCATATTCTTACTAAAAAGAAAAACAACATACTACAACCCTGCTTAGGAGGAATCAAAAAACAATAAAAGACAAAAAAAAGAGTCTTTGAACCTGATAAGTTCAAAGACTCTTTTTTTAATATAATTTGCAAACCTTAACGTTAGCTAACTTTTTACTGCTTACGCTTCTCTCGCATCGTCTAAATCTAACTAACAACAATAGCTCTCAAAGATTACAACAAAATCTTTACGCTTTTTGCAACTGCAAATTCCCTTTATGTTTCTGCATTAAAGCAAAAGTAATTACCATTCCGCTTAACGCCATAACCAAACCGATTAAATTTGGCGAAGCATAACTGTACCCTGCAGACAATGGCAAACCTCCCAAAAAGGCTCCCAACGCATTTCCGATATTAAAACTACCCTGCAGCGCTGCTGAAGCAATCATCTCAGCATCTTTAGCAGTTTTAATCATTAACATCTGAATTGGAGCAATCACTGAAAAAGAAACAGCACCCGTTAAAAAAGTCAGAAATAAAGATACATATTGATTGAAGGAGAAAAAGTACACCATAATTAAATCAATTGCCATAACAAAAAGCAGCGCCAGTACAGTAGGTGCCGGAGAATATTTATCAGCCAGTTTACCTCCGGCAAAATTGCCAACCAGCATTCCTAAACCAGCCAAAATCAAAATATAAGACACATCCTCTGGCGCAAACTTTGAAACATTTGTCATTAGAGGTGCGATATAACTAATCCATGCAAAAAGACCTCCGAATCCAATGGCTGTAATTCCAATAATTAGCCAGGCTTCTGTTTTCTTAAAGAACAATAACTGGGTTTTCATATTGACCGTTCCGCTCTTTTCCAGATTTGGCATCCATAACGAAATAAATAAAAACGTTAGCAGACCAACAGCGGCAATTAAAACAAAAGTATAACGCCAGATAAAGTTATGTCCTATATAAGTACCAATAGGCACACCTATTAAATTCGCCAGTGTCAAACCCGAAAACATAATGGCGATCGCCTGAGCTTCTTTGCCCTTATCGGCCAAACGGCTCGCTACCACAGCACCAACTCCAAAAAAAGCTCCGTGCGGTAATCCCGAAAGAAATCTTGAAGCGAATAGAAAATTATAGTCAGGGGCAATAATCGAAAGAGCATTAAATACCGTCAGCATCAAAGCCAAAATTAAAAGCATTTTTTTGGGTGCAAAATTTCTTCCCAGAATTACCAGTAAAGGCGCGCCAATGACAACACCAAGTGCGTAAGCAGAGATTAAATATCCGGCAACCGGAATCGAAACTTTCATATCTGAAGCAATATCAGGCAGCAAACCCATCATGACAAATTCGGTAATTCCGATAGTCAAACCTCCTAATGAGAGTGCAATAAGACTTTTTTTCATTTGTTTGTAATAGAAAGGAATAGAATTTCTATGCTGCAAATTTAACACTGTTAAGCGGGAAATAAATTGTACATTTACGACATAAACTTGTAAATTTAAGTTATGCCTAAATTCAATCAATTTGAAAAGCTTGTCATTCATGAGTTCGAAGATGACGTATTTCCCCATGTTCCGCACACTCATACCTATTATGAGATTATTTACATCAAAAAAGGCAACGGAATTCATCATCTTAACCACAACTTATTGCCTTATAAATCTGGTGATCTCTTTGTGATTTCTCCGGAAGATGAGCATTATTTCGATATTAAAAAAAGAACGCGTTTTGTTTACATCAAGTTTACTGACAACTATTTTGATTCAAACAGGAATCTTTTTTGTGATGATTTACTGCTGAATACTCCGGAGGATTTTATGCGAAACAAGTTGCTTAAGGAAACCATTTTAAAATTAGACGATCCTTGCAAAACCATTTTAAAAAATACGATCGAAAACATTACCGCCTACAATTGTAAGACGGATGTCTCGAGCTCTCCAATTGTTTTTTATCAGATTCTTTCCATTTTTGGGTTGATTAAAGAAACCATCCGCTGCATGAATCTGCAATTGAAATCGACTCCTATTGACAACGAACAAATCGCAACCTATATTCATCAAAACATTTACAACCCGAAATTGGTCCAGATTAAAGTTATTGCTGATCACTTTAATATTGCCCAAACTTATTTCAGTGCTTACTTTAAAAGAACTTTTGCCATAAGCTATCGTGAGTACATCCACAATCTGAGAACTACTTTAATCGAAAAGCGAATTCACAACAATCAGCTGCCCATTAAACAAATTGCTCATGAATTTGGTTTTACCGATGAAAGCCACCTTTCCAATTACTTTAAAAAAAGGAAAAACATGAAACCTACCGATTATAAAAAACTGTGAGTATTGAATTTCAAAAAACTCAAGAGTAAAAAAAAATACCTAAATTTGTAATTCTAAAACATTTTCGTTGACAGGAAAAATTTACATAGTGTTTCTAATCATGACCTTTGGCTTCTTACTGATGCCAAGTGAAGGTTATGCCTGCGGAAAAACGAATGCGAAAAGTTCCTGCGAAAAGAAAGCGGTTTCAAAACACGAGACGGCTGATACTTCTCAAAAAAACTGTTGCAAAAAAGACAACGGTTCAAAAAATGATGAGCACGGCTGCAATCGAAAATGTGATCATTCGGGCTGTACCCCATCGGGGCTTCAATTCAGCTTAATGACAAAGAATGAATTTGAATTTGAAAAAAATCTGTTCAATTTCTCTCCGGAGAAAACAATACCTTACTACAAAAACATCAGTATTTCTGATGGTTTTACTTCTATTTGGTCACCCCCAAAAATAAAATAATTGTATTTCTGACAGCCAAAGTTACGTTTTGTAACGAAGCTTTTATTTTTCATAAAAAAAAGTAACACACTGTGCATCAGATTATTTATGAGACTATAATTAATAATAATCAATCTTAAATTATTTAACTTAGAGGGAATTTAACACTCTAATAAAATCAGATACAATGAAAAAATCAATTTTAACCATAGTAATAGTAATCTTAGTCGCTTTTTCTGCTAATATTATTCTGGCCACTTCCATAAAAAGAGAAACTACAACAATAGAAGTTGCCGATTCAAACCAGTTACAAACCGTTTATGATGCTTATTTTACGGTAAAAGATGCCTTAATTAAAAGCGATGCCAAACTCACTTCGGCAAAAGCCAAAGATTTACTGGATGCCATCACAGCTATAAAAATGGACCAATTAAAGGGTGACGAACACAACGCCTGGATGAAAGTCATGAAAAAAATAACCGCTGACGCTAAAAGTATTTCGGCTACCACAGATCTTAAAAAACAGCGCGAAACTTTCAAATCGCTCTCCAAAAACACTTACGAACTTATTAAAGTGTCAAAATCGGATCAGGCCGTATACAAACAACACTGCCCGATGGTCGATGCCGACTGGCTGAGCAAAGAAAAGACGATTAAAAATCCTTATTACGGTTCGTCAATGTTAACTTGCGGAAGTGTGGTAGAAACGATCAAGTAAATATGACACTCTGCATCAAAAACATGGTGTGCAGACGATGTATAATGGTTGTGGAGTCTGAGTTTAAAAAACTCGGACTCCATCCAATTTCTGTTGCATTAGGTGAAGTCAAACTACAGGACTCTATTTCCAAAAGTCAAAAGGAAGTGCTGCTCAAAAGTTTGCGGGCCTTGGGCTTTGATTTTATTGATGACAAAAAAAGCAAGACGGTGGAGAGGATAAAAAAAAGCATCGCTGATCTGATTCATTCTAAAAACAACGACCACAAAGTCAACTTGTCTGATCACTTAATTAAAAACCTCAGCCAGGATTACAGCACGCTAAGCAATTTATTCTCAGAGATTGAAAACACAACTATTGAAAAATACTTTATCAGCCAAAAAATAGAAAAAGTAAAGGAGCTTCTCCTTTATAATGAACTGTCGTTAGGTCAGATTGCGGATGCTCTAAACTATAGTAATGTAGCACATTTGAGCAATCAATTTAAGAAAATCACAGGCTTTACTCCTACCGGTTTTAAACAATTGAAGGATAAAAACCGCATTGAGATTTAGAATTTGTAATCCATTTTCATTTATTCTAACCCGTAACTAAAAGAATTTGAAAGAATTTGTTTCTCGCAGATTCTGCAGATTGAGCAGATTTACATTTTAAAAATTTACTCCTAAATAATCTGTAAGATCTGTTCAAAATCTTTTAAAATCTGCATGACAAAAAAATTACGGCCCCTATAAATGATTACGCCCTTTACATAAGCCCTTGCGAGCTTTGTGACTGGGTATTTTTTAAAATCTTACAAATCATTCTCAAAATTGTACAACCCCCAAGTAAGCTTTACTTCGGAAATTTGCATTGTAATACTTAAAACATTGAAAAAATGACATTTACAGCCCGAGGAAAAAATTACGACAATGGAACCTGAACCAAAATGGAGATCGAAAGTACCCAAATAACGCAGGTAAAAATCTAGTTCGGTTTTAGTAATGGTAAACACTTTACGATTACGAAATCCAAACCTTAAAAAAATCAATATGAAATTACAGACTATTATACTCCTCTTTTTAATCACTTTTAGTACAAAAGCGCAAAAAGTGGTTCGTTACGATCTGCATGTTCGGGACACTATCGTGAATTTTTCCGGAAAAGAAAAAAGAGCTCTTACGGTCAACGGACAAATTCCGATGCCCACTCTGACTTTTACGGAAGGAGATATAGCAGAAATTTACGTCCACAACGACTTAAAAAAAGAAAACACCGCACTACACTGGCACGGATTGTTTCTACCGAATAAGGAAGACGGTGTTCCTTATTTGACCCAAATGCCCATAAAACCGGGAACAACGCACAAATACAGTTTTCCTATTATTCAAAATGGAACGTATTGGTACCACAGCCACTCCGGGTTACAGGAACAAATTGGTTTGTACGGTCTTTTTATCATCAATAAAAAGAAAGACGATCCCACTATTAGAAAAGGAATCGATGATTTACCGACAATTCCCGTTATTCTAAGCGAATGGACGGATCTGAAACCGGAAAATGTACAGCGAATGCTGCACAATGCTGACGATTGGTTCGCCATAAAAAAAGGAACGACACAAAGTTATGCCGAGGCCATTAAACAAGGTCACTTTGCAACAAAGGTAACCAACGAATGGAAACGTATGAATGCCATGGACGTTAGTGATATTTATTACGAAAAGTTTCTGATCAACGGTAAAAACGAACAACAGCTTTCACAATTTAAAGCAGGCGATAAAGTAAGACTGAGAATTGCAAACGGAGGCGCTTCTAGTTATTTCTGGCTAACCTACGGCGGTGGAAAAATAACTGTTGTAGCGAGTGACGGAAATGATGTTGAGCCCGTAGAAGTCGACCGTTTGATTATATCGGTTTCGGAAACCTATGATGTGGTGGTCACTATTCCTGAAGATAAAAAATCCTTTGCATTTTTGGCTACAGCCGAAGACAGAACCGGATCAGCTTCATTATTTTTAGGAGCAGGAACGAAACAGTCTGTCAACCATCTTCCGAAATTAAAATATTTCGAAGGAATGAAAATGATGAATGATATGATGAAAATGAACGGTGACATGAACGATATGGGCATGCAAATGTCGCTGAACAAAATGGATATGAATGCCGTTATGTATCCTGAGATTACCGGAGGTGGCGAGCCTATGAAAATGGAAGATCACTCCAATCACAACATGGAAGGCATGAACATGGCTACAGACACAACTGAAGTTGCCGGAATTACTACTCTGAATTACGGAATGCTGAAATCACCAACCATAACAACGCTGCCTAAAGATGCACCGGTAAAAGAACTACGCTTTGAGCTGTCCGGAAATATGAACCGTTATGTTTGGAGTTTAGACAATAAAGTTATTTCTGAAACCGACAAAATCCTGATCAAAAAAGGCGAAAATGTCCGAATCGTATTGTACAACGGATCAATGATGCGTCACCCTATGCATTTACACGGACATGATTTTAGAATTTTGAACGAACATGGCGATTACTCTCCGTTAAAAAATGTGATTGACATTATGCCGATGGAAACCGATACCATCGAATTTCAGGCCAATGCCGAAGGAGACTGGTTTTTTCATTGTCACATCCTGTACCACATGATGGCCGGAATGGGACGTATTTTTACTTATGAGAATCAGGCACCCAATCCACTAATTCACGATAAAAAAATGGCCGATAAGATGCTGAAGATGGACGATCGTATGTTTCATTTTAGAGCCGAAAATGACTTTGCCTCTAATGGAAATGACGGAGAAGCGCTTTTAAGCAGTACGCGTTGGAGTATTGGTACCGAATGGAGATTAGGCTATAACAACAAAAACGGTTTCGAAACAGAGACACATATTGGCCGTTACATAGGCAAAATGCAATGGTTTATGCCTTTCATCGGTTTTGATTGGCGTTACAGAAAAATGGGAATTGACGAACAAGAACAAAATATGTTCGGACAAAAGAATACCAAAGACCATCGTTCGGTTCTAAGCGCGGGTATTGAGTATACCTTGCCTATGCTGGTAAAGGCACAAGTTGAGGTTTTCACTGATGGAAATGTCCGAATTCAGTTTGAACGAAAAGATATTCCCCTTGCCAGACATCTGCGCATGAATTTGATGTGGAATACAGACAAAGAGTATATGGCCGGTTTGAAATACATCGTTGGACGAAACTTTGGAATCACAACGCATTATGACAGTGATATGGGAGTTGGTTTTGGAGTAAATCTGAATTATTAAACAGATCAGCGTATTTACTTTTATCCAAATTTATAGCATTAAAGCGCTATAATAACTTTCTCTTTATGCCCCGTTTTAAAATGAATTATTACAAAAACATTAACTAAACCGTAAGAGTTAACTTTAGAAAGTCTTTCTATATTTGAATTTCTATCTTCAATTAAAAAACAAAATCGTAAAACCTTAAATTAAACAAAAATGAAAAACTTATTTACCGTTTTAGCAATCGCTTTATTTACAATTGGTATTCAGGCGCAAGACACGAAGCCTGCTCCTAAAAAAGAAAAAGAGAAAAAAGAATCCTGCTGTAAAAAAACAGATACTGCAAAAAAAGACGATACAAAAAAAGATAAAAAATCATGTTGCGTTAAAAAATAAACGAAACCTGTTTCAACAAAAAGACCTCAATTACTTGAGGTCTTTTTTTATTTCTTAGCACGACCCAACCAAAGGGAACGGACGAAGCAATCGATACAAACTAAATCAGATATTCAGCATTTGGCTTTAAATTTTATACTAATTCGGGACAAAAATGCTTGTTTTTACTTCCCTTAACAAAGTTCGAAACTTTATTAAAGGTTATTAATGTAAACTCCAGATACCTGAGCATTTAGCAAAAAATAGTCCGTGAAATCACTTCGTCCGTTCCCTTAGGCCGGATCCTGATGAAAAAACTATTTAATACGAACGCTCCACTCAAAGTCCATTTCTGAAACCTGAGTACCACTTTCGTCTGTTCCAATTGATTTCATCCAGAAGGTTTGTCCTTCACCGGTTTTGATGGTCTCTTTTATTGCATCGGCGATTAAGTGTCCGTCATTACAAACAAATGTTATCCTTCCTGTCGCCTTTTTGGTAAAGTTCCCTTTATTATTTGCGACTAACATCGAAATCTTTTTTCCGCTTTGTTGAATCTGAGAGATTACCAATGCTCCGGTAGTTAACTCTGCTGCCATTGCCTGAACGGCAAAATACATCGAATTGAACGGATTTTGATTGATCCATCGGTGCTTAACGCTTACGACACATCTGTCTTTGTCGATTGCCTTTACACGCACGCCACAAATGTAGGCTGACGGCAGTTTGAATAATACAAATTTATTGAGTTTGGAAACGGATAATGCCATGGTATTTATTTTTTTATGTAAAAATACAAAAAAACTATGCGCGCACAATAAATTTAAAATACTTTCAAGGACTACCAATAAACTCAGGCACTCCGAATGATTTTCAGCGTTTTATAGGCATTCAAACAATTTTAAACTTGTTAATATTTTGTTAATATTTGGTACTATGTAAAACAAGATACTGTCTTTTAGATATATATTTGCATAAGAAATTACTATATACTTTTAATCATGGAAACAACAACACCACTCATCATGGAAACTTCATCAGAAAAGAACACTGCGACGTTCACACACTTAAGCACTTTAAGTCAGTACATCATTCCATTTGGGAATTACATTTTCCCGATATTAATCTGGACGAGTTACAAAGACAAATCAGAATTTGTAAACCATCACGGAAAACAGACTTTAAATTTTCAACTAAGTCTTTTGCTTTACACTCTGGTTTTGGCCTTAATTGCAATCCCGATTTTCATCACTGTAGTCTTGCAAAACATTCCGATTGAAGCTTTAATGTATGATGACAATTATGTTATTCGCAATTTCAACTTCGAGGGTAACATTGGTTTGCTGACTATTGGAGCCACAGCAGTAGTGCTTTTTGGATTGTTAAAATTTGTTGAATTCTTTTTAGTGATTTACGCTTCGATAAAAGCATCAAACGGAGAATTATACAAATATCCAATTACGATTCCTTTTATTAAGTAGGCCACGACTTCGCTCAGCCTCACATAAAAATTAAAAGTTATAGGTTAAAAAGGGTTTAACCCCTTAAAAAAATCAATCATCAATCACCCGAGCCGGAAGGGCAAACCGGCATCTCAATCATCAATCATCATCAATCAAAAAACGAATTGTTCAATCAAAAAAAAACAAAATGAAATTATGAACATTGAAAACACAAAAGCACAGATGCGCAAAGGTGTTCTTGAGTTTTGCATCCTATCTGTATTAAAAGAAAAAGATGCTTACACATCAGAAATATTAGACACTTTAAAAAACGCAAAATTACTAGTTGTTGAGGGAACAGTTTACCCACTTTTGACTAGGCTGAAAAACGACGGTTTGCTTAATTATCGATGGGAAGAATCTACGTCTGGACCACCAAGGAAATATTATGGATTAACCGAAATAGGACAAACATTTTTAAACGAACTTAGCGGTACCTGGACAGAATTGTCTGACGCCGTAAAACTAATCACCAATCAAAATCAATAAGTCATGAACAAAACAGTAAATATTAACTTAGGCGGTATGGTTTTTCACATCGATGAAGATGCATATCTAAAACTGACACGCTATTTTGACGCCATAAAACGATCTCTTACCAACTCGTCCGGACAGGATGAAATCATCAAAGATATCGAAATGCGTATCTCAGAATTATTAATTGAGAAACAAAAAAGCGATAAACATGTTGTAGGACTGAAAGATGTTGATGAGGTGATTGCCGTTATGGGGCAGCCTGAAGACTATATTCTGGAAGATGAAGAAAAAACAAGTCAGTCTTTTAATGATTACGGAACAAGAAAACACAAAAAATTATACCGTGATAAAGAAAAAGGAATGATTGGTGGTGTAGCAACCGGTTTAGGGCATTATTTTGGAATTGACGCTGTTTGGATCAAAATTATCTTCTTAATATTTGTTTTCGCAGGTTTTGGAACCGGAATCTTAGCTTACTTCGTTCTTTGGATTGTTACTCCTGAGGCCGTTACCACTTCGGAGAAACTGGAAATGACTGGTGAACCGGTAACGATCTCAAACATTGAGAAAAAAGTTCGTGAAGAAATTGAAAACTTATCTGATAAATTTAAAAATGCCAATTATGATGCGATGGGAAACCAGGTAAAGTCAGGAGCTGAGAGAATAAGTAGTTCATTTGGAGACTTTATCATGACGATTTTCAAAATATTCGCTAAATTTTTAGGAGTCATTTTAATCATATCCGGAATCAGTACTTTGATTATGTTATTGATTGGAGTTTTTACTTTAGGAACTAATGTTTTTGTTGATTTTCCATGGCAAAACTTTGTAGATGCCGGAAACTTTACAGATTATCCGCTTTGGTCATTTGGTTTATTAATGTTTTTTGCTGTTGGAATTCCATTTTTCTTTTTGACACTTTTAGGTTTCAAATTGTTATCTCCAAACCTGAAGTCCATTGGAAACATTACCAAATATACTTTATTAGCCATTTGGATTATTGCAGTTGCTATCGCGATCAGCATCGGAATCAAACAAGCGACAGAGCTTTCATACGACAACAAGATGGTCGAGAAAAAATCAATCAACATTACTCCAAAAGATACTCTTTTCGTAAAATTCAGATACAATGATTACTATGCGAAAGATCTGGACCACCGTAGTGATTTTGAATTTGTACAAGACTCTGCCAACAATCAGTTAATCTATTCTAACGATGTTCGCTTACATGTTTTACCTACAGATGAAGCTACTCCTTACATTCAAATTGAAAAAACAGCCAGAGGAAACTCGTTTATCAATGCCAAACAAAGAGCAGAAAAAATCAACTACAAGTTTGAGCTTAACGGAAATCGCTTAATTTTGGATAATTATTTTCTTACAGATGTAAAAAACAAATTCAGAGGACAGGAAGTAGATGTATATTTATACTTACCTGAAGGGCAATTATTCAAGCCGGATTCATCTGTACAAGATTATGACGATTCTGACAATGATTTTTTCAACTTACACTTTAGCGGTAACTACAATTACAAAGTACAAGGTTCAAAAATCAAATGCCTTGACTGCCCTGCCGAAGAAAATGAGTATGGAGACGAATATGATGATACGACCGAAAAAAGTTTCATAGAAAACGATACCGTAAATGGAGTTTCCATCGAAGTAAACGGAAAAGAAATTTTAAACGCAAAGAAAACCAAAGGAAAATTAACCACTGATGAAAACGGAGTTGTAATCAAAATTAACTAGGCCATGATAAAAATAATCATTCATATTACAAAATTCATTATTGCAGCAGTTACTGCATTATTGTTTGCCTCTTGTAACCTTAATGTGAATACTATTAAAGGAAGCGGAAATGTTACTACTGAAAAAAGAACCCTATCCGGTAATTTTACAAAAGTGTCGGTTAGCAATGCGATAGATCTTGTTATTATCCAATCTGATTCTACAGAAGTTGTTGTTGAAGCTGACGATAACATACAACAGGAAATCACAACAAAAGTGGAAAATGGAACGCTATACATCAAATGCAAATACAATAGTTTTCAGGATATTGCCACAAAAAGGGTAACCGTAAAAATGCCTGTTATCGATAAATTAGCAGCCTGGAGCGCCGCATCTATTATGAGTAAAGGCCTAATTCAGGGTCAGGATATTAATATTGAAGCTTCAAGTGCTTCAACTGTAGATGTGAATATCGAATCGGATAACATTACTTGTGATTCAGACAGCGGGAGCTCTATCCGTCTGGAAGGAAAAGCATTAAAAATGCAGGCTTCAGCTTCAAGCGGCGGTAGTGTTAGTGCTCGTAAACTATTGGCAAATGAAATTCATGCCGAAGCCTCAAGCGGAGGAGACGTAAATGTTCATCCAATTGTAAACCTTAAAGCCTCAGCCAGCAGCGGAGGAACTGTCAATTATGACATCACTCCAAAAACAATTGAAAAAACTTCAAGTTCAGGAGGAACGATTAGCCAGGGATAAACCTTATTTATCTGTTAAATGTAAAAAAATCATTCATCGAAAGTGGATGATTTTTTTATATTTGTCCAAATCAAATCTTAGAATTAATGAAAAAGAATACGGCCCTTCTTCTATTATTATTGGTTACGACCTTAACTTTTGCCCAGCGAAGAGAAAAAATAAAAGGATCTAAAATTGTAACCACCTCGGTAAAAGAAGTTGGTGAATTTGATGGTATTGAAGCCGATGATAATCTGGAAGTCTACCTGGAACGAGGAGAAAAAAACGAAATTAGAATTGAAGCCGATGACAATCTGCATGAAATCATTGGAACGGATTTAAGAGAAAAAGTACTTCGTCTCTATACTGCCAAAGAAAGTACGATCTTCAAAAAACTGGTTGTTCATGTTATCTATACCGGTTCATTAAAAACCGTAATTGCCAAAAATGAGGCTGTAGTCTATGCCATTCAGGAACTTAAATTAGACGATATCACTTTTCATAGTTTCGATTATGCCAAATTACTGCTCAACGTAAATTCAAAAAAATTCAGTTTGTTTGCAGATGACAGATCCAAAACCGAACTAAACTTAAAATCAGAAGATGCTTCCTTACAGCTAAGCAAAAACGCTTCGATTAAAACATTAGTTTCTTCCATAAAATTTAAATGTGATTTGTACCAAAAAACAACTGCCGCTATTGAAGGTATCGCCGAAAAAGCAACAATCCGTTTAGACAATAACGCTGTTTTTACAGGAATAAAATTTACTTTAAAAGAGGCTAACGTTACCACTGAAGGCTCTTCTGTCGCTACTATTTTAGCGGAAAACAATTTAGCAATCGCAGCCGGCGATAAGTCAGAGATCTCTCTATTTGGAAGCCCAAAAATCGAACTTACCCGTTTTAGCGAAGAAGCAAAACTCATCAAGAAACCAAGTCCTGTAAAAGCGAAGGCAACTACGCCGTTGCAGGGGTAGAGTTTGTGTGGTTTGAAGAAGTTTCAAGTTTCAAGTTTCAAGTTTCAAGTTTCAAGTTTCAGGTTTCAAGTTTCAGGTTTCAGGTTTCAGGTTGGAATGAAGGGAATTGATAAAGCGATGATGAACACCTAGCCTAATCTCGCAAAGATGCAAAGTTTTTACTTTTTAAAATATATCGGGCTGATGAACTGATAAACAAAAACAAAAAGTCCATTCGCAAAAACGAATGGACTTTTTCTATTTTAAGAGTTCCAACAACTTGAAACTTGAAACTTTCAGACTTGAAACTCTCCTTTGCACCTTTGTTCCTTTGCACTTACATTTGCAACTTAGAACCTCAGAACCTTAGCCCCTCAGAACCTTCCCCTACTCTTTTGCCGCAAGATATCTCTCAGCATCCAGAGCAGCCATACATCCTGTACCTGCAGCAGTAATAGCCTGACGGTATACGTGATCGGCAGCATCTCCGGCTACGAAAACACCTTCTACATTTGTTTTAGAAGTTCCCGGAACATTTACAATATAACCGGTTTCATCCAATGTGATGTAATCTGCAAAAATATCTGTATTTGGTTTGTGACCAATGGCAACAAAAAATCCGGTTGCCGGAATGTCGAAAATTTCACCGGTCGTTTTGTTTTTTGCTTTTATAGCGTGTACCACATTATCATCCCCTAAAACTTCAACGGTATCGTGGTTCATTAAAATTTCGATATTTTCAGTTTTACGAACGCGCTCTTCCATAATTTTTGAAGCTCTGAATTTCTCACTTCTTACCAACATCGTTACTTTTTTACAAAGTTTAGAAAGGTAATGTGCTTCTTCACAAGCTGAATCTCCAGCCCCTACAATAACCACTTCCTGATTACGGTAGAAGAATCCATCACAAACAGCACAAGCAGAAACTCCTCCACCCATTTGTAAATAATGCTGCTCTGAAGGCAGTCCTAAATATTTAGCCGAAGCTCCTGTAGAAATAATAACAGTCTCACAGTGTAATTCGATCGTATCGTTAATCCAAACTTTATGAATGTCTCCCGAAAAATCAACTTTTGTAGCCCATCCATCGCGAATATCAGCGCCAAAACGTTTTGCTTGTTCTTGTAATTGAATCATCATTTCCGGTCCGGTAACTCCATCCACATAACCCGGGAAATTTTCTACTTCATTCGTTGTAGTCAATTGTCCCCCTGGTTGCATTCCCTGATATAAAACCGGATTCATATTTGCTCTGGCAGCATAAATAGCAGCAGTGTAACCCGCCGGACCTGAACCAATAATAAGGCATTTAATTTTTTCGATTGTATCTGACATAATATGATTGTATTATTAATTAATGGTCACAAAAATAAGTTTTTATTGTTGGAAAACGGAACAGATTAAATCAGTTTTAACTATTTCTCAATAGAGGCTTTAACCTCCGAAGGGAAATTAAAAATGGAAACGGAATACTCCTGCTTTAAAAAGCCAGCTTCTAATTACAGAAGACTTTTTCCTTTTGACTATATTTGACCTCTAATAGTGCTCATTTTCAAAAACTTAACCATTCCATTTCAACATCTTAACAAACATCAAACCAATCTATTCTATCTTAAATTCTTATAAAACGTACCGTTAATACAAAATTATACCTTCAGGATATGACAACAAAAGAAAAGCTAATATGTCTAGTGCTGTTTATTTTTCAACTGATGCAGGCACAATCTTCGAAATCTGAAGAGATACGCTTTCTGGATTTCACTCCTGTTATTGACGGAAAGCTGGATGACAAGCTGATAAGTCTTCAGAAAAAGGAATTCAACCATTTTTTTCAATTTGACAATCCCGCAGTCACGCCCACTAAAGTAAATTATCTGTTGGGATATACCGCAACACATCTTTATTTGTATATCGAAACTAAAGCAGATAGTATTACTTATCGCGATAGAGGTTTTATCAATGGTGACGGCTTTAAATTACTTCTGGCAAAACGTCAAAATGATTCACTTACAGACGAATACTATGACATTACTTTCTCCCCTTCTAAAGACAAAAAATACTGGGCCCGAAAAAGAATCTGGGACTACAACCGAAACCAAAATCATGGCAAAAAATTAAGCCGTGAAACCCGTTTCGAGGAGATTACTCATAATGGTAAATGCGGTTTTGAGGTATTATTGGCATGGAAAGACGTATACCCTTATCATCCCTGGTTTTCTAACCCATTAGGATATAATCTGTATTTCGCAAAAGCCATACCAAACAACGCTGCAAATGGCTACTCAGTTGTTAAGGATGAAGGAATCTGGGATGAAGAAATTCCAAAAAGGAATTTCATGCCAATCGTTTTTGAAAAACCTAAAAAGGTAAATCAATCCATTATAACAGCTCAACTGGCCAAAAGAAATATTCAGGCTGATGAACCTCTGCAATTAAACCTAATAACAATAGCAAAAACAGCTTTGAATAAAACCATTTACGTTACTATCCAAAATGATTCTTCTAAAATATTTCCTGACAAAAAAATAAAGGTCAGTTTTAAGAACAAACTGAAGCATAAATTAGTCTCCTTTGACTCTCATAATCTAAAATCGGGTCATTATAATTTTCTCATTCGTTCAGCCTCTGATACAATTGCACAATACGATTTTGTCATTTTCCCTAAGTTTAACTTCGACAGCATTCGTTCACAAATTACCAGAAATCCATACCATTTACAGCAAGGTACTGTAAATACCCTGTTGTTTAAAACAAACGAAGTCCAACAGCATTTCAACAATTTGAAATCCTACGAAAACGGAAAAAATGTATTGAAAGAATATCTCCAATTTGAAACGGAATTGAATTCCTTTTTAAAAGGCAGTGATCCTTACAAGGGAATTGCAAAACCTTATCGAAGAGCCTTCCAATCAAAATACGATGCTACTTTTCAACCTTACACTATAAAATTACCACAAGATTACAACCCTGAAAAAAAATACCCTCTACTGGTTTTTCTTCATGGCAGCGGACAAGATGAACAAACCGTCTTAAACCAGGTAAGAAGCGGCGGTAATTTTATTGAGATTGCTCCGTTTGCCAGAGATAGGTATAACTGTTATGATTCTGAAAGTTCTCAAAATGATATTATTGAAGCCATTGAAGATGTACTGCTACATTTTTCAGGTGATAAAAATAAAATCGTTATTGCCGGATTTTCGATGGGTGGTTATGGTGCTTTACGAACCTTTTATCAGCATCCTGAACTTTATAAAGGAGTAGCCGTATTTGCTGGCCATCCCGATTTGGCAAACGAATGGCTGGGTGCAGGACATCCTAATTTTTTGGAGGATCAATTTCTGGTTCCCTTTTTAAAAACTCCTGTTTTTGTTTATCATGGAAAAAAAGATGGAGCTTTACCTGTATCGGTCGCAGAAAAATTAATACAAAAACTAAAATCGAATGGAATTCCTGTCATCGGAAGAATAATTGAAGACAAAACCCACGAATACCCTGACGCAGAAACCAATAAAATCTACTTTGAATGGCTGACTAAAATCACAGAAAAGTAGTCATTGAGATGTACATAAAATCCGTAAAGCTTCAATCAAACTTTACGGATTTTAAAATTTTTAAACTAGATCGTTGTTACCTTCGACAAGTCGACTCCAACACCTTTGAGTGCTGCATAAGTTAATTTGTCCATCACCGCTCCGTCAAAACAAATGGTCTGAAGTGTCTTGTAATATCGGTTTGTCAATGCAAATGTCGGACGGAACGAAACATTTCTAAAAACCGCTCCTTTAAACGAAACTTTATTCAATGCCGCATTAGAAAAGTTCACATCCATAAAAATATGTCCGTCAAGACAAAGCCCCGACAAATCTGAATATTTAAAATCAACTCCATTAAAGATGCAATCTATAAAGGTCATTTTTCGAAGATCAGATCTGGCTAGCTTTACATCAACCAGCTCTGCATCCATAAACTTTACTCCGCTTAACTCTGAAGCACTGAATTCGGTGCGCACGAGAGTCGCCTTGATGAAACTGGCATTGGAAAGATCAAGTGCAGAAAAAGTACAATCTGTCAGGTTCGCTCCTGTAAAATTAGCTTCACGCACATCACTACCCTTAAATACACTGCCGGTTAAATCGGCATTCGAAAAGTCGCTGTCACGCAAATCACTTCCAACAAATCTTCTGTTGACCAGACTAACTCCCGCTAAGTCCGTTTTCGCAAGGGCACTGCCACTAAAATTGATCAATAATGGCCGCTCCGGTCTGTCAGAAGCATCCACTTCTTTAGATCCTTTTTGTTCCTGTACGTTAGTATCATTAATTACCTTAGAAATTGGCGTACTTTCAGAAGATTGAAGATTTTCTGAAAAATAATTAAGATCTACGTTTAAAATTTCTGCAAGTCGGTCTAAAGTAGCAATATCCGGAAAGGATTCTCCACGTTCCCATTTCCCTACTGCCTGCGGACTGATAAATAAAAGTTGAGCAAGTTGCGCCTGAGACATGTTTTGCTCTTTTCGTGCTTTGGCAATCTTGTTGCCGATTTTGTTAGCTTTCATAAATACTATCTTTTGTGATACCGCAAAATTAGTTTGACCTATTCTCTGAAGCCTTAAAAATACCGCTCCTTATAGTTGTAATCACGCTACTTATAGTTGTATTTCGCAACTGAAGGTAGCCGGTAACAAATTTAAAGACTATACCCGCCAAACATGCTGTAATGTTGCAAAAAAGTAAGAAGTAAATAAAGAATATTTTTTTTCCTGATAAAAAGTACAAGACCGTTTGAATATTTTCTACAATAAAACAAAACGGGTAAAAAACAAAAAAGTCTTTTCAGAGGACCGAAAAGACTTTTTTAAGGATGCCAAACCAATTGATTTTACCTCGTGCAAATATACAACCCAATACGGAATTTAGAATTCGACACCTGGTTCCCTTACAAAACAGAGCTCAAAAAACAAACTCAATCTTATTCTACAATAAGTTTCTCGGTTGATTCAGCTCCATCCTGATTTACTTTCAGGATATAAACACCTTTTTGCAAACCTTCAATAAACACTTCTCTGTTTGTAGTCGAAACAGAAAAAACCATTTTACCCGACATGTCAAATATTTTTACATCCTTTAAGGCAGTTAGCTTAGTTTGCAGGTATAACTTCCCTTGTGGTACAGGATTTGGATAAACCGCAAAACCTTCAATTTTATTATCAACCACTCCTAAACTACTTTTTTCGACTGTTATGATATAGTTTTTTACCGTGCCATCCTGGGCTGTTACTTCAATAGTAATCATTGTGCTGGCTCCGGTAGCTAAACTTATTTCCTGAGAAGGATTTCCACTGGTCACCGCTACCCCATTTACTTTTATCGTTGCACGATTATCAGTAGTAATTGGCGTTATTTTTATACTGCCAGCTCCGCTAGACACTTTGGCCGTATAAGCTGTCGTTTCGGAAGAGAAAAGTGTAGTAAGCACTCCGGCACTCAGATTTAAATTACTTAAAGTAGCGACATTACTTAACGTAGTAACTGCTGCGGGATTACCGGTGCTTGTTGTTGTTAAATAGGAAGGATAATAAGAACTTCCTGTATACTCCATGATCACGACCTGATAGGTTGTTCCAGGGGTTAATCCAGTGACTATTATCTTGTTATCAACATTGATATGAGTAATAACATACCAACCTGTTGTTCCTATCTGATCTCCCAAACCAAAAGCAGGGTTACCCTGATAACTACCATTTCTCAATTCAGAAACAGGATTAGGGTTCGGAACAGAATCAGCATTGGTACCCGCCCGCATAAATACGGTTCTTGACCCTCCATTCCCATTTGTCCAGTTCAATGTAGTGCCCGTTGATGTCGTATTGGTGAAAGTAAGCCCCGTGGTCTGAATCGTCGGTTGTGGCAAAAGTCTAAAAACTCTAATCCTATATATTTTTACAGTACCATCCTGAGCTGTGACCTCTACTGTAATAAGATTAGAATTAGCATAAAGACTACCTACTTCCAGATTACCAATCACTTGCGAAGGTGTTCCACTAGCCACTGCTATCCCATTTATTTTTATCTTCGCATTAGCATCAGAAGCCACCGGCGTTACTGTTATACTACTGACTTCGTTAGGAACTCTGGCATAGTAATCAGTGGTTTCTGATTGAAAAACAGTAGTCAGTGCTCCGGCACTCAGATTTAAATTACTTAAAGTAGCCACATTACTCAACGTAGTAATTGCTGCGGGATTACCGGTGCTTGTTGTTGTTAAATAGGAAGGATATCCAGGGTTGCCATTAAACTCCATCACGATTGCCTGATAAGTCTTTCCGGGAGTCAAACCGGTTATCACTGTCTTATTATCGATATTAATCTTAACAATGGTATACCAGC
>NZ_MUHH01000006.1 GCF_002217475.1 Flavobacterium tructae
GATAATAAGTCGAACCAATTGGCACATTATTTAAGACAGAATTATAATTTAAAATCGGGTGATATTGTAGGTTTAATGCTGGATCGCAGCATATGGTCTATTATTTCAATATTAGGCATTTTAAAATCAGGCACGGCTTACTTGCCTATTGATAAAGATTATCCGGATGAGCGTAAATTATTTCTTGTAAATGATGCTGATATAAAATTACTTATTATTGATTCAGAAAGTTTATTTGAGGTAATAGATTATAATGTACCTGTTTTTTCTATAGATATAGAGTTTGAAACGGTGTTAAAAGAAGATTTGACAGCATTAAAGAAAAGTGAGATTATATCTTCAAATTTAGCTTACGTTATTTATACATCGGGTAGTACAGGTCGTCCAAAAGGAGTAATGATATCTCACGGTAGTTTGATAAATTACCTATTGTATAGTATAGACCGCTATGGATCAGATGATGGATGTTACAGTTTTCCATTATTTAGTTCCTTATCGTTTGATTTAACCCAGACTAGTATTTATTTAACGCTTTTAACCGGAGGCCAATTGCATGTTTACGCAAGCAATGATGTTAGTACGGTTTTGAAGGCTATAGCATTGAATGATGATATAACATCTATTAAATTGACGCCGGCTCATCTGTCCTTATTTGATGATATAGAGATGTTTAAATTAAAAAGATTCATTATAGGAGGCGAACAATTAACATATTCTGATTTAAATAATTTAGGAGAATTAGATTCTTCAGTCAGGTTATTTAATGAATATGGCCCTACTGAGGCAACGATAGGATGCAGTGTAGAGGATGTTACTGATTATAATTCTTTAAATCGTATATCTATTGGTAAGCCTATTGCCAACACGCAGATCTACATTTTAGATTCGGCTTTACAATTAGTTCCTATCGGAGTAGCAGGTGAGCTTTGTATAGGAGGTGTTCAGGTTGCTCGCGGATATTTGAATAATGCGGAACTTACTTCGGAGAAGTTTGTGTCTAATCCCTTTATAGCCGGTGAACGTATTTACAGGACGGGTGATTTGGCTCGCTGGCTTCCGGACGGTAATCTGGAGTTTATCGGCCGCGGTGATGATCAGGT
>NZ_MUHH01000060.1 GCF_002217475.1 Flavobacterium tructae
TCCGCTTTTACAAGCTTTTTGCAAACTTATTTTTAATCTTTTTCGAAACTTTCTCCTAACACTCTGATAACACCTCTTTTACAGAATAAACTGTTTTCAAATTTGAAAGATTTTTCTTTACTCAAATGAAACTCTTAGATACAAAGCCCTGTTTTTACTGGTTTCTTTTTAATCTCGCAAAGTCGCAAAGGCGCAAAGTTTTTGTTTTTCTTGTCTTATTTCCTTTGAAACCCCATACCCTAGCCCCGATAGTAGTGGAAATCCTTTTGATTTTTCCTTTAAAAAGCAAAAGATTGAAGCGGATAGCGGGATAAAGCTTCGACTTCGCTCAGCTGGACAAAAAAACTACTCTTATATATAGTATAGAATCTCAAATTACAAACCTGATGGCTTCGACTTCGCTCAGCCGGACAGAAACTGCTTTTCTTGCATTTTCGCTCAGCCCGACAGAATCACCCCTTATATAGGTAGTAAAAAACAAACCCGACAGGTTTTGAAAACCTGTCGGGTTGTAAATTGCTAATTACCTAGAACTAGTCTGCGAAATTATCTAATGATTAATTTTTCTATAGATGTATTCCCATCCTGTTCTACTCTTATTAAATACACACCGCTTGGCAAGCCTAAAACATTCAATTCTGTTTTTTCTGTTTGAACAGAAAGTATTTTCTTTCCTGTCATATCAGATATCACAATGTTTTTAGGACTACTTGAAGCTGATTGTATGTGAACCTTACCTTCGGTAACCGGATTTGGATATAATACAAAACCTTCAATAGCATTAGTTGGTAGCCCCAATGTACATGTTGTACTTGATACATTTACTGTACGTGTTACTGTAGCTTGATTTTGTAATGCATCTTTTACCGTATATGTTATTACATATTGTCCCGGAGTATTTACATCAACAGTACCTGAAACGATAACCGAAGAAGTAATATCTGCATTTGTATTATCTACAGCTGTATAACCTGGATCTGTGTACACACAACCTTTATCAATTGAAATGACTGCATTACCTAAAAGTGTAATTGTAGGTTTAGCCGATTCAATTGTCAACGTCCAATACTCAATATTTCCGCTTTGTGCCAATACATTATAAGATACCGGTCCGGTATAATTTAATGTTGTCACTCCACTAGTCTGAATATAAGTCCCGATACGTAATGTAGCAAAATCAGAAACCTGAACATTAGGTACTAAAGCGCTTAAATTAGCATTATTGTTTACCTGAACTTTTACCGTTTTAGCTACAGGATCAATAACACTTGTTCCTACCTGATTAGCTACTGAATAAGACAAGATACCAGCTTTCGTATTTTTTGCATTAATATCTACCGTATAGTTAGTTTGTGATTGCTTATTCTCTGAAACAACTGTTACTAAGAAACTATTGCGGTAATCTGAAGCAGTTACTTTAGAATTAAGCTGTTTTACACCGTCAACATAAAGCTCGGCACCTGGCGAAACAGCAAAATCTGCAACTAGGCTTGAAACATTATAACCGAACGGTACTGTTTTAGTAGCGTTATTTCCAACAATATCTGTGTAAATTTCCTGTGGTAAACCTGGATTCGAAACTGTTTTAAAATCATAAGAAAGTAATTTACTTTCATTACTTAAACCAGTAACTACTTTCACAGTATAAGTTTCGGTAATTCCGGTATTAAAACCAACGCCTTCTACTGTTAAAGTAATTGGATTGGTATAATCGTTTGGCGTCACTCCGTTCACTTGTGTTACACCACCAATTTTTGCAATACTTTTCATTCCTAAAGTATAGTTGGCAATTGCATTTGTAATATCTGACCCATTGTTTAATATTACAGTAAACGTTTTGGTAGGTGCATCATAACTTGTTGATAATTGATTTACAAAATCTATCTTTTGCAATAGAACTGGTACATTCCAGAATTTACCATCGCCTAAACCATTAGTATCAGCATTGGTTACAACAGCAGTGTTGTCATTTATCGTACTATCAAAAACGAACGGTTTGTCACCTTCTGAAAAACTGTAATACGCTAATAATCCTGGTTCATTTCCGATGTATTTCGTCGTTGAATTTGCAGCAATTGTTGCCTGATTACGAACTCCTGACCAAATACGAACTTCATCAATATTACCATTTAAACCACGAGCTAGTCCTGTATTATTACCTACATAAGCAGGTGCGCTAGCATTTGAGCTTGCTGCCCCAGCAGTACCTGTACTGGTATAAGGAACCGAAACTCCATCAATATAAACTGTATACACGAAAGCCGGACTTACCGTATAAGCGATGTGATGCCATGTATTTTGTTTAATGGTATTTACTCCTGTATTAATTACGTATGATCCCGTAGCAGTAGTAATAGAAATAACTAAACTATTTTCCTTATACAAACTCAAACTATTATTAGTATGAATAAACACTAACGCTGTACTCTTATCTAAAAGTCTTGCAAAAGTTGTAGGTTGTTTTTGATTTACCCAAAGCTCATAAGTATAATTACTAGTAAGATTCAATGCCGGTGTAGCGTCTATTTTGATAAAGTCATTTACTCCATCAAAAGTTCCAGTCACATTTACAGGATGATTTGCAGCATGCGAAAGACTTATTGACTTAGCATCATTTAAAGGATCGGTATCCCCTGACAGTTTAGTGTAAACCTGAATTGTATAATCACCAGGTGCTCCTAAATCTGCTTTAGTAGTAAATGCAATAGGAGCTGTTCCTCCTGCCGGAATTGAAGTTGTCTGATTTTGAACTACTTCAGCTCCTCCATTAATCTTGTAAGCAACCGGGAAATTATTAATAGCTACTGTTGAATAATTACGAATTACAGCTGAAACTGTCACAGGAGCATTACCTGGTTTAATTGGTGCTGAAATTGCATCAATACTAGCATCGGCAGCTGTAAAAGGTAGTACGTTAATAGTGTACTCCTCTACTTCAAAATCACTTCTTGAACTTGTTAATCCATCAAAAGTTGGCCCAAGATTCACATTGAAATATTCTGAAGGTGAACGGAACATATGCAGAACACGCATTAATTTCTCGCCAGAAGTCGTGTTAGCCGGAATAGTAAATCCTCCTGCTAATGTAGCATTATGTCTAAAATAATGTGTACTTGTTGTTGATGGTATAGCAGGTGCCGCAGAAGTTGGAGTAGTGTTTACCCAAAAATTCCCTGCATAAAATTCATCTGTCAGATTACCATCTCCATTCAAGTCAATAACAACCATTGTGAAAACTCCCGTTGCAGTTGCTGACAAGTCTCTGGTTATTGGTGTTTCGGTTTTTGTAATTGTTGCTTCTGGCTGATAAGTAAAGCCAGCATAAACCGGAATTTTTATGTTTTTAAAATCTGAATACGCTGTAGTTCCAGAATTATTAACCACATCATTCCATTTGAAGCGTGAAATTGCATATCCATTTGTATTGGTGTGAACCGGTAATTCGTTTTTATTGTACACTACTTTTTCGACTGCATCGTTAGCTGCATTTGCATCCGGCAAATCAGCTCCCGCCTTGATAGTATAAGTAGCATCTACAACTGATAGATCTGCTTTAGTTGCAAAAGTGAAATTTACAGTAGTATTAGCTCCTATACTTGGAACAGTTTCTGTAACTTTTGCTCCTCCGTTTACCTGATAAAATACCGGATGATTGGTCAAAGCAGTCGTTCCTAAATTACTAACTCTAATAGTCACATTGTGTGCATTAGTCTTTTTCCCTAAAACTTCAGGTGTAGTGATTGAAACTACAGATACATCTGTTACTGTTGGTTTCACTACACATTCTATATCAGCAATCCATCCTAATTCATTTGTATTACTGTCTGAAGTAAATCTAAAAGTCAACTCTCCTCCTGCAGCTGTTGACGTTAATGAAGGAGGTAAGGTATTTCCTGTAAAGGTACCTAATAAAGGAGCAGATGTAGTTGTTCCGTTGTACACATATAAGTAGTCATAATCCTGCTCAACATTAAAAGCAGAAAAAGTTACCTTAATACTATTTCCAGCTGTTGCAGGTTTAAAAGTAATAGTTTGCGAAAGATTATCTCCATAATTTGCATAACGCGAACCACTATCTGTAAATGTCGCTGCACAAGTAGATACCGGAGTAGCTCCGCCCATTAAAACATCAGTTCCTGTGTTACGAACACTTCCCACTAACGTATTATTATCCACAACTGTATCACCTGTATAATTTACATTTCCAACTACTTTATAAAGTTTTGGTGTTGAAAAATCTGCTTTTTGCACAAAATCATAAGATGCTTCGGTAAAAGGATTAATTGGTCCCGGAATAGTTTCAATCACTTCTGCTCCACTATCAATTTTATAAGAAACTGGCACATTGCTTACCGCAACAGGAGAGTGATTGAATACTTTTACTTTTACAGTTTCACTGGCTGTAATTCCTGCATTTGGAGTTAATGAAGTTAATTCAACATCCGTCGCAGTTGCCTCAAAAATGGAAACATTATCAATAAAAACAGAATTGTAAACGTTATCATTCGCTATTACTTGCACATCGTTATCCATAACCGATTCAAAAGCTACGCTAAAGATAGTTCCCGCATAAGCCGATAAATCGTATAATAACTCTGTATTACCAGACGTAGCTGTTCCACCGTAAACACCAATGTTTTCGTAACTATTCACTGGATTACCATTTACAACAAGTCTAAAGAAGTTTTTGTTTGGTAGTGGTGAAGCACCAACTGTAGTCCAGATTAAATTAAATTTAAGTCCAATTGTTTTACCTGTCAGACTTGTAGCGTCGATATCACAAAATGAAACTTTCTTAACAAAATTAGAGTTGTTAGCAAAAGCATTTGCCGATGTACTTGCTGCCCAAGGAGAAGCTGATACATCACCTGATCCGGCCATTTTTGCTCCGTCTACAAAATCTGCATTAATATACTCATACTTTACTAAACCTGTTGTTCCTTTAGAAAATACATAATTTGCAGCTTTTCTGGAATTAAAATTCTCTGTAAAAGGAAGAGTCGCAGCACTAACTACAGCTTTAGAAACCGGCTCAACGTTTACGGCTCTTACTCTTTCGGAAACAATTCCTGTTGCGATATCAATGGATCTTACTGAAAACCAGTTATCTTCTCCAACTGATACTGCAAAAGTATAAGTAGGATCAGTTACTGTTGCGACAACATCAAACTTGTATCCATTCATTTTTAGCACTTCATACTTTGCTCCCGGAATTGGATCCCAATCCATTTTATAAGACGAAACACCACATGCTGATGGCGCTATCACTAAATTTTTAGGCTCTGTAATAATATTAAACACCTCTCTTGAAGTATCTACTTTTGAACCTGCAATTACTCTTATTTTTGCATTAGCTACAATTCCAGCAGGAACTTTCCAAGCAAAATTTCTCGCAGCAGAAGGAACATCTTTTGCTATGACCTGATAGTTAATCCCTCCATCAACAGAATATTCGATTGTAAAAGGTTTTGCTTCTCCTTCATAATCCCAACGAATATACTCTGTAGTATCTGTGTTAAATTTCTCTCCTCCAATAGGATAAGTTAAAACTAATTCAGGAGCAACTAAATCATACACCACAGAAAATTCTTGTGTACCAATAGGCACTCTAGTACCGCTAACGATAATTTTATAAGTTCCTGCAGCAGGGTTATCCAAAGTGATTTGTTCAATATTATTTAAATTGTCCACTCCGCGTACCGCATTAGCATTTGGTGTTGTAGCATTTAAAACCCAAGGCAAAGTGGTTACACCGTCTTTTACAATTTTCACATCCAGATCGTTCACCAAAACAGAAGAGGCTCCTGGTGTTCCCTGCAAATCTGTGTAAGCAAGTAACACTTTTAAAGTCACTAATCCTGCCGGTACAACAATTTCTTTCTCATAGCTTTGACCGTTAGCTACTGTGTTAGAATAAAATGTTTTGTTATCTAAAGCTCTAACAGCTCTAAGACCATTTAGATTTCCGAAACCATATTTATAGTCAGGACCAGGATTTCCAGCGTCTTTAGAAGTTCCTGTCACTAAGGCCTTCATTAAAGATGCTAATGGTTTTGTCCCGTAAATATTCTTGTATCTTTCATACAATAAAGCAACTGTACCTGTAGTTCCAGGAGTAGCCATCGAGGTACCACTCATGATCTGGTACGAATTACTATAATCTAATGAATACACATTTGTACCTACAGCAGCAATTTGAGGAACCAAACGTCCATCGATAGTTGGTCCAAAACTACTATAAGAACTGATTAAATCATCAGGATTATTTGCCGCTACGTGTAGTGCATTTTTTGAATTTTTTGTTGATGTGTTAAATCCGCTAGGGTATGCTGTTTGTGCATTTCCATTCGAATAAATATTCAAAAGATAAGGAAATGTTACAGTAACATTATCGTCACCACGATCTCCGGTATCGTATCTTCTGGTATTATAACCTGAAGTTAAATTTACTCCATACGAATTTGATGTTAATTCAATACCATCTTCATTCGCGGCTTTCACTCTTTCTTGCTGAACGCTTAAACCGTTAGACTGAGTATTAAAATTCCAACCGTACATTTGTACTTCCGGAGCCATACCTCTTGCCTTAGGATCCAATAAACCAGCACCGCCAATAGTACCTGAAACGTGATCTCCATGTGAAGAATTTGATTCGTATTCTCTATTGATAACTCTACCAGTGTGATCTTTGTGAGGTTCAAGGTTACCATCCCAAACACCAATTTTCACCCCTTTACCGGTTAATCCATAACCAAGACCAGGAATAGTAGATCCCAAAACATTTGCTTTATGCGAAGTTACACCCGGCTTATTATCGCTTTCTACAGGTGGAGCAACCAACTCAATGTTTTGTACCCAATTGAATTTCGCTACCTCTTCTAATTTTTCTTTGGAGGCCTGGATATAAATTTCATTAAACGCTGTATCGTTATTACTGTTTTTTAAAAACAAGCCTGCTAAGTCCTGCTCAACACGCTTACGATCAACGCCTTTAAAATAGCTCACAACAACTTTAATTCCGTTACCACCTGCTGCAGCATAATCCGGGATAGCGTTATCCACAATCATAGGATCCAATTTATATTTCGGATCGACTGCAATCACTGCTCTTATGTTATCAGAAACACTGCTTTTGTTATAAAACTCAGGAGCAATTTCTACATAATAAGCGTTATTCGATAAATAACTAAGTAAAGTTATTCCTTGTGTTTTCAACTTTTGTTGTTCTTCCACAGAAGGAATTTTTGTAAACTGCAGCAAAGTATACTCTGTTTTCAGGCTCTGCTTAGCTGTGCTTTTTTTGTCTTTAAACTGCTGTTTAAAATTTGAAGTAGTTGTGATTTTGTTTCCATTTAAAGAAATTACAAAATCACTTTCTGATGTCTTCTGCGACCAAATGGGAATGGCCACTAATAACACCAATAGTGTAAGTAGTTTTAATCTCATAAATAAATTGGTTTTTGGTTAACTTAGTGGTTGTTAAGATCGTAAACCTACAAATTAAACTATAATTAACAAATTATATTCCCAGTTAATTTGTTAAAAAAACAAAGTAAACATCGTTTAACTACAAAATATATAACAAAAAATACTGATTTTACGGGCTATCAGAGAGAAATCTCAGTTAGCAAAAATAAGTAAGTATATTCTCTTAAACCTAAGTTAACCTTGTAATCCAAAACTTAAAACAATAAAAAAAAACCTACAGAATTATCTATAGGTCTTTATCAATTATGCTTTAAATAAAATAGTGCTATTTTTCGGCTTTAGTCTCTTTTGCTTTTGTTTCCCAATGATTCATCAAATCATCATAATTTACAGGATTTGCTGCTTTTTGATTCACGAGTTTTCCGGAATCAAATGCCCTGACCAGAATCGTTTCAATTAAATAATCCTCATTGGATTCAAATGGCTTGTATTCCATTTTCAGACTAATGTCGAATAGACTTGCCGTTGTATTGGATACAAAAGCTTTAAAACCACTTTTTAAGGTTTTGATTAATTCATAGGTCGTTATTCCGGTCTGCCTGTGAACAAGCTTGACTAAAATCTGTCCTTGTTTACGGGAAAGTTTTTTAAGCCTTGCTTCAAATTCGTTATTGAGATAATCTTCTACAATCTTAAAGTATTTTTTCTTTTCGCGGTTGGTTTTCAAGCGCGCCATTCCGTTATTCAACGCTGTTAATCGATCAGCTGCAAGTCTTGCATACGGGTATACTTTGTAAACACGGTTTTGAAGAATCGCAAATTGTTTTTGTGCTTCGGGATCCAGCTTTTCTTTCGAAATAATAATTTCGGGCAGTTCAATCGTGTCATTCAAAATAGAATCCTGTTCCGTTAATATGTAACCCATTTGCTCATTCTCTTTCGGTTTCACCTGAGCCTGACTTGTTAACGAAATCAATATAAAAAATAAAATAGGGGCAGTAAATCTCATCGAGTCATAATTTAAATGTAAAATTATATATTTATATACAACTCTGATACCAAATTTATAAATTAGCAAAAAAATATTTTTATGAGCACAAAATCAATCTTAAATGATACCTCAATTGCTTTCCTGGAAAGCTATCTCAATAATGCCTCCCCTACGGGCTACGAAAGCGAAGGGCAAAAACTTTGGATGAATTATCTAAAACCTTACGTAGACACTTTTATTACGGATACTTACGGAACGGCTGTGGGAGTTATTAACCCCGATGCTCCATTCAAGGTAGTTATTGAAGGTCATGCCGATGAAATTTCATGGTATGTTAATTATATCACCGATGACGGTTTATTATACGTAATCAGAAATGGTGGTTCCGATCATCTGATTGCACCTTCAAAGAGAGTTCACATTCATACTAAAAAAGGAATTGTAAAAGGCGTTTTCGGATGGCCAGCCATTCATACCCGTTTACGTGACAAGGAAGAAACTCCAAAAATTAGTAACATATTTATCGATTTAGGTTGTGAAACCAAAGAGCAGGTTGAGGCATTGGGTGTTCACGTAGGATGTGTGATTACGTATCCGGATGAATTTATGATTTTGAACGAAAATAAATTTGTATGCCGTGCGATCGATAACAGAATGGGTGGCTTTATGATTGCCGAAGTAGCTCGTTTATTAAAAGAAAATAATAAAACACTACCTTTTGGTTTGTATATCGTAAATTCTGTTCAGGAAGAGATTGGTCTACGCGGAGCCGAAATGATTGCTCAGACCATTAAACCTAATGTGGCTATCGTAACCGATGTTTGCCATGATACTACCACTCCTATGATTGATAAAAAAGTAGAAGGAGATTTAAAAATGGGGAAAGGGCCCGTAATTGCATATGCCCCGGCCGTTCAAAATAAACTGCGTGATCTTATTGTTGATACTGCCGAAGAGAAAAAAATTCCGTTTCAGCGTCATGCAACATCGCGCGCTACCGGAACAGATACCGATGCTTTTGCTTACAGTAATGGCGGTGTGGCTTCAGCATTAATTTCCTTGCCTCTGCGTTATATGCATACTACCGTAGAAATGGTACAAAGAGAGGACGTTGAAAATGTGATTCAATTGATTTATGAATCCTTACTGAAAATTGAGAACAACGAAACTTTTTCTTATTTTAACTAAGTGGTGATTAGTTCTTAGTAATTAGCTCTAAGTACCTAGTTCCTTGGTTAATAAAAAAATAAAGTAAGATGTGAGTTGTAAAATGTAAAAAGAAATGGACTAATCCCCCTTGACACATTGCCCACAACTCACATCTTACATCTCATAACGCAAACAGAACACTATGAAAATACTCCTGCTCGAAGACGATTTTACCTTATCGAAAGAAATCTCTGCATTCTTTACTTCAAATGGATTCGAGTGTTTTTCTTATTATGATGGTTCATTACTATTGAAGAAGTATTTCCCCTATGAATATGATTTAATTATTCTGGATATTAATGTTCCCGGAAGTAACGGAATTGAAGTGTGTAAAGGTATTCGGGAAGTCGATAAAAAGACTCCGATTATTATGCTCACTGCTTTTAGTGAAATTGAGGATAAATTGGCTTCTTTTGATAATGGTGCCGACGATTATCTGGTTAAACCCTTTCATTTTAAGGAACTGTATGCCAGAAGTACTTCTCTACTACGTCGAAAAGAAATTCCACAACAGGTAGAAACTAAAATAACGATTGCAGATCTGGAAATTCTGGAAAGCGATATGAAAGTATTTCGATCAAACGAAGAAATCAAACTTACTCCTAAAGAATTCAAGCTCATTTTAATCCTGGCCCATGCCAAAGGTAAAGTCTTATCGAAACAATTTATTGCTGAAAAACTTTGGGATTATCACATCGAAACCAATCAGAATACCATTGAAGTTTATATTAATTTTTTAAGAAAGAAAATCGACAAGGACCATACTGTTAAACTTATTCGTACCAAAGTGGGTTACGGATATTATTTAAGCGATCAGGAATGACTTTAAAAAACCGAATATCACTTTTAGTAAGTTTATTATTTACAATCCTTTTCGGATTGGCTTCTACATTGATATTTGTTTTATACTCTAATTTCAGAAAAGAGGAATTTCGTGATCGATTGGAAATTAAAGCTCTTTCAAACATTAAACTTCTCGTTAACGTTAAAGAAGTTGACGATCAACTTTTAAAAGTTATTGATCAGAATTCCATTAACCAACTGTATGATGAGAAAACACTGGTCTTTGATTCTAACTTCAAACTCATCTACAGTAGTATTGACGATGCCAAGATTAATTGGTCAATTGAAGATCTGAAATACCTTAGAAAACATAAAACATTCTTTAAACAGCAGGGTGATTACGAAGTATATGGTGTTTTTTATGATACAAAAGACAGGGATTTTTATGCTCTGATATCTGCCACCGACGATTATGGTAAACGAAAATTACTTTTCCTAAGGTATACGCTTATTATTTCCTATATCTTTTTTACTTGTATCTGTTGGGTTCTAACCTCTTTTATGGTTAAAAAAGCCATGAGCCCGTTAAATATTTTTCACCAAAAAATAAAAAATATCAACGAGAATAATCTCGATACTCGTGTTGCTTCAAAAAACAACAAAAATGAAATTGATCTGATCGCCAATGAATTTAATTTCATGATGGATCGAATTGAAGTTTCCTATCAAAAACAAAAAGAATTTACGGCCAATGCCTCACATGAGTTGAGAACTCCCCTATCCAGAATTACCTCACAGATTGAAAATACAATTGCTGATCCAGCAACATCTGACAAAGGAAAAAGCTTTCTAAAAACAATATTGTCAGACATCAATCAATTGACTGAATTAATTAATTCGCTATTGATCCTTTCTAAAATAGACAATAAGAAAAACGAAAACAAAGAAGTTCATCGTATGGATGAAATTTTGTTTTCGGCTATTGAAAATCTGAACAAAAGTTATCCGGAATTTCTAATTTTATTTGAAATAGAAGAAAGCAACAATCTGGATACCGCTTTAGAAATAAATGGTAATAAGAACTTATTGGAAATTGCCATAAGCAATATCCTGAAAAATGCCTGTGTTTATTCAGATAACAAACAAGCCAAAGTAATTATAAGTACGCAGGATGATCACTTAGTCATCTCCATTTCAAACACAGGACAAACCTTAAACGAAGAAGAACAAAAAAATCTTTTTCAGCCTTTTATGCGTGGTAAAAACTCGAAAGGCACTACTGGCTTTGGTCTTGGACTAAGAATTGTTCATCGCATTCTCACACTTCACAATGCATCTATAACCTACAGTGTTCCAGATATTAACACGAATTTATTTCAGTTATTTTTTCATTTGTAATTTATTTTAAGTTATTTTTAAGGTAGATTTTAAGGTCTCTTAAAGTCCCGTGATAGCATATTTGTATAAATTAAATTTGATACAATGAGAAAACTCTGTGCATTCCTACTTGTACTTATCGGTCCGGTAGTTTTGGCTCAAAAAACGGTCAGCCTTCAGGACTGTGAAAGCCAATTCCTTAAAAACAACCTCTTTTTGTTGGCATCACAATATAATATTGATGCGTCAAAAGCATTAACTATTCAGGCTCGAATTTGGGATAACCCGTCATTAACAGCGGAGCTGAATGCTTACAACCCCGAAAGAAATCAGTATTTTGATATTGGCAAACAAGGGCAAAAAGCATTTGGTATCGAGCAATTAATTTATTTAGGCGGAAAAAAACGCAATGAAATAAAACTGGCACAAACCAATGAACAATTGGCTGATTTACAGTTCAATGATTTACTGCGAACTTTAAAACTTCAGTTGAGAAAGAGCTTTTACACTGTGTACTACAACAAAAAAAGTCTCGAAACTACTGACAACCAGCTAGCGCATATCGAAGATTTGATAAGCTCCTACTCTATACAGGTCGAAAAAGGTAATATTCCTTTACGAGATCTTGTTCGTCTGCAATCGCTTTATTTAAACTTCAAAAATGAGCGTATGGGGGTTGTCAATGAAAATATTGAAGAACAGGGCAACTTAAAACTATTACTAAACTCTACCGAAAATGTTGTTCCGGAAGTTACTAAGGAAGAATTTAATAAGTATACCAAAACCATCCCTTTTGATCTTAAAACATTTCAGGATGAAGCCATTGCAAATCGCCCGGACTATTTAGCCAAACAAAAGGATATTGAAGCAAACGAAATCAATGTAAAATGGCAAAAAGCACTATCCGTCCCTGATATCACCGTTGGTGCTACCTATGATCAGCGCAGTGGTGCCTTTAACAGAGAAGCTAATCTGACACTTGGAATTCCACTGCCACTTTGGAACAAAAACAAAGGAAATATTAAGTATGCAAAAACGATTCTCGAGCAGTCAAAAATTGAAAAGCAAAATTTTGACCTTCAATTGCAAACCGAAATTACAACTGCATGGAACAAATGGGAAGAATCCCGTAAAAACTATGTGATCATAAAACCTACTGTTAATTCAGATTTTGAAGCAGTTTATAAAGGAATCTTAACCAATTTCCAGAAACGAAATATCAGTTTATTAGAATTTACCGATTTTATGGAAAGTTACAATCAGGCTTCTGTTCAGGTAAATGAACTCAAGAAAAAAGTTATCCTTTCGGGTGAAGAACTAAATAGTACCATCAACAAAGACTTATTCTAAAATTAAACAAAATGAAATATAAACTACTAATAGGAATTGTTCTCGTAAGTTTATCAGTCCTAAGCTGCAAAAAAGAAGTTGAAAACCCAAGCACTAATACTTCTTTTGCTTTAAGCGAATCGATGCTAAAAACGACTACTACAGCAGAAGCGAAAACACAACCGGTAAAAAATGTATTGAGCTTTTACGGAAAAATTACGGCTGATAATAACAAAATGATTGATGTTTATCCTCTCGTAGGCGGAAACGTAATCAAAGTAAATGTAGAACTAGGAGATTATGTCCGTAAAGGTCAGGTTTTGGCCACCATAAAAAGTACTGATATTGCTGATTTTGAAAAACAATCTATTGATGCTAAAAATGATTTGTTGGTTGCTAAAAATCATCTGAAAGTAGCTCAGGAATTATTTGACGGAAAGTTAAACTCTGAAAGTGATGTACTTCAGGCGAAATCAGAAGTAAATAAAGCGCAATCGCAATTGAGTAAAGTTCAGGAAACCTATAAAATTTACAATATCAAAGCGGGGTCTATTTACGAAGTAACTGCCCCAATTAGTGGCTTTATCATTCAAAAAAGCATTAATCAGGACATGTTATTGCGAAATGACCGCTCCGAAAACATCTTTGATATTGCCGAAATCAGTGAAGTTTGGGCGTTAGCCAACATCAACGAAATTGATATCAATAAAGTAAAACTGGGTATCGATGCTGATGTTACCACGCTAAGTTATCCTGATAAAGTTTTCAAAGGTAAAGTAGATAAAATCTTTAATGTAATTGATCCCGAAACTAAAGCCATGCAGGCACGTATAAAACTGGAGAATCCCGGGTACATGTTAAAACCTGATATGAACGCAAATATTAAGCTATCGTATAGCGAAAGTGACTCCATGATAGCCGTACCCAGTAAAGCAATTGTTTTTGATAAGAGTAAAAACTTTGTCATGATTTTCAAAGACCGCAACAACATTGAGACCAGACAAGTAGACGTATACAGAGTCGTTGGCGACGTAACCTACATTTCAAAAGGCTTAAAAGACAACGAAAAAGTAATTACTAACAATCAGTTATTTATTTATCGCGCTCTAAACGAATAAATACATGGAGAAATCTGTAAAAATATTGAGTTTTGCCACACTATTTATTTCAACACTATCTTTTTCACAGGAAACAGATTCGATTCGAAAATATAGTCTGGGTTTTCAAATGACATCTATATACCAATACCATCCGGCTTTTCATGCTAATTATTCAGGTACCAATAGTATGTCTCCTAAAGAAGAAGGCGCTTTATCCTTAACATCAACCTTGTACCTTGATGTTCCGCTATGGAAAGGAGCTACCTTGACCTTTAACCCTGAAATGTCAGGAGGTCAAGGTTTGTCTCAGGCAAGAGGATTGGGAGGCTTTCCTAACGGAGAAACCTTTAGAATTGGAGATACCAAACCTGTTGTTTATGTGGCAAGAATGCTTTTAGAACAAAAGTTCCAATTTAAAAACAACCACTCATTACAACTGGTTTTCGGAAAATTTGGGTTATCCGATTATTTTGACAATAACTCCTATTCACACGATCCCAGAACACAGTTCTTAAATTGGGCATTAATGACACATGGAGCTTGGGATTATGCCGCAAATACTCGAGGATATACAGATGGATTGTACGCTAATTATCAGTTTGATTCCTGGCAGGTAAGAGCTTCTATAAGTGCTTTACCTACTTATGCCAACGGACCGAATGTTGAATTCAGTTTTAAAAATTCCAACGCAATAAACGTTGAAATTGAAAAACAGCTCGTCTTTGAAAATAATGATACGGCAACCTTAAAACTATTGGGTTTTCGAAATGTTGCCGGAATGGGAAATTATGACGAAGCCAATTCAAATTTTATAACAATGCCTGACATAAAAAGTACCCGACAAGATGGGCGCACCAAATATGGCATTGGTTTAAACATGGATTATACGCACGGAGATACTTGGGGATTGTTTGCCCGAATGAGCTATAATGACGGTAAAAATGAAACCTGGGCCTTTACCGAAATTGACCGATCGGCACAGTTAGGAATGCATTTGAACGGAAAGATGTGGAACCGAAATAAGGATTTTGCCGGTATTGCCATAGTTGCCAACGGATTATCCAATTCGCATAAACAATATCAAAAACTTGGCGGAGATGGTTTCATGATCGGTGACGGTACATTAAACTACGGTATAGAACAAATTGCAGAAGTTTTCTATTCGTTCTTAGTACCCAATACTCATATTACGCTTTCGCCGGATTATCAGTTTGCCATCAATCCTGCCTATAATAAAGACAGAGGTCCGGTACAATTTTTTGCCTTACGGTTTCATACAGAATTCTAAGCGGAAATATATCATATAAAATGCTTCAGAAAAAAGCATCATAAATAAAAATTCATCCTTAAAAATACTTTTTAAAATGAACAAATTCATAAGAAACATTATAGCTTTCTCCCTTAAAAATAAGGCCTTTACTTTTTTCTGGGTGGGATTATTGGCCGTAGCAGGATTCATTTCTTTCAAGAATATGCCAATCGATGCTTTTCCGGACGTAACCAATACCCAAATTATTATCATTACTCAATGGAATGGGAAAAGTGCCGAAGAAGTCGAACGTTTTGTAACCTCACCTATCGAGATCTCAATGAACTCGGTACAAAAGAAAACCAGCGTTCGCAGTATTACAATGTTTGGTCTGTCAGTGATCAAAATTATTTTTGACGATGGAGTCGATGATACTTTTGCACGTCTTCAGGTCAATAACTTACTAAAAAATGTATCTCTTCCCGACGATGTAGAACCGGATGTTCAGCCGCCTTATGGACCAACAGGTGAGATTTTCAGATATATTGTAAAAAGTGACAGTAGAGACAGTAGAGAATTGTTAACCTATCAAAACTGGGTAATAGACAAACAATTACGTTCTGTTCCCGGTGTTGCCGATCTAAACGTTTTTGGAGGGCAAACTAAAACCTATGAAGTTGGAGTTGATCCGATAAAATTAGCCAAATACAACATTACACCACTTCAGGTTTATAATGCTGTAAATGGTGGCAACCTGAATGTTGGTGGTGATATCATTGAAAAAAATGGTCAGGCCTTTGTTGTTCGTGGAGTTGGTCTTTTAAAATCGATCCAGGATCTTGAAAATATTATTGTTGACGATGCCAAAGGAAACCCAATTTTAGTCAAGAATTTAGCCACTGTGTATGAAAGTGCGATGCCAAGAGTCGGACAAACCGGTTTAGCGAAGAACGATGATGTTGTTGAAGGTATCATCGTCATGCGAAAAGGCGAAAATCCACAAGAAACTTTAGCTTTAATTAAGGCCAAAATACAAGATCTGAACGATAATGTGCTTCCAAAAGACATTAAACTAGTAACCTTTTACGATCGTGATAATTTAATGAACTTCACGACGGAAACCGTTATGCACAACTTATTTGAAGGAATCATTCTCGTTACCTGCGTAGTATTCCTCTTCATGGCCGACTGGAGGACCACTTTCACCGTTTCGATTGTTATTCCGCTTTCCTTATTATTTGCCTTCTTATGTCTTAAAATGATGGGAATGAGCGCTAACCTGTTGAGTTTAGGTGCGGTCGATTTCGGAATTATTATTGATGGTGCTGTAGTAATGGTCGAAGGACTATTCGTAGTTTTAGATCATCGCGCACATCAACTGGGAATGACGGCCTACAATAAAATAGCAAAAGGAAGTCTGATTAAAAAAACCGGAGCAGAAATGGGTAAAGCCATATTCTTTTCTAAGTTAATTATTATCACAGCCCTCCTTCCTATATTCTCTTTCCAGAAAGTAGAAGGAAAAATGTTCTCACCTTTGGCATATACCCTTGGTTTTGCTTTAATGGGAGCCTTACTATTTACGCTAACATTGGTGCCTGTTTTATCACATATTTTATTGAATAAGAATGTGAAGGAAAAAAACAATCCGTTTGTTAATTTCTGGGATCGAATAGTAAGTAAAGGTTTTGCGTGGACTTTCAAACACAAGGTAAAAGCACTTGTAGGATCTATAGCGCTTTTAGTAACGGTTTTCTTTTCAGCTACCTTTTTAGGAACCGAATTTTTGCCTCAGTTAAACGAAGGTGCCTTATGGGTAACAGCTGAATTACCGATGAGTACATCATTGCCTGAAAGTGTTAAAACAGCAGCGATGATTCGAAAAGATTTGGAAAGTTTTCCAGAAGTTAAAAATGTTTTGTCGCAAACCGGAAGAAGTAACGACGGAACAGATCCGAATGGTTTCGGGTTTATACAGCTTCAGGTGGATTTAAAGCCAAAATCAGAATGGACGCGAAAAATAACAATGGACGAACTAATTAACGAAATGGACGATAAATTAAAAGTTCATCAGGGAATTACGTACAACTACTCACAACCCGTAATTGATAACGTAGCCGAATCTGTTGCCGGTTTTAAAGCCTCCAATGCCGTAAAAATTTATGGAGATGATCTTGACAAACTGAATGAACTATCAAACGAAGTCTTGGCACAGATTAAAAACATCCCGGGTATTAAAGATGCCGGAATCCTTCGAAATGTTGGACAGCCTGAAATTAGTGTTGTTTTGGACCGAGATAAAATGGCTGCTTACGGTGTAACACTGAGTGATGCACAGGCCGTTTTAGAATTAGCATTTGGAGGAAAAACAGCTACTCAAAAGTATGAAGACGATAAAAAATTTGATGTGAGAGTACGTTTTTCAAAAGAGTATCGTAAAGATGAGAATGATATCGCCGAACTTAAGGTTCCAACGATTAGCGGAATTAAGATTCCATTAAAAGAAATATCCGATTTAAAGACTATCACAGGTCCTGCTTTTATTTATCGAGATAATACCAAGCGTTTTATTGGGGTAAAATTCTCAGTTCGTGATCGAGATCTGGGAAGTACCATTGCCGAAGCACAGGCAAAAGTAGCTAAATTGAAACTTCCAACTGGCTATACTGTTGGCTGGACAGGGGAATTTGAAAATCAGGTTCGTGCCAGTGCCCGATTGGCACAAGTGGTACCGATCAGTTTAATTGGGATATTTGTGCTCTTATTCATTCTGTTTGGAAATATTAAAGATTCGCTTTTGGTTCTGGCTAATGTTCCGTTCGCCATTATTGGCGGAATCATTGCTCTGCATCTTACCCGAATGAATTTTGGAATCTCTGCTGGTGTTGGTTTTATCGCATTACTGGGAATCTGTATTCAAAACGGTGTAATTCTGATCTCTGAATTTCATCATAATTTAAAAGCAAAATTCTCACTCGAAGAATCTATTTTTATGGGAGTAAAAGCCCGAACAAGAGCTGTTGTGATGACCGCATTGATGGCTTCGATAGGTTTAATGCCGGCCGCCATTTCTACCGGAATTGGTTCTGAATCACAAAAACCGTTAGCCATTGTAATTATTGGAGGTTTAATTACGGCAACGATTCTAACCCTTTTGGTATTCCCTATAATCTTCTGGGTATTCAACCGTAAAAAACATATTCCAATTGAATAAAAACATTGAAGATAGATTAATTGGTTAAATTAATTTGATTAAGTTTTAGCGAAGAAAGCATCATTATTTTTAATGGTGCTTTTTTTATATCATTTCAGGAAAAGAAACGCTCCTCCTTTCATTAAGATCATTTTAAATCTCTGTGATGCTCTGTGTGCGCTTTGTGTGGCTTTGTGAAATAATAATAGAAACAAGACATCACCCCTATAAAATGAAAAACGACCTTCTGCTCAAGGAAGGTCGTTTCATATACTAACTCAAAACTAGATTTAAACTTCTAAACTCTTATTTTAAACCTTTTAAAATGGCTATTGCATCTGTCGCATTCGATAATTCTGCATATTTCAAAGCGGTAAAACCTTTCTCATTTCTGGCAGAAGCATCAGCTCCTTTTGCTAATAATACTTTCAAAATATCCACTTTGTTATAACGTGCAGCGATCATTAAAGGTGATAAACCTTCTGACATCTCGTTAACGTCAGCTCCATATTCTAATAATTTTTTAACGAAATCTAAATCTCCTTTACTAACTGCCACATTTAATGGTGTTGAGAAACTATTTACGATCTCTAATTGTGGTTTCACAACTGTTGTGTGATTTGATGCCATTGAAACATTTGCAAATGCTACTAAAGCTACTCCTAAATAAACGATTGAATTTTTCATAATGATTGATTTTTTAATTGATTGATTGATGATGATTTTTAAATTCTTTGTAAAGGTAATTTATTTCCATGTATTATGTATAACAAAGTACCATGTTTTAACTAATTCTTAACATTCAATTAATATAAGCTGTAAAAAGTAATTTGAATGTTAATTGTCAGCTTTCTTAATAGACGCCTGAAGATTCGATTTGTTACAGTTTACAGTAAAAAAATATAAAAAATCTTATTATTTTTTTTCATGGCATTAAATACGAACCGTAACTTTTTTAACTTTACGAAACAAAAAACTCTGCAAACAAAGGTGTTACACTTTTAATTACAGAAAAGAAAAAACTAACAACCTAAAACCACAAACTATGAAGATCTTAAAAAGAATTCTAATTGTTTTAATCCTGATCGTTGCTATCGTACTGATTGCAGCTAATTTTATGCCTAAAACTTATGCCATAGAAAGAGAAATCACCATTAACAAACCTGTTGACAGTGTCTTTAAATATGTCAGATCTTTAAAAAATCAAAATGAATTTAGTGTTTGGGCCAATCTCGATCCCAAAATGAAATCTACTTATACAGGAACCGATGGAGATGTTGGATCAGTATCTGCCTGGGAAAGCACAGTAAAAGAAGTTGGTGAAGGAGAACAGGAAATCACGAAAATTACGGAAGGAAAACGCATTGACTTTGCTTTACGTTTCAAAAAACCAATGGACGATACCGCTGTAGGTTTTATGTCAACGGAGACTGCACCGGGAAATCAGACTAAAGTAAAATGGGGAATCAGCGGTGTTATTCCTTATCCAATGAATATTATGCTTCCGATGATGAAAATGGACCAAATGATTGGCAATGACCTACAGAAAGGTCTGGAAAATTTAAAAGCCAAAATGGAAGAATAAAATTTATCGAATCCTTTTTATATAACAAACCCGACAGGTTTTTTAAATCTGTCGGGTTTAGTAATATGGTAGGTATAAAAATTATTATTTTCCTGAAAGGTACTCTAATACATTTTTATTGATACGTTGATCAATATTATCAATATCTGCTTTTACGAACTTTTCTCCCAGAATATTTTCATACAATTCGATGTATCTTTCAGAAACAGATTGAATATATTCGTCACTCATATCCGGAATTTGCTGTCCTTCCTGCCCCTGAAAACCGTTTTCGATCAACCAGCGGCGTACAAACTCTTTAGACAATTGTTTTTGCTCCTCTCCTTTTTCCTGTCTTTCCTGATATCCATCCGCATAAAAGTAACGGGAAGAATCCGGTGTATGAATTTCGTCAATTAAAACGATCGCACCTTCTTTTGTTTTTCCGAATTCATATTTAGTATCTACCAAAATTAAACCACGGCTTGCCGCAATTTCAGTCCCTCTTTGAAACAAAGCACGAGTGTATTTTTCTAAAACAAGATAATCTTCTTCAGAAACAATTCCTTTTGCCAAAATGTCTTCGCGTGAAATATCTTCATCATGAGAACCATTATCGGCTTTTGTAGTAGGCGTAATAATAGGCTCCGGAAATTTATCGTTCTCTTTTAACCCTTCTGCCATTGTAACTCCGCAAATTTGTCTTTTTCCGGCTGCATATTCACGTGCAGCGTGTCCTGAAACATAACCGCGAATCACCATTTCTACTTTAAAAGGCTCACATAAATGTCCCACAGCTACATTTGGATCCGGAGTTGCAATCAGCCAGTTTGGTACAATATCCTGAGTTAACTCCATGAACTTTGTGGCAATCTGATTCAAAATTTGCCCTTTATACGGAATCCCCTTTGGCAAAACCACATCAAAAGCCGAAAGTCTGTCGGTTGCTACCATTACTAAAAGATCGTCATTGATGTTGTAAACCTCTCTTACTTTTCCGCGATAAACCGATTTCTGATTTGGAAAACTGAAGTTTGTAGTTGTGATTGTATTGCTCATTGTCTAGTGTTGTGTTGTTTTTTATGAATGCAAATTTAAAACTAATTAAAAGAAAAAAAGAACCTATTCAGATTCTTTTTTTTAGTCACGGTCTCAGTCGCAGTTACCGGTTTGTAAACTGCTACTGTTATTCCTTTCCCCATTTGTTAATTCCATATGTAAAATAGGATATGGTTTCCCGCAACCGTCTACATCAGACATCGATTTTACTTCAAAACCAAAATGCTGATAGAATTCCAAAGCTTGTATATTATCTTTATTAACATCAACTTTTGTTACATTTAAATTTTGAATGGCATACAGTAAAAGTTCTTTTCCAATACCTTTTCCTATTTCATTTGCCGAAACAAACAGCATTTCCAGATTTTCATCATTCGTGCCCATAAATCCAACAATCTCCTTTGTACTATTCTTTATACAATGTAGTGTTACATGGTCAAAAAAACCAGGGATTATTGTTTTATAAAATTCAAAATCTTCATTCTTTAAAAAATCATGTGTAGCTTTCACTGAAGATTCCCAAACATACATCAAAGCTTTGTAATCACTAATTTCTACTTTATCAATCACTTTATCTTTATTAGAAGTTACTATTCTCTTTTAATCCTATAATTCGTTTCAATTCTGCTTTAAAATACAAAGTCCCCTTTCATGATACATAAATGGGGACTTTACAGCTGCTAGCGTATATTTTATTTTTTCAATAAAGTAGCATTAAACAAGTTTAAAATCCTGCTGTATTCGTCAATCCAGGAATAGGTCTCTTTAAATCCGTGAGCCTCCACAGGAAATGATGCCAGACTCCAATTCTTTTTCTGAAGTTCTATAAAACGTTGAGACAAACGAACAATGTCTTTGTATTCAACATTATCGTCTACCATTCCGTGTAACATCACTAAGTTTCCTTTTAGATTATCGGCATAATAAATAGGTGAACTTTTTTTGAAGGCTTCCGGATCTGTTTCAGGAAAATTTAAAATGTTTCCGGTATATCCGTGATTGTAATGTGCCCAATCCGTAACAGAACGTAAGGCAGCTCCCGAGGCAAATTCACCCGGAGCAGTCAACATTCCCATTAAAGTAATAAAACCACCGTAAGATCCTCCATAAATACCCACTCTGTTGGCGTCAATACCATATTTTTCAACCAAATATTTTTTCCCATCTAAATGATCAGACAAATCTTTTCCTCCCATAAAACGGTAAATTCCGGTTCTGAAATCACGACCGTAACCATCACTTCCTCTATAATCTATGTCCAAAACAGTATACCCTAAATCAGTCAATAAATTATGGAACATATATTCTCTGTGATAATTACTCCAGTAATTGTGCGCATTTTGCAAATAACCTGCTCCGTGAACAAAAATGATTGCCGCTTTGTTGGCATTTTCCGTTTTTGGAGTGTATAATCTGGCGTTTACAGGAGTTCCATCCTGAGCTTTGAAAGTGATTACTTCAGGTTCTCTCCACTTGTATTCTTTAAAACTTGGAGAAACTGAAGATGATATTTGTTGTAAACTCGCATTCTTTTTATTGTCAGCAATATAAAAATCCCACGGAATATTTTTATACGAATAACGTACTAAAAGTGATTTCTCGTCAGGAGAAACGACTACTTCATGTGCTCCGTCTTTGGTTAAAACAGGCTCTAAAGCACCACCTGCCGCAGGCAGTTTATAGAAATTTCTATTCCCCGGATGTGTGGTATTGGTTGTTAAATAAAATGTTTTTTTATCGTTAGACAAGGCTACATCACGAACTTCCCAATTTCCTGTAGTCAATTGTGTCTTTTTCCCTGATTTTAGATTATACGTGTACAAATGTGAATAACCAGTCGCCTCAGATTGGAAATAAATAGTTTCATTGTCTGCTAAAAAACCTAAAACTCCGGAATCAAATGAATAGGATGGAATTCCAGGACCTGCGATCCACGCATCGTCATGCTGATGTTCGATTTCTTTAAATGTCCCGTTCTCAAGATTCAGATTCACCAGCCATCTGTCTTTGTTGTCCTGACTTCTGATCTCTACAATTGCTGCAGAACCATTCTCGTTATACAGAGGAGCCTGAGCTGTAATGAAACGATCTTCCTTAGCTTTATTTTTTAAGTTATCGTACGTTTCATAATACTTCGGATTGTCCTGAATATGACTTAAAGTCGAAAAATTAACGTAATAAACCGTGTCTTTGGCAACAGAGTAAATTCCCAATTTAGTCTTTACCAGATTGGCTATCGAAACTTTTTGTTTTGTATCAGGAGTTTGGTTATAACCGTCATCTGTTATAAAAACCTCCATCTTTTCTTTTTTATTGTCTGATTCTTCAGCCAAACTAAAAGTGGCAAAATTTCCGTTTGGATCTGCTTTTAAATTGTAAAAGTTGTCTTTTCCATAAAAATATTCTTTTGCAAAATCAGATTTAACGGCTTTGCTTTTGGCAAGATTCCATTGTTTTTTAGCCGCAGCATCTCTCACAAACTGAAACAGTTCTTTTTGCTGTGTCTTTAAAAAGGACTCTTTATCAGGCGTTTTCTCCTTTTTTACTCCTTTTTTAAAGTTTGTTAACTGCAAAACGGTTCCTTCTTTTGCATTGTACTTGAAAATGTTATCGTTCTGTTCAAAGAAAACAATCCCTGAAGCCGCACCAAGTTCAACATTTGAAACCGGAGTGCTTTGCTGAATAATTTTCTTAACTGTTTTTGTACTGATGGAATACGAATACAAACCTCCTTTGTCGCTGTAATACACTACATCAGAAGTTGGTTTTCTTTTAAAATCCAGCTTAGAAAAGGCGGCTTCTTTTGGCTCTACCAAAGTTGGCTTTGCTGCTCCTTTTTGCCAGGAATAGGTATTTGCACCCAAATCATTGGTTGGATTCCATTCGAAATATACTTTTTTACCGTCTAAAGACCAGCGTCCGTAAGTCGGTTGATTTCCAGTAAAACCTTCCCCTTTCATTATTTCTTCTAATTTCAGAGTTTGGCTATTGCCCGAAATGGATAGCATAAAAAAGGCAAGAATAAAGATGTTTTTTGTCATGGTATAGTTTTTTGATAAAACAAAAATACACTTTGAAACTTACTAAAAAAATGTTTTTATAACTTCAAGCAGCCAATCCATAAAAGAGATAAAAAAAAGTCTTCAAAAACATATTTTGAAGACTTTCAGATTCTTTGATTGTAAAACTGTTTAAAACTAAAAAGCAATACAGCAAATTCTTATTTTTAATCCATTACGAATTCTTTATTCAAAATCTTAGAAGCGATGTAATTCGCAACACCGTCTTCTGCATTGGTTTTAATTACCTCCAGATCAGGCAAAGTTTCCTTTAGTAAGGCCGGAGCATTACCCATAATTAAACCTTTTCCGGTTGCAGATAACATTTGTACATCGTTAAAACCATCACCAAAAGAGACTGCCTCTTCTAAAGAAAAGCCTTCTTTTTCTAAAACACGCTGAATTGCTACAGCTTTATCAACCGATTTGTCCATGAATTCCAAACAGGTTGGCAAACTAAATGCATGGTGTAAATCACTGGATGAATTTGCCAAAATCGCCTCTTTTAGAGCTACCAGTTTTTCATGATTCTCATGCGAGAAGAAGATTTTAATGGCTGCAAAATCCTCCAGAGTTTTATAATCTACCAATTCAGGGCGGTATTTTAATTCGGCCTGAAAAGCATTTAATCGCTCATTAATTCTATTTGTCTGCCAAACGTTTTCTTTGAACAAAACCACTGTAATTTCAGGATCAATCTCGACATCTAAAGCCGCTTTTACCACATCACTTTTTAAATCGAACGCAAAAAGCTCTTCTCTTTCAGGAGAATGAATCCTTGCTCCGTTTGAACTCACCAGATAAACGGGAATTTCAAGTGTTTCAATAATAGCCATCGCATCTAAATGATGACGGCCTGTTGCTACGATAATAAGATAATTTTGATGGTGAAGTTCCTGAAAAATGGATTTGGTATAATCTGATATTCTGTGTTGAGGGTTGAGTAACGTTCCGTCTAAATCGGTTACTACAACTTTTATATTTTTAAGCTTCGTCATATTAAAATTCAGGTATTTATGAATGACAAAATTACGGCTTTGCTTGCAGAAGAGCAAAAATTACCCACTTCGAAAGCTTCAAAAACAGCAAGTTTATTATATATTTAACTATTACGTTAACTATTCCATTTTAAATATTCAAACTTTAATAATTCCGGTTTTGTATAAATGGAGGGCTTGTCCTATAATTTGTTCAATTCTTTCTACAGGTAAATCTTCTTCAGGCTCAAAAAGCATAATTTTCATTCTGGAGCGGGCTTCCTGAAGTAGAAAAGGTTCATCAAAGTGTTTTCCTTCTACAATTCCGATATACGGTTTTTTGTGTTTTTTATGCGTCCATAAGTAACAAAACATTTTCCCTTTATAACAGAAGAAAGGCATCCCATATTTTAAAACATGAGTAATCTCTTTGTCCTGTCTTAAGATAATCTCTTTTAAGGCCAAAAAGACTCCTTTCCCGGGTTCTTCTTGTTTTTCGTAAAAATTATCAACTTCTTTCATTCCCCATTTAATTTAAAACCTGCATATCTTATTAAAAAAATATTCGTTTTACACCTCTCTCATTAAAGATTAGGTATAAAACGAATATTAATAAATGTTAAAACACATTTTACGATTTACATTTAACATTTCACTATAATTAAACTTAGTCGTGATTTTCGATCTGCTTGTAAGCGTCAATTACTTTTTTGACTAATCGGTGACGTACGATATCTTTATCATCGAGATAAATAATTCCGATACCTTCAATGTCTTTCAGTACCAAAAGCGCTTCCTTCAGACCGGAAATAGTTCTGCGTGGCAAATCGACCTGCCCAGGATCACCTGTAATCATAAATTTGGCATTTTTTCCCATACGGGTCAGGAACATTTTCATTTGTGAATGTGTCGTGTTCTGTGCCTCATCCAGAATTACAAAAGCATTATCAAGTGTACGCCCACGCATAAAGGCTAATGGTGCAATCTGAATAATTCCTTTCAAAATGTAATCTTCAAGCTTTTCGTTGGGAAGCATGTCGCGCAACGCATCATAAAGAGGCTGCATGTAAGGATCAAGTTTTTCTTTCATATCGCCGGGTAAAAATCCCAGGTTTTCACCTGCTTCTACTGCCGGTCGCGTCAATATGATCCTTTTTACTTCTTTGTCTTTAAGTGCTTTTACCGCCATTGCAACACCTGTGTACGTTTTTCCGGTTCCAGCAGGTCCAACGGCAAATACCATATCATTTTTTTTGATGGTATCTACCAGTAACTGCTGGTTAGGCGTCATGGCTTTAATGATTTTTCCGCCAACACCATGAACTAATATTTTGTCATGATCGTATGCTTTTTTTTCATCTTGTCCATCGCTCATAATTACCCGTTCGATCACATTATCGTCAATGTTATTATATCGGGTAAAATGAAGCATAAGCCTCTGGAATCTTTTTTCGAATTCATCTAAAACTTCTTTCTCGCCAAATGCCTTCAAAGTGGTCCCTCTCGCTACTATTTTAAGCTTTGGGTAATACTTTTTAATGATTTCAAGATGCGTATCCTGAGCACCCCAAAAGTCTTTTGGAGCGATGTCTATGAGCTCAATAATTCTTTCGTTCAAATGAGATAGTTTTAAATTAAAAATAAATCAGTTTTTATAAATCAGTAGTTGTCGGGTCTTTTTTTCGTCGCAGTTTCGGCGGGAGTTTTCGGCTGGTGTGACCGAGACTGAAAACTCTGGCCAATAATTGCAATTTGTCTTTTCATTTCTTCATTTTTGCAATTACTATTACTAGCTTTGCATTTCTCAAATTTAATGAAAATTAGATTTAAATACTACCAATAGTTATAAACAAAATTATGTCAATAATTACCCTCACTACCGATTACGGCTTAAAGGACCACTTTGTTGGTTCACTAAAGGGTAAAATACTATCGGAATATCCGGAAGTTACACTTGTTGACATTTCGCATGACATCGACCCATTCAACACAGCCGAAGCGAGTTACGTTATTGGCGCGTCGTATTTGAGTTTCCCAAAAGGAACCGTTCACTTAATTGGAGTAGATATCGAACGCAATAAAGAAAATCAGCATATTGCCATGCAATGGAACGATCATTACTTTATTTGTGCTGATAATGGTATTTTGAGTATGCTTACGCAGAAAATTGTTCCGCAAAAAATTGTAGCCATCAATATACACGACCGCTTTCCCAGCGAATTTAGCGATTTGGATATTTTTATTAAGGTGGCCTGTCACATTTCTAAAGGCGGCTTACTTAATGTTATTGGCAAAGAAATCAAAGAAATCAAGCAAATTACAGAGTTACAGCCCGTAGTTGCCGGCGACAACAACTCTATAAAAGGATACGTGATTTACATTGACCATTTCGGTAACGTAGTAACCAATATTTCGAAAAGGCAGTTTACAGAAGTTGCAAAAGGTCGGGCTTATGAAATTGTAATGAAACCCAAAAGTATCAAAACCATTTTACCCAATTACTCTGCCATTGCTAGTTCGGATAAATACCCCATAAAAACTTACGAAGGAGAGAAACTGGCTATTTTTAACGAAGCCGGATTCCTTGAAATCGCCATTTTCAGAAGCAATCCGTCTAAAGTGGGTTCAGCGAACAGCCTTTTAGGATTAAATTACAGAGATGTAATTACGATTAAGTTTTTATAATATTTTTTGGATTTCAGATCTGGAATTTCAAACTTAAAATACGTAAAATTTCGAATTTATTTTTTTTCATCAAAAGAACAATCAATTTTGGTATTTTTGCGCACCTTTAGTTTTTGAGATATCCATAATCTAAAATCTAAAATCAGAAATCTAAAATTGAAATATGTTTGTTCGAATAGTAAAAATGAGTTTTCATGAAGAGAAAATCCCTGATTTTCTGGAGAATTTCGAAAGTGTGAAAAATAAAATACGGGAAGCGAATGGAAATCGTTTTTTAGAGTTGTATCAGGATAAAAATAATAAATGCATATTTTTCACTTACAGCTACTGGGAAACTGAAGAAGATTTAGAAAATTACAGACAATCTGAACTCTTTAATACGGTTTGGAATTTCACCAAAAAACTTTTCAACGCCAAACCCGAAGCCTGGAGTGTGGATAAGCTGGTGAGTCTGAACTAAATAAAAAATAGTTTCAAGTTTCAGGTTTCATGTTATGTGTATGAACTTGAAACCTGAAACCTGAAACAAAAAAACAAACAATTAAGTTACATGAAATCAATCATTTTAAGAGAAATAAAATCCTTTTTTGGCTCTCCTATAGGTTATTTGGTCATTGCCATTTTCTTAATCAGCAACGGACTATTTTTATGGGTATTTGAGGGCGACTACAATATTTTAAATTCGGGTTATGCTGATTTAACGCCATTTTTCACCCTGGCTCCGTGGATTCTGATTTTCCTGATTCCGGCCGTTACCATGAGAAGTTTTTCTGATGAAAAAAAACAGGGAACACTGGAATTATTATTAACCAAACCTTTATCGATCTGGGAAATTGTAAACGGAAAATTTCTGGGCTCTTTCTTATTAATTGTTTTGTCCATCGTTCCAACACTTATTTATGTGAAAGTCATTTCAAGTTTAGGTGCTCCCGAAGGAAATATTGATATGGGAAGTACTATCGGTTCTTATTTTGGACTATTGTTTTTAATTGCTGCTTATTCGGCAATCGGAATCTTTACTTCTACCCTGTCCGAAAATCAAATCGTTGCTTTTATCATAGCTGTTTTTCTGTGTTTTATTCTTTATTTTGGTTTTGAAGGACTCGCATCACTGATTCCGGGATCTTCTGCTATTGTTTCAGTATTTGGAATGCAGGACCATTTTAAAAGTATGAGCCGCGGTGTAATCGATACTCGTGATGTGATTTATTTTTTAAGCATCACCGCATTGTTTCTGTCGTTTACTGTTTATCAATTAAAATCTTTTAAAGCGTAATGAAATCATCTACTCAACAAAATATTAAGACATTAGGCATCACCGTTTTTGTTTTAATCGCTTTAAATGTATTGGGAAGCTTATTCTTTCACCGATTCGATTTAACCAAAGACAAACGATACACTCTATCTGAAACTTCATTACAAATCGTAAAACAGGTAAAGAATCCGCTATCGATTAAAATTTATATGCAGGGTGAGCTTCCGCCGGACTTCAAACGTCTTCAGCAAGAGACTCGTCAGTTACTGGAAGAATTTCAGGCCTACAACAGCAATATTGTTTTTGAATTCGTTAATCCTCTGGAAAATGAAGACGAAAGCATGGACGTTATTAAATCGCTGTATCAAAAAGGTCTTACACCTATAAACATCACGGTCGACGATAAAGGAAAACAATCGCAAGCTATGGTTTTTCCTTGGGCTGTTGCAGTTTACAATAATAAAGAAGTTAATATACCATTGTTGAAAAACATCATGGGAGCTTCAACAACGCAAAAAGTAATCGGATCAATTCAGCATTTAGAATATTCGATTGCAGATGCGATCAATAAAATTAGCAAAGACAGGCAGAAAAAGGTTGCCATTATAAAAGGAAATGGAGAACTGAACGAAATTCACATTGCCAAAATGCTGCAGCAAATTCGTGAAAGCTATTATATTGGTCCGTTTACCTTAGATTCTGTGGGACAAAACCCAACAGGAACTTTAGCTGCCTTAAAAAAATATGACTTAGCCATTATCTCAAAGCCAACTGAAACGTTCACGGATGAGGAAAAACAGGTTTTAGACCAATTCATCATGAATGGAGGCAAAACTTTATGGTTAATTGACCAGGTTGCCGCCGATATGGACAGCTTGTACAACCAGGCGGGAGCGACTCTGGCTTATCCCAGAGATCTGAATCTTAACGATATGTTTTTTAAATATGGAATCCGAATCAATCCTGATCTGATCAAGGACGAACAAGGAAGTCCGCTTAAACTTGCTACAGGCGAACAAGGAAGCGCTACACAATACCAGGATTTTATATGGAAATACGCTCCTCTGGTGCAGCCGAGCAGTCAACATCCGATCGTTAAAAATCTGGGGGGAATCAAATTTGATTTCGCCAGTCCGATTGATACGTTAAAAAACGGAATCAAAAAGACAGTTTTACTACAATCCTCTCCTTATTCAAAAGCAATCGGAACTCCGGCTCCCATTACTTTAAACAGCGTTACCGAAAAAACGACTCCGCAGGATTATGCAAACAAAGGAAATATTCCGCTTTCGGTTTTATTAGAAGGATCCTTCCACTCCGCTTTTGAAAATCGTGTTTTGCCTTTCAAAGAAAACTCGTTTTTAGCAAAAGGAAAACCAAACAAAATGATCGTAATAGCTGATGGGGATCTGGCCAGAAATCAACTCGACAAAAATATGATGCCGGTTGAATTGGGCTATGATCAGCATACCGGAAACCTTTACGATAATAAAGATTTTATGATGAACTGTATTAATTATTTATTAGACGATACAGGACTTATTAACATTAGAAGTAAAGATGTCAGTCTGCCATTATTAGACAAAGAGAAAGTTTATGAAAATTACACGCTCACGCAATTCATAACTATCGGACTTCCAATTCTAATTTTATTGATTTTCGGACTGGCATTTACCTACATCCGAAAAAGAAAATACAGTAACTAGATGTTAATAAAAAAAATGCACAAATTAAGATTGTTTACGATATATTTGTAAAACCTATCTTAGTTGAGAAAAGACTAGAGAAAAGAGCAAAAAAATAAAACAATAGAGATGAAATTTATAGTATCGAGTTCGTACTTATTAAAACAATTACAAGTTTTAGGTAGTGTAATTAACAGTAACAATACGTTGCCAATTTTAGACAACTTTTTATTTGAACTAAACAACAGCGAACTGACCGTTTCGGCTTCAGATCTTGAAACTACCATGTCTGCTACGTTGTCAATCGATTCTACAAGTAAAGGAAGTGTTGCTGTACCGGCTAAACTTTTACTTGAAATTTTAAAAACGTTCCCGGAACAACCTTTAACTTTTACCGTTGAAGAAAACAATACCGTCGAAATTAGTTCAAACTCAGGAAAATATGCTTTAGCATACGCTGCAGGAGAAGAATTTCCAAAATCGGTAAGTCTTGAAGAGCCATCTGTAACACTTGTTCCTGCTGATGTTTTGGCAACTGCTGTAAGTAAAACTATTTTCGCCGCCGGAAATGATGATTTACGTCCGGTAATGTCAGGAGTTTTCTTCCAATTCTCACCAGAAGGATTAACTTTCGTAGCGACAGATGCTCATAAATTGGTAAAATATGCCCGTACAGATGTAAAAGCATCTCAGGTAGCCGATTTTATCATGCCTAAAAAACCTTTGAATATTTTAAAAAGTATCCTGGGAACTTCTGATGCTGAAGTAAAAATTGAATACAACGATTCAAATGCGACTTTCTCATTTGACAATTATATTTTAACCTGTCGTTTGATTGACGGAAAATACCCTAACTATGAAGCGGTAATTCCAAAAGAAAATCCAAACAAATTAATGATTGACCGTTCTTTGTTTTTAAGCTCGGTGAAACGTGTGGCCATTTTCTCTAACAAAACGACACACCAAATTCGATTAAAAATTGCCGGAGCTGAATTAAACGTTTCTGCAGAAGATATCGACTACTCTAACAAAGCAGAGGAAAGACTAACTTGCGATTATCAAGGAGATGATCTTCAAATTGGTTTCAACTCCCGTTTTTTAACTGAAATGCTGACTAACTTACAATCCGATATGATTATGTTAGAAATGTCATTACCTAACAGAGCAGGTATCCTAACTCCGGTAGACGGTTTAGAAGAAGGAGAAACTGTTACGATGTTAGTAATGCCGGTAATGTTAAATAGTTAACATCAAAACTTCTTTTTGTTACAGAGATCTTTTTTAGTTTCAAATTAAAGACATATCATTGTAAAAAAAATACAACATCGCTATTAACCAACCATTTTTTATACCTAGAAACCGCAATTCCCAAAAAGAGTTGCGGTTTTTTATTTTACACAAAACCTAACAAAAATCAATTAAAATCAAAAATAAATCCCATGAAAAAAAAATTACTTACCCTGTTTTTATTAAACTGTATCGCAACTATCCATGCCCAATGGAACGGCACAACAACTACTGCAAATGTAGGTATTGGCACTTTCGATCCAAAAACAAAACTTGAAATCGATGGTTCATCACAAATTGGGTATGAAATCGGTACATTTAAATTGAAAAGTGGAACAGCAAATCAATTTCTTTACATGGGGTACGACGACAATTATTCCGCCGGATACTTGCAAGGTGTTAAACCAGGAACTTCACAACAAAATATATTGCTCGCTCCTAACGGTGGAAATATTGGAATCGGATTAAATAACCCGGATCGCACTTTGACTGTTGCCGGACAAATTGGTGTAAAAAATGGCGGTGTAATTTTTAATAATAACAATAAAATATGGGACATTACTTCAAGCGATAATGATCTTTCATTTAGTGAAACCGGAATTAGAACCCCTTTATATCTCAAATCTGGCGGAAACATAGGAATTGGAACTATTAATCCGACCAGTAAACTTGAAATTGAGGGCACATCACAAGCAGGTTATGAAATTGGCACTTTTAAATTAAAAAGTGCAACAGCAAATCAATTTCTATATATGGGATATGATGACAGATACTCTGCAGGCTATTTACAAAGTGTAAAACCAGGAACCTCACAACAAAATATACTGCTTGCTCCAAATGGTGGAAACATTGGAATAGGAACTTACTCACCGACACACAAACTAGACGTCTGCGGAACAATCAGAGCACAAGAAATAAAAGTTGAATCAGTAAATGGCTGCGATTTTGTATTCAAAGACGACTATAAACTAATGAATTTAAACAATTTAGAAAAATTCATCAAAACAAATAAACACCTCCCAGAGGTAGCTTCTGAAAAAGAAATGGCAGAAAATGGAGTAAACATGAAAGAATTTCAAATGAAACTCCTTCAAAAAATAGAAGAACTTACACTTTACACCATCGAACAAAATAAAAAAATCAAATCTCTTGAAAAAATTGTAAAAAAAATGAATTCCAAGTCAAAATAAAATTTTTCTCTTTCTTGTCTTATTACATATAAACCCGACAGGTTTTAAAAACCTGTCGGGTTTGTTTTCTAAAGAAAAACCA
>NZ_MUHH01000061.1 GCF_002217475.1 Flavobacterium tructae
CGTTCCGGCAACACAGATAGCTTGATTCCCTGATAATGTACCGGCATTTGATGCAGTAGTAATCGTTACAATTCCATTTATTGTCGCTGCCGTACAAGGTGCTGTATGACCAACTGTTGTTATCGTATAAGTACCACTCGCAGTTGGTGTTCCAGAAATCGTGATTGTTTTTGCACTGGAATCAACAGAAGCTGATAAACCAGCCGGCAAGTTTGAGGCAACAGCATTGGTTGCGCTTCCGCCAAAAGTATAAATCGTGCTAGGAATAGCTGTTCCGTTACAAATTGTCGGATTTTGTGTACCACTGGTAAATACAATCGTAGAAGCGGTGTTTACAACTGCCGCAACCGCAACTCTTGATGCCGAAGTACAACCTTCTGGTGAAGTAGCCTCTACATAATAAGTCGTGGTAGTTGATAAACTTGGTGTAGTATAACTCGCTCCTGTTTTTAATGATGTACCGCCTGTTGAAGCCGCATACCAGTTAATAGTTGCTCCTGCCGATGCTGTTGCATTTAATGTTAATGTTCCTGCACCACATCTGGAATCTTGTGTTGTTGAATCTATTGTTGGTCTTGTATTTATTGTTGCTACAACTGCCGTTCTTGTTCCTGTAGTACACCCATTTCCTGTAGCATCTACATAATAAGTGGTAGTTGTTGATAAATTTGGTGTGATAAAACTCGTTCCGGTCGCTAATGATGTACCACCGGTCGCAGCAGCATACCAATTAATAGTTCCTGAAGAGGCTGTAGCGCCTAATGTTACTGATCCTGCATCACATCGCGAAGCAGGTGTTGTTGCTGTTATTGTTGGTATTGCATTGATCACAAAATTTGTAGCAGTTCTACAGCTTCCAAGTCCCGGACAAGCTGCATAATATGTTGTGGTCCCCGCCGTATTTGTATTGGTCAAACCTGAGCCAGCAACACCTACAGGATTAAAAGAAGAACCTGTAAATATTGGTGTTAAACTTACAGACGATGTGTACCATTGTATAGTCCCTGAATTTGAACATGTAGAAGTAGCTGTTAATGCCCCGCTACCTCCCTGACAAATGGAAACTCCTGTCGTTGTTGGTGCTCCAGCAACCGGATTAATCGTCATACTTGCAGTCGGAGCCGAAGTACATCCCTGAGCATTAGTTGTAGTCAATACATAGCTGTTCGGTACTAAACCGGAGAAAACACCTGATGTATTATTTACTGGCGCCGTTATCGGATTTGTTCCTCTTAGAGTATAACTTATTCCCGCTCCCGGAGCTGGGGTATTGACTGTTATTGTTCCTGTAGGTGTAAGACAATTTCCTTGTGTTACAGTAGCTGTTGGAGTTGCCGGCAATGCCAAAATTGTAATATCATCTACTGTTTCTGCACTACCTTTAAAATTTGTTCCCGGAACATTTGCCTGGCTTGCTCCTTCATAAGTTTTATTGGCAGTACCATAAGCGTTCGTAAATGCTGTAATTCTTCTATTCGGATTAGCGGTTGTACGTGTTGGATCAAGATACAAAGCCTGCGCACTAGAACTGTAAGTTCCTGCCGTCATAGATGCCGCTACTTTTCCTGTTAAAGTTATCGTAACCACTCCATTTTGTGCAATATTAAAGCCTCCAAATACAGGATTACCTGCCATAGCAGTGTTTGTTAATACACCTGAAGGTCCTGTTGCTTCTGCTGAATAAGCCGCTGTAGCGGAATCGAACTCGATGCCTGTTGGAAAAAGAAAATCTAAAAATACTCCTGCAGCATTCCCTACTCCTGTATTTTTGATCTGAATTTCATAAGAAACTTTTTCTCCAATCGAATTACAGGCTGATGCGGTTGAAAGTGCTTTTACTTTTGTTTCTAAAACAGGGAAACAATTAGAATTTACCTGCAAATTTGGCGGTACATCCTGTGCTGTAAAAGTTGACGCACTACCTGCTGTTCCATCTACCGCACCATTTCTAATTCCCGCACCGGCATTAGACCTTCCTGAACTACCTCCAACTACAGTAGTAGTTAAGGTTACAGTACCGGTAAGGTTGTGTCTGATTATTCCACCACCACCACCACCACCAGGTCCGTGTGAATTATTATTATCATTTTCAGTATTTCCTCCTGCTCCTCCTGCTGCTTCTATTCTGATCGTAGCGGTACTACTATTTGAGATATTCAATAATACTGTTCCTCCGGCACCACCACCACCTGCTCCATCGGGTGAGCCTGAAAAAGCACCTGGTGCTCCTTTTCCTCCATTGGCATAAATGTTACCTGTTCCCTGAACGGTACCTGCATTAATAAGAATAATGGCACCACCGACACCACCTTTAACACCTGTTGAAGCATTATTGGCATCTCCGGCACCACCACCACCTCCCATAACTAATCTTGGAAAGGCAGTTGCAGTAAGATAAGATCTGAAACCTGGTCTTCCTCCTCCTGTTAATGGAAGAACATCACCGCCTCCACCTTGCCATCCGGCACCACCTAAGCCACCGAATCCGCCATTACCTCCACCTCCACCTCCGGAGTTGTGGTCATTACCACCTCCACCAGCGTTGGCAGGGGCTCCTCTTCCGGCAGATCCTCCAGGCATTCCTTCCACTCCATTATCAACCTGATTAAATCCATCCCACATATAACGGGGTGTTCCCGCTATTCCTTCTCCTTTTCCTGAAATTGTATTATTACTTGATAATCCCACATAAGTTGTAGAATTATTAAGATTAGATACTGCTATAGGGCTATAACCTCCTCTAAAACCACGGGCATTCCCATCAATAGAAAATCCGGCAAAATTGAATGTACCGGAAACATTAAAAGCAATAACTCCTCCTGCAACACCATTAAAAGGAGGTGTTGTTATAGAAGAAGTAAGGGTTAAATTAGAATATTGGGGTACTCTTACAATCTGAAAAGTTCTTTTTCCTCTTGTCGTTGTAGCATCTGCATTATAAAAACTATTCAGGGTTCCACCATTGGCACCCGTTCCTTTAAACGTTAAATTCCCACCAGTCAGTGGGACATTATTAGTTGCGATAACATATTCAAAAACTCCGGTGTTACCCAAAGATGTAAATCCGGTACCTCCTAAAGCATCAGGACCGCTATTTGACGTTCCGGAACCATAACTTGTTGTATTCGTATAATCTATCGTAGCATCCTGCATTTGAATAATCAAAATCAGATCTCCTACTGATATCGCAGTTGTTCCGAAATTATTAGAATACTGATCGGTAGCAGGTACTCCTGCTAAAACTATCGATTGAGTTCCTGCATTCAGTGTTATATTTCCCGAAATAGGAAAATAAGTATTTACAGAACTTGATACGGTAACAGGTCCATCTCCTCCGGGTGTTCCACAAACTTGTGAAAAAGCAGGTAATGACACTAGTCCAAAGAACAAAACAAAAAAGATTTGTTTTAAAAAATTAAACTTGCTAAAAGTAAAGTTATACATAAACAATGGGGAATTTAGAAATGGAAATATCAGATGCTGAGAAAACAACCGTGGTATTCAGCACACAAAACAGATACGATAAAATAATGGAAATGGTTTTTTGAAGTCTTAAAAAGTGCTTTTTAAAAGCTTTATCAAAAAAGGGCAGCGTTTGGACCATAGGTATATAGGTTCAAGACACAAAATGTCTTTCGGTTAAATTAGTAGTTTTTGGAGCCGCGAAAATATGCAATCAACTGGCTATCAGCTATATTTTTCGATAAACTACTCAGATTAACGATGAATGACGTTTTTCAACAGACCATAATACACTTTTGACTACAAAAAAAATGACTATTTGATAACGAAGTGGTAAAAATTGGCAGGCATATTGTACATATATTACTGTTTTAAAGAATATAGTGACAAAAAATCAATAAAAAAAGCGCAACAATGTTGCGCTTTTTTTATTTAATTATTTGAAAAACAATATTTTACATTATCTTGAAAAATATAAATACCCCATTAAACTTATCGGCTCATTTAAATACGTTTTATACGTAATCACGTAAAAATAAGTACCAACCGGTAATCCTTTTTGTTTATTGACTGTTGCTCTTCCTTCTGAAATTCCTGTAAAGACAACTGAGGTATTATTATAACCATGAGCATCATAAACCAGAACTCCCCAACGGTCATAAATTTCTACATATACATCAGGATAACATTCGACCCCATCGATTTTGAAAACTTCATTAATCCCGTCACCATTAGGTGAAAATGCATTGTGAACTGTAATTTTACAAGCGTCAATTGGCAGTACGGTAGGATTGTCTCCTAAAATCGAATTTCCGTCAGACAAGTCTTTTGCAATTTGCCCGTCCGGGCTGACGGCAGTCACCTCAGCCTGATTTACAACAGATCCGGCCTCGAGATCAGCAGCTGTTAAAACATAGGTTCCAACAAAGTTATTAGAATTTGTCTCTCCTTGTTTTAAAATCACCGGATCACCGGTAATAGTTACACCTGGTTTAGGATCTTTAACTACCACATTTACGAGTATAATATTTCCCGTATTGGTTATGCTAAAGCGATACGTAACTGTTTCCCCTACCTCAGCATATCCATTTTTGTTTTCATCATTAAAAGTAGCCGTTTTGATAAGTGCAATAGAAGGTTTAAGGCTTAAATTAACAACCGTTGGATCATCATCACCGGTTAAAGTTGGGTCATCACTATCGGAGATATCGGTAACCGGATTTCCCTGAGGGTCATCTCCAATTGCAAGTGCCGAATTGATTACTACTCCTTTGGCAACATCTGCAATATTTACGGTATACGATGCTGTGGCTGTTCCTGTTGCCCCCGGTGCGAGTACATTAGGAGAAACAGCAATGGTTGTCGCTGTTAGCATCGGATCTGTTACAACCAAATTAGTGAGTACTACATTTCCGGTATTCTTAACTGTAAAACTGTAATTGATGATCGAACCTACTCCTCCATTTCCGGTTAATTTCCCGCCTTTTATTAAAGTTAGTTCTTTATGTTGAGGCACCGGAGTAATTGTAGGATCATTAGGTCCAATTAAGGTAAGATCGTTACTGTCGGACAAATCCTGAATAGCTGATCCGCTAGTCGGCTGCGCTTTCACCAAAGCCTGATTTTCGACATAGCCCAGATTAATATCTGCCTGAGTCAACACATAAGTTCCTTTATAACTTGTTGTATTGGATTGCCCCACTCCCAATACTGCAATTGGTGTGCCTGTAATATTTGCCTTTGGATCTGTTACAGTCACATTGGTTAAATCTAAAGTTCCGGTATTGGTAATAACGAAGGAATAACGAATTTGCTCTCCCGGCTGTGCATACCCATCACCATTAGAATCAACGAAAACACCTTGTTTAAGCAATTGAATGGAAGGTTGTGCTACCGTTATTTTGATAACTGCTTCATCGCAATTTGACGGATTTAATTTATCACAAATTTTATATACAATAGAATATACTCCCGCAGCTGTACCCGCAGGAACATCTACAGCACCGGTAAGAATATTTAAAACAGGAACTGCAGCTCCGTTTATGGAGTTTGCCGCGGTAATAAGCGTACTATTAATATTGGTCTGCAGAATTGTTGTTCCGTTTAGAGTATCGTTGGCGTACGCATTTAAAACATTACTTGCTCCGGTTAATCCATTAATATTGTCAGCGGCATCATCATTCGCAACAATTGTCGGAACGGCTACTACAATAGTAATAATGGCATCATCACAATTCGTTGGGTTTAATTTGTCGCAGATTCTATATCTAATCTGATAAGTTCCTACCGGTGTACCTGCCGGAATGCTAACAAAACCAGTCGCCAGATCTAAAATAGGAACCAGTCCACCATTTATAGAAGTTGCCCCACTGATTATTGTTGGATTAATTAAACTCACATCTGTTAGAAGAACTCCGTTGTACGTATCATTGTTTGTAAAAGCATTCAGTACATTATTTACTCCTGATAAGCCGTTTGCGTTTGTGATGGTATCATCTTCCGCAACTATCGGAGGTGCGTTTACAATTATGATAATCGTTGCCTGATCACAATTCGTCGGATTTAGTTTTTCACAAATTTGATATTGGATGAAATAAGTCCCTGCAGAGGTTCCTGGCGGTACATCGACATTTCCTGTAGCGGTATTCAATACCGGAACAATTCCGTTTGTTGATGTTGGCGGTGGCGTAGTACTCAAAACACTGATATTAACCAGAGTGGCTTGTGCTGTTACTCCGTTAAGGCTATCATTGGTTAGAGCATTTACTACATTGTTTGCACCAACATATCCGTTAATAGCATTGGCAAAATCATTATTAGCATCAATAATTGGGGCAATAACATTTATAGTGATATCTGCCTCACTGCAATTTGACGGATTTAGTTTTTCGCAAATACGATAATGAATGATATAAACTCCTGCTGAAGTTCCTGCCGGTACATCGACATTTCCTGTAACAGTATTCAATACCGGAATCGGGTTTCCGGAAACATATCCTGCCGGAGTGGTGGTACTTACAGATGTAATATCAATGTTAACCAATTGAATATCCGAACCGTTCAATCTGTCATTTGTAATGGCATTTATAATGTTCGTTCCGCCTGTATACCCATTAATCGTACCTGCGTTATCTGCATTGGCGATGATAATTGGCGCTATAACCACAATAGTTATAGTTGCCGTATCAAAATTAGCTGGATTTAAGTTCTCACTCAAACGATATTGAATGGTGTAAGTTCCTGCTGCGGTTCCTGCCGGTACATTTACATTTCCGTTTGAAGGATTTAGAACTGGTACTGCTCCGCCATTAACTGGTGTTGCCGGAACTACATTACTGAGGGTTACCTGAGAAGGAATAACGGCCGCTCCGTTTAGAGTATCATTTGATAAGGCATTCACTACATTCGTTGCTCCTGTAAATCCATTAATATTGGCTGCGGAATCATTCACTGCATCAATTTGTGGTCCCACTACATTGATAAATACGGAAGCATTATCACAATTCAGCGGATTTATTTTCTCGCAAATATGGTATTTAATTTCATAATCGCCTGCCGGAGTTCCAGCCGGAATACTTACAAATCCGGTTAGCGGTTCTAATACCGGAACCGGGCCTCCGTTTATTGGTGTTGCGGCAGCATCAACGGTAATATTAACTTTCGAGATGTTAGCAGCAGTTCCGTTAAGGGTGTCATTCAATAAAACATCAATTGCATTGTTGGTCGTTACATATCCGTTTACATTAGCAATTGTATCATCATTGGCTACAATTAACGGTGCCGAAACCTCAACAGTTATAAAAGCAAAATCATTATTAGACAAGTTCAGCTTTTCATTCAGCTGATACCCTATCAGGTAAATTCCTGCTGCAGTTCCCGGTGGTACACTTACATTTCCTGTTATGGCGTTTAGTACCGGAACCAAACCTCCGTTAATAGGTGTAGCAGGTATAATATTAGTAATAGTTACTTCCGAAGGAATTACAGCCAAACCATTTAAGGTATCGTTGTTTAAAGCATTTAAAGCATTCGGATCACCAACAAACCCATTAATTGGGGCAAAATTAGCATCATCTACAGCATCAATTGGTGCCGGAACAACCATGATGGTAACCACTGCCTGATCGCAATTCGTTGGATTTAGATTCTCACATATTTTATACACAAACTTATATTCTCCTGCCGGTGTCCCCGGAGGAACGTCTACTAAACCGGTAACGCTGTCAAGTGTCGGAACCGGACCGCCATTTATAGCCGCTGGAGTTGATATAACGGTTGTCGTAATATCCGGAAGGTCCAGCATTCCTCCGTTCAGTAAATCGTTATCATAAATATTGATGATATCATCTGCTCCCTCATAACCATTTACATTTAAAACGGTATCGTCAATCGCTTCAATAATTGGTACAACTACATTAATAATTACAGTCGCATCATCACAATTACCCGGATTAAGGTCTTCACAGATCTGATACTTTATTTGATATTGACCGGCCGGAGTTCCCGGTGGAACAGTCACAAAACCTGTCGAAACATCCAATTCCGGAACAGGAGCTCCCGGAGTTTTAGGCTGCGCCGGCGTTAGAACTGAAGGAGTCAATACATCTGCCAGATTGATATTAATAATCTGACCGTTAAAAGTATCAGCGCCTGCTGCATTGGTGTACACATTAATGACATCTACCCCACCTTCATAACCATTGATATTATTGACCTGATCGTCATTTGCAATTATCGGAGCCGCATCTACCACAATGGCAATGCTTCCGTTTGCACAATTTGTCGGGTTTAATTTTTCACAAATCGTATAGGTTATATAATAGGTATCGGCCGGAGTTCCTTCGGGAATGCTAATGCTTCCTGTGGCCGCACTAAAAACCGGAACATTCGCTCCAGGGTACAAAGGTGTCGCCGCAATATTTTGAGAAATTGTTATTTCATCAAAATTTGCTCCGGTAATCGGCACTCCGTTTAAGGTGTCATTGGTTAGGGCATTCGCAGCATTCAGCTGTCCTACATAACCATTTATGTTTTCTACCCGATCATCATTTGCCACAATTTCGGCATTTCCAACCGGAACCAGAATACTTGATGTATCACAATTGGTAGGCGCTCCGATTTCGCAAATCCTATATTCAATTTCATACAGTCCTTTAACGGTCCCCGGCGGTACATTTACATTTCCGGTGGTGATATCCAGATACGGAACGGTTGTTATGGCCGAATTAATAGGCTGTGCCGGATTTACTACCGAAAGGGTTACATTAGACAAGGTTGCCTGTGCACTGGCCAGTCTGTCATTGGTTAAAGCATTAATCACATTGTTAGCTCCCGTATATCCGTTTACCAGATATTTCACGATATCGATTCGGGCATCAATTCCTGCAGTAGTTACACTAATGGATTCTGTTGCTGTCGAACAATTTTTAAAATTCGCAGGATCTGATGGAGTTCCGGGATTTACAATTTCACATATCGTGTAAGTTAAGGTATAATCTCCCGGAGGAGTTCCCGGTCCTACAGAAATAGTATTGTTAGCAGTATTGAAGGTTAAAAAACTGGAAATAGAGTTGATTGTAACATTAACTGACGAAGGGTTCAAAATAACTCCGTTCAGCGTATCACTGTCTAAAATGGTTTGTGCTCCGGTATTCCCTCCTGTATCTCCTGATATGGAGGCGAAATTTTCTGAAACTGCGCAGATTCTGTTAGAAATTGTAAAGGTAGTTCCGGATGAGATACAAGTATTCAACCCTACTCGTCTCACATAAATGGTTACATTTCCGGAAGGTAAACCTGCAAAAACATTACTGGCCTGAAAAGTCGTTCCATTGCTGCTGTATTCATATCCTGTTCCCAGATCCGGATTCGTGATATTAACGGTCCCTGTAGCAATGGTACAGGAAGGTTGTTCCGTTACCAAACCAACCGGAGCAGCAGGAAGATCAAAAACCTTTAAAGTTACCTGATTGGAAAGGGTACGACAACCGGACTCTGCCTGAGAAATATTCACTCTGAAATATCGGTTACCAGCTGTAGCGTAAGCTGGTGTTGTATAAGAAGCTGTTGTACCGCCAACTCCAGCTGTTACGTCTGTATAAGGCCCTGCCAGAGCAGCAGCACTTTGCCATTGGTACAATATTGGGCTTCCGGAAATATTTCCCGTTGCCACAACGGTAAAAGTATGAGTCTCATTAATACAGACTTCCCCATCTTTTGGTTGCGTAGTAATTATTGGAATATCAAAAACATCAACTTTCGCCGGATTAGAATTTATTGTTCCACATCCAACACCTGAATCTGTCACGCGCAATCTGTAATACGCATCTGCATTTACAAAACCGGTCGTATAAGTTGTTGTATTAGCTCCCGAACCATCCGTTACGTTTGCCCACCCTGTCGTTCCATCCAAGGATTTTTGCCACTGATAGGTAAAGTTTCCGGAACCATTTTGTGCACTGGATGTCATAGTAAATACACCTCCTTCACAAATATTTCCACCCACAGGCTGTACTGCTATCGTTGGATCCGGTATAACAGTTGCTACTACAACATTGGTAGTAAGAGTACAATTTGGATTTGACGAAGTGATTACACAACGATAATAAGTTGTAACTGAAAGCGGTCCTGTCAAATAATTCGGATTTTGTGCTCTAATTTCTGAGGTAATATTAGCCCAACCATTAACCCCGTCAGGAGAACGTTGCCATTGATAGGTAAACGAAGCTGACCCATTATTAGCAGAAGCAGCCGTTGACATCAATACTGTTCCTCCCACACAAACGGTATTCGGATTAACAGGCTGAGTCGTAATACTTGGAATAATTACGGAAGCAATACTCGATAGAATTGGTATACATCCCTGGGTAGGATCAGAAATGGCTACCTGATAAAAAGTAGTCACCGTTAAGTTTGGAGTCGTATAAGATGCCGAATTTGCACCCGAAATATCAGTAAACGGACCCGCTAAAGCAGCAGAGCTTTTCCATTGGTACGCATAATTTCCGGAACCTCCTGCCACTACTACATTTAAGGTTGCGTTTGAACCACTGCAGATGTTTGTTTTAAATACCGGCTGTGTCACTATGGTAATGGCCGATAAAACGGTCACGGTCGCTACGTTTGAAGTAATGGTATTACATCCGCTTCCGCTGGCCGAAACATCTACTTTATAATAAGTCGTTTGTGTTAAAGCGGGAGTTGCATAAGTTGCTGCCGTTGCACCGCCTATGGCTGTAAAAGTCGAATTGTTTGTACTGCTATACCATTGATAAGTTAAGGCCGGAGTTCCATTCGCTCCTGTTACCGATAAAGTATGATTTCCTCCCGAACAAATTGTCGCTCCTGTTGGCTGAACGGTAATGGATGGATCCGGAACCACTGTTGCTGTAACGGTATTGGAGGTTAAGGTACAATTGGTCGTCGATGAGGTCACTAAACATCTGAATTGGGTTGTAGCATTCAATACATCTGAAGTAAAATTAGCCGTAGTTGCCGTTGCATTGGTTTCATTCACAAAACCTGAACCCGAATTACTTTGCCATTGATAACTAAGTGATCCTGTACCTCCGTTTAATGAAGCTGAAATACTGATGTTTACAATTCCTCCCACGCAAATAGCTGCCGGAGTGGCTGGCTGAGTCGTGATTGTTGCCACAAATACCGGTACTGCATTCGAATAAACTTCGCAGCCATTAGGCGTTTGCGTCACTCTGACTCTGTAATAAAAAGTAGAAGTTAATGCTCCGGTGGTGTAAGCGGCTGCTGTGGCACCGCTTCCTCCTGTTGTATTGGCCCAGCCTGTTGTACCGTTTGCCGATCTTTCCCATTGATAAATCAAAGCTCCTCCCAAAGGATCTCCCGAAGCTGCGACTGTCATGGTATGTGTCGCACCGGAACAGATTGTATTTCCCACAGGCTGCTGGTTTACAACCGGATCAGGAATTACATCCACTAATACGCTATTAGAAGATACCAGACCACAACCGTTTCCGGTAGCCGAAACATCTACACGATAATAAGTATCCTGTGTTAATGCCGGAGTGGTATAAGTACTGGAAGTCGCACCGGATATTTGCGCAAAACTTATATTATCCGAACTGCTGTACCATTGATAATTTAAAGACGGAGTTCCTCCTGTTCCTGTAACCGATAAGGTAAATGCTCCGCCTGAACATACAATTCCTCCTGTTGGCGGAACTGATATGGCAGGATCAGTGACTACAGTGGCTGTAACCGTATTTGAAGTCAGTATACAATTGGTTGTTGATGAAGTTATCAGACATCTGAACTGAGTGGTAACATTTAAAACATCAGACGTAAAATTAGCGGTTGTTGCCGTTCCATTGGTTTCATTTACAAAACCTGCCCCTGAATTACTTTGCCATTGATAACTTAATGCTCCTGCTCCTCCGTCTAAAGTTGCAGCAATAGTAATGCTTACAATTCCGCCTACACAAATAGCTGCCGGAGTTGCAGGTTGTGTTGTAATGCGCGCAACATTAACCAATGCTGGATTTGAAAAGGTTTCACAGCCGCTTCCCGATTGTGTAATTTGTGCTCTAAAATACAAATTCGATGTTAAGGCTGCTGTAGTGTAAGTTGCAGTATTGGCTCCGCTTCCTCCTGAAACATTAGTCCAGCCCGAAGTTCCATTCACCGAACTTTGCCATTGATACGCAATCGTTCCTGCAGCTGTATTGGTAGTTGTCGCGGCGACCGTCATCGTATGGGTGTTTCCTGAACAAATTGTGCTTCCTGTTGGCTGAGTAGTGACAACAGGGTCTGCAATAATGGTGAGTTTTGCCACATTACTCGTAACCTGTGTACAAGTACTCGAAACAATTACTCGATAATAATAATCTCCACTTGTTAAAGCATTATTAGTGGAAAAAGAAGCATTCGTTTGTCCTGAAATATTAGTCCAGCCCGTTACGCCATTGGCAGAAGTTTGCCATTGATAGGTATAAGGTGCTATGCTTCCGGTTGGACTAACCGTAAAAGTTGTGGTACCTCCTTCGCAAATAGTGGTATCACTTGTTAATCCCGCAAGGACTAAGTCAGAAGGTCGTACTATATTGACTTCATCTGCATAAGAATTACAAGAACCATTACTGATCGTCCATTTTAATCGTGTTGTTCCTACTGATATATTCGTTACCGTAGTGTTAAAAGCATTTGCATTGGTGATTACTGCCGTACCTCCGGGATTCGTTACAAAAGTCCAGACACCTGTTCCCGTTACCGGATTGTTTCCATTTAAGGTTGCGGTTTCCGTATTACAAATCGTCTGATCGACTCCTGCATTTGCTAAAGGCGGCAATGCATTTACGGTTACCGAAACAGTACTGGAACTTGACGCACACACTCCGCTTGTAATCGTCCATCTAAAAACATAATTACCTGCCTGTGTTCCCAGAACAGTTGTTGTTGGCGAAGTGGCATCTGTAAAACCTACTGTTACCGGCCCTGAGACTTGTGTCCATAAACCCGTTCCTATTATTGGTGTATTTGCTGCCAGAGTCAGCGTTTGAAATTCACAAATACTAATTGGAGTTCCTGCATTTGAAGTGGATGGCAGAGGGTTAACCGTTAAAGTCATCTCGTCAAAAAATTGACAGCTCAGATTTGTGGCTGTCCATCTCAAAACATAAGTTCCCGAAGCACTTGGTGTAAATGTAGAAGTCGGACTCGAAGCATCAGAAAAAACTCCTGCCGGTCCACTGGTTTTTGACCATTGTCCCGTTCCAACAGTAATGACATTGGCAGCTAAAGTTGCACTATCAGATTCACAAATCGTCTGATCAGGTCCGGCATTAGGAACTGTTAAATTTGCAGTAACCGTAATTTGAACCGAATCTGTTGTAGACGGACAAAGCGCTCCATTGCTAACGGTCCAGCTAAAAACATATACCCCACCTGTTTGTGTCAGATTGCTAACCGTTGTAGTAGGCATAATATCTGAACTAAATACCGCTGTAGTTGGTCCGGAAACCTGAGCCCATTTTCCCACTCCTACCAGTGGTGGAATTGCCGTTAAATCTGTCACAGATCCGCAAATACTTTGATCACCACCCGCAATTGCCGGTGAAGGCGGTTCTGAATTCTCAATCCTAATCTGGTCCGACTCACTACAGGTTCCTGAACTAACGGTCCAGTTAAACACATAAAAGCCAAAACCCGGATTTATAAACATCGTGTTGGGATCAGTATCATTTACAAAAGATCCTGTTCCCGGACCGAATAATACCGTCCATTTTCCTGTTGTTCCGGGATCAGGTGTCGAAGCTGCCAGCTGAAATCCTCCTGCACCTACATCGCAAAATTCCTGATTAGGCCCCGCATTTGGAGGCGTTGTAATCTGACCGTTTACCGTTACCTGAATATCATCTGACGTTTCAGGACAAAGTCCTTGTGCCGCAATAGTATATCGAAACACATAAACACCCGGTATTAAATTAGTTACTGCCGCACTGTTGTTACTGGTTGTTGTAATGGTTGGTGCTCCTGCTCCTCCGGAAACATAAGTCCAGATTCCTGTACTGTTGAGATTACCCGTTAAATATAAAGGTCCCTCTAAGCAGGTGGCATAATCAGACCCCGCAGCTGCAACTTCCGTTACTTTTACGGTCATCTGATCTTGATTTGTCGGACAATTTATTCCTGTAGAAGTGGTCCATTCTAAAATATATTCTCCCGTTATAAGTCCGGATAAAGTCGAATTGGCAGCTCTTGCATCTGAAAACACAGGCGAATTTGGTCCGCTGACTAACGACCATATTCCATTGCCAATCACCGGAGGAGTCGCTCCGAGAGTAACCGAATTTTGATTACATACCGTTTGATCTGCTCCTGCGATTGCCGGTGAAGGACCTTCGTCAACATTAAGCTGTACCGTAGCTGATGTACTCGCACAGAATCCTCGTGAAATGGTCCATTTGAACACCCATGAACCTGGGGTTAGTCCTGTGATTGTAGTAGTAGGACTAGTCGGATTTGTAATAACAGGTCCGTCTCCTCCACTAACCAATTCCCATAAGCCGCTTTCTCCGGAAGCTGGTGCATTTCCCGTTACTGTTGTATTATTGGCACATAGTCTTTGACCAGGACCTGCCTGAGCTACAGTAATATCGGGTGCTATGGTTATACCCACACTATCTTCACCATCAGCACAGCCCACATTACTAACGGTCCATTTGAAAGTATAATCTCCGTCACTTAATCCTGTTACTGTAGTATTATATTGCGTTGGATTTGTAATGGTTACCGGTGTTCCCGTTGTCTGAGTCCAAAGACCGGTTCCGGGAGCAGGATCATTTCCGTTTAAGGTAATCGTGCTGGTACCCGTTGGAAAACATTGAGCAGCTCCTGCATCGGCATCTGCTCCTTCTGTTCCATTGGTAACAACATCAACTGTATCTGCCGACGTACCGCAGCCGTTTGCAATAGTCCAGGTAAAAGTATAAGTTGTATTGGCAGCCAATCCGCTTACTTTGGTATTCGGATCACCCGGATCGCTAATAATTACTCCGGCACTAGGAGAAACTGTCCAGGTACCATTTTCGCTGTTCTGTATGGCATTTCCCTGTAATTGAACTTTTGCACCGAAACAAACAGCCTGATCAGGTCCCGCATTAGCATCTGTAGGGCCGGCACTGGATACCAAAACCTCAGAAGTGCTTTGAGATACTTCGCAGGCTTCTCCACCTGAAATGGTCCATCTAAATTTATATGCCCCGTTAATTAAGGGAGATACTGTTGTAGTGGGGCTATTGACATCAGAAAAGGTGACCGTACTGGGCCCTGAAATCTGTGACCATTTTCCTTTCCCCCGAACGACCAGATTTCCCGCCAATGTTCCGGAAGTTGAATTACAAGGTACTATCTGCATCGTTCCCGCACTCGAGGTGGTGGGAGTTGCAGATACCACCAATGTCACATTATCATAAACGGTTTCACACTGACTACCCTGATTTGGCGCTTTAATTAACCGAACAACATAAGTTCCTGAAAAAGTCAATTGACTAATCGTAAGACTGTTTCCTGAAAAATTTACCGGAGCTGTCGGGAACGAAGGATAGGGCGGATTCAGAATGGGATTGATACTAGGTCCTGATACGATCTGCCAGCTCATTTGTCCATTACCTGTAAAAGTTATCGGAATTATAGCCTCAGAATCATTACAGCCCAGAACCTGATCCGGACCTCCTGAAATGGATATTATATCTTCTAAGACTACCACATAATTAGCGGTCGTCACACAATTTGTTACGCTATTAGTCAGGGTGTACAAAAAAGTATAGGTTCCTAATGTGGTCATTCCTGATACTGCTGTGGCCGGAGAAGTCGGATTTTGAATTACTGCTGTTGGGCCTCCGGTTTGTGTCCACTGCACACTTTCATTTACGTATTTTGGTATTGTTCCCTGAAGGATTGTTGAGGTTCGTCCGTCACAAAAAAAAGCTGTAGAACCACTAACATTAGTAACATCGGCTGTTGGCGGCGGAACTACTACCGTTACTTCATCCACTCCATTGGCACAGGTTCCGGCAACTGTCCATCTAAAAACATAAGTACCTTCAAGCAGGCCTGTTACGGTTGTATTGTTTTGATTGGCATTCGTAAAAGTTGGAATACTTGGTCCTGAAACAACTGTCCAGGTACCTTGCTGCTGTCCCGGTGTATTTCCGCCAAAACTCCCATTAAGCGTAACGGTCTGCGTAGCAGAATAACAGTTTGAAAGCGTGATGTCAGATCCTGCAGTAACAGGCATTCTTCCGCCCAAGCTTGAGATAACTACGTCATCAGTTGAAGTACAGGATGCATTTGTTATGGTCCATCTTAGCGTAGTCGAACCGGAACTATTTCCGGAAACGGTAATTGTACTAGTGGGAGAATTTGGATTGTTAATTGTAACTCCGGCACTATTATTTCCTACAATACTCCAGGTTCCTGTTTCTGTTCCTCCTACTGTGTTTCCGTTAAGTGGATATGTCCCCTGACAATAGGTTTGATCCGGCCCTGCATTTGCAGCTGTAAGTGGCGAAACCGTCACTACAACATCATCAAATATGGTTGAATCGTCACCACATTTAGCCGTTAATCTAAAAGTATAACTATTTCCGGGAACCGCTCCCTTAATTAAGGTCTGCAATGCGTTCGGATCATCGATTTGTACCGCTGGCCCTCCTATCTGACTCCATTTCGGAGCATCCATAAAATTAGTCCCGGGTGCCGTATTGGCTGTCCCCAGTAAATAAAACTGATCTGGTGGTAAAGCTGTTGCTCCACCCGGACAAATTGTTCTGTCTGCATTTGCATTTACAGTACAATTCTGCGAAAAAGTATAAGCGGGAAGTACAAATAAAAAAAAGAAAAGCGTTTTATTTAGTCCTTTATGTAATTTATCAGAGTAATTTAATTTCATAAATTTAAATTTTTGAATTAAAAACAAAGAAATAACAGTAAAAACGTTGGGACGACTTAACACAAATTTAATAAAAAAAAGCTTATCAAGTCAATAAATGCGTTGATTATTAAGTAGTTACAAAATAAAAGCAATTAAAAAACACAACTTACTG
>NZ_MUHH01000062.1 GCF_002217475.1 Flavobacterium tructae
TAAATAAAAAAAGATTCAGCTAAGCTGAATCTTTTTTTATTTAAAAGCGGTTTGTAAAAATTCATTCAAAAAAAGGGGCTATTTTTTTTTGAATCCATTAGGATACATAATAACGATTAAAACAATAATGAGTAAAAAATTATATTCGGCACCGTTTCTTCCACCGCCTACAACAAACCAGCCTTCCTGAAAATGAACAAGGATTATTCCCATTATTAGTATGAGGATAGTGACAAACCCTGCCGGTTTAACGTATTTGTTACTAAGCAGAAGAATGGCTGCTACTACATGGGATAGTTTAATAGACCAGGCCAGAAAAACGCCAAAAGGAGCGAAGCCAATCTGATTTAAATATAGATTTCCAAAATCATTGATTCCGTTATTAAACATTCCGAAGACAGAATGGGTAAGGAGAATAATAGCGACTGCAGTTCTTAAAAGTAAATTTCCATTCATATTTTTTTCGAGTTATTTTAATTGAAAGTAATAAAAAAACGCATATTAAATTGAATATGCGTTTCTTAAGTGATAAGATGTGTTATGTTTTAAACTTTCCCTAAAGTATACAATTGTTCCATTGTAGGCGTCAGGCTTCCTCCGGCAGGCTCTAAAGTGATTCCAAAAGCTTCTGCTGAATCAGTTTGATTAACAGCAAATATTTTTTGAGAGTTTCCTTCAAAATCGCTCAATAAACCAATACTCGTAGGAGTTAGTACAGGACTTAATTTTAAAGCCCAAACCTGATATACCATACCTTTTGGAGGTTTTGGTAAACCGGCAGCATCAATATACGTTGTTTTCGTTTCTTTGTTCCAGTACACTTTTGCAAATGAACTTGGAGAAACGGCTTGTCCGCCAAGTGTTACACCCGTGTTTTTGATGTCTCTTACAATAGTCAGACTTTTTTCGGTTTGCTTGTTCTGCTGATCTAAGAAAGCGTAATCTTTTTCAATTTTGTTTTTCTCAGTCCCAACAGTAGCAATAGTTTCTTTCGTTTTTGTCAATTCCAGAGTTTGATATCCAAAGCCTAAAAGCAGTAACACCGCCGCAGCCCAGCCTACATATTGTGACCAGTTCGAAGCTGGTTTCATGTCGACTACTTTGCCGTGTTTCAGCTCTAAACGGGCTTTTATCTTCTCAAAATTGGCTACCGAGTGAAAAGGAGAAAAACTTGATGATAAAGCAACAATAGCTTTTTCTATCGAAATAATTTCCTGATCAACTTCCGGGTTTTTCTTAGCCAGTTCGGCTATTTCCAGATTTTCAGTTTCGGTCAATAAACCGTAAACGTATAGTTCCAGAATTCCTGATTCTATATACTCTTTTGCTTCCATTATATTTTTAGATAATTTCTTAGATCATTAATACAGTTTCTGTTTTGCGTCTTGATAGTCCCCAATGGCATTGCCAATTCTTCTGAAGCTTCTTGTTGGGTATATCCTTTAAAAAATAATAAATCAATAATCTCGATACATTTTGGTTTTAATTTTTTTACAAACTCTTGTATTCCAATAGTATCAATTCTATTAACGAGTTTATTACTGTCGTCTAACAGATTTACGAAATTATCTGAAGAAAGGTTTTTTTGACTGTTATTAAAATTTTTGGATCTTAACTTGTCAATGGAGGTATTCCTTGCAATATTAAGGATCCAGGTATAAAATCGGCCTTTACTCTCATTATAAGAATCGATGTTTTTCCAGATTTTGACAAAAACTTCCTGTAAAACATCTTCGGCTTCTTCACGGTTTTTTATGAGAACATTAATAACAGAAAACAAACTTTTCGAGTACATATCGTACAAATGGGTAAAAGCTCGTTCGTCTTTCTTGTAAATTAAAACTAATAATTCTTCTTGACTCATAGGTGTAGTATTTTAAGTTGGAACAAAATTTTAAGGGACATTATGTCTAACCTGAGATAAAGATAATTTATTTTTTCGTGAATTTTTTATTTTTTTTAGTAGTCTTAAACCTAGGAAAATAAGGGGTTTGAAAAAAATATTACTTTTTTTTTGATTTTTTTAAAACCAAAAGCAATCCAATTACGTAAATGCTATTATAACATCGGATTTATAGTGTCGTAAATAGCAAAAGTTTGAAAATGAAGAAGATTGGAATTTTTTAACAGCACTTTTGTTTTAAGAATTAGTAATGAAAATTAATATTTAGAAAGAGTAAATCGTAAAGTAAGTCTTAATAAATAAAAATTTATTTGTCATGAATAGCTTAAATAAACTGAAAATACTGATTGTTGGTTTGACTACAGTTTTGTCGCTGGCGGGATTCAGTAAAAGTGATTTCCGTAAAGGACTTGTTCATAAGAATTCAGAGCTTGTAATAAGCGATAATACATTATTTAGGAATTAGTAGATCAGTTGATGTCTTCGGACTTCCAAAAAAATGAAGGTAGTCCAACTCTTGCCCAGAATAATAAATAAAAGCCGTTAAAAAAGATACGCCTGAGGGATTGGAATTTTGAAATGTATGAGCACTATAACCGGGGCATCAACTATTTTTAATATAACGATATAAAAAGGGAATAACAATTAATTCATGGTTTGATTTGTTTGTATGGGGGGAAGCCTAACGTCTGATTAACGTTAGGCTTCATTTTTTATTTAACGTATGTTTAGCAAAAAATAAAGAATTTAAAGTGAATTTTGAGAAGAGAATTTAACTAATTTTATAAAAAAATAAACAATGAAAAAAGTAGTATTTATAGCTTGTAGTATTGCCCTTTTGTTCGGTACTAAAATTCAGGCACAAACCAGTAAAGAGAAATTATCTAAAACGGATAAACCTATGACAAAAGAAACGATTTATCAATTTAAAGTAGAAGATTTATCAGGAGACACTTTTGATTTTGCTTCGCTAAAAGGAAAAAAAGTGATGATTGTTAACACGGCATCAAAATGCGGTTTAACTCCTCAATACAAAGATCTGGAAGCAATTTACAAAGAGTATAAAGATAAAGGATTCGTAATTGTTGGTTTTCCTGCTAATAATTTTGCCGAGCAGGAGCCTGGAACAAATAAAGAGATTGAGACATTCTGCCAGCAAAATTATGGTGTAACTTTTCCAATGATGGATAAAGTTTCTGTAAAAGGAAGTGATATGTGTGAAGTGTACAAATTCTTAACACAAAAATCAAAAAATGGCTTGAAGGATTCTGAAGTTGAATGGAACTTTCAAAAATACCTGATTAACGAAAAAGGGGAGTTGGTAAAAGTGATTAAGCCAAGAACATTGCCAACAGATCCGGAAGTAATCAACTGGATTAAAGGTTAAAAGAAGAAAACAATAAATCTAGTCCACAAAATTGAAATTTCACTTTCAATTTTGTGGATTTTTTTTGTCTATAAATAAGCACAAAGAACATTGTTCTGACTCATTTTGTTAGTTGTTGGTCAATACAATTTCATTTTGTACTTTTACCCTGCTAAACATACTCAAGGGCGGAGAATTCTGCCCAATATTTTTATGGGCATTTTTTATGTCTGTAAGTAAACATACGCGGTTTCAGTACCCCCGTGTGGTGCATTAATGTGCCCACAGCCCTTGAGGTGTTTAGCAACGGGAAAGGCTGGGACCGTATTTATTTCCTCCTACTTAAAATACTTTCTGAAATGCTAAACACAGAAAAAACAAATCGCGTTGCAGTAAACACTGCAATTAAAAAACCACCCGATGTATTATCTGTTCGTCGGATCAAGATTCAACCATTTTATAGAAGGTCACGTTCCAGGTGTATGTACAAACCACCTGCAAAAGTTGTTCCCTATATACATCTTTGCGGTAATTGGTTACAGGAAGCAGGCTTTAAGCCCTGCGAAGGGGTAACCGTTACGGTAATGAAAGGCACGCTTATTATAAAAAGAGGAAAGAGATAATTTTGGAAAACTGATGCTCTGAAAGAGCTATAGCAATAGCATGGTGCATAGCACTATGAATGAGGACAACAATTATTGGGTTACGCCCTGAAAGGGCAAAAGCCTGATCGCAAAGAAATGCATCTTGCACATTTTGTGTGAGATTCTCTAAGAGTTGTGAACGGTTTTTATTGAGATTTATAGGGAATGAAGATTGTTTTTGCCCTTTCAGGGCAATTTTACCCCCTAATCTAACTCAAAGTACTACGCACTATGCTGTTGCTTTTTGGGCTTTCAGCCCTTTTCTTTTCAGCTTTTGTTAGATCAATAACAAAACCCGCTATTTTTTTAGCGGGTTTCTTATTTTGTATTTCTAAAGCTGTTTATTTCAATATTAATTGCATGAAAACCAAATCGAGCCAATGATCAAATTTATATCCCACCTCACGAAGTGTTCCGGTTGCGACAAATCCAAATTTTTCATGAAAAGCAATACTTCCGGCGTTGTCGGCATCAATAGCTCCAATCATAACATGATACCCCTGTTCTTTAGCCAAACGAATGAGTTCTGACAGTAACTGAGATCCAATACCTTTTCCGATAACAGTATCTACCACATATACAGAATGTTCTACGGTATATTGATACCCAATTTTCTCACGGAATTGTCCGTAACTCCCAAAACCTACTACTTCGCCATCTAATTCGGCAATCACTATGGGCAGATTTTTAGCTTTTTTGTCTTCAAACCATTTTGTTTGAACTTCAAGGGTTTGAATTTCATAACTGTAGTTTGCGGTGGTATGCAGAATCGAATGGTTTACAATATTCAGAATCTTTTCTAAATCGTTTGTTGTTGCCGGTCTAAGGTTTAGGCTCATAGTTTTTTGAGTATATACGATGTGTTTTTTAGAAGATTAACGTTTGCCTAGTTCCACCAGTAAAGCATCAACCTCTTTGGAGTTCCAGTTCATTTCTTTGGCGATTTCTTTGGCATCTTTAGCATATTGCAAGGCCAGTTTCGTATCCTTTATTTTTTGATAGAGCCCTGCCAGAAGTAGATTTCCATCGTAAGAATCATTCAGTTCAATAGCATGTTTTATCCATTCGATTGCTTTTTTTAAACTCTCGGTATCCGAAATATGCTTTAAATAAGTTTGTCCGATATCTTTCAGAGAAGTGGCATCATTCCAAACTAACTTTTGTGTATTTTCAAGAGTAACTTTTTTGTAAAATTGCCATTTTTCGGTTCGTTCTGCCAGAGTTAAGTCAAATTTAAAAACCAGTGAATCTACTTTTTGCAAGCGTATTGATTTTGCAATTTCTCTTTGTTTGTAATAGTTTGTAGTGTCCAAATTATCAACATACGGACGAAGCGATTCTGTGACTATATTTTCAATCTTACGATCGATACGACTTTGAGAGGCCACAGCAGCAAATTCCTTGTTATGACTTAATACATACTGAAATTCCCTCGATTTGATATCGGTAACCCCATTGGCAATCACTCGCCAGTTGGTTTCACTAATTAATTGTGCATCAGATTGTGTATGGAGATAAACATGTGTTGGAATTGATAAGTCAGTACGGTCTTTTCCTTTTTTCAGCGTGTTCAGATAGTTGAAAAATTTGTCGACATTAGAAGGATCAGCGAGAAATTCTTTTTCCAGATAAGGGAATTGCAATTTCGGATTTAAGGCATTATTTGCTTCTGTCATAAAAACCTCTTTTTTTAATTCGCCTTTTAAAGCATACAAAAGGGTTTCGGCGGCAGGGTCTATAAATAAAAAGGAAGGTAAAGATTTTGTATTGAATTTATTCTTAAGTGCAGTTCCTTCTTCTTTTTCAATATTTTTCCAGACACACACATAATTCTTCTTTAGAAAATCGATCACAGCAGGATCACTAAAAACTTCTTTTTTCATCAAATTACAATGCGGACACCAATCGGCATAAAGCATTAGAAAAACCGGTTTTCCTTGCGCTTTGGCATTGTTCAGAGCGGTATTATAAGGCATGTCATCAGCAACAAATTGATTTTGAGCCGATGTAGTCTGTAGGGATATAAAAAGAAAAAATAAATATAAAAAGCGCATAATCGGTTTGTTTTTGTATAGAAATAATCAGTTTTACAAATATATTCCCTTTTTCGGGAAACTCCTTTTAATATCTTCCTATTTATAAGTTAAATCCAATGCGAAGTTTGTAACTTTGTGAGGTTAAAAAAAGAGTTTTATAACTGTAAATCTCTTTTCAAAAAGTAATACACCATAAGAATGATTTACCCCAAAATAGCGCTTGCACAAAGCATTATCGAAATTTGTTCAGGCAAAGGAATCACTAATATTATTATTTCTCCGGGATCAAGAAATGCTCCTCTAACGATAGGATTTGCTCAAAACCCTAATTTTAACTGTTACAGTATTGCCGACGAGCGCTGTGCCGCCTTTTTTGCATTGGGAATTGCACAGCATACCAAAATGCCTACCGCAGTGGTTTGTACTTCAGGCTCTGCCTTGTTGAACTATTATCCGGCTGTAGCCGAAGCATTTTACAGTCAGATTCCACTTATTGTTATTTCAGCCGACCGTCCGCAAAGCAAGATTGATATTGGTGACGGACAAACCATTCGTCAGGAGAATGTTTTTCAGAACCATTCTGTTTACGACGCAAATTTGACTGAAGAAGCTTCAATAGAAAACGATTTAAAGATCAACAAAGCCATAGAAGCAGCTATACTTCAAAAAGGCCCTGTTCATATTAATGCTCCTTTTGAAGAACCTTTATACGAAACCGTTTCAGAACTTTCTGTAGCGCCAACAATTACCCATTTAGAGGAAATTATCAGTACAGGAACCATAGAAAACGAAGCAGAGACTGTTTCTATTTGGAATGCTTCAAAAAGAAAATTAATTCTTATTGGAGGAATAAACGAAGTGAATTCTGTCGATAAAGAAATTCTGGAAAACTTTGCCAAAGATCCCTCAATTGTAGTACTTACGGAGACCACATCAAATTTGCATCATCCGAGTTTTATTAATAGCATAGATACTTTAATTACGCCATTTGATGATGCTGATTTTAAAGATCTTGAACCGGAAGTGTTAATTACTTTTGGAGGTATGATTGTATCCAAACGTATTAAAGCTTTTTTACGAAAATACAAACCCGAACATCACTGGCATATTGATACGTTACGTGCTTATGATACCTTTAATGCTTTAACGAAGCATTTTGAAATGGAACCTGATGCTTTTTTCAAAGCGCTGCTTCCGAAGACAGAATTTGCAGCAAGTGATTATTTTTCTAAAATTGATCAAATTTACGATTTAAGAAAAATCAGAAAAGAAGAATATCTGCGTAAAATTACATTTTCAGATTTTAAAGTATTTGAAAAAGTAATCGGATCACTTCCTAAAAACAGTCAGTTGCAAATTAGCAATAGTTCGGCCATTCGCTATGCACAGTTAATTGAGATTGATCCTTCAATCGAAGTTTATTGTAACCGCGGAACCAGCGGTATTGACGGAAGTACCTCAACAGCAGTTGGTGCAGCAGTAGGAAACGATAAACAAACCGTTTTTATTACCGGAGATATTAGCTTTCTTTACGATAGCAATGCTTTGTGGAATTCGTACATACCTGAAAATTTCAAGATTATTTTAATCAATAATGGAGGAGGAGGAATTTTTAGGATTCTTCCAGGCCATGAAGAAAAACCGGTTTTTAATACCTATTTCGAAACGTCACATCATTTGACAGCCGAACATCTGGCCAAAATGTATAAGATGAATTATTTTACAGCCACAGATGAGAAATCTTTAACGGGAGGTATTAAGTCGCTTTATGCTACAAATAATGTTCCTTGTATTTTGGAAGTATTCACGCCAACATCTGAGAATGATATTGTTTTAAAGCAGTATTTTAAAGAGTTGGTTTAGACTCAAAACTATAAATTACAAAAGACGCAAAGATACTTACCTTCTTGCGTCTTTTTTGTTTTATGATAGTAAGAGAAATTAACGAATTGGAACCGGAAATACCGGTAAACTTGCATGTCCTAAAGCATCAATACTTTGTACGGCAAAAAAGTAATTGTCTTTAGAATAGGGGATTTCGGCCTTGGTTTCTTTTACAAAAAAAGTTTTCTCCCAATGAGACGATGAAGTTTCTCTCATTAAAATCTGGTAACCAAAAGGAGTTTGTCCTTGAGGTGCAGTCCAGGCTAAGGTAGAAGAATTGGAAAGTTCTTTTACTTCGATTCCCACATTTAAAGGTGCTTTTGGCGACCAGGCTAGATTAGCCAGTGTTGCCAAGTTCGAACAGGTATTTTTTCTCAAATAGTCAAAATCCATGAATTCAGCAAGATCACCGTACTGGATACCATTTTCAGTTCTTAAATCCTGATGCTGATGATTGAAGTTTTCATTCATTTCGCAGAAACGAACAGCAGTAAAACCATTTTGACTGAACGGAGTATGATCTCCACCACGAAGAAAACGATCGTTTCGGTAAACCAATTTTACTTTTAATTGATCTACATACTGTTCCGTAACGGTTTTGATATAACGGGCTAATAATCGTGACGGACTGTCGTTATCACGGTTTGTTGCTTTGCGCATCTTGGCTTCTTCTTCAGTTTCTGTAAACGGAATGGTTTCGCTAAATATCCTGATCTGTGTGTTATCTCTTAAATTTGTACCGCTTGAGAGGCTGTTTCCAATCATATCATTGTTTAGCATGGCTACAATATTCCAGTTGGCTGCTTTGGCCAATTCAGCCAAATGACGGGCACCGTAAAGCCCTTGTTCTTCACCGGTTACCGCGACAAAAATTATAGTAGCAGGAAACGATCTTTTACTCATTACTTTGGCCAGTTCGATAACAGCTGCAACACCCGAACCATCATCATTGGCTCCCGGAGCGTCAGATTTTACATTCATCACATCTGAAACTCTGGAATCCAGATGTCCGCTTATGATAAGCACACGATTGTCGTTCGGATCCGTACCTTTTAAGGTCGCCATAACATTTCCTAGTTGGCTGTCTTTGGCGATTCGTTTTCCATCGGCTTTTACATCAAAATAATCGATTTTAGAAGTTAGTCTTCCCCCAGATTCCTGGGCAAATTTATCAAACTCCGATTTTACCCATTGTTGTGCCGCGCCGATACCTTTGGTTTTACTTTTGGTATCGCTAAGCGTGTGTCTGGTACCGAACGAAACTAATTTATGAATAGTAGCTTCGAGATTTTCGGCTTTGATTTCGCCAATCATTTTTTTTATTTCAGGATCTTCTGTAATCTGTGAAGTGGCAATATGAGCAAAAAATAAGAAGGTAAAAATAGAATAGAAAATGGTCTTTTTCATTGGTTTTGGATTAATTATAGGTTTTCAAATGTAACCAAAAGGAATAAATTAGAATAAGATGCAACTGCCTTTTTTTAATTAGAAACATTTTTAGGATTACCATTTTCAAACTTCGTACATTTGCAGCTCGAAACTTAGCTGCTTAACAGCTTAGAATTTTTAGCATATGATTGAAATAGGAAAATACAATACCCTTACTATACTTCGTGATACCAAAGTTGGTTTGTTTTTAGGTAACCCTGAGAAAGACCCTGAAGGAATTCACGATATTTTATTACCCAACAAATACGTTCCAAACGAGTTTGAAATCGGTGAAGAATTAATCGTTTTTGTTTATTTGGACCACGAACAGCGTCCGGTGGCAACTACTTTAGAGCCTTATATTCTGTTAAATGAATTTGCACTATTAAGAGTGAATTATATCAATAATGTTGGTGCTTTCATGGATTGGGGGATGGAAAAAGATATTCTTGTTCCGTTTAAAGAGCAAGCCCGTCCAATGGAAAAAGGAAAACGTTACCTGGTGTATTTGTACATGGACGAAAAAACAAATCGTCTGGTAGCTTCAAGCAAAACCAATCAGTTTTTGAGCAATGAGCAACTGACCGTTGAAAAAGGGGAGGAAGTAGAATTGATTGTTTCTCATATTACCGAGATTGGTATAAATGTAATCATTAATGAGAAACACAAAGGATTGCTCTACAAAGACGAGGTGTATGATGACGCCATCAGAACCGGAGACAGAATGCGTGGTTATATTAAAAATATCCGTCCTGATCATAAAATCGACGTAGCGTTGCAAGTTCAGGGATATCAAAGTATTGAGCCGAATGCAGAGAAGATTCTGGACGAATTAAGAGCTAATCGTGGTTTCTTGCGTCTGAATGACAATTCACATCCGGAAGATATTAAAACGGTACTGAAAATGAGCAAAAAAACGTTTAAAAAGGCTGTTGGAGCTTTGTATAAAGAAAAACTCATTGAAATTAAAGAAGACGGAATTTATCTGATAAAGGAATAAATTTTCTAAATTTTTAAAATACAAATTCCAAATTCCAATGGGATATCAGTGCTGTTGGGATTTGGAATTTTTTATTTCTTGGAATTTGGATTTTGGATTTTTTTTGAAATTTCTCCAGTATATAACAGGAAAGGCTACTCATTACAAGTAGCCTTTCCCTTTTTATTCTAGTTTTAAAAAAAATTGTAATTAAAAAAAAACAGAAATAAAATAAACTCGAATCCATTCAAAAAATAATAGCTTTAAAAATTTTAGAAACTATTTTCTGAAATGGGTATGTCTTTAAACAATTTATAAATTCATATTAAAAGCAAAAACTCAATTTCACGGCTCGACCCATTTAGTTTGATAAAATAACTTGTAGAAAGTTTTCATTAGTATTTTTTCCTCTTTTCGTAATCAATCTCATACTAATTCTTAAACAATTCCAGCTTTTAACCTTAGGTGTTACTATCTCCTTTTCGAAGTTTCAACAAATGAATAAATCATTTGCTCATTGATCCACGGCGTATGAATAAAAACCGTAAAATAATGAGCGACAAAATTTTTAAATTTTCTCAAAAAAATCATTTTTTAGGTTAATAAATCAGTGAAAGAAAATCAATCTTCTAGTCAATGAAATAAAATGTATCTCATTGATTTCTAGGTGGTAAAATTAAATATTATTTTTTAAAACTACTGTTAAAATTACTATTATTTGTAAGATTATACCAATTG
>NZ_MUHH01000063.1 GCF_002217475.1 Flavobacterium tructae
AATTCTTACTAATTCAATATACTCAGAATGACAAACCCGACAGGTTTTTAAAGCCTGTCGGGTTTCGTTTTTTAAAGCAATCTGAGTTATTTTTTGTAAGAACAGCATTTTAATCTGAGTTGTTCTTTATGAATCTGGAGCGAAATGTTAAAGTTAGGAATTTTCTTAGTTTTTATGTTTTTTGGAAAATTTATTTTCATTAAATTTAGAGTATTATTCTTACTTTTAATTTAAGCCATTATGAAAAAGTTACTTTTAATGCCCGTATTTTTTACATTAGTATTATTTTACTCCTGTAATCATGATGAAAACGTATACACTGAAAAGGTGTCAGAGAACAAGAATGAAGACAATCTAAAGACGGTAGCCGTCACAGAATCGGTTGCTTTTTTAAAAGATTTTCAACAACAACAGTCTACCCAAAAAAACGCTAACTTTAACCTGACAATAGATTTCAAATCTATACAACAGATTGATATAACGGATACTGATGCTAAACTAACGGTTGTGAAGGCAGAGACAGGACTGGATAATGTAGAATCGAGTATTTTGCATATCAGGATCAATGGAGAATTACAAACTGTACTTTTTAATTTAATTCCCGAAGAAGGATCAAACAATAAGAAAACGGGAAAAGTCATAGAACGCTATGGTGAATTTACCGGTGCTGTCGTCATCAGTGATTTGAGAGGAATTGTCAAAAACAATTTTCTTTATAAATCCGGAAATTTGCTTGGAGAAGTAAAATCTCCGGGGCCTGATCCGATTCCGTTGAACAACGTTAATGTATATCCCAAACCTAAACCAAGTGATATTAGCCTTCCCTATATCATGCCGGGCTATCAATTTAGAGGAGAAGGCAGTCCGACCAATTATGCCAGCATGGGAGTGGCTTTTGCTAGTTATTATGCCACGGCAATGGTTAACGAAATTGAAAAAAGAATAATCGATAAAAACCTGACGCCCTGCCAAAAAGCAGTACTGGAGAAACTAAAAACCAATAAAAATGTTGATATCGCTAGAATGCTCGCCAGATTAGGAGCCAACAGTCCTTATACGTTGAATATTGTTGGAGCTGATTTTAATGAGCCTGCTACTACCAAATATACGCAAAAATTTCCTATATCAAGATTTGATTATACGACGATCATTAGTGACGGCTCTACAGACAGAACGGCATTGTCTCTGGCCGGAAATATTCTTCATGAAGTAGTACATGCTTATTTTTTTAGCCTTCAGGATCAGGTCGCTGCTCAGGGAAGCTCTGCACCGTTAACTGAATTTCCGGCTCTTTTTGAAGTATATGTACAGCAAAAAGCTCCAAAGGGCGCCTGGATGACCCCTGATTTACAGCACAAACAAATGGCCGAAACCTATGTCAATGCCATTGCGGCTGCCCTTCAGGAATTTCAGACAGGTAATACGGGTGCTACTTCAATTCAACAGGAATACCTTGATTTGGCGTGGGCTGGTTTACACAATACGCCGGTGTTTGATAAAACCTTTCCGAAGGGATCAGGAGACAGGAACCGTATTTTAAATCGACTTGCGGCTGAACAATCGGGAGCCGATAATCAAAATAATGGTGGTGTGAGACAGTATCCTATTGGTTCAAAATGTGAAGATTACATAAAAGGTAAGTAGCTATGAAAAAGAAAATTTCTATTCTATTATTTATGACAGTAAGTTTTATGACAATGTATGCACAGTCTGAAAAAGATAAATACGATGCTATTAATACTTATCTATTGCAAATAGTTATAGACACATCTAAAACCATAGTAATGGTCAGAGAAAAAATAAGCACAAACGAAGCTTTGAGGCTATTTTCAGGAGGAAAACTTAGTAATGTTCCTTTTAGCAGAGTAAATGGTACTCAAGAGAGAGTTGGCGGAATTCTGGAGCCAGTTTATAATGAGAAATATTTTCAGAAAATGAGAAAGAAATACCAGGATGACAGGAATGAGGGACGATATGGATTCGCAAAAAAGGCAAAATGGAATTGGAACGATTTTAAACTCAAAAACATTCATTTTGAGGTCTTTGATAGTATAATGTTCAAAAAAGGAAAAGCACTGCCTCTTTACAAGTATGAGACATTATTAATTACTTTATCAGAGCCAATGTATTATAAAAATAATGATTACTTGGTTATTGGAATTGCTGTTCAAGAATCTAACCCAGTTTATAATCTAGATTATTATGTCATTGTAATGAAAAAAATAAAAAATAAATGGACTGTTATTGAAAAAGGACAGCCATATCAGTATTATTAACCTAAGGCATTAGATTATTGTCATGTGTAATTTGTTTACTTATGTGTCCGAGATTTTAGGGTTATATTATAAAAAGTAAGTAGTTATGAAAAAAAATCATTTGGTGCTATTAATTATGATATGCGTTACTTCGATGTATCCACAAACAAACAAAGACAAATACGAGGCTATCAATACTTATCTCTCACTAATAGTTAAAGATACAACGAAAACAATTGTGATAGTCAAAGAAAAAATCAGTTCAAATGGAGCTTTAGAATTGTTTTCAGGAGGGAAACTTGACAATGTTCCTTTTAGCAGAGTAAATGGCGTTGAGGAAAGAGCAGGAGGAATTTTAGAACCTCTTTACAATGAAAATGGTTTCCAGAAAATGCGAAAAAAATATCAGAACGACGCAGATGAAGGCAGGAGCTATTTTGCAAAGAACACAAAGTGGAATTCAACAGACTTTAAATTGAAAACTATCTTTTTTGAAACTTATGATACCATTATGTATAAAAGAGGGAGAGGTATACCTATTTACAACTATACTACAGAAATGATCGCTTTATCTGAACCTATGTATTACAAAGGGAAAGAATACTTAGTTATCGCTGTTGCCATTGGGGACACTAGTCCTATTGGTTATCTTAATGATTATGTTATTGTAATGAAAAAAATAAATAACAAATGGACTCTTATTCAAAGAGGATATTCATATCGGTATTATTAACATAAGACATTAGATTATTGTAATTTGTTTACTTGTATGCCCGAGATGTTAGAACTATATAACAGATAAGAAGTTATGAAAAAGAAAGTTTCTATTTTAATATGTATAGCCATGAGTTTTTCAACAATGTATTCACAGTCAAGTGAGGATAAATACGATGCTATTAATGGTTATCTCAGAGTATTAGTAAAAGATACAACTAAAACTATAATGATCGTTAAAGAAAAAATAGGACCAAACGAAACTTTGAGATTGTTTTCAGGAGGAAAACTTAATGATATTCCTTTTAACTGGGTAAATGGCATTCAGGAAAGATTAGGAGGAGTTTTAGAACCTCTTTATGATGAAAATGATTTCCAGAAGATGCGAAAGAAATATCAGGATGATAAGAATGAGGGTAGATACGGATTTTCTAAAAACACAAATTGGGAGGCCTCAGATTTTAAACTAAAAAACATTTATATAGAGTCTCATGATACCATAATGTTTAAAAAAGAAAGAGCATTACCCTTATATAAATACGAAACACTACTAATTGCATTGTCTGATCCAATTTACTACAAAAATAGAGACTATTTGGTCATGGCAATAGCAACTCAAAAATTAAATCCTCTTTATTCCTCTAAATATTATGTTATTGTAATGAAAAAAACAAACAAAAAATGGCAAGAGATTCAAAGAGGTGAACAATATTGGTTTGATTAAATTGTGTGTTGTGAAAAAGAAATACCTTAATTCTGTTTGTTAAACCCAACAGATTTTTAAGACCTGTCGGGTTTAATTTTATTAGATTCGCGAAGTAAAAATTACAAATTCATTCCGCCTGACACCTCAATGCGTTGTGCATTTACCCAGCGTGCCTCTTCGGTACATAAAAAGGCAACCACTCCGCCAATATCGTCCGGTAATCCAACTCTTCCTAAGGCCGTAACTGCAGCTATATTTTTGTTCAATTGTTCGTTGTCGCGAACCACACCACCTCCAAAATCGGTTTCGATTGCACCCGGAGCAACTACATTGGCTCTGATTTTTCGTTCACCCAATTCTTTTGCCTGGTATTTCGTTAATGTTTCAATAGCACCTTTCATCGAGGCATAGGCGGAAGCACCCGAAAAAGAAAATCTTGCCAGACCGGTTGAGATATTTACGATTCCGCCACCGTCATTCATAAGATTTAATGCTTTCTGAGTTAAGAAGAAGGGGCCTTTAAAATGTATATTAGTTAATTGATCAAATTCGGCTTCTGTTGTTTCCGTAAATGAATTGTGGAGTCCCGTTCCGGCATTGTTTACTAAAAAGTCAAACTTATCCGTTTTAAAAGTACTTTTTAGAGTTTCTGCAACAGAGTTGAAAAAGGGATCAAAAGTACTGGAATCGGCAACATTTAATTGAAGCGAGGCGGCTTTTTGCCCTAAGCTTTCAATTTCTTTTACCACTGAATCAGCCTCTTCTTTTTTACTGTTGTAGGTAATAATTACATCGATTCCTTTTTGAGCAATTGCAATCGCCATATTTTTTCCTAAACCTCTGCTGCCGCCTGTTACCAGAGCAATTTTTGTATGTACTGCCATTTTATTTTATGTTTTAAATTGATAAGACAAAGGTAGGGGCGAAGCAGGAGTGAGAAGTTGTAAATATCAAACCGATGTTTGCGAAATTCAAATCATGAATTTAAGATCGGAAAGCTAAAGGAGTAAACGAAGTTTGTTTTTTAAAGAAGTTAGAGAAATGTGCCAATTCTTCAAATCCTAAGGAGAAGGCAATTTCAGAAATATTCCAGTCCGTTTGTTTTAAAAGGATTTTGGCTTCGTTTGTCAAACGGCTGCTGATTAATTCGGTTGTAGTTTTTCCGGTATTTTCCTTTAAAACTTTATTCAGATGATTGACATGAACCGATAATCTTTCGGCAAAATCTTTAGCAGTTCTAAGTTGTAAGCGTTGATTTGGAGATTCAATAGGAAATTGTCTTTCCAGCAATTCAGCAAATAAAGAAGAAACTCTGGCAGCCGAATTGTGTTTGGAATACAATGCCGTTATTGGCTGTAGTTTTTGTCCGAAGTGAATGAGTTCGGCGACGTAATTCCGAATTAAATCATATTTGTAAATGTAATCGGAATTGATTTCTTTTTGAATTTTGTTGAAAATCAATTCTACTTCTGCTACTTCATCATCGGTTAATTGAAAAATAGGATACCCGTCAGAAGCAAAAATAGGAAGCTCGTCCAGATCAATCCCGCTTTTGTTTTTTGATAAAAATTCACTGGTAAACACGCAAAACTGCCCGGATTGATTGGTGTCCTGCGGTAAATAATTATACGGAATCTTTGGGGTGGCAAATAAAAGTCCCTGCTTTTCAATTTCAATTATCTTATCGGCGTATTCAGCCCTGTTTTTTCCTTTAATCAAGCTGATTTTGTAGTAAGCACGGCGATCATAAGGCATGATTGCTTTACCCTGAAGACGATCTAAAAGCTCTTTGATATTAAATATATTAAAATGACCAATCTCTTTTTTGATGTCATTGGGCAATAAAGAACCCGGTTCAACGGAGGAACCTTCAGTAATATCTTTGTAAAAAGAATCCAGTGATTTCATGACGACGGTTTGTAAAATTCAAATATACGGAAATTTTAAGTTTCAGATTTCAAGTTTGAAGTTTCAAGTTTCAGGTCACATCTTGCATCTTGCGTCTCACATCTCACAATAAACATTTAAAACAAAGTCCCCTGTATAAGTTCCGGCTGTGGATTACTGCCAAAAGGAAAAGTATCGATGACAAAAAACTGTTTTTTCACCGGATCTAATTCACGCAGGATAATTTCTTCACAGGAAAAATCCATGGCAATTGTGGTAAAGAGCTGCGATGCGACTTTAAGATTCTCAGGTGTTAGTTTTCTGCCGATAGAAATATGCGGATCACTGCTTTTTTTTAGGTTGGAAAGCAGTAACGCTTTCTGTGTCTTTTTCATGACTGGTTGTAAACTTTTTTTTGATTCTTCATTTGGGGCAATGAAAAAAGCACCGCTTTCGTACGAACCAAAACCATCCAAATGTACCTGAAACGGAGTAAAGGTATCGCAAATATTAAAAAGCTTTTGCTTGAATTTATCCAGTTGAGAATCGTCAGTTGTAAACTCACAAATCGTAATATGTGCCACCGAATTTTTACTGTTGAACCAGCCAATTTTAGTTGCAAGATGTTCTTTCATGGTTTTGATGTCCTCAATTATTTCTGGTGAGGGATGAATGACAACTGAATATTTCTTTTCCATTTTAACGTTCGGTTTTTGACAAATTTAAAGAATTTGTTGGCATCTAAATTTTTCCTTTCAGATGCAATCGATATTCAATTTCTGATTTTAATAAACCGCTTCCTCCTCCAAAATGTTCAATTACTTCAACATCAGGTTGCTGTTTTAAACAAAAAGAAGTAAATTCTTTTTCGATATGATCTTCAATGCCTGAACTCAAAAGTACAATATCAATTTTGTGGTTCAGAAAATAATCCTGAGCCAGTTTTTCGTCATTAAAACCAACTGCATTCCAGTTTTCATAAGCATTCACCAATCGGAGCAAAATCTCAAGAATCGCTTGGTTCTTTCCAAGCAGTAAGAATTCGTATGTTTTCATAGATAGTAGTTTTTAGAGTTCTTTCTAAGAAGCTAAGGTGCTGAGATACTAAGGTTCTAAGATTCCATAAGTTTAGGAACTTTACGCCTTAATAGCTTAGAAAAAAAATCTGTATTTTGCAAATGTACTAGTAAAGAGTTTGTTATAACTTAATCTAGAATAAGAAAACTTCGAAAATTTTTAAAACCTTATCATCTTCGAGTCTTAGTATCTCAGAGCCTTAGTTTCTTAGTCCCTAAAAAAAACAAAAGATTTTAGAACTGTAGTGTTTCAGATAGTCAGTGACTTAGCATTTTTAGGAGGAAAAAGTTTTTCATAATGCGGAAAGCCGTAATGATTTCTCTAAAGTTGCTTGTAATTTCGCGCCATAATAACGGGTAATTATGCTGTGTTTACCTTTTTAGACCGCATAATAGGTTGTTATAATTAACTGTTTTTGGAGAAACATTTTTTTAATTACAATGAAAATTGGACTTATTCATTTGATCGTGGGTATAAGCTTTGTATGAATTTGCAGGATTACAAAAGAGTCTGATTTTTATAGGGTTTTTAGATTTGGTTATTGGGTTATCCGGATCTAAAGACCCTTTTTTTATTCTTTCTATACTATTATAAGTAGTCATTAATTTTAAGCCATTCTTCGCAATCTCGGGTCCAAAATTTACTAGTACTATTTACGCCCAACCCAAAACCATGACCTCCTTTTTCGTAAAGATGTAATTCAGCTGAAACCCCGTTTCGTTTAAGCGCCAGATAGTAATTGATACTGTTCTCCGGTAAAACGGTTTTGTCGTCTGTGGCATGAATCAGGAAAGCGGGAGGCGTTTTTGAAGTAACTCTCTTTTCGTTAGAATAAAAATCACGTACTTCCTGTGAGGGATTATTCCCCAGTAAACTACTTTGCGAGCCTTTGTGGGTAATCTCATTTTGCATGGAGATTACCGGATAAATTAAAAGTGAAAAATCCGGACGTGCACTTGTTTTAGATTTCGAATCGTAAGTTATCTCGTCGTAATGTGTTGCCAGCGTAGAAGCTAAATGCCCTCCGGCCGAGAAGCCAATAATCCCTATTTTGTTAACATCTATGCTGTACTTTATTGCATTTTGCCTTACGTGACGTATGGCTTCCTGTGCGTCTTGTAATGGTCCGTTTTTTTTGTCTTTCATGATTTGATCACTGGGTAATCTGTATTTGACAACAAAAGCTGCAATTCCTAAGCTATTAAGCCAGTTGGCGACTTTGGTGCCTTCTTTATCAATAGCTAAATGTTGATATCCTCCTCCCGGAAAAATAAGAACAGCAGTTTGATTGGGTTTGCTTTGTTTAGGTAAAAAAACACTCAAAGTTGGAACGGTAACTAAACTTGTACTCTGCACTTTTCCGTCTATAAAAGATTCATTTTCCTTGTATTCCGTAGCTTTTATTTCGCCGGGGATAGTATTCCAGAGCGGTACAATTTCATTTTGTGCATGTATAGTAGTGTGCATGAAGGTGAATAAAAATAAGGTTAGAAGTAATTCTTTTACATTTTTCATGAATTATGGAAATATTTAAATGGGTTGGAAAAGTGTTTTAAAACAAAGTTTTTTTGGATCAGTTTTACGCTTTTGTAAAAATGTAACAAATGACTTTTACTTCACAAACCTGAAGATTACAGTGAATTGATCAAAAGTGAAAGTTTTTTGGACAATTTTGATAGATAAAACGGTTAAGTTTGTAAAAATAGCTTTTAACAAATATATTACTTAAAATGTAATTTAAAGTATTTTTTTTTGAGCGATCTGTTTAATTATGTGTTGAAATTAAATTTTTATATAATTTATTTGGAATATAAAGATTTAAAACTATATTTGTGCAATCGATTACATTTATTTAATTTTGTTGCATTTAATTCATAGGTATTGTAATTTTTATATCGTGTTTGAACAGCAGATTAAATGAGCCGGAAAACTATCAACTTTTATAATAAACCATTACCATGAACCAAACAGATGCAGTTATTATGACCCAATCCAAAAAATCTACAGGAAGTTATCGTTGGAGTATATGTGCCTTGCTTTTTTTTGCAACCACTATCAACTATTTAGACAGACAGGTACTTTCTTTAACGTGGAGCGATTTTATTGCGCCTGAGTTTCATTGGACTAATAATGATTACGGAAATATAACCGCTTTGTTTTCTATTTTTTACGCAGTTTCATTACTGTTTGCCGGTAGATTTGTGGATTGGATGGATACTAAACGAGGATTTCTGTGGGCCATTGGTATTTGGTCTTTTGGGGCTTGTCTTCACGCTTTTTGTGGTATTGCGACAGCCGGAATTATTAGTGGGAACTGGTTTGTAGGTTTCGAGGGCGCCAAGCAGGCAATTCATCTTGTAAAAGATACCGGACTGGTCATTAATGTAAGTGTTACGCTGTTCATCTTTGCCCGTTTTGTTTTAGCAGTGGGTGAAGCAGGAAATTTTCCGGCAGCAATTAAAACGACGGCCGAGTATTTTCCTAAAAAAGACAGAGCATTTTCTACCAGTATTTTCAATGCAGGTGCTACTGTTGGTGCTTTGGCAGCTCCTATATCTATTCCGTTTATCGCAGAATCTTTCGGATGGGAAATGGCCTTTATCATCATTGGTGCTTTAGGTTTTGTCTGGATGGGATTTTGGGTTTTCATGTATGATAAGCCTGAAAATCACCCAAAAGTAAGTGCCGCAGAATTAGAGTATATACAACAAGATGATATTACAGACAGCAAACTAAAAGGGTATGTACCAGAAACCAAAGATAAAGTTTCTTTTGTCGATTGTTTTAAATACAAACAAACCTGGGCATTTGCTTTTGGTAAGTTTATGACCGATGGGGTATGGTGGTTTTTTTTATTCTGGACCCCGGCTTACTTAAGTTCGGTTTACGGTATGGATTCTACTGAGGCGGCTCTTCCTTTATTCGTTTTATATATGATAACCCTGCTGTCAATTATTGGTGGCTGGCTGCCAACCTATTTTGTAGAGAAGAAAGGGATGAACCCTTATGAAGGTAGAATGAGAGCAATGTTAATTTTTGCATTCTTTCCCTTGTTGGCCTTGATTGCACAGCCTTTAGGCTACATCAGTTATTGGATTCCTGTTATTATTATTGGTATTGCGGGTGCAGCTCATCAATCATGGTCGGCTAATATTTTTACCACTGTAGGAGATATGTTTCCTAAAAAAGCAATTGCAACGATCACTGGTATTGGAGGTTTGGCCGGAGGCATTGGTTCTACTTTTATCAATAAAGGATCAGGAATGCTGTTTGATTATGCCAAAGAAAGCAATATGTCATTTATGGGTTTTCAAGGAATTGAAGCCGGATATTTTATCATTTTTTCTATTTGTGCCATTTGTTACCTGACAGGATGGTCTGTGATGAAAATGTTAGTACCTAAATACAGTCCGATTATCAATCTTTAAGGATTACAGATAACAAAAACAATTATAAAAAAAGAATAAATTTTACAATCAATTATGGTTTTTAAGGATAAAAATCTAATTTTGTGCAATCGATTACATTAATTTAAAATTATGACAAAATATAGTTCAAGATACGCGTCAAGTCCGGAAGCTGTAAAAAAATATGACACTCAGGAATTGAGAAACGAATTCTTAATTGACGATTTAATGCAGGAAGATGAGATTGTGTTAACCTATTCTCATTATGACAGATACATCGCAGGATCAGCAGTTCCGTTAAAGGATCTGATTTTGGAAAGCATTGATCCGTTGAAAGCAGGTTACTTTTTGGAAAGAAGAGAAATGGGAATTATCAACGTAGGTGGCAAAGGGACTGTGGTCGTTGAAGGAGTTTCTTTCGAATTAGCGTTTAAAGATGCTTTGTACATCGGAAGCGGAAACAAAGAAGTGATCTTTAAAAGTGATGATCCTCAGAATCCTGCAAAATATTATATCAATTCTGCTCCGGCACACCAAACATATCCAACCGTAAAAGTGAGTCTGGCAGAAGCAAACAAGCTGGAATTAGGAACTATGGAGACAGCTAATCACCGTACCGTAAATCAAATGATTATTGGAGGTGTTGTAACCACTTGTCAATTACAGATGGGAATGACGGAATTAAGACCCGGAAGTGTATGGAATACCATGCCGGCACACGTACACGATCGCAGAATGGAAGTCTATTTTTATTTGGATATTCCCGAAAATCAGGCCGTTTGTCATTTTATGGGACAGCCTCAGGAAACGAGACACATTTGGATGAACAACCATCAGGCGGTTATTTCACCACCATGGTCGATTCATTCGGGATCGGGAACCAGTAATTATACTTTTATCTGGGGAATGGCGGGTGAGAATTTGGATTACGGAGATATGGATGTGTGTAAAATCACTGATTTAAGATAAATAATATGGCAAACTCATTATTTGATATAAACGGAAAAGTTGCTCTGATTACAGGAAGTACACACGGACTGGGAATGGCAATGGCAAAAGGATTAGGAGAGGCGGGTGCGACAATTGTGGTAAACGGAAATTCTTCTCAGCAAAAAATTGATGATGCGGTAGCAGAACTTCAAAAAGAGGGAATTCAGGCAGTGGGTTACAAGTTTAATGTAACGGACGAGATGGAAGTGATTGCTGCAGTTAGACAAATTGAAAATGAAGTGGGCCCAATTGATATCCTGATTAACAACGCAGGGATTATTAAAAGAATTCCGCTGATTGAAATGGAGGTAGCCGATTTTAAAGAGGTTATTGATATTGATTTAGTGAGTCCGTTTATTGTATCAAAGCATGTAGTAAGAGGGATGATTGAAAGAAGGCGAGGAAAAATAATCAACATTTGTTCGATGATGAGCGAGTTGGGCCGCAGTACAGTAGGAGCTTATGCTGCTGCGAAAGGCGGTTTGAAAATGCTGACCAAAAATATGGCTACCGAATGGGCCAAACATAATGTTCAGATCAACGGAATTGGTCCAGGGTATTTTGCTACCGAACAAACCAAACCTATTAGAGTGGACGGTCATCCTTTTAATGATTTTATTATCAGTAGAACACCGGCTGCAAAATGGGGTGAAGCAAGTGATCTGGCTGGAGCGGCTATATTTTTATCTTCAAGAGCCAGCGATTTTGTGAACGGTCACATTTTGTATGTCGATGGTGGAATCTTAGCAACAATCGGGAAACCATCAAACGAATAATTATTTCAATTACATCAAAAAAATCATGAGTTCAAATACCTTCATAAACGATAATTTTTTACTTGAAAATAAATTTGCAGAAGAGCTGTATCATAATTATTCCAAAAATCAGCCCATCATCGATTATCACAATCATTTGAATCCTCAGTTTATTGCTGAAGATAAAATTTTTGAAAACATTACACAGGTGTGGATCAACGGAGACCACTACAAATGGCGTGCGATGCGTACCTTAGGAATCAACGAGCAGTTTGTGACTGGAAATGCTCCTGACAAAGATAAATTCTTAAACTGGGCCAAAACAGTTCCATACACCATGCGCAATCCTTTGTACCATTGGACGCACTTAGAGTTGGCGCGTTATTTTGATATATATGATTTGCTGAATGAAAAATCGGCAGAGAAAATATACCAGGAAGCAACCGAGAAAATTAATTCTCCGGCCTACAGCACGCAAAATCTGCTTAAAAAAGTAAATGCTGAATTGGTTTGCACGACCGAAGATCCGATTGACAGTCTTGAGTTTCATCAAAAATTGGCAAAGAATCCAATTGGAACTAAAATGAGTACGGCCTTCAGACCTGATAAAGCGATCTTAATTTCCAATGATGGCTATAATGCCTATCTGGACAAGTTAGGGGAGGTGTCCGGAGTTGCGATTCATACGTATGCTGATTTGTGCAGTGTATTGCGAAACCGAATTGAGTTCTTTAATCAAAACGGCTGTAAACTTAGTGATCATGGTTTAGACCAGATTTACTTTGAAGAATTTACAGAGAATGAAATTAATAGCATCTTCAAAAAGAAAAGAGAAAATAGGATTTTAACTCCTGAAGAAGTTTTAAAATTTCAAAGTGCCGTATTGTTATTCTTGTCCGAAACGTATCATGAGTTTGGATGGGTACAGCAATTTCACCTTGGAGCTTTGCGAAACAATAATGCCCGCATGCATCGAATTTTAGGACCTGACACGGGTTGGGATTCTATTGGTGATTATCCGCAGGCACAAAAACTATCCGGCTTTTTAAATGCCCTGGACAGTAAAGATAAATTGACGAAAACGATTATTTATAACCTAAATCCGGCCGATAACGAAGTGATGGCAACCATGATTGGAAATTTTAATGACGGAAGTGTCAGAGGGAAAGTTCAGTTTGGATCGGGCTGGTGGTTTTTAGATCAGAAAGACGGAATGACAAAACAATTAAATGCTCTTTCAAATATGGGGTTAATCAGTTGTTTTGTGGGAATGCTGACAGACTCGAGAAGCTTTTTGTCTTTCCCAAGACATGAGTATTTCAGACGTATTTTATGTAATCTTTTAGGAGATGAAATCAAACGCGGAGAGCTTCCAAATGATATGGAGTGGATAGGGAAACTGGTTTCTGATATTTCCTATCATAATGCAAAAGAGTATTTTAAATTTTAAGTAAGAAGAGAGAATATAGAGCAAAGAATATAGAGGAAAGAGTTTAAGTCTCTTTTTAATCAGATAAGCTGTGGCAAATAAAAGCATCAGGCTTAATTTTCTTAATATCTTAATGGTAAAAAAAACTTTTACTGGTAAAACAATAAAATTATATGAGTAAAGTAGTTGCCTTCGGGGAAATTATGTTGCGTCTTTCGACAGAGAGACACTTGCGATTTTCGCAGGCAAAAGCATTTGGGGCGTCTTATGGAGGCGGTGAATTTAATGTTTGCGTGTCTTTGGCTAATTATGGTTTGAATGCCGAATTTGTAACAAGATTACCCGAGAATGAAATTGGTGCTTCGGCAGTAAAAGAAATGCGAAAAATGAATGTAGCGTCCGGAAATGTAGTTTACGGAGGAGAGCGTTTAGGCATCTATTTTCTGGAAACCGGTGCCGGTACACGAGGCAGTAATGTGGTTTATGATCGTGCACACAGTTCGATGGCAACTATCGAAAAAGGAATAATTGACTGGGAGAAAGTGCTTGAGGGAGCCAATTGGTTTCACTGGAGCGGGATCACACCGGCAATCTCCCAAAGTGCTGCCGAAGCCTGTTTAGAAGCAGTTAAAGCAGCTCATAAACTGGGAATTACAATTTCCTGCGATTTGAATTACCGATCAAAATTATGGCAATACGGAAAAACACCAAGTGATGTAATGCCGGAGCTCTTGCAATACAGCAATGTTATTTTAGGAGATATTGATACTGCCTATTTTATGTTAGGAATTCCGAAAGTCAATCCGAATTATCAGGATGAAAAATCGCTTCCGGTTTTGTACAGTAAATTGTTTGATTTGATTCCGGGTTTAAAAATAGCAGCAACAACCCTTAGATATTCCGTAAGTGCGTCACATCAAAGAATAGGAGGGGTTTTATTTGACGGTAAAGCTATTTATCAGGCAGCCGTAAAAGAAGTGACTCCTGTTGTAGATCGTGTTGGAAGTGGGGATGCTTTCATGGGAGGTTTAATTTACGGATTACAGGAATATCAAAACAACAATCAAAGAGCTTTAGATTTTGCTGTGGCAGCTTGTTGTTTAAAACATACCATTGCCGGAGATTATAATCTGGTAACCTTAAAAGAAGTTGAAAATATGATAGATGGTGATGCTACAGGATTAGTATCTAGATAATTGATTTAAATATGGCAAAATATTCAAGAATTGAAGTGGCTTTAACGATGAAAGAAAACGGAATGGTTCCGCTATTCTTTCATTCAGATATCGAAATAAGCAAGAAAGTATTAAAGGCCTGTTATGATGGAGGTGCAAGATTAATGGAATTTACAAGCAGAGGAGATTTTGCTCATGAAGTTTTTGGAGCATTAAATAAATATGCTTTGGCAGAATTACCGGGAATGATGCTTGGTGTTGGTTCTATTACTGATGCGGCTTCAGCATCTTTGTACATGAGTTTGGGAGCGAATTTTATTGTGACTCCGGTTTTTAGAGAAGATATTGCAATTGCCTGTAATCGACGAAAAGTACTTTGGTCTCCGGGCTGTGGAACACTTACCGAAATCGCAAGAGCCGAAGAATTAGGATGTGAAATTGTAAAATTGTTTCCGGGTGATATTTACGGACCTGAATTTATCAAAGCTATAAAAGGTCCATGTCCGTGGACGAATATCATGCCAACAGGTGGTGTTCTGCCAACAGTTGATAGTCTGACTTCGTGGTTTAGTGCGGGAGCAACCTGCGTGGGAATTGGATCACAGTTAATTTCAAAAGAGATATTAGAACAACAGGATTATGACGGATTAAAAACAAAAGTTAGTCAGGTTCTGGATATAATAAAAAGTATTAAAAATAAATAAGGGTAATCATATAGGTCCTTATTTAACATGCGTTTTTTTTAGATTTTAGAAATTGTAATTGAGCATTACGCTTGATAAATGAATCTTGTGAGTCCTCACAGCAAGGTTTGTTTTCCTCACACAAGTGTAATGTTTCTTTTACAGTGAGAGGAAATAATCAGAGATAAATAAGGTATTAAACGTGATTATTGATAACACTTTAAGAGAAAAAGTAATGGAAAAATTAAACAGAGTGAGCTCAGGGCTTTCAGAAAAACTTCCTATAAAAATAGTTCAATTTGGAGAAGGTAACTTTTTAAGAGCCTTTGTAGAATATGCTTTTCAAAAATTAAATCAGGAAGCTGATTTTAACGCAGGAATTGCCGTAGTACAGCCTATCGACAGAGGTTTGGTGAACATGATTAATGCTCAGGACGGATTGTATACCCTATTCATGAAAGGAGTTAAAAAAGGAGAAGAGATTCAGGAAAAAGAATTGATTTCCAATATCGTAAAAGCGATTGATCCTTATGCGTCTTTTCAGGAGTATCTGGCTTTGGCCAGAGAAGAAGAATTGGCTTTTATCATTTCAAATACAACCGAAGCAGGTATAGAATATATCGAATCCGATCAGTTGAGTATGCAGCCTCCGGTTTCCTTTCCGGCTAAATTAACGGTGCTTTTATATGAAAGATTCAAGCATTTTAAAGGAGCGGCAGATAAAGCATTAACAATTATTCCTTGCGAATTAATCAATTACAATTCAGATACTTTAAAAGAAATTATTTTAAAATATTGTGCGGACTGGAAATTAGAAAATGAATTTGTTTTCTGGTTAACAGCTAGTTGTTCTTTTCATAATACATTAGTAGACAGAATTGTACCCGGTTATCCGAAAGACCAGATTGAAGAGTACAACAGTCAGTTGGATTATAAAGACGATTTGATTGTAAGTGCCGAAAGTTTCTTTTTGTGGGTAATTGAAGGAGATGATAAACTGAAAGCAAAACTTCCGTTTGGAAAAACAGCACTGGATGTAAAAATCGTAGCCGACATGCAGCCGTATCGTACACGTAAAGTGAGAATTCTGAATGGAGCACATACCGCTATGGTTCCTTTCTCAATGCTTTATGGTAACGAGACTGTAAAAGAAACGGTTGACAATGCTTTTACCGGTGATTTTGTAAACAAAGCTGTTTTTGAAGAGATCAATGAAACGTTGAACATGGATAAGGCAGAATTGGTCAGTTTCTCTGAAGAAATTCTGGACCGTTTTAGAAACCCGTTTATCAAGCATTTACTGTCTTCAATTGCATTAAACTCGATTTCAAAATTTAAAGTGCGCGTATTACCTAGTTTAACGGGATATGTGGATATTCATCAAAAACTTCCGGTTCATTTAACGTTTGCTTTTGCTGCTTTGATCCGTTTTTACAAAGGAAGTTGGAAGGGCGGGGTTTTACCAATTAATGATAGTGAGGATATTGTTTCTTTTTTCGAAAGTCTTTGGAAATCGGATGATTATGAAAAAATAGCACGATTGACTTTGCAGAATACAAGCTTCTGGGACGAGGATTTAACACTGGTGCCGGGATTAACAAAAGCAATTACAGTCGCATTGGAAGAAATTGATGCAAACGGAATTGAAAATGGTTTTACCAATTTTCAAAAACAAATAAATAATGTAACTCAGAAAGTTTAGTTATGGCAACGCAAAAAAAATTAATAAAAGTTCATCCTACAGATAATGTAGCAGTAGCTTTGGTAAATCTTTCAGCGGGTGAGGTGATTGATTTTGAAGGTTCGGCCGTTACTGTTGAGAGTGATGTGAAGATGAAGCATAAAATCGCGATGGTTCCTTTTAATACAGGAGACAGGATTATTATGTATGGAGTTCTGGTAGGAAAAGCGAGTGCTAAAATTGAAAAAGGAGGTTTGCTTTCTACGGCTAATGTAAAACACGAAAGCGATAAAGTAACCGGAAAAACAGAAACAATTGGCTGGACGGCTCCGAATATTGAGAAGTGGAAAGACAGAACTTTCATGGGTTATCACAGAGAAGACGGACAAGTTGGAACCGAGAATGTATGGCTGTTTTTTCCATTGGTATTTTGTGAAAACAGAAACATCGAAATTCTAAAAGATATTTTTGAAAAAGAATTAATGAAGCCCAAAGAGAACGATTATCAATTGTTACTTCGTTCCTTGGTGAAATCAGAAACCGGTGGAGCCGGAAATGAAGCCGCTTCAAACGAGGCTAATTTATTCAACAACATCGAAGTAAAATTCATCACACATCAGGGTGGTTGTGGAGGTATTCGTCAGGATTCGCATAGTCTGGCCAAATTATTGGCAGGATATGTAAACAATCCAAACGTGGCCGGAGCAACTGTATTGAGTCTGGGTTGTCAGAACCTGCAAATTCAAATCTTTAAAGATGCTTTAGATGCGATAAATCCAAACAGTAAAAAACCGGTTTTGATTTACGATCAGCAGCAAATCGGGACAATCGAAGCGATGCTGAGTAGTGTGGTAAAAGATACCTTTGAAGCCATTAAAAAAGCAAACGAAGTACAAAGAACTCCGGCACCTTTATCCAAACTAAAAATAGGTTTAGAGTGTGGTGGATCTGATGGATTCTCCGGAATTTCGGCTAACCCGACTCTCGGGGTAACTTCAGATTTACTGGCTGCTTTAGGAGGAACTACAATACTTTCAGAATTTCCGGAATTGTGTGGAGTAGAGCAGGAATTAGTCAACCGTTGCGTCGAAGAGGAAAGTGGAGAACGCTTTTTAGAATTAATGAAATGGTATGAAAAAACCGTAGTAGATGCCGGTTCAGGTTTTGATATGAATCCTTCTCCGGGTAATATAAAAGACGGATTGATTACCGATGCCATGAAATCGGCAGGAGCTGCTAAAAAAGGAGGGACATCACCAATTACCGGTGTTTTTGATTATGGTGAATACATTTCGAAACCGGGATTAACGCTGCTTTGTACGCCTGGAAATGATGTAGAGTGTACAACGGCAATGGTAGGTTCGGGAGCCAATATGGTGTTGTTCACCACTGGTTTAGGTACTCCGACAGGAAACCCGATCGCTCCTGTAGTGAAAATTTCGTCTAACACCGACCTGGCTAAAAAGATGTCCGATATCATTGATATTGACACTGGCGGTATTATCACAGGAGAAAAATCCATCGACGAAATGGCTGATGAAATGTTGGAGTTTATCATCGATGTTGCCAGCGGTACCATTAAAACCAAGGCAGCAATCTTAAACCAAAACGATTTTATTCCCTGGAAGAGAGGGGTTTCACTCTAGAAAAATAAAGCATTATATAAAAAACTCACTGTTAAGTGAGTTTTTTTGTTTGAACCATTAAGATATTAAGTTTCATTAAGCAGATAGTCGTTATGGCTAACCGGTTAATTGCAGAGCTTAATTTACTTAATCTTTATTGAAAAATGAAAAAACTTAAAAGCTAGTTCTTGACGACGATTTACGAATGTGTAATTCCGGAGCAAGAACTACCTTTTTTTCGATTTTAATAGTTTCGGTTTTGTCTACTTGTTCCAGAAAAACACGTGCAGACATTTTACCCATTTCAAGCGGAGACTGATCTACAGAAGTAATCGATAATTCCATAAATTTGGTGAAAGGTTCATTACTGAAACCCGCTACGCAAAAATCTTTAGGAATACTGACATTTCTTTCTTTTAGTTCCTGAATAGCGCCTAAAGCAGCAAAATCACTCGATGAAAATATAGCATCAGGAGGTGTTTCCAACTGAAGTAAAAGCTCTACAGCCTGTTTTCCGTGGTCAACGGTACTTTTTACAGGAATGACATATTTTTCGTCAAATGTTATTCCATTGTCTAGTAAAGCCTGTTTGTATCCTAGAAACCTGTTTTTAAAGATTTCAAGCGACTGATCTCCGGATAGGTGGGCAATATTTCTACAGCCTTCATCGATTAAATGTTTAGTCGTTTGGTAGCCGCCTCTAAAGTCATTTATGGTTACAGAACTCACTCCGTCAATATGTTTGCTTCTGTCGAAAAAGATAAGCGGAACATTTTTTTGCAGAACATATTGAAAAGCACCGTCATTTTCTCCCGTTACATCGGTAACCGACATGATGATACCGTCAACCTGGGCATCTATTAAAGTATATAAGTTTTCGTTTTCTCTTTTCGGATTTTCGTGCGTCTGGCAAATAATTACCTGATAACCATGTGGATGAAGTTCTTCTTCTATTCCCCGGATAACCGAAGCGAAAAAGTTGCTGTCGATACGCGGAACTATAACGCCAATATTATTACTTCGGCCGCTTTTTAAGGCGAGCGCCAGCTTATTTTGCTTATAGTTCATTGAAGCCGCAGTTTTAATAACCAACTCGCGCGTGCTCTCTTTTATTTTCGGATTATTGTTTAATGCCCGCGAAACGGTAGCAGCGGTGATATTTAATTTTTCGGCAATATCGTAAATGGTTATCTTTTCGCTCATTAAAAATGGTTTTTCATATTTATCTCTGACAAAAATACATTTTTTTTTATAACGTTTTACATATTGTTATCGATTACCATAATTTATAATTAAAACGATTTCGATTCTACAATGATAATAAATTATCTAATTTTTTACATTAAGTGTAATTATATTCCGTAATAAAAATTAAATATATAATTAATTTTCAAATAAATTTGGTGCATTAAAACTATTTTTCTACTTTCGTGTAATCGATTACATAATTGCACTGTTTTGTAAATCAATCTTAAAATAGAATAACATGATTACAGGGAAAGTTAGAATGTTTAAATCAGTTTTAATGGCAGCTACAACAGCTTTTACGATGCTGTCTT
>NZ_MUHH01000064.1:0-181 GCF_002217475.1 Flavobacterium tructae
CCGATTTCATCAATAATATTTGGTTTTATAATTTTATGAAGATAGATCCGGCTTCTATTTTAGAAAAAGTAAAATGTCCTGTTTTAGCACTTAACGGAGGTAAAGATGTACAGGTTCCGGCCGAAGTAAATTTAGAAGTTATAAAAAAGACTCTACTGAAATCAGGGAATAAAAAAGTGAC
>NZ_MUHH01000064.1:295-1449 GCF_002217475.1 Flavobacterium tructae
TAACATAGAAAAGCCCTTTCACTGAAGGGCTTTTCTATTTATCGTTTCAGACTAAAATGTCCTCTGACTTCTTTTCCATTTATTCTTGTAACAGTAAACCAATAATCTGAAGACGGTTCCTGTTGCCCAAGATAAGTACCATCCCAGGGATTGTCTGGGCGTATTTCTTTGATAAACTTTCCGTAGCGGTCAAAAATTTTAATTCCGGTATTTGGGGCTAAATAGATAAAATCAATAGTCCATGTATCATTATAACCATCATTATTTGGGGTAAAGAATTTAGGATAAGGAAGTTCATCTACAAAATAGATACATTCTCCTATTGTCGCTCCAAGAATATTGATTGTAATGGGGGTTTTGTCACTCTCGCAACCGCTAAAAGACTGAGAAGCATAATACGTGATACCGTCTACAAGTTCAGTTATTTCAGATAAGCTTGTAGTAGATGAAGCAGTTTCGTACCACTTAATATTTTGCCCTGTTATTTTAATATCCCTAATTCTTGCATTTTTCTGAATACAGAATTGTTGAGGAGAATCGGCATTAGGTGTAGGTGTATTTTGAACTTTTACCGGTACGGGAAATCTTAGGCTTTCGCAATTGTTTAATGTTTGCGTAGCGTAATAAATTTTGCTTTCTAATAAAGTTGTTTTCGGTAAAGTGTTTCCGTTTACTGGTGCATCATACCATTTAATATTTTGTCCTGTGATCGTAATTGAATTTAATGTGGCATTTTGTTCAATACAGAATGTTTGGGAACCGGATAAAACTGGATTTTGAGTGAAATTTGTAAAAGGAATTATAGTAACTGTGGTTGCATTTGAAGCACAGCCCTTATTATTTTTTACCTTAATAAAATAGGTGTCGGGAGCAAGATTCGATTTCATTGCAGTTGTAGTCCAGCTAACACCATTATCGAAACTATATTCAGATGCAGAATCGGTAATTGTAATAGCCCCATTAGGATTACTGCAATCAGGCTGGATTGTTGTAAATGCAGGATCGTTCGGGTAATCTGTTGGACGGTTTATGGTTGCAGATATTGGAGCAGACTCACAGCCGATACTATTTTTAACACGAACCATATAGGTTCCAACGATTAAATTTCCTGAATTTGGATTGGATGAGTAATTTTTACCATTGTCAAAACTATA
>NZ_MUHH01000064.1:1509-2746 GCF_002217475.1 Flavobacterium tructae
TATTTTATTCGAATAAAATAACTTCCGGGAGATAAACTGGCAGTATTGCTGGTGCTCCAGGTAAGACCATCATCAAAACTATACAGATTTGCAACCGTTGAAACGATAATAGTGCCTGTAGGATTACAGCCAGTTGGGTTTGTGACTACAGCTTGTGGTGCAACAGGAATTGCAGGCGCATCTTGTATAGTAATGGTAGCGGCAAGAGAAATACAACCTGAATTATATTTAACAATCAAATTATAGGTTCCTGCAGACAGATTAGATTTTGTATTGGAGGTCCCAAACGTGATTCCGTTATCAAAACTATAAAAATCGGCTACGGTATTAATTGAAATTGATCCTGTAAAATTGGTACAAGTAGGTTGAACTGCTGTAAAGGCAGGAGCAGCAAGCGGTAATAATGGTGAGATCGTGACCGGAGCAGCATCTGAAATACAACCTGCTGAATTTTTAATTTTTATGAAATAAATACCCGGAGTAAGATCTGTTTTTGTATTAGAAAAAACATAGGTTAACCCGTTGTCAAAGCTATAAGTAGCGGCATTTGTTGTAATGGTAATTGAGCCTTTTGATGAGCTGCAGTTTGGCTGTGTAGTAGTAAATGCAGGAGCAGCAATTGCAGGACCAGCACTCAAATTGACAACAGCGGTCGATGATTCGCAGCTATATGAATTTGTTTTGATTTTAATAATATAGGTACCGGCTCCCACATTTATTTTCGTAGGACTTGTTGTCCAACTGTTTCCATCATTGAAACTATAACTTATAGCAGGTGTAGTTATGGTGATGCTGCCATCAGTAGCATCGCAGGAAGAAGGTTGAACTTTGGTTGCAACAGGTGCCGCAGGAATTGCAGGAGGTGTATTTATATAGACATAACTGCCGCTGGAGGTACAGCCCAGAGTGTTTTTTATTAATACATTGTAGGAGCCACTTGCTAAATTTTTCTTTACAGGACTTGTAGTCCAGGTTATTCCTCCATCAAAGCTATATTGGTCTGCAGTAGTATTTACTATTACAGTTCCTGTGGTAGTACTACAGGTGGGTTGAATAGCAGATACATTTGGTGAGGACAGATAATATTTGTTTATGTAGACATATTGTGAGTTTGATTTACAACCTTTTGCATTTTTAATAAGAATATTATAATACGAATCTGCAGGATTTAATAAAATTGGATTTGTAGTCCAAGTGCTGCCTCCATCAAAACTATAATTGTCAGCAGGAGTTGTAA
>NZ_MUHH01000064.1:2784-15353 GCF_002217475.1 Flavobacterium tructae
AGGAGTAATACTTATTGATAAACCATAAGATCTGCAACCCGCTGCATTTTTTATCATGATGTTGTAATAACCAGAAGTAAGCCCTGAAAGAGCTGGGTTAGTTGTCCAGGTATTACCATTGTCAAAACTATAAGAACTTGCAACTGTTGCAATAGTAATACTTCCATCAATGCCGCACGTTGGCTGAACTAATGTAAAATCTGGATTAGGTAAATAATATTGCTGCAGGTTAGCGTATACACCGTAAAGCGGAGATGTGCATCCGGTAGCATTTTTTACTAATAAATAATAAGTGTTTGGACTTAGATTAGTAAAGACAGGGCTAGTACTCCAGTTTCTGCCTCCATCTATACTGTATTGTGCTTCAGTTGTAGTAAAAGTTATGCTTCCTCCAACTCCACAAGTAGGCTGTGTTGTTTTAAAGGTGGGAGCCGGGAGAAAAAACTCTTGAAGTAATATCGGATTTGAGTTGGAAATACAACCGAGTGCATTTTTAATCGTTGGGTAATAATATCCTGTCGGAAGGTCGGAAAAAACAGGGTTTGTTCCCCAATTTACCCCGTCAATGCTATAAAAGCTGGCAGTAGTATTAATTTTAATACTGCCTTTTGTACCACATCCTGGCTGCGTGATGGTTAAATTAGGTTGTGCCAGCTTAGAGGTATCCAAATAAGTGTAAATGGAATTGGATGTACAGTTATTCTTTTTTATAATTAAATTGTAAGATCCCTGGCTTAAATTATTAAAAACATTATTTGTACTCCAGTTTGCACCACCATCGATACTATAGTAATCCGCAGTGGTGTTGAATGTAATATTGCCAATATTTCCACAACTTGGATTCGTAACTGTATAATCCGGATCAGGAAGCTTTGGGGTGTTAATTGAAACACCTACAGAGTTAGAAACACATCCTAAACTGTTTTTTATTGTAATGTTGTAAAATTTATAAGAATTAAGATTTGATAAGGAAGAAGAAGTTCCCCAGGTATAACCTCCATCAAAACTATAGAAACTGGCAGCTGTATTTATTGTAATGCTGCCCGACGATGTACAAGTAGGTTGAACAACAGTATAATCAGGTAGATCTATATTGGGATTATTTAAATAAACGCCGGTTGAATATGAGGTACATCCAAGATTATTTTTTGTAATTACGGTATAACTACCCGGAGGTAATGACTTAGAATTAAGAGTTGTCCAGGTTGCACCATTGTCAAAACTATAAAAATCGGATAATGAGTTGATAGTAATTTTTCCGTTTACACCACAAGTTGGGTGTTCTATGGAAGTAATTGGAGAACTTAGATAAGGCTGATTTAAAGAAACATAAGCAGAAGAGCTGATACATCCCGCACTGTTTTTTATTTTTATTTGATAGTTTCCAAAAGGTAAAATTTTAACATTATTGTTAGTCCAGGTTACTCCATTGTCAAAACTGTACGAATCTGCTGCCGTAGTAATTGTAATACTGCCGTCTACTCCGCAAATAGGTTGTTCAGTTGTATATTGAGGATAGGAATCTTTAAAATCATTTAAATAAGCATAAGTGTAATAGGAAGTACAGCCTAAGGCATTTTTAATTCCTAAAGAATAGCTTCCTGCATTTAAATTACTCATTGTATTATTGGTAACCCAAGTACTTCCTCCATCAAAAGTGTAAAAATCAGAAAGAGTATTGATGGTAATACTTCCTTTTGTGCTACAAGCGGGTAATACGATTTTATAAGTGGGAGTTTCCAGCGTATTACTACTGATGAGTACATTGTTTGCCGACGAAATACAACCTTGTAAATCTTTGGTACGAATTTTATAATTTGCAGGTGAAAGATTGTTAGCAGTAGAATTATTTACCCAAGTTGCACCATCGTCAAAGCTATAGTATGGAGCAGGAGTTGTAATGGTAATACTTCCTTTATCTCCACAAAATAATGGATTGATATAAGTGTAATTTGGATACAGAGTAGAAGCAGCTGTAATAATTACACTTTGAGAATAGGAAGTACATCCATTTACGGTCTTTATTTTTACTAAATAGGTTCCGGGATTTAAATTACTCTTTGTATTGCTAGCGCCCCAGGTTACACCATCATCAAAACTATATTGTGATGCCGTTGAAGTTACTTTTATCGTTCCTGTAGCAGAAAAACAAGAGGGCTGCGTAATCTGTAAAGTAGGAGAAACGGCAGTTTGACTTGGTTCTATAGTAACATTGGCATTGCTGGAGCATCCAAAAGAATCTGTAACAGTAACAGAGTAATTTCCTAACGAAGTTACGGTAATACTTTGTGTAGTTTCACCAGTATTCCATAAATACGAAGCCCCGGGAGAAGCAGTTAATACAGTGCTTCCAGAGCAAACATTTAAGATACCTGTAATATTTGCTGTGGGATTTCTTACCTCTAAATTGGCAGAAATTATTTTGTAGCAAGTAGCATCCTTGCTCACTCTAACAAAAATAGAAGCACTAGAACTTGGGTAACTTGTAAAATTGGTAATAGCATTCAAATTGGACTCTGCCTCATTGTAATTTTTGAAATAACTAAAATTTAAACCCGCCGTAGAAGGAACTATTAAAGAATTCAATGTCGATAAATCAAAATTTTCACTTCCATCACGGTTTGCGTCACATTGAGATATTTTGGCAGATGTAACATTAATGGTACAACTTGAAGAACAATTTAAAAAAGAAATATCCCAACCAGGATTTGCATTAGGATCTATAGCAGAATCAAATGTGGTTCCTGAGCAAGAAGTTCCGGAAATATCATAATCTATTCGTACTCCTACATTATAATTAGTATTTGTAATATTTGGAAGATCACTGCTTTTTAATGTAAAACAAAATTTTTTGTTTGTTGTGTCCAGGTTTGAAGTAGTTGATGTGTTATAAACTGACACATTGCTACTGTTGTAAACATTTAAAGTGATTTTTTTTACTGAGGCAGAAATTCCTCCGGAATTAGGAATAGTATAACTGCCACACACTGAAATTGGTAAAGTTGGACAAACTTTATTCAAAGGATCAAGCTCTATAGAACCTTGTAAGTTTTCTGCGGATTGTAAGATACAAACATCATCCACATACATATATCCGAAATGTCCTCCCAGTCCACATCTTGAAGCCATAAACTCAACGGTAAATTCTTCGTAATTAGGAATTGATGAAATGTCCAGTATTCCTGATTGCCAATTGGGAGTGTATAAAGTGACATAACCGGAATTTTGACTTGGAACCTTACTGAAAATGCAATTTTTTTCATCTCCTACCAAACAAAATTCACTAACAACGGTCTTATTTTTATCTAAAACTCGAGCTTTTACAAAAGCTTGATTATCAGTGTGGCTATTGTCGTATACACTTTGTAATACCGCTTTGTAGTTAAATTTCAGATAATTTTCATTATTAGTTTTAAACCTTTTACCCTGAACAATAGAACCATAGGTAGAGGAGTTCTCATGATTAATTTTAAGAGCATATTGATCAAATGCTTTAATGTCTCCTATATAGGGGTCAACCAAATTGGCAGAAACACTGGTCGCCATAATGTTCATGTTATTAGGGTTATAGCGATTGATGTATGAATCGGCAGTATTGGTAATCGATCGGCACTGCGTTGGCCCGGGAGGATCGCCTATTGTATAAAGAAAATTCTTAAGATAACTACTTCCGTTTATAGTTTCATATTGCTCAAAACCTCCATTTGTACATATCTCTACGCCTTGAAGAGTAGCGACTGTTTTTGAAGTCAAATTTCTCTCTTTCGAATTCAAAATTACTTTTTTTAAATTCAGGACTTCAGCTTTCATCTTTGCCTCCCTAATTTTCAAAAATTGTTTTTGCTCTTCCAAATTTTGAATGAGATGACCATGTTTATCTTCTAATAAAATACTATTAGACGAATTCGGATTAATTTCTTGCGCAAAAACACAAGAATATTTGATAAAAACAATAAATAGGAGTAAAGTTCTTAGCTTCATTTAAAGAAAATTTGTAGGCAAATATAGCCAAAAAATGATGCTGTAAATCATGAAGTACAAATGTTTACAAGTTTTATTTCAATAAATAAAAACTTAAATATTTGATGACGTGAACCAAATAATTAGATTTATTTCTTTTGTCAAATGATTATAAATATCCCGTATTTTTGCAAAAAAAATAAATTCCTTTTGAAAACAAAACTTTTTGTAATTACGCCACCTTTTACGCAACTGAATACCCCGTATCCGGCAACAGCGTATATAAAAGGTTTTCTGAATACTAAAAATATCGAATCGGTTCAGGCTGATTTGGGTATTGATGTGATTTTGGAATTGTTTTCGAAGAAAGGATTGATTGATTTGTTTCTTTATTCTGAAAATATTTTCAAAGATTTGTCCTCTCAAGCGGAGTCGGGGGAAGACATTTCAGATAATGCTAAGCGTATTTTTGCGTTGCAGGACGAATACGTCAAAACAATTGATGCTGTAATTCAGTTTTTGCAGGGGAAAAATCCAACTTTGGCTTTACAAATCTGTCAGGAAGATTTTCTGCCCGAGGCCTCTCGCTTTGCACAGTTGGAAGAATTGGATTGGGCTTTCGGAACCATGGGAACGCAGGATAAAGCCAAGCATCTTGCCACCCTATATCTCGAGGATATTTCGGATTTTATTGTGGAATGTATCGATGAGAATTTTGGTTTCAGCCGATATGCCGAACGTTTAGGGCGAAGTGCCAATTCGTTTGATGAATTATACGAAGCTTTACAGCAAAAACTAACCTATATTGATTCTATTCTAATTTCGATTTTAAAAGAAAGAATAGAAAGGGTTCAGCCTACATTTTTTCTGATATCCGTTCCTTTTCCGGGAAATTTATACAGTGCTTTCAGATGTGCACAATGGGTAAAACAGCATCATCCGGAAATTAAAATTTCGATGGGCGGAGGTTTCCCAAATACCGAATTGCGTTCACTTTCGGATCAACGTGTTTTTGAGTTTTTTGATTTTATCACTCTCGATGACGGTGAAGTGCCAATTGAAGAACTTATTGAAAGCTTGTCTTTCCGAGCGGAGTCGAGGGAAGAGAAGCGATACAAAAGAACTTTTCTGCTGGAAAACGGAGAAGTAGTCTATAAAAACAATTCCTTAAAACACGATTATAAACAGTCACAAGTTGGAACTCCCGATTATTCGGATCTGCCTTTGGATAAGTACATTTCGGTAATCGAAATTGTGAATCCCATGCACCGAATGTGGAGTGACGGACGTTGGAACAAACTCACTATGGCGCACGGTTGCTATTGGGGAAAATGTACCTTTTGTGATATCTCATTAGATTATATAAAAGTTTACGAACCGGTAGCGGCTAATTTATTGTGCGATCGGATGGAAGAGATGATGCTGCAAACAGGGCAGAATGGATTCCATTTTGTAGATGAAGCAGCTCCGCCGGCATTGATGCGTGCTTTGGCTTTAGAAATTTTGCGTCGGAAATTAGCAGTAACGTGGTGGACCAATATTCGATTTGAAAAAAGTTTTTCGAAAGATTTGTGTTTATTGCTTAAAGCTTCGGGCTGTATTGCGGTTTCGGGTGGTTTAGAAGTGGCCTCAGACCGATTATTAAAGCTAATTGACAAAGGTGTAACAGTAGAACAGGTTGCAAGAGTAACCCGAAATTTTACCGAAGCCGGAATCATGGTTCATGCTTACTTGATGTACGGTTATCCAACTCAGACCATTCAGGAAACGGTGGATAGTCTCGAAATGGTACGTCAGTTATTCGAGGCAGGGATTCTGCAGTCGGGATTTTGGCACCAGTTTGCGATGACAGCTCACAGTCCGGTTGGATTGTATCCGGAAAAATTTGGTGTCACAAAAGCAACGGAGGCTATCGGAACTTTTGCTAATAATGATATTGATTATACCGATTCTACCGGAATCAATCACGATAAGTTTAGTTTTGGATTGAAGAAATCACTTTTTAATTTTATGCATGGAATCTGTTTTGATTACGAATTGCAGGATTGGTTTGATTTTAAAATTCCGAAGACTAAAATAGAGCCCGACTTTATTTTTAATGCCCTTGAGGAAGGAAATGATTTCAATACAAAACCGAATGCAAAAGTTGTCTGGTTAGGCGGAAAACCATTTGTGGAGCATTTTACAAAATCTAAAAAAGGAAGAAGCTGGGAAATGATGAGTTTTACTTTCCATGATAAAAAAGAAAGTTTCAACATTCAGACCAATAAAGAAGAAGGAGAATGGCTGGTTCAAATTCTAAGTAAAATGGCTATTTCAAATACTAAAAATTACACTTTTCAGGAAGTGAAGAATGATTTTGAGACCAATTTAGACGATTTCGAACTATTCTGGTATTCCAAACCCGTTAATACTTTGCGTGAGTTTGGATTATTGGTTTTGTAGTTTTTCTTTGCACTAAATGAAGGACTAGTATTCTACACAGGTACCATCATTTGGAATCGAAACTTTATCCAAAAGATTATTATCCAGAAGTGCTTGTTTTAATGCTGTTCTTGTTGTTGGACAGTGGTTTAAAGCTTCCAGATGATTGGCGAATACTTTTCCGGGAGCAAGTGCGGCAAATTTCAGAATATCGTTCATTCGCATCAATAAGGGCTGACCGAAATCTAATCGGGCAGTTCCACAGGCGACAACCGAAATATCGGGTTTAAACTCAATCAGGACTTTTTGCACGTGTTCCGTAAAAATAGTATCAGAACTGATATAAATAGATTTTTGATTGGGTAATTCGATATGAAAGCCCATAACGTTTCCCATAAGTTTGGCAATAAACCCATAACCGTGAACGGCGGGAATTCCGGTTATTTTACCTCCCAGAAACTCCTGAGGTTCCCAATAATTTAAGGTTTGTACGATGCTTAAACCTCTTTTCAATAAAGCACTTTGATCTTTACTGCTGCAAATGACCGGAATGCTTTTGCGTCTTAGAAAAATTTCGCCCGCTTTATCGATATGGTCAGGATGCAAGTGAGTAATAAGGCAGACGGTTACTTTACTCAAAATATCTCTGCTGTTTTTGGGTAAAGCGATAAGTGGGTTTCTTTTGGGTTTGTAACGAAAAATAGTAAAAGGTGCAATCGTTTTCTTTTTCCCCAACATCGGATCAACCAATATAACATCGGTTTCAGTTTCTATAACTAAAGTGGCGTTACGTAAATGATGTAATTTCATATCAGAGAAAATAAGTACTAAAATACAAAAAATGGAAGAATTTAAGCCTATAAATTACATAGTAAATCGAAAACCAATTCCGTGAAGGTTCTCAATAGAAATGCCTTTTTCGTTGCTTAGAATCTTACGAAGTCGTGAAATAAAAACGTCCAGACTACGTCCCATAAAATAATCATCGGTTCCCCAGAGAGAGGTAAGGATTTGTTCTCTTTTTAAAACGGAGTTTTTATTGTCGAGGAATAATTTCAATAATTCGGCTTCGCGCTGCGTAAGGCTGATTTTTTCACTTTCGTTGAAAAGAACAAAGTTGCTCGTGTCAAATTGATATTTGCCAATCTCATAAACTGGCTTTTCAATTAGAATGTTTTTCTGTGAACGCTTCAGGAAAATTTCAATTTTTAAAAGCAATTCCTCAATGCTAAAAGGTTTTACGAGATAATCGTCGGCACCCAAACGCAATCCTTTAATGCGGTCTTCCTTTAATGTTTTGGCGGAAAGAAAGATAATCGGAATGTCGCTGTTGCATTTTCTGATTTGAGCGGCCAGTTCAAAGCCATCCATCTTAGGCATCATGATATCAAGAATACAAATGTCAAAATTCTCTTTTTTAAAGTTTTCGAGACCCATTTGTCCATCGCGGCAATGATTCACTTCATAGTTGTTCTGTTCCAGATTGTCTTTGGTCAGGAATGCCAGGGTTTCATCGTCTTCAGTATAAAGTATTTTGAATTGTTTCATTTTTTATATGGAATTGATAAAGTTATAGTGATGCCTTTTTCAGAATTGTTCTCCGCTTTTATTTTCCAGTTGTGCAAGTTGCAAATTTCTTTTACATAATACAAACCTAGTCCAAAACCGGTTACCTCGTTGCTTTTTTCGTTTTGAGCACGGTAGAATTTATCAAAAATAAAGGAAAGGTTTTTAGATGAAATTCCAACTCCATTGTCTTTGAAAGCTAGTTTTAAAACCGAATTTTCGGCCGTTATTCCAATTAGAATAAGACATTTTCCGGAACAATATTTTACCGCATTGTCAAGTAAATTATAAACTAAATTCGAGAAATGAAAAACGTCTGTTTCAATTTTGTACTCTTTGGAAAGAGTTTCAATTTTGATATTGGCCTCCGGATATTTTAAAAGTATGTTTTGGATTACTTCTTCAATAATCGGAACAACTAAAACGGACTCCTTCTTTAATTCCAGTGGTGCATAATCTGATTTAGCCACATTTAAAATCTTTTCAATATGACCATTCAGTTTGTTGCTTTGGTTGATAATGATGTCAGTGTAGGTATATAGTTTTTTGTCTTCTTTAATAGGAGTTTGCTCGATCAGATATTTAGATGCAATCAGAATGGAAGATAAAGGTGTTTTAAACTCATGCGTCATATTGTTGATGAAATCACGCTGCAGTTCGGAGTATTTTTTTTGTTGTAAAAGAGTAAAAATCGAGTACACATAAATTAATAAAATAAGAATCAGAGCAATCGAAAGTATAAACCAGAATCGCATCGAACTAAATAAATAGGTCGTCTCATTTGGAAAACGTATGGCAAAATAATAAACCAGGTTTTTGTGTTTTGGAAAATAAACGGGTTGCTTGATTGTCTTTTTTTCAGATAGAGAAATATAATTCCCATAGACCATTTCGTCACTTTGACAATTGTACATCGCATATTCAAAATCAGTCGTAATGTTCATTTTTTTGAACTCACTTTTAAGGTAAAATTCCAGAATATCAGGTTCAAAATCATTGTCAATATTTACGATATAATAATCGTTGGCAATCTTTTGAACAGGATTTTGTGCCGGAAGTTCATGATTGGTTCCTTCGTACAGTTTTTTAGCGACTTCAAGCAAAGCGAGATGTGCTTTTTGACTGAGTTTTTTTTGTTCTATAGTAAAAGCTTCTTTGGTCCAAAGCAGCTGTGTTACCAGTATACTGATAATAGCCACTAAGCCTAATAAAATGATGCTATTGAGTTTGTTGAGTTTCAAGAAAACAGTTTTTTAAAGTGTAATATTAATCAAATTTATAGTGAAAAACGCCAATTAACAAGTCGTTAACAAAGATTTGAAAGCGGTTAACAGCGATTTGATCAGTTCAGAAGTACTTTTGAAATATCATTAACCAATAAAATATTTAGCTATGAAAATGATTAAAATTTCGATGTTAGCTTTGGCACTAGGTTTAATGTCTTTTTCGGCAATTGCACCGTTAAAGTCATTAAATTCTGAAACAAAAGTTGCTGCAGCAGCGGCTTCAACTGTAGTATGGAAAGCTGAAACTATAGATGTGGGTGAAATTCCTCAGGGAACTCCAAAAGCAATTGTTTACGAATTTAAAAATACCGGAAAAACGGCTGTAGTGATTACAAATGTAGTGGGATCTTGTGGTTGTACAGCAACAGATTATACTAAAGAACCTATTTTGCCTGGTAAATCGGCAAAAGTAACCGCAACTTATAACGCTGCAAATAAAGGTGGCTTTACAAAAACGGTTACGGTAACCACAAGTGCCGAAAGCACTCCAAAAGTCCTTACGTTAAAAGGCACAGTGATCTAAGAGTTTTAAATATATTAGTTATAAAGCGAGAAGCTCCGGGTATGTAATGTATCCGGAGTTTTTTTTATGTTGTGTATTTTATCCTTTTAAAAATTAATATCTTTAATAAAAACGTTTTTCTGGAAAGTGTAGAGCGTTTTTTTTACAATATCACCGGACTAAAAACAGCTGAAATTGTTAAAATGCAATAGGTACTTAAGAATTAAGTCGGCAATAGTCTGGCTAAGCAGGTTGTCTTAAAAAAGCGATACGATGAAAAATAATATGTTTAAGTTTGTTCTCTCTCTGTTGATTATTCCCGGTTTTATGATGGCAAATGTCTCTCTACCCAATATTTTTGGTGATAATATGGTTTTACAGCGCAATGCTGAAGTTAAGATTTGGGGTTGGGCCAATCCACAGGAAGAAATCCGATTAGTGGTTGACTGGAGCAATATCGAGTATAAAGTTAAAGCAAACAATCTGGCGCAATGGGAGCTGAAAATAAAAACGCCTGAAGCTGGAGGGCCCTATGTAATTTCTATCAAAGGGTACAACGAAATTATTCTTAAAAATATTTTGATTGGAGAAGTTTGGATCTGTTCGGGACAATCGAATATGGAAATGTCATCAAGTTGGGGAATAGACAATGGGGAGGAAGAAACTAAAAATGCAGCAAATCCTAATATTCGATTTTTTAACGTTCCGAAATTAACAGCTACAACGCAACAGAACAATCTGCTTGGTAATTGGACAGAATCGACTCCCGAAACCATGAAATACTTTAGTGCTGTTGGTTATTTTTTTGCCAAACGCTTAAGAGAAGAACTAAAAAATGTTCCAATTGGATTAATATCTTCTAACTGGGGAGGTACACCTGCAGAAGTCTGGATACCCGAAGAAGTCGTTCAGAACGATTCTGTTTTGTTAGAAAATGCAAGAAAATTAAATGAGCAGGAGTATGGACCCCGACAGCCGGGACGTGCGTACAATGCGATGATCTATCCTTTTGTTGGATACAAGATTGCCGGAACAATTTGGTATCAGGGAGAATCGAATGTTGGTTCTTTAGTATATGACAAAACATTATCGGCTTTGATTACCTCATGGCGGAAAGCCTGGAGCGATGATTTTCCGTTTTATTATGCACAAATTGCCCCTTTTAAAACGGGAAGTAATAATTTTCATAATGTCATCATAAGAAATTCACAGAGAAAATTACTCAAAGAGGTTTCAAATACCGGAATGATTGTGACCAGTGATATTTCAGATGTAAAAGAAATTCATCCCAAAGATAAAAAGACAGTGGGAGTCCGTTTAGCCAATCTGGCTTTGGCAAACACTTATAAAAGTACTATTGGATTGGTCAATGGGCCACTTTTTAAGAGTTTTAAAATCGATAAAGAGATAGTGGCTCTTTCTTTTGATTATGCTGATGGTCTGTATTTTAAAAACGGGGTGTCCAACCAGTTTGAAGTTGCAGGAGTAGATGGCATTTTCTATACAGCCGAAGCCTTGATTAGAAACGATCAGGTCGTAGTAAGCAGTAAAAAAGTTAAAAATCCGGTTAAGGTTCGTTTTGCCTGGGGGAATACCATCCAATCCGATTTGTTTAATAAAGTAAATTTGCCTGCTTCTTGTTTTAGTACGGAATGAAAATGGCAATGATGAAAAAGATTTTTTCTACCTTTAAATGCTATAAAACTTATAATTAAAACAATGAAATATAACAGATGTGGAAAAAGCGGATTGTTACTGCCTCAGATTTCTTTAGGATTGTGGCATAACTTCGGATCGGTAGATAATTTTGATACTGCAGAATGTATTGCCGTTGAAGCTTTCGATAAAGGAATTACACATTATGATCTGGCCAATAATTATGGACCGGTTCCCGGATCTGCAGAAACTAATTTTGGAAAAATACTCTGGCATAACTTTCAGGGAAATTTAAGAGACGAAATCATTATCTCGACCAAAGCAGGCTACACCATGTGGGATGGCCCTTATGGAGATTGGGGTTCTCGTAAATATTTACTGTCAAGTCTGGATCAGAGTTTAAAAAGAATGAAAGTAGATTATGTGGATATTTTTTATTCGCATCGTCCGGATCCTGAAACTCCAATTGAGGAAACGATGATGGCTTTAGATTATGCTGTGAGAAGCGGAAAAGCTTTGTATGTGGGAATAAGTAACTATTCGGCGGAACAAACCAGCGTGGCTGTAGATGTTTTGAAGCAATTGGGAACACCATGTTTGATTCATCAGGCAAAGTATTCTATGCTGGAGCGTTGGGTAGAAAATGGTTTATTAGATGTTCTTGAAGAAAAAGGAGTAGGTTGTATTGCGTTTTCTCCATTGGCACAAGGACTTCTGACGGATAAATATCTAAACGGAATCCCTGAAAACTCAAGGGCACATAATCCAAACGGACATTTGAAAGAAGATGAGGTTACACAGGAACGCATACAGAAATTAGTTCAATTGAACGAAATTGCCGGAAACAGAAACCAGTCTTTGGCCCAAATGGCTTTGTCATGGCTCCAAAAGGACAAACGAATTACTTCAGTTTTGATCGGAGCAAGCTCTGTGAAACAATTGAATAATAATATCGAATGTTTGCAAAATCTTGATTTCGCAGAAGACGAAATAAATGCAATTGAGAAAATTTTAGCATAAATCATTTTTATATACTTTAAAAAGGAAGGGCTGTCTCTAAAATGAGTCAGCCCTGTTTTTTTATAAATTAGAATTTTTTCGGAAGTAACTATTCCAGTTTTTTTTCGAAACTGCTCCGGCAAAGCAAAATGTTTGTAGCAAATGTAATTTTCCGA
>NZ_MUHH01000065.1 GCF_002217475.1 Flavobacterium tructae
AATACCAAAAATGCCATTTTCAACAAATATCAACATATGAACTTATCTACAAATTGAATTCATTTTTGGTTGTCAACCGTTGTTAATTAAAATACAAAAACTCTTAGAAATTAATCCTTTAACAAAATATAAGTATGTTGATAACTCAAGATAACTAAGAGAAACTTCATTTCAATGCTTTTAAAAATAAATTTATTCGACATATTAACAAGCTATAATAACAACCAAATTTTTTTAAATTTTTAAAATTCTTTTTTGTTGTATTTAATATATGTTGACAACTTTGAAAACTGAAAAAGAAAAAAATTAAATTTTATTTGAATTCAAAGCTAATTTGAATTTGTTTTTGATTGTTGTTTCAAACGATTTTCAGAGGATTGTTCAGATTGTCCAGAATTTGCTGAACTTCTTCGAAATCGTTCGGATGAACTTTGAGTTTGATTCCACCCAGCGCAGTGCTGTACAAGGGAACGACAGACAGTGTCATTTCGTTTTCAAAAAAATAAGGAATCCCTTCCTGTTCTAATAAGTGTTTCAGAACCACGGTTTCGTGTAAATAATTGAATACAGCAATGGTTTTAAAGCTTTCCATATCAGGTCTTTTTGTAAAGATACTCAAATGAATAGTACCAAAATTTGTTCTTGGTACTAATTTGAATAGACGAATTGCAACGACTTCCAGAAAGTTATATTTTTAATAATTTATTTGTTAAAATCTATAATCTGATATCTTATTTGTAATTTTAAACTTTTAAGAAAAGATATATGAGTAAGAAAATTAGAAAGCCGATAAAAAAAGAGAAAGATTTCTCCAGTAAAATAGTAAAAATTTTATCGCAAAGCCCAAATAAAACATTCAACTACAAACAAATAGCAGCAAAGTTAGAACTAGATGATACCAAAAGCAGAAATCAGATTATAAAAGATTTAAAGATTCTGGCTGCTTCAAAAAAGATTATAGAATCAGAACCGGGTAAATATTTAGTAAAAGCCGAAAGTCAGGATTATTACGAAGGAACCATAGATATGACTAGCCGTAAAACGGCCTATTTTATTTGTGAGGAGTTTAGCGAAGATGTATTTATTCCAACCAATAATTTAAACAGAGCTTTAGACAAAGACAAAGTAAAAGTTTATGTTTACAACCGAAGAAAAGGTAAAAGACCTGAAGGAGAAGTAATTAGTGTTATAGAAAGAAATAAAACAGAGTTTGTTGGAGTGATAGATATTCAGGCCAATTTTGCTTTTGTATCTACTGCAAACCCTAAAATGTACACGGATATTTTTATTCCAAAAGATAAAATAGGGGAGGCAGAAAATGGTGATGTTGTTTTAGTTACCATTGAAGACTGGCCAAAAAGAGCTGATAGTCCGTTTGGATCTGTATTAAGAGTTTTAGGAAAACCGGGAGAACACAATACTGAGATTCATGCTATTTTAGCCGAATACGGTTTACCGGCAGATTTTCCGGTAGAAGTAGAAGTCTATGCCCAAAAAATAGATACCTCAATTCAGGAAGCTGAGATTGCAAAACGTCGTGATATGCGTGATACACTTACGTTTACGATAGATCCGAAAGATGCTAAAGATTTTGATGATGCCTTATCTTTCAAAAAGTTAGAGAATGGAAATTATGAAATTGGAATTCATATTGCCGACGTTTCCTATTACCTGGAAGAAGGAACAATCTTAGATGATGAGGCCTATCAACGTGCCACTTCGGTTTATTTGGTCGATAGAGTAGTACCAATGCTTCCGGAAGTATTGTCTAATTTTGCCTGTTCATTACGTCCAAATGAAGAGAAATATACTTTCTCAGCTATTTTTGAAGTTTCTCCAACTGCACAGGTTATTAACCAATGGTTTGGAAGAACTGTGATTTATTCTGATCAGCGATTTGCATACGAAGAAGCACAGTATATAATTGAAACAAAAGACAATACAATTCCTGTTGATATCTCAATTACCGGAGAATCGTATACAGTTTCTGATGAAATTACGGAAGCCACTTTAAAATTAGATGAGTTAGCAAAGATTTTAAGAAGAAAAAGAATGGCCAATGGAGCTATTTCTTTTGATAAAGTCGAAGTAAAATTCAACCTGGATGAAGAAGGAGAACCGGAAGGAGTGTATTTTAAAATTTCAAAAGATGCCAATCATCTGATCGAAGAATTTATGCTTTTGGCCAACAGAAAAGTAGCAGAATACATTGGTAAACAAAAGAAAACATTCGTTTACAGAATCCATGATGAACCTAACGAAGACAAATTAATTGCGATGCAAACCGTAATTGCTAAATTTGGTTATAAAATAGATTTTAGAAACAAAGGAGATATTTCGAAATCACTGAATGCTTTGATGGAAGAAGTAAATGGTAAAAAAGAGCAGAATTTAATTGATACTCTGGCGATCAGAAGTATGAGTAAAGCCAAATATTCGACAGAGAATATTGGTCACTATGGTTTAGCTTTTGATTATTACAGCCATTTTACATCACCAATTCGTCGTTATCCGGACGTTATGGTACACCGCTTGCTGCAGTATTATTTAGACAATGGAGCTTCTGTAGATGAAGAAGCCTATGAAACAAAATGTTTACATTGTTCGAATATGGAAAGTTTAGCCACTAATGCTGAGCGAGATAGTATCAAATACATGCAGGTGAAATACATGCAGGATCACCAGGACGAGGAATTCCTTGGAGTTATTTCTGGTGTTACAGAATGGGGAATTTATGTGGAGATTGTTTCCAACAAGTGTGAAGGAATGGTAAGAATCAGAGAGATAAAAGATGATTATTATACTTTCGATGAAAAACAATATGCATTAGTTGGAGCCACTTCAAACAGCATTTTACAATTAGGAGACGAAATTTATGTAAAAGTTAAAAATGCTGATTTAGTTAAAAAACAGTTGGATTTTCATTTTTTAAGAAGAGCAGAATAGAAGTTTAATTTAAAAGAATAGAAGTATGAAAAAGTTAATTATAGTAGCTGCAATTTTATTGGTTCAGATGTCTTTTGGTCAGGTTACTAAAGAGTTAGGTGATTTTGATTCGGTTAAAGTATTTGATAAGTTAAGTGTAAAATTAGTTCAGTCTTCAGAAAATAAGATTGTAATTAAGGGAGCAAGAGAATCAGAAGTCGAAGTTGTTAACAAGAAAGGTTTATTAAAATTAAGAATGCCTTTTCCTAAGTTATTATCAGGAAATGATTTGGATATTACCGTATATTACAAACGTTTAGAGCTTATAGATGTTAATGAAGGAGCCAGCGTTAGTAGTAAAGATGTTATAAAAGCAACGGTATTTAAAGTAAGTGCACAAGAAGGCGGAACGATTAATGTTGAATTAAATGTTGATAAACTTAATGTAAGCTCCGTTTCTGGTGGTTCAATTACTTTAAGTGGTAAAGCCGATAATCAGGATGCAGGTCTTGGAGCCGGTGGTTATTTGTTGGCAAGTAAATTAAAGACCTCACAAACGAAAGTAAGCGTTTCTGCGGGAGGAAAAGCAGATGTGAATGCTTCAACCCTTGTTGATGCAAAAGTGAGCGCAGGAGGCTCTATTTACATTTATGGAAAACCGAAGCAAATAAATCAAAAAACGGTTTTTGGAGGTAAAATCGAAGAAGTAAAATAAGAAATTGTATTTGAATGATAAATGATATTTTGGCTGGACTACCATGGGGACTTTTTTTAAGTTTTATGGTAGGTCCGGTATTTTTTATACTATTGGAAACCAGTATTACGAAAGGATTCAGAGCTGCATTAGTTTTTGATCTTGGTGTAGTATTAGGTGATATTTTCTTTATTGCAATTGCCTACTTGGGAAGTTACAGACTGATTCAGAGTTTAAAAGACAAACCTGCTCTTTTTATTTTTGGCGGAATTATTATGCTGGCGTACGGTATAATTTCTTTCGTAAGACTAAAGAAAGAAGCAAAAATAAACGACGAAGAAATCGATCGTGATATTATTAAAAGAAACTATGGTAGTTTATTTGTAAAAGGCTTTTTACTGAACGTTATTAACATTGGTGTTCTTGGTTTTTGGTTAGCCGTTATTATTTCTGTTGGTCCAAAATTAGAAATGCAAAATTCGAGAATGTTTACTTTTTTTACTTCGGTTATCATTACCTATTTAGTAGTTGATTGCCTTAAAATATTATTAGCCAAACAATTAAAATCAAAAATGACACCTACGAATATCCTAAAAATTAAAAAAGGTATTAGTATTGTATTGATGGTTTTTGGTGTTGTTTTAATGATTCAGGGTTGGTTTCCGAAAGAGAAAGAAATGGTTAAAAACGCTTTCGAAAAGATTGAAAAGTAAGTTGTTAATAACTCCAAATTATAAAATTAAACCTCTGTATATCAGAGGTTTTTTTATGTTTATAATGTTTTTTTTTCGTTCTGAGGAACGAAGAACGACAAGATTGTGTAATTGTACTAAATATAAACCGGACAGGTTTTTAAAACCTGTCCGGTTTGTTATTGTTAACAACGTTATTTTGCGTAAACTTTGTCATTTCGAGGAACAAGAAATCTTAGTAAGAAGCTCGACAAAGATTGACAATTGTTACGAAGATTTACTTCGTTGCTAAACCGGACAGGTTTCAAAAACCTGTCCGGTTTGCTATTGTTAACAACGTTATTTTGCGTAAACTTCGTCATTTCTAGGAACAAAAAATCTTAGTAAGAAGCTCGACAAAGATTGGATAATTGTTGGATAGTTAATTGCTAAGATTTCTCCTTACGTCGAAATGACAAGATTGATGGAAAATTTAGACATAAAAAAAGAGACAGATTTCTGTATCTCTTTTTGAGGTATTGTTCGGATTCGAATATAAATCTTTATCTAATTTTTTCTAAAAATTGCCATAAAAAAAAGACACATTTCTGTATCTCTTTTTGAGGTATCGTCCGGATTCGAACATAAATCTTTATCTAATTTTTTCTAAAAATTAAACATAAAAAAACCTCTAAAGAAATTTAGAGGTTTTTGAGGCATCGTCCGGATTCGAACCGGAGTAGGAGCTTTTGCAGAGCCCAGCCTAGCCGCTCGGCCACGACGCCATTACTTGAACGGATGGCAAAAGTAACTAAAATCTTTAAATTTCAAAAGTTTCAAAGTAACTATTTTAAAAAATTAGCATTTTTAAAGAAAAAATTATTTTCTCGTTTCCGTCATTTTTATAGTAACTGTTTCAACATCACCACCAATAGGAGGATTTATCTTAGAAACCCAAACAGTAGTTTTTTCTATCATTTCAATCTCCGAAAGTACACGAATATTAATTCTTTTGGCTACATGCTCTAATAAATGAGAGCGAATTGCCATTTCTTCGGTTACAATTTTGTTCAAATGAACGTAATCAACAGTATCTAACAAATGATCTGTTTGTGCTGATTTTTGTAAATTAGTTTTGATTTTTAGATCAACCGTGTAATCAGATCCAATTTTTCCTTCTTCAATTAAACATCCATGGTACGAAAAAGTACGGATGTTTTTTAATTTTATAACTCCCATTTTTAATTTTAGTTTCAGGTTTTATGTTCCAAGTTGCACGTTTACTGAGAAGTTTCTAAAGAAAACCGTAAACTGTAAACCGAAAACTGTAAACTTTTTTATCTTTGCTAAAATTACTATAAAATAATGGCATCAGAAGAGAAATCACTCAATTTTATTGAACAAATCATAGAAGAAGATTTAAAATCAGGTCTTTCTAAAACCAAACTTCATTTTCGTTTTCCACCAGAACCAAATGGATATTTGCACATTGGACATGCAAGTTCTATTGCATTAAATTTTGGTTTGGGAATTGATTATCAGTCACCTGTAAATTTACGTTTTGACGATACAAATCCCGAAAAAGAAGAACAGGAGTTTGTTGATGCTATAAAAAAAGATGTAGAATGGCTGGGATATACCTGGTCAGAAGAACGTTATGCTTCAGATTATTTTCAGCAATTATACGATTGGGCAGTTCTGTTAATTAAGAAAGATAAAGCTTATGTAGACAGTCAGTCTTCAGAAGAAATGGCGATTCAAAAAGGAACTCCGTCAACGATAGGAACTGATAGTCCGTACAGAAATCGTTCAGTTGAAGAGAATTTAGACCTGTTTGAAAGAATGAAAAATGGTGAATTTGAGGCTGGTACTCATATTCTTCGTGCCAAAATAGACATGAAATCAACCAATATGTTGATGCGTGATCCTATCATGTACAGAATTTTACACAAACATCATCATAGAACAGGGGATAACTGGAAAATCTACCCAATGTACGATTGGGCACATGGACAAAGTGATTATTTGGAAGGCATTTCACACTCATTTTGTACACTGGAATTTTTGCCTCACCGTGAATTATACGATTGGTTTTTAGACCAAATTTTTGAAGATAATAAACTACGTCCGAAGCAGAGAGAATTTGCCAGACGTAATCTTTCGCATACAGTTGTAAGTAAAAGAAAATTACAGCAACTAGTTAAGGAAAAGCATGTTAACGGTTGGGATGATCCTAGAATGTCAACCATTTCCGGACTAAGAAGAAGAGGTTATACTGCTGCATCTTTGCGTAATTTTGCTAATACAATTGGTATTGCAAAACGTGATAACCTGATCAGTGTATCGGTTTTAGAATTCTGTATCCGTGAAGATTTGAACAAAATTGCACCACGTGTAATGGCCGTTTTAGATCCGGTAAAATTGGTAATAACAAATTATCCTGAAGGAAAAGAGGAGTGGTTAGAAGCCGAAAATAATCAGGAAGATGAAAATGCAGGTTTCAGAAAAGTACCTTTTTCAAGAGAATTATATATAGAAAGAGAAGACTTTTTAGAAGAAGCGCCTGCTAAATTTTTCCGTCTTACTTTAGGAAAAGAAGTACGTCTAAAAAATGCTTATATCATTAAAGGAGAAAGTGTTATAAAAGATTCAGAAGGTAATATTACAGAGATTCATGTAAGTTATGACACTGATTCTTTAAGCGGAAGCGGGACAGAAGCAAGTCAGAGAAAAGTATCCGGGACCTTACATTGGGTTTCCATTCAGCATGCAGTTGAAGCAGAAGTTCGTATGTACGATCGTTTGTTTACAGATGAAGCTCCGGACAGTTATAAAGAGAAAAATTTCTTAGATTTTGTGAACCCAAATTCGTTAGAAATAATTACAGGATTTGTTGAACCAAGTTTAGCTACAGCTCAAAATGAAGATAAATTTCAGTTTCAACGTTTGGGTTATTTTACAGTGGATAAAGATTCAACTCCTTCAAAATTAGTATTTAACAAAACGGTTGGACTAAAAGATGCCTGGGAAGAGAAGGGGAAAAAAGAAGAAAATAGTATCAACAATTCTTTGAAGGATATCAATAAATATTTCAAAGTGGAGACAAAAGCAGAACGTATTGCCATTGAAAGTGCAATAGGGGAGAGCATCAAAAATGTTTCTAGTTTTTCGTTGTTGCAAAATTCTTTAAAGAAGAATATTAACAATAACAAAGGATCATTGTTGTTTGCTCAGTTTATTCTAAAATATTCAAGTTTGAAATCTCCTGATTTTGAAGAAGACGATATTAAAAAATTGTACACGATGTCTCTTCGCAGTGAATCTACTTATGTGAGATCTAAAGCACTTTTAAATTTAAGAGATTTAGAAAATGAAAGTTTAAGAAAACAATTTGAAGAAGATATTTTGAAGTTACATTCAAATCCTCCAAAAAATGCTTCGGAGAGAGAAATTGAAATTCTTTCTGAAATGATTCAAAAATAATATAATTATAATCTATTAAAAAGCGCTTTTTGTAAGTGCTTTTTTTATTATTTGTATTTTCTATTGATATTTAAAAATTTATAGAGTTTTTAGATTGAAAATAGCCTTCATAAGTTGATTTTAAGCTATAAAAAATTTTTTTTCGACTCATTTATC
>NZ_MUHH01000066.1 GCF_002217475.1 Flavobacterium tructae
GGTTCGAATCGGGGCACCCCGACAAAAGTCTTTTCATTTTTTGGAAAGACTTTTTTTTTGCTTTAAACTGAAATCCTAATAGCTGAACTGTTATTGCGTCCCGATTGGAATCGGGAAGGCCGCAGGTTCGAATCGGGGCAACCCGACAAAAGTCTTTTCATTTTTTGGAAAGACTTTTTTTTTGTTTTAAACTGAAATCCTATAGCTAGAACTGTTATCGCGTCCCGATTGGAATCGGGAAGGCCGCAGGTTCGAATCCTGCCACCCCGACAAAAGTCTTTTCATATTTGGAAAGACTTTTTTTTTGCTTTAAACTGAAATCCTATAGCTGAACTGTTATCGCGTCCCGATTGGAATCAGGAAGGCCGCAGGTTCGAATCGGGGCACCCCGACAAAATTCCTCCCATTTTCTTTGTTTTTCACAAATAAGCATCTCAAGATAGCCGATGCACCAAATCTTTTTCATTACTCGCTTTCCCGCTTATTGCGTGAATCACCCAATTATTACATCTGCAGTTGTGTTTATTGAATTGCGAACTCTTCCTGATTTTTTACTTGTTACTTTGTTTTGTAGCTATTTAATTATTAAATAAATTAAAATGGATTGTCGAAAGTGCCTAAAGTACTAAAAATGACACTGTAAGAAATTTCGATTTAGTTTAAAAACTTAAAAAAAAAACATTTTGATATGAATCGTACTTTTACTTTCTTTTTTCCGAAAAAGCCTTTCTTGGTTTATGTGATCACTTTTTTGTCGGTTTTTCAAACAATGGCGCAGACAGTGCCTACTATGCAAGCTTCAAATCTTACTTTCACCAATACCACATCAACCGGAACGACATTGAACTGGACAAATGGGAATGGAGGAGGAAGGATTGTATTTATGCGTGAAGGTATAGGTTCTGCTCCTGTACCGGATAATATTTATTTTGCAGAGAATAAGGTTTTCGGTTTAGGAGATCAGATAGGTACAACAGGCTGGTATACCATTGTTAAGATTAATATCGATAATAAGACAGTGATAA
>NZ_MUHH01000067.1 GCF_002217475.1 Flavobacterium tructae
TATCTCCATATAACGGAGTACAATTATCTTTTAAAGATGTTACTAAGGATTATTTTACTATCTATATGTGGGCAAAAACTGTAGAAGAAGAACAAAAGAATCACAAATACGATTTGCTAATTATTTACAAAGAAGCTCAATAAGCACTACCAGTTCTACGAAGTATTAAGATCCCCCCGCTAGCGCGAGCGTCCCGCTCGTGAACTCAAAGAAATTCAAAAGCCAATTGAAACGGGCACGAGCGAGACGCTCGCGCTAGCGATAGCAATGGTAATATTATACTCAAACATGAAACTTTCTCACTGTTTACATAATACCATTATCAGCAAAAGAGTAATAACCTTCCGGGGTAATAATCAAATGATCTACTACTTCTATATCCAGAATAACACCTGCATCTTTAACTTTTTTAGTCATCACTTTATCGGCAGGAGAAGGAAATGCTTTTCCTGACGGATGATTATGCAACATAATAATAGCGGTTGCTTTGGCTTTGAGTGCTGCCGTAAACAATAACCTAAGATCAACCGTAGTTGCAGTTATGCCTCCTGTAGACATTTCATAAATTCCCAGTACCCTATTCGCTTTGTTGAGTAAAAGTATTTTAAACTGCTCTAAAAACTCTATTTTGTCCGGATCCCAGGACTTCAAAGCCAGCTTGTAAGTTGCTTTAGAGGAAGTGATATGAGGTCGTTCTGAAGCTTTTACTTTGGTTTTGTAAATCAGTTCAATTTCCGATGCGATTCTCCAATCTTCCTTTCCTTTCTTCACTTTCATAATAAATACATCAAATTACAATACAAATATATACTAAATTACAATATTTCACAATACGTTTTTATATTATAATTTAACACACTAATAGAAAAGCTATCAATAGGCAATAACTTTCTATGCTAAATATTATTATAATAAATCAATTAATGGCTGATATTCAAATGAACAGGATTAAAGAAGTTCTAAAAGAACAAGGAAGAACACAAACATGGTTGGCCGAAAAAATTGGAAAAAGTTATGTCGTGGTAACGAATTACTGCAACAATAATGCTCAACCAAGTGTTGAGGTTCTAAGGAAAATTGCGGAGGTACTAGATGTGGATGTTAGAGAATTGTTGGTTCCAACAAAGTAGACAAAAAATAGCAGCTTAGCAGCATGAACAAAAAGCTAAAAATCTTTTTTATTATTCTAATAATAGTGTCTTCATTAGGGTTAGTATATTATTATGGAACCATATTTCTATGCGAAATTAGCGTTAAATGTAAAGATTGTGATCAAACTTCTCAGTCAGAAAAAGAATCAAAAGAAAATAAATTTTATTATGGGTATTATACTTGTGATGTTTCTGAGTTTAATCTAAAATACAATACCGAAAAAATAGAAATCGGAAATATCTGGGTCGAAAAAGTTTGGCGTTATAATACTGATGATTGCTTTAGTGATGACTATAATACCAAGGTAATTAATAACCATGGTTTTAATATTGTAGTAGATTTTAAAAAATCAGCAGATGAATTTCTATTCGATTTCATTCCTCTCATTAACAATATCAAGGACAATACAAATGGTGGAATTGAAGATAGCAGAAAAACTTTGAGATATAGAAGACTCCCACAAGAGATGAAACTTATAGTTGTTGAAAGAAATCCGGATATGAATTTTGGTTGGACGAAAGAAATAGTATCAGATACATTGACATTAAAACTAATAAAGTATGAATGAATAAAATTTTTATTTTTTTATATCTTTAAAAATTCTAAATACAGCCACCTGTTTAGAGCATTAATTTCTATTAACACCCTATTTTTATGAGAAAAACATTACTTGTATTCCTTTTAGCCGGATCCTTAATTTCATCTGCTCAGGAATCAAAACCAAAAGCTCCCCAAGCCCCTGCAAAAGAAGAAAATTCACCTTCTAATCTTACTTTTAATCCGGATGCTAGTGTGATCACCAATCACTCCGTTACCATAAAAGGGCAAAAAGTTCCTTATAAAGCCACAACGGGTACGATGCCGGTTTGGGACGAAGACGGAAAAGCCATTGCCGGATTGTTCTACACCTATTATGAGCGTTCTGATGTAAAAGATCAGGCTTCGCGTCCGTTAGTTATTTCCTTTAACGGTGGTCCGGGTTCTGCTTCGGTTTGGATGCAGATTGCTTACACAGGACCGAGTCTCTTAAACATTGATGACGAAGGATATCCTGTACAGCCTTACGGAATAAAAGAAAATCCGTATTCTATTCTGGATGTTGCCGATATCGTTTTTGTAAACCCTGTCAATACCGCTTATTCCAGACCTACCAGCAAAGACATTCCTACTACAAAATTCTTTGGTGTAAATGCCGATATTAAATACCTCGCCGATTGGATCAATGGTTTTGTAACCCGTACCAATCGCTGGGCTTCTCCTAAATACCTAATTGGTGAAAGTTATGGTACTACCCGTGTTTCGGGATTAGCACTTCAATTGCAAAACAGCCAATGGATGTATCTTAACGGAGTGATTTTGGTTTCTCCAACTGAATTAGGAATAACACGTGGCGTAGTTTCTGATGCTGCTCTTAAATTGCCTTATTTTGCAGCTACTGCCTGGTACCACAAAATGCTTCCGCCTGATCTGCAAAACAAAGATTTAACAGACATGTTACCCGAAGTGGAAGATTTTACCGTAAACGAACTTCTTCCTGCATTGACCAAAGGAGGCTCTTTGGATGAACAAAAAAGAAAAGAAATTGGTGCTAAAATAGCACGTTATTCCGGTATTCCGGAGAAAGTGATCCAGCAAAACAATTTGGACCTTCCTTATGATTATTTTTGGAAAGAATTGTTAAGAGATAAGGGCTATACGGTAGGAAGACTTGATTCGAGATACAAAGGAATTGACCGCAAAGACTCAGGCGAAAGCCCTGATTTTAATGCCGAACTTACTTCCTGGTTGCATTCGTTTACGCCTGCCATCAATATGTACCTGCGCAACAATCTGAACTATAAAACAGACTTTAAATACAATATGTTTGGTTCTGTACATCCTTGGGACAGATCGAACGATAAAACAGGAGAAAACCTGAGACAGGCTATGGCTCAAAACCCATATTTACATGTCATGGTACAATCCGGATATTATGATGGCGCCTGCGATTACTTTAATTCTAAATACGATTTATGGCAAATGGATCCGAGTGGAAAACTAACGGATAGAATGTCATGGAAAGGTTACAGAAGCGGTCACATGATGTACCTGAGAAAAGCCGATCTGGAAGCTGCCAACGAAGATATCAGAACCTTCATAAAGCAATCCTTACCTAAAGCGGGACAACCTGCAAAATACTAAATCGAACCTATTGGGTTTAATGAACAAAAATTGATTTAACACATAGAAATAAAATTTCTCTCGCAGATTTAGCAGATTATTCAGATTATTTTATAATGGTCTTAGAAAACAGTTAAATCTGCGTGAAAAATTACAACTACAATAATTCATGATTACAAAAGCTTCCTTACAGGACATTCCGGCGTTAACCGTTTTAATCAATTCGGCCTACAGAGGCGAAACCTCCAAAAAAGGCTGGACAACTGAAGCCAATTTATTGGAAGGAAAAAGAACTGACGAGCAGGAAATGACCGAAATTTTTCTGGATCCTAAAAACACTATTCTAAAATACACCGAAAATGACCAAATTATTGGTTCAGTTTTATTGATCGAAAAAGGACACCAATTGTATCTCGGAATGTTAACGGTTTCACCGGAATTACAAAACAGCGGTATCGGGAAAAAGATGCTGGCCGAAGCTGAAAATCATGCAAAAGCTTTGGGATTATCCAGTATTATCATGACGGTGATCTCCGTTCGGGAAGAACTTATTGCGTGGTACAAACGTCACGGCTACGTTGATACAGGCGAGAGAGAAGCTTTTCCGGTAAGTGAGATTCACGTTACTATTTCTGAAGAACCTCTGGAGTTTATTTACTTAGAGAAGGTTATTTAGTTTTAGTTGTTTCAAGTTTCATGTTTCAAGTTTCAGGTTTCAAGTTTCAGGTTTCAGGTTTGAGAGTAAAAGCTAAAAAACTTAGCAACTCAGCACCTTAGGACCTTAGTACCTCAGAAAAGCCTTTGAACCTTTGCCTCTCTGAACCTCCAATAATAAAAAAATGATCCTACACCTTTTACCCAAAGAAAATTGTAAACCCGCAGTTTGGAGCGGTGGATTGACGTATGAATATATGATCTATCCAAAAACAGCAAACTACGCCGATAGAGATTTTGCATTCAGAATAAGCAGTGCTACCATAGAGCAGGAACCATCGGTATTTACTCAATTTAAAGGTTATCACCGATATCTGGTTATGCTTGATAACGGCCTGGATATCGAGATAAACCAAGAAAAAAAGGTATACGAGCAATTTGAAATCATGGAATTTAACTCCAATGATGCCGTGACTTCTTTTACAAAAGGTATTGATTTTAATTGGATGGTTTCTGAAAAAATATCCCAGCACCAACTGAAAATAACAGCTGCTAATCAAAATTGTAATGCTCAAATTGTACTTTTCTTTTCTTTAGATACAACCGTTGTTCAAATTAATGAGAAGCCGTACGATTTAAAACCTTATGATTTACTGATCATTGAAAATCCGGAAAAGACAGATATAGCACTTCGATTTTCTAATAAATGCCTTTTTGGAGTATTGGATTTTTAATTCCGAAATGAATTTAACCGCAACGTTCGCGAAGGGTTACGCAAAGATTCGCAAAGCTTTCTTAACTGGTACAGTATATGCTCGCAAAGGCACAAAGTCTCAGAGTTTAAGCTCTTCTTTGTTCTTGCATCTTTCTTCCATTTATCAAAGCATACTACTAAAAAACTCAGCCCCTTAGCTCCTCAGAACCTTAGCAACTCCTTTTAATCTTCGATAAAAACTCGTGGGAAACTCCCAAATAAGAGGATAAATTCCGGTTATTGATTTTATTTGCTTTGTGCGAATAGCGCTTTATAAACTCCAGATACCTTTGTTTAGAAGTTTTATTCAGAAGATCTATAAGCCTTTGCTGAATGGCAATATTAGCCCTTTCAACCATTAAAATATGAAACTGAATCAACTTGGGTACCTGCTCAAACAAAAGTGCTTTGTTTTTCTTACTGATCACCAGGATTTCACTTTCTTCTATTGCTTTGATATTATAAGTCGTAGGCTTTTGATGATAGAAGCTTTCAAGATCACAAATCCATTCATTTTCGAAAGAAAAAAAAATAACACTTTCGGTTCCGTTGTCATTTAAAATATAGGTTTTAAAAGTACCTTTCAAAATAAAGCCTTCATAAGAATTCTTTGAATCCTGAATCTGCAGAAATTCGTTTTTCTTAAGTTTAATAAACTTTACTTTTTCAACTACAAAATTCCATTCCTCATCTGTTAACGGAATCTTGCGCTCGATACTTAATCGTAGGTCTTTGTACATATGGTATTTACTTTTTATTCTTACTCAGGGGCGTAAGCAGGTGAATGAATGAAAAATAATGCAATCGATTACACAAAAATATACTTTTTTGTAATGTAACGGCTACCGAAAACACATTTAACAGTAAATTATTTTCAAAACATTGAACTTGTTCAACTTTTTTCATCCTAATTATAAGCAGATTTGCACTATTAACTATTTAACCAAACTTAATTATTATGAAATTTAAATCAACAATCTCAGTGTTTTTATTGACATTGATTTTCGGTTTTGCAGCCTGTAATACCGAAGAAATTGCTACCCCGCAAAGTAGCGAAAATGCTACTATCGAGACCTCCACAACTTCCGGCAATTTGACGGCAAAAATTGGAAACTGCGCCCAGGTTCCGGGATGGGCTTCTCAAAATGGAGGAACAACTGGTGGAGGTTCCTCTCAAGAAGAAGTAGTTTCGAATTATACGCAGCTGAAATCGGCTATTGAAAACAGTGCAGTAAAAGTGATTAAAGTTACCGGTACCATTACGGTTACTACAAGATTATCACTACAGGATCAAAGCGGCAAAACCATTTACGGTGCAAGCGGTGCCAAACTGGTTTCGACCAACCAAACGAAAGACGGTTCGGGTATCATCAATATCAAAAGATGCACGAATCTGATTATCAGAAATCTTATTTTTGAAGGTCCGGGTGCTTATGACACAGATGGCTGGGACAATGCAATTTTAGATGATTGTCAAAATGTATGGGTAGACCATTGTGAATTTAGAGATGGGGTTGACGGGAACTTCGACATCAAAAATAAATCAGATTTTGTTACGGTATCGTATACAAAATTCGGTTATTTAAAAGCTCCTAAAGCCGGAGGTCCCGGAGGTTCTGACGATCACAGGTATTCTAATTTAATTGGTTCCAGTGATGGTGCAACTGCCGATCGTGGAAAATTACGAATCACTTTCGCTCGCTGCTGGTGGGCTCCGGGCTGCAAAGAAAGAATGCCTAGAGTGCGTTTTGGAAAAGTACATCTGGTAAACAACTTCTTTAACAGTACGGTAAGTAATAAATGTATTGCTGCAGGTTTTGAAGCGAGTCTAAATGTAGAAAGCAACGTTTTTGAAGGTGTAAAAACTCCTATCGATCTAATGAGCGGTTTTACTGCTGTTACAGCAACAGACAATGTTTTCACCAATACCACCGGAAATCAAGCCGGAAGCGGTACTGCTTTTACTCCACCCTATTCGATCGTAAAACTGAACAAAACTGCTGTTAAAGCTGATATCTCTGCCAATGCAGGAGCAACTTTAGGCGGCAATATCTGCGGATCGTTTTAATCAGTTACAAATAATAAATACAAGTTAGTTTTATTTTGAAACCATGGATTACAGTTTTGTAGTTCGTGGTTTTTTTGTTTCAGGTTTTTTTGTTTCAGGTTTCAAGTTTCAAGTTTCAGGTTTCAGGTTTCAGGTTTTAATGCAAAAACTACAATGATTTTAATCTGTTTTAAATTTTATGAAATATAAAAGTTCGCAAAGCTTTACCTAAAAACTTTGCGAACTTTGCGTAATTCTTTGTGTCCTTTGCGGTTAAAAAAACCTTTGCCACTTTGAACCTCCTCTAAAGCACCAATTCTTCAAATAATCTCTGAATCGTCTTTTCTAAGTCCTGACATAAGCCCGGATGAGGTCTTGACGTTTGTATTGCAGAACTTCTAATGGCTGTGAGCCATCTAAAACGTTCCGGAATCTCAAATTCAGCGATCGGTCCGCCGTCTTTGGCTCCATTAACAATTTTTTCTAATGACGTTAAATTACATTCTAACTGTTCGATGTCAAAGTCGGCAGAAAGGGCTTGTATTCTTTCTTTATTCAGATGAAAAAGAACTTTTATGAATTTCTTTTTTTTGCAAAACAAAATGATTCCGATATTCAGAAACTCTTCGCGCTCTACTCTTGGCACCACGCGGATTACGGCATACTCATATAAGTGATTATCTTGCATTTTGCGCCTGGTTTACAAAGATTTCTGAATGATTTAATCGGGTCTGCAAAAACTGTAAATACACATTTCGCAAGGTTTCCGGTTCTTCCTCGGTATCTTCCCATTGCAGCCATTCCAGTGGAATTGTATTTACAATCTCTTCTAATATTTCGTGCGATAAAAGTGCCTTAAATTCAGCATCTACCTCCTTTAAAAGCGAAGCTTGCGGCAATAAAACATGATCTTTAATTAATGCAAACGGACTTTTGGCATGCTGTTCCCAATTGTTCCAGGAATGATGAAAATACAAGCACGCTCCGTGATCAATCAGCCATAATTCTTTATGCCAAATTAGCATATTTGTATTTTTGAAAGTACGATCGACATTGGTAATATAAGCATCCAGCCAAACAATTTGTGAAGCCAGCTTAGCATCAACGGTGGTCACAACAGGATCGAATGTAATGGCTCCTGATAAAAAATGGAGTGCCAGATTTAATCCCTGACTTCCCTGCAGTAAATCCTGAATTTCTTCATCAGCTTCGGTTCTTCCAAACGCTTCGTCAAGATTGGCGAAAACTAATTCCGGAAGCTGCAATTTTAAGGCTTTTGCGATTTGTCCACCCACCAATTCGGCAATCAAAGCTTTTACACCGTGACCGGCTCCTCTAAATTTTAAGACGTATTTAAAATCGTCATCGGCTTCTGCCAAAGCAGGTAAAGAACCTCCCTCGCGCAATGGCGTTATATAACGCATGACGTTTACTGTTCTGAGATCGAAGTTGTTTTTCATTTTTTTCTAAATTCAAAGATGCTAAGAAACTGAGCTACTAAGTTTCTAATCTTTGAGATTACAAACTTACGTTTTTTGATTTTAGATTATGCAGACCAGATTTTAGATTTTTTCTCGTTCGTGCAGATCAAGCAGCTTTATTCTCAGTTTTGGTATCCTGAGCGAAGTCGAAGGACACTTGCTTAGACGTACTTAGACTTGCTTAGACTTACTTAGGCTTGCTTAGTTTTTTTACCGCAAAGTTCGCGAGGGTTTTATCATTTAGTTTTTTGTATAACCTAAAGGTTCGCAAGGCTTTGCGTAACCCTTTGCGAACGTTGCGGTTAAATTAAACCAAACTCAAAAAAGCTTTTCCCAAATACTTAATAATAGTAGACGCTGTAAAAGATTCATACCCTGTTTTTGGTAACGCAATATCGGCTGTAAGTCCGTGGAGGAAAACGCCTAGTTTTGCTGCGTATTTAGGTTCGTAGCCCTGAGCCAGTAAGCCTGTAATGATTCCGGTGAGGGTATCTCCGCTTCCGGCAGTGGCTAAAGCTGCATTACCGGTGGTGTTTTCGTAAATCTCAGTCTTAATGATGATGTAGGTTGGTGCGCCTTTCATGACAATGATTACTTTGTACTTTTCTGAAAAAGCAATCGTTTTTTGAAATTTTTCCGATTCTGAATTCCACTTACCTATTAAACGCTCGAGTTCTTTTGGATGTGGTGTCAGAATAGTATTTTCAGGAACTAATTCCAGCCAGGTTAAATTTTCTGCCAGAATATTCAAGGCATCAGCATCCAATACTAAAGGAGATTTGTTCACTCTTAAAAACTCAAAAAGCGCTTTTTGGGTACCAAGTTCCACTCCTATTCCGGGTCCAATTCCGATGGACTGAGGTACTAACGGAAGATGAATACTGGTCAGGAAATTAGTATTTTCATCGGTTATCACCATCACTTCCGGAATCGAGATCTGCAGAATTTGATAGCCGCATTTGGGTACAAAAACCGTTACTAGTCCGCAACCCGATTTTAAACAGGATTTTGATGCTAAAACTGCCGCTCCTACTTTTCCGTAACTTCCGGCAATGATAACCGCATGCCCCTGAAGTCCCTTATGAGTTATAGGATTTACCGGTTTGAGAAATTTTAATACCTCTTCTTTTGTAATTAGAAATGGATCTTTCATCGGACAGATTTTATTACTTAAAGTTACATAAAAAATTAAAGATGTAGGCACTTTGTAAGATCCTAAAGTCAGATTCTGTTGTCGCTAGTATCTTTCTTTCATTCCTTAGAAAAACAAAACGCAAAAAAACTATTGAAACTGCGGGATATTGCTTCGTATGCATAAATCGGGCAAGAATATTGCGAATTTTAATAATTTAGTATATAAATCTTCGATATTTTTTAAATAAATTTGCGACACAATTTTATAAAACAACACAATGAAAAATACTGCGCTTACGCACATACATGAGAGTTTGGGAGCGAAAATGCTACCTTTTGCCGGATACAATATGCCTATTACCTATGAGGGCGTAAATGCTGAACACGAAACAGTTCGCAACAGTGTGGGCGTTTTTGACGTTTCGCATATGGGAGAATTTTTGTTGACAGGTCCAAATGCTTTGGCTTTGATTCAAAAAGTAACTTCAAATGATGCTTCGACTTTAACGATCGGAAGAGCACAATATTCTTGTCTGCCAAACAACGAAGGTGGAATTGTAGATGATTTGATTGTATATAAAATGAAAGAAGAAGAGTATTTACTGGTTGTAAATGCTTCAAATATCGAAAAAGACTGGAACTGGATTTCTTCGCACAATGATTTGGGTGTTGAAATGAAAAACATTTCTGATGATTATTCTTTATTGGCCATTCAGGGACCAAAAGCGGTTGAAGCTATGCAGTCTTTATCTTCTATCGACTTAGGAGCTATTACATATTATCATTTTGAAGTAGCTGACTTTGCAGGATTCAACGATGTAATTATTTCTGCAACTGGTTATACCGGTTCTGGCGGATTTGAAATTTACTGTAAAAATGCCGATGCTGAAGCTATCTGGAATAAAGTTTTCGAAGCGGGTGCTGCTTTCGGAATTAAACCTATCGGATTAGCTGCTCGTGATACATTACGTCTTGAAATGGGATTCTGTTTGTACGGAAATGATATTAACGATGCTACTTCACCTTTAGAGGCAGGATTAGGCTGGATCACTAAGTTTACTAAAGATTTTACCAATTCTGAAAATCTGAAAAAACAAAAAGAAGAAGGTGTTACCCGTAAATTAATTGCTTTCGAAATGCAGGAGCGTGCGGTACCAAGACATGACTACGAGATTGTAGATGCTTCAGGTGCTGTGATTGGTGTAGTAACTTCGGGAACTATGTCTCCTTCTATGAACAAAGGTATTGGATTAGGATATGTTACGGTAAATAATAGTGCCGTTGACAGCGATATCTTTATCAGAATCAGAAAAAATGATGTAGCTGCAAAAGTGGTTAAATTACCTTTTTATAAGAAATAATATTTTATCCTAAATATTCTAAAAATGCATTGCTTAACAAGTGATGCATTTTTTTTATAGTTTTTTTTCTGCCACAAATTCACAAATGATTGTAAATAAAAAAGGCTGCCAAATTCGCGAATTCATGGCGAAAACTTCGCAGAATAAAATTTATCTGAATGTAAGAATTTTTAGAAAAGTATATCCTTTTATGAAAAAATAAACGTAATTTTAGTCTGAACGAAGATTCCGATTTATGAAAAAAATAGCACTGGCGTTGATTCTAACCACAAATATTCTATTTAGTCAAAGTGGAAATCCCACTTGCGAAATAGTCAACAAAATAAATGCCGTTATTCAGGAAGATCACATCCGACCAAAACCCGTTGATGATAGCTTGTCGATTTTTGTTTTTGATAATCTGATCAACGAATTAGATCCTTCCCGAAATATTTTTTTTAAAACGGAGTACGATGAAATGGCAGAAAAATACCGCACCAACCTGGACGATTTTATTCTTAGTAATGATTGCAGTTTTTTGGCTGATATTACTTCCAAATACAAAGAAAGTCTTTTGAGAACAAAAAAGGTTCTTGAAAAAATTCAAACCGCACCTATCGATTACAGCAAAACAGATACTATCCGGTTTTATAAAAAATCATTTCCTTTTTACCTTAAAAAAGAAAACCTTGAAAAAGTATGGCTTAAAAAAATCCGCTACCAGATTTTGGATGAGATAGCCGAACTAAGTGACAATTTAGATTCAATTAAGGTCAATTTTCAGTCGATAGAGTCCAAATCAAAGAAACTAATTTTATCCAATGAAATATGCCGAATCAATACACTTTTAGAGACAAATGTCAGACAGGAAGAAAAGTTCTACAATTTCTTTTGTACCTACTTTGATCCTCATTCTGCCTATTTTAGTGACGATTCTAAAACGAGCTTTGTGGCATCACTTTCTAAAGAACATTTATCTTTAGGAATGACTGTTAATTTAAATGAAAAAAATGAAATCATTGTAGCCGAAGTTGATCCTAATGGTCCTGCTTATCAAACTGGTCAGATCAAAAAAGGCGATCAGATCATTTCAATATCCAACCAAAAAGAAACTTTGCAGGTTTCCTGTGCTTCGCTGGAATCTATCTCCACCTTGATTTTATCGGAATCTAACAAAAGCATCACGCTAACTTTAAAACGAAACTCGGGTAAAAGCTTTGATGTTTATATCGAAAAAAAGGTGATGAAAGACGAAGAGAATTCTGTTTTTAGCTTTATTGTTGGAAAGGAAAGTAAAATTGGGTACATCAAAATTCCAAGTTTTTACGCTGACTTAGAAGGCAATAGTCGCAAAGGCTGTGCTGATGATGTGGCTCGCGAAGTTATAAAACTGGAAAGAGACAATATAAAAGGACTCGTAATTGATTTGATTGACAATGGCGGCGGATCGATGGAAGAAGCAATAAAACTAGCCGGAATGTTTATTGACTACGGACCACTTTCTATAGTTGTAGATCGTAATCAGGGAAAATCGATTATCAATGATCCTTATAAAGGTTTGATTTATAAAGGTCCGATAGTCATTCTGGTCAATAGCAATACTGCCTCGGCAAGTGAATTCTTTTCCTCTATATTACAGGATTATAACCGTGCTTTATTATTAGGAAGTACTACGCTTGGGAAAGCGACCATGCAAACCATTCTTTCGCTTGACGAAACTAAAAACACTGATTTTTTAAAAATTACAATTAACAAATTTTACAGAGTTACAGGTAAAAGTCATCAATATATCGGAGTAAAACCGGATGTAATTCTTCCTGAATTCTATGAAAATGTTTATCAACGAGAAAGCAATTTTCCTACCGCAATTAAAAATGATAGTATCACACCGTCTTTAAAATTTAAGCCTTACGTAAAAAGAGCCCTAATCGACAAACTGGCTCAAAATAGTACAACAAGATTGGCAGACAATTACTTTTTCAATAACATAAAAGAGATCAATCAAAAAATTGATAAACTTATCAATACTCCAAAAGCCGAAATACCGATGACTATAGATGCTGTCTTCAAACAGAAAAAAGTAGTGAACTCACTTTGGACCGAAATCAATACTTTTAACGATGAAAACAACCCTCTGGATGTCTATAATTCTACGGTAAATCAGTTTCTGCTGGGTGTATACCCTAATGACAAAACGATCAACCAATACCAGATTGACAATCTAAAAACGAATCCCTATCTAAATGAAGCCGTAAATGTTATTAATGAGTTTAATGCGTGGAAATAGTTCTTGGCTATAAGCTATAAGCTGTAGACTATAGGCATTGGACGTTAGACTTTCTACTTTACAAAAGGGAGTTCGGATAACCTTAAACCGTAAACTTTAAACTTTTTAACCTCTAAGTCCTAACTATCACTAAAAAAGAATTCAATTGATTTTGGAAAAATAAGGAATAACCGTATTTTTGCCACACAAAACTAAAAATTAGAAATGGGAAGAGCGTTCGAATTTAGAAAAGGAAGAAAAATGAAACGTTGGTCAGCAATGGCTAAAACATTTACCCGAATTGGTAAAGATATCGTTATGGCCGTTAAAGAAGGTGGTCCCAACCCGGAGGCCAATTCTAGATTAAGAGCTGTAATACAAAATGCAAAAGCCGCTAACATGCCTAAGGACAATGTCGAGCGTGCGATAAAAAATGCAAGTAATAAAGATACTGCCAACTATAAAGAGATTCTGTTTGAAGGATATGCTCCACACGGAATTGCTATTTTAATTGAAACAGCATCTGACAATAATAACAGAACGGTAGCGAACATCAGAAGCTATTTTAACAAATGTAACGGAACAATGGGAACACAAGGTTCTGTTGAGTTTATGTTTGATCATACTTGTAATTTCAGAATTACAAAAGGTGAAATTGATGCTGAAGAATTAGAGTTAGAACTAATTGATTTTGGTGCCGAGGAAGTTTTTGAAGACGAAGACGGAATTTTAATCTACGCCCCTTTTGGAAGCTTCGGAGCTTTACAAAAAGAACTGGAAAACAGAGGTTTGGAGATCTTATCTTCAGGATTTGAACGTATTCCTCAAATTACAAAAGAACTTACGGAAGCTCAAATCGCAGACGTTGAAAAACTAATCGAAAAAATCGAAGAAGATGACGACGTAATGAACGTTTATCACACCATGAAAGAAGAGTAAAAACTTATATTTCAACACCATACAAAAAACTCCGGAATTCTCCGGAGTTTTTTTTTGCCCTAATGTGGAAACCCGTAAAGAATATTCTTAAAGATTGCTTATGTTTGGCAAAATTTTAACAAAACCAAACTTAACAAAATGACTATAAAGAAAATAAGCCTCTGTTTTTTATGGCTTTCAACCTAAAAACTAATACTCCGAAAAGAAAGTATAGCACCAATAAACTTCTCCTTTCCTGTTAAAAACGATATCCGATTAAGGAATTAGAACTACTTCGGTTTGAATCCCTCATGAAATATATATTGCCTAATACCACAACCAAACCTACTAAGACTTGAAAAAAACTACTCTTAAGTTATTTCCTTTTATTGCAAGTATTATTTTATTTTTAGTTAGCATAAACTGCTTTTCTAATACTTCTGATACCATTACCAATTCAAAGAAGGTTTTTATTTCTAAAAATCTTCCAAAAGACGAAATTGGTCTGTTAAACAATTCTCTTAGCTATTACCAGACTCCAAAAAGCGAATTCACAAATGATTTCTTAAAAAAGAACTTTCCGGTTTCACAAGAAATCAATAAAGATCGTGATTTGGCCATGTCTGTTTTTAAGGAAATTGCCAAAAACGATAACCTCACTGATTTATTAGAGCCTAAAAAATTATCTATGCTTCCTCTTGGTATAAAAAAGACCATTGGAGGTATACAATACATGCTTGGTATCAGCAGCGCCAAATTCACTCCTGAATATACGGAACTGACGGCTTTTGTAAAAATCGTGATCCCACAAAATGATTCACTTGGAAAACCAAAAGAATTGTTTTTTGGTGCTAACGGTATTAAGCTTTCTCATAAAGGCGGATTGGTTGGGGCAACGAATTTAGTTTTACTCGGAGATGTTCCCATTAATATAAATGGTCAAAATGCCTTACTTATTTTAAAAGGAGGTATGGAGATGTCTACAGGAGTTGTACAAAAAAAGACTTATGTAACAATTGACTGTAATGGTTTTAAGGAACTCGGAATTGCAGCGGATGTTGAATTTTCAAGAAACTTTCTCGAACCTGTCGACGATGATTACAAGCTTATCCCCGCTCCGAATCGTGTGCGAGGTTCATTTCAGACCATAGTATCCAATTGGAATGATATTCTGATTGAGATATCACTACCCAAATTTCAGTTGACTTCTTATCAGGGCAAAGGCCCTGCTTTTGAGTTAAACAATGCTGTAATTGATTTAAGTGATATTAGAAACTCTGATAAAATCGAATGGCCGGATGCAGATTATGTAAAAGATTATCTGGTGCCTGGTAACGAAAATTTATGGAGAGGTTTTTATGTCAAATCCCTAAAAGTTGTATTACCGGAACAGTTCAATAAGAGAGACGAAAACAAGAGGGTTAAATTTGAAGCAGCCAATCTGTTAATCGACAGAATGGGGGTTTCCGGAAAATTTATAGGTGATAATGTTTTTAGCCTTAAAGAAGGAAGTGCTTCAGGATGGCAGTTTTCATTAGACCATATTGAGATGGAATTCAGGGCCAACTCATTAACAGCAGCCGCCTTCAATGGTGAAATTGTTTTACCGGTTTCTTCGGAAGAAAATACGCAATGTGATCCTAAATCGAGAGGAAGATTAGCTTACAATGCCATCATCAACCCTGTCGATAACGAATACATTCTTAAAGCTGATGTAACCAACAATATTTGCTTTCAGGCTTTTAAAGCGACGGCTTCTTTAGAAAAAAACTCTTATTTGGAACTAAAGGTAAAAGACGGGAAGTTTTTACCAAAAGCGGTTCTTTACGGAAGTTTAGCATTAAAAGGCAGCAATAAAAATACTACTGCGGCTGAACTTGCTAACTCACCCATTAAATCTTCTGAAACCACTAATGCAGATGGAGAGAAAAAGGAAGCTATTAATTTTAAAGGAATCATTTTCCAGAATTTAACCTTACAGACTGTTGTACCTTATCTAACGGCAGACTATTTTGGTTACAAACACATTCAGGAAAAAGATGCCGCAGTAAGTAATTTTCCTGTTACCATTAACGAAATTTCTCTCGTCGCTACAGATGTATCTGCCAGTCTGAAAGTAGATGTTGCCATTAACATCATGAAAAATCAGTTTAACGGTCAAACTAAATTTTATGTGATTGGGTCGTTCGACAGAGAAAAAGGAATTCAGAAATGGAAATACGAACGCATTAAGTTTGAGGAAATAAAAGTTGCCGCAGACTTAGGTGGTGTAAAATTTAAAGGAAGCATTGCCATAATGGATAATGATCCTGTTTATGGAAATGGTTTCAAAGGAAGTGTATCGGCCGATTTTACAGGAGGTATCAAAGTAGAAGCCAATGCTATTTTTGGATCTACTACTTTTAGATATTGGTATGTAGATGCCATGGTAGACAACTTAAATATTCCTGCCGGAGCCATTACTTTTAAAGGTTTTGGTGGTGGTGCTTATTATCAAATGAAAAAAGACGGCTTTAGTTCTTCTTTTGTAGCATCGAAATCAAATTATGTACCTGACGCAGATTCAGGATTAGGAGTTAAGGCAATGATTAAGTTTGCGGGTACTGCAACAGCAAATGCTTTTTGGGGAGGTGCCGGTTTCGAAATTGCTTTTAATAAACATGGCGGTCTTAATAGAATCAGTATTTATGGAGAAGGGCACATCATGCAGCCATTTGAAATTCCGGGGGCTGATGAACTAACAAAAGCCTTACAGACGGTTACCGAAAATGAATCGTTAATGGGTACGATCGCAACTGAAGCACTAAAAACAAGCAATTTATCGGCCGCAGCGGAACAGCTTTATCCAAATGATGTAAAAAACAGTATGGGGATCAATGCCTTTGCTGCAATAGAATACGATTTTAGAGCCAAAACACTACACGGTACCTTCGATTTATATATTGATACTCCGGGTGGTTTCATACAAGGCCGTGCTTCCGGTAACAGAGCGGGTTGGGCAGTTTTACACTTTGGTCCGGACAAATGGTACATCCGTGCGGGTACTCCTACGGATCGCTTGGGTATAAAACTGGCTATTGGATCTGTCGAAGTTGAAGCAGGTGGTTATTTTATGCTTGGAGATGATATTCCGGGCAGTCCTCCTCCACCCGATATTGTTGCAAAACTTTTAAGAGTTGATGTTGCTAAACTGAATTATATGCGTGACGAAAACAGCATTGCTTCAGGAAAAGGATTTGCCTTTGGTTCTGATTTTAGCATTAAAACCGGAAACTTGAGTTTCTTAATGTTCTACGCCAATTTCCAAGCTGGATTTGGATTTGATATTATGGTTAAAGATTATGGAGAAGCACAATGTAAGGGCTCAGGACAAATTGGTATAAACGGTTGGTATGCTAATGGTCAGTCGTATGCCTATATGCAAGGGGAACTTGGAATTAATATTAAACTGTTTTTTATACGAAAGAAAATATCCATTATAAAAGGTGGAGGTGCTGTTTTATTACAGGCCAAACTGCCAAATCCGGTATGGATTCGAGGCTATATGGCTGGTGAATTCAGCCTTCTTGGTGGTGCCGTAAGAGGTAGTTTCCGTTTCAAACTTGAATTTGGAGAACAGTGCGAATTCATATCTGCAAATCCGTTAGAAGGTTTAAAATCTATTGCCGATATCACTCCAGCTCAGGGAGCTAAAGATGTAGATGTCTTTACCGTACCTCAGGTTGGATTTAATATGCCTGTCGATAAAAACTTTAATATTGAAGGAGATGACGGGGTTAAAACCTATCGCCTCAAACTCGAAGAATATACCGTCAAGAAAGGCGGAGTCCCTGTGATTGGTAACTTAAGCTGGAACAAAACAAATGATTTAGTAAGTTTTAATTCATTTGAAATATTACCTGAAAAATCAGAATTAACCTTAACGGTAAAAGTAAGTTTTCAGGAATATGCAAATGGTGCATGGAAAACCATTATGGATCAGGGTCAGGTGGCAATGGAAACAGAAACCAGAACTTTCACGACAGGTGTGGCACCAAATAACATTCCGGTAAGCAATATTGCTTATAGCTACCCTGTTTTTGATCAAAAATATGTGTATCAAAACGAGAGTAAAGAAGCGTATGTTGTGCTAAAAATTGGACAGGCATATTTGTTTGATCTGAAACCGGGACAATCACAAAAAGCAACCTATAAAACCGGAAGTAAAACGACAAATGGTACTATAGGTTACAAAGCTGATTCAAAAAAGGTAATCGTTAGTTTACCCGCTTTAGAAAACCTAAAACCATACAGTTTATCCTTAATGACACTGGAAACTACAAAAGACGCTAATGCCAACCTGAATGAAAGTTTTGACAAGCAGGATCTTGGTACCAATGCCAATGTAGAAGTTAAAAGTAATAAACTGGTAGAAACATTAACTGGTGGTCAGGGTGTCGAATTGCTGCAATACAATTTCAATACCAGTCAATACAATACTTTTCAGGAAAAAATGACTGCTAAGAAAGCACGTAAAACGCACATCGAAATTATCGAAGCCGATATTCATGCATTGCATGCCGAAAACACCGCAACTGAAGCTTTTGATGAAATCGAAATCGCCGGAACACCTCAATCAATGAACGTTCCATTGGTAAGTGTTGAGGCTGTATTAGACGACAGCTATTTTAAAAATGATATACATCCATTGATTTATCAGGGATATCCTTTAGAAGCCGATTTAACTTTAAACAGAAATACGAGCCTTTTAGGAAATCCTCCGGTTAGAGGGGTGGAAATAATCACTTCTTACCTGTCAGATTTAATAAATAATCCAAAAAGTTCTTATTTAAGAGACAGGCTGCCGTATCGCTACAACCAACCTTTCTACTATAAGGACGATTTTATCAAAATTCAGTATAAAGTAGTTAATAAATATTTAAACAGTCAGAATAGGGCTATGATCGATAAGTATAATTACATCATAACAGGAAGATTTCCAATGATAAAAGATGGCACTTACAATGTCAAATTAAATTATATACTTCCTGGTGGACAAGCTGGTACCAGTTCAATTTTTACATTCAATAAAACAAATTAGCATGAAGCTTAAATTTTTAATTCTCCTTACTTTTATAATAACCGGTACTAACTATGCGCAAGAGAAAAATGGTACGGGAGAAGCGAATCCAAACGAAATAAAATCAGAAATACAAGTTATAGCCAGAGTGCAAAAAGACAGAATTTTGTTAAGATGGGCCGTCAGCAATGCGATGGCCTGGAAAAAACTAAATACTTATGGATATACTGTAGAACGTTATACCGTTACCCGTAACAATAAAACTTTACCAACCCCTGAAAAAGTAGTTCTAATTAATGCTTTGAAACCGGAACCGCTGGAAACATGGGAAAAACTAATCGAAAAGAACGACAATGCTGCCATTGTAGCACAAGCCATTTATGGAGAAAATTTCTCGGTTACCGGTACAGATAAATTAGAAAATATCGTAAACCTGTCAGAAGAGAACGAGCAAAGGTTTACGTTTGCTCTGCTAACCGCCGACAGGGATTACGAAATTGCGAAAAAAGCAGGTCTGGGAATTGAAGATAAAACGGTTAAACCTAACGAAAAATATGCCTACAGGATAATCTCAAACGTACCTGAAAAAGAGGCTACAATTTCTTATGGTGGAATTTTCGTTGGATTAGAGGATTATCAACCTCTTCCAAAACCAATGGATTTTACGGCTCATTTTACAGACAGTAGCACCATGTTAAGCTGGAATTTTAAAATACTTTCGCATACCTATGCCAATTATTTTGTAGAACGTTCAACCGATAAAAAGACATTCGAGAGAATCACAGATAAACCTTACACCAGTTTAAATCAGGAAAACACCAGTAACAATCAAATTTTCTATGTCGATTCTATTGCCAACAATAAACCGTACAGTTACAGAATTCAGGGAATTTCACCTTTTGGTGAATTAGGTCCCTATTCACAAGTTATAACAGGAAAAGGAACTGCGATCTTAAAATATGTTCCTCATCTTACTGTTAAAGAATTTAAAGATGAAAACACCGTTACGTTGACTTGGGAATTTCCGGCAGAAGGTGATAATGAAATCACAGGATTTGAATTAAACCGATCTGATAAGGATGATGATGGCTACAAAACGGTAATAAAAAACATTCCTGCCAAGAGTCGTACGGTGACGTACAACAAACTCTTATCGACGAATTATTTTACGATTACAGCCCTTGGAAAACAAGGCAGCAACAGAACTTCATTTCCTATGCTTGTACAGCCCGTAGACTCAATACCACCTTCTAAACCTATCGGTTTAAAAGGAGTTATAGACAGTTTAGGTGTGGTGAAATTAACATGGGATCCTAACAAAGAGAAAGATCTTCTTGGTTATCGTATTTACAGAGGAAATACCGCTGAAGAAGAACTTACACAGCTGACAGTAAGTCCTAGCGAACCCAACTCTTATCAGGACAAAGTGCTTGTTAAAAGTCTGAACAGTAAGGTTTATTACAAAGTTATTGCTGTAGATTATCATTACAATATGTCTGATTTCTCAGATGTCTTAATTATTAAAAAACCAGATGTCATCCCTCCCACTTCACCTGTTTTTACCAGCTTCAAAATCAAAGAAGGAGCAGTCTTTCTAGAATGGGTAAACAGCCAGAGTGAGGATGTGGCCGTACACCAGTTGTACCGAAAAGAAAATGATCAAAAAGACTGGACACTGATTTTGGAGACCAAGAATAAGGAAGAAAAATTTCAGGACAAAACGGCGGTTGAAGGTAACACTTACCGTTATGCCATTTTTGCCAAAGATGAGAGTAATTTAGTTTCTAATCCTTCACCGGGATTAACTTTATTTGTTCCAAAGTATTCTGCAATGCCTGCTGTGAAAGGTTTTTTCGCTCAGCCTAATAAAACTTCCAATACTATTGATTTGTCCTGGGATTACGCAAACAATGAAGTTGATGGCTTCGAAATCTACAAAGCTTCAGATAAAGATCCATTGCAACTGATTCAGATTGTTCCTGGAAAAACACGCTTTTTACCAGATCCTACCATTACCATTAATACGACATACCAATACGGTATCAGAGCAACATTTAAAGATGGAAGAACCTCTAAAATGGATTTTTTCACTGTAAAGTTCTAAGGACATGAAACCATTTATGACATACAAAAACATATTCCAAACCTTAAAAATAGCCTGTCTGTTTTTGACTGTTTTTGGTATGCAGTTACTCAACGGCCAGACAACATACAAATATAAAGTGAAGTGGGACTTAAGAAAATCACCAAGCACCAGCCGAAACGTTTACTTTTACTTGAACACTGGTGATACATATCCCTTCAACGGAACTTATGCCAATGCAAGTTCGACGGGCTCAAGCAGTTCATTTTCGTATGTTTTAAAAAATTCAGGTGCCAGTCCGATGGATGGTGTCGTAGTTTCCAATACCCCATTGCGTCTTAGTGGAGCAGTTGATAACGTATCTTCGGGATTCTTTCAGAAACATGCACCATTTATGACAGGTCCGTATTCCGGTTACTGGCAATCTAACTTTGCTTATAATTTTGATAACGTTACGGTTACACACAATACCCAGTTTGAATTCTTCTATCTGCAAACCCTTGTGGAAGCAAACAATTACAATGTTTCAAATTCAGAGCTGAAACAATGTGAAACTTTCAATTTTACGGTAGCCGTAGTTGGTGAAAGTGGCTTTATGACTTTTGCTGTTGAATATTATGATCCAAACACGGCAGGCTGGAAAGAGCTTCTTCCTTATGCCTCAAGATCGGCACAAAACATACCAATAACGTTTACATCCATCCCTAATCTGCAATTGAATCAAAACTTTCAATTGAGGGCGAGATACACCAGAACCGGAAGTGGCGGAGCAAATGATTATTCTGATATTTTAACGTACAAATTTATTCCCTGCTCTCCTAAACTCAATGGTGCACCGGTAACCGCTCAGGTTAAATGTTTTGATGAACCCACCGGCAGTGTTACTTTAAATTTTTTGTCGGACATTCCAACAGGACAAAAATTACTTCTTACTTTATATCAAAACGGTGCCTATAGAAGTCACAAGTTTGCAAAAGATACAGATGTTAAGAACAGAGCTTATACTTGGGAAGGAATTGCTCCGGGTTCTTATACGATAAAGTACCAAACACAAAATGCTTCAGATCCTAATGCCACAATTGGATCAAGTCCGGTAGAAACTCCGGTGTTCAAAATAGAAAATACAGTGGCCTTAACTTTTAAAGCAACCGCCATACAGCCTCAATGCAGTACGGATAAAGGTGGCATTGAAATTTCAGTAAGTGGCGGAACACCTCCGTACTATTATATTCTAGATAATGAGACCAAAAAAGAGCTGGTCAAAAATCCTGACATCATAGATATTACAACCGATGGTGATCATAAAGTGATTGTCCTGGACCGTTTTGACTGCATGGAAAAATAACTTTGATAAATTCTATTCTAAACATTCAATAATGAATATTTTACACAAAACCACTTACCTTCTGATTTTAGTCGCTTTTTTTGCGGCTCAGCTCATTTATGGTCAAACGGGTAAAATATTAATTGAAACTCAGTTAACAAGATATGGTCCTGACTTGAAATCCAATACGTATAGTGTAAACATCACCACTAAAGGATCTTCGGCTTTTGGTAAAGCCTATAACCTGAATAATAACGACGATGATGTTAAGATTTACTATGATTTAGTACAGTATGATGAAACGAAATACCCTCTTAAAATTGTAATCAATGGTTCTTATGTTGTTAAACCAACCCAACTGGGAGGACCAGAATGCAATCAAAAAGATGAAGCGACTTTAGTTGCTCCAAAAAGTGTATCTATGGGTGCCTGTCACGGCCGCACCAACTTCCTGCTTTTAGATCTGCCGAAACCAAGTGGCTCAATTGGCAACTGCGGCAATTTTACTGTACAAAAACAAATTCGATTGTCAGGTGCCGGTTATTCATGGCAGTACAAGAAAAACACCGACACCCAATGGAAGTATTTTACCTATGGTACACAATATAACGAAAATGGGATAAACTTTAATTTCAATGATGTTCCTGATTTGAAAGATTACACAGGGAACCTGTTTGTTAAATTTGTTGTTGAATACGAAAATCTAAATACTTCTAAAATTGAAACCTATGAGTCGGATATTGCCATCTATCCAATCATACCCTGCTCTCCAAAATTAGACACTACGTCAGATCCTAATTTTACCACTTGCAGTTACAGCAATGGCGGCGTAACCTTTACTTTTAGCAGACCTCTGGAACCGGGTGAAAAATACCTTTTCAATCGCAATCCTGTAGGCAGTACATTTATTACTGATGCAACTTCAAATGATCCTGATGTAGAAAAAGTATCAGCACTTAGTTACAAGTGGAAAAATATACCCCCAGGTGTATATGAATTTAAATATCAGACACAGTTTGGGAACAATACCCCGTCTACTTTGTCACCAGTAACGAAGTTCGAAATCACGCCAAGTAAAGCCTTAACTTTTACAGCAACGGACATACAGCCAGCGTGTAGTAGTGATAAAGGTGGTATTAGCATTTCAGTAAGTGGAGGAATGCCCCCTTACTTCTACATTCTCGATAATGAGCCCAAAAAAGAGCTTACTAAAAACCCTGACATCATCAATATTACAACGGATGGAGAGCATAAAGTAATAGTGCTAGACAGCTTTAATTGTATTGAAAAATAACACTATGACGAAAAAACTACTTTTATTTACTTTTTTTCTAGGAAACCTGTTTGTTCATGGGCAAACGGACTATGGAATTCTTGTAATTTCTACTTTATCACCTTCTCGTGGATGGGACGGCAGTCATGCCGGTAGCTTAAGCCTCACGTTGGGGAACAAATCGATATTTAAAAGTAGCAGTACCAGCGATGAAGTTGAAATTGAATATGATTTTTTCTATGTTACAGACAACCCTTCCAAAATAGATTACAGGAGTGCAACAGCCGGAAACAAAAATGGTACCGATTGTCAGATTAAAGACTCTACTCCTTTTAATATCGCTACTTTTAGCAGAGACGCTTTTGGAGGTTGTATTGGCGATTTTGAAGTATTAAGTATGAACATACCAATTCCTGTTTATCCCGAAACCAATCAAAAATGTGTAGAGGATATTATTACCCTTAAAAATGGCTGGAATTGGCAGTATCAATTTGATGGTGCTGGTTGGGCACCATTTCCATCACAATTTCAGGAAAAAGCGTCCATTTCATTCCAATTAAAAGATTTACCAAATTATAAAAGTACAGGCGATGTACGATTTAGAGCCGGATATCAACAACAATTTGCTAAAATCGTAACATATAATATCATACCCTGTTCTCCAAGATTAGGCAATACGTCAGATCCGAACTATACCACTTGCAGTTACAGCAATGGCGGTGTAACCTTTACTTTTAGCAGACCTCTGGAACCGGGTGAAAAATACCTTTTCAATCGCAATCCTGTAGGTAGTACTTTTATTACTGATGCAACCTCAAATGATCCTGACGTAGAAAAAATTTCTGCACTTAGTTACAAGTGGAAAAATATACCCGTTGGTGTGTATGAATTTAAGTATCAGACACAGTTTGGAAGCAATACCCCGTCTACTTTGTCACCAGTATCGAAGTTCGAAATCAAACAAAGTACAGCCTTAACTTTTACAGCAACAGCAGTACAGCCAGCTTGCAGTACTGACCCAAAAGGGATATACATAACGGCTACCGGAGGATCAAAGTCCTACTATTATTTATTAGACGGCGAGCCTTTGTCGCAAAAACATGCCTTTACAAGTCCTCATACTATAAAAATAACAACAGACGGTGCTCATAAAGTGATCGTTGTAGACAGCTCTGATTGCATAGAACAATAACATTATGAAAAAAATAATATATCTTTTTTTATTCACTGTAATACTCTTATCTGGCAATAAGACTTATTCGCAAAAACTGTACATCGTCCGTCATAGTATGGGAAGCTGTGTTAATGAATGCGCTGCATTACAGTCTTATTTCTTTATGTCCGGCAACACCTACATTGCACCAGTTGCGGAATTTGGAGACTATCATGTATTTAATGTCCCTCCAACCTATGTTGAACTAATTTCGATAGCTGATACCAGTTTTGGCTGTGCCTGGCGTGATCCTATGGCTTGTTATGAACAGAGTACAATTAACATGAATGATTGTTTTTGGGGAATAACCAATGCCGTTTTACCCGAACCAGACGTATATACCAACTTGTTTTGCGATAAAAAAACACTTACCGCGGTATGCTGCCCGGGACCCTATCGTTTTTCATGGGAATACAGTACTAATGGTATTAATTTCACTCCTATGAACATTACTACCACACCCAATCAAAGCTTTGAATTTGTCAAAGCCAATTATCCGGCTTTAAACAATTATACGGGAACTATCATTTTCAGGGTTTTAATTGATTCTGACCCAAATGCTCCTGATGAAAATGTATATTCTAATGTTGTTACTTACAATATTATACCTTGTTCTCCTAAACTTTCTGCTACCTCCGACCCAAACTATACCACTTGCAGTTACAGCAATGGCAGCGTAACCTTTACTTTTAGCAGACCTCTGGAACCGGGCGAAAAATACCTTTTCAATCGCAATGCTGTAGGTAGTACTTTTATTACTGATGCAACTTCAAATGATCCTGATGTAGAAAAAATTTCTGCACTTAGTTACAAATGGAAAAATATCCCTCCGGGACAGTACCAATTTAAATTTCAAACACAGTTTGGTAACGGTACGCCTTCTACTTTGTCAGCGGTAACAAATTTCGAAATCAGACAAAATACAGCCTTAACTTTTTGGGCAACGGCAATACAACCTGAATGCAGTAACAGCCGAGGCTTCATAGAAATACATGCGGCCGGTGGAACAAGTCCGTACTTCTACATTTTAGACGATCAGACCGAAGTTGTAAACGGCCAGACAGTACCTAAAAAAGTTGGATTTTCCGGTTATCACCAAATCCCAATTACAGCAGACGGCGGGCACAAAGTAGTCGTTGTTGATGCTTCTAATTGTATTGAAAACTAACTATAAAATACTATCTAAAATGAATAGAACATTACTCTATCTGATATTATTTATGGCATCAATGACCCTGCAAGCTCAAACCGAGTACGGACTACTTATCAATACCGATTTGGAGCCTAGAACTGAACGTGAGCAAACTCAGGGATCATATGATATCTTTTTTTTGGGTAATAGTTTAAATTTATTCCCTAATGGTACGTATCAACCAATATCGCAAACTGATTTTTTCTATGCAACACCTGATCCGGTAACGAAAAGGATAGATTTTAGTTGTTTTAGTATGCATCAGGACTGCTACATTGAAAAGAATACTTTCATTGAAACAAATGGACCTCAATATGTCACTTTTTTTTCTGGATGCTTTGCTTCCTCATCAATACTTTTATTACATCTGACAAATACAAGCTCTAAAACTAGCTATTGTGTTAACGAAACAATCAATTTTGAAAATGGTTTCAATTGGCAATATAGTTATGACGGTCAAAATTGGGCTAATTTCCCAAGTGACTTTCAATCCTATCCGTCTATTTCATTCAAAATATCAGAGCTTGAGAATTATAATGGAAAAACTACAATTCATTTTAGAACTGGCTATCAGACGCAGTTTACTAATATAGTTACCTACGGTATTATCGGCTGTTCGCCTGAGTTGGCAGAAAAAAAACCAACTACAACTGCGGTCGAATGTGCTAATACAGCTACCGGAAGTGCTACTCTAAAGTTTGAATCACTGCTAAAAAAAGACGATCAGTTTCTATTTAATCTGTTCCGCGTCAATCCGGTGGCACCGGATACTGGTTTTATCAAAAGTATTAAAGCATCAGAAGAAGAAACTAAAAATAAAACCTACACCTGGAATGGAATAGCGGCGGGGACATACACTATAAAATATCAGGCGCAAAGTACTGCCGATAATGGTCAACAAGTAGGATTAAGTGCTATCGTTACAGATCCTTTTACGATTGATGAAAAAGTCCCATTAACTTTTAAGACTACGGCCGTACAGCCGGCTTGCAGCACAGATCTAAAAGGAATATTGATCACTGCCTCAGGGGGAACCCCTCCCTACTATTATCTTTTAGACGGAGAACCCTTGGCACAAAAACATCTTTTTACAAATCCACATACCATACCCATAACGGAAGATGGACCTCATACCATTAAAATCGTTGACAAATTCGATTGCACAGAACAATAAATTCCCGAACAACCATATTATTATGAAAAAAATCTACTTATTACTACTGCTTCTTATGAGTTTCTTGGGGTATTCTCAAGCTCCGGACCCTCAACCGGCAGTTAACGGAGCCAGAACAATTACAATCACAACACCAAAAGCAATTACAGTTTCTGCTGGTACTTTGAGCTATACCAATACAACAGAAAATGGCAGAGCCAATGGTACGTTTTCTGTTATTTTTGAAGGAGGTACAGGCGACTTCGTTTATTTCTTTTTCAAAGACGGGCAGCCTTATACTCCCGTTTCATGGACTTCACTGCCAGCCGGAAGCTACATCATGTATGCAAAAGACAAAGACAGGGTTTGTAGAAGTGCTGATGTTCCTTTCGTAATTTACGAACCTGGAAAATTAGTAGTTAGTACGTCAAAACCAACTAATATATTGTGTCCGGGAGGAACAGGTAGCCTAACTGCATCAGCTGTTGGAGGTTATCCGTATAGCGCAACACCAATAGACAGAACATATAATTATACCTGGTACAGTTGTGATGCAGCCGGAAATAACTCCAGTAAAATTTCGGGACCAAGTATAACCCCTGGTATCACGGGACAAAATGCCGGTTACTATAAAGTTATTGTTACCGATAGTAAGAATAATCCAGCTACGGGACCTGTAGTGTTACTAGAGCCTAATCCTCAAATAGGATCCGCTGTGCTTTCTAAAAAAGACGTTAGCTGTTTTGATGGTAATGATGGGGAAATTACGGTAAGTCTGAGCGGAGGAAGCGGTACGCTTACCGTACAATGGAATGACGGTGGTACCGGTGCAACCAGAACGGGCTTAAAAAAAGGAGATTACTGGTATACCGTAACAGATGTTAATAATTGTACTTTTTCCAACGGTGTAATAACCAAAATCACGCAGCCGCCAGCGGCATTAGCCATTCCAAACATAACACAAACACAACCTACATCGACTGCTGCAACCGACGGTACTATTACCGTAACAGCAACGGGAGGAACTACTCCGTACACCTATGTATGGACCAAAAACAATCAGGCTTTTAGTGCTAATACTAACGGTGCGGGACTTACTACTGGTTTAGGAAACGGTACGTACAGGGTAACAGTTAGAGATGCAAAAGGATGTAGCATCTCAAGCGAAATAATCGAATTAAAAGCACTGGCCGTAGTCTTGCAAGATCAGACCAACATTAAATGTAAAGGCCTGCCTACTGGTAGTATAACCGTAGTAGCAAGTGGCGGAACCCTAAACACCACTACCCCTAATTATAAATTTCAGTGGTTGTTAAATGGAACTGAAATGCCCGGTAAAGAATCGGCTACTCTAAGCGGAATCCTTAAAGGAGATTATATGGTAAAAGTAATCGATGCGAATAATAGTATCTTCTCTATAGTTTATACCATCTCAGAACCTGCAGACGTTCTTACTATAACAAACTCAACTGCGCAACGCCGTAATGTTTCCTGTAATGGTGGAACTGACGGAGCCGTAGACGTTACTGTTTCGGGAGGAACCGGAGCTTATAGTTATTTATGGAGTAACGGCAGTACAGCTTCAAGGCTGAGCAATGTTCCTGTTGGTACCTACTGGGTTACCGTTACCGATGAAAATGGCTGCCCTGCACGATTGGACAATATCCAAATTACCCAACCTAATCCAATTGTTGTTCCAACACCAGCTATTAAAAATGTGGCCATTTTTAATCAAAATACTGGTTCAATAATATTCCCTGCTGATCCAGCAGGAGGTACTCTGGCTTTCCAATACAAATGGACCCGTGCCGGTGATCCAACTTTTCCGAGAACAACAAGAGATATAACAGCTCTGAAAGCGGGAACTTATCGTTTAGAAATTAGAGATGCTAATGCAAATGCTGCAGACAATGCGGGCTGTATCGTTACAAAGGACTATACGGTAACCGAATCGGACTTATTAGAAGTTCAGATTAAAGAAACCCAATTTATTAAATGTAATGGAGATTCTAACGGAAAATTGGTTGCTCTTGCTAAAGGTGGAATTGCACCTTACAAATATGTGTGGAAGAAAAATGGAATTGTACTTCCGTCTGAAACTGCATCGGAAATCACAAATTGTGGTGTTGGTCAATACAGCGTTACCGTAACCGATTCGGCAAATCCTGAACCAGCTGGTCCTTTTGCAAAAGCAGAACAACTCAACTATAAACTCAACGAGCCAGATGAATTAATAGTAAAATTAACAAAGCAAACTGATGTTTTATGTTATGGCGCCGCGACTGGTGCTATTGATATTACTATCACAGGAGGAACCGGACCTTATACACAACAATGGACTAAAAACGGTGTGAACTACTCTACGGCAGATGATCTGTCAAATCTTACAATAGGAAGTTATACCGTTACCGTAAAAGATCAGGCCGATCATGGTTGTACTGCAACACTTAATGTACCTGTAGTTATCACACAGCCTGCTGCACCTTTAAAAATTGAAAGTGCAACCCTAGTTGACCTAACCGGTTTTGAAACCAAAAACGGTAGCATAGCGGTAACCGTGTCGGGTGGAAAACCTAACTATAGTTATGAGTGGACAAAAGATGCATCGCCAACCATAATTGGTTCAGCTTCTTCCATCGGAAATTTAGCTATTGGTACTTATCATTTGATCGTTAGAGATGCAAATGGCTGTAGTCTTCCACAGGTAGATTACAAAATTACACAGCCCGACAAATTTGAGATCATCAGTATTATACAGACTCCAAATACAAATGTTGCCTGTTATGGCGATGAGCCAGGCATATTTACGGCTGTCGTACGAGGCGGTGTGAAAGCCTATACTTTTGAATGGTTAAATACTACAACCGGAGTAAAACATAAACATACCGAAAGTACTAAAGACGATTTAACCAGTTCGGAAGCTATAGAATTAGGAGCCGGAAATTATGTTATTACCGTAAAAGATCAGCAAAACAACATTCTTTTTGGAACAAACACTTTTACCATTACACAACCGGATAAACTGGCCTTTACCTACACCAAAACGGAGGTATCCTGTCATAATGGAAATAATGGTACCGTGCAGTTAAACATCGTTGGAGGAACTAAGTTCGCCGACATTGCAAAACCATACACTATCATAGCAAGCGGTGGAACAGTTGATACTAAAACCGGACTTATTACCGGATTGTCTAACGGAAGCTACACCATATTTATAAGTGATGCTAACGGATGTCAGACACAAGTGCAAACGGTTGGTATTACTGAACCAGCAAAATCTCTTTTCATCAGCAGCGAGACGGTTATACCAACAACAGGTTTTGGTTTGTCGACCGGTAAAATTGCAATCACCGTAGAGGGTGGAACTCCGGGATATACCTACCAATGGAAAAATAATTCGAACACGGTAGTAGGAACTAATAGTCCTGCCTTAAACAATGTTCCTGCAGGAGTTTATACCGTTTTGATAACCGACTCAAAACTATGTACGATCACCAACAGTTATACAATAGAACAACCAACAAAACCTGTATTGACTGAAACTCATTTACAGGCAAAATGTAACGGTTTAGTAGGCTCTTTAGAAGCTATTGCAACCGGAGGAGCAACTTTTACACAAAACCAAATTGATAGAATTTACACTTATAAATTAAGAAATAAAACAACCGGAACTGTCGTAACTATTGTTCAAAACACAGCCAGTTTTAAAAACATAGCAGACGGAGACTACGCACTTACCGCTACCGATGTAGGCAATGTAGACTCTAATACTATTGACGTAACGTTTAAACAGCCTACTGCCGTTGTGGTAAACTTAACCTCAAAAACTCCCGTGAGTTGTTTTGCGGGACAAGACGGAGCAATTCAAATAGCTGTTACCGGAGGAACACCTTTCATCGTAAATGGTGCTCCAGTTTATAACTATCAATGGAAAAAGAGAAATACCGCCACCAATACTTACGAAAACTTTACGCCAGTAGCCTTAAACGCCCTTACTGAAGGTGATTATGCAGTAGAAGTTCGTGATGCCAATTACAATTCCGCTGATGCAACCCATTGTATTGGAATTCTGGAGAACATCATCATCACACAACCGGCAGATTTTGGATTTGATGTTGATAAAATTACCTATATCAACCCTACAGCTCTAAACGGAAATGACGGTGCACTGCATTTTGAAATTATAGGAGGAAAACCAAATTTTGAGTATAAACTCTACACTAAAGATGCGCTGGCTAACATAACAGTTCTAAAAACAATTTCAAATACAGCAGCCAAAATGGTCGACTTTACAGGTTTAGTCAAAGATCACTATTATGTATCCGTTCAGGATGCAACTGGCTGTACAAAATATGCTGATTTTGACTTTACCGATAATCCGTTAACCATCACAATCAGACAAACTCAGGACATGACCTGCTTTGAATCCAACAATGCGATTCTCGAAGCAACCGTAGCCGGAGGTTTTGGAACCAAAAAAATTAGTTGGTACAGAAACAATACCTTATTGCCAAATGAAAACAGCATCAAACTCATCAATGCCAAAATAGGTACTTACTACGCTGTTGTAAAAGATTCAAAAGCAATTGAAGTAACCACTACTCCAATAATCATAACTCAGCCTGATTATATAACCTTTACATCCGTTCCCGAACCTGTAAAATGTTTAGGAGATGCAAACGGAAGTATTGCTATCACAGCAGCAGGAGGAAATGGAATATTCAGATCCCGTTATTTCCAAAATGGAATACTGGTTAAAGACTGGACCAATTTCGCGAACGGAGCAAAAACCACTATTACTGATTTAGCCGATGGAGAATACACCATTCAGGTACAAGACACACAGCAATGTACAAGCACAGAGGCGACTGTAAAAATTACGTCTCCAACTGCTTTAATAATTAGCAAAATTGTATCAACTCCTGCTACAGGAAAAGGACTAAGCAACGGATCTCTGGCCATAACCGCACAGGGAGCCAATGGTACATATACCTATAACTGGTTCAAAAGCGATGGTACAGCATTGAATCAGACCACAGCCACAGCAATAAATCTGGCAGCCGGAAACTACTATGTTATCATCAAAGATGCTAAAAACTGTAGTTTAACTTCACAGCTATTACAAGTTACCGAACCGCCTCTACTAGAAACTAGCGTAGAAGTACAAAATGTTGTTTTATGTAATGGAGATAAAAACGGAAGTTTGAAACCTATTACAATTGGTGGATTCCTAAAACCGGGTGAAAGCTATACTTATCAGTGGTTTGCAGAAAACAATGCCACCGTATTGGCCACAACGACTACTCTAACAGGTATCGGAAAAGGTTCGTACTATACAATCGCAACAGATTCAAATGGAAACAAAGCTACAAGTCCAATTTTCATCGTTACTGAACCTCAGGTTCTCAACAATAATCTTACCGCTGACTATACTCTTTGTGGAGACTTCAACGACTGGACTATTGATGCTAACCCATCAGGAGGAACACTACCGTATACCTACAGCTGGAATACAGGTGCTCAAACTGCTACCATAAAAAATGTACCACCGGGTTATTATTTTGTCAAAATCACAGACAAACACGGTTGTACCGTTACAAAAAATATTACCATTGTAGCACCTGTTCATTTGGCAGCGGCCGAAACCATTAAAATACCAACCTGTTATGCCGGTTCTGATGCGACTATTACCTTGACCGCTTCAGGAGGAAAAGCGCCTTATACTTATTTATGGAATACCGGTGAAACCTCAAATGTGTTAAAGAATGCTTCGGCTGGAGAATATAAAGTTGCCGTTACAGACAGCAAAGGTTGTATTATCAATCATACCTACACCATTGTCAATCCACCGAAAGATGTTATTAATATCGGAGAAGATGTGACTTTATGTTTTGATCAGACCTTAACCATTAATGCCACAATTAATGACGATAAAGCGACCTATTCATGGACCTCTGATAAAGGTTTCAAGAGCAATAAAGCTATAGTTACCGTTTCTGAACCTGCAAATTATACCGTTGTTGTTACCAACAAATTGGGTTGTGAGGCTACAGATACCATCAAAATTTCAAGTCAGAATACCCCAATTAGTGCTGAATTTGCCATCTCGAGTCAGGTATTCAAAAACGAAAAATTCATAATTGTTGACATCAGTAATCCTGACGCCGATGAAATCGAATGGGTAATTCCTGCCAATGCAACCGTAATCTCGAAAAACAAAGATTTTGCCGAAATCAGTTTCAGTCAGGCCGGTGAATACGACATTACACTGAACACTAAAAAAGGAAACTGTACTGCTTTTCAAACCAAGTCAATCTTAGTAACTGAAGGAGAATATGAAGAAAACAACCCGGACGATCAGACTTTCAAGAAATTCGATCTGAAAATCTATCCAAATCCGTCAAAAGGAGCTTTTACTGTAGATGTACTGCTGGATAAAGTAATGCCGGCACATGTTAAGGTTTATAATTTGAATAACAACTTACTGATAGATTCAAAAACACAGGAAGGCAAAGACAATTACCTGTTCAACTTTAGTTTAACCGGGCTTCCTTCAGGAATATATTTCGTGTTATTCGAGTCACAGCAAGGAAGTAAATTGAGAAAAATCATTATTCAGTAAACTCTAATTTATCCAGCAAGCAAAAATTATAAATTTCAAATACTAATGGAAATCAAGAAAACAATCTTGATTTCCATGGCCCATAAAGAATGATTTTAAAAAGAATAATTTTAATTACACTACTGCTTTTCACCGGTACCTTTGCTTTTTCGCAAAACTTTAATGTACAGGAGCTAGGCAAAGCGAAACTTATAAATGTCAGTGGTGGTGCATCAGCCAATACCGTATTCTATTCCGGTAATGCCACACGAGAGCCCTTCAGTTATTTTTTGAACGGAAACATCAATTTCAATATTGCCAATCTGTACAACATTCCGCTTTCGTTTTCCTATACCAATCAAAAATTCGGGTACAACAAACCTGTTTTAATGAATCGTCTGAGCATACATCCTTCCTATAAATGGATTACTGCCCATATTGGAGATGTCAGCATGACCTTCTCCCCTTACACGCTGAGCGGTCATCAGTTTACCGGTTTTGGAGTGGATTTAACCCCGCAGGGAAAATTTAAAATCAGTGCGATGTACGGACGATTATTAAAAAGTAACGAATTTGATTCAGCCTATCCGGATATTCTGCCTGCTTACAAAAGATTTGGATACGGATTTAAAACCGCTTATTCCCTAGAGAAAATAAACCTGGGACTTACCTTATTTAAGGCAAAGGATCAGATCAATTCTTTAAACAACCCTGTACCCTTTGAACTGGATGTTGCTCCAAAGGAAAATGCTGCCATCAGTTTTGAAACTAATTTTAAACTTTTTCAAAAACTACAAGTCTCTACCGAATATGCCAGCAGTAGTATTACTGAAGATTTAAGAGTTGTGACAAGTGGAAAAGCAAAAGGAGTTTCCTCGTTTCTATTGGGTAGAAATAGCACTACCACAAGTTATAATGCCTTTAAAGGACAATTGGCTTACCCGGCCGGAAAAGGAACTTTAGGATTAGGTTACGAACGAATTGACCCTAACTACAGAACCTTTGGAGGGTACTATTTTAATAACGATTTAGAAAACGTAACCGTTAATGCAACCCAAAGTTTGTATAAAGATAAAGTGTCGCTTGCTTTAAACTTAGGACTTCAGAAAGACAATTTAGAAAAGCAGAAAGAAAGCCAGATGAAACGCTTGGTAACCTCAGCTAATGTCGATTTGAGACCCAATCAAAAATTAAACCTGAACCTGAACTACTCTAACTTTCAATCGTTCACCAACAGCCGTAATCAATTTGACTACATCAATCAGGTTTCAAATTACGAGTATTTAGACACGTTAAACTTCAGACAAGTGAACCAAAATTTAGGTCTGACTGTAAATTATCTGTTAAGAAATGACAAACAGCTTAAAAAAGCAATTAGTGCCAATTTCTCTATGCAGGATGCCGTAAACCAACAACAAGGAAAAACAATTGCAGGCGGAGCTTCTACCTATTACAACTCAGCCCTAACCTATTCTCTTGGTTATCCTCAAAAAGAGCTAAGTTTCAACGGTTCCATAAACAATACCTATGGACAAACGGATGGAGGAAAGAGTTTTATTATCGGACCAACAGTTGGCGCTTCCAAATTATTTTTTGATAAAAAACTGAATGCCAATGCCTCGACCAGTTACAACACCAGCTACAACAATGGTCGCAAGCAAAACGATATTTTCAATTTCAGATTGAACGGGTCTTACATTTATCTTGAAAAACACAATTTCAACATGAGTGTCATCACACTATTCAATAAAACAGCCACCGGTAAAAACAATGATATGACTGCTACACTGTCTTATTCGTATTCTTTCGACAAAATCAAAATGCGTCCGAAGAGAGAACCAAGAACAGAGGGAGACATGAACCTTACTTCTATTCTGAAAATAAATCTTAACGGAAAAGCTTTAGAAGGAACACGTGATCAGATTACAGCTCAATTAAAAGAAATGCAATTGGCACTAAACCCATTACCGGAAAAAGAAAGTATAAATTTAGAGCATTTACTCACACTGGCTTCCCTTACACCAGATGACAAACAATTTAAAGAGAAAGTACTAGATTACCTCGAAGCTTACAACATCGAAGCTGAAAACGTAAAAAAATACAAAGATTATGTGCTCGAAGCTGCCAAAAAATTAGAAACAGAGATGAAAGACAAAGATGCAAGTCTGGAAAATGCTTATGTTTCGGCTTTAGGAAGAGTAAACAGCCACAAAATGCATGGTGTGAATGAAGAAAACATTACCGATAAAACAGCTTACAAATCCTATCAGAAATTGGTGGAACGAAGTAACAAAAATCGCGATCAGCTTACACGCCACCGATGGATGCTTAAAGAAATTTCGGCATTAACCAAACTGCCGGCTGCCGAAATACAGCAAAATCCCGCTGCAGTAGTTTTTAGTGCAGAAGAAATGGAAGAAGCTTTTAAATCGATAAAAGAAAAAAAATCCGGTCCTGAAATAATCGCGGCTATCGAAGTCAAAATGATACCGTTTTATCATGATCTCGCTCTCAAAAATGCAAACATTGATGAAATCGATCTTAACCATATTCAAAAATAAAAGGAGTGAATACCTACCTGCTAACCTCACAAAAAATGGATAAAATTCAATTACCCAAAATGCTGAAAAACTTACACCTGTACCTGCTGCTGCTCTGCTCCCTAATAGGATTTGAAGGATTTGCACAAACCTTCCCGATTTCGGTTACCACCCAAATTACGCAGCCATCACCTATTTACCTGAGCAAGTATGCCGATGCGACTACCATAAACAGTCCCATTAAAATTCAATTACTACTCAACGATTTGACCATCTCCAATCGTCAGGTTCGATTAAAAATATACTTTCAGGGCAATGGAGTTTCGTTCAGCAACAACGATTTTGTTGTAGGAGCAAAACCACTGTATCTCGAAGGAGGATTTCCATTGCAATTAACCAATGTTGATCTGGCTCCCTATTTTCAGTTCCAAAACCTGCTGGGATTAAATCCAAATCAATATGCTCAGCCTTTACCCGAAGGAATCAGTAACTTTTATGTAGAGGTATATGATTTTGCCACAGGAAAAAAACTGTCTCGAAAAACGGGTACAACTACCGTTATTTTTCAAAACGAACCTCCCTTCCTGAACCTGCCTTTAAACAATGCTTCGATCATGCAGCAGAACCTGCAGAACATTGTTTTTAACTGGACACCGCGAAGCATCAACGTTAGTAATGTAGAATACGAATTTTCATTAGTCGAGATTTGGGACAATTACACCCCGGTGCAAAATGCATTTGCTTACTCACCACCCCTGTACACCACCACAACCAAAATGACTACCCTGCAATATGGCATGAGTGAACCTCAACTGATTCCCGGCAAAAAATACGCCTGGCGCATCAAAGCAAAAGCCATTTTAGGAGCCGAAGAAATTGGTGTATTTAAAAACAACGGTTATACCGAAATCTTTGCTTTTACTTACGAAGTATTCTGTACCTCTCCCCTTGCCATTAAAACCGAAAGCATCGGTCAGGATCAGGCCAAGATAAACTGGAGTGGTAACATCGACAACTTTGACTATCAGGTAAACTATCGCGAGAAAAATTCCGGTTCGGAATGGTACAAAGCCGTAACTCCAAGAGAAAATATTACGCTTAGCAACTTAAAGCCTAACACCACCTACGAATATACCGTAGGATCATCTTGTGATGTGGGCAAATATATTCACAGTTCAATATATGAATTTACTACCATTGCCAGAGACGAGATTGTATTTCAGGGCTGTGGTATCAAACCCGATCCGAAAGATCTGACCAACCAAACACCACTACCGGAACTTTTCCCAAATGATGTAATTTCAGCGGGAGATTTCCCTATTGTAGTCTTGCACGCCACAGGAAGTAACGGTAACTTCTCAGGAGACGGTTATGTAACGCTGCCTTTCTTAGAAAAATTCAGAAAACTCATTGATGCCGCTGAAGCCTTAAGCCCAAAAGATGGTGAAGGCAACTCAAAATGGAACCTAAGCGAAAATACCCGAATCAAAATTACCTTTGATAATATTGGTCTTAATACTGATTTCAAATTAATTTCAGGTGAAATTGTGGCTGGTTATGATGCCGGTAACTGGGATAATATGCTTGATGGTGACAAATTAGTTGATGATATTGCTGCAGCTTTTGAAAAAGAAGCAGCAGAACTACAAAAAGAAATTAATGAGCCTGAAATAACTCAAAATACAGAGGTACCAACTAATTCTGGTCAAGACCCAGCTGTTATTCCAAATCCAACAAATGAAGTAACACCGCCAGTCTCAAATGTCACAACTCCGCCAGTGACAAATACCCCAACAAATCCAACGGGAGGGACCCCAGTTCCGTCAAACAACACAAATGCTCCTCCTAAGCCAACTGAAAACTCTAATACTACCGAACCAAAAAAAGAAGGAAAACCCTTCAGTTCAAAAGAACTTTACGCCATAGGTTTAAATAGTAAAGATGAACCTAAGAGAGTTGCTAAAACAGGACAAACTTTGTATTATATAAACAAGGCTTCGCTACTAAATGAAAAAAAGGAAACCACTTTTTTACTTGTTAACAATCCGAATTATGCTGAAAAATTAGTTGATAAAGAGTCTATAAAATGGACTGTAAATGGTACTCCTTTTCCAGCCTTTACAGGTAAAAAACAATTTGTTAAAAATGTTTCAGAAAAAGACGAGCTGACTAATGTAACTTCTACAGCAGGATACCCAAATCCAACAGATAAATATGTTTACGTAAAATGGGTTGACCACAATTACAGTTCTAATACATTAGCGGTTGAAGGATCAAAAATTGCCGAATTTAAGAAAACCTTAGAGAAGCTGGCACGTTATCTGGGCACCAGAGTTTACAATAGAAGGGATCGTCCGAAAGGAGAGGGAGATAAAGGAATCTTATATGATGTATCTTATCAAAACACCATTCAAAATAAAGAAGGGGAATCAAACAGACTTTATTATAAAGAAACGGAAAGTGTCACAAAACTTGAAGTAGGAGCTAAAATTGGTTACGAAGCGCCTGTACCAGGATGCGCTATACCTTCAATTGACAGAATGCTTTTTGGACACAAATTTAAGGTTGAATTTGGTCTATACTGGTTTGTAGGTGCCCAAACTTCAGCTACTATTGGAATGACCAATACAACAAGAGATTGGGTTGATAATCCTCAAATGCGAACTTCAACCTGGACCTATGGTCATCCTTCGACTTTTGCGATTGAAGGAACTGTTGGGCTTAACCCAAAATTCGTAATAAAGGTACCAGGTATTTCGGGAGAAGCTTCCGCTAAATCTTCAGCAAAAGCGAAATTATATGAATTTAATTTTAAAAAATGGAAGAGTTCATTTCCTTTGGTAGAAGATGGAATTCCTCTAGAAATTAGCCCTATTACAAAATTTGATATATTTGGCTTAAGTTGGTCACACGAATGGGGCAAATACGAACACACTATAAAATTTAATTAAAATGAAAATAAAGAATAGTATTTTTTTCAAAAAATATAAGATCATAAAGATCATATTATTAATACATCTGCTTGTTTCGTTTATTGTTACCACTACAATGGCTGTACATGGCCTTATTGATGGAAATATAAAAAAACCCTTTCAGGAAAATTATGAAAATTATATCGCATTGTACAATCCTAAAGAATATTTGAAAGATGCTGTTTTTGTAGTCGATACCGCCTATATTGAAACTCAGGCAACTTCAAATCAGGGATCATCCACAACTTTCAAGGATTACACTATAATCAGAGGACATTTATTATACTCCAAAACTAAACAGGAGATTACTTGTAAGTACGTAAATTCAAATGTATTAGATAGCTTTTATCATCAAAAAGTAGAAAAAATAAACGTCTTAAAAAACAGCATCAATGGTATTGCCTTTTTAGAAGACAAAAAATATATTAGCTCTGAAAAAATGAATGCTGTTGCGAACTTGTATTTTAATCTTTCACTCATTCCGCTTATCCTAATTTTATTAATATTAAAAATCAAATCAAAATGAAAAAGTATCTAACTCTTTTAATCATTCTTTTCTTTACAACTGGAAATGGACAAAATCTGGTTTTAGAATATTCAGGAGACAATACTGTCGATTTTCATATCTATAATTCCACAGATAATTTTAAATACAAAATTGATGATATTACAAAAGTAGATAGATCAACTGTAGAAGGATTAGTCCAATCTTACTTTTTTGCTACAAACAATGACTGGTTAAAGAATAATTATCTGGAAGAAAAAAGTTTTAATCCTAATGAAGAGAAACATTTTAATACCTTAAAAAAACTAAATAAAGAAAAAAGCAAAGTAGTTTTTTTGCATAAGCTCTCCTACAAACATGAAGGTTTTGAGATGTGTTTTATAAACTTTATTGCTGATTTAGATGGAATCGATTTTAAGTTTCCTACCTTACTTTCTTGCATAAAAAAAGATAACAAATGGTACATTTATAATCTGGCAAACCAACAAAAAATTACTGATATCTTGTGGACTTTCAGATCCTGTAGAATTTTACAATTAATAAATGGGCAGAAAACAAGCAATGCTTTGATGAATAACCTTATTCAGAAAACATTAAGTACCAACAAATTTTTAGATATCAACAAATTATACGATGAAACCCAAACCTGGAGCTTTGATGATGCTAACCAGCGATTTTTTACGATGACAGATAATAACAATTGTGATGACAATACTATTTTAGACGTCAGTAAGAGTATCAATTTTACATCTGTTTTTAAAAGTGCTAAAATTAGTACTTTTGATAAAGACGATCAGACAAAGAATGCTGCTATCATTTCTAGCATCAAAAAGAATGCTACTGATTCTGTTTATTTAAAAGCAAAATTTGATCTTGATTATAATGGCCGTACTTATTCTGTGATAAAATATAATTTAATTAATTCTACGGGCAAATCTACCTTAAAAACACAGCTATTAGATAGTACATTAGATGTTTCGTCACAACAAATATCAGAGGTTATCTTTTTATTCGAAAATTTAAATCTTCAAATTTTCAGCGATTTATCTCCTGCCATGAATGCTCCGGAATCACAAAAACAGGATATTTTATATAAAAACACAAGAGGTAATCTGGATGTACTAAATATTAGTAAACTTTTTGATTTGTACCAAAAGAACAAACCATTGTTTGCCAAATATCTTGAAAATTAGTGTTCCATCAGTACTTCTCGAAACATTTTATCTTCTATAAACACCAAAAGCTCTGGAAACCCCAGAGCTTTTTCTATTCAAAAAAACAACAAATCAATCAATTCTCTTTAATCACTTTTTTTTCTGAATAATTAATGCCTAATCCTCCGGCAATATAAACCTTAATCAACTCCTCTGTGTTGATCTTTATGTTTTGATGAAGAACATTTCCTTTCACTTTTTTAAGGTCAAAAGGAATCGTTTTGGATAAATAATAATCACCGCTCGAGATTGTAATCATAAGTGCTTCACCATTTTTAGAAACCAGAGACGTAATCGAAAAATCACCTGTTTTCGAATCTATTTTCATAGGAGGTTGTGAGTCATTAATACTAAGCGTTAGATTCGGATAGATCTTGCCGTTTAATGGCCTGTTTGTTTTTGCATCTAACAACTTCCCTTTTATTGTTATCGAAATTTCTTCCTGAACGGTTTGACTAATGGCTATTTTGCCCAGAATATTACTTTTAGGTACCGATTCATTTATTTCCGTTTTAACCGGAGTTTTTTCCTGTCCTGTAACATTTGAAGCCAGTAAAATAGAAGCTGCTACTGCCGCATACTTCAGATTATTCATTTTGGAAGTCTCCTGGTGTACAAACTCCTCCTCTAACTGTGTTGTTTTTAATCGCGCACAAATGTTCTGATCTTTATTCTCGGCGATGAACCTGGCAACTTCAGAGTTCGTTTTTCGGCTTAAATCAATTACATTCTTGGCACAGGAACTACAAAACGAGCCCTGTGAATTAGGAATCATATTATCAAAATTTTCAGAACAAGGGTTGGCTATTTCTAAAGTGAATTTCTTTTTCATACGATACTATTTTTAGTTTAAACCGTTCAAAGACGATTATACTTATATAGAGTGCCTTTTAAATGAAAAGGTTGGGAAGAACTAAAAATATTTTTCTTTTTATCATAACTTACCCAAATTGCAAGTACACACATTAATTTTCATAGTTCTGTTTATTTCGCACAAATGATCAAAATTCTTTCAAAGGAGAAATAACAAAACTCATACAGTTTAATATATTTGCAGCTAAAAAAACAAATAATGAAAACATCAAAATATACCAAATTTGCAGTAATTCTTTTGGTTATTGTCTTTTTACTCCTTAGCATAATAAGCTGTAGTGTACATACACAAAGTACTCCTTCCGGTAAAATTCCACCAGGGCAGGCTAAAAAAATCTCCGGAAGTAAAAGTGCTAAAGCTTATGCACCGGGACAACAAAAAAAACAACACTAAAAAACAAAAAGCCTTCTTAAATATTTAAGAAGGCTTTTTATTACTCCAAACATGTTGTTTAAACACACAGGATATCGTTATTTATTCCCTGTAGTTTAGAACATTTCACAAATAAAAAGCCTCACTCGCAAAACGAATGAGGCAATATATTAGAAAAGCAGTTTACCGTACTACTTTACAAATTCAATTTTTTGAACTTCTTCTTCATTGACACTGTCAAAGAAGCCTTGTTCGTTCATCCAGTCATCGCTGAATACTTTACTCATATAACGAGAACCGTGATCCGGAAAAATAGCGATAATATTACTGTCTTTAGTAAACTCTCCTTCTTCTGCGTATTGCTTAATAGCTTGCATTACAGCTCCTGAAGTATATCCTACAAATAACCCTTCTTTTCTGGTAATCTCTCTTGCAGAGTGAGCACTTTCTTCATCCGTCACTTTCATGAACTTATCGATGATATCAAAATCTGTAGCCGAAGGAATTAAATTTTTACCTAAACCTTCTATACGGTACGGATAAATCTCTTTGTTATCGAATTCTTTTGTTTCGTGGTATTTTTTTAATACTGATCCAAAAGCATCAACACCTAAAATTCTGATATTTGGATTTTTCTCTTTTAAGAATTTTGCAGTTCCTGAGATCGTTCCTCCTGTTCCGCTGCAGGCAATAAGATGCGTAATTTTTCCTTTTGTCTGTTCCCAGATTTCTGGTCCGGTAGAGTTATAATGTGCATCAATATTCAACTGATTAAAGTATTGATTAATGTACACAGAACCTTTTGTTTCTTCGTGTAAACGTTTCGCTACATTATAGTATGATCTTTCATCATCTGCTGAAACGTGAGCCGGGCATACATAAACTTTTGCACCTAAACTCCTCAACATGTCAATTTTATCTTTCGATGACTTTGAACTTACTGCCAAAATACAATTATAACCTTTTATAATGCTTACCATAGCCAAACTAAAACCTGTATTACCGGATGTCGTTTCGATTATGGTATCACCTGGCGACAGAATACCTTTTTTTTCGGCCTCTTCAAGAATGTATAACGCTATTCTATCTTTTGAGGAATGTCCTGGATTAAAAGCTTCTACCTTTGCGTAGAAATTACCTTCTAACTCTTCGGTGATTTTATTTAGTTTAATAAGGGGGGTATTGCCTATTAATTCTAAAACATTATTATAAGCGTTTATTTCTTCTTTCATAAAAAAATAGTTAATCAAAGGCATTTTAAAATAACCTTGATAGGTTGCAAATTTAACAAAAAAAATCTAATTAGCTTTTAATTTTTTCTAAATCTAATAAAAAACTAAATTCCTTTGCTAAGTCTTTTAAAGCCTCAAAACGTCCTGAAGCCCCACCATGTCCGGCATCCATATTGGTGTCTAAAAACAATAAATTGCTATTTGTTTTTAAGTTTCTCAATTTGGCTACCCATTTGGCAGGCTCCCAATATTGCACCTGCGAATCATGCAATCCGGTAGAAACATACATATTAGGATAATTTTGAGCTTTTACATTATCATACGGCGAGTACGACAACATATAATCGTAATATTTTTTATTGTTGGGATTTCCCCATTCATCATATTCTCCTGTGGTCAACGGAATACTGTCGTCCAGCATTGTGGTAATAACATCTACAAAAGGCACCTGAGCAATCACTCCATTGTACAGTTCCGGCGCTTCGTTTGAGATAACTCCCATTAAAAGTCCTCCGGCTGATCCTCCTTCTGCATACAAATGTTTAGAAGAAGTAAATTTTTCGTTAATTACAAATTTAGAGCAATCGATGAAATCTGTAAAGGTATTTTTCTTTTTTAACAGTTTTCCATTTTCATACCATTGTCTACCTAAATCTTCTCCTCCTCTGATATGGGCAATTGCGTAAACAAAACCACGATCCAGTAATGAAAGTCTTGTAGAAGAAAAATAAGTATCCATTGTGATTCCGTAAGAACCATACGCATAAAGAAGTAACGGATTTTTACCGTTTCTTTCCAACCCTTTTCTGTAAATCATTGAAATAGGCACTTTAACACCATCTCTGGCTGTCGCCCAAACACGCTCTTCGATATAATTTTCTTTGTCAAATTTTCCTCCTAAAACCTCTTGTTCTTTTAAAACTTCTTTGGTTTTAGTCTTCATATTGAAATCGATCACAGAAGATGGTGTTGCCAGCGATTGATAACTGTAACGCAAAATATCCGTATCAAAATCAACATTTGTTGTGGTATATGCGTTATACGTTTCGCTGCCAAAAGGCAAATAATAATCGGGCTCACCATTCCACGGCATAATGCGAATGTGATTCAAACCATTTGAACGTTCTTCCACCACTAAATAGTTCTTAAAAATTTCAATATCTTCCAATAAAACATCTTCACGATGCGGAATAAGATCTACCCAATTCCTTTTTCCTGTTTTGTTTTCAGGAGTTTTCATCAGCTTGAAGTTAGTTGCCTTGTCTTTATTCGTTAAAATATAAAATGAATCTTCATAATGCGAAATACTATACTCCAGCCCACGAACACGGGTCTGAAATACTTCAAACTCGCCGTCTGGGTTATCAGAATTCAAAATTCTGTATTCTGTAGTTAAGGTACTTCCGGAGCCAATTACGATATATTTTCTTGATTTCTCTTTACTCACAGAAACATTAAAAGTGTCATCAGTTTCATTAAAAACCAAAACATCCTTTGCAGCATCTGTATGCAATTTGTGTCTGAAAATTTTATCCGCTCTTAAAGTTACTTGATCTTGTTTGGTATAAAAAACAGTTTTATTATCATTGGCCCAAACCGATCCTCCAGTTGCATTTTCGATTTTATCTTGTAAAATTTCTCCCGTTTCTAAGTTTTTAAACTGAATCGTGTAAATTCTTCTTCCTACAAGATCAACTCCAAAACTTGCAAATTTATTATCAGGACTTATACTTAAACCTCCTAATTTAAAATATGCATGTCCTTTTGCCAATTCATTGCAATTGAATAAAATTTCTTCTTCAGCCAAGAGACTTCCTTTTTTTCTGGCAAAAATTGGATAATCCTGACCTGTCTCAAAACGGGTGATGTAATAATATCCATTGTAAAAATAAGGAACAGAGGAATCATCTTCTTTAATTCTTCCTTTCATTTCTTCATACAAGTCTTCCTGAAGCCCTTTTGTATGTGAAGTCATACTCTCGTAATAGGCATTTTCCTGATTCAGATAATCAATTACCTCAGGGTTTTCGCGATCATTTAACCAGAAATAATTATCGACTCTGGTTTCTTTATGTTTTTTTAGTGATTTTGGAACTTCTTTGGCTATTGGGGCCACTATATCGTTTTGCATTGATTGAGCATTAGTTTTTAAATACGAAGCAGCAAAAATACTATAAACGCAACAGAACCAAATTAATTTTTTCATAAAATATATGTTGCTTTCATACAGCAATATACTAATTTTGTACGGAATAATTTAAAAATCAACTAAAATGGATTTAATGGGAATGATGGGTAAACTTAAAGAAACCCAGCAAAAAATTGAAGATACAAAAAAACGTTTAGACACCGTTTTGATTGATGAACAAAGCGCTGACGGATTATTAAAAATAACATTAACAGCCAATAGAAAAGTAAAATCAATCAGTATTGATGATTCTTTATTAGAAGATAAAGAACAACTTGAAGACTACCTTATTGTAACTCTGAATAAAGCAATAGAAAAAGCAACAAGCGTAAACGAAAGAGAATTGGATGCCGTTGCCAAAATGGATATGCCAATGATTCCGGGAATGGATAATCTTTTTAAATAAAGGCACTAAGACACTAAGGTTCTGAGCTACTAAGTAACCAAGGCTTGATTTTAAAGGCTACTTGTAAAAAAAATGCTGTCCTAAAGTGACAGCATTTTTTTTAAAACTTTTTGAATCAGAATCTTAGAGCCTCAGAACCTTAGTCCCTTTCATCAGAATTTCTGCAACGTTTCAATTACATAGGTATGCATTACTTCTTTGTAATCTAAATGTGTGACAATTCTAAGCTTATTATGTCCCATCGAGCTTATTAAAATATTTTTTTGTTTTAGCTTTTCAATCAAAAGCTGATCACTATATCCTTCTGCCAAAGAAAAAATCAAAATATTCGTTTCTACAGGCTCTATTGCTGAAACCCACGATTTTGTACTTAGTACAGCCGCAATTTCTTTAGCTCTTCTGTGATCTTCTGCCAGTCTTTCAATATTATGCGCCAAAGCGAACAATCCCGCTGCGGCCAAATATCCTACCTGACGCATTCCTCCACCAAGTATTTTCCTGATTCTCAACGCTCTACGAATATCTTCTTTCGTTCCAAGCAGTACAGAACCTATTGGAGCGCCTAATCCTTTAGACAGACAAACCGATATTGTATCGAAAATTGCCCCAAATTCTTTTGGATTTTGTCTTTTAGCCACTAATGCATTCCAAATTCTGGCTCCATCCAAATGGAATTTCAGATTATTAGCATCGCAAACTTTTTTTATCTCTCTTAAATCTTCTAATTCATAACAAGCCCCACCTCCTTTATTGGTGGTATTCTCTACACAAACCAAACTGGTTAACGGACTGTGATAAAACTCAGGATCATTGATTGCCGCAGCAACCTGACTGGCATTTATCATCCCTCTATGTCCGTCTAACAAACAACAGGATACACCGCTGTTGAACGAAACTCCTCCTCCTTCATAATGATAAACATGAGCGTATTTATCTGCAATCAATTGTTCTCCGGGCTGTGTATGTAATTTAATTGCGGTTTGATTTGCCATAGTTCCAGACGGAAAAAAAAGCCCGGCTTCCATACCAAAAAACTCAGCAACTCTAGTCTCTAATTCGATAACTGTAGGATCTTGCCTGTATACGTCATCCCCAACATGAGCATTAAACATATACTGCAACATTTCATATGTTGGTTTAGTAATGGTATCGCTAATTAAATTTATTTCCATATTCTAAAAACTATATCTTATTTTTGTACAGCAAAATTACGTATTACTGTTAGTTAATTTTGGTAAGTTTCAGTAAATTTTAACTTCCCGATAACGATAGAACCAAATTAACGTAATATTTGTAAAAAACATATAAAACTACTATTAATTTATGACAACGACCGAACAAATAAAAGGTATTGTGGAGCGCCTTGGTGCGTTGAGGAGGTATCTTTGACGTTGATGCCAAACTAATCGAAATTGCGAACGAGGAAGAAAAAACTTTTGCACCTGATTTTTGGAACAATGCAAAAGAAGCTGAAGCTATTGTAAAAAACCTTCGAAACAAGAAAAAATGGATCGAAGATTACAACAAAGCAATTGAACTTACTGATGAATTGCAACTTGCGCATGATTTTTATAAAGAAGGCGAACTTTCTGCAGCAGAGTTAGACGAGCATTACAACACTACTCAGGCTCATATTGAAAACATCGAATTTAAAAACATGCTTTCAGATGAAGGAGACAGTTTAAGTGCCGTAGTACAAATTACAGCCGGAGCCGGAGGAACAGAAAGCTGTGACTGGGCCGGAATGCTGATGCGTATGTACATGATGTGGGGAGAAAGTTACGGTTACAAAATCAAAGAACTTAACTTTCAGGAAGGTGATGTGGCCGGAATTAAAACCGTAACTTTAGAATTCGAAGGCGATTATTCTTTCGGTTATCTAAAAGGCGAAAACGGAGTGCATCGTTTGGTGCGAATCTCTCCTTTTGACAGTAATGCCAAGCGTCATACTTCGTTTGTATCTGTTTATGTCTATCCGCTTGTTGACGATAGTATCGAAATTGACATTAATCCTGCCGATATCGAAATTACAACTTCCCGTTCCAGTGGTGCCGGAGGACAAAACGTAAATAAGGTCGAAACCAAAGTGCAATTAGTACACAAGCCAACCGGAATTCAGATTCAATGTTCTGAAACAAGATCTCAACAGGACAACAGACAACGTGCTATGCAAATGTTACGTTCTCAATTGTATGAAATTGAGTTAAAGAAACAACAAGCGCAACGTGCCGATATCGAAGCCGGAAAAATGAAAATCGAATGGGGTTCACAAATACGTAATTACGTAATGCAACCTTATAAACTAGTAAAAGATGTTCGTACAGGCTACGAAACCAGCGATGTTGATGGGGTTATGAATGGAAATATAGATCCGTTCCTAAAAGCCTACTTAATGATGATGGGACAGAAAGAGGAAGAATAAATTAGTAATCAGTTTTCAGTCGCAGTTTTCAGTTCACTGAGACTGAATACTGGGACTGAGACTGAAAACTTAAAAGAAAAAGTTATGATAAAATGGGCAGATGTAATTCATTTTACAAATAAAGGAAATCCGATACCGGAAAAAAGAGTAGAAAAAACGGAGGAAGAATGGAAACAACTTTTAACTCCTGAAGAATTTCAGGTAACCCGATTAAAAGGTACCGAAAGATCCTTCAGTTCTGAACTTTGCAGTTTGTTTGATCCCGGAATTTATGAATGTAAATGCTGCGGAACTTTATTATTTGATGCTTCTGAGAAGTTTGAGTCAGGAACGGGATGGCCCTCATTTACTCAGCCTTTAAAAGAAAATGCCATTGCATACCATGCCGACAAATCATACGGAATGATTAGAGTTGAAGTCGTTTGCAATACCTGTGATGCCCATTTAGGACATGTTTTTCCTGACGGCCCCGAACCTAGTGGTCTGCGATATTGTATTAATGCAGTTTCTCTTTCTAAAATTAAATAAATTAAAAATCGATTCCTTCTAACAAAGTGAATCGATTTTTTTTATTCCATGCTTTTTTTCAAATGATTTGTATTACATTTGTAAGCCACTACTTATCAATAAATTAATTATTGATTTCCCATTTCAATTCAAATCGAATCCCCCCTCATTCGTATCAAAAAACCAGCAGTACCAACTTAAATACAAACTAAAAAACATTAGTAAATTAATAGCTAAAATGTTAATTTTGTAATATTTAAACTATTATTTTAAATATATTTCAACAAACTCAAAAATAACATTAGGTAATTAGAATCTAATTGATTTTATTTGGAAAAAATTAACCCCTATAATCTATTACATTCATTAAATGAAATCCTATTCAATTCAAGAAATTAACGAAGTAATCAATGGCGTAATTTACGGCACTACTTCACAAAGCATTACAGCCACAGAGCAACTAGAAAAAGCGACAACTTCAGAAATTTCATTTATAGGAAACAAAAAATATGAAAAATACTGGTCAACTTCAAATGCATCCATTGCAGTAGTTAACGAAGATATTTCAATAGAGCCAGGGGAAAATCGTGCCTTTATCAAAGTAAAAAATGCCGATCTGGCCATGTCTCAAATTCTGGCCCTTTTTGCCCCACCTGCCCCAATATTCCATACTAATATTCACAAAACTGCTACTGTAGACGAAACAGCCATTATTGGTGAAGGTGCCAAAATTGGTGCCGGCTGCTACATTGGACCAAAAGTAGAGATTGGTTCCAATACCACTATCTACCCAAACGTAACTATTCTTGACGAATCAACCGTTGGTAATAATACGGTTATCTGGTCCGGAACAGTTGTAAGAGAACGTTGTCATATCGGCAACGATTGTATCATTCATCCTAATGCAACAATTGGAGCTGATGGTTTTGGATTTCGTCCATGCAGCGAAAAAGGATTGGTGAAAATTCCACAAATTGGAAACGTAATTATAGGAAACGGAGTTGAGATTGGCGCGAATACTTGTGTAGACCGCGGAAAATTCAGCTCTACTATTCTTGGTGATGGCTGCAAAATTGACAATCTGGTACAAATAGGGCACAACAGTAAACTAGGTAAGTTTTGCATCATGGCAGGAAACAGCGGTTTAGCCGGTTCTGTAACTTTAGGAAATGGTGTTATCATTGGTGGAAGCGCTTCCATTAAAGACCATACCACAATTGGTGATGGTGCTGTAGTTGGAGCAGGCTCAGGAGTTATTTGTGATGTTGCTGCCGGAAAAACCATGTTAGGTTATCCCGCCGTAGAAGCCCGAGATGCTTTAAAACAATGGGCCCTTCTAAAACGAATGGTTTGTGATATTAAAAAATAAAAAAATGATGATATAAAAAACCGGAAGTTCGCTTCCGGTTTTTTTTTATCCTAAACAGGCACTTTACTTCTTCCAAAAGATACTGAAAATTTAACTATAAGAACCTTAATTTAATTTCATAACAGCACAACATTTATTATGTGGGTTTCAATTGATTTTGTAAATTAGCCAACACTATTTTGTTAAAACATTAAAATATTATGGATTTAAACTTCAATAAAAACGAAGATCACAATAAATTACTACTTTCTGAACTAAAACAAAAATTTGCTAAAGTAAAATTAGGAGGAGGCGAAAAACGTATTGAAAAACTACATGCTGAAGGTAAAATGACCGCACGCGAACGTATTGATTACTTGTTAGACGAAAATTCTAAAAGTATTGAAATCGGAGCTTTTGTTGGCGAAGGAATGTATGCCGAACATGGCGGCTGTCCGTCTGGAGGTGTTGTCATTAAAGTAGGATACATTAGAGGAAAACAATGCATAGTGGTAGCCAATGATGCTACCGTAAAAGCCGGTGCCTGGTTTCCAATTACCGGAAAGAAAAACCTGCGTGCACAGGAAATTGCCATGGAAAACCGATTGCCAATCATTTATCTGGTAGACAGTGCCGGTGTTTATCTGCCCTTACAAGATGAAATTTTCCCTGATAAAGAACACTTCGGAAGAATCTTTAGAAACAATGCACAAATGAGCAGTATGGGAATCACCCAAATTGCTGCTGTAATGGGCAGCTGTGTTGCCGGAGGTGCTTACTTGCCTATTATGAGCGACGAGGCCTTAATTGTAGACAAAACGGGAAGTATTTTCCTTGCTGGAAGCTATTTGGTTAAAGCAGCCATTGGAGAAACTATCGACAATGAAACTTTGGGTGGTGCTACAACACATTGTGAAATTTCAGGTGTTACCGATTATAAAGCCAAAGATGATAAAGATGCCCTCGAAAAGATAAAAAACATCGTAGACAAAATCGGTGATTTTGATAAGGCCGGCTATAGCCGTATCAAAGCTGAAAAACCTGCTCTGGAACCTAAAGATATTTACGGAATCCTGCCAAAAGCGAGAAACGAGCAATATGATATGATGGAAATCATCAATCGTCTGGTTGATAATTCAGAATTTGAAGCTTACAAAGAAGGTTACGGTCAGTCTCTAATTACCGGATATGCCAGAATTGACGGCTGGGCTGTTGGAATTATAGCCAACCAGAGAAAAGTAGTGAAAACTAAAAAAGGAGAAATGCAATTTGGAGGCGTAATTTATTCCGATAGTGCTGATAAAGCCACTCGTTTTATTGCCAACTGCAATCAGAAGAAAATACCTTTAGTTTTTTTACAGGACGTTACCGGTTTTATGGTCGGATCAAAGTCAGAACATGGCGGAATTATAAAAGACGGTGCTAAAATGGTAAATGCTGTAAGTAATTCGGTTGTTCCTAAATTTACCGTTATCGTTGGAAACTCTTACGGTGCCGGAAACTACGCAATGTGCGGAAAAGCTTATGATCCAAGATTAATTTTCGCCTGGCCAAGTGCCGAACTTGCGGTTATGGGTGGAACTCAGGCTGCGAAAGTACTTGCTCAAATCGAAGCTTCTTCACTAAAAGCAAAAGGAGAAATCGTAGACGAAGAAAAAGAAACGGAGCTGTTTAACAAAATAAAAGCACGTTATGATGCGCAAACTTCACCTTACTATGCCGCTTCAAGATTGTGGACAGATGCTATTATTGATCCGCTTGACACCCGTACCTGGATTTCTATGGGAATTGAAGCCGCCAACCACGCTCCTATTCAAAAACCCTTTAATTTAGGAGTGATTCAGGTTTAATTAAAAGAAGACTTAAACACCTTTCAAAAAAAATAGTTAAATACAAGAAATGAAAAAACTACTATTCTTCTTTTTAATATTCTCAAATCAAATCAATTTTGCTCAGACAACCAATATATTCCCTACTGATGATAATGTCGGTATTGGCACTACAAACCCTTTTAGCAAACTTACCATTAGTGGTGAATTATCAAGTTTAACATCGCAAGTTAGTATTTTAAATACTCAAGGAGGACACGCAATAATTAGAGCAGGAATTAATGGAATTACAAATCAGGGAATGACTTTTTTACTAGCTGATAGTAATGGCTCTAATCAACAAAACATAATGGTCTTTAGCGCATATGGCAATATTGGTATTGGTACAGTAAATCCATCAAATAAATTAGATGTAAACGGCGCAATCCATTCGAAAGAAGTTAAAGTTGATATGAATGGTTGGTCAGATTTTGTTTTTAAGAAAGAGTATAACTTACCAACTCTTAAAGAAACTGAAAATTACATAAATAAAAATGGTCATCTGGAAAATATACCTTCTGAAAAAGATGTAATTGAAAATGGATTAAACTTAGGAGAAATTAATGCTAAACTTCTTCAAAAAATTGAAGAATTAACTCTTCACTTGATTCAGCAAAATAAAAAAATCAATGATCTTGAAGAAAGGCTCCAAAAAGTAGAAAAAAATTAAAATTATCTTTTCACTTATTTGTAACCTGATTCTTAATTCAAAAACCCTTTAATTTAGGAGTGATTCAGGTTTAAGTTTTAAAACATTCCCATAAATGCGTTAAATAAAAAGTAAAAAACTTATTTTCAGCTACTTAAAAATAAATATATCATTAAAAATCAGTAACTTTAGTGAGTAATTTTTAATCACATAGTATCATGGAAAATGTAAAAAGCTTAAATAAATGGGCCAATTCGCACACTTATTTACCTGTAGATTTAGTACGTATTGTATTGGGTGTTTTTTTATTTATGAAAGGAGTTTCATTTGTAACGAATGTTCAGTATCTGCATGATTTGATTTCTCCTATTGATAAATTTGGCGGTGGAATGTTTCTTTTACATTACATCGCACCAGCCCACATGATTGGAGGTATCATGATTGTTTTCGGGCTGCTTACCCGTTGGGCAATAGCTGCTCAATTACCCATCCTTTTTGGGGCCGTTCTGATTAATTTTATGGGACACATGCATTCTGAAAGCTTGATTCTTGCAATTGTAGTTTTATTGGTTTGTGTGTTCTTTTTATTCTATGGAAGCGGAAAACACTCAGCTGACTATTATTTCAAAATGCAACAATAACTTTGTTTTATCCTCAACTGTACCAATTAAAAGTTGAGGATAAAATAATTAGCCCCTTTCCAAACGTTAATTAATCCTTTAAAATTTCTTTAATTGTCTTTTAAGAGTTAAATTCGCGACCATGAATTGGATTCGTAAGGCTGTTGCTTTTTTATCACTTTTGATCATCACTTTTTTTGCCACTCAGGCAAACGAGTCTGTTGTTGACAAAAGTGAAAGTAAAAAAACAGACACTACTTTTTCTATCGACTATACCGACTCTTTGGCTTTTATTCAGCCACAAACCGGTTATCATCTGATAGGGAATATCAAAACCAATCCTTCCGGTTTAATCAAATGGTTTGACTCTTTATTGGTCACTGTTCCTCAGCATCAGGCCTTAAATACTGCCTCAAACTTTGCCAATCAATTTAGCACTCAGAGCAAAAAGGTTCTTTTAATGCTCTACCCCTTCCATTTTTTCTGGTAGATTACTTTATGAATTTTTAATCGAAAAGATCTTTCTTTTCCCAATTATTAAGCCGTTTTCAATCTGAAAACTGTTTACTATTTCATATCAATTTATCAAATTTTAAAACAAATGGAAACAAGTGTAACCATAATTGGTATTGTGATCGCCATCATAGTAGCCATTCCTATTTATTTTTCAGCACGTTCAAACGCTGCCAACAAATCTAAAATCCTAAACATAAAAAAGAGATTCAATCCAACACATCCGGAAAACTTTGATCTGACTGAATCTCAAAGTAATAAAACACTAACAATTGATCAGAAGGATAAAAAATTCGTTCTGATGAATTTCAATCCCAATCAGGAAGAATCTACTTATGTTGATTTAAAAAATGTCTCTTCCTGCAAATTAGCACTAACGACCGACGGAAACTCGGATACCATACTAAAAATCGATTTTGAATTTCTGGACAAAGAAACTTCTAAAAAAAATACAATTGCTTTCTATGATTTCGACGATGACCGTATTAAACAAATAAGTGCTTATCAAGATCATGTGTTTGCGAAAAAATGGCTTAAAATCATACAGGATTCTATTTAAATGTTAGTTATTTAATTCACTAAAAGAGGCTCGTTTTGAGTCTCTTTTTTTTTACATGATATTTGTCATTTTATTTTCGACAGCAGTGCTCTAATTTTGAGGATCCAAAATCCTCTTTTATGAAAATTTCATTAACGCAAAAATACAACGTTCCCGGTCCAAGATATACCAGTTATCCTACGGTTCCTTATTGGAATGAAGATAATTTTAATGAACAAAAATGGATTACATCATTCCGGAGGGCTTTTGCAGAGAGCAATTCTCAAAACGGAATCAGTTTGTACATTCACCTGCCTTTCTGTGAAAGTTTATGTACTTTTTGTGGATGCAACAAACGAATTACTAAAAATCATAATGTTGAAGAAACTTATATAAAAGCTCTTTTGAAAGAATGGAGTTTATATTGTAATTTACTTCCGGAAAAACCACTTATAAAAGAGATCCATTTGGGTGGCGGAACTCCAACTTTCTTCTCTGTAAACAATCTGGAACAGCTTATCAATGGTATTTTTAAAAATGCCCGAAAAGCCGAAAATCACGAGTTTAGTTTTGAAGGCCATCCGAACAATACCACTTACGAACAGCTTAAAAAGTTATATTATTTAGGTTTTCGAAGGGTAAGTTTTGGTGTTCAGGATTATGCCGAAAAGGTACAAAAAGCGATTCACAGGATCCAGCCTTTTCACAATGTGGCAAAAGTTACCTTTTGGGCCAAAGAAATAGGATATACCTCAATTGGTCATGATATTATATTTGGTCTGCCTTTTCAAACGGTAGAAAATGTTATTGATACTGTTGAAAAAACGAACTCCTTAAAACCGGATCGTCTGGCATTTTACAGTTATGCTCATGTGCCCTGGATCAAAGGCAATGGCCAACGTGGATTTAATGACGAAAACATTCCGAAAGATGCCGAGAAAAGAAAACTATATGAAGTCGGCAAACAATTGCTGGGACAAAATGGCTATCATGAAATTGGAATGGATCATTTTGCCTTCGCCTCCGACAGTTTATACAAAGCGGCGCAAAATAAAAAACTACACCGAAACTTTATGGGCTATAGCGCCTCAAAAACGCAGCTTATGATAGGCTTAGGCGTTTCCTCTATTAGCGACAGCTGGTATAGTTTTGCCCAAAATACCAAAACCCTGGAAGAATATTACCAATTATTGGAATCAGACAAACTACCAGTGGTGAAAGGCCATATTCTCGATGATGAAGATCTCATCATCCGAAAACATATTTTAAACTTAACCTGTGAATTTGAAACTTCCTGGGGTGATGAATCTTTGTATTTCAAAGAAATTCCAGCGGTTTTATCCGATTTAAAAGAAATGGAAAACGATCAGTTAATTGTAATTGAAGAAAATAAAATTAAGATTACCGAAGCAGGAAAACCTTTTGTACGTAACATTTGTATGGCTTTCGATCTGCATTTAAAAAGAAAATCTCCGGAAACAAACCTCTTTTCTATGACGGTTTAAATTGCTATGAAGGAGCATTAATAATAGTATTCTGCGGAGTACTGTGAACGATCGGGATAGTTGTTTACACCCTAAAAGGGTAAAACTAAAGTATAACAAAAAACATCTTTCCCGCTTTCTATGAAATCCTCTAAGAAATTGTATGATTTTTATTAGAATCAGCATGATTTGCGGAGGCTCTTGCCCTTTCAGGGCAATTCTGTATCTTTATCTAACTCATAGTGCGTTGCACTATGCTTATTCTTTTGGGCTTTCAGCCCATATCTGTTTCAAACATTTAAACCCGGGGAAGAAAATTCTAATTAAGATCAACTCCCTTAAAATGGTATTTCATCTGATATTAATAACTCTTAAGATTAAGGAGCGAACCTTTATAATCACATTTTTTTATCAGTTTACAACTTTTTCTGCTACTCTGCTTTTAATGCTACACAATTTTTCGCATGATCTCCTTTTAATGACAATTAGGAGTCGACTGAACAAACAAACTCATATTGGATGGAGAAATGTAAGGAATTCCGAGACCTAGTCCTCTCAGGATAAATAATACTCCGATAATAACAGCAACATAAGGAATTGCTTTCTGAATCTTATTTCGGAATGGGAGTTTAATTAATGAATTGACATACACAACAACCGTCATTAACGGTACCGTTCCTAAACCGAACAATAGCATATACAGCACTCCTAAACTAGCGCTTTGCATGGCTATAGCTCCAAATAAGGCTACATAAACCATTCCGCAAGGCAAGAAGCCATTCAACAGTCCGATTGTAAAGAGAGATTTGTAGCTCCTGTCTTTAAATTGATTCCCTAAGCTTGATTTTACCCGGGAGATAATTTTATAGACCGGCTTGGAAAAGTTGTATTTAGAAAAAGCCTTTTCTGGAATTAGAACAACGACTATCATCGCCAAACCAATAAAAATGGACATTTTTTGCTGAAGTCCGGCCAAAAAGAATCCTCTTCCTAATAAACCAAAAATAAGTCCAATAGTTGCGTACGCAGTCAATCGGCCTAAATGATAGGTAATAATCTGAGTTACCTTTTTAGCCTCATTTTGTCGGTCCACAGGCAACATCATAGCAATTGGACCGCACATTCCGATACAGTGTAAACTGCTGATTAATCCAAATATGAAAGCGGAATACAACATCTTTTTAGTTTTTTGATACAGCTTGCTTTACTATTGCTAAGTAAAACTGCTGTGCGAATAAAGACAAAATCAACTGAAAAGGAATCTTTTCAATTGATCGGTCTTAAAATATTAATTTACATAGATTACCTCTTTAGACAGGTATTTTTTTCCTCCATACTGCCATTCCATATTGACATCCCAACGTCCTTTCACGAGTTTGTTTTTCGGAATTAACAACGCTGAGTTTGTTAAAGCAATTTGGGTATTAAAATCAAATTTCTTATTTGACGGACGGTACAACAGTATGTTACCTTTGACTTTATCGTTTTCAAAAACGGCAGGAAAAACTATTTCAACTCCATCTTTATGATAGGCAATTGAAGGTTTTTGCTGTAAATCCTGAGCGTTTTGAATACGTGCCATTTCTTCCTGAAAATGTGAATCATGCTTATAGTATTCTTCGACAACTAAATCATTGTCGTATTTACTATTCGATTGTACTTCAAAAACAAAATATAAAATGAAACTCATAAACAATGCAAATGCAATGACAATTCCGGTACCCCAATTTATTTTCATAATTGTATTTTTTAATTAAAACTTCGCGGACCTAAAAAGTTAGTGGTAGTGGTTTCCAGCAGCTCTTTACCATTATAAACCCCTATTTTAACTTTCGTTTTATCGCTCTCCAGAAGTACTTCGTCTATTTCTATGAACAATGTTCCTTGCGAAATGCCTTCTTTAACTACTTTAAAATGCGTTTTTCCCACATTTTTAATTTCACCTTTTTGATCGATTAGCTCAAAATGAATATCATTATAATCTTTCATTGTCTTATTGACAATTTTGTAGGTATACACATTACTTATTTTATCTCCTTTGTGCTGAAAAAGCTGTCCTGGTAAACGTAGAATAATAGCCTGAACATCGGTTCTTAAAAACAACATTCCAACAAATACACTTAACAGAATAAACAAAACGGCTGTATATCCTTTCATTCTTGTGGTGAACTTAAAAGGAGCTTTTTTCTCGATCTCGTCTTCAGACGCGTAACGAATAAGTCCTTTAGGTAAACCAACATTTTCCATGATGGAGTCACATTCATCAATACAGGCTGTACAGTTTGTACATTCCAGCTGTGTTCCGTTTCTAATGTCGATACCCATCGGGCAAACGTGTACGCATTGATGACAATCGATACAATCTCCTTTTCCGGTTAAGGCTCTGTCTTCTTTTTTACTGAATTTGGCTCGGCCTTCCTCCTTTTCTCCACGTACAAAATCATACGCCACATTGATTGACTTATTGTCCAGCAGTACTCCTTGCAAACGCCCGTAAGGACAAGCAATGATACATACCTGCTCTCGGAACCAGACAAACACGAAATAGAAGACTCCCGTAAAAATAAGCAACGCTATAAAATTACTGGCTTGCTGAATTGGTCCTTGCTCTACCATCAGAAAAAGTTCGTCACTTCCAACCAGATAGGCTAGAAACACATTGGCAATTCCGAAAGAAATTAAGAAAAAGAGAGTCCATTTAATACCTCTTTTTCGGATTTTCTCCGCGTTCCATTCCTGTTTTGCAAGTCGCATTTGTGCACCGCGATCTCCATCAATCCAATATTCAATTCGCCTGAAGACCATCTCAAGAAAAATAGTCTGCGGACAAATCCATCCGCAAAAAATCCTTCCAAAAACGACTGTAAATAAGATGATAAATACAACACCCACCAACATTGAGATCACAAAGAGATAAAAATCCTGTGGCCAGAATGGAAACCCAAATATATTGAAACGTCGTTCGATAATGTTGAACATCATAAACTGGTTTCCATTTATTTTTATAAACGGATTCGCAATTAAAATCGCCAACAAAACATAACTGACTATTTTCCGGTATTCATAAAACTTACCAGACGGTTTTTTAGGAAAAATAAACTTTCTCTTACCGCCTTCATCAATGGTTCCAATGGTATCTCTAAAAGCTTCGTCTGGTAAATTTGACATGGTATTATTTTTTAACTTCTGTACTATCTTTTGTTTTATCTGCTGTGTCTCCTTTTTTAGGAGCGCTTTTATCTACCCAAACTTCTCCTTCCGGTTCTTTTGGATCTTTTGGATTACTGCCTTGTAAAGACAAAATGTAACTCGCTACTTTTTGAATTTCTTTTGGCTTCATCCCATTGGTTTTCCAGGAAACCATTCCTTTTCCGTCACGTCCTCCATTGGTAATCGTATGGAAAATTTCTTTAATTCCGCCTCCTAAAATCCAGTGATCATCGGTCAGGTTTGGTCCAATTTGACCACCACCGTCTGCTCTGTGACAGGCTGCACAATTGGTCATGAAGATCTCCTTACCGGCTGCCAAACTTGCATCATCTGTTAATAAGACAACTGTTTTTTCATCCATCAAATCAGGAGCTGTTTTAAGATATTCCTCAACATCTATTTTAGCCTGAGCCATTTCTTTTCTCAACTCAGTTTCCTGATCGTCTCCTCCAAAAATATCGTAACGAGCTACATAGATTACACCAAATATGATACAGATGTAGAATAGATATACCCACCAAGGCGGTAAATTGTTATCTAACTCTTTGATACCGTCATAATCATGATCCATTAACAAATCGCCTTCTCTTTCAATAGGTTCTGTTTGTGTTAGTTTATGCATCAACTCTTTGTACCAGGTACTTTCGGTCAGACTTAAACTCTTTTCATGATCAGCTTTTGCTTTTTCTTCCGGTGACATTAATTGATACATTACCCTATTAACAGCACTCAACGTTATTTCGATTGCAATCAGAATAAACAGAAAAACAAATAGAAAAATGGAAACCATTGGATACTTGATAAAAGCCGGCCTGTCACCGGAATCTATAAAATATTCCATGAGAGCAAAGACAATGAAAAAAATCAATGGCACTCTTACATATACTGGGAAAAATCTTTTCATTTTTATTTATCTTTTGAAATTATAATAAGCCCTTCATCCAAAGGTATCGCACTCATCTCCTCTATTTTTTCTTTCTTATAGGAGAACACCCAAAAACCCAGGCCTACAAAGAAGAAAAAGAATATCAGTAGAGAAAGTATCGGGTAAATCTCTATACCCGAAATGTTCTCCATATTGTGTTTTATTTGCTCAAACATGATGCTGTTATTTAGATGGTTGCTTTACTTTGATATCGGTTCCAAGTCTTTGTATGTAAGCAATTAAAGCGACAATTTCTCTCTCATTCATCGGAATGAATTTTTCACCTTTAGCAATTGCTTTTTTCTTACTTTCCTCATAACTTTTTACATAGTCAGGATCGTTCTCCAGACTTTTTTCAATTGTCATTGCCTGCGCTCTCAATGTTTTAGTCGCATTTGCGATTTCTTCTTCGGTATAAGGAACACCCAGTGAAACCATTGCCTTCATTTTCTTCTGAGTCAGGGAAACATCCATCGCTTCGTTATCAAAAAGCCATTTGTAACCCGGCATAATTGAACCTGCTGAAGTACTTTGCGGATTCCACATATGGTTGAAATGCCAGTTGTCATTATATTTTCCACCTACTCTCAACAAATCAGGACCCGTACGTTTTGATCCCCATAAAAATGGATGATCGTATACAAACTCTCCTGCTTTTGATTGTGGTCCGTAGCGCTCTACTTCACTTCTGAAAGGACGAACAGATTGTGAATGACACCCCACACAACCTTCTCTGATATATAAATCACGTCCTTCAAGTTCTAATGGTGTATATGGTTTCACACTTGAGATGGTCGGAATATTAGATTTGACCATAATAGTGGGTACAATCTGAATAACACCTCCGATTAAAATAGCGATTGTAGCCAAAATGGTTAACTGAATTGGTTTTCTCTCCAACCAGGTATGGAATTTCTCTCCATTAAGTCTTCCACTACTAATTCTTTGTAAAGCCGGAGCTTGTGCCAATTCGTCTTCAATAGTCTGACCTGCTTTTACGGTCATGATAATATTGTACACCAATGTCAGCATTCCAATTAAATACAAACTACCTCCAATGGCTCTCATCCAATACATTGGCATAATAGCGGTAACCGTTTCAAGGAAATTACCATAAACTAAAGTTCCATCCGGATTAAATTGTTTCCACATTGACGCTTGTTGAAAACCTGCCACATACAATGGAATTGTGTAAATAATGATTCCTAAAGTTCCTATCCAAAAGTGAAAATTGGCCAATTTTTTAGAAAACAAATCCGATTTGGTCATTCTCGGAATCAACCAATAAATAATACCAAATGACATGAAACCATTCCAGGCTAAAGCCCCTACGTGTACGTGTGCAACGATCCAGTCTGTATAGTGCGCGATAGCATTTACATTTTTTAAAGAAAGCATTGGTCCTTCAAATGTTGCCATTCCGTAACCGGTAATTGCTACTACAAAGAATTTTAAAACCGGTTCTTCACGAACTTTATCCCACGCTCCTCTTAATGTTAGAAGTCCGTTGATCATACCACCCCAAGACGGTGCAATAAGCATTACTGAAAATGCAACTCCTAAATTTTGTGCCCAGTTTGGCAAAGCCGAATACAATAAGTGGTGTGGACCTGCCCAGATATAAATAAAAATCAGCGACCAGAAATGGATAATTGATAATCTATAAGAATATACCGGACGATTCGCTACTTTTGGAACGAAGTAATACATTAGCCCTAAAAACGGCGTCGTAAGGAAAAATGCAACCGCATTGTGGCCATACCACCACTGAACTAAAGCATCCTGAACCCCTGCGTAAACGGAGTAGCTTTTGAAGGCCGAAACCGGAATCTCAATATTATTGAAAATGTGCAACACTGCTACTGTAACAAATGTGGCCAGATAAAACCAAATGGCTACATATAAATGGCGTTCTCTACGACGCAGCATGGTACCAATCATATTAATTCCCATTACTACCCAAATAAGTGCAATCGCAATATCTATTGGCCATTCTAATTCAGCATATTCTTTTGAAGAAGTATACCCTAAAGGCAAGGTGATTGCTGCGGCTACAATGATAAGCTGCCAGCCCCAAAAATGCAGATTACTTAAAAAGTCGCTGAACATTCTGGCTTTTAGCAAACGCTGCAGCGAATAATACATCCCTGCAAAAAAAGCATTTCCAACGAAGGCAAAAATCACCGCATTGGTGTGCAAAGGCCGTAGTCGACCATAACTAAGCCAGGAGATCCCATCTGTTATGTTGGGAAAAAGGTACATCACCGCAAGGGTAAGCCCGACTAACATCCCCACTACTCCAAATAAGATAGTAGCGTAAATGAACTTTTTAACAATTTTGTTGTCGTAATAAAACTGTTCCATTTCCATAATTATACTTGTTTTTCTTTTATTGATGAATTGTTCTTTTGGCTGGTAATTTTGGTCTCATCATCAAAAAGCATTCTGACTGAGGGTGTATAATCGTCATCGTATTGTCCTGATTTGACAGCTACGATAAAAGCAACAAAGAATCCAATTGCCACGAAAATACTTACTGAAATTAATAGATAAATAACACTCATACCTTACGTTTTATACTAACAAAATTACTCGGTTATTGACTGGTAAAATATGATAATTATCATAGGCGAAGTCCTATGTTAAAAATATAAAAAATAACTTCAGAATTATTTATAATGATTTTAAATTACTGTTAATGAAATAGTTAGACATAATAGTAACAAAACTTACAATCGTAATTGTGCTTAAAGGCATGATAATAGCTGCAACCAATGGCAACAGATTTCCTGTAATTGCGAAGGAAAGCCCAACAACATTATACAGCAGTGACAAGACAAAACTCATTTTAATAATTGTAATCGACTTGTGTGATAATTTTAAAAAATAATTTAGTCTCGAGAACTCACTTGCATCCAGTATAGCATCGCAGGCAGGAGAGAAAACATTGACATTTTCAGAGATCGAAATTCCAACATTACTTTGTGCCAAAGCACCTGCATCGTTTAAACCGTCCCCAACCATCATCACATTACAACCTTCGTCCTGCAGTTTTTTGATAAATTCTAACTTTTGCTCCGGCTTCTGATTAAAAATCAGTTCTGTATTTTTAGGCAAAATGGCTTGCAAAGTAGCGCGTTCTCCATCATTATCCCCTGAAAGCACCTTTATTTGATACTCATGACTTAATGTTGAAAAAAGTTTTTCTAATCCATCCCTATATTTATTCTGAAATGTAAATTTTCCATAATAAGTACCACCGATTCTAATATGAAGACCTGTTTTTTCAATTTCAGACAGTTCCGTTACAGGACTATCAACAAAGGCGGCAGATCCAATTTTGATTGTTGCATTCTCTGTAGAAGCCTGAATTCCTTTTCCGGTAATTTCCTGAAAATCATTTATTTTTATTCTATCTGAATCCGGCAGGAAATCATACAACATTCGGCTCAACGGGTGATTAGAAGCACGAAGCACATTTTTAATAAGTATATAATTTTCTTCAGAGAGAGAATTTCCCTCATACACAATATTCGATTTTTTATTAGTGGTGATCGTTCCGGTTTTGTCAAAAACAATCGTATCCACTTTTGCCAGCTGCTCAATTACTAACGCATTTTTGAGATACATTTTTTGCTTGCCCATGATTCGCAGTATATTACCAAAAGTAAAAGGTGCAGTAAGTGCCAATGCACATGGACAGGCGACAATCAGAACCGCAGTAAAGACGTTAAAAGCGGTATTGGCATCAATAAAAATCCAATAACCAAAGCCTGCAAAAGCAATTAATAATAACAATGGTGTAAAATACCTACTAATCGCATCGGTTATTGTTTTATGCTTTTGAAATACTTTTTTCTGGAAGATTTCATTGCTCCATAATTGTGTCAGATAGCTTTGTGACACCGAATGCAACACTTCCATTTCGATCACTTTCCCAATATGTTTCCCTCCTGCAAAAACTTTATCTCCTGATTTCTTAGTGATCGGAACCGCTTCTCCCGTCACAAAACTATAATCGATCTCTGCCTTTTCACTAATCAGAATTCCATCAACAGGAATAAGCTCCTGATTTCGAATGAGCAATCTGTTTCCTTTTAAAACATCGTAAACAGGAATACTTTCTTCTGAAGTATCGGAATTAATTCTGGTCACAGCAATTGGAAAATAGGATTTGAAGTCTCTCTCGAAACTTAAAAAGCTATAGGTTTTAATCTGAAACATCTTTCCTAACAACATGAAAAAAACCAGTCCAGTCAAGCTATCAAAGAAACCTGATCCATAATTCATGACGATATCAAAAGTACTTCGAACAAACATTACAATAATTCCCAATGCAATTGGAATATCGATATTCAGCATTCCCGATTTGATACTTTTGTAAGCAGAAACATAATAACCACTTGCCGAATACAAAAAGCTGGGCAAAGCCAAAATAAAAATCAGGATTCTGAAAAAGGGTTTGTAATTGTCCAGCCAGAATTCTTTTATTTCAAAATATTCCGGAAACGACAGTAACATAATGTTTCCGAAGCAAAAAAAGGCAACACCTAATTTATACGTTAAGCTTCTATCGACATTATTTTTACCCGTTTCATAATTTTCCAGACTGATATAAGGTTCATAGCCTATAGAACTAAGCATATAAACGATAGTTTTCAAAGAAACGGTATCTGAATTAAAAGTAATCCGAACCCTTTTCTCCGGAAAGTTCACCTGAGAGAGGCTTATCCCGGGCTGCATTTTGTTTAAATTCTCCAAAATCCAAATACAAGAACTGCAATGAATATAGGGAATATTTAAAGAAACAATAGCTGTACTTCCTTCCTGAAATTCTAATACTTTCGAAAGAATAGCCTCATTGTCTAAAAAGTCATATTTACCTGTGATATCCTGTGGAGTAGCGCCGGGTGCATTTTCAAAATCATAATAACCGGTTAAATCATGAAGACTAAAAATTTCGTAAACCGTTTTACATCCGGCACAGCAAAATTTCTTTTCATCAAAATTGATTACTTCATTTTTAGGAATCGTAAGTCCGCAATGAAAACAACTTTGTTCACTCATAATTTGTTTTTTTTGATACCACAAATATTCAAAATAAGAGGCGACTTTAAATATGACATTTATCATACTACAAAGAAATCCGTTTCTAATTTAATGAATTAAATCCTTCAAACAGTGATGTCAGATTTTTTTGTTTTTTTTCAGCCCAAACACTAGCTGCGAAAGCGAATATTGGTTAATTTTGTAATAAATATTTTTGCTATGAATAAATGTGACCAATGTATCGTAAGACAGCTTTCTTCTCTAAAAGCACTCAATAAAGACGAGGTTGTGAAACTGGCGAATAGCAAAACAACTTACACGATTAAAAAAGGGGATGCCCTTTTTGAAGAAGGTGAAGTTACGAATGGAGTTTATTGTGTAAAAGACGGTGTTGGAAAACTTTCTAAATTAAGTGCCAACGGAAAAGATCAAATTGTAAAACTGGTAAAATCAGGAGAGCTTTTAGGTCAGCGTTCTATGATCAGCAATGAACCTGCTAACTTAACAGCCAAAGCCGTTGCTGATATGGAAGTATGTTTTATTCCGAAAGCCGAAATTCTTCACTTTTTCAATAACAACAATCAGTTCTCTATGAATTTAATGCAGTCAGTTTGTGAGGATTTAAAAGAATCTGAAAACGATAAAATTGCATTGGTACAAAAAACGGTGAAACAGCGTTTAGCCGAAACTTTGCTGCAGTTGCATGATGATTTTGGTGAGAATGCAGATAATACCCTGAAAGTTCAGCTTACAAGAGAAGAGCTGGCGGGTATCATAGGTACGGCCACAGAAAGCTGTATTCGATTGTTATCGGATTTTAACAAACTGAATTTAATTGAATTAGTAGGCAAAAAAATCAAACTTCAGGACATCAAAGCCTTAAAAAGGCTGGCAGAATAATTACTGCTTTTTAGCTTCGTTCCAAAAAACATCCATTTCGGCCAACGTCATATCCATCAAAGGTTTTCCCATCTCTGCTGCTTTGCTTTCCAGATACTGAAAACGCTTGATGAATTTTTTATTAGTACGTTCCAAAGCATCTTCGGGATTTACATTTAAAAAACGGGCGTAATTGATCATAGAGAATAAAACATCTCCAAATTCGGCCTCTATTTTGTCCTGATCCCCTGCTTTTACTTCCACTTGCAATTCTTCCAGTTCTTCCTGAACTTTGTCCCAAACCTGATGCGATTCTTCCCAATCAAAACCAACTCCTTTTACTTTGTCCTGAATTCGACTGGCTTTTACTAATGCCGGCAAACTTCTCGGAACTCCTTCTAAAACTGATTTTTTACCTTCTTTCAGCTTTAACTTTTCCCAGTTTTGTTTTACTTCTTCTTCGTCTTTAACTTTAGTATCGCTGTAAATATGAGGATGACGGTGAATGAGTTTATCACAGATTTCGTTACACACATCTGCCATGTCAAAATCGTTGGTTTCAGAGCCTATTTTCGCATAAAAAACAATATGCAACAGCAAATCACCCAGTTCTTTTTTTACTTCATTTAAATCATTGTCTAAAATAGCATCACCCAACTCATAGGTTTCTTCGATGGTAAGATGCCTAAGTGTTTGCAAAGTTTGTTTTTTATCCCACGGACATTGCTCACGAAGTTCATCCATAATAATTAGTAATCTTTCGAAGGCCTTAAGTTGAAGTTCTTTGCTCATTTTTGAAATTTTATCCGGGTTGTAACGATTGGTGTAAAAGTAAAAAATCCTGTTAAGAAAACATCTCAACAGGATTAATATATTTTGAAGTATTTAGGTTCTAAGATTCTGAGGTTCTAAGATCCTGAGTCTAACCATTTTTTAACAATCTAAAATGAACTTAGTCACTTAGAACCTTAAAAGAAGGTTGTAAACTATTACTCTTCTTTTTTCGCTTTTGCCTTTTTAGGAGCAGCTGCTTTTTTTGGTTTTTCTTCAGCAACCGGAGCTTCTTCAACAGCTTCAACAGCAGCAGGAGCTAAATCTGTTACCAAACCTTTCGCCTGAAGGGTATTGTACCAGTTTAATACTTTTTTAATATCTGAAGGATAAACTCTTTCTTCGTCGTATTCAGGCAAAATTTCTTTAAAATAAGCGGATAATGTAGCATTATCTTCTTTATGAGAAATGGCTTGACCTTTATTTTCTTTAGTAGCAATACGTTGCATTACTTCTGTTAATGGTTTTTCGCCTTCGTAAGTATAAATTGAAATCTCTGATAATAAACTTACATTACTTTTTAAGTTTACTGTGATTTTTTTTCCATCTGCTAATGATTCTGCCACAAAACCTGTACGAGTTTGCACTTTCAATACATATAAACCTGGTTTCCCAGAAATGGCTAAAATTTTCTCTAAATTCATGTTTATTAAAATTAGTATTAAGAATTTGATTTATTATATTTCTTTGATTCTAAATTCATACTTTAGAATACTATCTTCCTTTTTTTGCAGCAAAAAATTTCATTCTGTACTCTTGAAATGTCTTGCCTTCGGTAATGTTTTTTAGTTTTTTCTGGATCAGACGTTTCTTTAGAGAAGAGATCTTATCTGTAAACAAAACTCCTTCAATATGATCGTATTCGTGCTGAATGACTCTGGCTACCAACCCGTCAAAAACTTCGGTTTTCATTACGAAATCTTCTTCACAATATTCAATTGTAACGGTAGGTTTTCTGTAAACATCTTCGCGAACATCCGGAATACTCAAACAACCTTCATTAAAACTCCACTCCTCTCCTTCTTCTTTCAAAATCTTAGCATTGATAAAAGTTTTTTTGAAACCTTTTAAATCTTCCTGCTCACTTGAAGAAAGATCCTCATCATCACTAAAAGGAGTTGTATCAATAACAAACAAACGAATAGGCACGCCTACCTGAGGCGCAGCAAGTCCAACCCCTAAAGCGTTGTACATGGTTTCATACATGTTTGCTATTGTTTCTTTTAGGTTTGGATAATCTGGCGTAATTGCCTCACCCACTTTTCTTAAAACAGGATCACCATATCCTACAATTGGTAAAATCATTTGTAATATTTTAATGCATTATCTACTGAAAAACACTGAATTTAATTCTCTTAATTCAGCTGGCAAAAATAGTAAAAAATAGTCAATGAATAATTCGAAAGGGCTATTATATGTCATTTTTTACAATCTCGCCAAAAACTCATCCATAATTATGCCAAATTAATTCGTACAATTCTTACCTTTGTTTGTAAACCTTCATATATGTTTGACCGTATCTCGAAATTTACCAACAGTACTTCTTTTTTAAATGCCTCAAAAGTAACTATTGCTTCGGTTGTTCCTGTCTTAATTCTGAACTTTCTCGGACACTTCGAAATCGGTTTTACTATCGCTTTGGGGGCTTTTTATACGTATCCCAGTGATATTCCGAGTTCTTTAAGCCATAAAATAAAAGGACTTATTGTGGCTTCCTTTATCGTTTCGGGAGTAAACTTGCTGGTAAATCTTGCTTATCCGTATCCCTTTTTGTTTTATCCTTTTTTAGGCTTTCTATTGTTTTTATGTTCAATGATTTCAGTATATGGTCAGCGTGCTACTCTGGTTTCGTTTTCTGCTTTGTTGTCAATTTCCTTATCGTTTGGCCATTTGCATGAAGGCTGGGAAGCTTTTGAATATTCGGGTTTTATTTTTATAGGTGGAATTTTATATCTTATTGTATCATTGGTCTTTCACTTTGTACAGCCGTACAAATATGTTGAACTTCAAATTGCTGAAGGCATAAAACTAACGGCCAAATATTTAAAACTCAGAGGGGATTTATGGAATCCCGAAGCCAACAGAAAAGCCATTATTGAGAAACAATTAAGCGCTCAGGTAGAACTCAACCTGATTCATGAGGATTTAAGAAAGATGCTTATTGGCAATCAAAATACCTCGGGAGCTACCAGTCAGAATCGAAAGATGCTGCTTGTTTTTATCACTCTGGTTGAGATTCAGGAACTGGCCTTATACACTTCTTTTGACCACGATAAACTGCATGAAAAATTTGCCGCACATCCCGAAGTGCTTCGAACCTATCAGAATGTAGCTTATAAATTAGCCTCTACCTTAAAAAAACTGTCTAAAAATGTACACAACATCAGTGTATATGTTGACAAGAATGATTTAAAGAATGAGCTTGATGCATTGGAGTTTGCCATTTTTGACTATGAAAAAACTTTAGGCAAAGAAGAAGCTGCCGAAGGTGTACTCATGTTGACCAATATGCTGAAGTACGCTAAAAATCAGGTGGGAAAAATCAAAACCATCCAACGTGCTTTTTCACTTGCGATGCAATCTTATAAATTAAAAGACAAGGATAAGGAGCTGGAGAAATTCCTAACGCCTCAATATTACCCATTGCGTACTTTGATTGAGAATTTATCCTACTCTTCTTCTATTTTCAGACATTCCATACGACTGACAACCACTATTTTAATTGGTTTTGTGATTGGAAAATTTCTTCCGTTTCAAAACGTGTATTGGATTTTACTTACCATTGTGGTGATCATGCGTCCGGGTTACGGTTTAACGAAAGAGCGCTCCTATAATCGAATTTTCGGTACTATTTTAGGAGGATTATTAGCATTCGGAATCGTTTCTTTGGTACAAAATCACGTTGTACTGAGTATATTCTCTATTGTTTGTATGCTTCTTGGTATTTCGTTTACACAAATTAACTACAAGATAAGCGCAACATTTGTTACGATGTACGTGGTTTTTATTTATGGAATTTTAGCTCCAAATGTGGTTGAAGTGATTCAGTTTAGAATTCTCGACTCACTCGCGGGAGCTATTTTAGCATTTTTAGCCAATCAGTTTCTATGGCCGGCCTGGGAATTTATCAATACCCCTATACATATTGAAAATTCGATTCGCGCTAATCGAAATTATCTGAAGGAAATTGCCGATTTCTACAATAAAAAAGGCGAGGTTCCTACTTCATACCGATTATCCAGAAAAAATGCTTTTGTTGAGGTTGGTAACCTCATGACTTCCTTTCAGCGAATGATGCAGGAGCCTAAATCGAAGCAAAAAACACTTCCATTGGTTAATAAACTGGTGGTGCTTAACCATTCTATATTATCAGCGTTAGCCTCGCTATCAACTTATATCCAGTCACACCAAACCACTTCTGCTTCGGAATCTTTTAATTACATCATAAAAACGATTCTTTCCAATCTGGATCACGCAATTGCTGCTTTAAGAAATGAAAAGATCATAAATGATACTTATTTTGATAAGGAAGATGTGACTTTACAGTTTGAAGAACTCAAACGTGTTAACTTCAAACGTCTTGCTGCAGATGATGATCTGGACAAGGAAACACGACAAGCCAAGATGCAGGAAGCTCAAATGGTAATCGAGCAATTGATCTGGATGAGCAATCTGGCTGAGAAGATTTTAAAAATTACAAAGGAATTTAAAGCAACAAATCCAGATTAATTCATCTGGATTTGTTTTATTCCTGCTTTCTCTCAAGTTTGATTATTCTCTTTTCTAGCTCTGTCTGATTTTTTTTCATTTGAATATTTTCACCTTTAACTCTTTCATTTTCTTTCTTCATTTCAATCATATACAGAGTAAGCTCTTCAATTTTCTGAAGTAGTTTTGCATTCATTTCACCCAGCACAATACCATTTTTCAAAACTTCCTCTTCACTTGGAATATTTTCGAGATGTCCTTTTTCGGCTATATGCTTCTCAACTTCTTCAAGGGTTGGCAAATTATATCCTTTTTTAAATACAAAATCTGACCAGCCTAACATATCAACTTTTACCTCCTGAGAATGAATTATACCTTTTACATCCAATTTATTATTTGGATTCAAAACCCCAATACCAACATTTCCATTATCCATTATAATAAAACGATTGGTACATAATCCTCCAGCAGCACAGCCTAAATTATCATAGGCCCAGAATTGCAAACTATTACCATAACCACCAGTCATATTAAAGATACCCCACGATTTTGCAGTACCATTAGCCGTTTTTAAAGGGTTATTTATTAAAATTTCACCCCCTATATCTCCTGATATGGTACTGATTACTCTTCCATTAAACAATCCACTCCCACCTACCTCTAATTTTTGCATTGGATTGACTACCCCAACCCCTAAATTTCCACTATATGGCTGAAGGGCGATATTACTTGTAGTACTAAAAGTCTTTGAATACCCCTGAATAATACCCGTATTTTCTGCAGATGTTCCAACAGCAACACCATTTGACAAGTTATTACCACTAAAATGTGCAACAAAAGTATCTATTGTGCTTTGCGCCTGTAGTAAAGCTGTTGGCGAAGTAGTCCCAATACCTACCCGACCAGTCTCTGGAAATGGAAAAGTATTTTGTGCAAAACCAATCTGTACCACAAACAAAATAATCCATACAATCAACTTTTTCATAATAGCATTTTATTTTTTAATTCCTGTTTTCTTTATTAATTTGAATAATAAAAATTTTAAAACTTCAATTCTTAAAACCCTTTTTTAAGTAATTTATCTTATCCCTCATTCACTTATCATTTTTCAAAACTTATCCAACCACAAATTGGTCGATCATATCTTTTTAAAACACAAATATCCTCACATTTCCTTTGCAAAAAAATGTGAGGATATTATATTTTTATTCAAAATGATTTATAGTTTAACTATTTTTTAATCGTAAAACTTCAGAAGTATGTTTTCTAAGCTCGGCTAAAAGTTCCGGTTTATCATTTAAAGTCTGACCATAGGAAGGAATCATCGTTTTCATTTTTGACTGCCATTCCGGTGTTTTCACCTGATTGGTAAAACATCTGCTGATCAAATCAACCATAATACCTACTGCAGTTGACGCTCCCGGAGAAGCTCCTAATAATACCGCCAGGCTTCCGTCGTGTGTACTAATTACTTCGGTACCAAACTCTAAAACTCCGCCACCGTTTTCATCTTTTTTAATTACCTGAACACGTTGTCCGGCTCTTTCCAGTTTCCAGTCTTTAGAACGTGCTGTTGGCAAATACTCACGTAATGCTTTCATTCTGTCTTTAGGAGACTGACGTACCTGCTCAATCAAATATTTAGTCAAAGGAATATTATGATATCCTGCTGACAACATTGGAATTAAGTTGTTCGGTTTTATAGATAATGGTAAATCTAAGTAAGAACCATTTTTCAAAAAGCGTGTTGAAAACCCTGCAAACGGACCAAAAAGCAATGCTTTTTCGCCATCAATTACACGGGTATCGATATGTGGTACAGACATTGGAGGCGCTCCAACGCTTGCTTTTCCGTAAACTTTTGCCTGATGCTTTGCAATTACCTCCGGATTGGTACATTTTAACCATTGTCCGCTTACCGGAAAACCTCCGTAGCCATCTCCTTCCGGTACATTTGCTTTTTCTAATAAAGGCAATGAACCTCCACCCGCTCCGATAAATACAAACTTAGTATAAGCTTTTCTTACATCGCCGGTAGCAAGATCGGTGATTTTGATACGCCATGATTTATCTTCACGTTGTTTTAGTTTTTTAACTTCATGATTAAAGTGCAAAGAAACACCATCAAGTGTCGCTAAATAATTGAACATGCTTCTGGTTAAAGCCCCAAAATTCACATCGGTACCTATTTCCATATGGGTAGCTGCCAGTTTCTCGTTAGCATCTCTGCCTTCCATAACAAGCGGCATCCATTTATTTAACTGCTCAAAATCGGAACTAAATTCCATTTGAGAAAAAATAGGATTGTTTTGTAATGCTTCAAATCTCTTTTTAAGATACGCTACATTTTTTTCTCCCCAAACAAAACTCATGTGAGGAACACTTTTAATAAAATTATCAGGAGATGGTACCTTTTTCTGTTCTACTAAATAGGACCAGAACTGGCGTGAAATCTCAAAAGATTCCGCAATACTTATCGCTTTTTTCGGATCAATACTTCCGTCAGCCTTTTCAGGAGTGTAATTTAATTCACAAAAGGCAGAATGCCCCGTTCCTGCATTATTCCATGCATCTGAACTTTCTGCGGCAGCAACATCTAATCTTTCGTAAATTTCAATTTTTATATCAGGTTGTAATTCTTTCAAAATTACTCCAAGAGTGGCACTCATAATTCCCGCTCCAATAAGCACTACTTCACTATTAGAACGTATTGTTTTGTCAGACATAACAGTATTATTTTTAAAGTGCAAAGGTACTTTTTATAATTGCAAAAAAAAACTAAAATTGCATGATAAAAGTTATGTTTTTCTAAAAAATAAAAAGCTAAAAGATTGGGTGTTAAAAACGTTTTGACGAAAGATAGTCCTGAAGCATAATTGTAGCCGAAATTTCATCGATCAAACCTTTGTTCTGACGCTGTTTTTTACTGAGTCCGCTATCTATCATTGTTTGAAAAGCCATTTTAGACGTAAAACGTTCGTCGACACGAACTACTTTCATATCAGGAAAAATATTGGTAAAATGAGTTACAAATCCTTTAATAACTGAAGCACTCTCTGATGGCTGACCATTCATTTGTTTGGGCTCGCCGATTAAAACGGCTTCAACCTTTTCTTTTGCAAAATAGTCTTTCAGAAAATCAATAAGGGTATTGGTTGGTATTGTTGTTAAACCTGAAGCAATAATCTGCATTTCATCAGTAACAGCAATTCCGGTACGTTTTTGTCCGTAGTCTATAGAAAGAATTCTTGGCATTTTTGAATTTTTAACAAAGATAGAAAGGAAACGTACAAATTTAAAGAGAATCTTTGTGTTTTATAAAACCAAATACAAAAACCATATCCTTGCACTCATCTACTTCATAAACAGAGACATATCCTTTAAAAACATAGTCTCTTATTTTTTCAGAATTAAAATAAACCGATTTTCTAAAATGAAAAGGTTTCACAAGGTCATTTTTAAGTTTTTTTAGTAAGTCGGTTTTAAAATTTCTTGCGGCTTTGGGTTTATCTCTAGCTATATAAGCAACTTGCTCGTTAAGCATTACCATAAATTCACTGGTAAAACTAACTTTCATACTTTGAAATTGTTTTTTCCAAAATATCATCAAGTTCTTCAAAAGTGTAAAATTTAGTTTTACCACTTTTTAATTTATCGTACGCACTTTGCAATTTTCTCTTATCCTCTTCAAATCCTGAATCTTCCGGAATTATTTTAAGTTCCTCTGAAGAAAACGAACTTAACAATTTTAATATTTTTTCTTTTATTTCCGGTTGAAACTCTAATCTAATTGCTTCCATAATACTTTCATTTAC
>NZ_MUHH01000068.1 GCF_002217475.1 Flavobacterium tructae
GGTATCCATGATAATTTCTTTGAACTTGGAGGGCATAGTTTGTTGGTTTTAAAATTAACTAATATTGTAAATGAAAAATTAGGTACTGATTTTAGTATTAATTCAATATTTCAATATCCAACTATTTTTGAGTTTACTGGAGGAATTGAATTTTTAGATTACTCTAAGTATAAATTAATGATAGCTTTACAAGAGAAAGGAAACTCACAGGCTATTTACCTTGCTCCTCCAGCAAGTGGAACTGCTAACTGTTATATTGAATTAGTTAAATCATTAGGAATAAATCAGCCGGTTTATGCATTTCAATGTAAGGGTTTAGATGGACAATGTTCAGTTTCATCTTCTATTGAAGAAATGGCTTCGGAATTCATTATAGAAATGCAAACTGTGGATCCATATGGTCCTTATAGACTTGGAGGATTTTCATTTGGAGCAAGAGTAGTTTATGAAATGGCATTTCAATTAGAAAAGATGGGATTTTATGTTGAAGAGTTATTAATTTTTGATGGAATGGTTTTATTTGAAGAAAAGTCTACAATAAATCAAGATAGGAAGTTTAGGGAATTTTTAATGGAATTAACGGATACTTTTGGTGAAGATTTTAATTGGCCTGAATTAATCCCTGAAGGTAAATCTAAGGAAGAGCAAATTCAATTGCTAGGTGAATTATTAGAAAATTCAAAATATAATATAAGTAAGGAAGAATTAAAAGGTCGTTTAGAAGTAGATTTCGCTAATGAAAATTATTCATATTTACCAAAAAATGAAATTAAGCTGGACACAAGAATTATTTTATTTAAAGCAGGAAATACACTAATTAAAATGGATGATAAAATAATAAAATATAGTGATTTACATGAAGTTGATTACGGATGGAATCAATATACTAATAAAGAAGTTGTTGTTCATACAATACCTTGCACACATACAAATATTTTAAATAAAGAACATGTAGAGAAAATATCTTATTACCTAAAGTAAAATGATTTCTTACATGAATCTGATAATTTATAATATAAAAACTATCTATTTTTTACATTCAGATGAATAGATAGTATTAGTGGGAATAAAATGGTGCTATTCGTAGGGTAAAATTTACTTAATGTAGCAATAGAAAATTAATATAAATAATTTAATAATGGAATTTGGAATAATGTTTTTCGCTAGTAGCGAAGATTCTTTAACAGGTAATGTATATGATTTAGTAAAAAAATGCGCAATTTATGGGGATGAAAATAATTTCTCTTCAATTTGGGTTCCAGAGCGGCATTTTACCGAATTTGGAGGTATATTTAATAATCCAGCTATACTTCATGCATCTTTGGCTAACATAACAAAAACGATACGACTAAACAGTGGTAGCGTTGTGATGGCATTACATGATCCAATACGTGTTGCGGAAGAATGGGCAATGGTTGATAATTTGTCTAATGGACGTGTAGGATTATCCATAGCTCCAGGTTGGAATCCAGATGATTTTGTTTTTTTTCCGCAAAACAATAAAAATAAGCATGAAATAATGTACGAAGGGATAAGTACGGTGAAAAAGCTCTGGAAGGGTGAATACATAGAACGATTAAGTGGAAATGGAAAAAAAACGAATATTAAAATATATCCATCTACAATACAAGAGGAAGTGCCATTCTATTTAACGGTGAGTGGAAATCCTGAAGGTTTTAAAAATGCAGGAAAACTAGGGTTTAATATACTCACATCTGTATTAGATCAAAGCATAGAGGAATTGTCGGAAAAAATTTACCTTTATAGACAAACACGCAAAGAAAATGGTTTTGATCCTCAAACAGGTAAAATTACTCTAATGTTACATACATTTATTGGCTCAGACGACAAGGCAATAAAAGAAGAGGCTAGATTACCTTATTGCAATTTTTTAAAACGAAATAAAAAACTATTTGAAGGAATGACTTACAACAGAAATAGTAATTTTTCACTGGACTCTTTATCAGAGGAAGATTTAGATGAATTTTTAAATTTTATTTATGAAAGATTTACAAATACTAAAGGATTAATAGGAAGTAAGGAATCTTGCTATGAGATGATAAAAAAGACAAAAGCTGCGGGAGTGGATGAAATAGCTTGTTTACTTGATTTTGGACCATCGTCTAATAGAATATTTGAAAACTTATATTATTTGAATGAATTAAAGAATTCGTACAAAAATTCGATTTAATAAATACTAAACTCAGAGATAATACAGTTTCGAACCTAAGCTTGTTAGAGTCTAATTTAACTGATTTTTTGTTTTAAAAAAAAACTTATGCCACGATTCTGCCGCAAAACTTTATACTGTTGAATTACGTTAAAAACCGCCTTAACTTTTTGTAGCAAAAACAGTATCCACTCCAGTGTCTCTATGTGCCATAATTTGGCCAAATAATAAAAAAAATGTACCTCGGTTTTCGAGGTGCAAATGGGGTACAAATTTAATCAAAACATGGCTAAACAACCAAAAGAAAAGATAAATAAAAATGAGTTAAAATATTGTTTGTTAATACTTTAACTCGTTTGTTTGTTTTTGTTTTTTGTTATTTTGTTTCTCTATTTGCCAATGCAGAAATTAGCAAAAATATTCCCTAACAATTCATCGTTGGAAACCTGACCGGTAATAAGACCAAATTGATATAAAGCTTCGCGTATGTCAAGTGCAATCAGATCGCTTGAAAGATTAGTTTCCAGACCAAATTTCACTTTCTGAATTTCATCCAGGGCTTTAAGTAGAGAATCGTAATGCCTTGTATTCGTTACGATAGTTTCATTATTACGAAGTGCTCCTGTGTTGACGTAAGACAGCAATTGCTCTTTTAGTTCTTCCACTCCAATATTTTCTTTAGCCGAAATTTTTAGAAGTTTTAAGTTTAAAGTTTCAAGTTTTTGATTGATGTTCCCGATTTCATTTTCACTCAATAAATCAACCTTGTTGACCACTACTAATATAGGTTTAAGAGGGTATTTGTTTTTAACCTTTTCAATCTCTACAATATAGTCAGAACCTGAAACCTGAAACCTGAAACCATCAAACAAAAAGACGACAAGCTGTGCCTGATCGATTTTTTCGAAGGTTTTTTTAATTCCGATGCTTTCTACCACATCTTTAGTCTCACGGATTCCTGCCGTATCAATAAATCTGAAACCAATTCCGCCAATTACTAACTCATCTTCGATGGTGTCGCGTGTGGTTCCTGCAATGTCAGAAACAATGGCGCGCTCTTCGTTTAATAGGGCATTGAGCAGAGTAGATTTACCCACATTTGGTTCTCCCACAATAGCAACCGGAATTCCGTTTTTGATCACATTACCAACTGCAAACGAATCAATCAGACGTTTTAAGACAAATTCAATTCGATTTAATAACTCATGAAATTGTGTACGGTCGGCAAATTCTACATCTTCTTCTGCGAAATCCAGTTCTAGCTCAATTAAAGAAGCAAAGTTTAGTAGCTCTTCACGAAGTTTGGCTATTTCATTGCTAAAACCACCGCGCATTTGCTGCATAGCGATTTGGTGTGATGCTTCATTATCTGATGAAATCAAATCGGCAACTGCTTCTGCCTGTGATAAATCAAGTTTTCCATTTAAAAAAGCTCTAAGGGTAAATTCCCCCGCATCAGCCATTCGGCAACCTTTTCGTAACAATAACTGAATAATTTGCTGTTGGATATACGTCGAGCCATGACATGAAATTTCAATCGTATTTTCTCCTGTATAAGAGTTAGGTCCTTTAAAAACGGAAACCAATACTTCATCAAGTGTTTTCGAATCGTCCACAATATGGCCTAAATGCAAAGTATGGGTTTTCTGGAGAGTTAAGTCTTTGTTTTTTATGGATTTAAAAACCGAATTCCCAATGGTAATAGCATCGGAACCTGAAATACGGATGATCGCAATAGCTCCAGCCCCGGATGGGGTAGCCAATGCAACTATAGAATCTTGATTTATCATGCTGCAAAGGTATAAAAAAAGCCATAAAGTTGCGAACTCAAAGAAGAGTTGATTAGGAGACTTTCAGTCCTTTAAATGTCAATTTTAGTAATTTTTTAAATGTTAAAATACTGATAATTATCAGTTTGATTTGCGTTTAGAATGTTTAAATTTGAGAAACAAACCTTTAATCTCAAGCAAAATGAAAAAGATACTATTTCCCACAGATTTTTCTGAAGCGGCGACAAATGCTTTTGTCCATGCCTTAGAATTTGCCAAAATTGTAAACGCCGAATTAGTTTTGTTACACACTTTTGAGATTCCGGTTTACGATAGTCAGTTTTTTCCCGAAAATTACGCCTCGATTTACAGCTCAATCGAACTGGCAAAGTTTGAAATGTTTAAAGATGAGATCCCAAGGCTTAGAACTATTGCCGCGGAACGAAAATTAGATCACATTGTAATCAAACATCGTTTGATGGACGGTGATTTGATTTTTAATCTGAAAAATGCAGTAGAAGAAGATCATATCGATTTTGTGATAATGGGAACTTCAGGTGTTTCAGACTGGACAAAATTTTTCCTCGGATCGAATACAAGTTCTGTAATTTCAGAAGTCAAAGTACCCGTTTTGTGTATTCCCGCAGATGCAAAATTCAAAAAAATAAAAACAATTGGTTTTACAACCCGCTATCGTGAAAAAGACAAAGCTGAGCTTCGAAAAGTGCTGGAAATAGCAAAGAAAACAAATGCTAAAGTAAAAAGTCTATACGTTAGAGCATCAAATACAGATGTTTCTGATGCTACAATTAAAGAATGGGATAAAGAATTTGCTCATGAAAATGTAGAGTTTTTGGTCTTGCCAAGTGATGAAGTAAAAGAGACTATTCTCGATTTTGTACTGTATAAAGATGTGGACGTTCTAACGGTTATTACACACAAAAAATCTTTCTTTGAAAGTATTTTCGAATCCAGTTTCAGTAAAAAAATAACTAAGGAGGTTTCGATACCGGTTTTGGTTATGCATGAAAGCTAAAATCAAAGACTAATTAGTGCTGGAATGTGAGTGTAAAAGCTATATTTGTGTTTCATTAATTTATAAGAATGGAAGCCTATCACAATAAAGTTGAATACTATACAGCACTCTTTAATAAAATCAACAAAAAATACAACAGCATCAGTATTCTGCGTCTTTTAAGCGTATTTCTGTGTTTGTTTTTATTGTTTTACTACATAAAAACGAATGAAATACTTTACGTAGCTTTTGCTTTTTTGTCTTTTGTTGGTTTTCTTTTTTTAATGCGTATTCATTCGCATTTATCTTTTAAGAGAGAACATACTAAGGCAATTCTAAAACTAAATAAGAATGAAATTGCTTATTTGAAAAGAGAGAAAATCCCTTTTGAGAACGGGATCGAATTCAATGACTTCAGTCATCCGTATGCTTACGATTTGGATGTTTTTGGAGAGCATTCGTTATTTCAAAATCTAAACAGGACCGCCACTTATATCGGAAAAAAAACACTGGCCAATCAATTGCTGAATTTGTCTTCCAATGAAACTATTCTTGAAAATCAGGAAGCAATCGGGGAATTGAAAACTAAAATGGATTGGCGTCAGGATTTTTTGGCCTTGGCAATGATTAGTTATGACACAAAGAATACTTATGATGCTTTAATTTATTGGAAATCATTTGAAAATAATAAACTACCTAAAGTTTTAATTGCGTTATCCGTTATTCTTCCAGTCCTGTTTTTTGGCTTTTTGGCAGCCTATTTTATTACTTCAAAAGTAATTTTATTATCGTATCTGACCTATGTTTTTATTGCCAATATGATTGTTTTGGGAAGTTCGTTTAAACGGATTCAGTCAGAGATTGCGAAGGCTGATAATGTGGATAAAATTATTAAGCAGTATAGTTTACTGGTTCAAAAAATCGAGACAGAAACTTTTCAGTCAAAAAGATTGATTGATTTACAACAAGAGCTTATTTTTAAGAATGCAACGGCGAGTAAACATTTAAAAGATCTTTCGGAGCTATTTTCCAGAATGGATACGATTAACAATTTTGTTACGGCAACGGTTTTTAACGGCATGTTTTTATTCAATTTGCATGTTTTAAAAGCGCTTTTGAAATGGAAAGAAAACTATTCTGAAAAATTGGAGCAATGGATTAATATTGTTGGCGAGTTTGAAGCACTGAACAGTTTGGCTAACTTATCGTATAATAATCCTGATTTTGTGTTTCCCGAAATTAATTCCGACTATAAAATTGGATTTTCAAATTTGAGTCATCCTTTGTTAAATTCGGCAACAAGAATAGGGAATGACACTCACTTTTATCCTGAATCTTTCCTGATTTTAACAGGTTCTAATATGTCGGGTAAAAGTACTTTTTTAAGAAGTTTAGGAATCAATATGGTACTGGGAGGAATTGGTTCAGTAGTTTGTGCTTCAAAAGCTAACATGCATCCACTTCCTGTATTAGTTTCAATGCGATTGTCCGATTCGTTAGCCGATAGTGAATCGTACTTTTTTGCTGAAATTAAGCGTTTAAAGCAAATTATGGATGCTTTGGAAGAACGTCCTGCTTTTGTTTTATTGGATGAAATTTTGAGAGGAACAAACTCTGATGATAAACGAAACGGAACAATCGAAGTCGTTAAAAAGGTAATCGCTAAGAATGCAATTGGTGCGATTGCTACACATGATATTGAGGTGTGTTTGACAACAAATGAATATCCTGAGGTTTTAACCAATCAGTGTTTTGAAGTCGAAATTAAAGAGAATGATCTCCATTTTGATTACAAGCTGCGTGATGGAATTTGTAAAAATAAGAGTGCAACTTTCCTGATGAAGAAAATGGGAGTAATATGATTGTAGGTTGTGAAATGTAAGATGTGAAATGTA
>NZ_MUHH01000069.1 GCF_002217475.1 Flavobacterium tructae
CTGAGATAATGAGCCAATTGGTTCGACTTATTATCCAGTTCCCTGTAGCTTAACTCCTCTCCCTGATAAACAACAGCTATCGCATCTGGGGTACGCTCAACCTGTTGCTCAAACAAATCAACAACAGTCTTATCTTGAGGATAAGAAACATAAGTATCGTTAAAGACATGCAACAACTGGTGCTCCTCTGCCTCTGGCAGGATATTTAAACTATTAACATTTATTTCTTCCAAATTATCTACCCCATCCATAAGCTCAACTAATGACTGCTCCATATAAGCAAGTATACGAGAAGCCCCAATACTTCGATCCACTAGAGCCGTTAAGCCGAAATCAATACCAAAATCATCTACATTAATATTAAACGGATAATTAGTCCGCTCATGGCTTCCAATAACGGTCATATCTAAATCCAAAGCATCTTTATCATCTTCTGATGATAAAGAGTGACGGTAATTCAATAATGCACTGAAAAGGGCCATTTCATTGGATACACCGCTCCAGTTATGTATGCGTGATAAAGGTGTTTGCTCATAAGACAGTAACTCCTCTAACCTAACCTTGACCTCTTTTAGATATTCTTTTACATTACCCTTCAACTCCAAAGCAACAGGTAGCGTATTGATAAATAATCCCAAAGAATCAGCTGCTCCCAAAGAACCCTGTAAACGTCCGGAGAATAATGATCCGAAAAGAGCATATCCCTTATTGCTGCATCGCGCTACAACTAAACCGAAAGCGGCATGGAATAACACAGCCGGACTAATGCTCAGATGAGCACAAACATTACGCAACCTTATACTTAAATCCTTAGACAAAACAACTATAGATTCTTCAATACTTTTCCCGTCTCCTAAAACATTTGATAAGTTAAAAGGATATGTAGGTTCTTCTATTGAGCCCATTAGTGCCCTAAAATAGGATTCACTATTGTTAATGGATTGCATATGTAAGGTATGACCAATGAACTCTCGATATAAAAAAGGAACAGGAAGATTCGAGCTCTCACCCGACAAACACAAGCTGACCTCTTCTATAATCTTCTCGATACCAACATGGTCCATCATTAAATGGTGATA
>NZ_MUHH01000007.1 GCF_002217475.1 Flavobacterium tructae
TATGTTATGTATACATCGGGCAGTACAGGTCGTCCTAAAGGGGTTATGATTGCACATAAGAATGTTACAAATCTAATCAATTCTCAAGTCAATACATTTAATATTGATTCTGATGACGTCATTTTACAGTTTTCAAATTTTGTATTTGATGCTTCTGTTGAACAGTTTTTTATTGCCTTATCTACTGGAAGTAGGTTGGTTTTAATAAATCGAGTAAGAATTTTTGATACTATAAAGTTACTTGATTTTATTGATGATCAAAAAATTACGCATATTCATGCTACTCCAAGTATGTTAAGTACATTGCCAGTAAGAAAAACATTTAAATATTTGAAAAGGGTTGTGGTAATAGGGGAAATTTGTAACGAAAAGCTAGCAAAAAATTGGGGAGATATTTATATGTTTTATAATGAATATGGTCCAACAGAGACGACGGTTACTTCTACGATATACGCTTATAATAACATTATAGAAAATAAAGATGTCCCAATTGGTAAGCCTATTGCCAACACGCAGATCTACATTTTAGATTCGGCATTAGAGTTGGTTCCTATCGGAGTAGTGGGCGAGCTTTGTATATCAGGAGACGGATTGGCTCGCGGATATCTGAATAATGCGGAACTTACT
>NZ_MUHH01000070.1 GCF_002217475.1 Flavobacterium tructae
CCTGATAAACAACAGCTATCGCATCTGGGGTGCGCTCAACCTGTTGCTCAAACAAATCAACAACAGTCTTATCTTGAGGATAAGAAACATAAGTATCGTTAAAGACATGCAACAACTGGTGCTCCTCTTCCTCTGGCAGGATATTTAAACTATTAACATTTATTTCTTCCAAATTATCTACCCCGTCCATAAGCTCAACTAATGACTGCTCCATATAAGCAAGTATACGAGAAGCTCCGATGCTTCGATCTACTTGTGCCGTTAAGCCGAAATCAATACCAAAATCATCTACATCCAAAGAAAATGGATAATTAGTACGCTCATGACCTGCAATAACAGTCATATCTAGATCCAAATCATCTTTATCTTCTTCTGATGATAAAGAATGACGGTAATTCAATAATGCACTGAAAAGAGCCATATCATTGGATATACCACTCCAGTTATGGATACGTGATAAAGGGGTTTGCTCATAAGATAACAACTCCTCTAACCTAACCCTGACCTCTTTTAAATATTCTTTTACATTACCTTTCAATTCCAATGCAACAGGTAGTGTATTGATAAATAATCCCAAAGAATCAGCTGCTCCCAAAGATCCCTGTAAACGTCCTGAGAATAATGACCCGAAAAGGGCATATCCCTGATTGCTGCATCGCGCTACAACTAAACCGAAAGCAGCATGGAATAACACAGCTGGACTAATGCTCAGATGAGCACAAACATTACGCAACCTTATACTTAAATCCTTAGACAAAACAACTATAGATTCTTCAATACCTTTCCCGTCTCCTAAAACATTTGATAAGTTAAAAGGATATGTAGGTTCTTCTATTGAGCCCATTAGTGTCCTAAAATAAGATTCACTATTGTCAGTCGATTGCATATGTAAAGTATGCCCAATGAATTCTCGATATAAAAAAGGAACAGGAAGATTCGAGCTCTCACCCGACAAACACAAGCTGACCTCTTCTATAATCTTCTCGATACCAACATGGTCCATCATTAAATGGTGATAATGTACGATCAGGTAATAAGACTCGCCCTCAGGGTCATCTGCCGATTTCAATTCCAATAAAGGTGCTTTTGAAATGTCTATCCAATGGCTTCCAGGTGCTATCAATAATTCCAACTGCTCTAAAATATTCTCAGAAGAATCCATCTCTAAATTATCCACTGACAAAACCGCTTCTCGAAGCACTACCTGAACCGCATAAGGCAAACCAGTGCTTAAAAAACAAGTGCGCAGAACATCGTGGCGGTT
>NZ_MUHH01000071.1 GCF_002217475.1 Flavobacterium tructae
TTCTGAATCCAGTTTTCGTTTTTGTGCTTTCAATAATCTTTTCTCGAGATTGTCTAAGCCTTTCTTTTGTTTTACTTCCTGAGCTTTTACAGCTCCCGTGAAGGATTTGTCAGTTTGCTGTGCTAATTCGTAAAGATATTCAAATTGTTTGACCAGCATTTCTTTTTGTGGCGTTAAATCAATCGGAAAACCAGATAATTTATGTGTGATTGCATTTACTAAATCTGCAGGTTTAGTAAATAAATCTTTCCAGTGAAGTCCAAGTTTATCTGCTTTTTTAGCTTGTTTTTCGGTGCTTAAAAGTACTGAATTACGAACCAGTAACATTGGGAAAGTAATGTTCACAGCATCAAAAAAAGATTTTAATTCGAGCCAGTAAGCAATTTCTCCTCCGCCACCAATGTAGCATAAATTTGGAAGGATAATTTCCTGATACAACGGACGCATGATTACATTCGGACTGAATTTTTCGGGATTGCTTTCGAGTAGATTGAAAATTTCTTCTTTCGAAAATGATATTTTAGTATGGTTGACAACGTATCGGTCTTTTTCTAATATAATTCGCTCACGCAGTTGGTCTTCAATGTAAAACAGATTGATCTCACGAGGATTTACCTGAATGGTATAATCATTAAATTTTGAGATTGTTTCCTGAACCGCTTTGAAAGCCGTTTGCTGTTCCAGTTCTTCCTTAACATACGGAATGAAAGCGCGTTTTAAATCTGCTGAATCTGCGTCTAAAATTACTAAACCGTATGATTCGAATAAGCTGTTTGCCAGAAAACGTGTGGCATTGGCAAGGTTTTCATGCTTAAGATAGGCTTCTTCAAAGAGTTTTTTTAAGAAGTTGGCATTTGTACTTGAACCCAAATCTTTGGAGTAGATTTCAAAAAAATCTTCTAAACTTTCTGTTGACAATCTTCCAACCGGGCCGGTGCTTTCTTTGTTCCAGCGGAATTTCTTTCCTTTAAAATTAAAATAATTAATCTCTTCAAAATCGTGATCTTCTGTTGCCATCCAATAAACAGGAACAAAATTATGAGCAGGATATTTTGATTTCAGTTCCGTTGTGAGATTAATGGTCGAAATGATTTTGTATAAAAAATACAAAGGACCGCTAAACAGGTTTAGCTGGTGTCCGGTTGTAATTGTAAAAGTATTTGGGAGTGCTAAGAGCTCAATATTCTCTTTGGTCGAATTCGAAACTTGAATGTTTTGATATTGCTTTTTTAGCGTCTCAACAAGTGGAACACGGTTTGCGTGGTCGAAATTAGCCTGCTTGTCAAGGATTTGTTTCTCAAAGTTTTCAAGCGTAGGAAAGTGATTGTACAGTGATTGTAATTCGGGTTTTTGATCTAAATAATCTTGTATCAATTTAGAGAAATATCCTGAGTTTTGGTAGCTGATACAGTCGGTAGGCATAGTTTTAGGTTTATTTTTGATAGCTGTAAATTTAATCAAAATATGTACTTAAATCCTTTTTTAACGAATGCTTAAGATTTGATTTTTACGCTTTGAATTAAGTGGTTGTAAATCAGTATCTTGGTTTTATTGCCTCTTTTTTAATTGTAAGAAATGTTTTGTGAATGATTAGAAGGATTGATTTGCTATTTTTGTTAAAATTTTGAGAGTAATTTAAAAGTATTGTTTGGATATATGTGTTATTAATAATGAAATTCTATTTTTGCAAACAAATATTTGTTGTGCAGAAGAAGCTGATTTATTTTTTGCAATAATAGTTAAAAGAAAACAATAGTAAAGCCGAATGAAAAATAACTCGAAACAGAAGAACTCCTTAAAACATGTTCTCTTTGGTTCCTTGATTGGTACCACCATAGAATTTTTTGATTTCTATATTTATGCCAATGCTGCTGTATTGGTTTTTCCACAACTATTTTTCCCCGGTTCAGACCCGACTATGGCAACTTTGGAATCTTTAGCTACGTTTTCAATTGCTTTTTTATCACGTCCATTAGGTTCCGCTTTTTTTGGACATTATGGAGATAAAATCGGGCGTAAATTTACTTTGGTGGCAGCATTATTAACGATGGGTATTTCAACGGTTACGATCGGATTTTTGCCCGGTTATGCCAGTATTGGTGTTGCTGCTCCTTTATTGTTAATGCTGTGTCGATTTGGGCAAGGTGTGGGTTTAGGAGGCGAGTGGGGTGGTGCTGTTTTATTGGCAATCGAAAATGCACCTCCGGATAAACGTGCCTGGTACGGAATGTTTCCGCAATTGGGCGCTCCTATTGGATTGCTGCTTTCGGGTGGAACTTTTTTAATTTTGACGGACACCATGACCAATGAAAACTTTATGGATTATGGCTGGAGAATTCCATTTATAGCAAGCTCGCTTTTGGTTGTTGTGGGGTTTTATATCCGAACAAAAATTACCGAAACGCCTTCATTTGAGAATGCTAAAAAAGAAAAGGAAGAAGTTAAAGTTCCTTTTTTAACTTTGATTAAGTCGTATCGAAATCAATTGATTTTTGGAACATTGGCGGCTGTTACCACCTTTTTGGTTTTTTACCTGATGACCGTTTTTACTTTAAGTTGGATCACTTCCGATTTAGGGATTACCAAAAGAGATGCATTATTGGTTCAGCTGTTCTCTGTTTTGTTTTTTGCACTTTTTATTCCAGTTTCGGCAGTTGTTGCCGATAAGATCGGACGACGCAAAATGTTAATTATTGCGACTGCAGCCATAGCGCTTTTCGGGTTTTTGTTTTCGTCTTTTTTAAGCAAAGGAAATATCATTCTAATTACCACCTTTGCCTGTACCGGAATGGCTCTGATGGGATTCACTTATGGACCTTTAGGAACTTTCCTGTCGGAATTGTTTCCAACAAATGTTCGTTATTCCGGAGCTTCCTTAACGTTTAATTTGGCCGGAATCCTTGGTGCGGCGTTTGCTCCTATGATCGCGATTTGGCTGGCCAGTACTTACGGTTTAAGTTATGTTGGTTTTTATCTGACTGGTGCCGCGCTAATTTCGTTGGTTTCCTTTTTAGTGGTTTCTAAAAAAGTGCATCAGTTTTAAGATCCAATCAAAATATAAAATTCTCTAAAGAGGCTATGATTTAAAATTATAGTCTCTTTTTTTTGCTAATTAAAAAAGTATTTAGATATTTGTCTAAATATATAAATGATGAATGACATTTTTAAAGCCCTTAACGATGCAACGCGAAGAGAAATTCTGGAGCTTTTAAAGCATAAGGATATGTCTGCCGGAGAAATTGCAGATGCTTTTAATATATCAAAACCCAGTATTTCGCATCATCTAGATATTTTAAAACGTGCCGATTTGATTACTTCTGAAAAAACCGGGCAATTTATCATCTACTCCATCAATACCACCATTATGGAAGATGTTTTGCAATGGATATTAACTTTTAAAAAATAAAAAATGAATTTAGAATTAAAAAAAGAGCTTCCAATTATTGGAATTGTTATGATTCCGTATGTATACTTAGCATTTATCTGGAACAGTCTTCCTGAAAGAGTTCCGATTCACTGGAACATGAACGGTCAAATTGACGATTGGGGAAGTAAAGTTTTTTTGATTGTATTGGTTTTTCTGTTACCGGTTCTGACTTATGCAATAATGTCTTCAGCTGCATTACTTGATCCTAAAAAAAGACTTTCTTTAATGGGAAAAAAGTTTTATCAGTTGAAGTTTTTCATGGTTCTGTTTATGTCTTTACTGGCTTTATTTCTTTTATATGTAACAAAAAATCAGTCTGTTTCAAACCCAAATTTAATTTATGTTTTAGCGGGAATTTTAATTATGGTTTTGGGAAACTATTTCAAAGTAATTCAGCCCAATTATTTTATCGGAATTCGCACACCATGGACCCTTGAGAGTCAGGAAGTTTGGAAGGCTACACATGTATTTGCAGGTAAACTTTGGTTTGTGGGCGGGATTATCATCATTTTAGGAGGATTGATTTTTTCAGGTTTTGTTTTCTCAAAGGCCTTTGTCACAATCGGGATCGTTTTAGCATTCGTGCCGGTAGCGTATTCTTTTATCAAATTCAAACAATTGGAGAAAAAACAAGGAAAGTTGTAATTCCGGATCATCAACAAAGCAATCTTATTTATTTCAATAAAAATGATAAAAACAATACTCACTTTAATAGTAGCTTTAGCTTCTTATATAATGAATGGACAAGAAATTTCAGGGCAATGGAACGGACTTTTAAAAATACAGGGTACTCAGCTTCAGGTTGTTTTTCATATTGCTAAAACAGCAACTGGATATATTTCTACAATGGATAGCCCGGATCAGGGAGCAAAAGGAATTCCTGTTACAAAAACCTCTTTTGAGAATGCTGTTTTGAAATTAGAAATTGCTGCTATAAGAGGTTCTTATGAAGGAATTTTGAACAGTAATAATGTTATTGTGGGAAAGCTTACACAAGCAGGACAATCAGTTGACATCAACTTATCAAAAGAAGTAACTCAGAAAGAAGTGTCTGTGAGACCTCAGGAGCCTGTAAAGCCATATCCGTATTATACCGAAGATGTGAAATTTGAAAACAAGGCAGCCAATGTAACTCTGGCAGGCACATTATCTCTGCCTAAAAAGGAAGGTAACTTTCCGGCCGTAATTCTAATTACAGGAAGCGGACCACAAAATAGAGATGTAGAAGGCTTAGGGCATAAAACATTCTTAGTGTTATCGGATTATTTGACTCAAAAAGGAATTGCTGTTTTACGTTTTGACGATCGAGGCGTTGGTGAATCTACGGGAGATTTTTCGAGTGCAACAACATTTGATTTTGCAGAAGATGTTCAGGCAGGAGTAGAGTATTTAAAAACAAGAAAAGAAATTAATAAAAGTAAAATAGGCTTGATAGGGCATAGTGAAGGCGGAATAATAGCTCCGATCGTTGCGGGAAATTCAAGAGATATTGATTTTATTGTTTTATTAGCCGGTCCCGGACTTAAAGGAGACAAGTTACTTTTGCTGCAAAAAGAATTAATTGAGCGACAAAGCGGAATGCCTGAAGACGAAATTCAAAAAGGTCAGGAGATTTTTAGAGGTGCTTATGATATTTTATTGGCTTCTTCTGTTTTTGACGATACTTTTAAAAATAAAATTACGAGTTATTTCAAATTA
>NZ_MUHH01000072.1 GCF_002217475.1 Flavobacterium tructae
CTATACAGGAGAAGTATATTATCATAGAGACGAAAGTGATAAGGTTATTTGTAATATTAAATTATACAATTTAGGTAGTGAGGAAATGTTTATAGAATGTATCTACAATAAAAAAAAATATAAAATTTATCCAAGTACAAAATTTCCATCTTATAAGTGTTATGATAAAATAGATTATACATTATTTGATACTAGAGAAGCTTATAAAAAAGGTAATGCAAGAGATTATACGCCATCAAGAGATTATATTTTCTTCGGAGAAATTTTATCAAATGATAAGAGTTTTGAAGCTTTAAGTTCTAATTTAAAGTATTTGTATGCAGATTCGCTTAGTATAAAAGATCATAAAAAGTGGAAACATAATTTTGGCATTAAAAAGTCAGTAAGTGATGATGATAATTACATGTCAGAAAGCTTATATACTAGTTCGCCTATTTTTATTGACTCAAATATTTATGTAATTTCGGGTTACTGGTACAACTATATGGGTGGAGCACACGGTTTATATCATACATCATATGATAATTATGAAGTAAGTACTGGAAGAAAAATAGAAATAGTTCAAATTCTAAACATTAAAGATAAAAAATTTATTGAGTTTTATGAAAATAGAATAAGATCAGAGTATGGTGATGCAGTGCCATCTACAATACCATTTGCTAATACTTATTATATTTTGCCAACAGGAATTACATTTTCTTATGCTCCTTATGAATTAGTTGGTTTTGCAGGAGGAGAACCACATATTTTTATTAGCTATGAAGAATTAAAACCATATATTTTAAAAAACACTATTCTGGATAAGTATAATTCGAATTAATAATAAGCTAATTTTGATTTAATTAGACAATCAAATTTTTCAGAATAAAAAATAAAAATTTATAATTTCGAATATAAATAAATGAAAGACGAAGAAGACGATAACATCATTCCGGGTGACGACGAGAATAATTCAGAAGAAAACCTGGATAACATTCAGGAGGGAGATGACGATGAAATTATCGATGTAGATGCCAAACATTTTGAAGGAGCGCATTTTTACGAAAATCAGGAACAGGAAGGGGAAGACGTAATTACGAAAGTTACCGGAATGTACAAGGACTGGTTTTTGGACTATGCTTCGTACGTAATTCTGGAACGTGCAGTTCCTGCTATCGAGGACGGATTTAAACCCGTTCAGCGTCGTATTATGCACTCTTTGAAAGAGCTGGATGATGGTCGTTATAACAAAGTTGCCAATGTTGTTGGTCACACCATGCAGTATCACCCACACGGAGATGCAAGTATTGGCGATGCTATGGTACAAATTGGACAAAAAGATTTATTGATCGACTGTCAGGGTAACTGGGGTAATATTTTAACAGGTGACGGAGCAGCGGCTTCGCGTTACATTGAAGCACGTTTGTCTAAATTTGCTTTAGAGGTTTTGTATTCTCCAAAAATTACCGATTGGGGTGTTTCCTACGATGGTCGTCGTGCAGAACCGAACAATCTTCCGGTAAAATTCCCGTTGCTTTTGGCACAGGGAGCAGAAGGGATTGCAGTAGGACTTTCAACAAAAGTTTTACCTCACAACTTCAACGAATTAATTGATGCTTCGATTAAAATCTTAAAAGGAAGAGCTTTTACGCTGTATCCTGATTTTATGACGCAGGGTATTGCCGATGTGTCTAATTATAACGACGGACTTCGTGGCGGACGTGTGCGTGTGCGTGCAAAAATTGCTCAGTTGGATAAAAATACACTGGTAATCACACAAATTCCGTTTTCGACCAATACCTCGAGTTTAATTGACAGTATTTTGAAAGCCAACGAAAAAGGTAAAATCAAAATCAAGAAAATTGAAGACAATACTGCGGCCGATGTTGAGATTTTAATTCATCTTTTCCCGGGAGTTTCTCCGGATAAAACCATAGATGCGCTGTTTGCTTTTACAGCTTGTGAAACTTCTGTGGCACCTTTAGGCTGTGTTATTGAAGACAATAAGCCGTTGTTTATCGGAGTTTCTGAGATGTTGAAAATATCGACTCACAGAACCGTTGATTTACTTCGTCAGGAGCTGGAAATTCAGTTAGAGGAATTAAAAAATAAATGGCACTTCTCGACTTTAGAAAAAATCTTCATTCGAGAAGAAATGTACATTGACTTCAAATTGTATTCAGATAGAGAGTCACTTTACAAATATTTATACGACCGTTTTGAGCCGTTCAAAAAATCATTCGTCAGAGAGATCAACGATGAAGATTTACAGCGATTGACTCAAATACCGATGATTCGTATTACCCGTTTTGACTCTGACAAAGCCGATGATTTTATCGCGAAGTTAGAAGATGAAATGAAGGAGGTAGAGTACAATCTGGAGAATTTAACGGATTTTGCTATTGCTTACTTCACTAAATTAAAAGAGAAATACGGAAAAGGACGCGAGCGTCAGACCGAACTTCGTGTTTTTGATAATGTCGAAGCTACAAAAGTGGTCTTGCGCAACACAAAACTTTTTGTAAACAGAGAAGAAGGTTTCGTAGGAACCAGTTTAAAGAAAGATGAATATGTAGCCGATTGTTCGGATATCGATGATGTAATTGTGTTCCTGCGTGATGGTACAATGATGATTTCAAAAGTAGATGCCAAAACATTTATAGGAAAAGATATTATACACGTCGCTGTTTTTGATAAGAGCGATAAGCGCACGATTTACAACATGATGTATCGTGATGGTAAATCCGGACCTTCCTATATTAAACGTTTTAACGTTACCGGAGTTACACGTGATAAAGCGTATGATCTGACTAACGGAACAAATGGTTCACAGGTGGTTTATTTTTCGCATAATCCGAATGGAGAAGCAGAGGTCGTTACTATTTTACTGCGTCAAATAGGAACCATTAAAAAACTGAAATTCGATATTGATTTTGCTAAACTGGCCATCAAAGGCCGTGGATCAAAAGGAAATTTGGTAACCAAATATCCAATCAAGAAAATAGAATTAAAAGAAAAAGGAATTTCGACTTTACTGCCAAGAAAAGTATGGTTTGATGATACCGTTAAACGTTTAAATGTTGATGCCAGAGGAGAATTGCTCGGAGAGTTTAAACCAAGCGATAAAATTCTGATCATAAGTCAGGCCGGTAAGTTGAAGGTGATTATTCCGGAATTGTCGACTCATTTTGAGGAAGATATGATTGTTTTGGAAAAATGGAAACCTAAAAAACCAATTTCGGCAATCTATTACGATGGAGAAAAAGAACGTTATTTCTTAAAACGTTTCCTTGTGGAAAATGAAGGTAAAGAAGAAAGTTTTATTACAGATCACCCGAACTCACAATTAGAAATTGTATCAACAGATTACCGTCCGCTAGCCCAATTGGTTTTTGCAAAAGTAAAAGGAGTTCAGAAAGAAGATTTACATATTGATGTTGAAGATTTTATTGCTGTAAAAGGTTTTAAAGCACTCGGAAATCAACTGACGAGTGATAAGCTAAAACAAGTAAACCTCTTAGAACCGCTGCCTTATGAAGAACCGGTTGAAGAAGTTCCGGAGAGGGTAATCGCAGACGATGATGACGCTGTTGAAACAGAATTAGATGATGATGGCCAAATAGGTCTCGTTCTCGAATAATAGAAAATAAAAAAGAGGAAGTTTCAAAATTTTGGAACTTCCTCTTTCTTTTTATGTGTATAAGATCATTTTTTTTCTAATTAATTTTCTCTTTTGTTAAGAAGTCAACTTTCGGAACGAAATTAACCAAAACCAATAGCTCTGAAAGAGCTTCAGTAAGAGCATGGTGCGTAGCACTATGAATGATGATGACAATTATGGGTTACGCCCTGAAAGGGCAAAAGCCAGATCGCAACGAAAAGCTCCAGACATATTTTGTGTGAAATCTTATAAGAAGTTGAACAGTTTTTATAGGATTGTGTAGGGATCAAAAAATGCTTTTGCCCTTTCAGGGCAACACACCTCATTAATTTAGTTCATAGCGCGTTGCGCTATACTTGTGCTCTTGGGCTTTCAGCCCTTTTTGAACCAACTTTCGGAACGAAATTGATGTAAACTGGCAGCTCTGAAAGAGCTTCAGCAATAGCATAGTGCAAAGCACTATGAATAATAAAAAGGTGTTATTGTTTTAGCCCTGTAAGGGCGAAAGCTAAACGCCAAAGAGAGAAACTCATTTAATGTGATGAATGTTTTTTTCGGATTCGCATATTGATAAATTCCACAGCAAGCGAAAACGAAATGGCGAAGTACAAATAACCTTTCGGTACCGCTCCAATATGCTCACCTGCAAGTGCTGCATTCGATAAGTGCATGCTTTCCGTAATCAGCATAAAACCGATCAGAATCAAAAATGAAAGCCCCAATATTTGAATGGACGAATTCTTGTTGACAAAATTTCCAACGGGAACCGCAAACAACATCATAACCAATACCGAAATGACTACTGCTGTAATCATGATTGTTAAAGCACCATGGACACCATTTGTCATACCGACAGCCGTTAAAATCGAGTCGACAGAAAAAATCAAATCGATCAGGAGGATTTGCATAATGACGTTCGAGAATGATTTTTTGGCAACAGTTTTAAGTGTTTTTTCCTCCTCAGCATGATGGTCCACTTTTTCGCTGATTTCTTTAGTACTCTTATAAATCAGGAACAAACCGCCCAGAAACAAGATGACTGCCTGACCCGTAAAATCTCCTTCGAACCAGCCCCAGTGAATGCTGAAAAGAGTTGCTTTCATGGCAATCAGATACGAAATTCCCATCAACAGGGCGATGCGCATAAACATGGCTAAAAACAAACCAATTCGGGTGGCTTTCTTTCGATCTTCTTCAGGTAATTTCCCCGTGACGATGGATATAAAAATAATATTGTCGATCCCCAGGACAATTTCCAGAAAAGTCAATGTCAGTAAGGCAATCCAGGCATCGGGGTTTAGAAAAACTTCCATACTAAAGGTGTTTTAAAACATTTAAACAGATTATTTACTCAACTCTTACCACTGTACCACGTTGTTTTTGGTCAGAACCCACCATTCCAAATTCAAAAGTATAAGAATCCTTAGAAGTGGTTAGAATTTTCATGCTGATGGCTTTTTCTTCAGCCATATTTTTAGGATGTTTTTTTTGTAAAATGTATTCACAATCACTTACCCATCTGATGGTTGAAGTGTCTGTTTTACCTTCAAAAGTTTCGATTTCGATATTGTCTTTACGTTCAAAAACAGTGGTTTTTTTGACACCATTTACTTCAAATTCAAATTTGAATTTTCCATTTTTAAAATCTTTGCAGTTGTGTTCCGCGTTGTAACATGACATTAAACCTAATAATGGAAGTAAGAATATAATTTTTTTCATAATGTAATTTGTTTTTTTAAGGAGCTGATTCCTGCTGTACGCTATATCTTTTCCGTCTGCCGTGACAGACATAAAAGGATGCCGCTTCCATCAGGGCTAGGGCATTAGTATTTATTAGAGGTTTTTTGAAGTACAAAGATTATTTATATTTATAATAACAAAAGGATAAAAATAAAAATAGAACTAAAAAGTTTAAAAAAGTCAGAAAAAACAAGTTCCTTCTTCTGTTTTCAAAACCTTGTTCTGAAGCCAGTTTTGTTTTGCAGAATCGGATGAGAATCCACCAGTATAATCCGCCAAGATCTGCATGAAATTCTATCATTTCAATCGCTTTAATTCATCATCTGTAAAGTTCTTGATTTCTTTTTCTTTGGCAAACTTTTCGGCGTTGTAATTTCCCGATTTGTTTTTTGGAATCGATAAGCTGTCCCAGTCGCCCTTCTTTAATTGTTTGGCATAAAAAACAATCTGTCCGATATGATAAGGATAATGCGCCAACTGTCTGTTGATTGCCTCAATAACGGTATGACCTTCGTTTCGGATGTAAATGATGTCTGAAAGTTGTTCCGGGTTTAAGCTGTTTAAGGCATTCAGTAAACAATCCCAGCCTTTGTTCCAGATCAGCAGGACTTCTTCTTTAGATTTCAGATCATTTTCAAATTCCGAATCGCGATTGCGCCATTCTTTTTCGCCATCAGACGTTAAAAAATCGGTCCAACGTGAGAGCATATTGCCTGAAACGTGTTTTACAATCGTAGCAATGCTGTTGGTATCTTCATTAAGGGTAACAAAAAGCTGGTCGGGTTCTAATTGTGCAATGGCTTTTTCTCCCAGCATTTTATAGTACAAAAACTGTTTTTTAACGCTTTCTAAATAGGAATCAGTTGCTTTCATAGTGATACATTTGGTTTAGCGGAAATAAGTTTTTATTTTTTGTCACGGATTCGTGGCAAAAAACTATACAATTTTGATATCGTATTTGTCTAATAGCCCTACAATACCCTGAGTTGAAAATTGTGCTTTTCGCATAGGGTTAAATTCAGGATCAATTTTATAATTGTAGGCAGTTCTAAAGTCGACGCCTGCCAGTTGTGTATCGTTAAAAATAGCCCCGTCGAGATTGCAATTGTCAAACAAAGAACTGGTTAGGTTACATCCTATAAAAGAAACCTCGCGCAAAGAGCAGTTGATAAATTTAGTTTTAGGCATTTTTTTGTTCGAAAACACAGCATAATCTAATGTGCTTTCTTCAAAATAAACCTGGAATAGAAAATCATCACATTCGTTAAAAGCAATTCCAAGAAGCTTGCAATTTTTGAATGTAGCATTTTTCAGACTGGTGCCGGACAAACTTGTCATTGACAAATTGCAATCGATAAACTCGCAGTCTAAAAAGCTATTGTAAGCAAAATTGCTATTCGAGAAATCACAATTCTTAAAAACACAATCTTCAAACTCCCGATTGTTTATTTTCTTGTCAATATAAGTAACTTTTTCGAAGGTTTTTTGAATGTGAATGAGACTTTCCATGAGTGTTTTTTGGATTTTCGTGAGTTAGTACGAGAAGGATACAAATTAGTCGTTAAATAAACCTTTCATAATGATTTTCAATCCGTAAAAGATCAAAAACATAGCGCTTAAACAAGCCACAATTCCAATTCCCAAAACCAGATAATGCCAGTTGGTATGCTGATTCATAAAAGCGTTATAAATTAGCGATGGCCCAATAAACAATAAAGGCAATGAACCCGATAAATATTTAATTCCTTTTCCTAATAATTCTTTATTTGTTGCCATTTTTTTGTTTTAGGTTTTGAGAGTTTCAGGTTTTAATGTTTCAAGTTTCAAGTTTCAGGTTTCAGGTTTTAGAACTTTACGGTTAGATTGGTATAATCTCATTTACATCTGACATTTTACATCTCACATCTTACCAAAAACATTTCACCTTAAAGATTATAATTGTCCACAGCATTTCGTACGCTGCCGTATTTTTTTAATAATTCACTGGCTTGTTCGTAGGAAACTGGAATTTCTCCCATAATCATTTTTACACCGCGATCTACCAATTTGATGTTACTCAATTGCATATCGACCATTTTATTGCCTTTTACTTTTCCAAGCTGAATCATTGCAGCAGTTGAAATCATATTGAGCACTAATTTTTGAGCTGTTCCGGCTTTCATTCGGGAGCTTCCGGTGATAAATTCCGGACCTACAACCACTTCAACCGGAAATTGGGCAGTAAGCGCCAAAGGACTTCCTGCATTGTTAGTGATACAGCCCGTAAGAATATTGTTTTGATTACAGCTTTCTAAACCGCCAATCACATAAGGCGTAGTTCCTGAAGCCGCGATACCAATTACTACGTCGTTTTGATCAATATGATTCGCCTGTAAATCAATCCAGGCTTGAGTTGAATTGTCTTCGGCATTTTCTACGGCACGACGAATGGCAGTATCACCACCGGCAATAATTCCGTTTACTAAATCAAAAGGAACACCAAAAGTTGGAGGACATTCTGAAGCATCAACAACACCTAAGCGTCCGGATGTTCCCGCACCGATATAAAATAATCGACCGCCTAATTTTAATTTAGAAACTACCTGTGCTACTAAAGTTTCAATTTGCGGAATCGCTTTTTCGACTGCATCAGGAACAGTTTTGTCTTCCTGATTGATGTTAACCAGAAGTTCATGAACCGACATTTTTTCTAAATGTTCGTATTTTGAGGACTGTTCTGTAGTTTTTGTAAAGGTCATTTTTTCGTGTTAATTGAACTGGGTCAAAATTAATCTTTTTTCTTGCAATCCCGAAATTTGGAACGTAAAGTCGTGAAGATTTAGAATATTTTTTTGTTGTAATTTCTGATGAAATGATTGCTCTGTTGAGCCTTTATTAAAGCAACTAAAACATTATATTTGTTAAATAATTAAAAATTTGGAATGGATATAATTAGCTTTTTAACGAGTATCGCAAAAATATCAGTCTTTGTTTCTTTTTTACTGGCCTTCTTTTTACTCACAGTGCAAACAAAGAATAAATTGACAAACCGACTGTTTGCTTTCTATCTAATATTTTTTGCCCTTGATAACAGCGGTATTTTTATTGATGATGAGTTTATAAAAGCCCATTTTAATTTAGAATTTTTCAGATGGACGGCTTGTTCTCTGGTTTTGCCTTTTTTCTATCTGTACGTTTTGTCCGTTTGTTTCACAGATTTTAGATTGAGATCGAAACATTTACTACACGCAATTCCATTTGTACTCCTGAATGTGTTTTATATGTTCAGGCTTTACTTTTTAACGAACGCCGAAAAAATAGTGTTTTACAACCAGCGTGATCAGTCGCCGGAGATGTTCTTTTTGTTTCTCGCTTTGGCCTTGCAAATTGTATTTTACAGCATTGGAGTAGCTTTGGTCTTAAAAAAATACAAAGCAATATATGAGGAAAATTATACCAATCCCAGAAGTTCTGTTTTTAAATGGCTGCTTCAGATAGCGGCTATATTCTTTGTTTTGTATTATTTATGTATCATTAAGAATGCTTTAAGATATGTGAATTATGATTCGTTATGGATTTGGTCTAATGTAATATTACAGTTTATGGTTTTGGTAATAACCTGCTGGTTTGTATTAAAAGCCCTGAATCATCCGGATCTTTTTCGTGGTATCGATTCTAAACTGCAATTGGCCAAAGATATTCTTCCTAAACAGAATAATAATGTAGGAGAAAAGGAGCATCAAAATGAAGTGATTTCAGATCAAATTGCGACATTGAAGCTTTATATGACCGAAAAAGAACCTTTTCTGGATCCGTCGCTTACCATTCAGGAACTTTCGAATCAAATCAATATTCCGGTTCGGGATTTATCGGTTTTAATCAATCATCATATCGATCAGCATTTCTTTGATTTTGTGAATGAATATCGTATTCAAAAAGCAATGAATATACTGAAAGATCAGTCCAAAAGTCAGCTCACAGTTTTGGAAATTTTGTATGAAGTAGGTTTTAATTCCAAATCTTCTTTTAATACCTCTTTTAAAAAATATACAAATCTAACGCCTACAGCTTTTCGGAACGCCTCATAATAAAGGCTTTGCATAAAGTACTACTTCGTGACGAAAAAAGTCGAACTCATTTTTGTTGAGAAAATGAGTTCGACTTTTTTTTGTCGGTCGAATTCCGAAAATTTCTGCAACAACTTTGCTTCATAATTAATCGAACAAGTTAAAACCAGAAATCATGAAAAAAGTTTACCTCCTTATTATTTTAGTATTACCGATGTTAGGTTTAGCACAAACAACTGCAAAATTAAAAGGGAAAATAGCCAGTGAAACAACTGCATTAGAATGGGCAGATGTTTCCGTATTCAATTCAGAAGGAAAAATTATAGAAGGAACAACCAGTAAGCCGGACGGTTCTTTTGAACTTAATTTAAAAGAAGGCTTTTATAAAATCGGAATAAGTCTGCTGGGATTTGTAGACTACGAAAAGCAGATTACCATTAAAAAAGATACCGATTTAGAAACCATAGTTTTGAAAGAGAATACTACTCAGCTGGGAGAAGTAGTAATTAAAACTAGAAAGAATACCATCGAGCAAAAAACAGATCGTTTGGTGTACAATCTCGAAAATAATGTCACAAATGTGGGTGGAGATGCTTTAAGCGCCATCAATACCGCACCTGGCGTTGTGGTTCAAAAAGAGACGATCAGTATATTAGGAAAAGGGACTTCCCGTGTGATGATTGACGGACGTATCGTTGAGTTAACAGGAGAAGAACTAAACAACTATTTAAAATCGATATCGGCGGCAGATATTAAAAACATTGAGATTATCAGTACGCCTCCAGCAAAATACGAAGCCGAAGGAACGGGAGGGCTTATTAATATTGTATTGAAAAAAGGTACCCGAAATTCCTGGAAAAATACTTCCACAGCAACTTATGATCAGAATAAATACGGGGCTTTGACTTTAAGAGATAATTTCTTTTACAACAAAAATAAGTTTAGGTTTTCTGCCAGTATTAATGGAAAGAAAGGACATAAATATGCCGATGAGTTTCTCGATATGTATTTCCCTGACGGACTTTCTGAGATGATTATCAATACAAAATTTACCGATGAAAGTTTGTCAGGAAAATTAGCTTTGGATTATGATTTTTCAGATCGTATAACCATAGGTTTTCAGGTTTTAAAAGACAGAAGTAATCCGGATTTTAAATCGGATATCAGAATTAATAATTACAATGCTAAAAATGAACTGGACAATTATATTCTGAACAATAGTTTTGTGGATAAACAGTCCGGTAACCAAACTTATCACGGGCATTTGATTGCAAAATTGGATTCTTTAGGCAGAAAACTGTCTTTTGATGTGGATTATTTTAATTACAATTCAAAATTCGACCGAAATGCAATCGCCTACAATTACAGACCGGATCATTCATTTGCAGGTATTAACCAGTCGGCAAGAAATATTTCCGATCAGGATATTGATAACTGGAGCTTTAAGGCAGATATAGAACATCCGCTTACAGCATTCAATTTGTCATATGGTACAAAAATGAGTTTTACAAACAGTAAGAGTTATGTACTTTACTACAACACGATTACAGGAAGACCGGAATTGGATCCTAATCAGTCCAACCGATTCAGGTATACGGAGAACAATCAGGCAGTGTACGTTAACGGAGATAAAAAAATCAGTGAGAAATGGAATCTTCAATTGGGATTACGCCTTGAAAATACTCAAACGAGTGGTTTTTCAGAAACCTTAAACGAGGAAACAAAAAATAATTATTTGAGATTATTTCCTACGGTTTATGTTTCATACAAAGAAAATGACCGTAATAATTTCGGTTTTAATTATGGAAAAAGAATCAGCCGACCTCAGTTTGATTTGCTGAATCCATTTCGCAACTACATTAACAGCAACAGTTATTCTGAAGGAAATCCGTTTTTAAGACCTTCTTTTAGTGATAATTTTGAGTTTAGTCATTTGTATAAAGGAGTTTTGCGAACCAATGTTTTCTTGAATGTGATCAATGACGGTTATGGTGTGATTTTTACCTCAATTCCCGAAACCAATATGCAAATTGTGACCAGAGAGAATTATTTCAGAGATCTAAAGTATGGGGTTGGAGAAAGTTATTCGGCTAGTTTTGCAGACTGGTGGCAAAGTGAAAATACCTTGTACTTTTTAGGATCGAAAACGAAGTTTATTACAGCTATTAATGCTACACCGTCAAATAGTCTGGAAATCAATTTTTCGACCAACAATACCTTTTCAGTAGGTAAAAATTCTAAACTTCAAATTGATTTTAATTACAATACACCTTCCCGAAGCGGTTTATACAAAACGGGGTATATGTCTAGTTTTGATATTGGTTTTAAACAGGATATGCTGAATAAATCCCTTCAGATTGCTTTTCTGGCCAATGATGTTTTTAATACTTCTTATTTAAAAGATTTAGTTTCGGTTGTAAATGGTGTAAAGCAGGTATACAGCCAGAATTTTTCAAACCGATTTTTACGGTTATCTGTTATTTATAATTTTGGAAACAAAAAAATAAACGTGAAACAGCGTGATTTTGGAAATCAGGAGGAGAAAAACAGAACGGGGAATTAGGTTTATAAGGTGAGATGTGAGATGTAAAAAGTGAGATGTGAGAAGCAGAGAAGAAAGTTTTCTGCTTCCCGGGTTTCCAAACTACAATATAAAGGCCAAAAGAATCCCCAAAACAATCATAGAGACTTTGGCAACATTGAATTTATGTCCTTCGCTGCTTTCGAAAATAATGGTTGAGGAAATGTGAAACAGAATTCCGATAACGATGGCTGTAATTTCAGTGTAATATTTGCTTAGAATCGGTAAATATTCAGAGGCAACGGTACCCAATGGGGTCATAACTGCGAATGTAAGCATGAAAGCAAAAATGGCTTTTTTATTCAGCTCTGCATTGATAAAAAAGGTGGTCAGAATTACGGCAATTGGTAAATGATGAATAGCAATTCCAAGAGCCAGACCATGATGATGGCTTACCGGAAAACCTTCCAGAAAAGCATGAATACACAAGCTGGTAAAGAGCAGCCACGGAATCTGTGACATCTTAGCGTGTCCATGAACGTGCCCGTGCTCGGCTCCCTTAGAGAAAAACTCCAGTATAATCTGGAATAAAATTCCAAGCATGATGAAGATACCAATATTGTGCTTATGTGTTTCATAAACTTCCGGTAACAGGTGCATTACGGTTAAGGACAATAAAAATGAACCGCTAAACGCAAGCAGCAGCTTTAGATTGGTTTTGCTCTTTGGTTTTAAAAACAAAGCCACCATATAACCTAAAAGTACAGAGAATAAGGGGAGTAGATAATTCATTTTTTATGGTTTAACCGTTGATTTGTTTAACCGTTTAATTGTTTTTGTTTAGCGATTAAACAGTTAAACAACTAAACGATTGCCCAGCTTTATTTAAAAATCATGATTAATCGTTCGCTTTCAGTTTTGTGGAATTTTTTGAGTTTATAATCTCCAAAAATATCCAACAGGAAAATTCCGGCTTCTGCCATTAGTTCTTCAAAATCTTTTAAAGTTAAGGCTTTTACTTTTTCTGTGAAATGGTAATTTTGTCCCTGATCCTCAAAATCTATTTCTTTAAAAATATGCCCGTCCTCGACATATCTTTTGATTTTAAAATCGATTCCGTCCACACTTTTTACTTCTTCAGGTACCAAAGTTTCGATAACCTGAGTAACGTTCATAAAGTCGATTACCGCAAAACCATATTCAGATAAACTTTCTTTAATGGCCTTAAGGGTAGTTAAATTATCGTCGTCACTTTCAAAATATCCAAAACTGGTAAATAAATTAAAGATGGCATCAAACTTTTCTTCAAAAGGTTCACGCATATCGTGCACTTTAAAATGCAGTGTTTCGTTACTGTTTTTTGTAGCTTCCGTAATACTGTTTTCAGACAAATCGGCACCTAAAACATTAAATCCCAATTGATTTAAGTAGATAGAGTGACGTCCTTTTCCGCAAGCCAGATCAAGTACTTTCGCTTTTTCAGGCAAATTCAGATAATGGGTCAAATTGTCCATGAAAATTTGAGCTTCGCGATAATTTCGGTCTTTATAAAGAATATGGTAATATGGAGTGTCAAACCATGAAGTAAACCAATTTTCGGTATTACGTTCCTGATTTGGTGAGGATGAGTTTGCTGCTTCAGACATTTATTCTATTTCAATTAATTCAAAGTCCGGCAAATTTAATGTATTTTTGCCGAAAAATAACTATTTCGCAACGATACCTCTATGAATCCTTGCGGAAATGCAGCAGGTGTACGGATATGCAGATGCAGAGATCAACAGCAGTACATTTGAAATAATTCAAAAATAAAGATGGAAGAAAATTTTAGAATGATAGCCAAATGTTTTTTTGGTTTTGAAGAAATATTAGAGAATGAATTGCGCACTCTTGGTGCTCAGGATGTCGAAAAAGGAGTGCGAATGGTAAGCTTTAAAGGAGATAAAGGTTTCATGTACAAAGCTAATTTATCGCTTCGTACTGCACTTAAAGTTCTAAAACCTATTTATTCGTTCAGGGCTAATAATGAACAGGCACTGTACAAAGGAATTTCGGGTGTAAACTGGTCTAAGTTATTAAATGCCAATCAGACTTTTGTGATTGATGCGACCGTACATTCCACTTATTTCAACCACTCTGAATTTGTTTCTCAAAAATGTAAAGATGCTATCGTAGATCAGTTTAGAGAAAGAACAGGACAGCGTCCGAGTATCGATAAAGCTTTTCCGGATTTAAGAATTAATGTACATATCGATAAAGATCAGGTTTCCGTTGCGTTGGATACTTCAGGGAATTCACTGCATCAGCGTGGTTATCGAACTGCAACGAATATTGCGCCAATCAACGAAGTTTTGGCTGCTGGAGTCCTATTGTTATCAGGATGGGAAGGACAGAGTCATTTTGTAGATCCAATGTGTGGTTCCGGAACTTTTCTGGCAGAGGCCGCTATGATTGCCTGCAATATTCCGGCGAATATTAATCGTAAAGAGTTTGCATTCGAAAAATGGAAAGATTGGGATAACGATCTTTTTGATCAGATTGTAAACAGCCTGATGAAAAAAACAAAAGAATTTCATTACACTATAAAAGGGTTTGATAAAGCGCCAAGTGCTGTAAATAAAGCCAAAGATAATATCCGAAACGCCAATTTGGAAGATTATGTTACGGTAAGTGAGGATAACTTTTTTGATACTGAAAAAGCAGTAGAAGGAAAGTTGCATATGGTTTTCAATCCGCCTTACGATGAACGTCTGGATATTCACATGGAAGAATTCTACAAAAATATCGGAGATACTCTAAAGAAAAGCTACCCGGGTACAAACGCCTGGTTTATTACGGCCAATCTTGAAGCTCTGAAATTCGTAGGTTTAAAACCATCCCGAAAAATTAAACTTTTCAACGGAAGTCTTGAAGCACGTCTGGTAAAATACGAGATGTACGAGGGAAGTAAGAGAACGAAATTTCAGGTCTAAAACTCTAAGGTACTAAGTTTCTAAGATGCTAAGAGATTTGGTTTGTGAAATTTATTTTGTAATATTTTAGTACTTCAATATTGAGTACTAAAAGAAACCTCAGAATCTTAGAGTCTTAGCGTCTCAAAAAATAATAATAATTTTAAGGTTTAAAAAAAAGGACAAAGGAATCTACAAAGTATAATCTTAGAACCTTAGCTCCTCAGAACCTTAGCAACTTAAAGAAAAATGACAAAACTACAAGTAAGAGCTTTTTTATACCAATTAGGATGTTTCGCGATTCTATTTATTTTAGGGAGATTTTTAGTAGCTTCTTATACCGGATTAACGGGATTTTGGATTCCAATGACCGCTTTTATTGTCGCTACATTGATTTCGCCTAAATTTCAGTCCGTAAAGACTAAAGATGGAGAAAAGCTTTTTATGAAATGGATTTTTATAAAAGGAATTAGAGAAATTGGATAATTAATGGATTGTATATGAGGATAATTGGACTTATCGGCGGAATTAGCTGGGTTTCTACAGCAGATTATTACAAACTTATAAATGAGGGAATTAATAAGGAGCTGGGAGGGCTTAATTTCTCAGAGTGTCTGATTTATTCTTTCAATTATGCCGATATTAAAAAGAATAACGATGCCAATGATTGGGATGCAACTTTTAATTTGCTTCTAAAAGGGTGTCAGTTTCTTAAGCAGGGCGGGGCAGAAGCTATTGTTTTGTGTGCGAATACCATGCATTTGATTGCTGACCGACTTGAGAAGGCAATTGATTTGCCCATTATTCACATTGCGACTGAAACTGCATTGGCGATTCAGAAGAAAGAGGTGAAAAAAGTAGGTTTGATGGGAACAAAATTTACCATGGAACTTGATTTTTTTAAAGATAAATTAGCTGAAAAAGGAATTGAGACTATCATCCCTAAAAATGATGCCGACCGCGATTTTATGCACACCACAATCTTTGAAGAATTAGGAAGAGGTTTGGTAACGGAGGCAACTAAAAAACGATATTTAGAAATTGCCGATCAATTGATAAAAGAAGGCGCTGAGGGGATTATTTTAGGCTGTACCGAAATTCCTTTAGTGATAAAACCAGAAGATGTTGCTGTTCCGGTTTTTGATACCACTTTAATTCATTCTATGGCAGCTGTTCAGTTTCAATTGTCATAAAAAGTTAGAAAAAATCCCAATTATTAAAAAAGAAAAACTCCAAA
>NZ_MUHH01000073.1 GCF_002217475.1 Flavobacterium tructae
GATAATCTGGCTTATGTTATTTATACATCGGGCAGTACAGGTCGTCCTAAAGGAGTTATGAATGCCCACAGAGGTATAGTCAATAGGTTGTTATGGACCCAATCCCATTATCAGCTGACGGGAGAAGATATAATTTTACAAAAGACTTCATTTAGTTTTGATGTATCGGTATGGGAATTATTATGGCCTGTTATCTGCGGATCTAAATTAATATTTGCCAAGCCTGAAGGACATAAAGATGCGGGTTATTTAAAAACGTTCATTGAGCATAACAATATTACTACGATTCATTTTGTTTCTTCGATGTTAAAGATTTTCCTGGAAGAAATAGATTTAGGAGATTGTGGTTCTTTGCAGCGTGTTTTATGCAGCGGGGAAGCTTTACAAGCAGATCAGATTAGTTTGTTTAAAAATAAATTCAGAGGGGTACGGCTAGATAACTTATATGGACCTACAGAGGCAGCAATTGATGTGAGTTCATGGGAAGTTCCATTAGGAGATTCTTTTTCTCGGGTTTTAATAGGCAAGCCGGTATCCAATACGAGTTTATATGTTTTAGATTCGGCTTTACAATTAGTTCCTATTGGAGTAGCAGGTGAGCTTTGTATAGGAGGTGTTCAGGTTGCTCGCGGATATCTGAATAATCCGGAACTTACTTCGGAGAAGTTTGTGTCTAA
>NZ_MUHH01000074.1 GCF_002217475.1 Flavobacterium tructae
AGTAATGGAAAGATAGACAAGAAGTCATTGCCTGAACCTGACGGTTCCGGGTTCTCGAGCCGTGAGTATGTTGCCCCACGTAATAAAACAGAAGAACAGCTGGTTTTGATCTGGCAGGAACTTCTGGATATTGAACCCATCGGTATCCATGATAATTTCTTTGAACTTGGAGGTCATAGTTTACTGGCTACACGTTTGGTTTCTATGATTCGTAAGGAACTGGAGATAGAGTTGTCGATTCGAGAGGTATTTGAACTCTTAATAATAGAAGATTTAAGTACCTATTTGCAACATAAAGCAAATCAAAAAAAAGAAAGTAAGGATATAGTTTACAAACAAATAATAAAAATATAATGAATAAGATCGTTTTAAGTCTTATAAAAAGAGCGCAGGATAATGACATTAGATTGGAGTTAGAAGGAAGCTCTTTGATTTTAAAATCAGAAAATGAAAATATTGATGATAATTTACTTGCTGATATAAAGATTAATAAAGAACTTATCATTCAGTATTTTGAAAAAATTGAAGCAAATAAGAATTACAATGAATTAGGTAACAATACAATAAGATATTATGATCGGGATTCTTTTATTCATATTCCTTTATCTTTCAGTCAGGAGCGTTTATGGTTTTTGGACCAGCTTC
>NZ_MUHH01000075.1 GCF_002217475.1 Flavobacterium tructae
GTAACCCCAATTAAAACAGGTCCATTGAGTATTGACGCTAACGGAGTACTAACTTTAGATCCAAACACTGTAACAGGAACCTACCAAATCACCTATGAAATCTGTGAAGAAGGAGCAACCCCTGCCAACTGTGCAAGTACTACTGCAACTGTTGAAGTTAAAAACCCAATCGTAGCCAACGTTGACAACAGCTACCCAGTTCAAACACCGGGTACAACAACAGCCACCACAATTGGAAACGTAACAACAAACGACACCTTAAACGGACAGCCGGTAACCGCAGCCAATACCAATGTAACCCCAATCAAAACAGGACCATTGAGTATTGACGCTAACGGAGTATTGACCTTAGATCCAAATACAGTAACAGGAACCTACCAAATTACTTATGAAATCTGTGAAGAAGGAGCAACCCCTGCCAACTGTGCAAGTACTACGGTAACTGTTGAAGTTAAAAACCCAATTGTAGCCAACGTTGACAATACCTACCCAGTTCAAACACCGGGTACAACAACGGCAACCACAGTTGGAAACGTAACAGTAAACGATACCTTAAACGGCCAGCCAGTAACCGCAGCCAATACCAATGTAACCCCAATCAAAACAGGACCATTGAGCATTGACGCTAACGGAGTACTAACTTTAGATCCAAACACTGTAACAGGAACTTACCAAATCACTTATGAAATCTGTGAAGAAGGAGCAACCCCTGCCAACTGTGCTACAGCTACGGCCACTGTTGAAGTTAAAAACCCAATCGTAGCCAACGTTGACAATAGCTACCCAGTACAAACACCGGGTACAACAACAGCAACCACAATTGGAAACGTAACAACAAACGATAGCCTAAACGGACAGCCGGTAACCGCAGCCAATACCAATGTAACCCCAATTAAAACAGGACCATTGAGCATTGATGCCAACGGAGTACTAACTCTAGATCCAAACACTGTAACAGGAACCTACCAAATCACTTATGAAATCTGTGAAGAAGGAGCAACCCCTGCCAACTGTGCAAGTACTACTGC
>NZ_MUHH01000076.1 GCF_002217475.1 Flavobacterium tructae
AACGTGGACAGCTACTGATGTTGCTGGAAATACTCAGACGTGTACGCAGACGGTGAAAGTAATTGGACCAATCAAAGCCATTGAAGATCGTGTAACATCCTTTAATGGAGTTCTGGGTGGAATCGCAGTTGCAAGTGTTCTGGATAATGACTCTCTGAACTGTAAAAATGTAGTGGCTAATGAAGTTATAATTACTTCGACTACAACTTTACCTTCAAATTTAAGTTTTGATACTAATACAGGAGCTGTTACAGTTCAGCCAAATACACCATCTGGAACTTATGCTTTTGATTATCAGATTTGTGAAGTTGCAAATCCAACAGCAAACTGTGCAACAGCTACAGTTACTATTATTGTGCAGAACCCAATCGTAGCCAACGTTGACAACAGCTACCCAGTTCAAACACCGGGTACAACAACAGCCACTACAATTGGAAACGTAACAATAAACGACACCCTAAACGGACAGCCGGTAACCGCAGCCAATACCAATGTAACCCCAATCAAAACAGGACCATTGAGCATTGATGCCAACGGAGTATTGACTTTAGATCCAAACACTGTAACAGGAACTTACCAAATCACTTATGAAATCTGTGAAGAAGGAGCAACCCCTGCCAACTGTGCAAGTGCTACGGCCACCGTTGAAGTTAAAAACCCAATCGTAGCCAACGTTGACAATACCTACCCAGTACAAACACCGGGTACAACAACAGCAACCACAATTGGAAACGTAACAACAAACGACACCTTAAACGGCCAGCCGGTAACCGCAGCCAATACCAATGTTACCCCAATCAAAACAGGTCCATTGAGTATTGACGCCAACGGAGTATTGACCTTAGATCCAAACACAGTATCCGGAACCTACCAAATCACCTACGAAATCTGTGAAGAAGG
>NZ_MUHH01000077.1 GCF_002217475.1 Flavobacterium tructae
TATCACCATTTAATGATGGATCATGTTGGTATCGAGAAGATTATAGAAGAGGTTAGCTTGTGTTTGTCGGGTGAGAGCTCGAATCTTCCTGTTCCTTTTTTATATCGAGAGTTCATTGGTCATACCTTACATATGCAATCGACTGACAATAGTGAATCTTATTTTAGGACACTAATGGGCTCAATAGAAGAACCTACATATCCTTTTAACTTATCAAATGTTTTAGGAGACGGGAAAAGTATTGAAGAATCTATAGTTGTTTTGTCTAAGGATTTAAGTATAAGGTTGCGTAATGTTTGTGCTCATCTGAGCATTAGTCCGGCTGTGTTATTCCATGCCGCTTTCGGTTTAGTTGTAGCGCGATGCAGCAATAAGGGATATGCTCTTTTCGGATCATTATTCTCAGGACGTTTACAGGGTTCTTTGGGAGCAGCTGATTCTTTGGGATTATTCATCAATACGCTACCTGTTGCTTTGGAGTTGAAGGGTAATGTAAAAGAATATCTAAAAGAGGTCAAGGTTAGGTTAGAGGAGTTACTGTCTTATGAGCAAACACCTTTATCACGTATCCATAACTGGAGCGGTGTATCCAATGATATGGCTCTTTTCAGTGCATTATTGAATTACCGTCACTCTTTATCATCAGAAGATGATAAAGATGCTTTGGATTTAGATATGACCGTTATCGGAGGCCAAGAAAGAAATAATTACCCGTTTAATATTAATGTAGATGATTTTGGTATTGATTTCGGCTTAACGGCGCAAGTGGATCGAAGCATCGGAGCTTCTCGTATACTTGCTTATATGGAGCAGTCATTAGTTGAGCTTATGGACGGGGTAAGTAACCCGGAAGAAGTAAGTATTAATAGTTTAAACATCCTGCCTAAGACAGAACAGGAGCAGTTATTGCATGCTTTTAACGATACTTATGTTTCTTATCCTCAAGATAAGACTGTTGTTGATTTGTTTGAGCAACAGGTTGAGCGTACCCCAGATGCTGTGGCTGTTGTTTATGAGGGAGAGGAGTTAAGCTACAGGGAACTGGATAATAAGTCGAACCAATT
>NZ_MUHH01000078.1 GCF_002217475.1 Flavobacterium tructae
TACAGCTTTTGAAACAAATTCAAAAATAAATTAAATTTGTTCATCAAATAAATTATCGAACAACCAAAAGCAGGAGTGATGGAAAAAGAGGAAAATATTGGAGCGTTATTAGGAATACCACAGGAAGAAATGGCAATGTTGCTGGAGGTAAAGCGCGTTCAATGGGCGTTGTTCCTGACAGGAAGGCGAAGTCTGCCACCAACCGCACTGCTTAAATTGAGCGAGATGCTTACTATTTTAAAGGAACCGGATAATGAAGCCCCGGATGATGAAGCCATAAAGGAGGAGCAGGCACAAATAACTAGATACTTAGAAAAGGAGATCATCATTAACCTAAACAAACAGCAGCTTGTCCTTAACCAACTCGAGAAATGCAGGAAAAAGTGCCAATCGGCGGAAAATGCGATGAAAATTGCTGACACCTTAATCGCCAGAGAACAACAAACCTATACCTGGCAGAAGGAACTTTTACCTATTATAAAAAGAACCGCCCAAAACGTCCTGAAGAAAAACAGTGTACTGATACAAGAGCAATATACCCTAAAACTACTGGTACTACAGCAGGAAGAAGTAGTCTTGAGAGAACGATTATGGAGTAAGTAGCCGCTTACGATTTAAAGTAATGAGTTGACTTTGGAACGGTACAAAGTAGGAGACATTTGCGCAGCGTGATTAGACATTTGAGGAACAGTATGTAAAGCGGGATGTTTTTCATACGATCGAGCAATAGCAAATTTTAATTTGATAAATTTGGGTTTATAAAACCTTAAAATTAGGCGTTGCATGTATTTCAGAATTATATGCATGCATTTTCCAACAGCTATGAACAGTATAAATCCATTAATTCAACAATTTAAGAAATATGGAACGCTGAGTTCAATCGCCGAAACGGCTATTGAGCAAAAAACCAAAATATTTATAAAGAAAAAAAACGATCATTTTTTGAAGCAGGGACAGCTACTAACAAGTTATTTTGTGGTAAAGAAAGGTGTTTTCAGAGCTTATATTAATCGGAATGAAAAAGAAATAAACGTATGGTTTGGAGAAGAAAACCAAATTTTTGGGGCCATAATGCCTATGTATGCCAATAAACCTTCACCAGAGTACATACAATTTTTAGAAGATTCAGAAGTATATGCCATTGCAGTAGATGATTTAGAGATTTTATACGAACAGTACCCGGAGTTAAATCTTATTGGCAGAAAAATAGCCGAAAAGCTGTGTGTTATTCTCGAGGATAGAATTACTTCGTTGCATACCGAAAGCGCTACAGAGCGTTATCAATCACTTATGGAACAACAGCCTAGTTTAGTACAGCGTATTAATCTGGGGCATATTGCTTCTTTTTTGCGTGTAACACAGGAAACTTTAAGCAGAATACGCAAACGCTGACGATTTTGACCTACATCAAGAAATACAATCTTTTTGCTTGCGATCTTTGCAGTACTAAATAATTAAGACATGCAAAAAGATAAATTAAATTGGTTTAAGAATGTAGAACATCGTACACATCCACATCCCGGATTAAACTGGTTAACCGCCACTCTAAGCGTACCGGACGTAGCCAGAGCAATAGATTTTTATACCGGAGTAATGGAAATGGTTTCCATTTCTGAGTTGGAAGATCAAAACAATGGAGAACTATTGTTTGCAAGAATTCGCTATCGCGGAAACAATTTTGTACTCAATAAAGAACATTGGGATTTTCAGGCAGTAGCTCCAATTACTTCAGGACAAGTACCTCCTTTTATTTTTTACTTGTATGTAGACGATGTAAAAACATTGGTTGCCGAAATTAGAAAAGATAAAGAGGCTAAAATTATTGCTGAGCCGGAAATGCAGTTTTGGGGAGATTTAAAAGCAAGAATTCAGGACCCGTTTGGTTACATCTGGGATTTGGCAGAAAAAGCGAATTAAAGATGAAGTATTTATTTTTAGGTCTGGCCATTTGCGCAGAGCCAGGGCAAAACCAGTGTAAATCGAACAATCCAAAAGCGGTAAATGTGGTGTTATTCAAATTCAAATCGGAGGCATCATTGGAGCAGGAGCAAAACTTTAAAAGTGAAATGCTGAAAAAGCACAGTACAGTTTCAGGACTTATAGATATTTCTTTTGGAGAAAACGTTACAGATATCGCAAAAGGATTTACCCGTGCAGAAGCAGCCCGGTTTAAGGACCAAAAATCGTTAAAAGTATTCAGTAAATCAGATCCTGATGAAGAGCTAAATACCTGTTATATCAAACCGGTTTTGCAAGAGATTCTGGTATTCAATTCTTTTTCTTAACTTAGTAAAAGCAATACTCGTGCGAAATTAAATGGAGAACGCAAAGCTGGGACATTTGAGTAGAATGATTCGATGCTTGCTGAGCACTTCACAGAGCAGGAGGGATGATAAAAAAATGTTAAAAACATTCTATATTTTAAAGTGGCACAGTTCGTGCTTGAAAGGAAATCATTGAATAATCTAAATGCTTAATCGGTATTCTAAAAAATTAAAATAATGAAAAGATTTAAATGTATTTATGTTTTTGTAGCGGTATTATTATCAACAATTACATATGGTCAGGAAAGTTTAAAAATGTTTGTAAAAGAAAGTAAAGTGTCCTGTATGGGTGTTGGCCCTATGGAATGTCTACAGGTAAAGTATGACAAGGACAAAGAATGGCAGCTATTTTACGATCATATTGAAGGTTTTAATTTTGAAAAAGGAAATCGATACGAGATCTTGGTTACAAGAACCAAAAGACAAGAGCCTATTCCTGCCGATGCTTCTGCATACCAGTATAAACTGAAAAGCATTGTTTCGAAAACTCCAGTAAATGCCGAAAAAGGAATTTACAATACCAAAATGATCTTGACCCAGTTAAACGGAAAAAAGATCACTAACGGGAAAGCATTTATTACGATTAATGATGAAACCGGAACAATAAACGGTAACAACGGATGTAATATCTTCAATGTAAAGTATACAAAGCTTTCTGCCAAAAATCAAATTAAGACCGATTCTCCTTTTGGAACTTTAATGGCTTGTGAAGGTGAAGGCATGAAATTGGAACAAGATTTTAGCGCTGCGATCACAAAGAAAAAGTTTAAAATTGTAAAGAAAAACAACAAAGTACAGTTCAGAAATGGGAAGAACAAAGTAGTGATGGAATTCTCTATACCAACTCAAAACCAACTGTGGAGTTTTATTGCAAAAAACAATTGGAAACTAATCGCTCTTGAAAATGTTGGACAAGATTACGGAAAGGCTTCTATTAAGTTTAATCCTGCAGAAAAAAAAGTAAGCGGAAGTACAGGCTGCAATAACTTCTTTGGAACTTATGCAACTAATGATGATCGTATTTCTTTTGATAAGGTAGCGTCTACAAGAATGGCATGTATTGGTGAAGAAGGTAATAAAACAGAACAAAAAATGCTGTCATATTTAAACAATAAAGACCTGCGTTTTGATGTAGCCGATCAAACTCTTAATTTTTATCTTAATGATAAATTGGTGATGATGTTTGGCATTACAAGATAAATTCAGTTCTATAAGCCGTCTTAAAATAAAAGATGATTTATTAAAAACAACTGCAAAACCAGTGAAGTTAATTCACTGGTTTTTTTATTATAGATAATTGGTTTTAAAGTCTGAGACTTTATGGTTCATGTGTTTTAAACTAGACGTTTACAAGTTGGCGCAAACTCAGAGACATTTACACAGTGTCTGTGAGGTATACTTTGCGGAGCGGGGGGGTACTCAAGATTAAGTAATAATGATGCTTGGAATGGTTTAATTCAAAAATATTCTAGTATTTTAGACGAAAAAGTGAAATGGCTAAAAGTGAATAATGAATGGTTTGAAAGGTATAATACTCCTTGGTTACAGAAGATTATTAGTAGAGGAGATAGAATTAAAGTAATTTCTGAAGAAATACCTAGAAATTTAATTAATAAAGATGGGACTCCTACACATTTTGCTAGAGAATTAGATTTTTTAAGAAAAAACGGATACTCTCCTGGTAGTGATTGGATTGATGGAGGTGTTTATTGGTATAAATCAAAATAATTTTTATGTTTTTAGAAAAATTAGAAAAGGAATTGAATAAGTATAGTTGGGGATACAAATTTACTATTAATGAACATAATCCATTTTATGACATAATTTTTCCAAATGTCATAATTACATTTTATAGAAATTTACAATATAGAAGTTTTGAATGTACGTTTGAAGTTATAAATCACAAGGAATATAAATCTAATTTGGAAACATTACTAAAGGCTAATAAAGTTGATACTTCTAATTTATACTATGAATATAGTTCTGTAGAAGAAGAAAGCTATATAAAGCAGTACGTACAAATAATATTTCAAAAATTGTTACATATCATAAATGGTAATTATGAGAATTTTGAAATAATTAACAAGTTCAATAATGATTTTAATTTAATCGTTAAAACTTTAGGAACAAGTATGATTTTTGATACAGAAATTTATAGAAAGTTAGAGAGGGGAGATGAGTCTTGGAGGGAAGATCTAATAAATATGAACCCTTCGGACAGTTAGTACCCGCTCTACGAAGAGTTCTTAATTAAAGAGCAAATTTGTCGTGTATGCTGTGCGAACGTCTCTGACTTCGCACCCGCAACGATGAGTTATAAAGAGCGTTGAGGAAAAAAGGAAATTATCCGAAAATTAAGTTCTTACTATTCTTTTTTTATCAAAAGCGAATAAGAAAAACTACAACCCTAAAAAAGTTGTAGTTTTTTCATTTATACTTCTTTCTACCCTACTTTCGCCCAAAATTATATTTCCAGTAAAAAACAAAAGATGAAGAAAACAAACCCCATTATTCCCTTATTCAAGCAGTTCATAAAAGAAACGGAAACCGGGAAGCGACTCAAGAAGAATGGTGAAAGAATAAAATCGGATTCTATAGACAATTACAAATATGTTTTGCAGAATTTAATTCAGTTTTCAAATGAAACTAAATTTGAACTCCGTATCTGCGACGCGTCAAAACTGGATAAACGGGAATTGACCTTTGAGAAAAGTTATTGGAAAAAATTCTATCAAAAGTTCACTGATTTTTTATATAAAAAAGGCCCAGCTTTCCGAAGTGTTCAACTGAAAAGCTGCGCAAATGTCTCTGACTTTGCGCTTTTTT
>NZ_MUHH01000079.1 GCF_002217475.1 Flavobacterium tructae
GAATATATCTCGATAGCTGAATTAGCGTATGAATCGGTTATTAGTATTTCTAAATATTTAGATTTAAAAACTATTTTTAGCTTTTCGTCTTTAGATTATGTTGACACAAAATTATTAGATAGGGAAAGTCGATTAATTGAAATTGTTAAGAGAAATAAATCATCTAGTTATATTAATCCTTTAGGAGGGAAAGAATTGTACAACAAAGAAAGTTTTGCGCAGCATGGTATTGAATTAAGCTTTATTCATTCAAATAAAGTAACATATAAGCAATTTGGTAATGAATTTGTTCCATGGCTAAGTATAATTGATGTTTTGATGTTTAATAGTACGGAAGAAATTAATATAATGCTCGATCAATTTGAGTTACTTTAAAGATTTATGAGAGATTTAAATTCTATAGGAGGTTATTTCGAATTAGAAACTTGTAACAATAGTAAAAGTTATCATAAACATGCAATAGCATTAAATACTGGTAGAAATGCGTTGGAGTTTGTTTTGAAAGCAAAGAATGTAAAGAGATTATATTTGCCGTATTTTACTTGTGATGTTTTGTTAGAGCCTCTTAAAAAGCTTGGTGTACATTTTGAATTTTATTCGATTAATGATCAACTTGAGCCTGTTTTTAATTTCTCTAATTTAACTAAAAATGACTTTTTTCTTTATACTAATTATTTTGGGTTAAAAGATGTCTTTATTCAAGAGTTGTCATCACAAAATATACAGCTAATTATTGATAATGCTCAAGCATTTTATTCAAGGCCTTATAAAAGTGAATCTTCAATTTATTCAGCAAGAAAATTTTTTGGAGTTCCAGATGGTGCGTATGTATATTGTGACGTAAAATTAGAAGAAAATTTTAAAAAAGATGTTTCTTTTGATAGAATGGGACATTTGTTGATTCGAAAAGATCTTTCTGCTGAGGCAGGCTATAGTAATTTTATCGCTAATGATAAATTATTGGAAAATCAGCCAATTAGATTAATGTCATCAATAACTTCTGGAATTTTATCTTCGATAGATTTTGAAATTGTAGCCAATAAACGAATTGAAAACTATAAATACTTACATAATATTTTAAAGAGTATTAATCAGTTAGATTTTGACTTGAATGAAGGAAGTGTACCGATGGTTTATCCATTATGGACAAAAGACTCTACTTTAAGACAGAGACTTTTAGAAAATAAAATTTATACAGCAATTTACTGGCCTAATGTAAAACAATGGTGTAAAAAGGAAAGTATTGAGTATATATTAGCGGATGAAGTTATTTATTTGCCAATAGATCAAAGGTACGGATTTAATGAAATGAACACAATTTTAAAAATAATAGCAAAATGACAACAGATATTTTTTTTAGAGCATTTGAGATGAATGATGCCATATTTGTTAATTCCTTACGTAGATTTGAGGATTTTGAAAATTTAATTGGCGGGAACAAAAGATTTGTTTCATTAGCTAGGGAACAAAAATGGATTGAAGATCTAATTTTTAATGATTATAAAGATAGGTTTTACGTAGCAGTATGTAGTAAAGAAACTAGTGAAATAATTGGATATACATCAGTTTCAGACATTGATCATGTAAATAAATCATGCTTTTGGAGCGGTATTAAATTACATCCTGATTTTAATGGAAGAGGTCTTGGAGTTCAAACTGTATTACTGGTTTTAAAGTATGTGTTTGAAGAATTAAATATGGAAAGATGTACAGGTAGATGTTTAGAAGAGCATACAGTTGCAAAAAGATTAATGGAAAAAGTTGGATTTATGCAAGAGTCTCTTCAAAGGCATTCTGTGTATAAAAATGGGGGGTTTCATAATGAATTTATATTGAGTATTTTAAAGTCCGAATATCTGCTAGTTAAAGAAAAGTTTAATTTATAAGGATGAAGCAAGTAGTTAGAAACGTAAAGATAGTAGGTACAGGATCTCATACACCGGAGAAAGTATACACAAATGAATATTTGTCTGAAGTTTTAGATACAACTTCGGAATGGATTGAAGAAAATCTCGGGATAAAAGAAAGAAGAATTGCTGCGGATAATGAATTTACGAGTGATTTGGCTTCTAAAGCAGCTATTAATGCTATAGAAAATGCGGGTCTTAGTAAAGACAAAGTAGATCTAATAATTGTTGCAACAGCGACGCCAGATCGATTGGCTCCATCAACAGCAGCTATTGTACAAGATAAGATAGAGGCATACAATGCTGTTGCATTTGATATTTCAGCTGTTTGTAGTGGTTTTCTATATGCAATGTCGGTTGCTTCACAATTTATTGCGTCAGGTGTATATGATAATGTGCTTGTAATCGGAGCTGATACATTTTCTAAAATTACTGATTGGAGTAGAAGAGATGCTGTTTTTTTTGGAGACGGAGCAGGTGCTGCTGTTTTATCTCATGCTAGTGAAAGTGAAGGTTTTTTAGCATTTAGATTATATACTAATGGAAGAGGTAAATGGAATTTCACAATCCCTGCAGGTGGTTCAGAAATGCCGGCAAGTTCAGAAACTGTGGGTAATGGATTGCATTATTTTAATATGAATGGAAAAGCAGTTTATGCAACAGCAACTGAAGTGTTACCAAAAGCAATACGGCAGGTTTTACAGGATACAAATCTTTCAGTTGATGATATTAGCTTAATGGTTCCTCATCAACCTTCGATAAAAATTCTGCAAAAAACGGCTGAAATAATTGGCTTGCCCTTTGAAAAGGTGATGACAAATATGGATAAATATGCAAATACGAGTGGTGGTACAATACCAATTTTGCTAGATGAATTGAATCGTTCTGGAAAAATAGAAAAAGGGAATATAATTTTATTTGCTGCAGTAGGTTCTGGATGGACTTATGGAGCGGCGATAATTAAATGGACTTAAAAAAAGCAAATATATAAATGATAATTATAACAGGTGCATCTAGAGGGATTGGTGATTTTCTTTTTAAATCTTTTTTAAATGATTACGATGAAGATGTAAAAGGATTTTATTTTAATAGTAAGCCTTCAGAAAATATTGAAAAATTTACAAGGTTAAATTTGACAAATTACGAAGAGGTAGAAAGATTTGTTAATCTAAATATTGGTGAATTAAAAGATATTACTTTAATTAATTGTGCTGGAATTACCTATAATTCATATGCTCACAAAAGTAACCAAGAAGAATGGAAAAATGTTATTGATACAAATTTGATTGGCACTTACAACATAATTAGAGCATTACTTCCAATAATGAGAAGTCAAAAGTATGGAAGAATAATAAATTTTTCTTCAGTAGTAGCTTTAAAACCGACTCCTGGAATTAGCGCCTATGCAGCGTCTAAATCTGCTCTTTGGGGGCTGGTAAAATCGTTAGCTGTTGAAAATGCAGGTTTAAATATTACTGTTAATAACATTAATTTGGGATACTCAGAATTAGGTATGATAGAAATGGTACCAGAAGAATATAAAAAAGCTGTCATTTCGCAAATTCCTACAGGTATATTATGTCCTCCTGGAGATATTTTGAATACAGTTAATTTTTTAAGAAATACCAGATATATTACAGGGGCTTCTATAGATTTAAATGGAGGTTTGACATAGTGGCCCCCAATGAAGAATTTTTAAATACTATGGCAAAGAAAATACTAATTTAAAAAATTGACTTATTAAAAATAAAGCATTAAAATCTGTTTATTGGTATTCAATTGATTTATTTTTTAACAGAGGAAGTTATTTTTTTATAACTCTATATATTGCAAAAGTAATTGGCCCTACTGAATTTGGAATAGCATCAATTTTAGGAGTTATTTACTATTTAGGACTTGCAGTTGCTGATAGTGGAATGTCTAATTCAATTATGCGTACTAAAGATTGCAGTGATATAGATTATGGAACTGTTTTAGTAACAAATGCCATTTTTGGTTTATGTGTTTATCTTTTAGTTATTGTACTTAGTCCGTTTATAACTCACTTTTATAATATTCCGAAATTAGCTATGGTACTTCCTGTTTATGGAATTGGAATTTTATTCTCTTCTATAAAAAGTGTTTATGCGGCATATTTAATGAAAAATTTCAATTATAAAAGAATGTTTTTGCTAAATATACCGGGAAGTGTAATAAGTTCTATAATTGCTATTATTCTTAGTCAGAATAATTATGGAATTTGGAGTATTATTTATTTGTTTTTAGTAAATCAGTTTATTTCACTCGTGTTATTTATTCTTTTTTCGGGATGGAAAACTATTTTTGTTTTAGATAAGAATAGATTAAAAAAACATTTTAATTTTGGGTACAAAATATCAATTTCATCATTTATAAATACTTTATTCGAAAATTTGTATCAATTAATGATTGGTAAGTATTTTTCAATTAGAATGACTGGTATATTTGATCGATCTTATAGCTTAGGAAATTATCCGATATCTATTCTTAGTACCGTATTATCAAAGGTTACTTTACCCTTGTTCGTAAATTATGTAGATGACATTGATTTATTAAGACAAAAATTTAGAGAGTCTATTAAACTAGTTTTTTTTGCAACCAGTTTTGTTGTCGGCACTATATTAATAGTTATACCGTATATGATTCGCAATTTCATGGGGATTGAATGGATAGAAAGCATTGATATATTTAGAATTATATGTCTAGGATTACTTCTATATCCGATACATTCAATGAATATGAATGTTTTAAATGTTTATGGGAGAAGCGATATTTTATTAAAATTAGAATTTATAAAAAAAGTACTCCAGATTTTCTTAATTTTTCTTTTGTATCGTTTTGGAATTACAGGCTTAGTTTATAGCTTAGTAATTCATTCTTATATTTCACTTTTTATTAATTTGTACTATACAAAAAAATTTATTGGATATTCTATTCTAAATCAAATTTTGGATTTAATTCCAACAATGTTTGGTGGTGTAATTTGTTTTTTAATTGCAGATTTCTTGTTTGAAGGATATCAGATGAATATTTATTTGATTAATTTTCAACTTTTGATATTTTTAATTTTATTTTATTTTTCAAGTTTCTTCTTAAATAAAACAAGTTTCAAATATATTAGAGAAATATTGTTTGTTTCAATGAAAAAAATAAAAACACAATGATATTAGCACCAATAGTTATCTACACTTACAATAGGATTGATCATTTACGAAAGACAGTTGAAAGTTTGCAAAATAATTATTTAGCATCTGAAAGTACTTTAATTATTGTGTCAGATGGTTGTGGAAGAGTTGGAGATGAACAATCTATTATTGAGATAAGAAGTTATATTGATACAATTACCGGTTTTAAAGAGATTATTAAAGAATTTCGGGAGACTAATTATGGAGCTCCCGGTAGCATTTTTGAGGCAGAAAAGAGGTTAGTAAATAAGTATGGCAGTATTATCTCCATGGAAGATGATAATGTATGTTCGAAAAATTTTCTTGATTTTATGAATCAAGGTCTGGAATATTATAAAAATGACCCTTCGATATTTTCTATTTCAGGTTATTGTCCTGCAGTACTTGAAGAAGAAAGTTACTTAAAGCATATTTCGGATTATTATACTTATTATTGGAATTTGTCTTGGGGATATGGCATTTGGAAAGAAAAATATAATAAAATAATCGAATTTAAAGACGATTACAATGTATTTAAGAGAGAAGGCGTATTGAATAAAATAAATAAATTAGGAGGAGGGTATATAACAGATTCGATTCTTAGAGATTTTAAGCATAACGGTAGTTTTCCTGACGCTTGGTTATGTGCAAAAATGACATATTTTGGATATAACTCTGTAATTCCGTCTATTTCAAAAGTATCGAATATTGGTTCTGACGGATCAGGATATCATAAAGGAACTTTAGTAGATAAATTTGCTGTAAATATTGATGAGAGTGATAAAAGAGTTTTTGATTTCGCAAGTAAACCTCAGAATAATAAGTATTTTATTGATCAGATGGTAAAATTTTATAATGGAAGTTTATTGGGTAGAATTTCAAGAAAATTTGGAATATATCATTATGTTTTAATTTTAAAGAAAATCATCAATGGATAAAGAGATTTTATTTTTTTTCCCATCTACCGTTTTTAGTGGTCACGAAAAAATGGCATTAAAAATTTTAGAAAAAGCACCTTATAAAGTCGATTGTATATTAAATGAAAAATTAATTTCAAAATTTACGTTTGAAAACCAAATTTTTGGCTATCATAATCTTTTAGTTTTATTAAAAACATTATTAAAGATTAGGTTTAGAAAACGTCATGTTACTATT
>NZ_MUHH01000008.1 GCF_002217475.1 Flavobacterium tructae
GATAGCTGTTGTTTATCAGGAAGAGGCGTTAAGCTATAGGGAGCTGGACAATAAGTCTAATCAGCTGGCACATTACCTCAGAGGTGAAGGTGTTGAACCTGATAGTCTTGTTGGTATCTGTCTGGAGCGCAGTTTAGAGATGCTTATAGGTATTATGGGTATTCTTAAATCAGGAGCAGCTTATGTGCCTATTGATCCGGGTTACCCGAAAGAGCGAATAGATTATATTGTTAATGATATAAAATGCTCTTTTTTGCTTTCAGACAATTCAACTATTAATATTTTAAGATCCCTATCTAATGTGTCGCTGATTGCTCTGGATGATGCTTTATCAGTCTATCACGATTGTTCAAAAGACGCATTAAAGATTTCTTACTCTACTCATTCACTTAGTTACGTAATTTATACATCAGGTAGTACAGGTGTTCCCAAAGGAGCCATGATCGACCACTGCGGGTTATTAAATCATCTCTTGGTTATGATTGATGAATTGCAAATGAATAATGAAAGTGTTATAGCTTTTACAGCACCATTTACATTCGACATTTCAGTTTGGCAATTATTAAGTGGCTTATTGTGTGGAGGCCGTATCGTTATTTACAGTAACCAAATGATATTGAATATATATGGTTTTCAGAATGCTTTATCATATTATGGAGTTACACACCTTCAATTGGTACCTTCTTATTTGTTAAATTTATTAGAAATAGGTTCAACAAGAGGCTTAGAGGATTTACATTATTTTCTTATTACAGGAGAAACTGCTACACAATCATTATTGCAGTCTTGGTTTTCATTATACCCCTTTATTCCAGTAGTCAATGCATATGGTCCAGCAGAGGCATCTGACGATGTAAGTCTTTATATAATGAAAGAAGCACCAGAAAGTTCCATTGTTCCTATTGGAAAACCTATAGCAAATATGTCTTTATATGTAGTTGATGAATTTGATAATTTATTACCTATAGGAGTAGTTGGGGAGTTATTGGTTAGTGGAGTAGGCGTAGGCCGCGGATATCTGAATAATCCGGAACTTACTTCGGCGAAGTTTGTGTCTAATCCCTTTATAGCCGGTGAACGTATTTACAGGACGGGTGATTTGGCTCGCTGGCTTCCGGACGGTAATCTGGAGTTTATCGGCCGCGGTGATGATCAGGTGAAGATCCGTGGTTATCGTATTGAGCTTGGAGAGATAGAGAGTGCTCTTATTGAGCTTTCTTATATCCGACAGGCGGTGGTATTGGCCCAGGATGATTTATCGGGTGGCAAGCGACTGGTAGGATATGTTGTTTCTCAGAGTGATTTTGACAAGGAACTGGTTCAGGATGAGCTAAGGCTTCGTTTGCCTGATTATATGGTTCCTATGCTTTGGGTTAGCCTGGATGCCATGCCTTTGACCAGTAATGG
>NZ_MUHH01000080.1 GCF_002217475.1 Flavobacterium tructae
ATCTGCGTGTTGGCAATAGGCTTACCAATTGGGATACTACTATGTGTTATTTTATCAATATTGTATACAGCTGAAAATGTAGTATTCTCCGTAGGGCCATAACCATTGATAATATGAAGGTCAGGGTAAATCTCTATTAACTTATTTGTATAATTAAACATGACTATATCCCCACCTACTAATAAATATCTCAGACATTCAAATACTGATATATCATTTTCTGCTATCTGATGAAACCACGAAGCTGTCATCCATAATGTGTTCACTCCATTATCTGCGATGAGTTGTTTTAATTTATCCGTACTTAATAAAGTATCTGTATTAACTAGTACTAATTGACCTCCATTTAATAATGTACCAAAAAATTCAATGGTAGTGGCATCAAAAGAAATAGATCCCGTTGGAAGCCAAACTGTATCCGAATTTAAAACTATATAATCACAATTTTTGCATAAATTAATAATGTTACCGTGTGTAATGGTTACCCCTTTAGGATTACCTGTTGTTCCCGATGTATACATAACATAAGCCAGATTATCCGCAGACAAAACATCTACAGGTTTCTCTGAAGAAAAACCTGAAATAATATCCCAGTCACTATCCAGTGATAAAACAGATAAGCCTGTTCTCTCATTGACTACTTTTGAAGATGATGAACTACTCAGTACCAAACCAATACCACCATCTTCAAGTATATAATCTATACGGTCTTTGGGATAACTAGGATCGACAGGCACATACGCCCCTCCTGATTTCAAAATACCCATAATACCAATGAGCATCTCTAAACTACGCTCAAGGCAGATACCGACCAAAGCATCAGGTACTACGCCCTGATCCCTGAGATAATGAGCCAATTGGTTCGACTTATTATCCAGTTCCCTGTAGCTTAACTCCTCTCCCTGATAAACAACAGCCACAGCAT
>NZ_MUHH01000081.1 GCF_002217475.1 Flavobacterium tructae
CAATTATTAGCTCCAACAATTATATTTATTGAATTAAATTTTGGAAAATATTTTATCGAATGATCTTCATCATTTAAAAAATAATCTTTAAAATTTTCTGTGTTTTCAAAAAATAAATCATAATTGTCTTTCATAATTATTCATTTTAGACTTCTTAATTTTCTTAAAATTCTTTTTTATCAAAGATGCACAAGATTTCTATAAATGCTTTACGTTTTTCCATAATCACTATAATTTTAAAATATTCCTTTCCTCCAAATATATATAAACAAAAAGCCCTCAAACCAAGTACAAACACCTGATTTAAACAAAAGCTTTTTCTCAAGTTCCAAAATAAAAACACTGCTGCGCAATTATTTTACGCAGCAGTGTTTTACTCAATGAAAAACTATACCATTTATTTATTATTATTTTTATCATTATTTTCATTTAAGACGAGTTTATGTTCGTCCTCTTTTCCAAAATTGTAAGTAATATTCAAAAAACCAAGAAAATTAGATTTCTCAATATCATACTTGATCGTTAAAGGAATCCAAATATCTTTAGTTACACGAATTCTGAAATCGGAACTCGCTAAAAAAGTATTCTTTTTTTCATCAGCTAATTTATTTTTCAAAATCGAATTATACTCCATATATAATTTTACTTCAAATACACTTTGTTCATTTCTTTTAAACATTTTATAGTTAAGACCGGCAGAATTTCTCAATTCTAATCTTTGAACACTCTTCTCTATTAAAGTGTCGGAGTAAATTAAATTTGATCTAATATCTAATTCCAGGTTTTTAAAACCTTGCAAAAAAACAGTCCCGAAAGTAAGTTTCTTATTATTTCCCTTATCGTTAGTAGTTCCATTTAAAGAAACCGTCCATAATGCTTTTTTTTCAAGATTGGAATATTCTTGTTTTCTTAATTCATGAATTTTTGCAATATAATCTTGTAATTTTATCGATTTGTTTCGGTTTTCAAATTCAGTAATGATTTTATTAAAATAAATATTTGAATCATCTATTTTATCAAATTCTTTATTTGTCAGTATAGAGCTTGCTATGTTTATAGCTTCTATTTTTTCACTAAACTTCTTGTCACCTATTTTATCTAATTCACTAACAAGTTTATCTTGTATTTCAGATAATTCGCTAGTCCAAAATTTATATTCAAGTGCAAGTGCAGTTTTTGCAAAATTGGCAACGTCTTTGTCTCTCTGATTAATTAAAGCGTAAGTAATTCCGCCAGAAAATCCTTTGTAATTAAATTGTTCATCGAAATTAAGCTTCGTATTGAACTCAAAATTTCTTGAAAATTTCTGTTTAGAAAAAACTGTATCTGTTGTGATATTATCCCAAAAAATAGATTTAATACCGTATAAGGTAGAATTAAATTCGACACTTTTGTTTGGCCCCGTTAAATTACTAGTTCCTAATTGAAATAAATTAGACAAAACTTCTTTGTAATTTCCTGATTTTGAATTATCCGTAGCTTCTCTGAATTTTTGCACTTTTTCATCTTGCGCTAACACAACATGAACAGACATTAAAAGTAGCAAGCTTATAAAATATTTTTTCATGATCTGTTTATTTAAATTTCGAAATAAAATAATTCAGTAATGAATGGCTTCGCTGTCACTCTTTTAGCATTATGAAATGGTCCTCTGGTAAAACTACCCACTACCTCAATTTCTGTTTTTCCATTTATAGAGTTCATTCCAAATAGTTTAATGGTATATCGACCGCTTTCTATATTAAAATCTTGATTAAAAGAAGTTGGAGATTCATACTCGATTTCTTCACGAGTATCCACGTTTTTGATTTCAACTCTAATTGAATCGGGTGCTGATCCGCTACTAATTCTAACTTTTACCTTAATTGTTTTCATGATTTCTATGTTTTTAGTTAACATCTCAAAAGTATCCTGATAACAGTATATCAATCAATTACCCTTTTGGGTGATNNATCACCCAAAAGGGTAATTGCGGTCAATGAACTTATTGTACAACTTTGTAAAAGAAAATGTAACACCATGAAGATACAAGTAGCCATAGTAGAGGATGATAAGAATTACAATCAGGCCTTAAAAAATATCATCGATTTCCAGCAGGATATGGAATGTGTGGCTCAGTTTTTTAACGGTAAAAATGCTTTGCAAAAACTGGAAGCCCTGGAACCAGACGTGGTTTTAATGGATATTCAGCTGCAGGATTTATCAGGTATTGATCTTGTTTTTAAATTAACAGACGTAATGCCAGGCACAACCTTTGTTATGTGCACCAGTTTTGAAAATGACGAAAAAATATTTTCGGCATTACGTGCAGGTGCAAGTGGCTATCTGGTAAAAGGAGATCCGCTGGACAAGATCATTCAGGCGATTCAGGAAGCTCACAAAGGCGGTGCCCCTATGAGTTTTGCGATTGCAAAGCGCGTTTTACAACATTTTCAGGAAACAAAAGTACAAGTACAAACCTTATCGCTACTGACTGTAACCGAAAAAGAAGTTCTTGACTTGCTGGCGCAGGGACTTCTCTACAAAGAAATTGCAGATAAAAAAAATGTCACCATCGACACCATTAAAAAACACATTGGCAATATCTACCGAAAACTACAGGTAAGTAACAAAATTGAAGCAATTAACAAGTTTAACACCAAAAACTAGAAATTATGGACACTCTAAAACTACAAGAAAAAGTTACTGAAACAACAATCTCAAAAAATTTTGAAACATTCGCACCGGTAGTTCTTAAAATTATGCCGGATGAGGAGGTTGATTCAAGAAATGAAGCTTTAAGAGAACTAGCAATCGATAATATGATTTATGATTTCTCTATCGATTCAGAAAATTTCATTTCTGAAATATTTAATTCTTATGATAATGCCCCCATAGAAGAAAAGAAGATATTAGATTACTTTAAAATATACTTCATACAAGATGATAATGATCTATTTTCAATTTGTTTTTCTATATCTTCTGTAGAAACCGAAAAAATTGGAGATAAAGATTTCTTTTTCAAAATTAATACTCAAAAAATAGAAAAAATTGAGAAAGAAGTCTTTATAAAATATAGTAA
>NZ_MUHH01000082.1 GCF_002217475.1 Flavobacterium tructae
ATATCCGCGAGCCAATCCGTCTCCTGATATACAAAGCTCGCCCACTACTCCGATAGGAACCAACTCTAATGCCGAATCTAAAATGTAGATCTGCGTGTTGGCAATAGGCTTACCAATTGGGATAAGACCTAAAGAAGTATTTGATATTTTATAACTACTGGCAACCACAGTAGTTTCCGTAGGTCCATAATTATTATAAACAATAATATCTGTTAATTTATGTAAATTTAATACTTCACCTCCTGTTAAAAAACTGATGTTTGGGATTGATATTTCTTGATCTATAAAACTCATACATAACGATGTAGGAATATATGCATGCGTAATAGCATTCTCAATCAGAAATTTTGATAATAGATTCAAATCATATCGTTCTTTTTCTGAAACTGGATATAAGCTTGCTCCAAAAAGCAAATATGGATAAATCTCCCAAACACTGGCATCAAAACCAATCCCTGAAAATAAGGTACCTCTACTTTTTTGATCAACTGAATATCTTGATTGATGCCAAAAACTTAAATTAACCAAATTTTTATGTCCAACCATTACTCCTTTTGGCTTACCAGTACTACCGGAAGTATAAATTACGTATGCTAAATTATCATGTCTTATAGCAATCTCTATCAAATCTTTCGAATACTTAAATTGATTCTCTTTAAATTTAACTAAGAATAGATTATCAATAATAATACGGGTACCGCTATCTTTTTTTATAACTTCTTTCCTTTCTTGAGGATATTCAGGATCTATTGGAATATAAGCTGCTCCCGTTTTCAGTACAGCCAAAAAAGAAACTATTAACCAATCACTTCTATCTAATACTATACCTATCAGTTCTTCTGCCTGTATATCATATTTAGACAATAAATAATGAGCCAATTGGTTCG
>NZ_MUHH01000083.1 GCF_002217475.1 Flavobacterium tructae
GTTAGCTGTTATTTTTTTAAATTTATTTGTTACACATTTATATTTGCAAAATTTGACAAATCTTCAAAGCCAGGAATTAGTTTTTCTGCATTGATATGATAATATCCATTTGTGCTTCTCTCAATTTGATACCCAATACTTCTTAACTGAGTATTAAATTTTTTAACGGCAAATGCATTAAATCCATTTCGAAGACAATACTCTTTGTAGATATGATGAAAAGTTTCTGATGGCATTGTTGATTTACTGCTTATTACATAGTTTTCATCATCCAAAAAAGACAATATACTACTCGATTCTTTTCTGTATTTCTTTAACTCATCATCAATAATTGGAGATTGAGAGAAGTTTCTTTGTGAAAGCAATCGCTTCATTCCATCAAGTATTTTGTTAAATACCCCTGGTAATTCTGTTGATATGATTTTTTGGGATAAGTATGGATCTTTCTCCTCATCATTAATTACAACATTAAAAGGTACTATTAAAAATCTTCTATAAAAAGCATCTGTGTTTTCTACAAAAGTCGGAAGAGTGTTACCATTAAATACAAATCTTCCGTAATTGGTAATCCTATATGGATCTTGATATAGTTTCTTTACGTAAACAGGTTCGTTGCTTATCAATTGTTTAAATGTATCAATGTCAAATTTGCCACTTCCAATTTCAGAAGAAAAATTGATAAGCGTGTTTTCTATTGATGACCTTACTTTACTGTTAGGATCACACAAACTCTGTAAAGAATGATTGGTAACATTCTCTTTGCCAAACACAGCGTTGATTACATTATGTATTAAACTTTTACCATTTGAACCAGAGCCATGTAAAATGAGCATTTTTTCAGGATTTAATTCTTTAGTAAAAACAGAACCGAAAACTTCAAACAAAACATTTTGCAGCGTTGTGTCAGGTAAAATTTTATTTAATGCATTTTCAAAAATTGGAGCAGTTGCTTTTGGGTCATATTCAAAAGGTAAAATATATTTAAAAAAATATTCTTTTTGAAAAGGCCTCAATTCAATATCACCATTTTGAAAAACTAGAACACCATTCTGTAGAGGGATTACATTCCCTTTATGAGCATCATTAAAATTCGGAATTACTGCGTCAGATTGAAATTGTTTAAACAAGAGATCTCTAATTTTGAATTGTCTCGCATCTAAAGGGTCCAAGCCTGCTTTTTCTGCAAAATCCCCTAAAAAGCTAAATAAGGTTTGATTGTCCTTATGTTCCCAGAAACGCTCATTATAAAAATAAAATTTCTCATTATGTACACCTAATCCGAATCCTTTTTCTTGAGCTAATGATAATAATTTCTGTATTATAATAACATTTTTTTGTAAGATAGTTAGCAAGAGGTTTTCATTCTTCATTTTCAGGTCTCCTTTACTCTTAGATGCTTCATATGTAAAATCAATACATGTCATTTCCTCTAATAAGATGCTAAAAATTTCATGTTCGCGAATAGATTTTTGCATCATGTTTTTAAAAGTAATGCTGCTTTCAGGAGAAATTGATTTAATCTGTAACACCTTAACTTCATCATTGTGTACCAATTTTACGACGTTAAAATCTGTGTTTTCTGGTATAAAGAATTTAGTTTCCATTTCTTTTCGTACTTAATTTGTTGTTAGCTGATTTAGCTATAAATTCGATTGCATTGTTTGATTGGTTGGAGGATTTAATTTGTTCATTTATCCAATCAATTAATTCAGATCTTTCAAATACCAATCTTTGGTTAAATCTATAGAAAGGTATCTGTTTTGATGAGGTAAGTTTGTATAGCTTGCTTTTGCTTATTTCTACTCCCTCTTCAGCCATAACTTTAATTGCCATTTCCATTGATAATTTTTTCTCCCTTGACTCCTGAGTAGTTTTAAATGTTAGTAAGGTTTTAAGTTCACTAAATTCTTCCACAAGTTTCCCGAGTATTTGCGGCATTTTTTCAAAGGATAAATTTTGATGATTTTCCATATTATTAATTTTGAATTTCAACTTGCATTATTGCAAATCGGGAGTAGTTATTATGCTTGTGGAAAACGGAAAAAAAATGATTTTTTTGTATTTGGGATTTTTGAGAATCTTTTTTCTCAAAAATTTTTGAGAGTGTTTTTTTTTCAAAAGTTATTGAGATATTTTAATCTCCATGATTTTAAAATTTTTGTAAAAAAAAAAGTTGCTTAGGAATTCCTAAGCA
>NZ_MUHH01000084.1 GCF_002217475.1 Flavobacterium tructae
ATCAAAAAAATCTATGAGTACTTTTTTAGACCCTTTTAATATAATTGGAACGTCAAATATTATCAAAAGTCAAATTAATTCTAAAATACAAATTGTTGTTCCTGATTTTCTTTTTTTTAATTATCAACCTTATCTAAAATATCATATTTTAAAATATTTATTTGATCCATTATTATTAGGTCTTAGAAAAAAAATAGATATAAACTATAATGCTAATCTAATAATTTGGGAACAAGGGAAATCTAATTTGTTAAAACAAATTTTCAATGAAAACTTTGTTTACAATAAAAAATATAAAACTATTGAGTCACAAATTATAGATGAAGAAAGTTTTGCAAAAATTGATCAAGAAATTATAGAATATAACGAAGCAGAAATTCTATTAATAGAAGAGGAGTTAAAGGCTTTCAATAGAGATGAGCAAATTAAAATATATACAACATCTGATAAAGAAATTACATTATTATCGAATCAAATAATATTTCGAGAGAATCGTAATTTTTTAATCAAAACGAATGCAAACTCATTAAAAATTGATGATTTATTTATTTCCTCTTTTGAATTACACGAATTAATAAAGAGCGATTTAATTCCTGATAAATTGGCGAAAATGCCTATATCTGCTAAAAAATGGCAAGTAGATTTGTATTTGAAAAATCGAGATACTTTAAATTTATACACCATCTTAGTACAAAAAGGGCTTGAGGTTTCAAATGAACGTTTTAATGATAATTACCTCGTAAGTGATAGTATTTCAATAGATTCATTACCAACAAACTTTCCAAAGAAAAAACAAAACTGGAATATCATCTGTCGTGACCTCAAAATTTCAGAAATTGAATTAAATCAAGCTTGGATAAGTTATTATGGAAGAAAAGATTTAAATAAAGTAAAGTCACTTTATAGTCAAATTTTCAAAATGATGGTTGAAGAAAGAGTTTTTGGGGATTATGAAAATACTTCTTTTCTAGATAAAGTTGTATCTCTAATAAACCAAACAAACATTTTTGAAAATAATCAAGTATTTGATTATTTAGAATTGGCAATATCAATAATGAATTCTATCTCAAGTGAAATAAAATTACATAAAGTAAAAGAGCTAAAAAAAATCTCATAAATGGATAAAAATCTCACATTTAAAACAAAAAGAGAAGACTTGGAATTATTTGTTAAAGAACAAATAATAGGACCTGGTGCTTTTAATAAGCGTTTTTTCTTACTCGAAAAATGGAACACTAATGAGTTTTGTGGACAAAATTTAAAAACAGTTTTAGCATTTAATAATGTTTCTGAAATTTTAAGTGAGGTTCCTGCATATCAGTATAGTTCTGCAATTTTATTTCCAATCTCTACAACTGCAGAGGAGCTTTTTCAAAAAGAGGAAAATACCAATGAAGAAAGCGCAATATCAGATGATGAAAATTTATCACCTTTAACATTAGATGATGAAAATTTAAAGGACGATTCCTCAGAAAGTGTATCAAGTAAAAACCAAAATTATCCAAATACATGCGGTATCGCTTTTGCAATAAATCAAAGTGCAAATATCTCTGATTTAAGTCTGCAAGTTAATTTTAGAACATATCAAAAGTTATCAAATAAACAATGTCGAGATAATAAGTTAGCCTATTGGATTTCCGAAAATAACGAAATGATAAGTGAAATTTTCAAAAAATATTACTCTGATATATTTCAAGTTACTTGCATTGATCAAAACACTTTTGTTTATTTAAAAGAAGGTGTAGATGTAAATGAGCATCTTTATACATTGGACTATGTTAATTTTGAAAAATACGTAGTAGCCAATATTACTCCTTTAATTGATGAATTTTTACCCAACAATTCTTATTATATTTTGTCAAAATCAAAATATAATGATACTGAGTTTACTTATACAAAAATTTACGAGGAGAATATCTACGACTTTATAAATGATAGTATAAAAGACAATAGAGAAAATTACTTTAAATTATCAACTTTAATTGAAGGACTAGAAATATATAATCAAATCAAAAATATAGTTAATGAATTAAAAGCCATATATAGAAAAAGTTCGCTAAAAAATCGGCCCACTCCAATTTGGCAGTCAACACTCCATTCAAAAGTAATAAAACTGAAAGAGTATAATTTAAATACTAAAACAGTTAGGGATAAATTTTCATTAGAAATAGATGGTGTAGAGGATTTATTTATAAACTATCAGTATATAAACTATGGTGATAACGGTACTTATATAAAACTTATTCTTACTAATGAAAAAGAAATAAAAATTTCATCAACAGAACCTCCTCAATTGAATAAAAAAGATGAAGCAAATGAAAAATCTTTTTTTGGAGTCGAGTTAAAAATTATCGAGTTAAAAAATGGAATTTTAAAACCTTATAATCCTCCGAATCTTATTGAGATTGACGAAGAAGATAGTTTTAATAAAATAATTTATAGACAATATAAAGATTATGGAGAAGGATATAATACTTCAGTAGATTGGGGGCACACGAAAGATGGATTAAGATTTCTATCTAGTGAATTTATGCCAGAACAAGAAACTCCTAAGATAGATTTCCAACCTAGTAGAGCAATTAACAATGAAATTATTTCTAGAATAAATGGAAGCGTTTTGTCTATGAGAGATCTTTCAACGTTATCATCTTTAAATGATGAAGAGATTATACTTAGGCTTAATGGATTTATATCAGAATATAATACATGGATAAATGAAAAAAAATTAGAATTAGCCAGTGAGAATATCAATAAAAATGCATTAGAGATACTGCATCGACAATTAAATGCTTGTGAAAATGATGCCAAAAGATTATTTCGTAATATAAAATTGCTTGAGGGTAATAGAAAGGCGATGACCGCATTTCGGTTAATGAATACTGCAATGTTCATGCAACTTCATCATAGCAAAAAAGTTAAACTAGTTTTAAAGGAAAATTTTCCTCCGTTTACTCCTGATAAAAGTTTAGGGCTTGAGACGTATTATAAAACTGTCGTTTTAGAAAAAGATTATGAATGGAGATCATTTCAATTAGCTTTCGTACTACTAAACATTGATTCTTTTGTAAAACCAGATGAAGGAGACAAGACTGTTAAAGATGTATTTAAAACTGGATGGCCTGAGCGTAATGAAATTGCAGATTTAGTTTGGTTTCCTACTGGAGGGGGAAAAACGGAAGCATATCTTGGAATAATAGCGTTTGCAATTGCTTACAGAAGATTCATATTTGGAGTCAAAGGTAATGGAACTACGGCAATAATGCGTTACACTTTAAGATTATTAACGCTTCAACAATTTCAAAGGGCAACATTATTAATTTGCGCATTAGAAGTAATAAGAAAAGAGAATTTTTTTATTCCTAATAATTTCAATTTAGGAGAAGAAAGGATTACAATTGGTTTATTTGTTGGAGGTACTTCTTTACCAAATGAATGGGATAGTGAGAGATCTGAAACGACTATGGTAAAGGAATTAGAGAAAATAAAAGAACAACTTAGAAAAAATAAAAGGGTAGAAACAAATCTGCCCCACACAAATTGTCCTTGGTGTGGAAGTGAATTGTTTATTGATGATAGTTTTCCAAACTTACATCCAAATCTGACAGCCACAAATAATTATAAAAATAAAGTACTTTTTAAAATAATGTGCAATACTAAAGATTGTACATTTAGTGGTATTGTTCCAAATGAAAAAAACAGTTTACCATTAAGACTTTTAGATGAAGATGTTTATAAAGCTCCTCCGACTCTATTATTTGGGACTGTAGATAAATTTGCCGCATTGGCAAATAAAGTCTCGAAAGAAATAAATCTTGATTCTAGGAGAATATTGGGAAAAAGAGATACTGAGAAAGGAAAAAATAACGTATATCCACCCGAATTAATAATACAAGATGAATTGCATCTACTTCTCGGTCCTTTGGGTTCCGCAGTTGGCCTTTTCGAAAAAGGGATAGATATGCTTTGTTCATATAAAGACGAAAAAGGCTTAATTATTAGACCTAAAATTATAACTTCAACTGCAACGACACGTAATACCGATAAACAAATATTTGCACTATTTAATCGTAGGTCTGAAATATTTCCAAAACAAGGGATTAATTGTGATGATTCATTTTTTGCATATTACCAAAGGGAAAAGGAGAATATTTTTGAGTATGCTTCAAATCGTAAATATGTAGGATTGCTTCCCGTTGGTAAGACACAAGTGTGGATGCAACTGCGTATTGCTTCAATATCTCTAAGCCACAGGTTAAAATTTATAAAAGAAAATTTTTGTAAATCAGAGATATTTAGTAACGATAATTCTTTTAAAGAATGTGAAAGTGTACTAGACTATTATCATACAGTTCTATCTTATTTCAATAGTTTGAAAGAAGTGGGAAAAACACAATCTCAATTAAGTCATTACTTACCTGGAGACTTAAATCTAATAATTAAAAATACTATGCAATGGGATTTTTTGAATAAATTAATAAAACCAAAAAGTGAGATTGATTATTCTGAATTAACAGGAAGATTAACAGGGGAAGAAGTCAAGACAAATCTATCGGATATAGTACGTAATTGGAATATAAAAAATGAAATTAATCCTCCAGAATTTATTATTGCGACAAACATGATTTCTGTTGGAATTGATGTTAGTCGTTTTAATACAATGATAATTAATTCGATGCCTAGAAATACAGCTGAATATATACAGGCATCAAGCAGGGTAGCCAGAGATAAGGAGGGAATTGTTTTCACAATTCACCATCCTTTTAGATCAAGAGATATTTCACATTATCAAAGATTTAAAGAATATCATGAAAAATTTTATAGTTATGTAGAGCCGATTTCAGTAACACCTTTTACTGATAAGGCACTGGAAAGATATTTTGCAATGTTTTTGGCAGTGATAGTCAGACACAATTCTGACTTGCCCTTATCTAATAATGATGAAGCTAGAGACTTAAATGAAACTTATGTTAATGAAATTAGATTCAAAATTTTAAATGAAATTAAAAAAATTAAAGATAATGCCGTAAAGCTTAACGAACATTTAAGTACTAGAGATGATGGTTTAAGATTAAATATTTATGGTATTATTGAAGAGCATGAGTATGCAGAAATAGAAAAAAAAATTGATGAATTATTAATTACAAGATGGTTAGATCGTATTCAAGATTCATCTTTATTGTTAAAATATAGGGACGAAAGTATTTCTAATATTTCTCTCTTCCAACCAAGGAATGGATTTGCAAATAATAATAATTGGAATGTAAAACAATCTCTAAGAGAAATAGCTCCTTCAGTTGTCATAAAAACTGTTCAACAATAAGATTATGCAAAAAAGAAACAATAATAGCAGTAATGAGTCTATAAGTAAGTTTAAATTACTGTCCTCATATGGGGGACCAGGTTCGATAATTCATACTGAATATGGCAGTATCATTGTATCTTGCATTGAAGAATGGGGGTTTATTCAATCAATGACTAAGTATATTGCCGAAGCAAGTAAACTTGGAAAGGATGAATTACAACATATTCAAGAACAAAACCTAATCAATGATTTGGCTTTGTCAAATGATGCAAGATTATTACAATCCCTTAAAAAATTAAAGAATATTGAAAATTTGAGATATTTGGCTTTAATACCAGATATTGAAATTAAAGAGAATTTTAATGTCATAAAGAAGAGTAAAAGTCAATTTGCAATTAATAGTACGTTTATGCCAAAAGTTTTTTATGACTCAAATAACAACTACTTAAGTTATAATGAATGGTATCGATTATGGAATAGCGAGGATATAAAAACTTTTTTCCCACCTAAAGTTAGAATAAAAAATAAAGAATCTTTCTTTGATATAAATTTAGTTCAAGATAACTTAGTACTTATTTGTCCACATGGGCATATTAGTGATTTTCCTTGGTCTAAATTTCTAAGGTGGAGGAAAGAAAATCCTTTTGAAATATATAACCCTGTTGATTTGTTAGGTGCACAAAGTTGCTGTAATAGTCCAAAAATTCAAATTAATGAAAGTAATGCTAATTCTAGTGGTTTTGATGGTAAATGGATTAAATGTAATTCGTGTTCAATAGGTGGAACTTCTTTGAAAGGAGTTATGAGTATTAAAATTAAATGTGCCGGTCATAGACCTTGGGAAGTTAGTACTGGAGATCAATCATCTTATTTTGGCAATAATTCAGTTAGAGGTAAAGATCCTCTTAATGAAACATGTGGTAGCCCTCATATGAGAGTAGCTTTAACAACAGGTAACAATTTGTATTTTTCTAGAATTCGTTCAAGTATTTATATGCCAGATAAATTATTTCTAGATGAAAATACTCTAGAAATAATTAAACTAAAACAAGATCTTGAAATATTTAAAGCATCTAACGATTTTGAACAATGTGTGATTACAAATAATAGAATTAAAGAAATTCAGCAAAATATTCCCCAAGAACTAGAAGATGTTAAATCAGTGGAAGATGACGAAACAATTTATAGATTTCAAGAGTTTAAAGCTTTGACAAACTGTAATGAGAATGAAATAGATGATAAGGATTTAAAAATAAAAGATGTTTCGAATAACCTAACTAATGAAATAAGAAAATATTTTTCACGAGTTTTGAGAATCGATAATCTAAAAGTTACATCTGCTCAATTAGATTTTTCAAGAGTCGAACCTGATTCTTCAGAATCAGATAAAATTAAATCTAAAAATATTTTTCGAAGTAAAAATGAAAACGTATTAATTTATCCAGTCGTTGAGAATTATGGTGAAGGAATATTTTTTGCTTTTAACGAGACTTTAATTGATTCATTTAACTGTGATTTTTCAAGATTTGAAAGTATGATCAATAAAGAAAGAAATGATTATGCCTTTTCTGCAACTAAATATGCTATTGAGAAAAATTGGCAGTTATACTTAGTACATACTTTTTGTCATTTAATAATGCGTGAAATGGAATTTCGATGCGGATACCCAACTGCGTCATTATCTGAAAGAATATATGTGTCAAATTCAGAAGAAACAAAAATGTATGGTTTAATGATTTATACATCTGAAGGAGCGGAAGGTAGTATGGGGGGACTAATTGCCCAAAGCCGTAAAGAGAATATAAACAATTTAATACTAAGTGCTTTAAAACGAGCAACTGTTTGTAATAGTGACCCCCTATGTTGGGAATCAGATGGACAAGGGCTCTTTGAACTTAATTTAGCTTCATGTTTTTCCTGCAGTTTAGTGAGCGAAACATCGTGTGAGCATAGAAACATATATTTGGATAGACAAATTTTAGTTAATGAAGATTTAGGATTTTTTAAAAATTTATTAGATGTCAATTAGAACAGAATTTGCCTATTTCATTAGATTTGAGTTTATTCCAAAAATGAAAGAAGTCCTGCCCGAAGGTAAAGAGGTTTACTATGGCCAAAATTTTAGAATTAAATTTAGAGATAAGTTAAAAAATTCATATTTAAAAACTAATAGTCTCTCGGAGTTTTATAATGATGCTTTTGATTTGTTAAATAATTTTGAAGAGGAATATCTATTACTGAATTTATTTTTTGAGGAAGACGCAGAAACGATCATAAATGGATTAAATAAAAATCTTCTTCAGGACCTTGTTGCTAAAAAAGAAAAGACACATTATTTTTCAAAATATAAAAAACATTTATACGAGACTCTAGGAAAAAAAAAATATCAAAATTCTGACTTCGAAGAATTTATAATTAGTGAGTTTGAAGAATTAACAGAAATATCAATAAAAAAACTAGATTTATGTAATCCACAACAGCATCCTTTGCAGCATGAATTTGCGGTATGGCTAGCTAATAATTTAAAAACTGAGTGTTCTTTTTCAGCAATTATAATTTATGCAAAAATATGGCAATTATATTTTTCGAGACCTTTTGCTAATATAAAGGCCATAGTCTTTTTAGATTGTTTTATAAGCAAGACAAAAGAATTAGATTTTAATTTTTCATATTATGTTGATAAAGCTATAGATTTAATTAGTCTGATTTTTTATAATAATATTTCTTTTCCGCTTATAGAGAATTTGAGTGTAATAAAAGGGGCGTCAGATGGTTACAAAAGCAAAAAGAATCAGTTAGTAGATTTGTTACATGAAAACAAGTTATTTCATAC
>NZ_MUHH01000085.1 GCF_002217475.1 Flavobacterium tructae
AAACAAGAGCAAACTTCCAATTAAACCAATTTTTATTCTCTTTTACCGCCATATCATGAATGACGATTAAATTTTTTTTAAATAGAATTGGAGCTGTATTACAAAAATTAATCAATAAGGAAACTTTGTTCCTAAATAAGAAAAAAGGTAATTCTACTTGTTCCCACAAATAACCCGAAAAAAAACCTGTCTTTACACAATTAAATGACTCTGCCGCAGGATTCAAGAAAGTTTTATTAGGGCAAACAAAAAGAATATCCTCTTTATAATGTTGCTGTAAATGTTTGCTTATTTCTGTAGCCACCCTTTGAACTCCTGTTCCTCTTTGAGTTAAAAAACGGCCATTGATTACAATTTTATTCTTCATCCTGAATTGTATTTTCGATTGGGAACACAAAAAGAAAACAGAACCAAATAAACAAATAAATTCCAAGTTGTCTGCTTAAAAGATTTTCAAATAAACTTTGGAATGAAAAAATCAATATGAAAAAAAAGGAATATGTATTTTTGTTTTTAATAAAATTCCAGAAATGAACACCAAAAATTCCTAAAAATAAAATTAGTCCCAATAAACCGTAACAAACAAAAAACCAAAGGTATTGATTATGGGTGTTGTACTGATAATTGTATTTTCCAATCCACCAATACGGACCACTTGATATTTCTTTTGAATTATAACATTCAATTAATTTTTTATCCACTTTCTCACTGCTAAAAGTTCCGATAAAATAATTAAACTCTTGTTCATCAATAATATTTTTTGCACAGGTCCATATTGCAATTCGAGGTTCTCCTTTTTCTATTGCAAGTCTTTGTATAGCATATTTATTCGTCAAAACAGTAACAACTAAAATGCATAAGAACCCTACAAAATAAGCTATCTTCCTTTCTTTTAAAAAAATAAAAAGACAAATTAGTACCGAAACCCCCATTGCAAGTCTTGCGGCAATAATGAACAAAGTAAAAATCATCAGGCCGATAAATAAATAGAGTATTCCTTTTTTTACTGTGGCCCTATCTAATAAAAACTTAACACAAAATATTGATAATAAACAATTTAAAGAAAAATAAGGTCTTTCTATTAAGAACTTATTCTCGACCAAAGCGGTAAAGTTTTCAAAACTTTTAGACGCTGAAAAAAAATGATACTGTAATACAATACAATTAATATAAAGTGTGTGTATCAATTGCAGAATTAAAAAGGAAAAAATAAAAAACTTTATCTCCTTTTCACTTATCCTTTTTACTAAAAACAATAATGGAATAAAAATAAAACCAAGTGACCGGATAATTAATTTTGACGAAAAATCATAATTCAAAAAGAAGGACAACAAGTACAATATATAGATTGATCCGAATAATAAGCTTAATAATTTAACCGCAAAATTATCTTTAAAATCTTTCGCCCCTGAAATATTCAATAGTAGCAAAAACAAAATAAATGGTGTCGCTAAAGAGATTTTAAAGACAAAAGCAAATGCTATAAAAAAGAAGCAGACTAACTCTATTTTATTTTTCTTAAAGACCTCCTGAATCATATGGCTTTTTTTTACAAAGGGTTAATTTATTGTTGCTGTCTGCTGGTTTAATTTATTTCGATGAATCGCAAAAGGTATCGCAAGAAAAACCCAAATAAAGAGCATTATAAACGACGGAAATGCATTAAAAGAAATTATAATACTGAATATACCAGCAACTATGGCATCTTCTTTTAAATAATAAGCTTTTGTTAAAATAAGAAATAAGAACAGCATAAACAATATTGCGGCAATTACACCATATTCAGACAAAACTTCTAAATATACATTGTTTGGTATAGCTCTTTCATTCTTTCGCTGTGCAAAATGATCAAAATAATCATTTCTATGCACAACAATCTTTTTATAATTGTTGTAATAATCATAATGAAGTCCATAATTAGCCGGCCCTACTCCGAAAAAAGGATTTTCTATTCCTGAATAAAAAGCAACATTTCCCGTAATAACCCTATCTACTTTTGAAAAATTATTCTGAGTAAGTGTTCTTGTTGAATCAAATAGTTTTTCATAAACATACTTTTGATAAAGATCGGTCTGAATAAACAGTAAAACTCCTATAACTGCAACTGGAATCACTTTAAGAAGTATATTTAGACTTAAAAGTCTTTTTCTATAAAAATAGAATATAAAAATGAATACTGAAATTATCGAAATGGTAGACATTGATACTATAACACTAAAGAGTAAAAACCACCCATGGGCTCTCTTTTCTAAATAAAAAGAAACTGATGCTGATAATAATAGAAATAATCCAAAATAATTACCCTCTTTAAAAGTACTACACCTTATAAAACCCTCCAATATTTGTGGATCGTCCATACCCGGGAGTGTAAAATAGGGTATATTAAGTTTTGATGATAAAAATAAATACCATCCAAAAATGGCTGAGATCATTGCTCCTAAAACCCATTTTTCTAAAATTCTAATATCTTTGGTGAATAGTCGAAATGATATGTAATAAGCTGCTAAACACAAGTAAAAATAACAAAGCCTGATAAAACTATCCCCAACTCTGTTGATCCTAAAAGGAATTAACTTTGGGGGATAGGAATAGTTCCAGAAAATATTTACAAAAAAGGATAATGTCACCAGAATTCCTAATAACAGAATAACGAGATTATTATTAAAAAACCAAATTGTATCTTTTGAGATAACCGTTTTATTGACATAAAATAGAATTAAAACGACAAGTGCTATTTCAGATATTTTAAGTGGGAAAAAGATATTCAAAGTTAGTGCCTGAGTAAAAGGCAGAAACACTAAAAAGACTTTTTTAATATCTATTTTCATTTTATTACGATAATTTTTTGCTTTTACTAAAAAGCAATTTTAAAATTTTTGGAATTACCTTAAAGTTTCTTTGCCAGATTCGGTTACCAATAGTCAAGGTTAAAATCGATAAATAAACAATTGTAAGATTTTTTCGATTATACTTTTTAGCATAAATAATCCGGCTATCCAATGAAATCAGATCTATAAATTCAGATTTCCGATTATTAAATTTTGATTTTGTACTATTTCCCTGTTTATGATAAACCCCAAAAACCGGCAGTATTTTTACACCGCCTCCTTTTTTCTTTGCTCTTGAAGCCCAATCTATTTCTTCATAAAACAAAAAATAATCTTCCGATAATAATCCAATTGATTCAAGATCATTACACTTTATTAGCATAGAGGCTCCAACAGGATAACTTACATTTTGAACTATTTTATCAAAGTTTAAAATGGCTTCATCAATCAAAACTCCTTCTCCAAGATGTGTTGTCAGACCTGTTCCGGAGTGGTAAAAACCTCCCAGTGATTGAACTTTGGATGGATTATCATATTCCAATAAAGCGGTCCCATATATATTTATTTTACCAGATATATCTTGTTTCTCAATTTCAGAAATAATATCGGTCAGTACATTTTTCTCTATTACTGTATCGTTGTTCAAAAGCCAAACATAGGAATCCATTTTTTTTTGGTCTAAAATATATTTTAGTGCCAAATTATTTCCTGCTGCAAAACCTTTATTTCGCTCTGCTTTTACCAAAAGTATCGTTTCCTGCTTCGTTTCTGATACTAAATCTTTTTCATCAATACTTAGAAAGGATAATGGCTTTTTTTCTAAAGGATGAGTGTGATTTTTAAAGAATTCGTGCTTAGGAATATGAGTTCCCTGAGCCCATAATTTTAGCTCTTCAAAATATTGTGATTTTTCGCTATTATCAATAACAATTACCTGATAATTAGTATACTTTAGCTTTAAAATACTTTCTAAGCACTCAATAGAATCTGCAGAACTATTGTAATTTAAAAGAACAATATATACTTTCTTATTCATTAACAATATTATTTCTTTTATTTTCGAATTACCTTAATCAAATACTGTGTACTTAAAAAAGGTTCAAAAACACCAAAAGTTAGTTTGTTTAAAGTTGATTTCATTGAAGAAATATGCTTTAAATTTGATTCTATTTTCTGAACTTCTAACTCTGGAAATAGTTTGATTAGGTTTAACATGTCTTTTTTACAAAAAAAACGAACATGTGTTTTATCAAAAATTCCCTCATTTGTGTATTCAAAAGTTCCTTTAACAAAGATTTTATAAAAAACTTCATAATTTCTAATGTTCGGTAAACTGATATAAAAATTTCCTCCCTTTTTTAAATGTGGAATTAATTTTTGAATTGTTCTTTGTGGTTCTATTAAATGTTCAAGAACATCTGCCAATATTATACTATCAAAAAAATCAGATTCAAACGAAAAATCATCATTTTCAACATTTCCAATAATAAAAGAATCAAATTTTTCTTTGTTGTGTGCAACATCTACTATATCAAATCCTATTATCTTTTTTGCAATGCCTTTGTTTTTTAATTCTAATAATGTCACACCGCTTCCTGCTCCAATTTCTAAAATTGTTAAATCCTTATCCATGCCAATAAAAGAAATAATATCTTTTCTGATTATTGAAAAATATTCCTTTTCTTTCTCTAAATAAGACTCTTGCATATTTTTATTTATTGATTTGAAATGTTCTTAAACTAATTTTATATTTTTTAAAACAAAGTAATATTATTAAAGTTGTGATTAAACCTTCTATAAAAAAAACGGAAATCAAACTTCCTTTTAATTTAAAAAACAAAGTCAACAAATAACCAGAAATCAACATCATTACAGAGCCGAAAGATAAAATTTTAGATAATACCTTTTGCTCATTTTTGTAAATTAAATATTGATAAAATGGAATATTTAGAGCCGTTATAATTGGTACTATTAAAAAACCTGAATAAAACCCCAAAAGATTGTTGATATCATCATTTATAACATAGTAATTCATACTAATTGTTCCGCCAATTAGTATCACTAAAACTCCTAAAACTAATAGCAATGTGTTAATACAGTTTATTTTTTTTAAAAATAAAATTCCCTCTTTCTTATTTTGACTATACCGCTCACAAAATTTAGGAAAACTAACATTAAAAAAGACAGATAAATAACTTCGAAAAACACTTAATATCATGTCTCCAATTTTATAAATTCCAGCATAATAATCCCCTAATAAATATTGAATTATTAAAATTGGACTTTGTACATATGTTGCTATTGAAAAATTAGAAACGAGTATAGCGTATTCATTTTTGAACTGCTTTTTAATCAAATCGCCTTTAACATCTAAAAGGGAAAGCTTATAAGATTTCCATATTTTTATAAAATAGAATAAATAAATAAACGTATTAGCTGCTCCTAATAGGAACAAAACAAAATAATAATCTTCTTTTTCACGAATTAAAATGTATACAAGTAATACATAAATTGCCTTTGAAAAGAAAATAAGTCTATTGATAATACCGAATTTCTCAAGTCCCTGATAAACCCATGTGATATTAAAAAATTGAGCAGATAAAAGTGTTAATGCTAATAAATATAGCTTTTGATTTATAGTACTAAAAATCAAACTAACAACTATTATTAAAAGAAGGAGTATGAAAAAAAAGATTAGTTTGATAGCAAAAGAAGTATTTAAATAGCTTTGAATTTTACTAAAATTATCTTTATTAATACTAATTTCTTTAACCCCCAGAATATTAGATCCAAAATCAATAAATAATCCCAACAAAGTAAAAACAGATAATGCTACGCCTATTTTACCCCAATGCTCAATACCACATACTGAAATAACTTTTGGAGCTACCAATAATGGTGCAATGAGGTTAATTAACTGACCTGAACCATACGTTAGATAATCTATAATTGTATTCTTTTTCATTCACTCTTAAATTAAACATATAAATACAACTAAATAACGTCCAAAAGATCTATTCTTTCTTTTGTCCCATCATCGCCAATTTATCTATAAATAATTCATTACCCGTCATAAATGGGTCATAGTTATCATTTAGAGTGCTTAACTTATAACCAAAATAATTAGGATCCCATGTTACGAATTCATTTGGTGTAAAGTAAAGAATATAGCCCTCTAAATCCCCATCAATTATTTCATCCTTATATTTTACACTAATATTTTTGATTGTTACATAGGATTGTGTTGGATTAAATCCTAAATCAACTCTAATGTTTTTTATTTTAATATTCTTTGGAAAATCTAACTCTATTTTCTGCATATCTTTGGATGCATAAATTGCTTGTGAAACAGAGTTTTCTTCACTCCATTCTTTTCCATCAAGTAAGTAAAAAACCTGCAATTTGTCATTTTTTTCAAAAACACCTTCTATAACTACGGAAAAATTATCCTTTGATGATGTTTGTTCTTCTTTTACAGCATCATTCTTACATGAATTCAAAGTAAAAAATAATATAAGAGCTCCTAATAGTAATTTTGCATTCATTTTTTTTAATTTTAATTTGAATTCAATTATTATGATTGGGTTAATTTCTGCTTTGCTAATTGTTTATTATAAAAGGTCTTAAAAAAGTTTATTAATCCAAATAAAATAATAAATAAAACTGGCAGTATAAATTTTAACTTTCCGAAGATGGATTTTGTGTTTTTTATATTTAGGGTTGAGTTAATGTCTTTAATTGTTTTATCAAAACTTATTAATTCCAGTCTATTTCTGCCCTGATCATTAATCAATTCCTTTTTCGTCTTTATAATATCATTTAATTGCGTATTCTCGTTGTAATATACTAATTTGTCGTTTTTAACCGTATTTTTTACTGTACCTGAAAACCCGTTTAAAACATCATTTATCTGACTAATAATAGTATCATTTTGAGCAATTTTCAGTTCAATATTTTTGAATTCTATTTTTTGAATTGAATTATAGTATTCCGAATTATTCAAATATTTTAATATCGGTTCTACAAATTCTTTTTCATCAATTAATTCATTAGAAATAAATGAAATCGAATGAAAAGTATAGTTTTTACTGGTAACGTTATCCAATAAGATTTTGTTAATGTCACCATCTTCGGCCATTAACTTTATAAGTTCAAAATTTTGTTCTTTATTTTCTACAAATCTAAAAACGTCAGATATGGGTTTAATTTCAATTTTTGAAATTACTCTCGGATTCGAAATTCCAACAATATTTTTTAAGAAAACAGTATCTCCGGAAGCAATCTTTGAATCAATTAAATCAATCTTTGTATATAAATAATCGACACTCCCAAAATTTGGTGCAACTATAATTTTATTATCATACGATTCTCTATTGGCATCAAAATACCAACCCGTCAAAAAACCTAACAAAATGAGTACTGCTACCAAAATCCAGTTTCGAACAAAAAACTGAATACCCCTAAAAATAGAAGTATTGATCCTCTGAAAAAAATGGTTGATTTTTTTTGAAATCTGCAACAAATCAATTTCCTGATCTTCTTGATTTTGGGGTACTCTTGTACTCATTTATAAGTTCTATTTTACGTTGAAAATCTGTTCTAAAATTTTAATGGTAATCAAATACGTTGGTTTTACACCTGTTGTACCTAATCCACCTGAAGCTAATGTGCTACCCGTTTCCAATGGATTATCTGATGCATAATAAGCATAACGAACCTTGATATCATGTGGTACACTTTTTCTGATTTTAGAGGCAGACTGAATCGCTTTCTGATAATAAGATCCTTCCATTTCAAGACCAATTACACCCCAGGTAGACTCATGGAAGAATTTCAACAAATCTCTGTTTTGCAACGATGTTCCTAAAACGGTAACCATAGCTCCTTCAAAAACAGCAATATCATTTCCTTCAAACATGGCTCCTGTTAATTCATTTTCAAAGAAATAATTATCAGCAGTTCCTTCATTTATGTGTGCAGTAGGAATCATAATATCTCCTTTTCCACCTTCCAGAATTCCGGCTTTACCCATTATCGAAACCGATTTTACGTTCAATAAAGTATCTTTTTTATACGGTTTCAAAAGTTCGTCAATCGTTTCATACGCCTGTTCTCCAAATGCATAATCCATTACAATAATAACTGGTTTTTCTTCTTCCAGTTTTGCTTTTGGAAAAGCCGTTTTTGCCCAGTCAATTTTAGCCGTATCAAAAATCTGAACATCGATATTCGTTCCGGAGCTATCCGGTAGCGAAATCATTCCATTTTTTAATGCCAGTTCTTCTACAACTCCTCTAATTTCTTTGGCACCTGATTTACTTAATTCTTCATAAATATAGAAATCTGACTTCTCCTTGAATTTTGTTTTCAACAACGGTGTTGCAAAAATTGAATTCATCACACTGTGCATATTTGCACTAATCACATGAATTGGACGTTTTAACAGATTGTTTGCCTTAAGAACTTCCTTAATGTTAGTTGCCCAGATTTCACCGTGAATATGGTGCCCTAAACGCTCTCTTAAAACCGGACTAAAGGTGATTGTACGTTTATTGTTGTCAATAACTTCTTCAATCGCCAGTTTTCCTAACCAGTAAATAACGTGAAGGAAACGATCAGGAGCATTCTCTGATCCAAAAGCGTCATAAATATCTAAAACTTCTTCAAAAGTTCTTGCCAGAATATTTGCAACATGCGAAATTGCTTTTTCTTTTTCTATTTGAGAAAGCTTCTTCGTCTGCAATACGGCTTGTTCTAATTTCAGCCAATCGCGGGAAACCTCACCTCCGTCATCTAATAAAACTCTGTTTTTAATTTTATGTGATTCGATGAAAATAAAAGTCAAATGCGTCAGAATATCATAAATGTCTGATCGCCCGCGAGTGATTTCAACATTCATTTGCTCCTCATCAATACGATAACAGTTTCTTCTTCTTTTTGGAGGAACAATGGGTTGAAAATGTGATTTAGAATATCCTTCGTCTGAAGTTAAATTAATGAAACGACATTGCTCGATTCCTATCGGAAGACGCTCTATTACGTATAAAAGACCATTAAGTTCTACTTTCTCTTCCCCTATATTTCCGTATATCTCCGGACGTAATGCTAGTAATGACTCACGTAAACTATCTCCTGAAACTCCCATTGGTTTATAAAAACCTCGGTTGAATAAGTGACGCATTGTAATGTACATTTTTTCTATAGCAGCAGACGATTCCTGCGCTCTTGATCTTGATATATGTTTGGTTTCTTTCATGCTATTCTATTTTAAAATCTTCTTCTTCAGAAGATGCAATTTGTATTTTTCAATCAACGAAAGTAGTAATTTAAAACTATAGTTTCATAAAACCCTAGTGTTACTAAACTGTTGTTTCATTATAATCTTACTTTAAATTATCGGCAATATCTCTATTATTTGATAATCTAGGAATTTTGTTCTGACCTCCTAATTTTCCTTGCGATTTCATGTATTCCTGAAATCCGTTTTTTGAAACTTTGCTTACCACAACTTTACGCAAAACATTTCCGGTTATCAAATCATCGTAGTAAATATTTTGCTTTCGCATCGAATTATCAATTGTTTCTGCAAAAACGTCCATATTTTCGGGTTCTGTTTCAAATTCAATCAGCCATTCATGATACGGTAATCCATTTGAAGGGTTTATTTGCGGGGCAACTGTAAACTCATTAATTACGACTTTGGTTCCTTGCGTGGCTTCTTTCATCGCATTTTCGACCTCGTTTGCAATCACATGTTCTCCAAAAGCTGAAATAAAGTGTTTGATTCGGCCCGAAACAATAACTTTGTGTGGAAATAAAGAAGTAAACTGTACTGTATCTCCAATATTATAACGCCAGAGCCCAGCATTTGTTGAAATAATCAAAGCATAGTTAACACCTGTCTCTACTTCTCCAATGGTCAGACTTTTTGGATTTGGTTCAAAAAATTCATCTGCTTTGATAAATTCGTAAAAAATTCCTGAGTTCAGCAACAGCAGCATCCCTTTTTCTTTTTGAGAATCCTGATACGCGAAAAAGCCTTCTGAAGCGGGAAACAGCTCGATACTGTCTACCTTTCTGCCCATCAAATTTTCAAACTTGGCACGATACGGCTCATAATTTACTCCTCCGTAAATAAACAATTGAAAGTTTTTAAACAAATCCGTGATTTTCTTACCGCCGCTTTTTTCCTGTAAACGCTCAAAATACATCTGAACCCATGACGGAATTCCCGAAATAATGGTCATATCCTGTTCAATCGTTTCCTCAACAATGGCGTCAATTTTAGTCTCCCAATCTTCAATACAATTGGTTTCCCAGGATGGCATTCGGTTTTTTTGAAGATATTTTGGTACAAAATGCGCTCCTATCCCAGATAATCGACCAAATTTAATTCCGTATTTCTCAATTAAAATGGGACTTCCCTGAAGGAAAATCATTTTCCCATCAACAAAATCAGCATTTCCGGTTTCATAAATATAATGCAGAATCGCATTTCTGGATGCTTCAATATGAAAAGGCATCGACTCTTTGGTAAGCGGAATGTATTTGGCTCCGGAAGTTGTACCGGAAGTTTTTGCAAAATAAAGCGGTTTTCCTTTCCAAAGAATGTTTTTTTCCCCCATCCTCACCTTATCGATGTAGGGCTTTAAATCTTCATAATCCCGAACAGGCACACGTTTTCTAAAATCATGAACTGTTTTTATTTTATCAAAATGATGATCTTTTCCAAACTGAGTTTCTTTGGCACTGTGTATTAAACTCTTAAATACAGCTTGTTGCGTTTCGACCGGTTTATTGGCCCAGGCCTTGGTTTGATAATATATGGTGCTGGCAAATAATTTTGCTGCTACTGACTTAATAGACATTGTTTGAGGTATTAATTCTTGTCACTTTTCTTTTTATTTCGGGATTTTTCACCCGACTCCTTCTCCATTTTGGCCACTTCTTCCCTTAATTTAATTTCTTCTTCCGAAGCTTTCATATCCACCTCCGAAGGCTCATCAGTTTCTGCTAAAATAGAATCTTTATTGAATTTTGCATATTCCAATTCTCCTCTTAAAACCTTCTGAATCCCGTTTATATAGGCCTCATTTTTCTTTAAAGCAGTTTCCAGTGAATCTGATTTTATAGCTAATTCTGTCGCGTTCTTTTTTAATTCAGAGGAAGAATACCCCGGAATAAACTCTCGCAAAGGGGTAAAAGCAATGATGAAAGTAGTAATTAAAATCAAAAAAATTCCACCCAAAGTAAACGTCACAAAAACGTTCATTAAATTAAGTTTGAACGAAAAAATTTCTTCAAAAGTATCCTCATTCAAAATCACCAATCGGTTCTTAATGAATAAACTTTTCCTGAAATTGAACTTTTTCCTGGTCATTTATGGTTATTTATTACGAGCAAATATAACAATTAATCGTCTTGTTGCTGCGGGACAAAAATGAACGAATACACTTATTTTACTATTTTATAAAATATTTAACGCTGTCACAAACAAATATTTTAATCTAAAAAGACTTCTTGTTCGTATATTTCTATATACCTTTGCTTAAAATTTAGAAAACAATTTGCTTCGGCATTAAATATACAATCATGGGAAGATTAGGTCTTACAGAAATCCTCGTAATAGTAGGTATTGTGATATTACTTTTTGGAGGTAAAAAAATTCCGGAATTAATGAAAGGTTTAGGAAGCGGAATTAAAGAATTCAAAAATGCCGCTAAGGATGATCAATCTGCTCCTGCTGCTAAAAAAGAAGAGGAAGAAACAAAATAATAACTTTCGAGTTGTTAGAAATCCCAAATTACAATTATATAAGATTGTAATTTGGGATTTTTTTATTTCCTGTTTTAAAACTATCCATGACTAATACCAAACTGGTAAAATTAGCCACAGATTCGAAAGATTTCCACAGATTTCTTTAGTAATTGCGTATAAAATCTGTATGAATCTGTAAAATCAGTGGCAAAAAAAATACTCTCGGTACGCATTCTGGAAGTCGTATTCTCTTTTATAGTATCATTGTCAGCTGAATTCTCTTTCTATCTTCATCAACCTCAGTAACCTTAACGTCAACATGCTGATGTAGTTTTACTACTTCGTTTACATCGCTGACAAATCCTGCTTTTAGCTGAGAAATGTGAACCAAGCCACTTTCTTTAATTCCAATATCAACAAAACAGCCAAAGTTGGTAATGTTATTTACAATTCCAGGTAAAATCATTCCGGTTTTCAAATCTTTAATCGATTTTACATTGGCATCAAACTCAAAAACCTTAGCCGACTTTCTCGGGTCTAATCCAGGCTTTTCAAGCTCTTTTATGATGTCTTTTAAAGTTAATAATCCAACTTGAGGAGTAATATAATTTTCGGCCTTAATAAGCGCTGTTTTCTCTTTATTAGCAATTAACTCATTTACCGAAAGTTTTAAATCTTTCGCCATTTTCTCCACAACCGGATACGCTTCCGGGTGTACTGCCGAATTATCCAGCGGATTTTTAGCATTTGTAATTCTAATAAAAGCAGCTCCCTGCTGATAAGCCTTATCTCCTAAACGAGGTACTTTTTTAAGCTGTTTTCTGTCCTCAAAAGGTCCGTTTTCAGAACGGTACTGAACAATATTTTCGGCCAGCTTCTCTCCTATTCCACTCACATAACTCAATAAATGTTTACTCGCCGTATTGATATTGATTCCAACCGAGTTCACACAACGAATTACCGTATTGTCTAATTCTTCTTTTAATTTCGTCTGATCCACATCATGTTGATATTGACCTACTCCAATTGCTTTTGGATCAATTTTTACCAATTCAGCCAAAGGATCTGAAAGTCGTCTTCCAATAGAAACCGATCCACGAACCGTAACATCATAATTTGGAAATTCCTCCCTCGCAATTTTTGATGCCGAATATACTGACGCTCCTGCTTCAGAAACAATAAAAACCTGTAACGGTTTGTCGAACGCGATTTTTTTGATGAAAAACTCCGTTTCACGTGATGCCGTTCCGTTTCCAATAGAAATAGCATCAATCTGATACGCATTTACCATAGAACGAATTTTTTTGATCGCCATAGTTTCCTCGTTTTGAGGCGCGTGAGGATAAATGGTTTCATTATACAACAGATCTCCTTTTTCGTCCAGGCAAACTACTTTACAGCCACTTCTAAATCCTGGATCGATTGCCAAAATACGTTTTTCACCCAAAGGCGGTGCCAATAACAGCTGTCCTAAATTGTTTGCAAAAACCTGGATTGAATTGGCATCCGCTTTTGCTTTTGCTTCCTGCAAAGTTTCATTTCCAATAGCAGGATTTAACAATCGCTTATAACTGTCTTCAATCGCTAACTGCAAATGAGCTGTTGTACTGTTTTGTTTTTTAATAATGATCTCATCAATAATGTCATAGGCTTCGTCCAGATCAACATCCACTTTCATTTTTACGAATCCCTCATTTTCAGCACGAAGCATTGCTAATAAACGATGTGAAGGCGCTTTTGTCAACGGTTCTTCCCACTCAAAATACTGACTGAACTTTTGAGCTCCTTCTTCCTCACTCTTCTTTTTTACAACTTTAGTTGCTATCACTGCTTTACGCTGATACAATCTTCGCAATTGTTTACGAACATAAATGTTTTCATTAATCCATTCCGCGATAATATCTCGTGCCCCCTGCATGGCAGCTTCTTCATTAATCACATTTTCATTAAGATATTGTGTCGAAATAAAATCAACATCAACATCATTCTCCGACATAATGATTTTTGCCAATGGCTCTAAACCAAATTCACGCGCAACATCAGCTTTTGTTTTCTTTTTCTTTTTAAAAGGCAAATAAAAATCTTCTATTTCCTGTAAATCAAAACTTTGCTCTATTTTCTGTTTCAGTTCCGGCGTAAGTGATTTTTGTTCTTCAATAGATTTCAAAACCGCTTCTTTGCGTTTTACAATCGTTTCATATTCCTTTTGAAGTTTCGCAATTTGCTCAATTTGAACTTCGTCCAGATTTCCGGTTGTATCTTTTCGGTAACGTGAAATAAACGGAACTGTACAATCTTCCTCTAGTAATTTTACTGTATTTTGAATGTTAATTGCTGCTGTTGAAACAGACTTGGCAATGAATTGAATATTAGTCATACTTTATAATGAAATAATTTCTGGATTAGAAAATGAGATAATCTGTCTTTCAAAATTGACATTAGATTAATCAATCACCCGGCTAAAATAATATCTTTGTTTTTAATTTTAAGCCGATGGAAGTTTTATTAACGTATTTTTTAATTGTAAATATCAGTGTTTTTGTTCTCGCAGGATATGATAAATATCAAGCCCGGAAAAACAAACAAAGAATTCCTGAAAACACCTTATTTTTTCTGGAGGCCATTGGCGGCACAATTGGATTGTTCTTAGCAATGTTATTCTTTAGACATAAAACGAGCAAATCTTCTTTTATTATAAAATTCTCATTTATTTTTTTTATTCAGATTGTATTGATTTATCTAAAAATGAAAGTCAAATTTTAAACAATTACATTGTTAATAACTACATAAATACCTTTTTATCAATTACTTAAAAGTAAAATTTTAGTTATTTAAACAACAAACCGGATGAATTTTAAAAATCCGCCCGGCTTATGTATTTAGTATTGGTGCGAAGCACCGAATTTTTTTTGACTTTTTACTGGCAAGCAATTTTATTCACTCTGTTTTGATGTCTTCCGCCTTCAAATTCCGTTGTTAAAAAGGTTTCAACAATTTCAACTGCTTGAGCAATAGAGGTAAAACGAGCCGGAATACTTACAATATTTGCATCGTTGTGTAAACGTGTTAAATAAGCAATTTCTTTAGTCCAGCATAAACCAGCTCTTACTTTTGGATGTTTGTTAGCCGTCATTGCAATTCCGTTTCCGCTACCGCAGATTACAATTCCAAAATCAGCTTTACCTTCAGATACATCATTTGCAACCGGGTGGCCAAAATCAGGATAATCAACAGAAGCCTCTGTATCAGTCCCATAATTGGTTACTTCATATCCTTTTGCCTGCAGCATTGCAACAATTGCTTTTTTATAATCCGGTCCTGCGTGGTCATTTCCTATCGAAATTTTCATTTTTTTTATACTATTAAGTTGTGTGGTACAAATTTACTCAATTAATAAATGTTTGCCACGAAATACATCAAATTTCACGAATTTCTTTTTTCTGCTCACTTATAAACATTCCATAAATTATCTCAATTATAACGGATGTACATTCGTAAAACCAGCCGCCAAAAACAAAATTTATAACTATCATACTATCAAATTCTTAACAGTTATCAACATTATTAACAACTCTGTAACTGTCTCATTACCAATAAAGAATAATCATAATATTTGTTAAAATTTTGAAGTGTTGATAGCGATTCGTAATTCGTTGATATTCAATTAACTTTAAGTTAACATTATTTGTTAATAAGTTAGAATAGAAAATAAGAAGTTTTTTTTGGTCGTGTCGAAAAAAAACCTAATCCAAAACGCAAATGAAATAACCTAATAAAGTTTCAGGAATTTTTGGAAAAGTTATCAATACCAAAAATGCCATTTTCAACAAATATCAACATATGAACTTATCTACAAATTGAATTCATTTTTGGTTGTCAACCGTTGTTAATTAAAATACAAAAACTCTTAGAAAT
>NZ_MUHH01000086.1 GCF_002217475.1 Flavobacterium tructae
GTTGTCATTCTTGCAAGGGCATCTTCTACGCGTTCATTAATCGTTTTTTTATCGTCTAAATAAACCGGAATTTTATGCTGTGCACTCGCACCGACAGCACTCAACAGTAGTAAAACAACAATTGTTTTAACATTTTTAAACATAACTATTAATTTATTAAAGCATTTAATTTACAATGGGAAGAAAGTATAAGCAGTATCTCTTTTTAAGAATACTGTAAAGCTAAAACGTTATAGTTTGTTCTGGATTTTTAAATGAAAAAAAGTAGTGAATTAAAAACACAACTTCATGAAAAACAATTATTTACAAAAAACAAAAAGCCAAAAAAAGTAGTGATTTTAGAATGATTTTCTAAAGTTTTACGGATATTAAGCCAATTTTTGTGACCTTTTCTTCAAAATCATTTCGGGAAACTGCGGCTTTATTTCGTGCTCTGGTTCGGTAATTGTAAATGGTGCTCAAAGAGTAACGCAAAAACGCTGCAATTTTTACACTGTCTGTAATTCCTAAACGAATTAAAGCGAAAATTCGAAGTTCCGTATTCATCAGTTCTCCTTGTTTTAAAACAATTTGCTCTTCCGGAATTAAAAGCGCGTTGAAATCTTTTACGAAAGTGGGATATAAATTCAAAAAGATGATGTCAAAATTCTTGTACAATTCTTCCAGTTCGTTATCTACAAGAGTGGTTGATTTCAATACTTTGTAGATTTCATCAAATTGTTTGGCGGTCGCTTTTTTATTTAAAGTGATACGGTAATTTTCTAATTTGTTGATATAGGCTGAACAAAGACTAAAAAAATGTGCAATGTATTCTTCTTTAACATGGTTGGATTCCGATAATTGTGCATTTCTTTCCTGCAGCTGATTGTTGGTTTCTGTAATGTCTTTATTTAATTCGGCTAATTTTTGACTTGTATTGTACAGTTCTGTCCTGATTCGCGATACTTTTTTCATTTGTTTGTAAACATAAATCACCGCAACAACTAAAAATGCCGATAATAAACTGATGCATAAAAGGTACAGTTGAAGTTCCGTTTTTCTCTTAGCTTCTTTCTCTAAATAAACGGTGTTGATGATCGAATATACCTCTGACATTAAAAGGGTCCGAAACTGAACATTGCAATACAAGGCATCTTCAATAGCCGATTGGGTAAGTTTATAGGCCATGTCAACATCATTGGCTTCATAAAAAAATAAAGCCAGTTCCTGAAGAGAAGCATTGTCCTTGTTTGCGGTTTTTAGATCGGCAGTGGCTGAAAGTGCATAATATTTCTTTTGAAGTTCCAGCTGCTTTGTTTCTTTATAGATACTTGCCAAAAGATAAGTAATCATGGCATATTGCGGATGATCATCTTTTGCTTTTTTCAATAAATCCAACAGCTTTTTTTCAGCCGCAGCAAACTTTTTCTCCGACATCTCCTTCTCAATTCTGGTGATTCGATAGTTTAATGTAGAAGGATCTAAAACGGTGAGCAGCGAATCACGGTATTTGTTAATTTGCTCAATGTACTTTACATCGTCGCTATTGGCAGCATAATGTTCCAAAAACTCGCGATACGCACTATAATAGTTAGGTAGTAGTTTCTTAGGCAATTCCTTTTTAGGAATGCTTTTTAAAATGGCCTCAGATTCGCGATATTTTCCCGAGGAAGAGTACAATGTTACCAATTGCAGATTGGCCAGGTTCAGTAAATCGGCATTTTGAAGTTCGCTGGCGATTTTCAGGTTTTTCCTGACATATAAAATAGCCGAATCAGAATTGAATTTCAGGTATTGACTGTACAAACTTTGGTTGTAATCGTACTCCTGCTCTTTCGTTAAATCATCGGATTTGATTTTTTTGAAATTTAAAATACGTTCTTCTCTCAAACGAACATAATGAGCTTTGTTCTTTAAAGCTTCATTTAACTTATCGATAATACTATCTGTGTTGTCCGCTGCATAAACAGGACTTCCTAAAATGATGAAGAGAAAAAACAGCAGATAATTTTTCAAACCAATTGGAGCTATAATGAGACTTGCAAATATAAGAAAGTGCTACCAGAAAAAGGAATTATTTAGCAGATTGAAAATTGTGACTTTTGTAATGAATAAAAGCTCCCGAAAAAAAATAAGCGCACTGATTCTCTATCGGTTTTTTGTAAATTTGTTTATACTTCATTTTTTCTAATTTAAACATTATACTCATGCCACACTTTGTTATTGATTGCTCTGAAAATGTAATCCGACTAAAATCTGCCGACGATATCATGCAGGAAATTTACCATACCGCTTTAGCCACTACTCTTTTCGTTCCTACTGATATTAAGGTTCGTATCCATCCTTTCAGCTATTATAATAATGGAAATTCTTCAGACGATTTTATTCACGTCTTTGCGTACATTCTGGAAGGCCGAAATACCGATCAAAAAGCAGGATTATCAAAAGCAATTGTCACAAAACTGAACGAGATACTTCCTGAAGTCCCTATTATTTCGATCAATATTATGGATTTTGAAAAAGCCAGTTATGTCAATAAAGCTATGGTTTAAAAACACTTTTAATCACTTTATGATATAACAGAAGTAATAACAAAAATTCCTTGCTGTGTTAAAACACAATATCAAACAACTAAAAAACAAACACTTAACACTTAAGAAAAAGCTGCAACTTTAAAAAAGTTAACCACGAATTCACGAATTTCTTTAAACAATATAGATTAGAAAAAATTCGTGAATTCGTGGCTATTTACTACATACTCTTTAATCTTTACTCTTTACTCTTTA
>NZ_MUHH01000087.1 GCF_002217475.1 Flavobacterium tructae
ACCCAAAGGGGAACGCCATAATTGCTCTATTAATTTGGTTTTTGTTAAAATACAGTCATTTTTTGTTTTTTAAGATGGTGTGATAGATTTTTTTAAATGCTATTGAGTATTTTTGTTTGAAACATTATAAATTAAGTATGAAAAAAACTATTGTATTGTTGACACTGTTTGTAATTTCAAATTTAAGTGCTCAGCAGCGCCCTAAGTTGGTGGTAGGTATTGTGGTAGACCAGATGAAAATGGAATATTTGTATCGGTTCTCAGATGATTTTTCGTCTAATGGATTTAAGAGATTGATGAATAATGGATATACTTTTCAGAATATGCATTACAATTATATGCCTACTTACACTGCTCCTGGTCATGCGTCTATTTATACGGGGACCACACCGGCAACTCATGGAATTGTAGGAAATGAATGGTTTAGCAGAACGCTTGGTAAAGATACCTATTGCACGGATGATGCTAGTGTGAAAACAGTTGGCGATGGTACTGCTGAAGAAGGTGCGATGTCTCCTAAAAACTTGCTAAGTACTACTATTACTGATGAAGTAAGAATGGGAACTAATTTTGAAGGTAAAGTGATCGGAATGAGTTTGAAAGATCGTGGTGCGATTTTACCGGCAGGACATTTTGCGAATTGGGCTTTCTGGTACAGTAAGACTGGTTCTTTTATTTCGAGTACTTTTTATGGTGAAAAGTTACCAGAATGGGTTTCGGAATTCAATAATGAGAAGCGTTATATGACGTATATCAATAAAGGGTGGGATTTGTATAAGCCACTTTCAGTTTATAATGAGAGTTTACCGGATAATAATCCATACGAAGGGAAGTTGTATGGAAGTGCTGCGCCGGTTTTTCCTTATGATTTAAAGGGTATGTACGAGAAGAATGATGCGGGGGTTTTGAGAGCTACTCCTTATGGAAATGATTTGTTAGCAGAGTTCGCTATGAAAGCGATCGAAAAGGAAGAGTTAGGGAAAGATAATATAACTGATTTTCTAACGGTAAGTTTTTCTTCTACAGATTATGTGGGGCATTTACTTGGACCAAGATCGATGGAACTTCAGGATACTTATTTAAGATTGGATCAGACAATTGCTGACTTTTTAAATTATTTAGACAAAACGGTTGGGAAAGACAATTATCTGTTATTCTTAACAGCTGATCATGCGGGTGCTGAGAATGTGATCTATTTAAAGGATCGAAAGTATAATGTAAACAATTATCCGGTTAAGGATGTTAGAAAGAGTCTGCAGGATTTTTCAGTGAAAACATTTGGTGTAGATTTGATTTTAAATTATTCGAACTTTAATGTGTTTTTGAATAAGCCAGTTCTTAAGAAAAAAGGACTTGATTTAGTAAAAGTGAAGCAGAGTTTTAAAGAGTTTTTGATTTCACAGCCACAAGTTAAAAGAGCATATACAGAAGAGGAAATTTTAGCAAATTCCGGAAAGGATTATTATCTTGATTTTATAGCGAAAGGTTATGATGTAACTCAAAATGGAGATTTGATTATCCTTGATAAACCTGGAAATATTGAATATTCTACTACAGGAACATCACATGGAACTCCTTATAGTTATGATACACATGTGCCGGCTATTTTTTATGGATGGCATATTAAAAAAGGTGAGTCATACGACAAAAAGGCTATAACTGAAATTGCGCCGACAATAGCCCAAAAAATTAAAGTAACTTTTCCAAATGGAACAGAAGCAAAAGTGTTGCAGGAAGTTCTAGATGAAAAATAGTTTTTCGGTACTTGAAAGCTATATAGAGCCTGTCATGTTTTATGACAGGTTTTTTTATGCGTAAAAAAAGGCTTCTCAATTAAGAAAAGCCTTTTTGATAGTGATTTAGTAAGCACTTATTTTAATGTTAGCACTATGCGTTTGCTAACACTATTTCTTCGTTGAAAGGTAAATTCCACGCTTCAGCAACTCCTTTGTAAAGGATTTTTCCATTAGCAATGTTTAATCCTTTTTTCAATTCTTCGTTTTCGTTACAAGCTGTCTCCCATCCTTTGTTTGCTAATTGTACAGCATAAGGTAAAGTAGCATTTGTTAAAGCTAAAGTAGAAGTGTAAGGAACAGCTCCCGGCATATTTGCTACACAATAGTGAACAATATCATCGATGATGAAAGTTGGGTTTTCGTGAGTTGTAGGAGTACAAGTCTCGATACATCCACCCTGATCTACAGCTACGTCAACAACAACAGTTCCAGGACGCATTAATTTTAACATGTCACGAGTAATTAAGTGAGGTGCTTTTGCTCCCGGGATCAAAACGGCACCAACAATTAAATCAGCTGTAGCGATTGCTTTAGTGATATTGTAGTGGTTAGACATTTCTGTGTTCACGTTAGCTGGCATGATATCATCTAAATAACGTAAACGTGGTAAGCTTAAATCCATGATAGTAACCTGAGCACCTAAACCAGCAGCCATTTTAGCAGCTTGAGTTCCTACGATTCCTCCTCCTAAAACCAATACTTTTGCTGGTGGAACACCTGGAACACCTCCTAAAAGAATTCCTCTTCCTTTTAATGGTTTTTCAAGGTATTTTGCCCCTTGTTGGATAGCCATACGACCTGCAACTTCAGACATTGGTACTAATAATGGTAAACTGCGGTCTGCTTTTTCAACAGTTTCGTAAGCTAAACATACAACACCTTTCTCAAGCATAGCATGAGTTAATGGCTCTGATGAAGCAAAGTGGAAGTACGTGAATAATAATTGATCTTTTTTGATTAATGGGTATTCAGAAGCAATAGGCTCTTTTACTTTAATAATCATTTCTGCAATGGCATATACTTCTTCAATAGTTCCTAAAACTACCGCACCTGCATTTGCATATTCATCATCACTGAAACCACTTCCTAAACCGGCTGTAGCTTGTACGTAAACAGTATGTCCGTGTTTTCTCATTTCAGAAACTCCTGCAGGAGTTAATGCTACACGGTTCTCATTGTTTTTGATTTCTTTTGGAACACCTATTATCATTTTGTTATCTTTTTTATTTTTTGTTGAAATTGTTTTACAAAACTACAGATAGAGAATATATTATTGATTAATGTGGAATAAATAAGAAAATATTATTTTATTTTATACTTTTACAGAAAAATATACTGTTTCAGGAAAGCAAATTGCCTCTAAAAAGAAAAAATGACTAAATTTTATTAATCAATGAAAACGTTTTCGTTATGGCTTTAGATGAAATTGACAAGAAAATCTTACGACTTTTACAGGAAAATGCGCATTATACTTTAAAAGACATTGCGAACAAGATAAATCTGTCTCTGACACCAGTTCATGATAGGGTGAAACGTCTTGAAAAAGAGGGTGTTATAGAGAAGTATGTCTCTATTTTAAACAAGAAAAAACTCGGTAATAATTTAACGGTGTATTGTCAGGTGACCCTCACAAAGCAGACTTATGATACTTCGGAAGGATTCAATCAGTCTATTTTAAATCTGCCTGAAGTGGTGGAGTGTAATTATGTTTCGGGAAATTTTGATTATATGTTGAAAGTTGTCATTCCCGATATGGAAAGTTTTCATCACTTTCATCAAAAAAAATTAGCAGTTCTTCCTGAAGTTTCTCTGATCAATACTGTTTTTGTAATTTCAGAGGTAAAGAGTACTACAGTTTTACCCATATAGTTTCAATAAGCTGTTGGAACTTTTTTTGGATTAAAATTGTGATGATTTGAAATTTAAAAGAAAAGCCACCAAGAAAAACTTGATGGCTTTGCAGTATTAGTGGTTTTGATGTATCCTAGTAGTAAGTAAAACGTCTTACTTTGGCAATGTATTTTGCCAGACGAATTACCTGGTGGCTGTAGCCGTATTCGTTATCGTACCAAATGTATAATACAATGTTTTTACCATCTTTTGAAACAATTGTAGCGTTACTGTCATAGATTGAAGGAGCTGAAGTTCCTACGATGTCTGATGAAACCAATTCGTTGTTCAATGAATATTTGATTTGCTCTACTAATTCACCTTCCAAAGCGTATTTCTTCATGATCTTGTTGATAGCCGGGATCGAAGTTGCTTTTTTAACTTCTAAGTTTAAAACTACCAATGAACCGTTTGGAACAGGAACTCTGATGGCATTAGATGTTAATTTTCCTTCTAATGATGGCAATGCTTTTGCAACGGCACTTCCTGCACCGGTTTCGGTAATGACCATGTTTAAAGCTGCTGCTCTTCCACGACGGTATTTTTTATGCATATTGTCAACCAAATTCTGGTCGTTTGTATAGGCATGGATAGTTTCTAAGTGTCCTTTTACTACACCTAAAGTATCTTCAACAGCTTTTAATACTGGTGTGATAGCATTTGTCGTGCAGGATGCAGCAGAGAAAATATCAATTTCGTCAGGATTGTACTCGTTATGGTTTACTCCGTGAACGATATTTGGAACTCCTTTTCCAGGAGCAGTCAATAAAACTTTACTGGCTCCGTTAGAAGTTAAGTGTCTTTTTAAAGCTTCTTCTGTTGTAAAAGCTCCTGTATTGTCAATAACTAAGGCCTCATTGATTCCGTATAAAGTATAATCAATTTCTTCCGGTGAATTTGCTGTAATGATATGAACGGTAGTTCCGTTGATAATTAATGCATTGTTTTTTGGATCGGCAGTAACAGACCCTTGAAAATCTCCATGTATTGAATCGTATCTTAAAAGAGAAGCTCTTTTCTCTAATGTCGAAGCGTCATTTTTGTCTCTGGTAACAATCGCTCTCAGTCGCAATTGATTTCCTTTACCGGTTTTAGACATTAATTCTCTTGCTAATAAACGGCCAATTCTTCCGAAACCATATAAAACAACATCTTTTGGCTGAATTTCTTCTGAAGATTTTGCTTCTTTCAATTTATCGATTACAAAATATCGCGCATCAGGATACTTTTCATCTTCTAAACGATATTCGTAAGTTAGTTTTCCAAGATCTAACTTAGCAGGTGGAAGATCTAAAGATAAAATAACTCTCGCGATTTCCACAGAATCAAAAATGGTGATAGGCTTGCCTACGAATTCACCGGCATATTGATGCAAATTGATAATATCGCTGACATTTTGATCCAGTAATTGGTTTTTGAAAAGAACCATTTCAATGGATTTGTCATACCATAAATCGCTTATGATTTTGATTAATTCGACACCAGCTCTTCTTCGGTCGACTTGTAATGATACCTCTTTTTGGTACAAAGATTTTTTGCTCATAATTGATTAAATTGAAAAAATAAATAGACGACTATTTTTAAATTTTGCGCAAAAGTACCCATTTCAATCGATTTCGTAA
>NZ_MUHH01000088.1 GCF_002217475.1 Flavobacterium tructae
ACCGATCCAAGTCCAATTTGCTCGACTTGCAGACCAATAGATCCTACTTGTTCAACCTGTACAGTAGTAAGTTTTATTGATGCGATAGATGAGATTCCATTAGTAGTTAATGGATTGAACGGAGGTACCACGGTTTCTGTATTGTTGAATGACAAATTACATGGTACACCTATAGTCGCTTCAGATGTGAATTTAAGTGCGGTTTATTTACCGACAGGAATGACATTAAATACCGATGGCACTATTAAAGTTAATACTGGTACTGCACCAGGGGGTTATACTGTAATTTATAGTATATGTTCAAAAGCAATGGCAGCAGCCGGTACACCAATGTGTGATCAGGCTGAAGCAAAAATTACAGTAACAGCAACAGTTGAGCCGATATTCGAAAATGGAACTATTGCATCAACAGGAGGAACTGTTTTCACAAACATTGCAAGTAACGATAAAGTAAATGGAGTTCCGGCAGTATTAGGAACTACAGGAAATGCTACAGTTGCGGTATCAGGAACATGGCCAACAGGAATTACTTTAGATCCGTTAACCGGAAAAGTAAGTGTTGCGGCAGGAACCACACCGGGAACTTATAA
>NZ_MUHH01000089.1 GCF_002217475.1 Flavobacterium tructae
TCTTTATTTGATGTAATTTGCTCTAGAAATAATCTTTGCATTCCAGGATGTAAATTGATTTCTGGCTCATCAATAAAAATAAAGGATTCGGGTTCAGCCATAAAAATTTTATACATTAATATAATTAATGCTTGAACACCATCACCTAAATTATATAGTTTTCTTGTTTCTTTTTCACCTTCAACGTGTATAAGAATTAGCTCTGATTCGTTGATTCCTTTTTCATTATCATTTTTATCAAATTTTGCTACAATATCAATTTGTTTACCATCAAAAAAATTGGCTCCTAAAAATTTTTCAAAATTTTCAAACTGAATTCTTATGCTTTTTTCTGAATTTCTAGAATTCAAAATATCTCGGTATAAATGTAATCCAGTAAAAATTTGAACACTTTTGTCTATTCGATAATTTTGCAGGTACGTATGAAGAAATATATCATTTTCAATCTTCTCATAATCATTTGTTCCAGGCACATCAAATTTCTTTTCTGATCCATGCTTTATAATCTGAAATAATGAATGAGCAGTTCTTAAAGTTGGTATATAATATTTTTTAGGCTTAAATTCTTTCGTAAATGTTTCTTCAATTTTAGAATAATTCTTTATAAAGCTATCTTGCATATCGGGATAAGCTAACATTTCTTCGAGTCTTTTTTTATTAGCATTAATGACAGAGATTACATTTTTAAAGTCATCTTGTTTCAATTTAGTAAGCCTATTTTGCTGCATTTTACTTGCTTTCTGATTCAATGTTAAATTTCCATAAACCCGTCTACTATTAGCATCTAAAAAAGCTTGTATTTTATCCCTATTAAACATTTCAACATATAAATTATACTCATCAATAAATTGACGTATTAACAATAAATTATTAATTGAAAAATATGAATTTAGAGACATTAACTCTCTCATAAATCTGCTTTTACCGCAATTATTAGCTCCAACAATTA
>NZ_MUHH01000009.1 GCF_002217475.1 Flavobacterium tructae
ACCTCCCTCCTTACCAATCTCTCAATGAACTTCCCTTGTTTTGCGGGGTGCAAACTTAAAACTTTCTTTCTTTACTCGCAAGCTTTTTGAAGTTTTTTTTTGAAAATTTCTTTCCGTTTTAATTCCTTCGCTTGTCAGTATTTCGGTGAACGTTTATCGCTGTTGCGGGTGCAAAAGTAGTCACTTTATCCGCTTTTACAAGCTTTTTCTAAACTTATTTTTAATCTTTTTCGAAACTTCCACCTAACACTCTGATAACAGCCATTTTACAAACTATCATTCTTTTTAAATTTATACGATTTTTCTTAAACAACGTCCATTTGTCGCATTTTACCCCCTCCACAACATGATCTTTTCACACCTTTCCTTACATATCCTATCATTATATTATCAAATTTCACCCATACACAACCTCACTCCTCCGTTTTTTGACATCTCCCGCTACCAAGCAACTACTAAAACCCATCTTGAAACAAACATAGCAGACTCCAAAACAACTCCAATCATATTCTTTCCAACTTAACCCGCAACAACACCCTATATTATAGTATACAAAAACAAAGAAAACCAGCCTATCCAATCAACACCTATTATATTATAGTATAAACATGAATTTATATATTGTATGTATTTACGTAATGCGCTATATTTGCATTCACAAAATTATAAACAATGATTAAGATTACTTTACCCGACGGGTCAATTAGAGAGTTCGCTTCAGGCGTAACTCCGATGGAGGTTGCGAAAAGCATTAGTGAAGGATTTGCAAGAAACGTGATTTCTGCATCTTTCAATGGTACAACAATTGAAACCGAAACCCAATTGACGACCGACGGTAGTCTTACTTTATATACCTGGAATGATGCGGAAGGAAAAAAGGCTTTTTGGCATTCCACTTCACACGTAATGGCACAAGCCCTTGAAGAATTGTACCCTGGAATTAAACTAACTCTAGGACCTGCAATTGCAAATGGCTTTTATTACGATGTTGATTTTGAAGATCAAAAAATTACTGACGCTGATTTCAAAAAAATCGAAGATCGTGTTCTTGAAATCTCAAGAGGGAAACATGAATTCAAAATGCGTCCGGTTAGCAAAGCTGACGCTTTAGAAATGTACAAAGATAACGTTTACAAAACGGAACTGATTTCAAATCTTGAAGACGGTACTATTACATTTTGCGACCATGCTACTTTTACTGACCTATGCCGTGGTGGACATATTCCGAATACAGGAATTATCAAAGCCATGAAAGTTATGAGTGTAGCCGGGGCTTACTGGAGAGGTGACGAAAAAAACAAGCAATTAACTCGAGTTTACGGAACTTCTTTCCCTAAGCAAAAAGATTTGACTGAATATCTTGAACTTCTTGAAGAAGCTAAACGTCGTGATCACCGTAAACTTGGTAAAGAACTTGAATTGTTTGCTTTTTCTCAGAAAGTTGGACAAGGTTTACCTTTATGGTTACCTAAGGGTGCGGCACTTAGAGATCGTTTAGAGCAATTTTTAAAGAGAGCTCAAAAGAAAGCAGGATACGAACAAGTTGTTACTCCACATATTGGACAAAAAGAGCTTTATGTTACTTCTGGTCACTATGCGAAATATGGAGCTGACAGTTTTCAGCCTATACACACTCCTGCCGAAGGTGAAGAATTCTTATTAAAACCAATGAACTGCCCTCACCACTGTGAAATCTACAATGTAAGACCTTGGTCCTACAAAGATTTACCAAAACGTTACGCAGAATTTGGTACAGTTTACAGATACGAACAATCTGGTGAGCTACACGGACTAACTCGTGTAAGAGGATTTACTCAGGATGACGCACATATCTTCTGTACTCCGGAACAGTTGGACGAAGAATTCAAAAAGGTAATCGATTTAGTACTTTATGTATTTGGTTCCTTAGGTTTTGAAAACTTTACAGCCCAGATTTCATTGAGAGATCAGGAAAACAGAGAGAAATACATTGGTTCTGATGAGAACTGGGAAAAAGCCGAGAACGCTATTATCAATGCTGCAGCCGACAAAGGACTGAATACGGTTGTAGAATATGGTGAGGCTGCTTTTTATGGACCGAAACTTGACTTCATGGTTAAAGATGCTTTGGGCAGACAGTGGCAATTAGGAACTATTCAGGTAGATTACAACCTTCCGGAACGTTTTGAATTGACTTATAAAGGTGCCGATAACGAATTACACCGTCCGGTTATGATTCACAGAGCTCCTTTTGGATCAATGGAACGTTTTATCGCAATTTTACTGGAACATACCGCAGGAAATTTCCCACTTTGGTTAATGCCAGAGCAGGCTATAATCTTGTCTTTGAGCGAGAAATACGAAATATATGCTAAAAAAGTTTTAGATTTGCTAGAAAATCACGAAATTCGCGCCCTAATTGACAACCGAAACGAAACTATCGGTAAGAAAATTAGAGATGCTGAGATGCAAAAAACTCCATTTATGCTGATTGTTGGTGAGGAAGAGGAGAAAAACGGAACGGTTTCTATCCGTCGTCACGGGCAAGAAGGAAAAGGTAATATTACAGTTACAATCGATGAATTTGTCGCTATTGTAAACGAAGAAATAAAAAAGACATTAAAAGTTTTTACAGTTTAACTTAAATTATAAAGTCATAGCAATAAGAAGCAACAGAGGTTACCAACCTCGAGTAGAAAAAAAGGATGCCCACAGAATAAACAATAATATTCGTGGCGTACAAGAAGTAAGATTAGTAGGCGAAAACATCGAACCTGGTGTATTTAAGCTTGCTGAAGCTTTACGATTAGCAGATCAATTTGAACTTGATTTAGTTGAGATCTCGCCAAACGCTGAGCCACCGGTTTGTAAAATCATGGATTACAAGAAATTCGTTTACGAACAAAAGAAACGTGATAAGGTGTTAAAAGCTAAGTCTACGCAAGTTGTCGTAAAAGAAATTCGATTCGGTCCTCAAACGGATGAGCATGATTACGAATTTAAAAGAAAAAATGCGGAGAAGTTCCTGAAAGAAGGTGCTAAACTAAAAGCATTTGTATTCTTTAAAGGACGTTCTATCATCTATAAAGATCAAGGTCAGATTTTACTTTTACGTTTGGCAACAGACCTTGAGGAGCACGGTAAAGTTGAGGCAATGCCAGTTTTAGAAGGAAAGAGAATGATTATGTTCATTGCTCCGAAGAAGAAAAAATAATTATTTGCTTTAAGCAATAAGCAATAAGCTTTAAGCAGGAGTTTAAATAAACTATTTGCTTAAAGCTTAAAGCCTAAAGCCTAAAGCTTTTGAAGATATAAGTAAGTAAGAATAAATTAAAACACTAGGAAAAATGCCTAAAATGAAAACAAAATCTAGCGCCAAGAAACGTTTCAAAGTTACTGGTTCTGGAAAGATTAAAAGAAAGCATGCTTTTAAAAGTCACATCTTGACTAAAAAATCTAAAAAACGTAAATTAGCTTTGACACACTCAGCGCTAGTTCACTCTACAGATATGAAAAGCATCAAACAACAATTAAGAATTATCTAATAATTCTTTAGGTTTAAAATTATTTATATAACCTTGGAGTATGGCTTTTAAGTTCCTTTGATTCAATTCAGGACGCCTGCTACAAAAACACATTAAAATTATGCCAAGATCGGTAAATTCAGTTGCTAAAAGAGCAAGAAGAAAAAAAATAATGAAGCAAGCCAAAGGTTTCTTTGGTAGACGTAAAAACGTTTGGACAGTTGCTAAGAATGCGGTAGAGAAAGCGATGAGCTACGCTTACCGTGACAGAAAACAGAATAAAAGAAATTTCCGTGCTTTATGGATTCAACGTATCAACGCTGGAGCTAGATTAGAAGGAATGTCTTATTCTCAATTCATGGGGAAAGTAAAAGCTAACGGAATCGAATTGAACCGTAAAGTTCTTGCAGATTTAGCGATGAACCACCCTGAAGCTTTCAAAGCAATACTTAATAAAGTAAAATAAACGTTTTATAAACTCAATTTAGATTACTTACTTATCATAGAAAAACCATCTCGTCTAAACGGGATGGTTTTTTGCTTTATACCCGTTTGCTAAATTCTAATTTTTAAAACTACATTTGTATAAAACTTATACCAATGTACACTGCTCTTTTTGCACACATCGAAAAATTTGTAACTCTCGAAGCTTCTGAGATTGATCTCCTAGAATCTGTTTTAAGTTTATCAAATATTAAAAAGAAAGATCACGTACTTCGGGAAGGTCAAGTATGCAACACTCTTTATTTTATCGTTAAAGGATGCATGCGTCAATACATAATTAATTCGAAAGGGACGGAACAAACTCTTCAATTTGAAATTGAAAGCTGGTGGATTACAGATTACTTAAGTTACCACAACCATGTTCCTTCTCATTTTTATATTCAGGCTGTAGAGAATTCTGAGGTTATTGCTTTAGAACAATCTGTACTGGAGTCTGTACTAATTCAAGTTCCGAAATTGGAGCGCTACTTTCGCATTGTTTCCCAGAAGTCATTTGGAGCTGCACAAATGCGAATTAAGTTTCTATTCACCATGTCTGCAGAGGAAAGGTATCATCATTTCAATAACCTCAATCCTGAGTTTGTTCAGCGCGTTCCTCAATATATGCTTGCCTCCTATCTTGATTTTTCGGCTGAATTTATGAGTAAAATCAGGGCTGGAAAAGTTTAATTCTAAAAAACTAAGGTTCTCGGATACTAAACCACTGAGCTTCTTTTGGTTTTAGAGTATCAAAAAAAAAAAAAAATCCTGTTCTTTTACATATCGTTAGCAAACTCAGAACCTTAGTCTTTCAGAATCTCAGCAACTCGATAGTTTTCTTGAAGTAGTTCAAGTTTTTCAAAAATGATATATATGATCTTTGTATCAAACTTTTAAAAACACTTCAAATGAAACCAAGAATCGTTATTCCAACAGTTGCTCCTCAAGCGTACCAAGCATTACTTAATTTAGAAAAATACATTTCTACTACTTCACTTACACCTGTACACAAAGAATTAATTAAAATTCGCGCTTCTCAAATAAACGGCTGTGCGCATTGCATTAATATGCATACCACCGATGCCAGAAAACAGGGTATATCAGAACAGTATATTTATTTACTTAGCGCCTGGCGAGATACTGATATTTATACTGAGGAGGAAAAAGCAATTTTAGCTCTGACGGAAGAAGTAACATTAATTAGCCATCACGTTTCTGATGAAACCTATCAAAATGCTGCAAGCCTGTTCAATGATCAATACCTTGCCGAAATTATCCTGACTATTATTACCATTAACTCCTGGAATAGAATTGCAATCACAACAGGATTAAGAGTTTCATAATTGTTTCAGAAATAAATAATACCCGACAATACAAAAAAAGCTTTCATACCTGAAAGCTTTTTTTGTATTTAACTGAAAATCAAGTATGAAAAATAAAATCAAAATTTATGGAAAAACAGGTATTTATACGCTTTTTTAAGAACTTTAATTCTTTACTTTTGGCGCATGATACCTTACAGAATGCGCGTTTTCCTATTTATTATATTCACTATTTTATCCTTGCAATTCTGTCAGAAAAAAACCTCAAATACTCCCAAGCCAAAAAATACAAAACCCGAAATTGAACAAGCGATACTAACTGCAGATCGCTTTTACAGCCAAAAAGAATTTGACAGCGCTTTTTTTTATTACAACAAACTACGATCGATCTGCAATCCGGTAACAGATTCGGAAAACTACATTACTTCTCTGAACCGCATGGCAGAAATACAGCAAGATCAAGCTGATTATGCAGGTAGCGAAAATACCATTAAAGAAATACTGCCTTATCTGAAGTATACAAAAAAGCAATCTCAGATATGGAACACCTATGTCATTTTAAGTATCAATTATCTGAATACCTACGATTACAAAAATGCTATACGCTACAATCAAAAGGCACTACAGCTGCAAACTGAAGAATGGAGAAAACTGGCCGCAAAAAATAACATGGCTGTTATCTTAATGGAAGAAGGAAAATACAATGAGGCTCTCCAGATCTTCCTGTCTTTGACAACAAAGAAAGAAGTTCTTAATAATGATGAGTTTCAAGGGAAAGCACTGGACAATATTGGATTCTGCTACTTTAAAATATACCATTCAGATAAAGCTCTGTATTATTTTCAAAAAAGTCTTGAAATAAGGAAAAAACAAAACGATTCTTTCGGTTTGGGAAAAAGCTATCTGCATTTTGCTAAATTTTACGAAGAAAGCAATCTGTTATTAGCCAAAAAATACATGCATTTAAGCTATGAGAAATTTACTCTTGCCCACACTATCGACGAGCGTCTGTCTTCTTTAAAACTAATTATCAAGAATAGTTCTGATCGTGAATTAAAAAAATATTCTATTGTTTATGTAAATCTAATCGACAGCATTTTTGAAGTTAAACAAAAAGCTAAAAATCAATATGCCAAAATTAAATACGACTCGACAAAAGAGAAGAATGAAAATTTAAGACTAAAAACATACAAAGTCGAAAATGAAATACAAATAGAAAAGCAACGAAACAGAAACATTTTCTCCTATATCATAATTACCCTTAGTTTAAGTTTAGTCACTGTACTTTATTTCTACCTGACTTCAAAAGGAAATAAAGAGAAAATAGAAGCTACTTATAAAAGTGAAACCCGGATCGCAAAAAAACTTCATGATGAATTAGCCAACGACATTTATCACACGATGGCTTTTACTGAAAGCAAAAATCTTTCTATAAAGGAGAATAAAATACAATTATTAAACAACCTGGAAGCCATATACTCCCGAACCCGAAATATATCGAAAGAGAACAATCAAATTATAACTTCAGAAGATTTCATTCTTAATTTAGAGGAAATGATTGAAGGATTTAATACTCCCGTCATTCATATTTTTGTAAATGACTTAGAAACTATAGATTGGAACGAAATTGAAAAGAATAAAAAGATGACTGTTTACAGAACAGTACAGGAGTTGCTTGTAAATATGAAAAAACATAGCGCCGCAACTCTTGTTACGATCACCTTTAAAAAAACAGATCAAAATGTAATGATAACCTATACTGACAATGGAATAGGAATCGACCTTGCTGCCATAAAATTTCAAAATGGCCTTTATAATATAGAAAATAAAATTCTGTCAATAAAAGGAGAAATCTTTATTGATTCTACTCCCGAAAAAGGTTTTAAAGTTTTTATTAATTTTCCAGTTTAAAAATGAAAAAACCACTTTACTTTCTTCATAGAAGAGTTTTTTTACAGCGTTTGATACTACTGCTATCAATAGCAATAGCCGGTATAACGTTATTGCAATCCGACGAGTTCAACACACCATCAGATTCTGGTCAAAAGAATAATTCAGCAGAAATTCTAAAATTTTCAGATCTGGCCGACTCTTTATATGATGCTTATAAATTGGACAGTTCTTACTATTACTACAATAAGGCCAAGCTTCTTTGTAATCCTAAAATCAATACTATTGATTATGTTTACACTTTGTACTCGATGTCTCAAATCAAATACGATCAGGGGGATTATATTACCAGTGAAGCACATGCAACCGAAGCTTTACCTTACTTAAAGTATATTAAAAATCCAAGACATGCATCAATCCTTTACAATCAACTAGGAATTAACTACTCTAATACCTATAACTATAGTGATGCCATTCTTTATCTAAAAAAAGCGATACATCTAAAATCAAGTACCTGGAGAAGATACATGGCTTTAAACAATCTGGCTACTGTTTATATGGATCAACATCGATATAAGGAAGCAGAACAAATTTTATTTATCCTATCGACACAAAAAAGAACTTCAAATTATGAAGATATTGATAAAGATAATTATGCCCGGGCAATTGATAATTTAGGTCTGTGCTATTTTAGATTGGGAGATCCTGATAAAGCACTCAAATATGTAAATGAAGCCTTAAAGATCCGGCTCTCACTCTCGTCAGAATACGAATACTCATTGGTTGGAATTTACAGACATCTTTGCCTTTTTTACATGCAAACCAATCCTAAGTTAGCAAAGGAATACGCTCTAAAATCACATAAAGTAGCCACAAAAATAAAGATCCTGACGGACAGAATTAGTTCGCTATCACTATTAATTAAAACCAGCGAGGGATCGGATCTAAAAAAATACTCCTTATCCTACATTAAACTTATTGACAGCATTACTCATGCAAGGTGTAAAACAAAGAATCAATTCACCAATATTAAATATATATCCCGAATAGACAAAACAGAGAACCTACTACTTAAAGCACAAAAAGCAGAAAATGAGCTAGAACTGGCAAGGCAAAAAAGACGCAACATCTATTTGTATATGATCATTGTACTTATTCTAAGTCTTATTGCTTTTGTTTACTTCTATCTCAAATCAAAAGGAACAAAACAAAAAGACGATGCTGTTTTTGAGAGTGAAATACGAATATCACAAAAATTGAAAGATGAACTTACCAATGATGTGTATCACAGCTTAACGTTTGCTGAAACTGTTGATTTGGAAAAACGTGAGAATAAAGAAAGGCTTTTAAATAATTTACATGCGATTTACACCAAAACCCGAAACATTTCAAAAGAAAATGGCTCAGTACCTACAAATGAAAGCTACTCCACCTCGTTAAAAGAAATGATTTCAGGATTTAAAACTGCCGATTTAAATATTATTCTCAATGGTTTTGATGCAATTTCCTGGAACGAACTTGAAAAAAGTAAAAAAATTATACTTTACAGAATCCTTCAGGAGCTATTTGTGAACATGAAAAAGCACAGTCAGGCAACATTAGTTAGTCTTACTTTTAAAAATTTTGAAAAAAAAATAGTTATAATTTACAGTGACAACGGGGTTGGAGCCTATAATAGATCAATAATTTTAAAAAATGGACTACAAAATGTGGAAAACCGTATTAAAACCATAAATGGAAATATTATTTTTGACTCCAATTCTAAAACAGGTTTTAAATTAAGTTTCAATTTCCCCAAATAAACAAAGTAATATGTTCAAAAAAGTTTTAGTTGCCGAAGATTTAGACAGTATCAGCATTGCCGTAATTCAAGCACTTCAAGAACTCAACGTTCCTGTAATTGACCATGTCAAATATTGCGACGACGGATTAAATAAAGTAAAAAAAGCTATTATGGATAATGAGCCATATGATTTATTAATCACTGATTTATCTTTCAAAAAAGACCATCGCAAAACTATTTTAAATGGTGGCGAAGAGTTAATCGAAGCGGTTAATGAAGTTCAGCCTAAAATAAAAAAGATAGTATTTTCTATAGAAGATAAATCTTATCGTATAAAAACTCTTTTTTATGATTTAGGTATTAGTGCTTATGTTTCTAAAGGACGTAATAGTATCGTCGAATTAAAAAAAGCAATTGAAGGAACTTTTAGAAATGAAGAGAAAATACTTTCTTCTGATTTGTCTTTTAATTTCAACGAAAAATCATTGTTTGAAATTGAATCGTACGATATTTCAATCTTAAAACTTCTGTCGCAAGGCTATATTTTAGATAACATATCAAACGAATTTAAAGCGACTTCGATCACTCCAAACGGAACCAGTAGTATCGAAAAACGCATTAATAAACTAAAGATTTACTTTAAGGCAAACAACAATGTGCATTTAATTGCTATTGCAAAAGATTTTGGCCTGATTTAATTTTTAACCGGTTTTACGGTTTCCCGTAAGGAAATGTTTTTTAATAAATCTATTTTTGTCTGTAATCTATTAGTCAACTAATGAAAATCAAATACAAAAATAGCTCTAAAAGAAATTTTCTACAGATTTTTGTTTCGAAGATTAATACAACTAAAAACAAGATCATAATGAAAACAATGTTACTTTGTCTTTTTCTATCCTTAAGTTTTGCTTTCGTTTCTGAAAAAACAGGATGGCTGGAAGTAGATTGGAAAATTATTTTTATTCCGGCTCTGCTTGTTTTGCAAATCATTATAATTGGTACTGCTCTAAAAAACAGGTATAAAAAGCATTAATCTTAAATTTATTGATGCTAAAATTTCAATGAGAATCTTTTTTAAGACAGATTCTCATTGAAACTAAAAACAGAATTCGACTAAACAGTAATCGAATTTTGAAATGCCTATATTTGAATTTTTAAATACAGCATGAAATACTTATTAAGTCTTACTTTCTTCCTTTTTTCTATTCTCACATACTCACAAACTAAAATTCTATCCTGGAATATTGAGAACTTAGGAAAATCAAAATCCGAATCAGAACTGAATTTCATTGCAAATACTGTTCTTGCTTATGATATTATCGCAATTCAGGAAGTTGTTGCCGGATATGGCGGTTCGCAGGCTGTTGCAAAACTTGCTGCAATTTTAAACAATAAGGGATCAAAATGGGATTATACGATAAGCAATCCAACAAGCGGAAACAGTTATAAAACCGAACGATACGCTTATCTTTGGAAAACCAGTAAAGTAAAACTGAAAGGAAATGCCTGGCTGGAAAAAAAATACCATTCAGAAATTGATCGTGAGCCTTATCTGGGTACTTTTGAAATCAATAAAAAGAGCATTACTTTAGTCAATTTTCATGCTATCACTAAGACGAAGCAACCTGAGAAGGAAATTAAATATTTTAAATTTCTGCCTGAGCAATATTCCAATTTAAATTTGGTGTTTGTTGGTGATTTCAACTGTCCACAATCTCACTCTGTATTTACTCCATTAAAAAAAATGGGATACAATTCTACTTTACAGAATCAAAAGACTACTTTAAAACAACAATGCAAAGAAACCGTTTGTCTGGCATCAGAATTTGATAATATTTTTTATCATAAAAAGTCCGTAAACTATATAAACTCCGGTATTGTTTCGTTCTATAAAAACTTTAACTCGCTTCAGGAGGCCCGAAAAATATCCGATCATATTCCAATCTGGATTGAATTTTCACTGAACTAGATTATGTTTTCAGCTTTTTCTTTCTTGCTGCAGGAAACAAAACATTATTTAAAATGAGACGGTAACCCGGAGAGTTTGGGTGTAAATCTAAAACGGTAGGCGGATCTCCAACCTGATGCTGAAAATCTTCAGGATCATGTCCTCCAAAAAAAGTAAACATCCCTTTTCCTTTCTCGCCATGAATGTATCTTGATTCTCCATTCAATTCACAAGTACCCATTATCAGTACATTTGATTTTACCAAATTGGTATCAAATGCAGTCGTCTGTCCCATAAAGCCTTTTACCAATTGTGTATGATTCTGGCACAACATACTAGGAATCGGATCCCATTTTGCTGAAAACTCCATTAAAGTAAAATAATCTTTCTCCATAGGAATTCTGCGTTTTCCAGTCATATCAATATCCGAGAATTCATATACCTCCGGTCTTCGTTCCAAAGTAAAATCTTTAAAGGCAAATGAATTTCCGTAATTCAATTTTGACTGATAATTGGATTCACTGGCATCTCCATCAAACATGGCTTCACAAATATCAACTCCATCAGCCGAAAGTGCAATATCAAAACTATCTGTTGCAGAACACATGGCAAACATAAATCCACCACCAATTACAAAATCTCTAATCTTTTTTGCAACTGCTCCTTTTTCCTGAGACACTTTAGGATATCCTAATTTTGCAGCCAGAGCCTCGGCATCTTTTTTTTGTTCAATGTACCAGGGTGTATTTTTATACGCAGAGTAAAATTTACCATATTGTCCGGTAAAATCTTCATGGTGTAAATGCAGCCAATCATAAAGAAGCAACTGATCACTTAAAACCTCTTCATCGTAAATTGGTGTAAAAGGAATTTCGGCATACGTTAAAACTAAAGTTACGGCGTCGTCCCAAGGTTGTTTCCCTTTTGGGGTATAAACAGCAATTTTAGGTGCTTTTTCTAAAATAACAGATTCCATATTTTGGGAGGGGCTTGAAATATCATTTAGTATCGAAGCCTCCTCAGCATCTGAAAGAACTTCAAAACTTACTCCTCTAATTTTACATTCTTTACGAATTTCATCGGCATCCGGGAGTAAAAATGAGCCCCCACGATAATTCAACAACCAGCTTGCTTTATAGTCTCTACTTAAACACCAATAGGTAATTCCGTATGCTTTAAGATGATTCTGCTGTGTGGTTTCGTCCATCGGAAGTAAGATAAACGAGGCTTTTGCCGTGAATGAAAGTAGCAATATGAAAATATAAACTAAGCACTTCTTCATTAGAAAAATTATTTTAGTAAAGATATAAAGGAACCTTCAAAAAACACCACTGTTCTTTCGCTTTTATAGGTAGATAAATGTTAAAAAAATACCTGAAAATAATTAAATACACGGCTAAAATCACGTAGAAACACCTATTTTGCAACAGCACATTATTCTTACATTTGCTGTCCCCCGGGCGTAAATTTAATCAATGAAAAAGACAAAGGCATGAAGCTTAATGATAGCAACCAAGAACCTAAGGGATTAAGTATGATACAAAAAATAGGAATAGTTATACTCGTACTTATTATAATTTTATACTACGTACTCTCCATTCAATATTTAGCAAGCTTAGATTTACAGCGTTAAAACAGCGATTTCATTCTGAATCGCATATACTACTAAACCGGCTATATTCTTGGATTCTGTTTTAAGCAATAAGTTGTTACGGTGCCCTTCTACGGTTCTGGGACTTAAGTAAAGATGATCTGCAATTTCTGAAGTTGTTTTTTGCTGGCAAATAAGCTGAAGTATTTCTATTTCCCGTTGTGAAAGAAAACCGGTTTCCAGATTTCCTTTTGAAGTTTTACTGGAGATAATAGTTTCCTGAATGGTTTGCAGCACACTTTCATTATAGTAAAACCCTTTTTTTGCTACTTGATTGATGGTATGAATTAAATCTTTTGGAGTAGTATTTTTTATCAAATAAGCCACAGCTCCCACCTGAATCATATTGGCAATAAATGATTTTGTATCATAGCTGGTTAGCGCAATAATTTTAATTTCGGGAAATGATTTCCGGATAATTTTTGTAGCCTCGACACCATTTAAAATGGGCATTTTCAAATCCATGATAATAATATCAGGTTTGATCACGCTGTTGTCTAAATTTAACAGAAGTTCTTCTCCGTTTGATGCTTCAAAAATAATATCGATATTATCTTCTCTTTGCAATAAAAAAGAAATTCCTTTACGGAACAAAACTTCGTCATCTACTAAAGCAATTTTAATAGCGGCACTCATTTGATTTTTTGTTTTTGGTCTTTTGGTACACCGAAATTACAAAATATGAATCAGAAAAGAGTACTACAACCATAATATATTAGGTAAAAACCTATTTTATTGTCCTTTTTTAACCTAAAAAGTAAAAACTACGCTAATACCATTACCAATTTCCGAATGAATTTCGATTGTTCCTTTCAAAAACGAAATACGGCTATCCATATTTTTCATACCCAATCCTTTCTGATTTTCGGCATTTTCGCTATCAAAACCAATTCCATTATCTTTATAATAACAAGTCTGAATCTCATTTTCTACTTTAAAATCAATCCAAATTTCGGTCGCTTTTCCATGGCGCAAAGAATTGTTCATTAATTCCTGCAGGATTCGAAAAATATGCAAATGTCGGTCATTATGATTCGAGTCAAAATCAATTCCATTATGATAATGCACTTTTACTGCCTTAGAACTTTCAAATTCGTCACAAAGTTCCCGAACTCCGGCATTCAGACCAAACTTTTCAAAAACCGGGGGTAATAAATTATGGGCAATTTTCCTGGAATTCTCTAATGCTTTAGCTGTTAGACTTATAATTGTATCCGTAATTTCATTTGTCTCGCCCTGCGTTAAATTTGGGGAGGATAGTAAATGTGAATTTAATGAAACTATATTGAGCTTAGAACTGATGTCATCATGCAAATCCTGAGCAATTCTTTTTCGCTCTTCTTCCTGCGTAACAATAACTGCATGCAATTGTTCCTTTCGATACTGAATTTCCAAATCTCTTTTCTCTACTTCCTTCTGAATAATTTTCTTTCTCGAAAAATAAAAGAAGGCTACTAAGAAAAATGCCACAACCATAAAAAAACATGACGTGTACAAGATGATGGCAACTATCTCTTTTTCGTAAACCGGGCTTCCACTCATATCATATCTGATTATTAATTTTATTTTTTGGATTAAAACTTACTTTCCATTCGTACAAGATAAATAGATAATACAACAGTACGAAAAAAGCATTTAGTCTCCATGTAAAATATTTTAAATCATCGCTTAATCCGAGGGTAAGATTACCCACTAAAAAAAGGACCGTACTGACTAACAAATAAGAAGACAATCCCACTGTAAAATAATAGTACTTCCTGTCATCGGTCAGCATATTATAAAAATGCAATAAAGCATATACAACGCTTAGTAAAGAAGTCGCCGTAATGGCAAACAAATTAAATTTAAAAAATTGTTCTGAATTAATCAAACACTGGACGGCCAAAACGAACAACATTAAAGTCAGACTCCAGTTTACAAATGCTTTTTGTCTTTTTAACCCTAAAATTGATTTGTAAAACAGTCCTAACAAAACCATTTGACCAATAAAATAGGTGTTTACAAAAAATAAATTTTCAATCTGAAAACGGTATAACAGCTCCATCGTGAATTGAATAACACATAAAAACACGACATAAACTGTAAAAAAAACATTAGCTTTTTCCCGTAGGAAAAAGCTATATGTATATAAAATCAGGTTAAGTAAGAGTACCAAATAACCAGAATATATTAGAAAATTATCCATCAATTATTGATTCATTGGACTATCCGGGTCGGTGTATGGAGGACAAGGACGAGAAGCATCGTAAAGTACATCTTCACCATCTCCGGCAGTTCTTGCTCCGGCTGCGGCTAGCTGTTTTTTGAAAACATCTACATAAACACCTGTTTTTGGGTCCAGTTTTGTCCCCACAAGCATTAAGTTTTGCTCTCCGGCATTATTAATCCCTACGTAAGCACGCACAGCATCAATATCCTGATCTAACACCAGCTTGATACTTTCTAACGGAATTAAATAAGCATCTACTTTTCCTTTACCTTCCTGAGACTTTCGAAATTTCCGAGCCCATTCCTGACCAACAGCCAAACTGACTTCAACTGATCCTAATTTTTTTTCTTCTGACATAATTTAAATTTGTTTTTGGGTTAAAATTTAATTCATTAATCGCTTCACGCAATTGTTTAGCTAAACTACAGAATTTTCTAGGAAAAGTATTAATATAAAGGCATAAAAAAAGCCTCAAAATGAGGCTAAATTGTTTTATTAAAACGGAACATCGTTGTCGTCGTCGTCGTCATTTAAATTACTTCCGAAAGCTTCATTAGCCGAAGGCAGACTTTTAGTGATGAAAGAATTATCGTCATGATTCATTTTTGATGGCAAATCATCATAACTACCTGAAAAATCATCCAGATTATCAAACTTTCCAAGGTGTCCTAAGAATTTCAATCGAATGTTTTCGATACCCCCGTTACGGTGTTTGGCGATCATAATCTCTGCCTGACCTGCAGTTGGAGATGCTTCATCGTCATCCCACTCCTCAATTTTGTAGTATTCCGGTCGGTATAGAAACGAAACGATATCGGCATCCTGCTCAATAGCTCCAGATTCACGAAGATCCGAAAGCAACGGACGTTTACTGGATCCACGCGTTTCAACCGCACGCGATAACTGCGAAAGTGCAATTACCGGAACGTTTAGCTCTTTTGCGAGGGCTTTTAAGTTTCGGGAAATTGTAGAAATCTCCTGTTCACGATTTCCTCCTCCTTTATTATTTCCTCCGGCAGTCATCAGCTGCAAATAATCAATAATAATAATTTTAATTCCGTGCTGTGAAGCCAGACGACGGCATTTTGCTCTCAAGTCAAAAATAGAAAGCGAAGGTGTATCATCAATAAACAAAGGTGCTTTTTCCAGATCTTTTACTTTGGTACTCAACATTTCCCATTCGTGGGGTTCTAATTTACCGGTACGAAGTTTTTCTGATGACAATCCTGTTTCTGACGAAATTAACCTTGTAATCAACTGAACGGATGCCATCTCCAGAGAGAACAAAGCCACCCCATGTCCATACTGAATGGCTATATTTCTCGCCATTGAAAGTACGAAGGCCGTTTTTCCCATCGCAGGTCTCGCCGCGATAATAATTAAATCACTAGGCTGCCATCCCGAAGTCAGTTTATCCAGATTATGAAAACCGGTTTCTACACCACTCAATCCTTCCTTTTTCGCAATCTCTTCAATCTTCTTTTTAGCCTGAAGTACTAAACTCTGAGCAGTTTCAGAACTACGTTTGATATTTCCTTGTGTTACTTCATACAGTTTAGATTCGGCCTGATCCAGCAAATCAAACACGTCTGCCGTTTCATCGTAAGAGGCTTCGATAATTTCGGACGAAATTCGTATCAAACTTCTTTGAATGAATTTTTGAAGGATAATACGAGAGTGGAATTCGATATGCGCAGAAGAAGCAATTTTTTGAGTAAGCTGAATTAAATAAAAATCTCCTCCGGCTAACTCCAATTTTCCATTCTTCTTCAATTGTGCCGAAACCGTCAGCAAATCGATTGGCTGTGTTTCGGTAAAAAGCTGAACGATCGCTTCAAAAATAAATTTATGCGCATCTTTATAAAAAGCATCAGCCTGCAAAATATCAATTACATCATCAACCCCTTTTTTATCAATCATCATCGCCCCAAGAACAGCCTCCTCCAATTCAAGCACTTGCGGCGGAAGTTTTCCTTTTTCTAAATTAATAATTGTGGTTTTATCTACCTTTACAGGATTTACATTCTTGAAATTTTCCATATAGCGAAAGTAACAAAATTTAAAAAAAAATTGCTATTGAGTTATAACTATTAATTGTTTATAAATATGTTTTTTTGTTCATAACCAAAAAAAAATCCGAAACTGTAAGGCTTCGGATTTTAATTCGTTTTGTAAGAATTTACTCTTTATACTCCCCCATCTTACTGTACTTGTCCATTCTTTGGGCAATCAGATCATGTGTTGATAAGTCTTTCAATTCATTATATCCTTTAGTGATGTACTCCGCTACTGTTTTAAAAGTTGTTTCCCGATCGTAGTGTGCTCCTCCTAATGGTTCAGGAATCACATCATCAACTAATTTTTGTTTTTTCATATCAGATGAAGTCAATTTTAAAGCGTCGGCAGCACGTTCTTTGTACTCCCAGCTTTTCCATAAAATTGACGAACAAGATTCCGGAGAAATTACAGAATACCAAGTATTCTCTAACATATACACTTTATCCCCTACACCAATTCCTAATGCTCCTCCTGAAGCTCCTTCACCCACAATAATTGTAATGATAGGCACTTGCAAACGAACCATTTCGAAAATATTTCTGGCGATTGCCTCTCCCTGTCCTCTTTCTTCAGCTTCAAGTCCTGGGTATGCACCCGGAGTGTCTACTAAAGTTAAAACCGGGATTCCGAACTTCTCTGCCATTTTCATCAAACGCAAAGCTTTACGATATCCTTCAGGGTTTGCCATACCAAAATTACGGTACTGACGGGTTTTGGTATTAAAACCTTTTTGCTGACCTACGATCATAAACGACTGTCCGTTTATTTTTCCTAATCCACCCACCATCGCTTTATCATCTTTAAAGCTTCTGTCTCCGTGAAGCTCTAAAAATGTATCTCCGCAAAGTGCTTTGATATAATCTAAAGTATAAGGTCTATTTGGATGTCTTGACAGCTGAACACGTTGCCAGGCTGTAAGGTTTTTGTATATTTCTTTCTTAGTTTGCTCTAATTTTTTGTTGATTTCCTTGCAGGTTGGTGTTACATCAACATCAGATTCTTTTCCAATTATGACACACTTTTCTAACTGTTCTTCAAGTTCTTTAATTGGAAGCTCAAAATCTAAATATTCCATGGATTTTTGAATTTTGTTTGTAAATCGAACCGCAAATATAAAAATATTATATCATTGGTTGAATTAAATCGTATTTAAAATATAAAAATGTAATTTAAAAATAAGGAAATTATTACACTTGTTTCTTGTTTTTATAATGTTTCAAAACACCGTTTAAAATAACTGTAATTACAATTATCAGGGCGCCAATATAAAATTCTGTACTCATTTTTTCTTTTCCTCCAAGAATAAAATAAGCCAGCATAATTCCGTAAACAGGCTCTAAATTAGTCGTTAACATTACGGTATAAGGCGTTAATTTCTGCATCACTTTCACTGAAGCAGTAAAGGCATAAGCGGTACAAACTGAAGCCAAAACAAGCAATAAAGCCCAGTTGTTTAGTGACATTGTAAAAAAATCGGCAGTGAATTTTCCTTGTACTAAAAAATAAATTGAAATAAAGAATACTCCGGCAGCAAACTCATAAAAAGTAATTACCGAAGGATCGTGTTCTGTTATTAATTTCCCATTCATTAAAGTGAATAAAACCCCCAGAATAATAGCTGCTAATGCATAATACATTCCATGCAGATACTTTACTTCGACCTGCATAATCAATGCTAAACCGGCAATAATAATCAATCCGAAGAAAACTTCGTAGAATAAGATCTTTCTTCCGTAAAAAAGAGGTTCCAGTAACGACGCAAAAAATGCACCGAGTGAGAATATCGAAAGTGTTATAGAAACATTTGAAACGTGTATCGCTCTAAAAAAGAAAATCCAGTGAAGCGCAATCAGTAATCCCACAAAAATCAGTTTCGCAAAGGAAGTGGCGGAGATTACAAACGATTGTTTTTTGTACACAATAAATGCTGCCAAAAAAACTCCTGCAAGAAGCATTCTGAACCAGACCAAATTTTCGGCATCAATGGTTATCAAAGCGCCCAGAATGGCCGTAAAACCCCAAATAAAAACAATTAAATGAAGATTTAAATAACTTTTTAAATTATCGTTTCGCATTACGTAATAGGTAAACCGCCAGGATTCCGAAAACAATATTCGGGAGCCAGACAGCAAATAAAGGTGAGAAAGCAGATTTTTCGGCAAGTGTTCCGAATATTTTATCAAAGAACACAAAGGAGAAGGCAATTGCAATTCCGATCGCTAAATTAGTACCCATACCTCCACGGCGCTTCATCGACGAAACGGCCACAGCGATAATAGTCAGAATAAAAGCCGAAACGGGTACACTGTATTTTTTGTAAAGCACAACCAAATACATATCAATATTTCCTGAGCCTCTTTTGCGTTCTTTTTCAATAAAATCGATTAGTTTTCCAAGTGGCAGGGTCTCTGCGATGTAAACTACAGGAGTTAAATCGGCTAGTTCAAATTTGAAAGCAACTCTTTTCTCAGGACTTTTTTCTATCTGATCGTTTAATTCTCCAAGAGTTCTTTTGGTGTAATCATACAAAGCATAAGTCTTAGATTTGGGATCCCATTTGATACGGCTGGCAGTAATTTTATAGGTTAGCTTTTCATTTTCGAAATGTTCTAATGTAAAATTAAAAGCCGTTTTAGACTCTTCATTAAAACTATTGACAAAAATAAAATCGTTGTCATTAATCTGACGGTAAACATTGGTATTCTCGCCACGCATTAACTGTTTTCCGTTTCCTTTCAGGTACGTATACCTAAAATTATTAAAACCTTCACTGGCCGCGGGAACAATAAAAAACCCCATTAAAAGTACAAAAACCGAAACGATCGAAGCCCCAATAATATAAGGTCTTAAAAAACGGGAAAATGAGATCCCGGAACTTAAAACGGCAATAATTTCTGTATTATTGGCCAATTTTGAGGTAAACCAAATTACAGATAAAAACAAAAAAATCGGAAATAAGGAATTCGCAAAATAAACCGTGAAATTGTAATAATAGATCGCAATTGCGGTAAACGGAATTTTATTTTCCAACATCTTATTCACCTTTTCAGAAACGTCGATTACAATTCCAATTGGAATAAATAATAAAATCATCACTGAGAAAGTGGCTAAATATCTTTTTAAAATATACTTATCTATTATCGTTAACATAGTAAAGTTTAATCGATTATTTGTTTAACCGTTTAACCGAATAAACGATTAAACAAATCAACTTATTTTAAAGTCTCTGACTCATATTTTTAACCATCATTTCTTTCCATGGTCTGAAATCGCCTGCTAAGATATGTTTTCTGGCTTCACGAACCAACCACATGTAAAAACCAAGATTGTGAATAGTCGCAATTTGTTTTCCTAAATACTCGTTAGCTGCAAATAAGTGACGTAAATACGCTTTTGTATATTCTGTATCCACAAAAGTATGTCCCATTTCATCGATTGGAGAAAAATCAGCTTCCCACTTTTTATTCTTGATGTTAATAGTTCCGTTTGCTGTAAACAACATACCGTTTCTGGCATTACGGGTTGGCATAACACAATCGAACATATCAATTCCTAAAGCAATATTTTCTAAGATATTAATCGGAGTTCCAACTCCCATTAAATAACGTGGTTTGTCCTCAGGTAAAATTTCGCAAACTACTTCGGTCATGGCATACATTTCTTCTGCAGGTTCTCCTACAGACAAACCTCCAATTGCATTTCCTTGTTGTCCTGCATTTGCAATATATTCTGCCGACTGACGACGTAAATCTTTATAAGTACTTCCCTGAACAATTGGAAAAAATGTTTGTTCGTATCCATATTTATAAGGCACTTTATCCAAATGATTGATACAACGATCTAACCAGCGGTGGGTCATGTGCATCGAACGCTGTGCATATCTGTAATCACACGGATAAGGCGTACATTCATCAAAAGCCATGATAATATCGGCTCCAATAGTACGTTGAATTTCCATTACGCTTTCCGGCGAAAAAAAGTGGTACGAACCATCAATATGAGATTTGAACTTTACTCCTTCTTCCTTAATTTTTCTGTTATTAGAAAGGGAATACACCTGATATCCTCCAGAATCCGTTAAAATATTACGATCCCAATTCATAAATTTATGCAATCCACCTGCTTTCTCCAGAATTTCGGTCTGCGGACGTAAATACAAATGATAGGTATTTCCAAGAATAATATCCGGATTGATATCGTCTTTAAGTTCTCGCTGATGCACTCCTTTTACAGAAGCCACCGTCCCGACAGGCATAAAAATAGGCGTTTCGATTACGCCGTGATCTGTAGTAATACTTCCCGCTCTTGCTTTAGATTGCGGATCTCTTTGTAATAAATCAAACTTCATCTGTTTCTTTTTTCAGTCGGCAAAGATAAGCTAATTTCAGAGAAAATTAATTAGATAATTTGGCAATTAGAAAATTAGATAATTTGGATGTTGGATTGTTAGATTATTGGATCGCTGGAATTTTAGATAGTCCGATTATTTAGGCAACTTTATTTTTAATGCAGTCAGAAACCTGAAACTTTTAAACTTGAAACTTTTAAACTTGAAACTTTTAAACCTGAAACCTGAAACCATTAATGCGTATTTATCATGAAAAAAATCTAATTTTGATAAAACAGAAAATCCGCTTAATCTCCTCTATACAAAAAGACAACTAAAAATGAACCTAGCACAAAAACTTGGATATCCTGAAAATACTAAACTATTAATTATTCATGCTGATGATGCCGGCCTGTCGCATTCTGAAAATCAGGCAACCATAAAAACACTGCAAAATGGCTATGTAAACTCTTACAGCATAATGGTTCCCTGCCCATGGTTTTTCGAAATGGCAAATTTTGCCAAAGACAATCCGCAGTACGATTGTGGTATTCACCTCACCTTAACCTGCGAATGGGAGAATTACAAATTTGGTCCGGTTCTTCCACTTTCTGAGGTTTCAAGTTTAACAGATCAAAATGGTCATTTCTACAAAAACAGAACTGATTTTAAAAACAATGCAAAACTTCCTGAAATCAGGAAAGAACTTACTGCTCAGATCGAAAAAGCTTTACAATTCGGAATACAGCCTACCCATCTTGATTCACACATGTGTAGCATCGGTGTAACTCCTGAAATTTTAGAAATTTATAAAGAACTTGGAAAACAGTACAATCTTCCAGTTTTCATTAACAAACAATTTGTTGAATCCATAAGTTTATCTAACGAAAAATATAATTTTGAAGACACTCTTCTCGCTGATCATTTATTGATTGGATATTTTTCGGACTTTGAAAAAGGGGAATTAAGAAAATCATACTCTAAGGCACTGGATAATGCCCTCCCGGGATTAAATGTATTTCTGCTTCACCCTGCTTTTGACGATTTTGAAATGCAGGGCATCACCCTAAATCATCCTAATTTTGGTTCGGCCTGGCGACAAATTGACTTTGACTTTTTTACCAGTGAAGAATGCGGTACAAAACTGAAAGAAAATAACATTCAACTGGTGACCTGGCGAGAGATTGGATCAATTGGATAATTAGATAATTTGGCAATTAGTCATTTCTCCTTTTTGCAATCTCATAAAAACGGGATGACACACAAAACGTGCTTTGAAATCATGGTGACGCCTCTTTTTTACTTTATAAAATCGAAACATTCCCTTTTTTTCTCTGTAGGAAGACAAAAAAGAGTGATTATTTCATTTTTACAGGAAACTAAAGCGAAAAATCATTTGTCTCCCCGCAAAATAAAAATTACTTTTGCACCAGTTTAACTTTTACACATAAAATGAAGCCTAACACACAACAATTAAGCGATTTAACTATCCAAGTAAGAAGAGACATTCTTCGAATGGTACATGCTGTCAACTCAGGTCACCCAGGTGGTTCATTAGGTTGTACTGAATTTTTGGTAACACTCTACCAAAACATTATGGAACGCAAAGAAGGTTTTGATATGAACGGAATTGGAGAAGATCTTTTCTTCCTTTCAAACGGACATATTTCTCCTGTTTTTTATAGCGTATTAGCACGTAGCGGTTATTTCCCTGTTTCAGAACTTGCCACTTTCAGATTACTAAACTCTCGTTTGCAAGGACATCCAACAACTCATGAAGGATTACCTGGAATTCGCATGGCTTCTGGTTCATTAGGACAAGGTTTATCTGTAGCTATTGGCGCTGCCGAAGCAAAAAAACTAAACAAAGACAATCATTTAATTTACAGCTTACACGGAGATGGTGAATTACAAGAAGGTCAAAACTGGGAAGCGATCATGTATGCTTCTGCTAAAAAAGTAGACAACCTTATTGCAACTGTAGACGTTAACGGAAAACAAATTGACGGAACAACTGACGAAGTTTTAGCAATGGGAAGTCTTCGTGCAAAATTTGAAGCTTTTGACTGGGACGTTCTTGAAATTAAAGAAGGAAACAATATCGAAGCTATTATTGCAGGTTTAAACGATGCAAAATCAAGAACCGGAAAAGGAAAACCAGTTTGTATTTTGCTATATACAGAAATGGGTAACGGAGTTGATTTTATGATGCACACACATGCATGGCATGGTAAAGCACCAAACAACGATCAGTTGGCAAGTGCTCTGGCTCAAAACACATCAACTTTAGCAGACTATTAAAAACAGCTTTAAGCCTTAAGCAGTAAGCTTTATGCCTATTGCCTACAGCCTATTGCGTACAGCAAAAAAACAAAAATGAAAAAATATACAAATACAGGAAGTAAAGATACTCGTTCGGGTTTTGGAGCGGGAATGACTGAACTAGGTCAAAAGAACGAAAATGTTGTAGCATTATGTGCGGATTTAATTGGATCATTAAAATTTGATGATTTCAAAAAAAATCACCCGGAACGTTTCTTTCAAATCGGAATCGCTGAAGCAAATATGATCGGAATCGCTGCAGGTTTAACTATTGGAGGAAAAATTCCTTTTACAGGAACTTTCGCTAACTTTTCTACAGGAAGAGTTTATGACCAAATCCGTCAATCAGTTGCTTATTCTGATAAAAACGTAAAAATTTGTGCTTCTCACGCTGGTTTAACACTAGGTGAAGACGGAGCAACACACCAAATTCTTGAAGATATTGGGTTAATGAAAATGTTACCTGGAATGACTGTAATCAATACTTGCGATTACAATCAGACTAAAGCTGCTACTTTAGCATTAGCAGATCACCACGGACCGGCTTACTTGCGTTTCGGTCGTCCGGTAGTACCTAACTTCACTCCTGCTGATGAGCCTTTCGTAATTGGAAAAGCCATTTTATTAAACGAAGGAACTGATGTAACTATCGTTGCAACTGGACACTTGGTTTGGGAGGCACTTATTGCTGCCGAAGCTCTTGAAGCAAAAGGAATCTCTGCTGAAGTAATCAACATCCACACCATTAAACCTCTTGATGAAGAAGCCATTCTAAAATCATTAGCTAAAACAAAATGTGTGGTAACCGCCGAAGAACACAACATCCTTGGAGGTCTTGGTGAAAGCGTTTCAAGAGTATTAGCGCTAAACAATCCTGCACCGCAAGAATTTGTTGCTGTTAACGACAGTTTTGGTGAATCTGGAACTCCGGAGCAGCTAATGGAAAAATACAAATTAAACAATCAGGCGATCGTTGAAGCTGTAGAAAGAGTAATCAAAAGAAAATAATCACTTCATTTTCTTACTTTATAAAAAACCCCGAAAAGCAATTTTCGGGGTTTTTCATTTTAAAACCTCTCCTTAAGAGAGAATTAGAACATATTTCACCTTACCTTCATCTTTATAAAATTTCTTTTTACTTCACACAGATTTTGCAGATTTTAATTTTAGAAACTAGCAATGTCTCTTTCTAAATCTGTATAAGACAAAAAAGACTCTGAATGTATTGAGATTAGAGTTTACAATACTTTGTACCACGCTTTTATTTCAAATATATTCTCATTGAGATCCAGAACGAATCTTAAAACTGATTTACGTTTTTTTTAAGCAAAAATCTGCCGAATCTGCGCGAAAACAAATCTTCAAATTCCTGATTAAACAGATAAAAAGCATCGTCTTTCAAGTCATAAAAAAAACCTCGAAATCACTTTCGAGGTTTTATCTTTTATACAAGCTAAAATTTAGTTCTGCTTAAAAGGATATGTTTTATCCAAATGAATCTTTAATCTTGGCTTATCCGTATAATCTGCTTCTATAAATTTTCTTGCATTGGTATACGATTCCGGCTTGCTAGGGTCAGTAAGCGCCCCTGTTGGTCTTCTAGGAATACCCCTCGGCTCTGTTTCATCAACATTTGGAGTTAGAGGATTATCTACAGTTGGCTCCCAAGGATAATACTTACTAGCACCATAATTAATTCCATTTACAATCCCTACTTCAGTTGCTGGTTTCGTAATTTCAAATCGGGTTGTAAAACCATCTCCGTCATCGTCCAGATCAAGGAAGTCTGAAATTCCATCACCATCTGTATCATCTGCTAATCCGGCTGGAGGATTTGGATATTTTGTTTTATTGATACCAAAATCATACAAATAACCATCGCCATTAAGATCTTCTAAATAATCCGGAATACCATCTCCAACTACAAGTCTGTCACCATTTGCTGAAGTACTTACTTCATTATCCATTCTTTGAAGATCATACAATTTAAAGCTAAAAACTATTGGAGAATATGCCGGGATAGCATCTTTAACATCACCATAATACGCCAGTCCTGAAGGTAAAAACATCACTCCGGCACCAAAACCACTGTAGGTAATAACCCCATTACTATCCGTACTTGAAGTACCCGTTTTAAACTTCGGAAAAATCTCTGACCAGCCTTCAATTACAGTCTTTTCAACCGCATATGGGAACAAATTAAAAACTACCTGATTATTATTGGAAGTATCGAAAACTGTCCCATTCAATAAATTACCAGAGTAAGAAGATACAATTTTATCTGTATTTGTTGGAGAACTGCCAACTCCTTTTCTCAAGGTTAAATAATAGACTTTATAAGTAACATCATTACTATATACGTCTCTTGTATCTAAAACATACGTTTTCTGATCCCAAATGGAAACATTTCCGTCGCCGGGAACTATTTTCTTTATCACTACATCCTGATCTTGCGGATTACCAGGACTATTTGTCACAATGATATAATTTGTCTTTAAATATTTGACAATAGAATCATTATCAGCTTTATACTGCGTAGCATAATCTCTTAACGGAGTAATCACCACCTCATCATCATCCTTTTTACTACAAGAAACAAACGAAATACCTGCAAGCAATAAAATAAAATAATATTTAAATTTATTCATTATTGTTAATTTTTTAGGTGCGCAAGATACAATATTGATTTATTTTTGTAAAGATTTTAACTTCGATTTTAGAAAAATTATGAGAATAGATAAATACCTCTGGTGCGTACGATATTACAAGACCAGAAACATGGTTACGGAGGCCTGCAAAAAGAACCATATCACTGTAAACGGGCAAGTTGCCAAACCATCCAAAGAGGTTTTCCCAACCGACAGAATTACTTTTAGAAAGGATCAGATTACACAAATTATAACTGTACTCGATATTCCTGAAAGCCGTGTTGGAGCAAAACTGGTTGATATATATCGAAAAAACGAAACTCCGCCTGAAGCATATGCTCATCTGGAATTACTAAAACTATCAAAAGAACATTATCGTAAAAGCGGTACCGGAAGGCCGACCAAAAAAGACCGTCGTGATATTGACGAATATGGAAATGAGATTTTTGACGAGGAAGAAGACGTTTAAAATTCAAATTCCAAATTTCAAAATTCAAAATTCAAAATTCAAACCTTACGTCCGTAAAAATTTCACAGATAAAATCATAAAAATTCCATTATCAAAATTGGAATTTGGATTTTTCATATTGGAATTTAAATTAATTATATTAGCAAAAAAATAAATCATGAGCAAAAATATCATTTTAACCAATCAGGAAATCGAACACAAAATAAAGCGTATCGCTTATCAGATATACGAAACTTTTGTTGATGAAGACGAAGTTGTTATTGCAGGAATTGCTTCAAATGGTTCTGTTTTTGCTCAAAAGCTTGCCTTATCTTTAGGAAGTATTTCAACTCTAAAGATCTCCCTTTGCGAAGTTAAAGTCGACAAACAAAATCCGCAATTACCTATACATACGTCATTAACCAAAGAAGAATACGAAAACAAAGGTCTGGTTTTAGTAGATGACGTTTTAAATTCCGGTACTACTTTAATATATGCTGTTCGTCATTTCTTAGATGTTCCGCTTAAGAAATTCAAAACAGCCGTATTGGTTGACAGAAATCACAAGAAGTATCCGGTAAAAGCCGATTTCAAAGGAATCTCTTTGTCTACTTCTTTATTAGAACACGTACAAGTTGTTTTTGATGATAATGGCGACAACTACGCTTTCTTAAGCTAAAATAGCTAAAATATCCTGAACCGTTTCTTCGACAGTTTTATCATCAACCGTAATCTTATATTGGGCCTGGTTGTAATAAAAGCTTCTGTCGAACAAATGTTTCGCGATAAATTCTTTCATTTCCTCTTCATTCATTTCAGCAATTAAAGGACGTTTGCTTTTATTATGAACCAATCTTCCATATAAAGTCTCAATAGAAGCCTTTAAATAGATTGAAACGACATCATCACCTTTTAATAATTCATGATTATTGGCGTAACAGGGTGTTCCTCCTCCTAAACCTATTATACTTTCTTCAGGAGACTGGAGCAATTCTACAAACATTTCATGTTCTAATTTTCTAAAATAAATCTCTCCATGTTTCTCAAAAATCTCATTTATTGATAAATTGGTTCTGTCTTCGATGCATTTGTCCAAATCCAGAAATGGAATATTTGTAATTTTTGACATATTTTGGGCAATCGTTGACTTCCCGCACCCCATATATCCTAACAATATAATTTTTTTCATTTTAATAATACCTTATAAACTAAGACGTTGTAAATTTTACTTAAAAAAAGACAAATTTATAATAAATAAGCTTGGAAATAATAAAAAAAACTTCTTATATTTGCACCCGCGTTCAAGAAACGAATATGACTCGATAGCTCAGTTGGTAGAGCACATCACTTTTAATGATGGGGTCCTGGGTTCGAGCCCCAGTCGGGTCACAAATTGTGACTCACAATATAAGTTTCTTGATAGCATTGACTCGATAGCTCAGTCGGTAGAGCACATCACTTTTAATGATGGGGTCCTGGGTTCGAGCCCCAGTCGGGTCACAAAGGTCGAGTATTAATTTACTTGACCTTTTTTAATTTTCGGCCATGTGGAGAAACGGTAGACTCGCCATCTTGAGGGGGTGGTGCTCGCAAGGGCGTGAGGGTTCAAATCCCTCCATGGTCACTAAAAAAGGTAAATTACACAAATTGTAATTTACCTTTTTTTATTTACAACCTCTGTTTCAGCATATTAATTCTTTATTAAATTTTACTTGAAATAAGGTTGGATATATCCAAAATAACTTCTTATATTTGCACCCGCGTTCAAGAAACGAATATGACTCGATAGCTCAGTTGGTAGAGCACATCACTTTTAATGATGGGGTCCTGGGTTCGAGCCCCAGTCGGGTCACAAACTGTGATTCACAATACAAGTTTCTTGAAAGCAATGACTCGATAGCTCAGTCGGTAGAGCACATCACTTTTAATGATGGGGTCCTGGGTTCGAGCCCCAGTCGGGTCACAAAAGGTCAAGTATTAATTTACTTGACCTTTTTTTATTTCTAAGCCATACCTTAAAACATTAGACGCTATTGTGGTAAATTGAGCCCCAAAGTTTACAATCCTTTAAAGCCACTCCCTATTACAACCTTGAAATCAACAAATCCGGATTTGAAGCCGGAAAACTTAACAGAAGATAGAATGTTTTAAATATCTTTGAACTATAAACCTATCAACACAGCCAAAACAAATTAAACAAAGCACAACCTTAATCATCTACTTTTCGAGAATCTAATGAAATTCTATTTTTCGCTGCTGCTTATTTTTGTTTTTCCATATTTCTGCACTGCACAGATCGACACAACTTACATCAAACCTTTTGAAAATAAAGCTTCCGTAAGAACCTATTTGTCGATGAAATTCATTTCGTTACAACAGGAAACTGAAGGAGACATAAAAAGATTCATGCCCAATACACCAATGAGCTTAGGTTTTGGTGTTTCTGTAAAAAACACTATAATCGACTTTAGTTACGGTTACGGACTAAGTTTTCTGAAAGACAAAGAAAAAGGAAGAACCAAAGCACTCGATTTTCAGATTCATAACTACGGAAGAAAATTCATAATTGATCTTTTCATTCAAAAATACCACGGTTTCTATACGGCCGATGATGCCGACAAAAACATACAATTATACCCTGATCTCAAAATCCAGCAATATGGCGCTTTTGGACAATATGTTTTTAACAACAAAAAATTCTCCTATAAAGCGGCCTTTGTTCAAAACGAAAGACAATTAAAATCAGCCGGAAGTTTCCTGCTTGGTGGAGGAGTTTATTTTTCGAAAATAGGCTCTGATAGCTCTTTTGTACACAAATCTAAAAATTCACTGCGCAATTTTCAATTTGGAATTAGCGGAGGCTATGCGTACACCTGGGCAATTAGCAAAAGATGGTTTACCAGCGGATCAGTAACCCTAGGCGCAAATGTTGGCACCGAAAGAATAAATGATTTCGGAAAACAAAAAATCGAAATTTACCCCACATTTTTTCCCAGAATTGCCTTGGGCTATAACAAAGAGAGATGGTCACTTGGTATGTCCTATCTCAATAATTCTACATTCTCTGCTTTCTCTGACAATAACGAAAACAACATTGGCTTGTCTTCTGGAAATTTCCAGATTGGCGCCATCTGGAGGTTAAACACCACCCCTTTTTTAAGTAAGAAGAAACCGGAATAAAATATCGATCCTTCTCTTCAAAAAAAAATAATAAATATTTGACAAAAGCACTTCTTTTGCAAAACAAAACTTCATTAAATTCGTTTCCTGAATTATTAACCTACTAACTAATCCCAAATTGGTTTATGAAAAAATTTCTATTAGTATCATTTATTATGATCACCTGCTCTACCTGGGCACAATCTGCAACCGGCTATTTTGATAAAGCCCTGAAAAAAGCTGAAGCCGGCAATACAAAAGGAGCGATTGCCGATTATACAAAAGCCATCAGCATGAATTCAAAATTTGTAGAGGCCTATCAAAATCGAGGTGTTGCAAAATTAAAACTCAATGACCTTAAAGGCGCCCTTGCTGATTTTAGCAAAACCATCGACTTAGACAGCATGAATGCCGACGCCTTTACCGGAAGAGCAAACGTAAACTACAAGTTAACGAATTTTAAAGAAACCGTTGCGGACTGTACCTCATCTCTAGGTTTAAATCCAAAAGATTACATCGCTTATAATCTGAGAGGTTTGGCTTATAACAAAATCGGAGATCAGAAAAATGCCTGCAAAGATTTTACAAAAGCAATAGAATTAGGCAGCCAAAGCGCTATCAAAAACAAATCAACTTTTTGCAAATAGAGTAAAATCTTATCGCAATAAAAACAAAAGCAATCTGTAGTATTTCTATTTACAGATTGCTTTTTCTTTACAGCCCATTTCCTGATCTCGCAGATATTTTTACATTTGTTGTTAAATCCAATCTGCAATGGCGCTTCTCAAGAAAATAAACAAAAAAGCTCAACCCGACATTAACTCCGGTTTCGGATCAAATGCAAACAGCTACGGAAGCCGTTTTGTAAACAAAAACGGAACGCCTAATGTCGAAAAAAGAGGAATGCATCTACTTCGTCGCATTAGCTGGTACCACACCATGATCGATATGCCAAACTGGAAATTCATGCTTATCCTTTTTTCGTTTTATATCGGTATCAATTTTATTTTTGCACTTGCTTATTATGCTATCGGGATTGAAAATCTTAACGGAATTAAACAATCAGAAGGCATACTGATTCAGTTCGGACAGGCTTACTTTTTTAGCGCGCAGACTTTTACCACTGTAGGATACGGACATATAAGCCCTACCGGATTTTTAACGAGCGCTCTTTCTGCTGCCGAAGCTTTGATTGGATTACTGAGCTTCGCCATAGCAACCGGCCTGTTCTTTGGAAGATTCAGCAAACCAACCGCTTTTTTAAAGTTTGCCGATCATGCATTAATTTCACCTTACCAAGATAAGAGAGGGCTCATGGTACGTCTTGTTCCTTTTAAAAACACCAATTTTACTGACGCAACTGCCAGAATGACTCTGGGATTAAGTCTGGAAGAAAATGGTCAAAAAACCAATAAGTTCTACAGCCTAGACCTTGAACTGGAACGTATAAATGCTCTTTCATTAAGTTGGACGCTGGTACATCCCATCACAGAAAGCAGTCCGCTATATAATTTTACAGAAGAAGATTTTAAAAAGCTACATGGCGAAATATTGGTTTTTATTACCACTTTCGATGACATGTACAGCAATACTGTAGCTGCAAGAACTTCTTATACTTTTGATGAAGTAATTTACGGTGCCAAATTTGAAACAATGTATAACAGAAGTAAAGACGGTTCTAAAACGATCCTTCATTTAGACAAATTAAATCATTATCAATCTGTAAATCTCTCGTAACCTGTGGATTTCAACCAAGTTATAAAGGTAATTTGAGATTTTATTCTATTTTTGTTCACCAATTAGCGAAAAATGATAAACAATATTAAAACTGTTTTCAGCATAAAAGATCTTGAAAACTTATCCGGAATAAAAGCACATACCATTCGCATCTGGGAAAAAAGATACAATATCTTAGAGCCCATGCGTACTGACACCAATATCAGGCTTTATAATTTGCAGAATCTTCAGAAACTTTTAAACATCACATTATTACACGAATACGGCTATAAAATATCTAAAATAGCAACCTATCCCGAAGAAAAAATTCCACAATTAGTTCGCGAAATCATCTCAAAGAAAAACTCACAAAATTACGCCATCACTTCGTTCAAAATGGCAATGATGAATTTTGATCAGGAAATCTTCTTCAATACTTTCGACTGGCTTATTTCTGAAAAATCATTTAGAGAAGTCTTTAAAGACAATTTCCTTCCTCTGCTAAAAGAATTGGGTTTATTATGGCAATCCGAAACCATAACTCCGGCAAACGAGCATTTTATGAGCCATCTGATCAAGCAGAAGATCTTAATTTATACAGAAAGCCTGCAGATCCTAAAACCCACGAAAACCGATCGAATTTTTGTACTTTCTCTTCCGTTGAATGAAATCCATAAAATAGGCTTACTTTACTTGCAGTACGAGATTTTACTAAAAGGATATAAGACCATTTATCTGGGCGAAAGCATGCCTATTGAAAACCTGCAAGATTTAACCAAACATTTCGAGAACATTACCTTTGTATCTTTCATGACTGTTCAACCGGATCGCAACGTAATCAACCAATATGTCAAATCGATGGGACAAAAGTTGCTCCAAAAGAACAATGAGATTTGGCTTATGGGAAACATGGTCGAACATATCGATCAGAAAATTTTATCAGAAAGAATACGCGTTTTTGATTCTATGGACGAAACAATCAGTATGCTGTAATATTTTTGTTTAAAGTTTTTGTATATTTGTTAAACAAATGAAAAAAACTATAGCAATAATAGGTTCAGGCTTTTCTTCTCTAGCCGCTTCATGTTATCTCGCACAGCAAGGTAATACGGTAACTATTTATGAGAAAAACGAAACTATTGGAGGCAGAGCCAGACAGTTTAAAAAAGAAGGCTTTACTTTCGACATGGGGCCAAGCTGGTATTGGATGCCGGATGTTTTCGAACGTTTTTTTCAGGATTTCAATAAAAACTCTTCCGACTATTACGAGCTCATCAAACTGAATCCGGCTTACCGGGTGTATTTTGGTTTGAATGACTTCATTAGTATTTATGACAATTTAGAAGAAATAAAAAACACTTTTGAAGAGATCGAAACAGGAAGTGGTGAAAAACTTCAAAAATTCATCAATCACGCCAAAAGCAATTATGACATTGCCATCAAAGATTTGGTCTATCGTCCCGGAGTTTCGCCACTGGAGTTAATCACAATCGAAACAGCTTTCAAACTCAATCAGTTTATTAGTACTGTTAGCGTCGATATCCGAAAGCAGTTTAAGAACCAAAAACTCATCCAAATACTGGAGTTTCCCGTTTTGTTTTTAGGTGCAAAACCAACAAAAACCCCGTCTTTTTACAATTTTATGAATTATGCCGATTTTGGCTTAGGAACCTGGCATCCTAAAACCGGAATGTACGATGTGGTACGCGGAATCGAAAAACTGGCATTGGAATTAGGAGTAACGATTAAAACCAACTCTCCTATTGAAAAGATTATTGTTAAAGACAAAAAAGCCACAGGACTTTTAATGGACGGAAAAACGATAGAAGCGGATATTATTTTAAGCGGTGCCGACTATCATCATACCGAAACTTTGCTGGATATTGAACATCGCGCTTATTCAGAAAAATACTGGGAAAGCCGCACTTTTGCTCCCTCTTCCCTTCTCTTTTTTGTGGGATTCAATAAAAAAATAGCCAACGTCACACACCACTCTTTGTTTTTTGACGTTGATTTTAACCAACACGCAGCCGACATCTACGACGATCCGAAATGGCCCGAACAACCCTTGTTTTATGCCAATTTCCCCTCTAAAACAGATTCAACTGCTGCTCCGGAAGGAATGGAAAGCGGTTTTTTCCTCATTCCGTTAGCCCCCGGAATACAAGACAATGAACAACTTCGTGAAGTCTATTTTGAAAAAATAATCTCCAGATTTGAACAATTAACCGATCAACAAATAAAAAATAGCATTATATTTAAGAGATCATTTTGTAAAAACGATTTTGTCGACGATTACAATGCCTATAAAGGCAATGCTTACGGAATGGCCAATACACTATTGCAAACCGCTTTTCTAAGGCCCAAACTAAAAAGTAAAAAAGTTCGTAATTTATATTTTACGGGACAGTTAACTGTTCCCGGCCCTGGTGTTCCTCCTGCTTTAATTTCAGGAAAATTAGCAGCTGAGTTAATTCAAAAATCTTTTAGTTCTTAACAAATGAAATCACTATTCGACACTGTTTCTTTTAAATGCAGCAAACTGGTTACTCAGAGTTACAGCACCTCATTTTCATTAGCAGTCAAAATGTTGTCACCAGGTATTCGCGATGCTATTTACAGCATTTACGGGTTTGTACGTTTTGCTGACGAAATTGTCGATTCTTTTCATGATTTTGAAAAAGAGAATCTCATCAATGATTTCGAGAAAGAATATTACAAAGCGATGCAAACAGGTATCAGCCTTAACCCTATTCTCAACTCTTTTCAGCATACCGTAAAACAGTACAACATTACTGATGATCTGATTCAGGCCTTTTTAAAAAGCATGAAACTCGATCTTGTGAAGTCAAGTTACCCTACTCATACTGAATATGAAGATTACATTTACGGTTCGGCCGATGTAGTTGGCTTAATGTGTCTGAAGGTTTTTGTAAAAGGAAACGAGCAAAAATACGAACAGCTCAAAAATGAAGCCATGCGATTGGGATCGGCCTTTCAAAAGGTTAATTTCCTGAGAGATCTGAAAGAAGATAATTTGGTCTTAAACCGAAATTACTTTCCGGGAATTGATCTAAATTCTTTTGACGAAGAAGCTAAAACGAATATTATTGCTGAAATCGAAGAGGATTTCAGAATCGCTTTTCAGGGTATTGTAAAACTTCCAATCGACGCTAAATTTGGTGTTTATACTGCTTACATTTATTACCGAAAACTGCTTCAGAAGCTTAAAAACACCCCTTATTACGAAATTGGAAACTCGAGAATCAGAGTTTCTAATTATACCAAAGCCGGGCTTTTAGCACAGTCTTTTGTAACCTACAAATTAAAGTTAGTTTAAAATCAATTTCTAATACAGAGAAAATTAACTTTTATTAGCTAAAACGTAAATTCAAGACATACAAAATGGTTTCTTTTTTAATTTTTTTAGGTGTTTTTTTATTCATGGAATGTGTCACCTGGCTCACTCACAAGTACATCATGCACGGGCTGATGTGGTATTTTCATGCAGATCACCATCAACCCAAATACGAAAACACTTTTGAACGCAACGATATTTTCTTTGTCCTATTTGCCATCCCCAGTATTATTCTTTTTTACTTTGGTGTTGAGGGCGGATTCAACTACTTATTTTTTATTGCCAGTGGAATAACGCTTTATGGTGTGTGTTATTTTTTGATTCACGATGTTCTGATTCATCAGCGTTTTAAATGGTTTAAAAACACCAAAAACAAATACTTAATTGGCTTGCGAAAAGCACATAAAATACACCACAAGCACTTAGGCAAAGAAGACGGGGAATGTTTCGGGATGTTGTTTGTTCCTTTTAAATATTATAAAATTTAAATTGATTTTATGAAAGTATACAAAATAGAAACCGTACAGCATGTAAACGCTACTGTTGAAGAATGTTGGGATTTTTTTTCAAGTCCGAAAAATCTCCAAACGATAACACTGGATAATATGAGTTTCGAAATTCAGGATTTTGACAACAAACGCATGTATCCCGGACAAATTATCACCTATACTTTAAAACCTCTTTTGGGCATTAAAATTAACTGGATGACCATCATCACGGTTTCAAAGGAGAACCAATATTTTGTCGACGAACAGCGATTTGGCCCTTACGCTTTATGGCATCACAAACACTTTTTCGAGCCCACAGCAACCGGAACAAAAATGATTGATGTGGTGCATTACGCTTTACCATTAGGGTATCTGGGCAGAATCATGAACAGTCTTATTGTTAAAAATAAACTCAAAACTATTTTTGATTATCGTTACAATAAAATCGAAGAACTATTCAATTCAAAAGCTTAAATCAGTATAAATCTTTTCACTGAGATAAAAAATCTAGCAGAACATCATACAATGACAAAACAAAAAGTTTCTTTTTTCTGGTTCCGACGTGATTTACGTTTAGAAGACAATACCGGACTTTTCCATGCCCTGCAATCGGATTTCCCGGTAATTCCACTGTTTATTTTTGATGATGAAATTCTGGAAAACCTTCCCAAAAATGATGCACGCGTTCAGTTTATTCTGGAGTCACTTCAAAAAATAAACGAACAACTAAAAGCAATTGATTCTTCCATTCTGATTAAAAAAGGAACTACAAGTAAGGTCTGGGAATCACTTACAACTGAATTTGACATTCAGCACGTTTTTTTCAATAAAGATTACGAGCCTTTTGCTATCAAACGTGATGCTGCTATTCAGCAATTATTAGCACAACACCATATCACAACTTCCTCATTCAAAGATCATGTGATTTTTGAAGAAAAGGAAATTACAAAAGCGGACGGACTTCCTTACACCGTTTATACACCCTACAAAAACAAGTGGCTGGAAAAATACCATCTTTCAGGACAGGCTCCGGAATTTGATACCAAAATTGGTTATGAAAACTTCAGTAAAAATCAGTTTATTTTTCCGGAATTAGCCCAAATTGGTTTTGAAAAAAGCACTATAAAAGTACTTCCTCCGGATTTAAGTCAAATTTCTAATTACAAAGAAACACGTGATTTCCCGGCTGAGGACAGTACTTCCTACCTTTCACCGCATTTGCGTTTTGGAACGGTTAGCATTCGCAAACTCGTAAATTGGGCCAATAGAAAAAACCAAACCTTTTTAAGCGAACTTATTTGGAGAGAATTCTTCATCCAGATTTTATTTAGCTTTCCAAATGTTGTGAATCACAATTTTAAATCGGCTTACGACGGCATTCAATGGCGTAATAACGAAGAAGATTTTAAACGCTGGTGTTCCGGAACTACGGGTTACCCAATGGTCGATGCCGGAATGCGTCAGCTAAACGAAACGGGATATATGCACAATCGGGTTCGCATGGTAGTGGCCAGCTTTTTATGCAAACATTTACTCATCAACTGGCAATGGGGTGAGGCGTACTTTGCCGAAAAATTATTGGATTTCGAATTGGCTTCCAATGTAGGCAACTGGCAGTGGGCAGCAGGAACAGGCTGTGATGCTGCACCCTATTTCAGAGTTTTCAATCCCGAAATTCAACAAAAGAAGTTTGACGAGAAAGGAATCTACATTCGCAAATGGATTCCGGAATTTGACTTAGGCTACAACGAACCAATGGTAGACCATGCGTTTGCAAGAGATCGTGCCATTGAAACTTATAAAAAAGGGATTTTGAAATAGTTTTTTTGTTTCAGGTTTCAAGTTTCAAGTTTCAGGTTTTATTGCAACGTGAAACCTGAAACAAAAAAACTCTATTTAATACTTCATATAATTCTCTACAACAATCTTCGCTTTCAAATCAAACATCAGATTGTACAATCCGAAGAAAGTTCTGTTCATATAGATAAAATGTTTGGAACCTCTGTTTCCGTTCATTTTTTTAAGATTGGTATCGTTGGTAAAACGCTCTCCTAATTTGGCAATATTGTCAAAGAAAGTCTCATCTGAAAAATCAAAGGTTTCTTTCTGAAACGGCTGGGTAAAAAGAGACAATAAATCATGAAACATTTCAGTAAAATAGGCAATCTCAGAAGCCGAATCATCGGGACGAAGAATTTCCAGTTCAAATAATTTCTGATTGAAAAGTGTTTCGTCAGTGATTACATTTTTATTGATCAATTCAAAGTAAGGCACATAAAAATCATCCGGAATTTGTTTCATACAGCCAAAATCCAGCGCAATTAACTGATTGTTTTCATCCACCAGAAAATTTCCCGGATGCGGATCGGCATGCACTTTTCTTAAAACATGAATTTGGTACATATAAAAATCCCAAAGCGCCTGACCTAATTTATCACCCACTTCCTGATCTGAATTTTTAGCGGTAAACTCCGAAAGATGCAGACCGCTCATCCAGTCCATGGTGATAATTTTCTCTGATGAAAACTCAGGATAATAATTCGGAAAAAGTATGTTTTCGATTTTACTGCAGGCTTGTACCACTTCCTGACTTTGTTGAAGTTCCAACAAATAATTGGTTTCTTCAATCAGTTTATCTTCAACTTCTTTAAAATATTTATCAGAATCTTTTCCCTGCAAATTAAACATTCTGATCGCAATAGGTTTTACCAGAGCCAAATCAGACGAGATGCTATTAGCAACTCCAGGGTACTGAATTTTAACGGCTAGTTTTTTACCGTCTTTAACCGCTAAATGTACCTGACCGATACTAGCTGCATTGACCGAATTGGCATTAAACTCATCAAAAATTTCATAGGGAGTTTTTCCGAAATTGGTTTTAAAAGTTTTCAAAACCAGAGGTGCAGAAAGCGGCGGTACTGAAAATTGCGATAATGAAAATTTCTCTACATAAGCCTGAGGCAGAAAGTTCTTGTCCATGCTCAGCATTTGAGCCACTTTAAGTGCGCTTCCTTTCAAACTTTTGAGTCCGTCATAAATATCTTCCGCATTGTTTTCATTCAGCTTGTCACGAGTCAAATCTGAGTTTACCATTTTCTCAGCATAATGCTTAATATAGTTCACTCCGATTTTTGCACCCGTTTGCACTAATTTACTGGCTCTTTCTATTTTTGAGGTAGGTATATAATCGATCGTTTTCATTACTTACTGTATATTTTTTCTTTAAACAGAAATTTTCCAAAATCAATTAAATAATTCATTGGGGCTACATTCATCAATTCGAAGGATGCGTTAACTGATTTTTCAATAAAAATATCCGTTTTTTCGAATGCTGCCGAAGAATCCTCCATCCAGAATTTTATGGTCATCATTAATTGCAGCCAGGCCGATTCCTGAAGGGCTTTTTCCTGAAATTTTTGAAATTTTTCCTGTTCCAGTCTGTAATCATCAGTCAATATTTCCGAAACATATTCTTTAAAAGCCTCACGAAGCGAAGTCAGTTGTACTAAATTTTTAAGTGGATTTCTGTCTATTTTGAGAGATTGCAGGACATAACTTCTGTTGGCCGTTAAAATCTCAAAAAATGTATAATAGAAACTCAACATCTTGTTTTTCATATCATACTCGTGATAATCTGCGTTTTTGTGCAGCAAATCAACTGTATTCGCAAAAAACAGTCTGAATATTTCTTTTTCTAAACCTTCTAATGTTCCAAAAAAAGCATAAAACTCTGCCTCAGTAAAACCATTTTCTTTTGCAAAATGATAAACCGATTTTGGTTTTTGCCCCTTTTCTAAAACTTCATCCATGTATTTTGAAACGATATCTTCTCTTGTGATAGCCTTATTTTTAGTTGCCATTTCATTAAAATTTAGAATTTGCCTTAAAGGTAAGGAATGTTTAAGTACCTTTACTTTGCCTTAAACAAAATGCACTGTTAAATATATTATAAACTATCATGGCAAAAAATGTTTTATTAACCGGAGGCACTGGATTTGTTGGGAAACAACTTACCGATCTACTCACTGACAGTGGTTTTACGGTATCGATTTTGAGCCGTAGCGCACGAGAAAACACCTCATTAATCACCTATTATAAATGGAATTTAAAAACGAATTATATCAACGAAGAAGCAATTCTTCAGGCTGATTATATTATCCATTTAGCAGGCGAAGGAATTGTTGAGAAGAGATGGACTAAAAGACGTAAAAAAGTCATTGTAGAAAGCCGTGTACAACCCATCGATCTTATTTATTCGATCTTAAAGAAAAACAATAAAGTTCCGGAGGCTTTTATCTCGGCTTCGGCGGTTGGAATTTACGGAGCTGTCACCAGTTCTGTTATCTGTACGGAAGACACGCCTCCTGCAACCGATTTTTTAGGCATTACCTGCGTTGAATGGGAACAGGCCACAGATAAAATTACTTCTTTAGGAATTCGAACTGCTAAAATCAGAACGGGGATTGTTTTGGGAAGAAATGAAGGTTTTCTAAAAAAACTGGGACCCAATTTCAAAGCCGGTTTCGGTGCCATTTTGGGCACGGGAAAACAATATCTTCCCTGGATTCATATCGATGATTTATGTCAGATTTATCTAAAAGCACTTACTGATGAAACGATAAAAGGTCCGTACAATGCCTGCGTGACAGACAATACTACGAACCTTAGTTTTTCAAAAATGCTTGCCAGCTTATACGGTTATAAAATCTGGCTCCCAAAAGTACCCGCCTTTATTCTTAAAATTGTTTTAGGCGAAATGAGCGAGGCTGTCTTAAAAGGACAGAGGGTTTCCTCTGAAAAGATACAAAAGACAGGATTTGAATTTCAATTTACCGATTTAGAAGGCGCGCTGGTCAACTGCCTCAATTAGTCATTTTAGCGTTAGATATACCGGATCATCACTTTTAATTACTCCCGTTAATTCAGTATTCACCGTTTTAGCAATCTTAACGGCTATTCTGTTCGGAATTTCGATATTATAATCAGAGATCAAAATTGGAAAATCGGAAATGATCTGGATTCCGTCACCCACTTTTTTAATAAGTGCATTTACCAGAATTTCTCTTGATTTTCCCTTCATCGAAAGTTTTCCTTTAATTTGATATTCCTTTTCGATTTCGTCTATGTTTTTTAGATCAAATTTTTGAATTTTTCCTTTAAAAACAGCTTTCGGATAACGATGGCTTTCCATATAATTTTCATTAAAATGTTCCTGCATCAGGTCTAATTTAAAACGAAAATCTTTAATAAAAACGGTACAGATAAAAGTACTCGTTTTGGGCTCAACAATAATTGTGACCTGTCTGTTTACAGCTTTTACATCTTCGAAAAAGGGCACTGATGCTTCAAAATTTATGGTTCCCGTACTGGTAAAAAATTTATCCTGAGCCATAACGGAATGAGCTGTAAACAGTAAAATAAGTAATGTAATTTTTTTCATAATCGTTAACAATTAAACAATTATGTCATTCGATCTTTTTCTATTTTTAAGAAGAGAAACAACTGGACTTAAGATAAGTTAAAAAATAGAATGGCAGTACTCCGTGAAAAAACAGTAACCCAATCATTTATACTTAAAGTTACGATTTTTTCAGGATTACGGTTGCCTATTTACTGCTAAATATTTGTGAATGTTTTACCTGCCTAAAAATCAATTCTGATACCGTTTACTGGCACTCCAATTATGACATCAGAAACTCCACGAAATCTTATTGCACTGGTGTACAGATTTCAATTAAAAATCCATCCAGATCACGTACATAGGCCACTACTTGTCCCCATGGTTTCTGAGTAGTTTCTTTGACCAGTGTCGCTCCTGCTGAAATTGCTTTCTGTACTAATTCCTCGACATCATCGGTTATAAAACCCAATTCGATGGCAAAAGGTTTCTGCTCCGGTTTACTTTCGATAAAACCGTCTTTCAGATTTTGGGCTGCTAATTCTTTTGAAGCAAACGAAAGGGTTGTTTCTCCTGTACTCAATTCGCCATAATCCGCCTCCGGAGTTACAAATTTTCTTGAAAATCCAAATGCATTTTCATAAAACGAAATTGATTTTTCTACATCTTCAACGTATAGAATTGTATAGCCAAACTTTACCATTTGTATTTGATTTGATTGTAAATTATTTTAATTGGGTGTATGTACATAAAAAATCTTTTTTAACACATAGAAACATAGTTTATTAACCGAAAAAAGCGTTTCACTTCTAATAAAACGCAGAAGACTATATTTCTCTCTTTTCTTTTCTCTTTCTTCTTTTTTCTTTTTAAAAAACCCATCTCACTATTTATCAAAAGAACTCACCTCTAAAGCCCTACCTTAGTGAATTTCTAAAAGCACATTGTACTGATTTAAATTTGCCAGATCTTCGATAGAATTAACGTCTGTCATTCTTGCATGTTCTTCTACTTCTTTTTTAGATTCGATTTGTTTGATGCATTTCCTAAAGCGTCTCACCTCTTCTAAATTAGACAAAATAAGTCCGGGAACAGGCACACTTTTCCCTTCATTATCTTTAGCCACCATGGTAAAATAAGAAGAATTACAATGTTTGATGGCTCCCGTTTGGATGTTCTCAGCTTCCACACGAATTCCCACAATCATAGAACTTCTTCCCACGTAATTTACCGATGCTTTCATAGTTACTAATTCTCCAACCTCAATAGGTTTTAAAAAGTTTACCGTATCCACAGAAGCGGTTACGCAATAGTTGCCACTAAATTTTGAGGCTGATGCAAAAGCAATCTGGTCTAACAGCTGTAAAATATATCCTCCGTGAATTTTTCCACTAAAGTTAGTATGCGAAGGCAACATTAATTCTGATATACTTATTTTCGATGAAGAAACGTGTTTGAAATCTGCAGTCATAATTTTTTATTTGTATTTGAATGGAAAGGTTTCTTTGCGAACAGCTTTGATAAAACTCCATTTTTAATTTAAAGATTGATTTTCATCTGAATTAGAAGCTCTTGCAATAATATTTTCAGGAAGCGATTTTTTAGCCTTCGCTCCCATTTTTTTTAATTTTTCGACACTTGAAATCAGATTTCCTCTTCCGTCTACCAACTTGCTCATGGCATTTTCGTATTCCGTTTTTGTGTCTTTTATTTTATTTCCAATACGTACCAAATCGGTAACAAATCCCTCAAATTTGTCGTATAATGCTCCTGCTTGTCTGGCAATTTCAAAGGCATTTTCCTGTTGTTTTTGATTGGTCCACATACTATCAATAGTTCTTAAAGTCGCCAGTAAGGTTGTAGGAGTTACAATAACGATGTTTCGATCAAACGCTTTATTGTACAAGGTCGAATCTTCATTTAAAGCAATCGCAAAAGCAGGTTCAATGGGGATAAACAATAAGACAAAATCCGGGCTCTCGATTTGATACAAATCATGATAATTTTTGCTTCCCAACTGCTCGACATGTCTTTTAATAGAGTTTACATGTTCTTTGAGGAAGTCCATTTTAAGAATTTCAGATTCTTCATTGATCCATTTTTCATAAGCAACCAGAGAAACTTTTGAATCGACGATCATCTTTTTACCGTCGGGTAAATTGATTACAACATCGGGCAAAACTCTGTTTCCTTCAGCATTTGTAAAACTTTGCTGTACTTCGTATTCTCTCCCCTTTTCTAAACCGGATTTTTCTAAAACACGTTCTAAAACCAATTCGCCCCAGTTCCCCTGCATTTTACTGTCACCTTTCAAAGCCTTCGTTAAATTCAGGGTTTCTTTACTCATTTGGGCATTCATTTCACTCAATCCTAAAATCTGCTGACGCAAAGCCGCATGATAATCAATACTTTCTTTGTGAGTTTGTTCTACCTTTTTTTCGAATCCCTGAATTTTATCCTGCAAAGGCAGCAGGATATTTTTCATGTTTTCACTATTCTGCTCCGTAAACTTTGCCGATTTCTCTTCCAGAATTTTATTCGCCAGGTTTTCAAATTCTTTGGTAAATTTCTCCTGAAGTTCGCTTACTTCATTCTTTTGTTCTTTATGACGTTCCCACAAGTTTTCAAAATCAACTTCTTTTTTAGAAAGCTGAATTGCGAGACTGTCTTTTTCGGTTCGGATATTCTCTTTTTCAGAACTGCTCAGATGAAGCTGTTTTTCGAAACTTCTTCTTTCGTTTTCAAACTGCTCTTTCTGAATTTGTAATTGATTTGTGGTGGCACTCAACCTTTCTTCCAGACTCACTTTTTCGGATTGAAATCGTGCAGCAAATAACGTCTTTCCTAAATATATCCCTAGAAATAACGCAGCTGTGAAGGCTAACAAATACGGAAGAAATTCAAACATGATTACATTTTTATATAAAGTAAAAGTACACAATAATACGCAGTGCTTTATTCAAAATTAGAAATTTCACGAATCCCTAATCTCGAAAAATGAAATCATTATTGTAAAAAAATAAAAAATTTCACGCAACCATTTCTAAAAGAAGACATCTACTAATTATAAACTATTAAAATATTGTTATGAAAAAATTAATGCTAAGCTTGTTTATAGCTTTTGGATTCAGTGCCTGCTCCCTTAATAATGAAGATATGAATGTGGTTTGCGGAGAAAGTGAAGACTTAGCTTTTACAGGAATTCCACTTTTATGCAACTATAGTGTTAAATCTTTACCTACCAATCCTGTTGCATTTTTAGCTGCTTCTGAAGAAAGATTGAATGCTTACTTCACAAAAAAAGAGAATACGTGTCCAAATGCTACTATTACACCTATCGATTTTAATAAAGAAATGATCGTTGGTATTTTCTCAGGACTTAAACCTACAGGCGGTTTTAAAATTAAAATAACCAGCATTGTTCAAAACAAATGTCAGATTCTGGTTAATTACTACGAAAAAGAACCTGAAGTGGGCGAGACAATTGCACCCGGGGCAACGTATCCGTCAGATTTCATTTTAATACCAAAAACAACTAAAACAATACTATTCAATAAAGTAGCAGACAACCGTGACAATGTCGTAATAGGAAGTTTCAACGGTCAATGTACAGGTGCTGATTGTCAAAAATTCTATCAGATCAACGATTTTAATATTCAAAAATTCTTAAACGTTAAAGCTGGTGCCTATGATTTCGATCAATACCGCTATACGGCGGCTACCAAAAAAGGAGATTACACGCTATTCTTAAAATCGGTACCTGCTGAAATTTTAGCTTTAAAAGGAAAAACTAAAACGTATGGTTCTCCGGATGCTGCAGATCAGGGAGGCGTATATTTTGAATTACGTCAGGGCATAAATGTTACTAAAATTACCATCGACAACAAAGATACTGCCGATCAAAGTGCCGAAATAAAAGCATTCAAAAAGGCTATTCAGGATAAAATAACAAGTCTAAAATAATCTGATTCATGAAAAAATATTTCTTATTTATCATCATATGCGGTCTCTTTTCGTCGGCATATTCATTGGAATCTACGGGTATAAATTCGGGTTCGATTGTAAACACCTGGATTTGGGAAAAATCGATTGGAGGAAACAGTAATCCCTATACGGCAACTCCTAAAACGATCGGATTTAACAAAAAAGTCGTTTTTACACCAAACGGAAGAATAATCACGTACAAAAACAATGTTGAAATAAGAAATAGCGCCTATACAATTGAAAAAGGTGTTGGTTACTTTGATCAGGCTGAACATGACTTAATCACTTTTGAAGGCAAGACTTATGTTATAGAAAACCTTGACAATCAAAACCTAACCATTGTCAGCAATAATACCGATGCATCACGTACTATTTACAAAAGGTAGTTTTATAAGCTTATAAGAACTATTTTTGCAAAACCAAACAAACCACTTTTTTGAAAGACGATTTAGATAAATACATACGACTGTGCATCAAAAATGACAGAGAAGGGCAACTGAAAATCTATCAGTTGTTCTCTCCTGTTTTATATGGTATATGCCTGAAGTATATGAGAAATGAAGACGATGCCAAAGATGTATTTCAGGAGGCTTTTGTCATCGTTTTTCAGAAAATCGGCCAATATAAATTTGAAGGAAGTTTTGAAGGCTGGCTAAAACGTATTTTCATTAATAAGTTGATTGAAACGCTGAACAAGAAGAAAAAAGAGAGTTTCTTTTTGGACGTTTTTGATCCGGATACTGATTTTGTAGAGGAGGAGGAATTGGATATTGCTCCGGTCGAACAGGAGAAACTGCTGGAATATATCCGGGATCTACCGGATCAGTACCGCACCGTTTTCAACCTGTATGTTTTTGAAAAACTAAAGCATAAAGAAATAGCCGAACTTTTAAAAATCTCCGAAGGAACATCAAAATCAAATCTAAATCGGGCCAAAAGCATTTTGCAAAAAAAAATAATGAGCATAAAAAATTTTAAAATAGCATGAAAAAGCAAAATATAGAAGATCTTTTTTCATCAATGGAAAACTTTTCAAGTGTTCCTCCTCCTGAATTATGGAGTCAGATTGAAGAAAAATTAGACCAACCCAAAAAGAAAAAGAAGAAAGCTATTCTTTGGTGGTCGGCTGCTGCATGCTTATTATTAGGTTTGCTGCTTCCTTCTGTTTTACATTTTACCTCAACTTCTGCAATCAAAACAGTAAAAAATGGCTCTATAGAAAACAATAGTGTGGTTCTTGATGAGAAAGAAGACAATAAAAACTCTAACAGAACAATTCAAAGTAAAGAGAATAATGCTGTTGTAAATACCCCTCAACAAGAATCAAATCATACCGTTAGTAACTCTTCTCTGAAGAACAGTACAAATTCGTCTGAGCTTTCTATAAAAAATCACAATCAAAAAACGGCAGTTGCTCATTCTGATGTAACAAATAAGGCTAATTCAGGGAATGCAAATTTGAACTCAACTCTTCAAAAGAAAAATGAAGATCATACTGCAACCCAAAAAGTAATTGTTTCTGCCAAAACAAATACAGCCCATTCAAATCCATCAAATGCATTCAATTCTGCGTCAACAAATCAATTTTTAAATCCAAAGGGAAAGAGTTCCAATCAAAATGTAGCTGAGAAAGTATATACTATCAGCAAAAATAATGGATTGGGTTCTTATTCAAAAAATTATCCTATTAGTGCTGATAAAAAAGCTGCTAATCAAATAGTAGCGGAACAAACTTTTAGTGCAGGAAAAGCCAACCCTTTCTATCCAAATTCAAAAAATAAGGTGTCGGCTTCTGTTTTCGAAGAGCAATTGCCTGCTAAAAATAACATTAGTACAGCTTTAAGTGCTGTGAATCCGCTTTCTGATAAGCATCAGAAAACTGCTATTGAAAATGCATTCCCGGGCAGAGAATTAACAGGTAATTCAAAAAACAATTCGAAATTCAGTACCGTTTTAAGCAAGCAGGATTCCGTTCAGTTGGCAGAACTTCAAAACTTAGAAAAAGGTATAATTAATCCGGAAGAGAAAAACGAGAAAGAAAAGAAAACGACAATTTCTAAAGGAGAAAGATGGGCCGTTGAAGTTTTTGCCGGATTAGCCAACTCGGAAAATTATAAAAATGACAAAACGCTGGGCAATGTAAACGACTCAAAACAGGGAAGTACTTACGGTGTTAAAACAAAATATAAAATCAACAAAAAATGGGCCGTTGGTTCAGGTTTTAAGATCAACGAATTAGGACAAAGTGTTGCCGATGTATCGTACATAAGCAATGGTCCGCCTAATGCTGCCATGACTTCTAATGACTATTTTAATCAAAATGCAACAGTAGTCGCAGCAGCTCCCCAAATTAGCACTAGTTCAGGTTACATTTTTGTTTCTAAAAACACTACAAATGCGTTAAAACAAAATAACATTGAAAGCAATTCTATTGAAAGTGGGAATCTGGATCAAAACTTAAGATATATCGAAATGCCTTTAGAGGTTTCGTATTCTGTTTTCAGTAAAAACAGGACCAACATCAACATCAATACCGGTGGTTTTGTGGGGAAACTGATTTCAAATAACATGGCCTTAAACGGAAATTCGATTGGTCAGAATGTCAATGCCAATGATTTCATCTACGGTTCTACATTAAGCAGTACTTTGCAATATCGCGTTTACAAGAAAACAAGTGTTTTTGTGGAGCCTGCTATGAATTATTATGTTAATCCGCTAAGCAGCCAATCTTTTAATCAGTTTCAATGGGGATTAAATTTTGGATTGAATGTTACTTTTTAAAGTTCTTTTTGTGGTAGTTTTACCAAAAAATTACTTAGAAAAAACGATAAAATGATCCTCAAAAACAATGGGACCGATCCGGAGTCACTACCTAAAGATCTTATAATTGCCAAAGAAATACTTTACGATTGTTGCGATTTTGACCTCACTCAACCTCAGCCGGAAGCTGAAAGCAATGAGTACGATGCTTACCGTTTTCGATTGAATCAGAAAAACATCTGTTACAGGAAAGCGAAAATCACACCCACCAAAACAGGTCAGTTTGTAACTTTATGGAAACGCAATACGACGGGAATTATTGAGCCCTTTGATTTCACAGACGCTATTGACTTTGTGATTGTCAGTGTTCGAAAGAACGAACTCTTCGGACAATTTGTTTTTCCTAAACCGATTCTATTAGAGAAAGGTATTTTTACCACTTCGAAAAAAGAAGGCAAAAGAGCCACAAGAGTGTATCCTCCGTGGGATGAAACAACAAGTAAACAAGCTCAGAAAACGCAGCAATGGCAATTGAATTACTTTTACTTCATTACGCCCGAAACAAATCTGAAACGATTCAAAACATTGTTTTAAATAAAAAAGCAGCCCAAATTTTACTTTGGACTGCTTTTACTTTTTACTGAAAGCTATTGTAAACTGTTCAAAAGAAACCACAAATCAATTTCCTTCTTACATTTTACATTTCACTTCTTACTTTTTAATAATCTTCCCTTTATAAACTACTTTATTATTCTCGGTTAGCGTATAAAAGTAAATCCCCGTTTGCAAATAACTTACCGGGACAGCCGTAGTACTTACATCCTGTGTTGCATTAATATCAACCGGATTCCCTAATAAATGGCCTGAAACATCGTAAAACTTCAATTTCAGTTTTTTATCAGTATTGGTTTTTACAATCACATTCACCACATCAGTAGTTGGATTCGGATAAGCCTGAACCGCATAACCATTTTTAGTTTCAAAATCGATAGTCGACAGATTCGAAGATTTCAATTCAAAACGGGCAATTACCGGACCGTGGTCTGAAGTTGTATTGGTATAATTATTAATATCGTTACGAGGATCATAAACTGCAATCGAATTTGCGATGTACTGGTCGTTTAATTCGTTTGAAATCATGATGTGATCTAAAAATCCGCCCGAACTTAAATAAGTATATGCTCCTGCTTTACTGATTTCTAAAGTAAGTGCATTATAATTAGTCTGATCATCAACAAACATCTTATAAGAAGATGGATTTGGCGTAATAACTGATTTACTTACATCATCGTTATAGTCTCCCAAAATAATCAGATTCGAATTAGCATAGTAAGTATCTAAACTGTCTTTCAATACTTGTGCATCATACTTACGCATATTGTATTTACTGATATCAGACCCACTATTCGCACGGGCATGAAGGTCTACTAAATTGATTAGTTTTTTTACTCCGCCAACATTCGTCTCAATTTGCACCATATAAGGTAAACGTCCTGATGAGAAAAAATTCTCATCCTTATTCTCAGGACTTGGATAATTATTCAACGTAACCGTTTTAGCACGTATCTGATCGTATAGATCTTTAAACATTACTCTGGTATTTTTTACCGTTGCTGTCTGTGTATTGTAGATCACCACCAATTTCTGAGGTGGAAAATTCGGATCTGCAGGATTAAAAGAATACGACCATGAAGGTGAAATTACTTTATCAAACGTTTTACCATTAACGCTAATTTTTTGCACTAAAGCATCTAAAGCCGGTTCATCAGAAACTTCCTGAACCACATAAACATCAGCATTTAACTTGTTCATTACTTTGGCCACATTTTCAATTTGCAGAGCATCATCGGTAGGTCCGAATTCTTTGTTTGACTTATCTTTCACATCTGTACCAAAAAACTCTAAGTTATAGGTCACTACATCAAAAGTATCTGCCTTTGGTATAGATGAACCGGTAAACGAACCTATTTGCTTATTTAAAGAAGTTCCTGTAACTGTTAACACACCTGAAATCGTTAATGCTTTTACAGATGGTGTAAATCTTGCATAAATCTGTTTACTTCCTGCGGCGTCAGCTGCACTAACTACTACAGTCGATTGAAATGAACTTCCGTCCAAAGACAATTGAAAATCTGCAGGAGCAGTAACGGTAATATCTCCATATCCTTCTGCCTTAAGAGGAAAAGTCTGGGTTCCCGAAACTCCACTTACATTTACATCTCCAAAATCTAAAACAGGATTTGCATCTATATAACCTGTTGTATTTGTAATTGCAAAATCATCAAATGACCATTCTGCAGCATTGTTTGCTCCTCCGGCTGTAGTTTCATACACCCAGGCCAGATAGGTATGACTTGTTTTGTAACTGTCTAATTTAATGTATTGCGATTGTGCATAGGTTCCTGTTATGGTTGGAAATTTACCATCAATTACGGTCCAGGTTGCATTTTCAGGGTTACTCTTTCCATCATAATCGGTAGAAACCATTAATTTCAGATCGGTACCCGCATAAAATTTACGGGAATAAAAAGAAAGTAAGATCGCTTTATCAAATTTAGCTGCATTATCTAAACGCAATTTTGGAGAAATCAACCAGTCTTTACTAGCTCCGCTATCGGAATAGCCGTTCATAATTACCGCTCCCGCTCCTGAGTTTACATTTCTGGCCACAGTAGTTGGAGTCCATTTATTTGCAGTACCGGCAACATTGTATTGCGTCCATCCGCTATTGCTTAAAACATTTGCATCGTTAAAACCTTGTTGGTACGGATCAATTCCTACTCCTGTAAGCGTCACTATTTTGGTTGTTGCTCCGGTCGCACCATGTGTTATTTGTCCCGAAAAACTTCCAATAGCATCCGGTGTAAACCTCACATAAACTGTTGGCGTAGCACCCGAAGCAAAATCAGCTGCAAGGTAAGAAACCGAAGTACTAAATGTATTTCCGTCTTTTGAAACTGTAAATTTGTCATTTGCTGTTACCGTAACAGTATTTGATATATTAGTTCCCTGAATTTGATAACTCAAATTATCCGAACTCAAATTAGCCTCCGAAAATCCAAAATCTAAAGTAGAAACCGTTGTCGTTAAAGAAGGAATTGGTGCACTCGAAATTGTAACATCAACTTTAGCAGGGGTAGCCTGTAAATTTCCTAAAGCATCCTCTGAAACAGAAAAAACAGTATAATTTGCATTTAGCGTTAAACCTGAGAAGGTTTTGGTGTACACATTAGCAGCATTCGTAACATCCAAAAATCCTGATTGTAAAGCCGCCGCATCGCTAGCATCGTGACCTGCCTTAATTTGTGCAGCTGTTGGTGCTGTACTTCCTCCCGGTACTAAAACATAATACGTTTTCCCCACCTCATTTAATTTATCAGAGAAATCAAAACTATCCAATAAAATATTATCGGCTTTTGGATAACCGGAATCGCTTACAGGCGCACTGGTATCTGCTTTTACATCAATATTGATATTATCCACCGCAAATGAAGGACGTGCGCCACCTCCTGAAACTTGCTTCGAAATCCATCGTATCTGAATTACCGGCTGGTTGTTACATTCTGCCGGCAAACTTACTTTTATGGTTTGAAGATTTTGTGGTGCAGTAGTAGCCGGTGTAACCTGAATAACATTGTTATTTTGATAGGCTGTCGATAATAGTGATGTAAAAGCAGTATTATCTCCAATTCTGTATTGCAACACCATTTCGTTTATTCTTGTATCATTAACAGTACTACCGAAAGGATTACGAACTACCATCGCATCATATTTAATTTCAATACTACTTTTGCCTGTTGTAGAAAAAGCAAAACCAATAGCCAAATCGAGCGATGAGTTATTTAGAAAACCAATTTTACCATTGTAATTATGGACATTACCACTATTCGTTGACGATGTGCTGCTTGCTACCAGAGCTCTGTCACCAACTAAAGTCGCATTTGTAACATAATTACTGCCAGGAGCTCCGGCTGCATTCCATCCCTGAAAACCTGCCGGATAAGTTGTTGAATTGGCAGTTAAATTATCAAAATTTTGTGCGTAAGGCAAAGTCTGAACTGTTGGCATCGTTTGCGCAACAAGACTTAGACCTGACCAACAAAAAAAACTTAAAAAAGCCATGAGATGGCGTACAGAGTAATTGTTTTTCATAAAGTTTAAAAAAATAGAGTTTTTAGAAATCAAATTTATATTCTTTAAAGTTAACAGAATATTGTGAAAACATAAACTTATCGTATCGCACTTTTGTGAAAATTTTCCAGCAAAAAATAAATTATCCGTCAGTTCTTTCAATTATTCTTAGATCTGGTGCGACTTCACAAAACATTTTGTTTTTGTACGAATTAAGAGATTATTGCGATTTAACAAGTTATTTCTTTTTTAAAATTTCTCTGTCACAAAATCAAAAGGACTTAATTTACCCCCTAAATATTTTTAACGACATTATTTTTCCTCATTAGTCTATGCTATTAGAACTCCTAAAACTGAAAAATGAATCCTTAAATTTCACTTTTTCTATCTGTACAATTTTCTTTACCTTTAAATCGTTTGAGGCATTAACTAATACGATACAACATGAAAAACTTATTTATCTTTTCGGCTCTATTTTCTCTGCTGCTGTCCTGCAATACAAAAACAACTAAAGAAAACAACACTACAAACAAGGAAACGGTCACTAAAACCGACAACAGTTTCAGCAAAACAACAATCTATGAAGGAATAATTCCGTGTGCTGATTGTAGCGGAATTCAAATGACCTTGAAAATCTACAACGATTATAGTGTTTCACAAAACAATAAATTCGAACTCATAAGTGTCTATCAGGGAAAAGAACCCGGAAATGTCTTTACCCAGAAAGGCAATTTTAATACAGAAAGAGGATTAGATAAAGATCCGGACGGTACAATTTATGTCCTAAACTGGGATCAGCCGGAAGAAAAACAGCTGTACTATGGCTATTATAGTTCTAATCCTGAAAAGATCTATCTACTGGATAAAGACAGAAAAAGGATTAAATCTGATCTAAACTACTTTTTGACTTTAAAAAAATAACCTCTTTAACAGTATTTACTAACGATTCAATCCAGAATTATGAACTTCTTCAAAATCAAAACTTCCTGGTCTAATGCTGAATTTATTGGAATCAAATTGTGTATCGCTTCAGCTTACGTATTAATTGGAAGTTATTTTCATGATTTTTTCAAAAATTATTATCTCCCAATTCTGGTCCTATTTGCAATTACGGCAATCTGGTTTGTTCTGAAATGGCTAAAAAAAATGAAGCATGAAAAATCTAAATCTTAAGATTTCCTTTTAAACTCTGCAAACAAAGTTATCTTTGCAGTCAAAAAACAAATATGCATCACCATTTTCTTCTTTTTAAACCTTACGGCTATCTAAGTCAGTTTATTTATGAATTGAAGAGAAAGAAAAAGCTTTTAGGGGAATTATACCATTTCCCTGAAGGTACTATGGCCATCGGAAGACTTGATGAAGACTCTGAAGGTTTACTTTTATTGACGACAGACGGAAGGATAAGCGAACTGGTAAGAAGCAAAAAGGTAGACAAAGAATATTACGTTCAGGTCGACGGAATCATCACTCCAGAAGCCATCGAGGCCTTACAAAAAGGCGTTGAAATAGGTTTTGATGGCGGTAAATACAAAACCAGACCCTGCACTGCTTTTATCGTTACTGAAATTCCTGACTTTGGTCCAAGAGCCAAAAAAATCAGAGATGAACGCCATGGTCCAACCTCCTGGGCTTCTATTACAATAAGAGAAGGAAAATTTCGTCAGGTTCGAAAAATGACCGCGGCTGTTGGATTTCCAACTTTAAGACTAGTTCGTGTTCGCATAGGAAATGTATCTTTGCAAAACTTAAAAGCCGGAGAAGTGATGGAAGTGACTGATTTTAATTTAGATAATTAGATAATGTGACAATTATTATTTAAAAGAATAAAACACTCATACCCATTTCACATCTCACATTTCACACCTCATAACCCATAACTCAAAAAAAAAAAAAATGCTAAACATAGTTCTTGTAGAGCCTGAAATCCCTAATAACACCGGAAACATTGGACGTTTGTGTGTGGGTACAGAAAGCAGATTACATTTAATTCACCCTTTCGGATTTGTAATTAACGACAAAAACCTGAAACGTTCGGGATTAGATTACTGGGTACATCTTGACGTTACCGAATATCCAAATATAGAAGAATGGATTCAGCAGATTCCTGATCAGTCACGTGTTTTTCTGATGAGTTCTCATGCCGAAAAATCATATCTCGAAACTGATTTTCAGGATGGAGACTGGCTTGTATTTGGTAAAGAAAGTGTAGGTTTAAGTAAAGAAGTTCTGGCACGTTTTGAGAATCACCTCACCATTCCCATGTCAAAATTAATCCGAAGTTTTAATATTGCCAATTCTGTGGCTTTTGTGGTAGGAGAAGCAAAAAGACAAATCGGACTGAAAAAATAATTAGTCCTTAATTCCTTTAGTTTTAAACGGTAATCCGGTCCCTTTGTAAAGTATTCGACAGGTCTGCTACGTAATTACGAACTTTCCTTTTTCGGCATCAAAAATAATATGTTCGTCTTTGAATAGGGTGGCAAAACTTCCTTTTGAAATTAAATTGCATGGCGCATCCTGTACCACCAATTCAGGAGTCATAATAATCATTTCATCACTCAACTGAATTGCCAGATCGATGTCATGAGTCGAAAATAAAATACATTTCTGAGTTTCCTCTGTTAGTTTTTTGAGGAGTTTGAATAGCGAAACTTTGTGCAGCAAATCAAGATGTGTTGTCGGCTCGTCCAGAATAATCAACGGAGTATCTTGTGCCAAAGCTCGCGCAATTAAAACCTTCTGCAATTGTCCGTCACTAATTTCGAAATGCTTTTTCTGTGCCAGATGCTCTATTTGAGTCAACTCTAAAGCTTCCTGAACTTTCTCGATATCATTCTGACTTAAAGTCCCAATCCAATTGGTGTAAGGCTGACGTCCCAAAGCTACTAATTCGAAAACAGACAAATTACTTGGCGGTAACTTTTCGGTTAAAACTAAGCTTAAATTTTGAGCTAATTCCAGAGGCTTATAGTTACTTATATTTTTTTCATTTAGAAAAACATGTCCTTTCAACGGCTGTTGAATTCCGGTAATCGTGCGCAACAAAGTCGATTTCCCAATTCCGTTTGCACCAATTAACGAGATTAGTTTCCCCGAAGCTAAATTCAGATTTAGATTTTCAGCAATGGTCACAACTCCTTTCTTTGACTTATAGCCGATGTTGAGATCTTTTGTTTTTAAAATAGTTTTCATCTTTTAAAGTTGCTAAGGTTCTAAGTCGCTAAGATGCTAAGGTTTTTCTTCACCGCTTTTAATTTTTAAAAATCAATCTGCGAAAATCCGTTGAATCCGCTTAATCTGTGGCTAATTTATTTACTGAAAATTTCTTTTACGCATGAGCAGCCAAACGACAATTGGTGCGCCAATTATAGACGTAATGGCATTAATGGGCAATGTAGTCTCCAGTCCCGGCATTTGTGATGCTATATCGCAAAACAACATAATTATTCCTCCATAGAAAAAAGTACTCCAGTATAAAATGGTATGATTACTGGTCTGAAAAGTGAGCTTTGCAATATGTGGCACTGCCAAACCTATGAATGCAACCGGCCCTGCAAAAGCAGTAACAGTTCCGGCCAGAATACTTGTTGCAAAAATAATGATCAATCGGGCTCTCTTGTAATTCAACCCCATACTTCTGGCGTAATTTTCACCTAAAAGCAAGGCATTTAAAGGCTTAATACTTCCGGCACTCAAAAACAGACCAAAAGCAACACAAACTGCCAAAATCAAGATCGAAGTCCACGAAAGGTTCCCAAGACTTCCCAGAGACCAAAAGGTGAATTTCTGCAATTGTTCTGCTGAACTAAAATACGTCAAGACCCCAACAATAGCACTAGTAAAACTCCCAAACATTAATCCGACGATTAAAATTGCCATCGTATTTCGTAAACGCTGTGCTACCAATAAAACCAATAGTAAAACCAAAACACTTCCTATTGTCGAAGCCAGTACAATTGCATACGGCGACAATAAAATCGAGTTTAAAAATGAAGGTAAAAAACCTGCCCCTAGAATCACAATCGCAACTGCCAGAATTGCTCCCGAACTTAAACCTAAAACATCAGGTCCTGCGAGCGGATTTCTAAACAAAGTCTGCATCAGCAAACCACTCACCGATAAACCAATACCAACCAACATGGCTGTAATAGCCTTTGGCAGACGATAATTGACAATAATATATTCCCAGGTCAATTTACTGGCATGGCTTCCCGTCATACTGTTATATACTTCCTTAAAAGGTATGGTTACTGATCCCAGGCTAATGTCTAAAAAGAACATAAACAATAAGGCCAGACCGAGTACCGAAAACAGTATTATATTTCGTTTTTTATGAATCAATGAACTTAGTTTAATTTAGAGGCAAAAGTAAATTCATAACTTGGCAACAACTCCGGGTGAAAAATCTTGATATAATCTTTTAATACTAAATCAGGACGGCTTGGCGCCAGCTCATAATAAACGGTTCCTCCCGTTGCTCCTGATTTACCTTCAAACGTATAAACATTCTTAGACTTGAAGGCATCAAACTCTGTATAATGAGGATTACTTTTTCCGAATTCGTCCAGACTTTTAAAGGAACCTGCAGCGATCCAGAAATTAGCCGTTTTGGCTTTCACTAAGACTTTTTCAAAAGACAAGCCTTCGCTTCCCGTACCTTTCAAATCGGCCCATAGATAATTGGCCTGAGCATCTTTCATAAACTGCGCCACCCAACTGTTTCCTTTAGCTACATACCAGATATCTTCGTACATAGAACCATATAAAACACTTGAAGTTGCTGGTTTTCCCGCTACTAATTTTTTAGCCTGGTCATAACTCAAAACAATTTTATCAAACAACTCTTTCGCCTGTTCTTCTTTGCCAAATAAAGCACCGTAGAGTTTAATCCACTCTGCTTTTCCAAGGGGAGATTGCTCCATCCAGTCGGCCTGAATCAAAACATTTAAACCGCTTTTTTTCAAATTATCAAGCATCGCATTGTTATTGTCTACTCCAAAAGTCACTATTAAGTCCGGAGACAACTCTATTAATTGTTCGATATTTAATTTCTCGTTTTGCCCCACATTTTTAACGGCACCTTTGTCTATCAGTGCTCTGGTTTTTTCTGAAGAAATGTAATCGGTATGAGGAAAACCTACCAATTTATTCTCTACTTCCAACATCTCCAAAAACGGAATGTTAGTCGTTGAAGTCACCACAATTGACTCCAAAGGAACTTTGATAGTCGTGTACTTTTGTAAACTGTCCGGTACTTTCGCCTCTTTCTCTTTCAGTACATAAGTAAACTTGGTATGGGCATCCGGCCACGGATCTGATACAGTTACTACCGAATAACCTTCGTGCTTTATAATCGAGAGTCCCGACGCATATTCGATACTATTTTTTTCGGTTTCCGTTTTTACAATCTCCGAAGATTCATTTTTTTTGCATCCGATTAGAAGAAAAAAAGGTAAAACAAAAATCATTTTTGGCAGTAAATGTCTCATATATAGGTTCTGTTATTTTTTTTAAAGGGCTCAGTTTCATCATGCTGCTTTTATGGCATATAATTTGAATCGTCTTCCTTATAAATTTTACAATTTCATTACTGACAAAGGTAACGCAATTTCTATTTTTTTTATCTACCTTTATTCCTACAAAATCAAATAAACATCATTTTTCCCTAATGAATCCCATAAAAACCAAAGTCTGCTCGAGCTGTGAATCTTCTTTCAGCTGTGGAGATACTTCAAATGAAAACAAGTGTTGGTGTAATGATTTCCCCCCTATTTTTAATCTTTCCGAAGGAGGCGACTGTCTTTGCCCCGTTTGTTTTAAAGAAGCCTGCGAAGATAAAATCGACGCTTACGTAGAAACGCTTACCCCACAAAAAGCTCTTAAAAATAAAGCCATATCTTTACCCAAACAAGAAAAGTTAATCGAAGGAATTGATTATTATTTGGAAAACGGAAATTATGTTTTCAAAGCCTGGTTTCACTTAAAAAGAGGAAGCTGCTGCGGAAACGAATGCCGACACTGCCCTTACTAATTGTTGATTGTTGATTATAAATTGCTAGTTGTGAATTATGAAAGAGAATATAATCAAAGATAAAAGTTTTGATTTTGCGATTCGAATAGTTAAATTATATCAGTACCTATCCGCGGAGAAAAAAGAATTTGTCCTTTCTAAACAGCTTCTGCGATCTGGAACAAGTATAGGTGCTATGATAAGAGAAGCTGAACATGCCGAAAGCAAAAATGATTTTATTCATAAATTTGCAATTGCCCAAAAAGAGGCCAATGAAGCTGTTTATTGGTTAGAATTACTAAAAGCAACCAATTACTTAAATGAAAAAGAATTTGCGACTATTAATAATGACGCCATTTCAATATTAAAATTAATAACAAGTATTATCAAAACGACCAAAAGTCAAATTCCTCCTAAACAGCCTCTTCTTTAAATTAACAATCAACATTTCACAACCAACAATTAACAATTAACAATCAACAATTAAAATGATCTACCTAATTACAGGAGGCGAACGATCAGGAAAGAGCAGTTACGCCCAAAGCCTGGCCTTACAACTTTCAGATACCCCTATATATGTAGCGACAGCTAGGAAATGGGACTCTGATTTTCAAAACAGAATTGACAGACATCAACAGGAGCGCGACGAACGCTGGACCAATATTGAAAAAGAGAAATACTTAAGTGAAATTGACTTTTCCGGAAAAGTGGCTTTAATAGATTGCGTTACCCTTTGGCTGACCAACTTTTTTGTCGACCATAAAAATGAGGTTACTTTAAGTTTAGAGGAAGCAAAAAAAGAATTTCTATCCATAGCGCAACAGGAAAATGCTACGCTGATTATTGTCACAAATGAAATCGGAATGGGTGTTCATGCCGAAACTCATATCGGCCGAAAATTTACCGAACTTCAGGGTTGGATGAATCAGTTTTTGGCTTCAAACGCAGATGAAGTGGTTCTAATGGTTTCGGGAATTCCTGTTAAGATAAAAGGATAGTGATCGAAAGAAAATCCAATTTTTAAATCCCAAATTACAATACGATACTTTATCTTTACGGTTACTATTCTACAAACCCGAAGTTTTTGGAATTTAAAAATTGGAATTTAAAAATGAGTCATTTAGACGATATACTAAAATCACGTCGTGATACCCGCCATTTTACAAATGACGAAGTTCCTGACGAAGTCATTCAAAAAGCACTTCAAGCCGGACATTGGGCACCGTCAGTTGGATTAACAGATGCTACCCGATATTATCTTATTAAATCTGCTGCGGTTAAAAGTACCATTAAAGAGCTTTTTTTAGATTACAACAAAAAAGCTGAGGAACTTACCGACAATCACGAACAAAAGGAACACTATAAATCCTTAAAACTGGAGGCCATTGAGGAAGCTCCAATCGGACTCATTATTGCTTATGATCGATCTGTACTGAACCAATTTACCATTGGAACGGTTGGCAGTAATGAAGCGGTAAAATTCAGTTCGGTTTGTGCTGCTCAGAACATCTGGCTCTCTCTCACTGAGCAGGGTTACGGAATGGGCTGGGTGTCTATTCTGAACTATTATCAGTTTAAAAAGATTCTCGATTTACCTGAAAACATTGAGCCGTTGGGGTATTTCTGTATCGGAAAACCTGCTACAAATTATGATAATCAACCCATGTTGCAGCAATTACACTGGAAACAAAAATCAGAGGCTCCGGATTGTACGGAAATCAAAACTACCGTTGAAAATCTAATTCCGGTTTTAAATTTAAACTCAAAAACAGAAAGCTCAAAAGATTTCAACTTCAGCACTCAGCTACAAGACAAAATAGATTCGAAGACCAAACCCATTGGCGCTTTAGGCACTCTCGAGACTTTAGCCTTTCAGATGGGAACTGTTTTTGAAACGTTAAACCCAAAAATCATAAATCCTTTTATCGTCGTTTTTGCTGCTGATCATGGTATTGCCAACCATGGCGTAAGCGCTTACCCGCAGGATGTCACAAGACAAATGGTGACTAATTTTCTGGAAGGCGGCGCTGCCATTAACGTCTTCTGTAAGCAAAATGACATTCAGTTATCTATCGTTGATGCCGGTGTTAATTATGATTTTCCAACCAATGCCAATCTGATTAATGCCAAAATAGCCAAAGGAACACAATCTTTTCTGCACATTCCCGCAATGAGTGAAGCAGAGTTACAATTGTGTTTCGAAAAAGGAAAATCAATTGTGGAAGACATTGCAAGAAAAGGTTCCAATTGTATTGGTTTTGGTGAAATGGGAATTGGAAACACCTCTACTGCCTCGGTATTGATGAGCCTTCTAACCGGATTTTCTATCGAAGAATGCGTCGGAAAAGGAACGGGTGTTGAAGATGAAAAATTACTTCAAAAACAAAACTTACTGCGAAAAGCTATTGAAAATTATACCGGTCCGGCCGAGTTAAAACAACAGTTGGCCTACTTTGGAGGTTTTGAAATTATACAAATTGTCAGTGGGATGTTAACTGCTTTTGAGAACAATATGCTCCTTCTGGTGGATGGATTTATTTGTAGTACGACCTTTTTAATCGCTTCAAAAATAAATCCTGCTATTCATAAAAATGCGGTCTTCTGTCACTGTTCCGCCGAGAAAGCGCATCAGAAATTATTAGATTATTTAAATGCAAAACCTATTCTGAATCTGGATTTGCGCTTGGGAGAAGGTACCGGCTGTGCGATTGCCTTTCCAATTTTGAAATCAGCTGAAGTTTTTCTGAATGAAATGGCCAGTTTCGAAAGCGCGGGCGTTAGCAGAAAATAGTTTTCAGTCTCAGTTTATAGTTTCATCCTTTAATTTTGCCTTAATCAATTATCTTAAATGAAAAAAGAACTACATATTTTCTTTACCTGTTTAATGTTTTACACCAGAATCCCGTGCCCTAAAAACATCAATCATGATCCAGACTATTTAAATAAGGCAACACGATATTTTCCTTTCATTGGCTGGATTGTTGGGAGCATTTCCTTTCTGGCTTTTTATCTTTTCTCGCTTTTTCTCTCTATTGAAACCGCAGTACTTTTGGCTATTATCGCCTCAATATTAACCACGGGAGCTTTTCATGAAGACGGTTTCGCCGATGTCTGTGATGGTTTTGGAGGCGGCTGGACCAAAGAAAAAATTCTGCTTATCATGAAAGACAGTGCGATTGGAGCTTACGGAGCGATTGGTTTAGTTTTACTATTTCTATTAAAATTCAAACTGCTTTCAGAATCCATTTCACTTTTTACTACTAACATTTTTCTAGTTTTTCTGTTATTCATTTCGGCCCATTCTTTAAGTCGTCTCGCAGCAATATCAATTATTTTTACTCACGAATACTCCCGCGATGATGCGACAAGTAAAAGCAAGCCTATAGCTAAGAAACACAGTTGGAAAGAAATTACAGGTTCGTTCTTCTTCGGACTAATTCCATTATTGGTACTTTCATTTTTTCAATCTAAATTTCTTTTGGCAATTATTCCGGTATTCATCATGCGCTATTTTTTAGCCCGCTACTTCCAAAAATGGATTGATGGTTACACGGGTGACTGCCTGGGAGCAACGCAACAGGTTTGTGAAGTTATTTACTATTTAAGCATTCTTCTGATATGGAAATTTATCTAGTTCGTCATACCGAAACAACCTGCGAAAAAGGAATCTGCTACGGCCAGACTGATGTAGATTTGGCTGTTCCATTCGAAGAAATCTTTAAGGATATTGTCTCGCAATTACCTCTTGAGGCCCTACTCTTTTCAAGTCCATTGAAACGTTGTACTATGCTGGCCCAATACATTCAGAATACTATAAAACCAGCTTCCTTTATTATGGACGATCGCCTGATGGAAATGAATTTTGGCGATTGGGAATTGAAAAACTGGGATGCAATTCCTGCGGATGAACTTAATCCCTGGATGGAAGATTTTGTCACCACTCAAGTCCCAAATGGGGAGTCTTTTACAATACTTCATGAAAGAGTGGGTACGTTTTTAGAAGATTATGTTTTCAACCAGACAACTCCTGTAGTCATTGTCTCACATGCCGGTGTGATCAGAAGTATTTTATGTCATCAGTCCGGATTACCACTAAAAGACGCTTTTACCAATAAAGTAGCGTTCGGAGAGGTTATTAAAATAGTGAGTTAAATTATCATTTGTTCAGAATCCCTCTCTAAAACGAAAACAAATTTGAAAATTCAATAATTTTAACTTTATCTTTGCAGAAAATTAAGGTTGTGTTCATTCATACACATTAAAAGGGAATCAAGTAATAAATCTTGAGCTGTACCCGCAACTGTAAGCTTTGTTCTGAAAAGAATGCTTGTTGTTAACTACAAAACCACTGCTCGCGCTGACGAATGGGAAGGTAAACAACAAGACGCAAGCCAGGAGACCTGCCTTTGTAATCAATATCGAGCTCTCGGGAAAAAGAGTGTAGAAATTATGACTTTGAAAAAACTTTTTGCTCTTTGTTTCTTATTGTTGTGCCAGATTACTGTGGCGCAGAACGATTCTATTACGAAACTTAAAACGGTTGTCGTTTCTGACGCTAATCTTAAAAAATACTCCAATTCACAATCGGTTTTAAAACTAAATGACTCTGTTATTGGCAAAAATGAAGCCTTATTAACGGATTTATTAAACTTTAATTCTACCATTTATTTTAAAGAGTACGGCCGCGGAATGCTTTCTACAGTTGCTTTTAGAGGTACAACATCATCGCAAACGGCTGTAATCTGGAACGGAATTAACATTAATTCCCAAATGAATGGAAGTACTGATTTTAATACCATTTCCGGATCCGATTATAATTCTATTAATGTAAAAGCAGGAGGAGGAAGTGTTATTTACGGTAGCGGAGCCGTTGGAGGAACCGTACACTTGAATACGGATCTCGCCTTTTACAATAAATTTGAAAACAGTTTAAGATTGGATTACGGAAGTTTCAACACGATCGGAATTAATTATAAAACGAGTATCTCGAATAAAAAATGGAGTACTCAGATTGGTTTTTCTAAAAACAGTTCTACAAACGATTATAAATACCTGAACCAATACAACTGGAAAGGCGAACAGCGCTGGAATCAAAACGGCCAATATGATGTTATTACCCTAAGTGCCAATGCAGGATATAAAATCAACGACAAAAACAGTTTAAAACTATATACCCAAACCTCAAACACAGACCGAAATACCTCATTAGTTTCGGAATCTGAAACTAAAAGTAAATATGTAAATGGTTTTAATCGGAACTTATTGGAATATGATGGTGATTTTGGCAGATTCAAAACCAATTTAAAAACAGCCTATATTTTTGAGAACTATAAATATTATGCCGACAACTCGAGCAATATTTATACGTACGGAAAAACAGAAAGCCTGACTACAAAAGCAGATTTAGGCTATCAATTATTAGAATCGCTGCAAGTAAATGGTATTCTGGACTACAATCGGACTAAAGGATACGGAAGTGGTTTTGGTGATAATGTTAGAGAAATAAGTTCTGCTGCTTTACTTATAAAACAAGATATTTCTGCGGACTGGAAAAACGAATTTGGGGTTCGTAAAGAGTTTACAGACAATTACAAATCACCCGTTCTATTCTCTGCAGGTTCCTCCTATCAATTTGGAAAACTGTATAATTTAAAATTGAATGTGTCCCGTAATTTCAGAATCCCAACTTTCAATGATTTGTATTGGGAAGAAGGCGGAAATCCTAATTTAAAACCGGAGAGTTCTTATCAGGCCGAAATTGGAAACGTTTTTACCATTCAAAACTTTTCTTTGACTCAAACTTTTTACTACATTAAAATAAAAGATCTGTTGCGATGGGTTCCAGGTACAAATGGGATCTGGATGCCGCAAAACACAGATAAAGTAAACAGTTATGGTGCTGAAACATTATTGAGCTGGAAGAAAAATTTTGGAAAAAACAACCTGACTGCAAATGCTACTTATGCTTATTCTGTTTCGGAAAATGTAGAAACCAAAAAGCAATTATTTTTTGTTCCTTTTCATAAAGTTACTGCTTCCATTGCTTACTCAAGAAATAACCTATCTGCCAATTATCAATTTCTTTATAATGGCTTTGTGTATACGCAATCCGACAATGATCCGGAAAAAATTGTATCGGCTTACACCGTTTCTAATATTGGTGTAGACTACGATTTTAAACTTTTATCTTCTTTCAAAGTAGGTTTTCAGGTTCTAAATGTTTGGAATACCTTCTATCAAAGTCTGGAACACAGACCGATGCCCGGAAGAAATTACAACTTGTACTTAAACTTTAAATTTTAATATAATGAAACTAACTAGATTATTCCTATTAGCATTAAGCGCATCGCTTTTTGTTTCTTGCTCTAATGACGACTCTGATGGACCTAAAGGAGTTTATGATAATGGCGTTTTCATCTTAAATGAAGGAAACTTTACTGATGGTGGTTCCGTTTCTTTCATATCTGACGATTTAAATACTTTCACGAAAGATGTTTACAAAACTGTGAATACTAGTGATTTTGTTGGGAAATATCTTCAAAACATCTTTTTTGACGGAGACAGAGCTTATATTATTGCCGGCGGTTCAAATGTTATTAATGTAGTAGACCGTTATAGTTTTAAATTGATTGCTAAAGTTGAAACCGGTTTAACAGCCCCAAGATATGGAGTTGTAAAAGACGGAAAAGCTTATGTAACTAATGCAAATACCTATTGGTCTAAAACAAATCCGGCTGGTAACACAGATGATTTCATCGCTGTAATCAACTTGTCTACAAACAAAGTAGAAACTACCATACCGTTAAATGCGACCGGAAATCATATTGAAATTTTCAACAACAAACTTTATGTAACTGAGCCTTACAACAACGATAAATTACTTGTAGTTAATCCAACTACAAATAAACTGGAAACTCCTGTAACGATTGGTTATGGTGCAGATACTATGGAAGTAAAAGATGGTGTTTTGTATACCATTAGAAGTTCTTTCGGAGAAAGAAGCGAAATTGTAAAAGTAAAGTTATCTGATAACTCTATCACGAAAATCACTTTCCCGGAGTCACTTGACGGAGTTAAAAACTTAGACATTTACAACAACAAGATATACTACACTTTAAACACTGCAGTTTATGCAATAGACTACACTGCAACTACAGCTTCAACAACTCCTATTTTTCAATATAGCTCAACTTCTGAGTATGGAAAAATGTATGGTTTTGCTGTAAAAAATGACAGAATTTTTATTGCTGATGGAGGGGATTTTGCTTCAAACAGTAAAGCTTACATCTACAACTTAGGAGGAACATTACAAAAAGAATTAACTGTTGGTGTTGGACCAAACGGTTTCTATTTCAACGATTAATTCCTGTAATTCGTTTAGATTATGACATAAAAAAAGGCTTTCATTTCTGAAAGCCTTTTCTTTTATTTCAATGCTCGTAAAAGTCCTTCCGGAGCTTTTTCAATATACATTTGATTTTTAATTCCGTCCATTGCTTTAGCATCTGTAAATGCTTTCAGCGTTACCCCACTGTCATCTCCTGCTTTTTTCGCACTGATTCCTGTTATTTGAGATATTGCTACACTCAACAGCGGTTCGTTTGGATCTCCTAAAACTCCTAAGTTCGTAATGCGTTCTAATTTTTCATACGTTGGTTTCAAACCGTCTGTATATTCTCCAAAATCAGCTGCATTTACAATTTTTAAAACCAAAGGCTGCATCGCATATTTATGATTTGGATTACGATTCGTTTTTCCAAAAGTTGGAGAATCATATAAGGTTACCGATCCTACATTTTTACCAACAGTAGTCTCTCCTACCTGAACTACAGAAATATAAGGCACTAATCCGTTTATAACCAATTCACTTGCCGATGCTGTACCGCTTGTGGTTATAATATAAACTTTAGTCATGTTCAGGCTATTAATCGCCGCACCGTCCATTTTATCTACAAATTTATTCAGCAATGATTCAGGATCTTCACTTTGGTAATATTCGTTGATTTTGGAATTCCATTTTTCTTTCGAAAAAACTTTGCCGGTAAACTGTCCGGTAATCATACTCGCCAGACGGGTTGAAGTCTGAATTGAACCTCCTCCGTTATATCTTAAATCTAAAACTAAATCAGTAACACCCTGCGCTTTTAGCTCTGCAAAAGCCGCATTAAGCTGTGCATCATAATTTCCATAAAAACCATTGTACATCAAATAACCTATTTTACGGCTCCCGGATGTAATCACTTTATTGATAAAAACAGGATTTTCATCTAAAGTTGTTTTTACTAATGCAACTGTTTTTCCGTTACTATCAAAACCGGTACCGTTAAAAGTAGCCATATTCAATGTATAACTATCCGCTGCCAATAGCGACTGATAATTTGAAACCGTTAAAGAAGTTCCGTTAATACCTGTAAAAAGATCCCCTCTTTTGATGTCTTTTTTAGAAGCATCAGAATTAGGTATAATATAACGTACATAACCCACTAAATCTGTAGTACTTCCCGGTTTATAACTCAATCTAAAATCTACACCATTATTCTTTGAAGTTCCCTGAAGTTCCTGTTCTAAAACTGTATAATCGTCAACAATCCAGCTAAAACGATCAATTGCCTGACCTTTTGGAAATTTGCTTATAGGTTTATTCAATAAATCCTGAAATAATTCTTCCGGTTTAGAATATCCTCTCAAAAAAGCATTTAAGGCTTCCTGATTGCTAAAACGGTCATCTGCCAAAGTAGGAACATCAGCTTGCCATAAATAAAACTGATTCAGTCCTTTCCAGACAAAATCATTAACCTGCAACGAGGCCGGAGCCGCTACATCATCCTGATCTTCACAAGATTGTAAAGAAAAAGCAAGTAAAAATAATAACAGTACGCTTCTTAATATTGTCTTCATATAGTAAATATCTATGTAGTAGTAACGTAAAAATACTATCTTTAGTTTTAACTCTAAGAATTTTATTGCTTTTTTTATTGTAAAAAAAATTTAATACCCCGTGTAACAAAAATAATAGTGTATCGTCTTCACTATATAAGCTAACGAATAACCAACAAATTTTATGAATCAGAATGTGTTTATAGAATTAATAAATCCTTTCAAAGACAAAGTTTTTCGTCTGGCAAAAAGATTGTTAACCAGTACCGAGGAGGCTGAAGATGCCACTCAGGAAGTTATGGTAAAGTTATGGAACAAAAAAGATTCTTTGGACTCCTATAATAGTGTTGAAGCTATTGCAATGACAATGACCAAGAATTATTGTCTGGATCAGTTGAAATCGAAAAGGGCCGGAAATCTTAAAATTGTACATAATAATTATACGGACCGGGAGCCTCAATTGGACAAAAAACTGGAGGATTCGAATAGTCTAGAATGGGTTGAAAAAATTATAAGCCAATTACCTGAACAATTACAAATATTAATTCAGTTGCGAGATGTGGAGCAATATGAATTTGATGAAATTGCGAAAATTGTCAACATGAACGAAACAGCTATACGCGTAGCCCTTTCAAGAGCGAGAAAAAAAATTAGAGAATCAATGGTTAATACACACAGTTATGGAATTCAATAAAATAGAAGATATATTAGAAAAATACTTTCAGGGAGAAACCACGATTGCCGAAGAAAATCAATTAAAAGAATATTTTTCTTCACCGGATGTTGCGCAGCATTTGGAGCAATACAAACCAATGTTTGGTTATTTCTCTCAGGTAAAAGAACAGAAATCGATGCAGACGATTCCACTAAAAACTAAAAAGCGAAAAGTGGCGTGGTTATCGATTGCAGCTTCAGCTGTTGTTTTACTGGGAATTGGAACCTATTTCTATACGAGCGAAAAAAATGCAACTCCGGTTACAGCTCAATCAGAATTAGGAACCTACGATGATCCGGAAGAAGCACTTGCCGCAACGCAAAAAGCTTTAGCCTTATTATCAAACAATGTTAATGTAGGTATTGAAAGTGTACAATACATTAAAGAATACGAACAATCAAAAAACAAAATTTTTAAACAGTAATTTAAATCTCAATCAAAATGAAAAATTTCATCATAACACTAGTTTTAGCATTCGTTAGCCACACTTTTTATGCTCAGGGAGCATTTGATAAATATGATGGTCAGGACGATGTAACCTCAGTAATCGTAAACAAAAAAATGTTTGATTTAATGAGTAAAGTAAAGGCCGACACTTCTGATAAAGAAACGCAACAGTACATTAATCTGATTAAAAAATTAGACTACTTAAAAGTGTTTACCACTAAAAATCCTAAAATTGAAGCTGACATGAAAGCTTCTGCAGACAAATATGTAAAAACTGCCGGTTTAGAGGAACTAATGAGAGTAAACGATGGCGGTAAAAATGTTAGAATCCTGATCAAATCAGGATCAAGTGATACGCAGGTAAAAGAATTACTAATGTACATCGACGGAGCTAAGGGCAGTGAAACTGTATTACTGTCTCTTATTGGTAACTTTGACTTAAACGAAATCTCAGTACTAACAGATAAGATGCAGCTTCCTGGTGGGTCTGACTTAAAAAAAGCTTCTAAAGGCAAAAAATAAGATGAAAGCAAGCGTTATTACCTCAGCCCTATTAGTTTTACTGACTTTAGTAAGTTGTAATTCTACCCCTTCATTGCAGAAGTATTTTGTTGAAAACACAGACAACAAAGATTTTATTGCACTTGACATTTCATCATCGATTCTAAATGTGGAAAAAGCAAAATTATCTGCAGAGCAAAATGAAGCTTTAAAATCATTTGACAAAATGAATATCCTGGCTTTCAAAGAGACGTCTAAAAATCAGGCGCAATTTGAAACAGAACGCAGCAAACTGAAAGAGATCCTGAAAAATCCAAAATACCAGGAATTAATGAAGGTCGGTTCAGGTAAAGACGGCGCATCAATAAGTTATGTAGGAGCCGACGACAACATCGAAGAATTTGTAGTTTTTGCCAACAAAAAAGAAAGTGGTTTTGTAGTGGTGCGTGTGTTAGGAAAAAACATGAACCCTAACAATATTATGACCTTGATGTCGGTTATGAAACAATCCAATATTAATATGGATCAATTAAAACCTTTGCAACAATTAATGAAACCATAACATCTTACTTTATAGTAAAACAAGAGAGCTCCGTAATCCGGAGCTTTTTTTATTTAACATTTTTAGAAGATAATACTGAATAATATTACTTCCGTTTGTTTTGAGATGACCCGAATTTATCTATATTTGTTCATCAACCAAAACAAAATTATTAAACTAAGTATGGTACAAAAAACATCGAACGCCTTTATAGCGGCATCATGGGTAGCTCTTGGAGCAGGAACAGTTGGATTTATAGTAGGACTTGCAAGAGCCGAAATGCTTTTAAACGAAAAAGGATATTATTTCACCGTTTTAATGTTTGGTCTTTTTGCTGTTGTCTCCTTACAAAAAAGTGTCAGAGACAGACTGGAGAAACTTCCGGTAACTGATATGTATTACGGAATCTGCTGGTTCGGAACTCTTTTATCTATTGTATTGTTAATCGTGGGCCTATGGAATGCTACGATCTTACCAAGTGAAAAAGGTTTTTATGCTTTTGCTTTTTTATTGGCTCTTTTTGGAGCTATTTCGGTACAAAAAAATACGAGAGACAATATGGCGTACTCTTCAAATGAATAATATTTCAAACTAGAATTAATCAAAAACAACTTCCAAAATTAACCACAAAAAAAGCTCCATCACTGGAGCTTTTTTTATAGTAAGACTTGAGATTATTTACTCAGGTACATTTTTCTTCTGGAATACAATTCGTAGAATTGATCGTCTTTTAGATCGTCAATAAACAAGATACTCTCTCCTGTCGATTTCATTTCAGGTCCTAATGCTTTGTTTACATTGTGGAATTTACTGAAGGAGAAGACCGGTTGTTTAATCGCGTATCCTTTCAATTGTGGGTTAAAGTCAAAATCAGTTACTTTATTGTGTCCTAACATTACTTTTGTAGCGTAGTTCACATAAGGCTCACCATAAGCTTTAGCAATAAATGGTACTGTTCTGGAAGCTCTTGGGTTTGCTTCGATAATGTAAACGGTATCGTCTTTTATCGCAAACTGAATATTGATCAGACCCACTGTTTTTAAAGCTCTGGCAATTTTCTTCGTGTGATCTTTGATTTGCTGCATTACGAATTCTCCTAAGTTAAAAGGAGGTAAAGTAGCATTACTATCTCCGGAGTGAACTCCACAAGGTTCGATATGCTCCATAATTCCGATAATGTAAACGTTTCCGTCTGCATCACAAATCGCATCCGCTTCCGCTTCAATTGCTCCTGCCAAATAGTGGTCTAAAAGCAATTTATTTCCAGGAATAGTTTTCAATAAATTGATCACATGCTCCTCTAACTCTTTCTTGTTGATTACGATTTTCATTCCCTGACCTCCTAATACATAAGAAGGACGAATTAATAGTGGGAAATCCAACTGATCTGCCAGTGCAGAAGCTTCGTCAGCCGTTTCTGCAATTCCGAATTGTGGGAAAGGAATGTGTAATTCTCTCAACAAATCTGAGAATCTTCCTCTGTCTTCGGCTAAATCAAGTGCATCAAAACTAGTTCCGATGATTTTCACACCGTATTTAGATAATTTTTCTGCCAGTTTCAAAGCAGTCTGTCCACCTAACTGTACGATAACACCTTCCGGTTTCTCATGCTGAATGATGTCGTAAATATGTTCCCAGAAAACCGGTTCGAAGTATAGTTTATCCGCCGTATCAAAATCAGTCGAAACCGTTTCAGGATTACAGTTGATCATGATAGTTTCATAACCACATTCTTTGGCTGCTAAAACCCCGTGTACACAAGAATAATCAAACTCAATTCCCTGTCCAATTCTGTTTGGTCCTGAACCTAAAACGATGATTTTCTTTTTCTCCGTTACAATACTTTCGTTATCTACATAACGCTCCCCGTTTGCTTTTTCAATTTCTGCCTCAAAAGTCGAGTAGTAATAAGGTGTCTTAGCTTTAAACTCAGCCGCACAAGTATCTACCAGTTTAAACACACGGTTGATATTTTTGTCCATACGCAAAGTGTGTACTTCACTTTCCAGACAATTCATCATGTGAGCAATTTGTCTGTCGGCGAAACCTTTTTGTTTGGCTTCAAGCAAAAGCTCTTTCGGAAGAGTCTCTACTTTATAATTTGAAATTTCTTTCTCTAAAGCATACAATTCCTCGTATTGTTTCAGGAACCACATATCGATTTTTGTGATTTCATGAATACGGCTCAATGGGATTCCCATTGCGATTGCATCATAAATTACAAAAACACGATCCCAACTTGCAAAAGTCAGTTTTTCGATAATCTGCTCGTAGTTTTTATATCCTTTTCCGTCAGCTCCTAAACCGTTTCTTTTAATTTCTAAAGATTGGGTGGCTTTGTGTAATGCTTCCTGGAACGAACGTCCGATTCCCATTACCTCTCCAACAGATTTCATCTGAAGTCCTAAAGTTCTGTCGGCACCTTCAAATTTATCAAAGTTCCAACGTGGTATTTTTACGATTACATAATCTAAAGTCGGTTCAAAAAGAGCCGAAGTTGATTTTGTAATTTGATTTTGTAATTCGTCTAAGTTGTATCCTAAAGCCAGTTTAGAAGCGATTTTAGCGATCGGGTATCCTGTTGCTTTTGATGCTAAAGCTGATGAACGCGACACACGAGGGTTGATCTCGATCGCTACGATATCTTCTTTTTCATCTGGTGAAACTGCAAACTGTACGTTACAGCCTCCTGCAAAATTTCCGATACTACGCATCATCAGGATTGCATAGTCACGTAATTTTTGGAATGTTGTATCCGATAATGTCATCGCCGGTGCAACTGTAATCGAATCTCCGGTATGAATTCCCATTGGGTCCATATTTTCGATTGAACAGATGATCACAACATTATCATTTTTATCTCTTAAAAGCTCTAACTCGTATTCTTTCCACCCCATTAAAGCTTTATCAATTAAAACTTCATGTATCGGAGAAGCCTCAAGACCTCTGGTTAAAAGCTCATCAAAATCTTCTTTTTTATAAACTACCGCAGCTCCGGTTCCTCCAAGAGTAAAAGAAGGACGAATTACTAACGGAAAACCGAACTCCTGTGCAATCTCTTTACCTTCTAAATAAGAAGTGGCCGTTTTTGCAGGTGCAGTTGGAACATTTATTCTTTCTAAAAGCTGTTTGAACTGCTCTCTGTCTTCTGTAATATTAATTGCATTGACATCAACTCCAATTAATTTCACTCCGAAATCCTGCCAAATTCCTTTCTCTTCAGCTTCCAAACACAAGTTCAGTGCAGTTTGTCCTCCCATTGTAGGCAAAACGGCATCAATTTGTGGATGTTCTTTCAGAATTTCAATAATCGATTTTGTCGTTAATGGCTTCAGGTAAATATGATCGGCCATACTTGGATCGGTCATAATTGTTGCTGGATTCGAGTTTATCAAGATAACTTCAATCCCTTCTTCACGAATAGAACGTGCAGATTGAGAACCTGCATAGTCAAATTCGCAAGCTTGGCCAATAACAATAGGTCCTGACCCTATTATTAAAACTGATTTTATTGATGTGTCTTTAGGCATTTTATTTGTATTGTGTAGTTATTATAAAAGTACTTCAAAAAACATTCGTAGTGTATTCTAAACTAGAACGTTGCAGATTTTTTTACCGACAAGGTATAAAAAAAGGCGATACTAAAAAAGTAACGCCTTATTTATGTTTATAGAAACATTATTTCTTGTGTCTAGGTTCGCTAGAAACAGTTAATTTATGTCTTCCTTTTGCTCTTCTACGCGCCAGAACTTTTCTTCCATTCGCTGAAGCCATTCTGTCCATAAATCCGTGCTTATTTCTTCTTTTTCTTTTCGATGGTTGAAATGTTCTTTTGCTCATTGTTTTGTATCTTTAAAATGGTATCTAATATCTTTTTCTGTTTTTGAATATCATTATTCCAAAACCGAGTGCAAATATACAAAGACTTTTTTTTCTGGCAAGTAGTTTTATAAAAATATTTTTAATTCCTTTTGCTATCTTTGCAATCACAAATTTACAATAATTATGTTTCACAAAAATATTAAACTTATTTTAGCCGGACTTCTTGTAGTCGCTGGTATTTGGCAATTTACAGAGAGTAATATCGGGAATGGTATTTTCCTTATATTATTAACTGCAATTCCTGTTTTTCTTTACTTCAAAAACGAATTTATCCTTTTAGCCTTCCTTAAATTAAGAAAACAAGACTTTGAAGGAGCTAAAAAATGGCTTGCTTATATCAAAAACCCTGAAGCTGCCTTAGTAAGAAAACAACAAGGATACTTCAATTACCTACACGGTATCATGTTATCTCAAACCAATATCAATCTGGCGGAGAAACATTTCAAAAAAGCAATCGAACTTGGATTATCAATGGATATGGACCTTGCCGTTGCAAAATTAAACCTTGCCGGAGTTGCAATGTCACGCAGAAGAAAACTTGAAGCGACTAATTTATTAAACGAAGCTAAAAAATTAGACAAACAGGGAATGCTAAAAGAGCAAATCTCGATGATGAAAGAGCAAATGAAAAAAATCTAATTTTTCAATTACAATATTTTAAATCCCAAATTCCACAAGAGTTTGGGATTTTTTTTGTTTTAGATTTCTGAGTAAAGTGTAAGATGTGAAATGTGAGATGGAGTTTTTGACTTAGGATTAAATTTGTCATCCCTCGTTCCTCATGATGATAATATTACCCGTAAAAACCTAAAACTTGAAACTTGAAACCTGAAACTTGGAATTTGGAACTTAAAAAACTTGAAATTTTAATTTTCCAAGATAATCGAAGGCAGATTTTCATTCAGCCATTTGTATTTATTAAGAATCATAATATGTGTTCCTCCCTTAACTACAATGCAGCTATTAATATACTTTATAGGAAAAACATCATCCTGATCTCCGTGAATATGAATCACTTTAGGATCGATTTCACTTCTGTTCCATAAAATAATCGATTCGACAGCCCATTGCAAATAATTGAGATCCCGTACCGCGAGAAACTTTTCATACAACTTAATACGCTTGTTTACTTTTTCTCCAAAAGAATATTTCGCCAGATTTTCGATATTCAAAATTAACTTCATCGGAATGAGCTTATATGCTTTTGTAGTTTTTCCGATTTTCATTCGCCTTGGAAATTCTTTATTACTTCTTACACTTGAAATAATAATTACTTTTCGCGCATTAATATGTTTTGCTATTTCCTGAACCAGGACACCTCCGAAAGAAACTCCTACCAGAACCGGATTCTCATGTTTAATGTTTTTAGAAATTCGAAAAGCATAATCTGATAAAGATTCTTTTGGCTGCGGAATCTCCCATTCCAGCAAACACATTTCAAAAACAGACTCGTCTAAACTGATCCGCTCAAAAATAGCGGGACTTGCCGCAAGGCCGGGCATAAAATATACAGGAATTTTACTCATTTGACTGCACGAGAATTTAAGGTTACCGCTTTTTTTAAGCTAAAATTACTTTTTTTAGCAATATCCAATGCAAATCTTACACCATAAATTACTCCACAAACCAAACAACAGTAGTAAACATGCACAATTCGGAGCTATTTCACGGGATTAAAAAATAATTTTATATTGAAAATCAATTGATTAACTTTGCAATCCCGTTAACTTATATTGAAACATTTTTTCCAGAATGTTCTTTATAAAATTATCAAATGTTCTTTTCTATTATTTTTTTTAATTCAATCCCCCAAAACATGACAAATATGGAACACATTGAAACTATGGAAATCAAAGACAATACTTTTGCAAGACAATTTGAAACCATAGTCCCTGAAGGCTTACTTTCTGTGGAGTATTCTTTTCAGGAAAAGAAAATTTTCTTAACCAAAATCAACTCCCCTGAAGGCTTTGATAATCAAGCCACAATTGACACTTTATTAAAAGGTATCATGGAAGTGGTTAGCGAAAAGAAATTCCGAATAATGCCTATCCACCCAAAAATTGTATTGTTTATTAAAAAAAATCCGGAATACAAAGAGTTACTTCCTCCAGGAATCCGCATTTAGAAATCCCCAATTAACCGGAGCCACAACCCTCCTATTACCATATAAATAAAGAGCATAACCAGACCGGTTATCAAACCTTTGACCCACCAGCTTTTCAGGTCGACATAACCGCTTCCGAAGAAAACTGGTGCCGGCCCGTGCCCGTAATGGGTTAAAGTTCCGTAAAGAGAACCTACAAATCCCAACATAAAAGCCAATAGCAAGCCCGGAATTCCAAGTGAAATTCCAACACCCAATAATGCAGCATACATAGCAGCCACGTGAGCTGTTGCACTTGCAAAAAGGTAATGACTAAAAAAGTATACCAATACAATAATAGGAAATGCCATTTGCCAGCTCAAACCTCCTATTTCAGCTTTTACCACATCGCTAAACCAGCCAATAAATCCCAGTTCATTGAGCGAACTTGCCATCATCACCAAAACGGAGAACCACACTATGGTGTCCCAGGCTCCTTTTTCAGCTTTTACATCATCCCAGGTTAACACAGAAGTCAATAATAAAATAACCAATCCGATAAAAGCAGTAGTTGTCGCATCAATAGAAAACAGATCGCCAGTCATCCAAAGAAACAACAGAATAAAAAAGGTCAACAGCATCATCCATTCGTTACGGGTGATCGCTCCCATTTCTTTTAGTTTCTGAGCTGCAATTTGCGGAGCATCTCCCGTTTTTTTCAATTCAGGCGGGTATATCTTGTATAAAACCAAAGGAATTACAAAAAAAGCAACCAGACCCGGAACTATCGCTGCTGTTGCCCATGAAATCCAGCTAATTTTAATTCCCAGATTTAGTGCAAACTTCTGACACATCGGATTACTTGCTGTTCCCGTTAAAAACATTGATGACGCGATCAGATTTGCATTGTAACTGCTCAGAGTAAGATACGATCCTAATTTTCGATGTGTTTCGGGCTGATCCGGCATCGAACCAAAACTCATCGACATTGATTTCATAATTGGGTAAATAATCCCCCCTCCTCTTGCAGTATTACTTGGCACTGCCGGAGCCAAAACTAAATCGGCAAGGCCAAGGCCATAAGCCAATCCAAGTGAACTTTTCCCAAATATCCTGATAAACAAAAAAGCAATTCTGTTCCCCAAACCTGTTTTGATAAATCCTCTCGCAATAAAAAACGAAATTCCGATAAGCCAAATTACCTTATCACCAAAGCCTTTCAGAGCCAAAGTGATCGATTTTCCTGCATCTCCGGGAGCCAGCACCTGTGTAAAAGCGGTTAATGCAATCGCAATCATACACATAGTACCCATAGGAGCTGCTTTTAAAATGATTCCAAGAATAGTTGCCACAAAAATGGCAAACAAATGCCAGGCTTCTGCAACAACACCATCCGGTGCCGGAATAAACCAAATTGCAAGTCCAACGGCAAGTGTAATCAAGGTTTGAGGTATTTGTACTTCTTTCATAAAAAAAGGAAATTAAATTGTGTTATAGACGGAGTTGTAACTGAAGCAAAAACAAGTTGTCATTATAAAATGAGGTGTCAGGGATATTTTTGTCGAAACGATCAATTTCAAATCCCAATTCTATTCGTCCCGTATAAGCTTTCCCAAACTCAAGACTCAACATAGGCGTATACGTCTGACGTACATTTGAATTGACTTTATAATTATTGTCAAATGATTCAAAACGACAGGACAGTTCCAGTGAAGTTAATTTTTTATAATCGACCAAATATCGCAAATTGGGTAAAAAATAAATTCCCCGCATTTGATAATCGTCAACATTTGACGTTCTCGCATCTGCAGGTAAGGAAAAATACAAATTATGATTAGTCCCCTGCTTGTATTCAATTTGCAAATCAAAAGTCAATCTGTCGGTAAGCTTAAAATCACTGGTAATATCAATCCCCAAAGCGAAAACTTTCTGATTGGCTCTTTTCCCGATTCCGCCATTTAGACCCAGATTGATCTTGTGTTCTTTAGACAGACCAAAACCCCATCTGGTCGTATACAATTTTCCGTTATCATTATCCATTTCCTGATTTTTTCCGTTACCATTTAAAACAGAAATCGCATAGTTAACCGGAATCTTTCCAATATCGAAAGCTCCCGTTGCCGAAGCTCCAATTTGAAAACTTGTCCATCCGTTTTTACCAAACTCATAATACTGATTGGAAAAATCAAATGACTTTATAATATCAACAGGCACCAGCTCTTCTATACCAAATGCAGGACGGAACTGCCCTCCTGTTAAGGCTAAATATTTACTAAAAGTATATTTTCCGTAAGCATTTTCAAGAACTTTAGATTTGGGATCAGACTTAAAATCGGCAAGATTTACCAGAATTACAACTTCTGTGGCTTCGCTTAATTTGGTATTGAGTCCAACACGCATTCTTTTAATATCAAAGGAGCTTTGTGTTACTTGACCTGTAGAATGATGAACTCCCAAAACATCAACATTTTTACCGGTACTTTCCAAATAACGCGCCTGTAGAAGGCCTTTGAACTGAAATTGTGGGTACTTAACATCACTTTCCTTATCAGCGGCTGTTTGCGCATTCATAAAAAATGACGTTATAAAGAAAAAAATAATTTTTAGTAGTAGCGCTTTATTCATAAATGCTGTAAATCAAAAATTAGCTTAATATCTATAATCTAACCTTACCTTCTATTGGCACCGGAACCACGATTGGAATTTGGTGGCGCTGCTATACTTCTATTACCTGCCGGTCGGGTCGCAGGGCGTGTTACCGGCCGGGTCGTTGGTCTTGTAGTTGGTCTTGTAGTTGGTCTTGTAGTTGGTCTTGTAGTTGGATTTGTTGGCCGATTCACTGGCTGAGATGGTCTCGTCTCTGGTCGGGTTGATGGATTTGTTGGGGCTACCGGCCGCGTTGTTGGTCTTGTTGACGGATTTGCGGGACGGGTGGTAGTGGGTCTCGTGGGTCTTGTATTGGTAACCGGAGCAGGTCTCTTATAATCCCTTCCGTTGTAAGTTGCATTGTAACGGCCACTGCTTCTATAATCCCGAACTACAGTCGATGAATTTCTTCTGGTTGTATAATTATTATAATAGCGTTGGTTTCTTATATTGACAGTTCTTCTATAATAAGGATTTCTATAGTAATGCCCATGATATCCCCAATAATCATGATAATAAACCGGACGCCAAGGACGCCAATAAGGAGGATAATATCCCCAATACCACGGAGATCGGTACACTACATATACAGGAGAAAACAAATACAATACTACCGGCCACACGTTTATGTTTGTTGTCACATAACCCGGATTACCGGCTGTTGTATTATAATTATTGACTGTATTATTATTTACAATTACGGGAGCATCTCCTTTATATCCGGGATTAGGTGTTCCGACTGTAGCATCTGAAGGTTCTACAATATAATTTTTGCCGTACAAATCCTTATCTCCGATGATCTGAACATGTACATTATTCTTTTTATCTTTATCTACCTCAATAATAGCAACGTCCTGCTTTTCTGTGCTGCTTACTGCAACCTGAAGTACAATCACATGTGTATTTCCTTTCTTTTGACTTTCGATTTCGATATAATCAATCTCGCCATCATTATTCAAGTCCAGATTATTTACCTTACTATCCTGTTCATTTAAGACTCTTTCAAATTCTTCTAAAGTTTTGGATTTCTGAAAGACGTCTAAAACAGCATACAAATTAAGATTATCGCCCGGCAAACCTAAAGCAACAGGTTCGTTATCAGTTTGAGAAAACAATGGCAAACTAAACAAATAGGCTATCAAAACTACCAAAAATATAAAACTCTTTTTCATGTTAAAAATAAGTTAATTTGGAAATGCATTTACTAAGGTATGAAAAAACAGACAAACTCCAATACAAGCCGATAACTTTCTACAATACAAGCATAAAGTACTAAAAAAGTTTTAAATGTATTTTACTTTTTAAATATCTCAACAGCACTAATGTAAGACTTATATTCTTAACTTTGTAATAATTGTTCTTTCGATTCCTTCCCATTTCTTGTACTATCTTACAAAACCTGTTTAATGATTTGTCCAATAACAGAAATAAAAATTGTAATGAAAAAACACTTATTCCCTTTTCTATTTTTTCTTTCTTTCCACTCTGTACAAAGTCAGATTGCAGTTTCTTCAACTCTGGAAGAAGCCATTCAGAAGGCTATTGAAAAAAGCACTTCTTTAAAAAATAAAGATTTAGATATTGAAAAATTAAATCTTCAGGAGAAAGGCGTCTGGAACAAATACATTCCAACAATTGAAGCCAGTGCCTTATATTCTTATTTTGACAACAAACTCACGGTCGATCTTCCTACAGCTACCATTCCGATTGTAAACTATCCTTTGTTTGACGGAAAAACCGCTTTTAAAAACTATGGCAACATTTTTACAGGAAGTGTCATGGCTAAAACGGTACTATTCAGCGGCATGCAAATCCCAAACGGAGCGAAAGCCATCGAAGAGAAAACGAAAGGAACAGTATTCTTAAAAGAATCCGAAAAAGACGCCATCACAAAAGAGGTCATCAACACTTTTGACCAACTGGAGCTACTAAAAGTAATAGACAAACTTATTAAAGAAAGCGAAAATCGACTGGACACGGAAACCAAACGTGTTACAAAAGCAATTGAACAAGGACTTGCTATTCCGTATGACAGGGATAAGATCAAACTAGCGGCACTGGAACTTTCCTCTAAAAAGATTGAACTGGATGGAAAACGGAAACTAATTTATAAAAAAATTCAATATTTAACTGGGTATTCGATTAGCGAGATAGATCATGTGCAGTATACTTTAACCCCTTATTTAATTACGGATGAGAAATTAAGCACACAAAACAAGCAGGAAATAAAAGCTTTAGAATCTTTCAAATTGGCTTATGAATATTTATTAAAGAAGGAAAAAGGAACTTACTTACCCACACTCGGAGCTTTTGGTGGAGTATCCTATTCAAGTTTATTCAATGCCAATGCTACGACTCCCATTGTTACGGGAATCAATCAGGCCTTATATTTAGGTCTTAACGAACTAACCATAAGTCAGAACTGGATCGTGGGAGCCGCTATGAAATGGGAAGTCTTTTCCGGTTTTGAAAGAAAGCACAAAGTACACGAAGCAAAGATTAATATTGAACAGGTACAAAATCAAATCGATGATACGAAAGAAAAACTTGAACTTCTTCTTGAAAAAAATCTTGTCGATTATACGGTTCTGACTCAAAAAATAGACATCACCCAACAACAGGAAAAAGTCGCCAGTAACAATTTGAATCTGGCTATAAAACAATACAAAGAAGGCCTCATCAACATATCGGAACGACTTGAGGCAGAAAACGATTCTTATAAAGCGGCAGTAAACAAAACCACCACTTTAATCGAGCAAAGACTTGCCGCTATTGAAACCATAATTGCCACTGGCGATCTGTCGAAAAAACTATCCAAATAAAAGTTCTGTTTTATGAAAAAAGCAATCATTAGCACCGCAATCATTTTTCTTTTCATAGCCTGTCAAAAGACAGAAAAAGGAAATTTAATTCAGGGAAAAATAGAAAAAGAACAAATTGCCGTTGTGAGTAAAATTCCGGGCAAGATTTTAAAAATATGGGTCAAAGAAGGCGATTTGGTTCAAAAAGGAGATACGCTCGCTGTTTTGGATATTCCTGAGGTAGACGCTAAAAAAAGCCAGGCCGAAGGAGCTGTTGTCTCAGCAAAGGCACAATACAAAATGGCTGTAAAAGGGGCCACCGAAAACCAGATCAAGCAACTGGAAGCTAAAAAAACGGGACTGAAAGAACAATACGAATTTGCACAAAAATCAATCAGACGACTGACCAATATGCTTAAAGATTCTCTTATATCACAGCAAACTTACGATGAAACTTTTGCCAAATATCAGGGTGCACAAGCACAATACAACGCCGTTGTCGCAGAATTAGACGATGCCAAAAAAGGAGCCCGAATCGAACAGCAAACAATGGCACTCGGACAACAGGACCGGGCGCTTGGAGCATTGCAAGAAGTAGAAACCGCCAACAAGGAACGCTACATCATTGCTCCTCAAAATATGAGTATCGAAACCATCACCTTAAATCTTGGCGAACTGGCCCTACCCGGTTATACTTTATTCAATGGATATATCGACAACAGTATTTATTTTCGCTTTACGATTCCTGAAAATCAATTGGGAGAATTTAAAAAAGGACAGGAAATTACCGTTCATGTTCCCTATAAAAAAGAAAACATTAAAGGGAAAATCTCAACGATAAAACAACTGGGAGCCTACGGAAATATTGCTACGGCCTATCCTGATTATGAAATGCAGGAAAGCTTGTTTGAAATAAAAATAACACCTGTTAATATGGAGCAAACCAAGGATCTGATTACGAAAACGACTGTCACCTTATCTCATTAACTATGCAAAATTTCTTTTCATTGCTTAAACGGGAATTTCAATTATTCTGGAAAAACAAAGTCCTGAGAATCCTTTTTATCGGTGCACCTATTTTATATGGTGTTTTATTAGGCTACGTTTACGGGAAGGGCAAAGTTACTGACTTACCCATTCTTGTAGTCGATCAGGACCGTTCTGAACTAAGCTCAAAAGCCATCCAGATGTTTGAAGACAACGAAGTACTATCCGCCTCCTCCATTTTATACGACCAGAACAATCTTTCAAAAATTGCCATACAAAAAGACGCCACTTGTGTGGTTATCATTCCGAAAGATTTTGAGAAAATGACGCTCACCAAAAAATATCCTGAAATTACAACTATAGTTAACACCTCTAATGTACTCACTGCTAACTATGCCTCAACAGCCATACAAATTTGCCTGGGCACTTTAAAGGCCGGCGTTCAAATCGAAACCTTAAGAAAACAAGGAGTTCCGGAAAACTTGCTTGCCTCACAATACGAACCCTTCAAAACTACATTTATCAAAAAATACAACCGAAGTACTAATTATATGTATTTTCTCTGGCCGGGGGTTTTAGCGACTGTTCTACAACAGGTTTTACTATTAGGACTGGCGCTTTCATTTGCGTCAGAATTTGAAAACGGAACTTTTAGAGACCTCGTAAAAAAATGTCCCTCTCTTCTGAAAATGCTGGCAGTAAAAATAATCCCTTACCTGATTATGAGCTTTGGAATCTGGATCATTTACTGGCTTTTCACTTTGTGGTTCCGACTTCCCTTTTACGAAAACTTAGCCCCTCTTACTTTTATTGCCGGAATTTTTGTGCTGGCGGCTTCTTTCATCGGAATTCTGGTCAGCATCGTAGTTCCGAATCAGTTAAAAGCAACCGAGATTTTAATGGTAATAGCCACACCAAGCTTTATCTTAAGCGGTTTTACCTGGCCCTTAAGTCAGATGCCACAGACTGTACAAGCCATTGCCAATGTAATTCCACTCACCCATTTTTTAAAAGCTTTCAGAATATTAATTATTGAGAACGGTACATTTTCACAAACCACAGCCTCAATCCGCAACATGATCATCATTGGACTCGTCTGTGCCGTAGCTGCCTACATTGCCTTATACTTTAAAAAGAAAGAAGCACTTAAAGAAATTTAGCTCCTTTACTACGAGACATAAAAAAAGCACAGAAATTTAATCCCTGTGCTTTTGTATCTTAAGAGTAAACGAAAATTATTTTTCGATTTCTCGCATAGAATCCATTTTCTTATGTGCCAGGAATCCAGCAACATCTTCAAAGTGCTCTTTTACACGTTTGTTTCCAAATTCAAACACTTTAGTCGCTAAGCCGTCAAGGAAATCACGGTCGTGAGAAACCAAAATTAAAGTTCCGTCGAAATCACGTAAGGCATCTTTAATAATATCTTTGGTTTTCATGTCCAGGTGATTCGAAGGCTCATCCAGAATCAATAAGTTTACAGGCTCTAACAATAGTTTAATCATTGCCAAACGAGTTTTTTCTCCTCCTGAAAGCACTTTTACCTTTTTGGTAATATCATCTCCCTGGAACATAAACGCTCCAAGAATATTTTTAATCTGAGTACGGATATCTCCTACTGCAATAGCATCAATCGTTTCAAAAATAGTAGCATTCTCATCTAGTAATGACGCTTGGTTTTGTGCAAAATATCCAATTTGTGCGTTATGTCCAATCTCAACACTTCCGGAATCAACACCAATTTCTTTCATGATCGCTTTGATCATAGTCGATTTTCCTTCTCCATTTTTCCCCACAAATGCAACTTTCTGACCGCGTTCAATTACGACATTAGCATCTTTAAACACCACATGGTCTCCATAAGCCTTAGACATTTCTTTTACAATAACAGGGTATTGTCCGGAACGTGCCGCTGGCGGGAATTTCAAACGCAATGCAGAAGTATCTACTTCATCAACCTGAACAATTTCAAGCTTCTCCAGCATTTTTACACGAGACTGAACGGCGTCTGTTTTTGAGAATGTTCCTTTAAAACGATCAATAAAAGCTCTGTTATCAGCAATCATTTTTTGCTGCTCATCGTATGCTTTTTGTTGGTGTATACGACGGTCTTTTCTCAATTCTAAATAATGAGAATATTTCGCTTTGTAATCATAAATCCTTCCCATGGTTACCTCAATCGTACGATTCGTAATATTATCTACGAATGCTCTATCGTGTGAAATCACAACTACTGCTTTTGCCGAATTAACCAAAAACTCTTCCAACCATTGAATACTTTCAATATCCATGTGATTGGTTGGCTCATCCAGTAAAATCAAATCCGGTTTTTGAAGAAGAATTTTAGCCAATTCGATACGCATTCTCCATCCTCCTGAAAATTCAGAAGTCTGACGAGTAAAATCTTCGCGCTCAAAACCTAAACCTGTTAATATTTTTTCAACTTCTGCTTCGTAGTTTACTTCTTCGATCGCATAGTATTTCTCACTTAAATCTGAAACTCTCTCGATTAATTTCATGTAAGCATCACTTTCATAATCGGTACGAACCGTTAATTGCTCATTGATTTCATCGATTTCAGCTTTCATTTTAAAAATTTCTCCAAAAGCCTTAGAAGCTTCTTCCATTACAGTCGAACCATCTTTTGTTAACAAATGCTGAGGCAAATAAGCCACAACGGCATCTTTCGGAGTCGAAACACTTCCGGTAGAAGGTTTACTTTGACCGGCAATTATTTTTAAAAGTGTCGATTTTCCCGCACCATTTTTACCCATAAGGGCAATTTTATCATTCTCATTGATAGCAAAAGAAACATCGCTAAATAATGTAGTTCCACCAAACTGAACCGAAATATCGTTAACTGTAATCATTATTTTCTGTGAATTTGTTTAATCGGTTAATCGTTTATTTGATAACCCATTTTTTTCGTGGTGCAAAGATAGATTAATTAGATAATTAGGCAATTAGATAATTAGAAAATGTGGCAATGTGATAATTTTTCAAAACCTATTCCAAAACAAAACCCGACAGGATTTTAAATCCTGTCGGGTTTGCTAAAATTATCTAATTGACTAATTACTTAATTATCTAATTTAGTCTTTTCTCCATTTTTTAGTTTCTTCAAAAATATGTTCTAAAATTGAAGCTTCTGTTTCGTCAAATTCAATATTTCGGCGTCCCATAACTAATTTCGCTGTTTCAAAAGCTTTTTTGGTCACATAAGTTGTAAAACCGGCTGCCCCGCCCCAAGAAAAACTTGGAACAAAATTGCGTGGAAAACCGCTTCCAAAGATATTAGCACTTACTCCAACTACTGTTCCGGTATTGAACATGGTATTGATTCCACATTTACTGTGATCTCCCATCATTAAACCACAAAACTGAAGTCCGGTTTTAGCAAACCCTTCGGTTTCATAACTCCATAGCTTCACTTCTTCGTAATTGTTCTTCAGGTTCGAATTGTTACTGTCGGCTCCAATATTACACCATTCGCCTAAAACAGAATCCCCTAAAAACCCATCATGGCCTTTGTTTGAATTTGCAAAAAGCACTGAGTTCTTCACTTCTCCGCCAATTCTCGATCCGGGACCTACTGTTGTAGCTCCGTAAACTTTGGCGTTTAGTTTCACCTGTGCATTCTCGCATAAAGCAAAAGGTCCGCGAATTACAGTCCCTTCCATAATCTCTGCATTCTTACCTATATATATTGGCCCATTAGAAGCATTCAGTGTTACAAACTCTAATTTTGCACCTTCTTCCAGAAATATGTTTTCGGGAGCAATAACATTTACACTTTTCGGAATTGGCTGCGATTTTCTGTCTTCGGTCAAATACTGAAAATCTTCACGGATCGCGGCATCATTTTTAGAAAAAATATCCCAGGTATGTTCTACGGTCAGACAAGCGTCATTGTATGGAATGATTTCATAGGAATCAAAATCAACTTCTTCCTGATTTTCATTGGTAAAAAAAGCAATTACATCATCCCCTTTAAAAATAGCCTGATTAGCCTTTAAATCTGAAACCATCTCCGCAAGTGTATCATTTGGTAAATACGCTGCATTGATCATTACATTCTCTTCCATTTCTACCATCGGAAATTTTTGCGATAAATAATCTTCGGTAATGGTAGTTATAGTCGAACCTAGACGTGCTTCCCATTTCTGGCGAATCGTCATAATTCCAATTAATATGTCGGCAACAGGTCTTGTAAAAGTAAAAGGTAATAATGCATTCCGGACGGGACCGTCAAAAAGAATGTAATTCATAAATAATTAAATTTGATACTTGTTAAAATCTTGATTTGGTTATCGGGTTCAAAGTTACAATTATTTTATTTGTGTCATTTGTACTGTAACAGATATAGTACATTTTTTTTAACCGCTAAGTGCGCTAAGATTTTACGCAAAGTTCGCCAAGTTTTTTTTGCAGGTATGCCTTTTTAAAGGGACAAAGCTCGCAAAGCTTTGTAAACAGAGGCTTTACATGAAACCTTGTACTTGTTTGTATTAAATAAAAAAGCCTCCCGAATGGAAGGCTTTTGTATAATTTTAAACCGCTATTATTTTTTAGCGTGTTTTGCATATTTAGTTTTGAATTTATCAATACGTCCTGCAGTATCGATAAGTTTAGATTTACCAGTATAAAATGGGTGAGATGTTCTAGAAATCTCCATTTTTACAACTGGATACTCAACTCCGTCAACTTCAATTGTTTCTTTTGTATCTGCAGTAGATTTAGTGATAAAAACTTCGTCATTTGACATGTCTTTAAATGCAACTAATCTGTAATTTTCTGGGTGAATTCCTTTTTTCATCTTTTTATTTTATTTATTGTTTAGAGCATTTTTATTTTGAAGCTTTTCCATGGTTAGAAAAAGGTGTAAACAACACTACTCTTTTTTTGTTTAAAACTTTTAATTATTTTTAAGTGCGCAAATTTACAACTTTTTTCGAATTAACAAATCTTTTAATCAATATTTTTAACGAGTTGGCGATTTGCATTAAAATTTTTAATATCTATCTGGTGTGTACTCGTAATTACTATATTTGTGGATTAATTTTAAAACATATAGAAATATGATCAATGAAGTTATTAAAAAGAATGGAATTACTTACGGTGTAATGATTGGAATTGCATCTGCATTATTTACTGCTACGATATACGCGATTGATCTGAATCTGTTCACAGCCTGGTGGATGGGTATCATAGGTATTGTAATCAGTCTGACAATCAGCATTGTTTTACTTTCTAAAACTAAGAAAGAATTAAAAGGAGTTTTCCCTTTCAAAGATGCTTTTACCACTTACTTTATAGCTGCTGTAATTGGGGTTCTAATTTCTACTTTATTTAATATTGTTTTATTTAACGTTATTGATCCGGGAGCAAAAGATACTTTAAACGAAATCATGATCAAATACACTGCAAACATGATGCAGAAATTTGGAGCACCTGCTTCATCAATTAATGAGGCCATTAGCAAAATGAAAGAAAGCAGCCCTTACTCGACTATTGAATTATTAAAGGGATCTGTTTTTGCAATTGTTATCAGTGCCATTTTTGGATTAATTTTCGCCGCATTTTTTAAAAGCAAAACTACACAAGAATAAAAAAATAAATGAATTTATCTATACTTATACCGCTTCTTAATGAGGAGGAATCACTAAAAGAACTCTATTCATGGATTATTAAAGTGATGCAATCTAACAATTACTCTTATGAAATCATTTTTGTGGATGATGGAAGTACAGATGATTCTTGGAATATCATTGAAAGGTTCTCTAACGAAAATCCGAATGTAAAAGGAATTCGTTTTATGAAAAACTTTGGAAAATCGCAGGCTCTGCATGCTGGTTTTGCCAAAGCACAAGGAGATGTTATCATCACTATGGATGCGGATTTACAAGATAGCCCGGACGAAATTCCTGGTTTATATGAAATGATCACAGTTCAGAAATTTGATTTGGTTTCAGGATGGAAAAAGAAACGTTACGATTCTGTTGTAGCAAAAAATCTTCCTTCAAAACTATTTAACTGGGCCGCCAGAAAAACTTCAGGTGTCGAGTTAAACGATTTCAACTGCGGACTGAAAGCTTATAAAAATGCAGTAGTTAAAAACGTTGAAGTTTCGGGCGAAATGCACCGTTACATTCCGGTTTTGGCCAAGAATGCTGGTTTTAATAAAATCGGAGAAAAAGTGGTTATTCATCAGGCCCGTAAATATGGTGAAACTAAATTTGGAATGGAACGTTTTATAAACGGCTTTCTTGATTTAATTACTATTTGGTTCTTATCCCGATTCGGAAAAAGACCTATGCACTTGTTTGGTGCCATTGGATCTTTAATGTTTATCATCGGATTTTTACTGGCGGGTTATATCGGAATTTCAAAACTATACCACATGTATAATGGAATGAAATACAGCCTAATCACCAATAACCCATGGTTTTTCATTGCTTTAACTACCATGATACTGGGAACACAATTGTTTCTGGCTGGTTTTCTGGGTGAAATTATCCTGAGAACCAAAAATAACGAAGCTCGTTACAAAGTAGCCCGTGAGGTTAATTTTTAACGCAAAACCCTAGCCCCGATAGTAGTGGAAATCCTTTTTCTTTTTCCTTTAAAAAGAAAAAGATTGAAACAGATAGCGGGAATAAGCTCTATAAAAAACTTATTATTTTAATACAAAAAGACACGAATGATGAATATAGCACCGAATATTCTAAATGCAGTAAACGAATGGCTAACCCCTACATTTGACAGCGAAACGCAAGCTGCTGTTAAAGAATTAATGACCACCTCACCAAAGGAACTAGAGGAAAGTTTTTATAAAAATCTGGAATTTGGAACTGGCGGAATGCGTGGTGTGATGGGTGTTGGAAGCAACCGAATTAACAAATACACCCTTGGGAAAAACACTCAGGGTTTATCTGATTATTTACATATTGCGTTCCCAAATCAACCTTTAAAAGTAGTCATTGCGTATGATTGTCGTCACAACAGCAATACTCTGGCAAAGGTTGTTGCAGATGTTTTTTCGGCAAACGGAATTCACGTGTATTTATTTTCAGATTTGCGACCAACTCCGGAATTATCCTTTGCACTTAAATATTTAGGCTGCCAATGCGGAATTGTATTAACTGCTTCTCACAACCCACCGGAATATAACGGCTATAAAGTATACTGGGAAGATGGCGGACAAATTGTTCCTCCCCAGGATACTGCAATTATTGACACGATCGAGAATTTAGGCTATGATAAAATTAAATTTAAAGCTAACGAAAGCCTCATCGAGTATATCGATATCGAACTCGACAAAGCTTTTGTAAAATCGTCTATCGAAAACGCAAGCTTCAATACTCCTGCTAAAGCAAAAGACAACCTACATATTGTTTTTACTTCTTTGCACGGAACCTCTATAAAATCTATTCCTGATACTTTATCACAGGCAGGTTATAAAAACGTACACATCGTACCGGAACAAGCTATTCCTGATGGAAATTTCCCAACGGTAAAATCTCCAAATCCGGAAGAACCTGAAGCTTTAACTATGGCTCTGGCTTTGGCTGATAAAACGAATTCAGACATTGTAATCGGAACGGATCCTGATTGTGATCGTCTTGGTGTTGCTGTTAGAAACAACGAAGGCAAATTGATTTTACTAAACGGAAATCAGACCATGGTTATGATGACTGCTTTCTTATTGAAACAATGGAAAAAAGCAGGTAAAATTAACGGAAAACAATTCATTGGCTCAACCATTGTTTCGACTCCGATGATGATGGAATTAGCCACCAATTATGGTGTTGAATGCAAAGTAGGATTGACAGGTTTTAAATGGATTGCCAAAATGATCAAAGATTTTCCTCAACTTCAATTTATTGGAGGTGGTGAAGAAAGCTTTGGTTTCATGGTTGGTGATGCCGTAAGAGACAAAGATGCCGTTGCTGCAACCTTATTAATCTGCGAAGTTGCCGCTCAGGCAAAAGCAGCGGGAAATAGTGTTTACAAAGAGCTTCTTCAGCTTTATGTTGAAAACGGTTTTTATAAAGAACATTTGATTTCTTTAACCAAAAAAGGGATGCAGGGTCTGGAAGAAATCAATCAAATGATGATCAGTTTGCGCAACAATCCGTTAAAAGAAATCAGCGGGCAACGCGTGATCATGATGGAAGACTACCAGACATCAATTGCTTTGAATTTATTGACAGGAGAAGAATCTGTAATGGATATTCCAAAATCAAATGTACTGATTTATTATACCGAAGACGGTTCTAAAATTTGCGCAAGACCAAGCGGAACTGAGCCTAAAATTAAATTCTACATTAGCGTTAATGCACAGTTGGATTCCGTTGAGGATTTTGATGCGGCAGAAAGCTACCTGGACGAAAAGATACAAAGCATTATTGCAGGTATGCAATTGAAATAAAACAATGAGTGACAAGCTTGACACAAATGACAAACCTGAACTATTAGACTCGATAATTGGGCTAATAGATCAAACACGTCATTTTGTTGCCAAAACGGTTAATCAGGAATTAACGCTCTTATACTGGAAGATTGGAAAAACGATTAATGAAGAGATCTTAAAAAATGATCGGGCTGATTATGGAAAGAGACTTATTCAGAATCTAAGCATTAATCTTTCAAACAGATACGGAACTGGTTTCAACAAAAGAAACTTACATAGTTTCATCAAATTAAACACTGTAATACAAGACTTTACAATTGTGCACACAGTGTGTGCACAATTGACCTGGTCTCATATCAGATCATTAATTTACATTGAAAATGATATAAAACGTGAATTCTACATCCAAATGAGTATTCACGAAAGATGGAGTGTTCGAACTTTACAAGAACGTATGGACAGCATGCTTTTTGAAAGAACTGCGATCAGCAAAAAACCCGAAGAAACAATCATCAATGATTTAGCTTTACTGAAAAACGAAAAACAAATTAGTCCGGACTTAACTTTTCGCGATCCGTATTTCTTAGATTTTTTAGGATTACATGACACTTATTCCGAAAAAGACTTAGAAAGTTCCATCTTAGCTCAATTACAAAACTTCATCACAGAGATGGGCAGTGAATTTGCTTTTCTAGCCCGCCAAAAAAGAATTACTATTGATGATGAAGATTTTTATATTGATTTACTTTTTTACCATAGGGGATTAAAATCTCTGGTCGCTATCGATCTAAAACTAGGAAAATTTAAAGCCGGCTATAAAGGCCAAATGGAATTGTATTTACGCTGGTTAGAGAAAAACGAACAAAAAGAAGGAGAAAACAAACCAATTGGATTAATTTTATGCAGTGAAAAATCACCTGAACAAATTAATTATCTAATGCTGGACAATGACGAACAAATCAAAGTATCAGCCTATTTAACCCAATTACCTGAAAAAAAATTATTATTAGAAAAGCTAGAAAAAGCAATTGCCATAGCAGAAAATAACATCAAAAATAAATGAGTAATTTCAAAAAAATAGTTCCTTTTATATATCCTTATAAAAGATATGCATTCTTAAATATCTTTTTTAATATTTTGTATGCACTTTTTAGCACGCTTTCTTTCATGGCATTAATTCCGATGCTTCAGGTTTTGTTTGACAAAACGAAGAAGAATTATGTGATGCCGACTTATGAAGGAATTACCCATGCAAAAGAATTTGCCGAAAACTACCTAAGCTATTACATTACAAAAAATACAGATCCTAATAATCCCGGATTTATACTTTCTGTGATGGTGGCACTTATCATTTCGATATTCTTATTGAAAAATTTAGCCGATTATCTGGCTATGTTTTTCATTAACTTTTTGCGAAATGGTGTTTTGAGAGACATGCGAAATGCGCTGTATAAAAAAACATTGGAATTGCCGCTGGCTTTTTATTCTGAAAAAAGAAAAGGAGACGTTATCTCCCGAATTTCTGCCGATGTCAATGAGGTTCAGACTTCGTTTTTAGCAATCTTAGAACTTATCGTAAAAGAGCCTTTAACTATTGTTTTTACGATATGTGCTATGTTAATCATCAGTGCTAAACTTACCCTGTTTGTATTTGTTTTTATTCCTGTTTCGGGATATATTATCTCCTTAATCGGAAAACAATTAAAGAAACAATCGGGTAAAGCTCAACAGGAACAAGGCAGCTTTTTATCGACTATCGAAGAAACGATTGGAGGTTTAAAAGTGGTAAAAGGATACAATGCTGAGAATTACTTCAACACTATCTTTCAAAATTCAACGGAACGTTTTTTCAAACTGTCCAACAGTATTGGAAATCGCCAAAACTTAGCCTCGCCTGCCAGTGAGTTTATGGGAATTACTGTAATTGCGATATTACTTTGGTATGGAGGTCAAATGGTTCTGATTGAAAAAACACTCGACGGCCCATCTTTTATTGCTTACATGGGATTAGCTTATAACATTCTAACGCCTGCAAAAGCAATCTCTAAAGCTTCTTACGGAGTAAAAAGAGGAAATGCCGCTGCGGAACGTGTTCTTGAAATTTTAGAACAGGAAAATACCATTACCTCTAAAGACAAAGCAGTTGAAAAAACAACGTTCGACAGTAACATCAGCGTTCAAAATATCAACTTTAAATACGAAGACGAAACGGTTCTGAAAGACTTTTCTCTTGACATTAAAAAAGGACAAACTGTTGCACTTGTTGGACAATCCGGTAGTGGAAAAAGTACGATTGCCAATTTGTTAACCCGTTTTTATGATGTAAACGACGGAACAATTTCAATTGACGGCATTAATATCAAAGACATGAACTTACAGTCGCTTCGCAGTTTGATGGGACTGGTAACACAGGACAGTATTTTATTCAATGATACCATCAAAGCCAATATCGCCTTAGGAAAACTCGACGCAACTGACGACGAGATTATCGAGGCACTAAAAATCGCAAATGCTTTTGAATTTGTAAAAGAACTTCCATTAGGCATTTACACCAATATTGGCGACAGCGGAAACAAACTTTCAGGAGGACAAAAACAACGATTATCAATTGCCCGAGCGGTCTTGAAAAACCCACCAATTATGATTCTGGACGAAGCCACATCAGCATTGGATACTGAAAGCGAGAAATTTGTTCAGGTAGCTTTAGAGAATATGATGCAAAACAGAACTTCGATTGTAATTGCTCACCGACTTTCAACCATTCAGAAAGCAGATCTAATTGTTGTTATGCAAAAAGGAAAAATCGTAGAACAAGGAACACATGACGAACTGATTGCGCATAACGGAACCTACAACAAACTGGTTACCATGCAGTCTTTCGAGTCCTAAACATAAGCAAACAGGCTTAGCCACAAATTATACAGATTACCACAGATTATTTTTCTCTCAACGAATTAAAATCTTATATTTATCTGTATAATTTGTGGCTTTTTTATTTCGAATAATCTTAAATCCGTAAAAATGTACCTTAATAATTCAAACATAAAACTTCCGGATGACCCGGATACAATTGTCTGGAAATACTTAGACTTATCTAAATTCCTTGATTTATTAATGTCCAAAAAACTATTCATGTCCCGTTCTGACAAGTTTGAGGATCAGTACGAGGGCACTTTTAGCGAACCAACCTTTGAAGAAATTAAAAAACTGGCCATAGACAATCCGGATTTCTTAAACTACTACAAAACCCATCGCGAACAGGTAGCCATAAGCAGCTGGCACATCAACGAATATGAATCCTTTGCCATGTGGCAGATTTTCACCAAAAACAATGAGGGTTTAGCTATTCAGTCTACCATAGGAAGACTGCAAAATGCTGTAAAACCGGAAAACAATTTCGATCAGTATATTGGCGAGGTAAACTATATCGACTACAAAAAAGAGTACATCCCGTTTGATGATTTATTCTTTCCCTTTTTATTTAAGCGTAAAAGCTTTCAGTACGAAAGAGAAGTTCGAATTCTTACCGATACTTCAAAAAGTGACATTAAACTAAACGATGGCTTAAAAATCAATGTTGACCTAAGGCAATTGATCGAAAAGATTTACATTCATCCAAAATCTGAAAACTGGTACAAAAAACTGGTAATCGATTTAACGGAACGTCTGGGATTTGATCTCGAAATCGAGAAATCGGATCTGGAAAGTGATATTTTGATATAGGTTTTTTTAAAGGTGCTGAGATTCTGAGGTGCTAAGGTTCTAAGTTTTTTTGCCACAGATTGCACAGATGAAAAGAATTTTACGCATCATCTAAAAGAAAAAGGCTTTTAAAAATTAAGTAAATTAATTTTTAAAAGCCTTTTTTCTGGTTCAAAAATCTTAGGATCTTAGAATCTCAGCACCTTAGAACCTTCTAAATAGGTTTATAACTTTTAACTTCCCATTTTTTAGAAGCTAGGTCGATATAATTGTAATGTAAAACATCATTTTTATCAAACTGTCCATTTTGGTTCGTATCTTCAATCGTTCTGAAATACAAACGATTTCTTGATTCGATTAAATTCCAGTCTACCAATTCCTGAAAGTCTTCTGAAATTTTAGTAAAATGTTCACCGCTGATATTACTTAAATACAAGGTCTTAATATCACTGGTGTCAATTTTACCATCTTTATTGGTATCTGAGTCCGCCAGAGTATACACCATAATCTGATTCTGTGTTTTATCAGCAACCGTTTTTAAATAAGTAGCCGTCAAAATCAGGGCTGGTTTATCTGTCAAAGGACGTATGGAATCTGAATCAACTTTCTGGAACTTCAGGTTTTGTAAATACCCCGTGATTTCAAATTCTCCTAAATTAGAGATTGTAAAACTTACATCATTTACACTCGAAGAGCCATAACGGGCTTTTGTTCCTTTTTCAAAAACACGCAAGTCTCCAACCGGATGAATCAAATAACTTGTTCCTTCCATTTGAATAGGCAAATCGGCTATTTCAATCTGCGTAGAATCTGTTTTTGCAACAGTATTAGTTTTACTGGCGGTGTCGTAAATTACTTTAGGCTTCTTCACTTCATCTTTACAACTTGTAAGTGTTCCGATGCTTGCCAGGGCTATATAGGTTAAGATCTTTTTCATGTATGCTACTTCTATTAGGATATCAAATATAGTATTTTTGATTGTATTATCTAGTTTTATTGAATTTTACTAGAACCACTTCTATAAGTTGTTCACGCAGATACTTGCATACTCAGCAGAAAGAACGAAATCAATATTTTATAATCTCGCATTCAGCTTCACATTAAAAACCCTCGAAGTCATATAATTTGGAATTGCATAGTGGTTTTTAGAATACACATCACGAACCCAGGTATTGGTAATCGCATTTTGATTATTAAAAAGATTGAAAATTTCAACTCCAACAGACAATTCTTTAAAGTTCTTCAACCATTTAGCCTTAGCAACTTTCGTGTTTCCATCTACAAAAACTTTCGCAAAACCAACATCCGCTCTACGATAATCATTCAATCTCCTTTGGTACAGATATGGATCTGAATAAGCTGGTGCTCCTCCGGGTAAACCGGTATTATAAACCAGATTCAAATACAACTTTACACTTGGAATACTTGGCATATAATCCTGAAACAGCATTGCAAATTTCAAACGCTGGTCTGTAGGCCTCGCGATATAACCTTTGTTTTCATAGTTTTCTTCAGTTTTTAAATATCCAAAGCTAATCCATGATTCTGTTCCGGGTACAAACTCTCCATTCAGCCTGAAATCAACTCCTTGCGCATAAGCTTTTGCATTATTATTGGCAACATATCGAATTCTGACATTATCAATCGAATACACATTTACATCCGACAGCGATTTATAATAAAGTTCTGTAACCCATTTAAAAGGACGGTTCCACATTTTAAAATTATAGTCGTTCCCCAAAACGATATGAACAGATTCCTGCGCTTTCACATTTGGATTTACCACACCATTTAAATCCCTAAGTTCTCTATAAAAAGGGGGCTGATGGTACAATCCTCCGGAAAGTCGGAAGAGCATGTCCATATCCCAATCCGGTTTTAAAGCAAATTGGGCACGCGGACTGAAAACGGCTTGAGTCTTACCTTCAACAGCCCCTCCTGAAACATTCCAACTCTGAAAACGAGCACCGAGATTATACCAAACCTGACTGGATCCTATTTCCGATTTTTTATTCCATTGCGCATATCCCGAAAATCGGTTTATGGTATTAAAATTTGTCGCTCGTACCTCCTGATACGGTAATAATGGCCCGGTATAAGGCTCGTAAGGCTGATTGTTCTTCGGTAAAAAAGCAATTGGTGGATTAATCGAGAATCCAGCTGAATCAATCATCTCCCACTCTACAATTCGATCCCTAATTGATTCACGCGTATATTTCAAACCAAATTCCAGCTGGCTGTCATTTTTCCATTCTTTAAAACCTTTAATCTCTATATTAGCGATTAAAGCATCCAAGTCATTTCGGGCATGGCTCAATTGCGAACCTATTCCACGAGTAAAATCGACATTTGAGATGTCTTCATTCTCTATACTACCCAAACGATATTGTGCGAGAATATCAAAATGCTCCTGTTCTATGGTATGAAAAAGGGAACCAATTAATTTCAAAGTAAAAGTGGGCGAAACTTTGTAAGTCGTTTTCAAGGCACCGAAATAGGTATTGTACTGATCCCGTTCCCTGCCTTCATAATACACAGCAAGTGCCATTGGCTGATCTATGGTCCCAAATTTTGTCTCACGGGTTAAAGGCTGATACAAATATTTATTTTGAGAGATATTCCCTAAAAAGCTCATTTGCCATTTTGCAGAAATATCATAATTAACATTGGTCTGAATATCTGCAAAAGTTGGGGTATAATTCGTTTGTGTATCCTGACTATTCACCAACAAGCTATTATTCCTATAACGAACTCCGGTTACAGCCGACCATTTTTTATTTTTAGAAACAGCATCGACCGATATACTTCCTCCAAGCAAACTGGCTTCAAGAGAAGCGCCAAACTGCGTTGGTTTTCTGTAAGTGATGTCTAAAACAGAGGATAACTTATCTCCAAACTTTGCCTGAAATCCTCCTGCCGAAAAGTCAACATTCTGCACTAAATCAGTATTGGTAAAACTCAACCCTTCCTGTTGTCCGGAACGAATTAAAAATGGGCGATAGACTTCGACCTCGTTCACATAAACCAGATTTTCATCGTAATTTCCACCCCGAACCGCATATTGTGTACTCAGTTCATTATTGGAATTTACACCCGGAAGTGTTTTCAAAATATTCTCGATTCCGGCATTGGCTCCCGGTATTTTCTTAATAGTGGCGACATCGACATTTGCGATACCCTGAATCCTCTTCTTACTTTTAGAAGAAACAAAAACTTCTCCCATTTGTTCTTCGGAACTACTCATTAAGGGATTAAAAACGAAAATCTCATTTGAGGCTAAATGTACGGTCAGACTCATCATTTTTAAAGAAACGTGGGTAAAAATCAACGAAATCTTTTTACCTGACGGTACTACGATTTCATAAAAACCATTTGAATCAGATTGCGAAACATTCCCGGAAGAACTGACATTAACTCCAGTCACAGGACGTTTCTGCTCGTCCAGAATAACACCTTTTACATGAGCCTTTTGAGCATATGAAATAAAGGTCATGCATAAAAAAAGGAAAACGGCTATTAACTTAATTTGATTCAAGTGTTTGGGTTTTATTTTTGTTGGCTTCTAAAAAAATGAGTCTCAAAGATAGCAGAATTTCCTACATTATCAATCACTTCAATTTTTAAATCATTTGCTCCTTCAGCAAGGAGACTATCATCAAAAGTATGCGTTATTTTTCTTGATTTACTTTCATATTCAAACAAAACCCAGTTTCCATTCAGATAACCGTTGTACGATTTGATTCCGGAAGAAGAATCATTAATGATAAATTCTATCTTTTTAACTCCGGTAATCCACCTGTCCTGAATTGGTTTTACGATTTTAATGACAGGCGCTATAGTGTCCAAAACTAATCCAAATTGCCCTAATGTTTTTGATTTGGCAGTAAAAACATCTCCTTTTCTTACTGTTCCGTTATAGCTGGCAGAGTTTCCGTTAAATCTTCCAATAAAAAGTTTATCTCTTAAAGCCTCCGGAAACGAGCTGTCCTTAATCGTAATGGTAAAATTGGAATGTACCGGAACGGTATCGTCGTGAACATAAATACGGTTATTTTTAACATCAAAGTTTAAATTAAAATCATCATAAAAAGTTCCAGCCGGAAAAAACACAGACATATTGTCTTTTTCAAAATTCGAATCTTTATTGACTTTAATAAAGTATTTTGAAGTTACTGGCTCCTCTTTTACAATTGGCGTTGCTGTGTCATATTCAACCGGAACAGTAACCGTGCTTAAATTCCCAAAATAATCCGAAACCTCAATTCTGTAAGTGGATGCTAAATTAGGTTCGGCCGAAACAATCCCACGCAAGGAATCGGTTTTAATAATGCTCAACGCGTAAGGTGTTTTCATAAAGAGTTTCTGAACCCGCTGACCTGACTTTTTATATTTGCCATAATCGATAAAAGCATTTATATATCGCATCTCATCGAAGGAATAGGTATTGAATTGATAATTGTAATTTTGATTTCCGTTCAGAAAAGTAGAAACATTAAAAACACCATTTTTATTAAACGAAACATCATCATAATCTACCGCAGAAATTCCGAAACCAATCCTACCATTGGCTTTTACTTTACCAGCCAGATAAGTCCCGTCCTTTTGCAAGGCAACATTCAGCAACAAAGGCTGTTTGGACTGATTTACCGTCACATTATCCATAGGATACACATACACACCCGAAATACTAGGCTTTTTAGTGTCTTTTAGATTTTTATCGAAGCCAAAAAATATGGGATTAATCACAAATTCTGTTTTAGTATCCCGAATTTCAAAATGAAGATGCGGCCCTTCTGATGAACCTGTATTGCCGGAAAGCCCAATCAGATCACCTTTTGTAACCGGTAGCTCGTTGGGTTTTGGAAACATTTCAATCTCATATGCTTTTTCTTTATAATGTGTTTTGGTTACATAATCCAAAATTGGTCCTACCGGAGTTTGCAAATGTCCATATACCGAAGTGTATCCGTTTGGATGCGTAATGTAGATGCATTTACCGTTACCGAAAGTCGAAATTTTAATTCTCGACACATATCCGTCAGCAATGGCGTACACCTTTAATCCTTCTCTTTGATTCGTTTTCAAATCAAACCCCGCATGGAAATGATTTGGTCGCAACTCCCCGAAATTACCGGAAAGCTGCATGGGAATATCCAGCGGCGGACGAAAATAATCTTTTGGATATTGCGTCTGCGCAAAAATAAACGGACTAAAAAGCAGGGCCAGTAACGAAAATTTCATAAGTAACATTTTTGCTAAGATAAAAAATTAAGAAGCGAAAACCGAGTATAACGCCACAAAAATACAATCGATTGAATTTCATTCGTTTGTTTATTTTTAATGTAAAAAAATCGATAAAAAATTGCATTAATAAAAAGGAATACTAACTTTGTAGGATTAAGTAATGAATAGGATTTATAATGAGTGTAATTGCCGAAATAATTGATACTCTTGAATATAAAGTCGAAAAGCTTTTTGAGAAATCAAAAGGCTTGGAGCATAATAATCAGGCTTTACAATTAGAATTAGCCAAAGCTGCGCAAATTATCCAGAAACAATCTGAAGAAATTGAAGCTTTGAAAAAGCAACATGAAACACTTAAGATCGCCAATTCATTACTCGGCAGTGACAACAACAAGAGAGAGACAAAGCTTAAAATAAATTCATTAATTCGCGAAATTGACTACTGTATAGCACAGTTATCCGATTAACCAAGACGACATGGACGGAAAGCTTAAAATTAAAATATCAGTTGCAGACAGAGTTTATCCTTTAACGGTTGAACCTGCTCAGGAAGAAGGACTCAGAAGTGCTTCTAAAAAAATTGATGCTATGATTAAGCAATTCGAAGAAAGTTACGCGGTTCGTGACAAACAGGATGTTCTGGCGATGTGTGCCCTGCAATTTGCATCGCAAGTCGAACAAAAACAAATTGACAATGCAATCGATGGAGAAGAAACTATCGAAAGAATTAAAAGATTAAATGCGCTATTAGATCAATATCTCGAAAATTAAACGTTCTTTTACAACAACTAAGATACTGCCTACATTAGTTCACAATTGGTAAACTCAACACTAACAATTTAGAATGAGCAAATCGTCGCTACTATAGTATGCCATGCTTCGGCTTGGAAACTTGAACAGTGAGTTAGCTCAAAACTTGTCTTTACGAGTTTATTCAAGCAATTAATGTAGGCTTTTTTTATATATAAATTTTAACAAACATGGACATAATAACGATCATTATTTCAGGCGTTATAGGAATTGCAGCAGGTTTTGCAATTGCTAAAATCATCGAAAAAAGCAATATTTCTAACCTCATCAAAAACGCTAAAAAAGAAGCAGCTTCCATTCTAAAAGATGCTAATTTAGAAGCCGAGAATATTAAGAAAGATAAAATCCTTCAGGCAAAAGAACGTTTTATCGAACTAAAATCAGAGCACGAACAAGTTATTTTAGCAAGAGATAAAAAAGTAGCAGAGGTAGAAAAAAGAGTACGCGATAAAGAATCACAAGTTTCTAACGAACTTTCGAAGGCAAAAAAAGTAAACGACGAGTTTGAATCTAAAACACAGGAATACAACAACAAAATTGAAGTTTTAGACAAAAAACAAACTGAAGTTGACAAATTACACAAAAGTCAATTGCAGCAGCTTGAAGTAATCTCAGGACTTTCTGCCGAAGAAGCAAAAGAGCAATTAGTAGAAGGATTAAAAGCCGAAGCTAAAAGCAAAGCGATGTCACACATTCAGGACACTATCGAAGAGGCAAAACTTACTGCTCAGCAAGAAGCGAAGAAAATCATCATCAATACGATCCAGAGAGTTGGAACTGAGGAAGCAGTTGAAAATTGCGTTTCAGTATTCAACATTGAATCTGATGATGTAAAAGGTAGAATCATTGGACGTGAGGGACGTAACATTAGAGCTCTTGAAGCCGCAACGGGAGTTGAAATCATTGTTGACGACACACCTGAAGCGATCATTCTTTCTTGTTTCGACCCTGTTCGTAGAGAAATTGCCCGTTTATCTTTGCATAAACTGGTAACAGACGGACGTATTCACCCTGCAAGAATTGAAGAAGTAGTTGCTAAAACAGCGAAACAAATTGACGACGAAATTATCGAAGTTGGTAAACGTACTGTTATCGACCTAGGAATTCACGGTTTACATCCTGAATTGATTAAAGTTGTAGGTAGAATGAAATACCGTTCTTCTTACGGTCAAAACTTATTACAGCACTCGAGAGAAGTTTCTAAACTTTGTGGTATCATGGCTGCCGAATTAGGCTTAAACGTAAAATTAGCCAAAAGAGCTGGTTTACTTCACGATATTGGTAAAGTTCCGGATACTGAAAGTGATTTACCTCACGCCTTACTAGGTATGCAGTGGGCAGAGAAATATGGTGAAAAAGAAGAAGTTTGCAACGCTATTGGAGCGCACCACGACGAGATCGAAATGAAATCATTACTTTCTCCGATTGTTCAGGTATGTGATGCTATTTCAGGTGCACGACCAGGAGCGAGACGTCAGGTTTTAGATTCATACATTCAGCGTTTGAAAGACCTTGAAGAAGTAGCTTACGGATTTAGCGGTGTGAAAAATGCATACGCAATCCAGGCCGGTAGAGAACTTCGCGTAATTGTAGAAAGCGAAAAAGTTTCTGATGACAATGCTGCGAATTTATCTTTTGAGATTTCACAAAAAATCCAGACTGAAATGACTTATCCGGGGCAGGTAAAAGTTACTGTAATTAGAGAAACCAGAGCGGTTAATATTGCAAAGTAATCTCTATATATTATTCATAAAAAATAAAGGCTATCTTCTAAAACAGATAGCCTTTATTTTTTATACCAATTTGATCCTTTTAAATATCGTTAAAGATAATTTTAAAACTCGTTCCTACTCCCACTGTACTTTCTACCGAAATACTTCCTTTCATTGCCTCAATTTGATTTCTGGTAATATAGAGCCCAATTCCCCTTGCCTCTTGATTTTTGTGAAAAGTTTTATACATCCCGAATAATAAATCACCGTACACCGCCAAATCAATTCCCAAACCATTATCTGTAATTTTTAATGACTTGTAGCCGTCCGGTTCGATTGAAAAATCAAAAACAATAACAGGGTCTCTGTCCGGATGCGCATACTTTATAGCATTTGTTGTAAAATTCAACAAAACACTTTCCAGATAAGCGGGATTAAAATTAATTGTCAAATACCTTGGAACATTATTTACAATTGTGACTTTCTTATGCTTGTCGTACCCTCTAATGGTTGAAATTGTTTTCTCAATATATTCTGAAAGCTTTAATGGCGCCACAGCAATATTGATATTGCTTTGTGTCTTTACAATCTGAGTTAAATTGGCAATCGTATCGTTCAGATCATTAGAAACGGTTCTCAAATGTTCTAACATTTCGCTTACAGTTTGTTTGTCAACATCCGCGTCAATAAAATCCAGGATCGACTTTATATTTCCGGCCTGCGTATTCAAATTATGTGAAACGATATGAGAAAAATTAACCAATCGGCTATTTTGATCACTGTACAATTTCATCGTTTTTAAGAGTTCCAACTCCTTCTCTTTCTGCAAAGAAACATCAGTATGTGTCCCTATTACACGCAATGGTTTTCCATTTTCATCCCTTTCAATAACCTTTCCGCGATCCAGAATCCATTTATAATTACCACTTGAAGTCATGACGCGATGGTAATTTTCGTAATATGGGATCTTATTATCAAAATGCTCCTGTATATCCGAATAGTACTTTGGAAGATCTTCGGGATGCACAATCTTATCCCAACGTTCCGGATCATCGAAAATATCAGCAGAATCCAATTCCAAAATCTTTAACGACAATGACGAATAGAAAACCCTATTAGTCACCATATCCCAATCCCAGATCCCGGCAGTAGAGGCCTCCAGAGCAAATTGAAAACGCTCTTCAGAAATACGTAGTTTTTCTTCCTTATCTTTTAGTTCCGTAATATCTGAAACATGTCCAAAAAAGCTAACACGCCCGTCAGCGGACTGCTCTGTTTTGGCAGAGACCTTAAACCATCGCATTCCTTTTTTGGGTAAAACGGCTCTAAATTCGACATTCCAGGGCTTTGCTTCTTTACGTGCTTTGACTAAAGACTGAAAAAACAAATCACGATCCTGAGGAAAGATACGGTGGTAAATTACCAATTTAATATCATTGGTAAACTCTTTTACACTAAGTTCAAAAATATCGTCAGCTGATTTACTGACCAGAGGGAAAGTATACCTGTTTTCGCTGTCAACAACAAACTGAAACAGCAGGTCCGGCATTTCGGCAAGCAATTTTTTATAAAAATTATTTACCTCTAAGCAATTCTCATTTCCATATAAATCAAAAACCATATATCACTTATTTATGTAGATTGAAATATTAAAACAATGATCCCAATAGTAAAAAACAAAAGCTGAAATTGGCTCTTTTATTCCCTAATTACCACAAAATATTATACAATATATCACTTTTTTGATTTAAAAACGACTTCCTGCTTCAAAAATTACTTCCGTGGATGAAAAGATAACATTACCTCTTTCAAAAAACTCCTGTCTAAATGCACATAAATTTCAGTCGTAGTAATCGATTCGTGCCCTAACATCAACTGAATTGATCTTAAGTCGGCACCATTTTCAAGTAAATGAGTGGCAAAAGAATGCCTTAATGTATGCGGACTGATACTTTTATGGAGGTTTATTTTTACCGCGAGATCTTTTATAATGGTAAAAATCATGGCGCGTGTAAGCTGATTTCCTCGCCTGTTCAAAAATAAAGTATCTTCACAACCTTTTTTTATTTTAAGATTCACCCGAATCTCCTTCTGATAAATCTGAATGTATTTCTGAGCAAATTTACCCACTGGAACAAAACGCTCTTTATTTCCTTTTCCGGTAATTTTAACGAACCCTTCTTCAAAAAATAAATCTGAAATTTTTAAAGAAATCAATTCCGAGACCCTAAGTCCGCAACCGTACAAAGTTTCCAACATAGCGCGATTCCGTTCCCCTTCATTGGTACTCAGATCAATTGCCGCAATAAGAGAATCAATTTCATCTAAAGACAGCGTATCGGGCAATTTCCGTCCTGTTTTAGGAGTTTCGATCAGTTCCATCGGATTGTCGTTTCTGTAATCTTCAAAAACCAGATAATTAAAAAAACTTTTCAAGCCCGAAATAATTCTCGCCTGTGAGCGTGGATTGACTTCTTTAGCTACCGCATAAATAAACTGCTGAACCGTTTCGCCATCAATCTTTATGGGAGAAATCTCTATACTATTGGTTTCCAGAAAAAGACACAAGCGTTCAATGTCAAAACCATAATTTTCGATCGTGTTTTTAGACAAACCTCTCTCGATGCGCAAATACGACTGATAATCTTTTATGTAACGGTTCCAATTCATAGCTACAAAGTAAAACATTTTCAGGCATAAAAAAACCTTCCGGATTAGGGAAGGTTACAAATTTTATTGTTGAATAAAATTAGAATTTGTATGCTAAAGATAGCGCAAGATTACTGTTTTTAGCACTGTCATAATAGTCATCTGAATTATCAATATCTTTATCAGAAAGCGGAGATAATCCGATTGTGTAACGAAGACCTACTGAAAGATTATCCGTAAAACTGTATCCGGCTCCTAAGTTAAAACCAAGATCTACCGATCTGGTAAAATCTTTAATATTATTACCATTTACTTTAGCCGATAACAAAACACCAAGCTGTGGCCCCGCTTCAACATTGAATTTTTTATCAATGATATAATACTTAGCAACTACAGGAATGTTCAAATAGTTCAACTTAATATCCGTATCATTCAATGAACCGTCAACTTTAGTTCCCTGAGCAGAAAATAAAAGCTCCGGCTGAATAAAAAATCTTTGAACCACATGAATTTCTGCAAAACCTCCAACGTGAAAACCAACAAGAGCTTTAGTATCTTCAACATCTCCTCCAACTACTGTCGAAATATTAAGACCTCCTTTTACTCCGAATCTGGTCTTTTGTGCATTAGCAAAACCAAATACCATTACTGCCATAGCAGCCAAAATTATTCTTTTCATTACAATTTGTTTTTTGAGTTATTCAAAACAAATATAAAGATAACCTTATTAAAAAAGAACTTGTATGCTAATTAATAAATTGGTAAATACTGTTTTATCACCCGATCAACAGACCTTTCTTCTTCATTACAGCCCAATATCAAATCTATAATATCAAAATAAACTTACGAAATAAAAAAATTTAAAAACACAATTTGAAGTATAAATCTGACTAAATAATAAATACATCTCAAAAAACCGATCCCAAATAAACTTCTTAAATAGAGCCAATTACATACCTAAAATCAATAAAAATGGGAAATTTAGTAATTATTTAAACCAAAATATAAAACAATAAATTCCTAATTCTGTAGTTTTGACTAATAAATAACATTTAAAAAAATCAAATTTTAAAAACACTTTTATGAAAAAGATAATTTTAGCAGCTGTATTGTTTATCGCAACTTCAGCTACAATTCAGGCACAATTAGTACAATTTGGAGTTAAGGCAGGGGTTAACTTTGCGAGCCAAACCGGAGACGCAGGTCTTCAGGGTGTAGCATTTGACAAAGAGGGAATCACTAGCTACCACGTAGGGGTTGTTGCAGAACTTAAATTGTTAGACAAATTTGCTATTCAACCGGAGCTTTTATATTCTACTCAGGGAGCAACTTACAAAAATGCTGTAAATGAATTTAAAAATGAATTAGGCTACTTATCTATTCCTGTAATGGCTAAGTTTTACTTAAACGATACTTTTAGCTTAGAAGTAGGTCCTCAGGCTTCCTTTTTATTAAGTGAAAAGAATAAGTTTGATGTTAAAGATGCACAAACTTTTGAGTTTGGTCTTAATGCCGGATTAGGAGTAAAACTTACTAAAAGCATTTTTGTTCAGGGTCGTTATGGTCTAGGATTAACTGAAGCTTCTAAAAATGCTGATGTTAAAAACTCAACTTTCCAGATCTCTGCCGGATTCTTGTTCTAAAAAATATATCACATACTTTTACCAAAACCGTTCTATTAATTGGAACGGTTTTTTTATTTTTACAACTGTTCAATGGCGATGGCAAAAATCAATGACAATTTCAATGACAATGGCAATGTCAAAATTCAATGATACTTACCAATTGTTTTACATTTCACATATTACATTTCACATATCACACCTTACTATCCATGAAAATCTGCATTATCAACGGACCCAATTTGAATCTTTTAGGAAAAAGAGAACCGGAAGTTTACGGAAGTCAAACTTTTGAAGATTATTTTGCAACGTTGCAGGCTAAATTCCCAAACATTGAACTTTCGTATTACCAAAGCAATATTGAAGGCGAATTGATTGGGAAAATTCAGGAATGTGGTTTTACTTTTGACGGAATTATTCTGAATGCCGGAGCGTATACCCACACGTCTATAGGATTGGGTGATGCAATAAAAGCCGTTACTACTCCCGTAATCGAAGTACATATTTCAAATACTTACGCCCGAGAGAGTTTCAGACATCAATCGTATTTATCCGGAAATGCCAAAGGTGTTATCCTTGGTTTCGGACTAAAAAGCTACGAACTGGCTATACAATCTTTTCTGTGAGACGTAAAACGTCAGATGTGAAATGTCAGATGTAAACTGCAGGATGAGAGCTGTAGGCAACAGATTAATTTTTACCGATTACTATTTTGATTCTTATTTTTTGATTCTTAAAACGTAACCAAATGCAGTGTTCCAGGATTTACAACTTAAACCAATAAAACATTTCAGATCACATCTCACATCTTACATTTAACTTCTTACATTTAACAAATTTTTAATAGCCTCATTTTTAACTTATTCTATTTTTGTGAGAGATACAACTCTCATGAAAAACTATACTTTACTTGCCTTTTTATTCTTTTCAATTTCAAATTTCGCCCAAATTAAAGGAACTGTAACCGATGAAAAAGGGACTCCATTGCCCTTTGTATCCATCTTTGAAGAAAACACCTATAGCGGAACTACTTCTAACGAGCAGGGGAAATATCAGCTTACCGTAAAAGAGCCAGGCAAAAACAAAATCGTTTTTCAATATCTGGGATATAAAACTCATAAAATAACCATTTCTGCTAACGCAAAAACGACGCTGCCGGATGTGAAAATGACTGAGGAGAGTTTTGCTTTAAACGAGGTGGTAATTGACCCGAAAAACAATCCTGCAAACGCCATTATTAAAAGTGCTATTGCAGCAAAAAAAGACAACTCCGACAAAATTGCACGATATACCGCCGATTTCTACTCCAAAGGAATGTTTAAGGTAAAAGACTTACCGAAGAAAATTCTGGGACAAAAAGTAGATCTGGGTGACGATCTTGCATCGAATTTAGATTCTACCGGAACTGGTATTTTGTATTTATCAGAAACCATTTCTAAGGTTACTTTTGAAAAACCTAACAAATTAAAAGAACGCATTATTGCTTCTAAAATCTCAGGAAACAATAGAGGATATAGCTACAATACTGCTTCACGGTCGACTTATGATTTTTATGAAAACACGATAAACTTCGACACCAAACTCATTTCTCCTATTGCCGACAATGCTTTCGCTTATTATAAATACAAACTCGAAGGCACTTTTTTTGACGACAATAAACAACAGATATATAAAATCAAGGTAATCCCAAAACGTGATAAAGAACCTGTTTTTGAAGGCTACATTTACATTGTAGAGGACAGCTTTGCCATTTACGCCATCGATTTGGACATCAAAGGCTATCGCATGAAAAACGAATTCACGGAGGTAATGAATCTAAAACAAAATTTCACCTACAATACACAAAATAAAATCTGGATTAAAAATGCGCAAACCTTAGATTTCACTGCTGGCCTTTTTGGCATTAAATTCTCCGGAAAATTTGCTTATATATATTCCAATTACGACTTTCCTGCTTCATTTGAAAATAAAACATTCGGTAATGAAATTGTCTCTTTCGAACTCAACGCAAATAAAAAGGATGATGCTTTCTGGAACAACATTCGTCCAATTCCTCTAACCATTGAAGAAAGTAACGATTACACTAAAAAGGATAGTTTGCAAATAATCAGAAAATCTCAAAAATATACGGACTCCGTTGATGCCAAAAACAACAAATTTAAAGTTCTGGATGTCTTAATGGGCTACAACTATAAAAACACCTACAAAAGACATTCTTTCGAATATAAAGGATTGTTGAATTTGGTTTCGCTAAGTTTTAATACTGTTCAGGGATTTAATCTGGATTCCGGTTTCTCTTTTAAGAAATGGAGTGAAGACGAAAGTAAAACGACTTCGTTAAGCACCACTTTTAATTATGGTTTTTCAGATGAACGTTTTAGGGTTACCGGAGAATTCAGCCATAAATTCAACAATGTAAATCACGCTACGATCAGTGCCTCAGGGGGAACTAAAGTAGCACAATTCAATAGTGCCGAACCTATAACCAAGTTGGTCAACTCTATAAGTTCTTTATTTTTTAAAGACAATTACATGAAACTGTATAATTTAGAATTTGCACAGATCAACTATTCGCAAAATGTGCTAAATGGCGTTAGTCTCAACGCAAAATTGGGTTATGAGCAGCGAAAACCGCTTTTTAACACCACCGATTATTCTTTCTTCAAAAGAGAAGACTTATACTCTTCCAATAATCCATTAGCTCCAAACGATTTTACCACTCCTGTATTTGAAAAACATCATTTGTTTAAAACAGCTTTAAGTGCCCGAATTAACTTTGGAAACAAATACATTTCGAGACCAGATGGGAGATATAATTTTAAAAACGACAAATTTCCAACACTCTTCTTAAATATTGAGAAAGCATTTGCAGCTAGCGAAAAGAAATATGAGTTTGAAAAAATAGGAGCAGCAGTTCTCTATGATTTATCTTTAGGCAATAAAGGCGTTTTAGGAATGAGTTTTAAAGCCGCCAAATTCTTTAATGCCGATAACATTTCGTTTGTCGATTATAAACATTTTAACGGAAACCAGACTCACATTGGCACAAGCGGCCGTTACCTGAACGTTTTCAACCTGATGCCTTACTACACCAACAGCACTAATGACAGTTATTTTGAAATGCATCTGGAACACAACGACAAAGGCTATATTATGAATAAAATACCGCTGCTAAATCTTTTAAAATCAACTCTGAATATTGGTTTTCACTCGTTAGCCATACCACAAAGAAAGCCTTATTCTGAGTTTACAGCTGGTTTAGATAATTTAGGATTCGGGAAGTTCAAAATCTTCAGAGTAGATTATGTTCATTCTTATCAGGGAGGCATTCAGCAAAATGGCGTTGTCTTTGGATTGAAGATTTTGAATGTATTAGATTAGAAAAAGTTACTGAGAAACTAAGGTTCTAAGATTCTAAGTTTTTTCTTAGTATCTTGGAACCTTAGCCACTTCGAATCTGTCACCTCAATATAATCATCTCCTATTCTATAGGAAGAATTCAGCAAAATGATTAGCAAAAGCTACTGAAAAACTAAAATCCTAAGGTTCCAAGTTTTCCCTTAGCATATTAGAACCTTAGCCACTTAGAGTCTTTCTCCTCAATATAAGCATCTCCTATTCTATAGGAAGAATTCAGCAAAATGATTAGCAAAAGCTACTAAAAAACTAAGGCCCTAAGATTCTAAGTTTTTCTTAGCATCTTAGGACCTTAGCCACTTAGAGTCTTTCTCCTCAATATAAGCATCTCCTATTCTATAGGAAGAATTCAGCTAAATGATTAGCAAAAGCTACTGAAAAACTAAGGCCCTAAGATTCTAAGTTCTTCCTTAGCATCTTAAGACCTTAGCCACTTAGAGTCTTTCTCCTCAATGATAATCATCCGGTTCAATATGAATCAATACATTGCCCAATTGTGGAATTTTTTCTTTTAAAGTATCCTGTAGTTTGTGTGAAAGCTCATGTCCTTCTTTCACCGAAATTTTAGCCGAAACTATGGCATGGAGATCTACGTGATATCGCATTCCTGCTTTACGGATAAAACATTTTTCGGTACCCAGAATACCCGGAACTGTTAAAGCCTTTACACGAATTTCTTCGACTAAATCATCGTTCAGATTTTCGTCCATAATTTCACCTAAGGCCGGTCTGAAAATTTTATAACTGTTGTATAAGATAAAAAAAGCAGCAAAAAGTGCCGCCCAATCATCTGCTGATTCATACCCCTTCCCCATAATCAAGGCGATAGAAATTCCGGTAAACGCTGCTACCGAAGTGATCGCGTCACTACGATGGTGCCAGGCATCTGCCGCCAATGATGAGCTGTTGGTTTGTTTGCTTCGTTTCATTACCAGACGAAATGAATATTCTTTCCATATGATAATAGCTCCCAAAACATAAAGTGTCCAGGATTTTGGTAAATCATGCGGAGTCTGGATATTAGCAATACTTTCATATCCGATAATAGTCGCTGAAGTAATCAGAAAACCAACCACTAGAAACGTAATTAAAGGTTCTGCGCGACCGTGACCATAAGGATGATTCTCGTCTGCCGGTTTATTCGAATACTTAATTCCGAACAGAACCAAAAATGACGAAAATATATCGGTTGTCGATTCGATTGCATCGGCAATTAGGGCATATGAATTGCCAAAAAAACCTGCCAGCCCTTTTAAAATGGCTAAGCAGGTGTTTCCTATAATACTAAAATAAGTAGCTTTTACAGCTTTTTGTTCATCTGTCATTTAACTACGTTTATATTTTTTTAGCCACGAATTCACGAATTATACAAAAAATTATAATCTTAGTTTAAACTCGTGAATTCGCAGCAAATATTTCTACGTTTACGCTCTCACGATTTTTGCTCCAATTGCTCTCAAACGCTCATCGATACGTTCGTAACCACGGTCAATTTGCTCGATATTTTGGATTGTACTAGTTCCTTTTGCTGAAAGAGCGGCAATCAACAATGAGATTCCTGCACGAATGTCAGGAGATGACATGGTTGTTGCTTTCAATTGAGACTCAAAATTATGTCCCATAACCACCGCTCTGTGCGGATCGCACAACATAATTTTTGCTCCCATATCGATTAATTTATCTACGAAAAACAAACGGCTTTCAAACATTTTCTGGTGAATTAAAACATCGCCTTTGGCTTGTGTTGCTACAACCAGAACAATACTCAATAAATCAGGAGTAAATCCTGGCCATGGCGCATCAGCAATAGTTAAAATAGAACCATCAATATCTGTTTTTACCTCATACCCGTCTTTATGAGCAGGAATGTAAATATCGTCATTGCGTTTTTCAATGGTAATTCCCAATTTTCTAAAGGTGTTTGGAATCAAACCTAAATTTTCCCAGCTTACATTTTTGATCGTAATTTCGCTTTTTGTCATCGCCGCCAGACCAATCCATGAACCAATTTCGATCATATCCGGAAGAATTCTGTGCTCACATCCACCAAGGCTTTCAACACCTTCAATAGTCAATAAGTTTGAACCTACTCCGGTAATTTTAGCTCCCATAGAGTTTAACATTTTACACAACTGCTGTAAGTAAGGCTCACATGCAGCATTGTAAACAGTTGTTGTTCCTTTTGCCAAAACAGCAGCCATGACGATGTTTGCTGTACCGGTTACTGATGCCTCATCAAGCAGCATATCTGTTCCGGTAAGACCTTCCTCAGGAGATTCTACTCCATAGAAATGATCTTCTCTGTTGTATCTGAATTTTGCTCCAAGATTAATGAAACCTTCGAAGTGTGTATCTAATCTACGACGTCCAATTTTATCTCCTCCAGGCTTCGGAATATATCCTTTACCAAAACGTGCCAAAAGCGGTCCGACAATCATAATAGAACCACGAAGAGCTCCACCTTCTTTTTTGAAAGCTTCAGTTTCCAAATAACCTACATTAACCTCATCTGCCTGAAACGTAATCGAACCCGGCTCATTTCGTTGGATTTTAACGCCTAAATTACCCAATAAAGTAATTAATTTATTGATGTCAATAATATCGGGAATATTATTAATTCTCACTTTATCCCCCGTTAAAAGCACGGCGCATAAAATTTGTAATGCTTCATTTTTTGCTCCTTGCGGAGTGATTTCTCCTTTTAAAGGTGTTCCTCCTTCGATTTTAAAAATTCCCATATTTCTTTTTTAGGTTCTAAGGTTCTGAGATTCTCAGGTTCTAAGACTCTAAGAAAAAAACTTAGCATCTTAGTCCCTCAGCATCTTAGCTACTTTTTTACTTCTGATTATTATTTTTCTGAAAAGGTTTCGGTTTTCCCGAGCCTTTATTGTTTTTATTGTTTTGGATTTTTGGCTGTCCTGCCGGTGTAATCTTATTCGACATACGCTTATTGGTACGCAATAAATCAGTTGTATTTAAAAGCTCTTCAGAACTTTGAAGCAAATTGATTTTACCTCCCGACAACTCATACAGATGCTCAAAAATCACATCGTCTTTAACGGTATCCTTGTTCCAGCTTAAATACGACTTTTTCATGTGATTGGCAATCACCATTACCAAAGCATTTTTCATCTCGCCATCTTCCCATTTATTGGCAACATCGATCATATACTTGATATTGTTTCCGTAAAATCTGTATTTTGGAAAATTCTGCGGATACTGTAAAGCATCTGGTTTTAATTGCAAAACATCGCGAGACGGAATTGGGTATGGTGAATCAACATTCAATTTGAAATCAGACATAATAAAAAGCTGATCCCATAATTTATGCTGAAAATCTGGCACATCACGCAAATGCGGATTCAGACTTCCCATTACCTGAATAATGTACTTAGCAGCTTTGTTGCGTGTTTCGACATCTTCAATTGCAGTAGCCTGATCAATCAGTTTTTGCAAATGACGACCATATTCCGGAATGATTAATCGTTGTCTTTCAGAATTGTATTCTAAATTAAAAACAACATCATTCGCACTTTCTTTTTTATATTTTTCGTTCATAAGTTATAATGAAACTATACCTTCTATAGTAGAAACTTCTTTGTATTTGCTAATCACCTGGTCAGCACTATGCATGGTAACATCAACCGAAACACTGGTAAATTTACCGGTTTTAGATTTTGTGGTTTTGATAACCGCTCCCATACTGTCAAAAGCTTTTTCAACTCGCTCAACATTATCGTCTACTGAAGGTACTATGAATTTATACAAGTATTCTGCTGGCCAGGTATTTGAATTGTCTAACTCAACTTTTAATCTTTCGTAAAATTCAGCGGTGTTTTTTTCTTTATCGTTCTCCATTCGTAATTAAAAATAAACGCAAATATACGGTTTTGATTTCAGACTTTCGATTTTAGATTTTAGATTTTTCAGAAGGAAATAATGATTGTTTTTTTACCACAAATTCCACTAATTATTACTAAATAAAACATACTGATAAAAACTTTAGTTTTTGTACCATTTTAAAACAAGTTAATACCTAAAAAAATCAGTGAAAATTAGTGGAATTCGTGGCAAACTTTTATATTTGAAAAACTTCACACCTTTGTTCCCGATAGCTATCAGGATTACGGGATTGAACCACACCACAATGAAAAAAATTATCATCTTACTTTTTACTACTCTCACTTTTCACAACATTCACGCACAGGAAATTAAAACTTTAACCTATTTCCAAAACGACACACTCAAACTGGATTTAGATTTATACCTGCCTAAGAAAAAAGCCAATGAAAAAACTCCATTAATCTTATTTGCATTTGGAGGAGGCTTTTCAGGTGGAGAACGAACCAGTGAAAAAGATTTTGGGCTTTTTATGGCGAAAAACGGCTATGCGGTTGCGAGCATCTCCTACAGCCTGTACATGAAAGGAAAAGATTTTGGATGTAAAGGAACTTTAACCGAAAAGATAAAAGCAATTCAAATTGGCGTTAGTGATATGTGGCAAGCCACTTCATTTCTAGTTAAAAATGCAGATCAATACAATCTCGACACTTCAAAATTCTTTATTTCAGGAATCAGTGCAGGTGCCGAAATTGGCTTTCACGCTTCGTTCTGGGATTACAAACTGATGAATTTGTACCCAAACAATTTATCTCCTGATTTCAAATATGCCGGTTTCATTGGAGGCTCGGGCGCTATTATGGACATTAATCTAATGACCAAAGGAAAAGCCATCCCAATGCTGTTAGCACACGGAAACAACGACGAAACGGTTCCTTACAATGCAGGCTCGCATCGCTCCTGTTTAACAAATGCTTCCGGTTGGCTGATTTTATTTGGATCTTATGCCGTGTACAATCACATGAAAGACTTACATAAAAATATAGAATTGATTACTTTTTGCGGAGGCGGGCACGAATTTTCGGGATATTTATTTCATGAAGGACAGCAATATGCTCTGGATTTTGTAAATAACGTTTTGAAAGGCAAAAAATTCGAATCGCATTTGATTATTCCTTCCCAAAAGAAAAACTCCGGCAATTATTTATTTTGCGAATAATTATTTCACCCCGACGGGGTTCTATAAATATTTCGTCCCGATGGGACTTATCAATAGTTTCTAAAACATATTCGTTTTTCAAAAAATCCTGAAATTTAAATATAATACCTCAGCCAAAAATTATTTCACCCCGATGGGGCTCTCCTTCTGCAACCTCTTATTTTCTATAAATATATCACTCCTCCGGAGCTTCTTGAAATTCAAAAAACAAAAGAATTTTAATAAACAGCTGAACCTTATATTTATTTTAAATTGCGAAATCATCTGGTTAAGGCAAAATAATCTTTTTAAATACCAATAAGTTTAGGTAAATTTGCGCTTTATTTTTAGAAAGTGCAAAAACAAATTATAGTTCTCATTGGTGGCCCGGGAACGGGAAAATCTACTCTAATCAACGAATTGGTAGCTCGTGGCTACTGTTGTTACCCAGAAATTTCAAGACAAGTTACACTCGAAGCACAGCAAAGAGGCATCGAACAATTATTCCTTGAACAACCTTTATTATTTAGTGAAATGTTGTTGAATGGTCGAATTAAACAATACAAAGACGCAGTTGAAGAACCGCATGAAGTAGTCTTTATAGATCGTGGAATTCCTGATGTAACAGCTTACATGGATTACATTAATGATGATTATCCTGAGAGTTTTGTACAAGCCTGTGAGGATTATAAATATTCAAAAACTTTCATTTTACCGCCATGGGAAGAAATTTACGAAAGCGACACCGAACGCTACGAAAATTTTGAGCAGGCCGAAAAAATCCAAAAACATCTTGTTGATACCTATAAAAAATATGGCTACGACTTAATTGAAGTACCTAAAGATACGGTTGAAAACAGAATTCTTTATATCTTAGATAAAATTTAGGCAGGCGTTTAAAGTTGCAAAACTAGAAACTGATTTCTAAATTTTTTAACTTTAAAACACGACCAATGCCACAAGCGCAGGAAATTCTTTCAAAATACTGGAAACACGACAGTTTCAGACCGTTGCAAAAGGAGATTATTGACTCTGTTTTGGACGGTCAGGATACCTTTGCCCTACTGCCAACAGGTGGAGGAAAATCGATTTGTTTCCAGGTTCCAAGTATGATGCTGGAAGGCATTTGCTTAGTCATTTCACCTTTGGTTGCTCTTATGAAAGACCAGGTTGCCAACCTGCAGAAACGCAACATAAAAGCTATCGCACTAACCGGAGGTATTCATACCGAAGAAATCATAGATCTTCTTGACAATTGCCAATACGGAAACTACAAGTTTTTATACCTTTCTCCCGAAAGACTGCAATCAGACTGGATACTGGAACGCATTAAAAACCTTCCGATTAATTTAATTGCAATCGACGAAGCGCATTGTGTTTCGCAATGGGGACACGATTTTCGCCCTGCCTATCTGAAAATTTCAGAACTTAAAAAATATTTTCCAAAGATTCCGTTTTTAGCTTTAACTGCAACAGCAACACCCAGAGTCATCGAAGACATTAAAACAGAACTGGGATTAAAAGACCCCGTACTTTTTCAGCAATCTTTTGAAAGAAAAAATATTGCCTACATGGTTTTTGAAGTCGAAGACAAGTTGTATCGCACCGAACAAATCTTAAAGAAAAACCCGCAGCCTTCTATTATATATGTACGAAATCGAAAATCGTGCATTAACCTTTCCACTCAATTACAATCATTAGGTTTTACTGCAACCTATTACCATGGCGGGCTTTCAGCTAAAGAAAAAGACAAAAACATGCAGCTTTGGATGTCGGAACAAGCACAGGTTATTGTAGCAACCAATGCGTTTGGAATGGGAATCGACAAAGACAATGTAAAAACAGTCATTCATACACAACTACCGGAAAACTTAGAAAACTATTATCAGGAATCCGGAAGAGCCGGACGAAACGGAGAAAAAGCTTTCTCAGTATTGCTTTTTAACAATTCAGATGCCACTCAGACTGAACAGCAGTTTTTAAGCATTCTGCCCGATAAAAAGTTTCTGAAAGCGATGTATATAAAACTCTGTAACTATTTTCAGATAGCGTACGGAGAAGGTTTAGACGAGTCCTTTTCTTTTAAACTAAATAACTTTTGTAACAAATACGATTTCCCCACTTTAAAAACATACAATGCATTACAGTTTTTAAACCAGCAGGGAATCATTACTTTGTCGCAGGAATTCTCAGAAAAAATTACTTTACAATTTATAATCGAATCCAAAGAGGTAATTCGATACATGAATCTCAATTCAAACGACGAGGAAATTATATTAGCAATTCTAAGAACTTACCCCGGAGTTTATGATATTAAAACTCCTTTTAACCTTTCGTTGATTGCAAAAAAATCACACCATACAGAAGAACAGGTTTTAGCTCTATTAGAAAAATTAAAAGAGAAAGAAATTATCGAATACAAAGCCAAAAACAACGATTCAACTGTATTATTCAATGAAGTGCGTGAAGACGAATTAACTATAAATCGCGTTTCTAAATATCTGGAAAAACAGAATGAACTCAAAAAAGAACAGCTTTCTTCCGTCCTCTATTATATAAGAGAAAACAAAACCTGTAAAAACAGATTGATTCTGGATTATTTTGGAGAAGAAACCAACGAAAACTGTGGCGTTTGTTCCTATTGCATTACACTAAAAGGAAAAATAACTGAAGCCGATTCGATTGCAGATAAAATCCTGTATTTGTTAAAATCAACCGCTTTGACTTCCAGAGAAATTCAGTCTCAAATCAAACTGGATGCCAATGATATTATTTTGGTACTTCAGCAATTATTAGAAAACAATCATATCACCATACTGGCGAACAATAAATACACTTTAAAATCATAATGGAAAAATTGAGAATTATTTTCATGGGGACTCCCGAATTTGCTGTTGGCATTTTGGACACCATTCTTAAAAACAACTACGATGTCGTGGGCGTAATTACTGCAGCAGACAAACCTGCAGGACGCGGACAAAAAATAAAATACTCTGCAGTAAAAGAATATGCACTGGCAAACAACCTTACGTTACTTCAGCCAACAAACTTAAAAGACGAGAGTTTTTTAGCGGAGTTAAAAGCTTTGAATGCGAATTTACAAATTGTTGTTGCCTTCAGAATGCTTCCAAAAGTAGTCTGGAAAATGCCGGAATTTGGAACATTTAACCTTCACGCTTCCTTATTACCAAATTACCGTGGCGCTGCACCAATTAACTGGGCCATTATTAACGGAGAAACCAAAACCGGAGTCACCACCTTCTTTATCGATGACAAAATTGATACCGGAGCAATGATCCTGAATTCGGAAATTGCAATTGAGCCGGAAGAAAATGCCGGACAATTACACGACCGACTTATGCTATTAGGAAGTGAAACTGTTATTGATACTTTAAAAGTTATTGAAAGCGGAAATGTAAAAACTACCATTCAGGAAGACACTACCGAAATAAAAACCGCTTACAAATTAAACAAGGAAAACTGTAAAATTGACTGGACCAAATCCGGTGCAGAAATCAACAATCTCATTCGCGGTTTAAGTCCGTATCCTGCATCCTGGTGCTTCTTAAAAGATAAAGAAGAAGAACAAACCATCAAAATTTATGAGGCAAAACTACTTCCTGAGACACATTCTCAAGAAGCGGGAAGTCTGATTTGCAGTAAAAAAGAAATCAAAATTGCAGTTAAAGATGGTTACATTCAAATTTTGAGTTTACAGCTACCCGGAAAAAAAAGAATGCAGGTGGCAGAATTACTAAACGGAATAACTTTTTCTGAAAGCGCCAAAGTCTATTAAGGTCAATAAAACAGGGGTTTCTACCTGATTTTGACCAACTAACGCTCTGCTTTATGAACAAAAAAAGCAAGTTATTAACAATTTTTGCTAAAAATAAAGAAAACACTTGCAAGGAACGGATTTCCTACTAAATTTGTGTATTAACAATTTTTTTTAACCAACAATTAATAACTAATATTATGAACAAATCAGAATTAATCGATGCTATCGCTGCTGATGCAGGAATCACAAAAGCTGCGGCAAAATTAGCTTTAGAGTCATTTTTAGGGAACGTAGGAGCTACTCTAAAGAAAGGTGGGAGAGTTTCATTAGTAGGTTTTGGATCATGGTCTGTATCTGCTAGAGCTGCAAGAGACGGTAGAAACCCGCAAACAGGAAAAACTATTCAAATCGCTGCGAAAAATGTTGTAAAATTCAAAGCTGGTGCTGAATTAGAAGGTGCGGTGAACTAAGTAAGAAAGTTCTCCAAACTAATAATATAATCAAAACCCTTCTTATGAAGGGTTTTTTTTTGCGCTTCAACGATTTTATTTGGGATTTTAGAAATTTTATGATTAAATTTAATAAAAATTGTAGCCGTATGATTTCAGAAAAATTAAAAAAAGGACACCTGCTTATTGCCGAGCCTTCTATAATTGGAGATTTATCATTTAATAGATCGGTAATTTTATTAGCAGACCATAACAAAGAAGGATCAATAGGATTTATCATTAATAAACCTTTAAAGTACACTATTAATGACCTGATTCCTGAGATTGAAGCCTCTTTCAAGATATATAACGGAGGTCCTGTTGAACAGGACAACCTTTATTTTATTCACAATATTCCAGAGTTAATCCCGAATAGTGTTGAGATTTCTAATGGAATTTATTGGGGAGGTGATTTTGAATCGACCAAAGACTTAATAAACAACGGATCTATCAGTAAAAATAACATTCGTTTTTTCTTAGGGTATACCGGTTGGGATGAAAATCAGCTTGAGAATGAAATGCAGGGAAACTCCTGGATCATTGCCGATAATAGTTATAAAAACAAAATTATCGGAAAATCGACCACCCATTTCTGGAAAGAGCAAATCATTGAACTTGGAGGCGACTATCTTATTTGGTCAAATGCACCTGAAAATCCATATCTGAATTAATTTTCAGAAATGGATTCATTCAGCTTTTGTAATAACAGATGAGCCAAATTACTTGTAAAGTCCTTTTTTCGATATTTCGTGATCGGCTGGATTCCCATGATCACATTAGTCAGAAATAATTCATCTGCTTTTTGAAGATCAAATGGTGAAATTATTTCTTCTATTACTTCTATGCCCTCTACTTTTTTAGCCAAAGCTAAAATCTGCTTGCGCATCACACCATTAAGACAACCTTCAGAAATTGGCGGAGTTATAAGTTTTTTACCCACAACCATAAATAAATTCCCCTGTAATACCTCAACTACATTTTTAGTATCGTTAAGCAAAATACAATTGGCCAAACCATTTTCATGAGCAAAAATACTTCCGGTAACGTTTATCATCTTATTAGTAGTTTTGATCGACGATAACAATTGCTTAGTCACATAAAAATCCTTATACAAATCTACTTCGTATTCAGCTGAATTTAAAGTATATAAAACATCTTCAAGTGTTGTTGCGTGAATTAAATACGAAACCTCATTTGTTTTAGGCAAATAAAGTCCGCCCTCTTTTCTAAAAACAGTAATTCTGGCTCTGGCAGATGCCGAGATTCCTTTTTGCTGAACAAGGTTTAAAATCTGCTCTTCAAAATATTCCATGGTAAAATTCATCGGAATTTCCATTCGGACCACACGCATAGAAGCCATTAATCTGAAATAATGATCTTCCAGGAACAAGATTTTATTATTGATAATTTTTACTGTTTCAAAAACACCATCTCCGTATAAAAATGCGCGGTTTTGAGTTAATATATTATCTTCTTCTGCTACTATATTTCCGTTAAAATTAATCATAAAAAAACCCTGAATTTTGTTCAGGGCAAATATAAGGTATAAAATAGAATTTTACTAAACAGATCCGATAAGATGTTTCAGGTCTGAGATCTGATTCTCCCACAGTTGTTTAGCTTCTCCTACTTCTTCTTTATCAGCAAAATCTACTACCATTAACGATACGTCTTTGGTAAGTTCATCAACCAGAATGTGCAATTCAAAAAAATACTCGGTGTCTTTACTGCTTTCATCCACCCATTTGAATTTGACTTTTTCACCTGTTTTTTTGGAAGCCAAACGCGCTTTTTCCTGTGAGTCGTTCCAGATAAAAGTGAAAAATTCTCCTCTTGAATTTACATTATCAGCAAACCATTCTGATAATCCTGACGGAGTTGATATATATTGATACAATAGTTGCGGCGAAGAATTGATCGGAAACTCGATTTCGTAACGTATTTTTGGATCCATGTGCTACTTTTAATTTTTTTGGAAATATAAGAATATATGTCCAAAAACAACACATTTTTAAAAATATTTTTTTTTCTTCATTTTATGCTTGCAAGCTTTAATATTATTTCTATCTTTGCACCCGCAATGAGGAACACGGTTCTACTTGCAGTCTTGGCGAGGTAGCTCAGTTGGTTAGAGCGCAGGATTCATAACCCTGAGGTCACGGGTTCAACTCCCGTCCTCGCTACAAAAAACAAACCCCTAATCATCAATTGATTAGGGGTTTTTATTTAAATTTACACCCTCTCTAACCCGTTAATTAGAATGAGGAAATTAAAAAAAAGCAACTGAAATTCGAACAATGTAAACAATACGACAGCGGACTTCAGACTTTGTACTTCTTCTTTTTTTATAAGAAAAGTATGCGGACAGGTCAGAATAGTATTTTATAAGCTAAATCATTTATAAAAACATGGATATAGTTAAATTTAAAATCACGTCAAAAACGATAAAAGTAGAAGTACGCAATTCGAATAACTACGTTTTTAATTTCAACACGGCTTTAGAGATTGAAAAAGAAGACAGAGAGGTTTTATTAAGACTGTACAATGCGTTGGACCTTCTTTTTAAAAAAGAAACTCATCCTGAGATTAAAAACTATATTTCACCTAATCAAACTAACATTTTGGATCAGATTTCTGCTGCAGATAATCTGGAGCAGGAAAAATAAACCATTGTTAGTTTATCATTGAAAATTTATTTGCTAAAAAAGAGAAAGTCTCCACACCATGAGATTTTCTCTTTTTTTTTTGTTTTTTTGTTAGATTCCAAACAACTTCAGAGCATCCAAATTCTAATCTCCAGCTTTTGTTCTTCAAAAAACAACTTCTCCAAAACCTTAATCTGAGGCTTACACTGTCTTTTTACGAGACTAAAATCAAAAACTTACTTCAAAATCCAAACTAAAATCAGGTATTTCTACTTAGTGAATTAATCTATTAAAAAACGATTTTTGTTGCAAATTACGTGAAACCGTAAGTTATTCTCTAAAAACTGATATAACTTAGCGTATTAAAAAGAACAAAAATCACAAAAAGAAAACTATAATACTTAACCATAAAATAAAAACCAAAAAAACGAACCATGGAAAAACTTTGGTGTTGGCGTTGCAAAACAGAAGTTCCTATGTTACATACAGAAGAATATCAAATTGCAACTAAACTCTATCGTAATGGCTTTGAACATGGAAAATGTAATATGACCAGAACAGAGCGATTCAGTGAACTTCTAAATTACTATAAAGAACTAACCGGATTTAAAGAAACCAATCCTAATGCCATTATGCATCATCGAATTGATCTTTACGGTCCGCCTTGCGAATGTTGTTCTAAACCTTACCGAACTCCTCAGGCAAAATTTTGTGCAGCCTGCGGACACAAAAGAACAGCAGCGGTAACCAACAATACTCACACCTTTACCGAGGAGGAACAAAAATGGTGGCAAAAACTATTGGAATCAAACACCTTTAGTCAACCAGTGCTTGCGGTTAGTGCTTTAATTGCAAAACTGGATTTAAATTTATAAAAATCAAAAAAACGAAATCAATCCTGGAATCCATTTTTAGTTGTACTAAAAGTGGATTTTCTGCTTTCAGGAATATACCGCTGTTTTTTTAATGTAAAAAATGCGTTAAAATAGCTTTCGGACGACAATTCTTCGACAATTAAAAATACTTTTGTGAGAACGAAAACACACATTGGTATGGATTCCGAAAAATTCATCTTCTGCCTCGAAGGTGTTCCTGACATCGAAAACAATTTTGTCACCCAGGTAGTAAAAAACCTGGAAGAAATTGCTATTGATCAGGGTATCGCCAGTATTTACAAAACTTGCGATACCATTGAAGGCTTAGAAGAAAGCCTGAATGTTTTACTTTATGAAGATCACAATTTTAAAGATTACGAAATTATTTATTTGGTAATGCCAGGCGGACCCAACAATATCTGTCTGCATGATTACTATTATAGTCTGGAAGAAATCGCAGAACTTTTTGAAGGAAAAATGAAAGGAAAAATTATTCATTTTGCCAATTTAAAAGTACTTGATTTAAACGACGAAGAAGCGCAGTACTTTTTAGACATTACCGGTGCACGGGCGATTTCGGGTTACGGCTCTACTTATAATAAGATCGCGAGCTGTAGTACCATCGACAAAGCTTTTTTTAGCCTGTATCAGGAAAATGACGACATTACTGAAGTGGTAGAAGAACTTTATCAAAAACATTATGCTCTTTGCAAATTACTTGATTTTAGACTGTATTATTAAATTATGAAAAGCAATGCCAACGGAGAGATAAAAACCTATGGCGCGAAAGTGTTTCGTGAAAAATTTCTGGGACAGGAAAATCCAATGCATTTATTGTTTAAATCCAGCTCTGACCATTTTTTTTGTCTGGAAATGGAAGAAATGATGCAGCTTCGTTACGCTGTTCCTCCTTCAAAACACAGTTGTCATACTATACTTTTTGTGACTTCCGGAATTCATGTTGCAAAGGTTGGTTTCGAAGAATACCAAACCAATCCAAATGAAATGCTTATTGTTCCGGCCGGGCAGATTTTCTCTATTGAACATATTAACACGAAACATATTGGTTTTATTTGCCAGTTTCATCCGGATGTTTTGATCGGCAAATATGGCAACAGTGAAATGCTAAATGATTTCGACTTTCTTAAAATTGGAGGAAATCCAAAAATTATAATCTCTCCGGACAACTTCCATTTTATAGTGAATCTCTTTAAGCGTTTACAGGCTGCTTATCTTGAAACTGAAATCGATAATGCTGATATCGTTCAGTCTTATTTAATGGCTTTGTTCTTTGAGATGAATAAAAATGCTCCCAAAACATCTAAAAGCAATACAGCCGCAGCTGTTATTTTTGCGAAGTTCAAAAAACTCATTTACGCTAATATCAGGACGCATCATCAGGTAAATTATTACGCCTCTTTACTTAATGTTACCCCCAATCATTTAAACAAATCGGTCAAATCGGCAACTGGTAAGTCTGCAGTCAAATGGATTGATGAGACCATTTTAACAGAAGCTAAATACCTGTTGTACCAAACTACCTTTTCTGTAAGCGAAATCGCTATGCAGGTAGGACATGAGGATCATTCTTACTTTAGTCGTTTCTTTAAAAAACACGAAGGAATCACTCCTATTCAATATCGTAAATTGATTGATAAGTCCTAATTATTGCTTCCTGCATCCTATAAACTTGAAAAACGTTTATTGAAATTTGTTCCGTTAAAAAAAGCAAATTATGATTTACGTTTTCAAAACATCTGTTGACACACCATCAAAGCTGGAATTCGCAAGTGCATTACTTGATGAACTGATACCAAACGCGATATGGAATTTTGACCTTGAGGACTGCGATAATATTTTAAGGATTGACAGTGAGGCCGAAATAAATGAAAAGATTCTCAAGAATGCGATTTTCGATTGTGTCGAATTAGAATAAATTCAAAAAAAAGTATAGTATACAACACTTGTCTGTTTGTTAGAAAAGCTTGATTTAAATGGTCAACAATTTTTTCCTCTATACAAAAAAAACAGGGATGCAAAACCAATTGCATCCCTGTTCCTTTTTAAATAACTTATAAACTAATTACTGTCTCCATTGCGGATCTCCTACTTTTTTGTCAATTAACGTTTGATTTTTAAGAGTAAAATCTCCTGTTGCACTATTCGTAAACTGAGGATCCAACGTTCCGTAAGTTCCCGAAGCATCATATTTTACCGCAGCAACACCGGCTGTATGTAATGCAGCCGAATTAAAATAGTTATTATTCAAGAAAGTAGGCGGTGTCGTTAAGGTCTGATTGGTATACATTGCTAATGGTGTTTCAAAAAGCGTGTTGCGAATTGTTGAAGCATTACTGGCAAAACGTACGTACAGAATTCTATTAGAAGCTGTCATCGCTTTATTTGAAATGGTACAGGCATCTACCAATACTGTAGTTGTTAAACCCGTCCCGGTAATGCCAGGTGCGTTATCGATACGTATAAAATCGCGGCCTGTAGCACAATTGTTAAAAGTACTGTTTTTAAGGGTTAACGATGCCAAATGCGAAGTTCTAAAATCGATACAATCACCTTGCACCGTTAATATGTTAGTAACGACACTATTTTCAACCGTTACCGAAACAATTTTAGTACTACCTGTTGCCGTTTGTGTTATAAACGATTTCACAAAATCATGAACCTTACAACCACTAATTAAAAGTGCCCCATAAGCAGTACTTACTTCATTGTATTTTACAGCATCACTTTGAGTTTTGTCTCCATTGATATCCAAATCAATTAAACTAACGGATTTAGCGCCTGCGTTTAGTGCAAACTTATTATGAAGCAAAGGTTTATTATCGCTTCTTAGACCTCTAATCGTAATCGATTTATTCAAAATAATTTCACCAACAAAAACATTGTATTCTCCCGGCATCAATACCAATACTGCATCTGGATCTGCCGCTGCGATTTTTGCATTCAAATCATCCGTAGGTTTAACTAAAGTAGCTGTTCCAATGTCAATTCCTGTAGTAAAAGTAACCACTCCTCTCTTTTTGGTTCCGTTAAATAAAGTGGCAGTATAGGCCGTTTCTCCTGTAAATCCCGTAACTATCGCTGCTCCGGCCGTTTTTTCGGCTGCAGTGATCGTGTGCGTAATTCCGCCCGGACCTGCAGTAATTTGGGTAACAGAACTGTTAGGCGTCCATCTTAACGTCACTTGTTTTGCTTCGATATCGGCAGGCTGCACAGGAAAGAAGATTTGCTCCGTTAATGTTGCTGCTGTTGTTACAGACCATTTCGAATCGGAAAGTCCTGAAGCACTGACTGCTTTTACTCTTATCGAATAAACCGTTTCTCCTTCTAATGCAACTTTTACCGGAAGTTCTTTTGCGGTAACATTAACTGTTTTGTAAATTGTTTTGAAATCCGGATCATCAGCACTGAATTCTACCGTATAATGATCAACATCCTCTTTTGTGGTCCAGTTTAATTCCACCGTGGTTTGATTTTTCACTACCGCTTTAAGTTCGATTGGAGAAAATACTCTATTGGCTCCTATATCCTCCAACACTGCTTCATTGTAACTTTCGCAACCGGCAATTACCAATAAAAACATAGCCAGCAGTCCTTTAAATATATATTTTGCGTTCATAATTCTTATTTGTTAATTGCTTTTAGTTTCCAAAAACCCAGTCATTGGCTAACTGTCCATTACTTCCGTCAATAAACGTTTGCCAGATTGGCCAAAATTGTCTTTTATCAGGATTAACTCCGGCTTTGTACAGTGTGGTTATTTTGTTGTCATCCAGTTTATCCCAGCTTTTTGAGGTATAATCAGTACCCTGCGCCTGCGTTTCTCCACGGTTTAAACCATAAATCTCAAGTGTAGTATTATCTGCTTTATATTTATAATAAAGTGTTGAAGGCACATTGGCATATTCATCACTGCGCGCTTTCAAACGGGCCATTTTAACTTTAGCTTCGTCTAATTTTGTTTTCAATAAATTCCAGCGAATCAGGGCAAACTTACGTTCCATTTCTCCGGTAAACTCATATTTATTCTCCTCGATAATACCGTTCAACATGGCTTGCTTACTTGTCAGACCATCTACATAAGCGTCTACTTTTACTGCCTGGTTTTGCGAAGCAAACGCTCTGCGGCGGATTTCTTTTAAGTAGACTGCAGCTGATCCCGGGCCTTCTAATTCATTTGCCGTTTCAGCAGCCATTAAAAGTACCTCGGCATAACGCATGTAAATTTTATTTACCCCATCGTCATTTGGCGCCGAAACGATACGATTCATCCATTCGAAACGATATTTACCAAAATACCAGGTTTGTAAATCTGTAAGTTCTTGTTTGGACTTACCGTTTACCGCGGCTCCCCATTTGTAAGGCACACAGGTAACGTCTCTGCGGCTGTCGGCCTGATCGTAGTCATAAAAAACAAATGGCAACGGTCCGTTTACGCCGCCTTTATTAGTTCCCATCTGTTGAAACTGATCTGAAGCATCATGACGCACAGCAAAAGTAAACAGGACTCTGCCTCGTGTGGCTGCAAAAGGGATTTCCCAAAGCGATTCTCCTCCGGCTGTTATATTTTCCTGATTGTATTTTCTCCATAAACCTTCAAAAGTCGGTTCTAAATGTGCCGAACCACTCGCAATTACTGAACGGCATTCGTCTAATGCCAGTTTGTACATCGTACCTACTGAAAGTGCAGGATCTGTACTTCTTCTCACTCCGTCCGGATATTGCTGAAAGCCACTGGCCATCAAAGCCAAACGGGCTCTTAATCCTTTTGCAAAAGCCTTGTTGATACGCTCTGTGCTTGTTGTAGCGGCAGTTTCATTAGGCCATGCTACTAAAGTTGAAGCTTCGCCTAAATCGGCAATTAACTGTTTGTAAATTTCGTCACGACTTGTTTTAGACACGTAGATTGTCGATGTAGAAACTGGTTCAAAACGGGCTGGAACATCACCCCAGTTTCTGATCAGATCGGCATAATAAATGGCTCGTAAAGTCAGTGCTTCTCCTAACAACTGCCCCATCTCTGTATTCGGTAATGGATTGCCGTACTTGCGCAGACCTCTGATACACAAATTAGCACGTTCAATTCCTTCATACATCATGGCCCAGGCATTTTTTGGCGAATTCATTTCTGTATTATCCGATTTTGCATCATAAACTACCAGATCCGATTTGACATTATCACTTGAAGAAGTCAAAAGCCATTCTGTATCTGTATTTAGTCCTTGGTAAGCCAAAAGTCTTCCTCTATAAGATTGCTCTTCTCCGAATGAGACTTTTATTCCATCGACAGCACCCTGAGCTAATCCGGCAGTAGAAAAAATGAGTTGTTCGTCTAAGGTTGACTGTGCCGGTGTATCAAAATATTCCTCCCCGAAATCCTGACAAGAAGTCAACAAACCTAAGATTATCAATCCTGCTATTATTACTTTATATTTCATTTTATGATACGTTTTAAATTAGAAATTAAGGTTTAAACCAAAAACCAACTGCCTGCTGCGCGGATAAGCCGAATAATCAACTCCAGGTGTTAGCGGAGTTTTTCTTCTTGTTGACACTTCAGGATCCGGACCGGAGTAATTTGTAATTACAAACACATTCGTTGCTGTAAAATAGAATCTCAATTTACTTACTCCCAGCTTAGAGGTTAAGGCTTGCGGTGTACTGTATCCTAAAGTCAGCGTATTCAACCTGAAGAACGAACCGTCTTCTACTGCCCAGTCTGTAAACATGAATTTTTGCATGTAAGGAGACCACATCGTAGTATTGGCATTTAGCGCTTCTAAAGCAGCAGGATCTGTTACCAATTGTCCCGAAGCAGGATCTAAATTTGTCCATCTTTTGCCATCTGCCATCTCGGTGCTTAAATTCTTGTATTGCCCGTTTCGGTTTGCTGTTGAAAACTCGGCTTTATTGGCATTGTAAATATCATTACCAACGCTCCAATTGAAAGCAGCAGAAAGATCAAAACCGTAAGTATTTGCATTAATAACCAAACCTCCGGTATGTTTAGGATTAGAATTTCCTATTACTTTTTGATCCGATGCTGTCACTTTATTATCAGTAGAACCATCTGTATTTTTCAGCTTCATCATCCCCGGCTGTAAAGCACCTACTACACTGCTTGCATCAACAACTCCCGCTTTTAAGGTGTACTTTCCTCCTGCATAATCAAAATCCGAAACTTCATAACGTCCGTCGCTTTGATATCCGTACATTAATCCCATTGGAGAACCTACATTTACCACATAATCATTCCCAACATCAGTAGATGCCCAATTGGTATTTGTGCCAAAATTATCCATTACTCCAAGAGAGTTGATTCGGTTTTTGTTCATTCCAACGTTCACAGAAAAGCTCAAACCATAATTTTTCTTTTCGATGGCTATAAAATTCAGGGTTGCTTCAAAACCGGTATTTTGTGTTTCACCCATATTTCTAAATTGGGTTTTGTAACCTGTACCTCCTACCGGAAATTCGATCAGTAAGTCCTTCGTAACATTTTTATACACATCAAAAGTTCCGTTCAGACGATTTTTAAAAAAACCGAAATCAAGACCAATATTTTGCGTTACAGTAGTCTCCCACTTCAATTCCGGATTTGCCAAAACACTCGATGGCGACCAATAGCTATCGAAACCGTTTATGAAACCATTTGTACTGGACAAATAACTCTGAACGGTTTGCCCAACAGGAATGTTATTGTTGCCCGCCTCACCATAACTAAGTCTTAACTTTAGAAGATTTAACCAGGAAGCATTTTTCAGGAAATCCTCTTCAGAAATTTTCCATGCTGCCGCTGCTGCCGGGAAATACCCCCAACGGTTGTTTCCTAAAAACCTGCTGGAACCGTCTGCACGAAAAGAAGCTGTTACTAAATAGCGGTCTTTATAATCATAATTTAAACGTCCGAAAAAGGACAGCAATTTATCATCCGCACTGTAAAAATTGTCCACTGAAAAAGGTGTTCCCTGTGTCGTTAATTTCTTAGCCTGATCTAAATCAAAAAATTCCGGATAATTTAAAATCGTCGTGGTTACGGTGTTTGAAGTTGTCGTAATCATCTCTTCTCCTAAAAGTGCCGTCAAATGATGATTGTCTCCCAAAATATTTTTAAAATCATAGTTTAAAGTATTGGCATTTCTGAAACGTACGTCTTTACGATCGCTCATGACCATACCTGGTTTTCCTGCACCTATTTTGGCTGTACTTGAAAAATAAGTAGAAGACCCATAAAAACGATAATCAGAATAGTTGGAATTGTCCAATCCTAAATCACTTTGAAATTTTAAATCTTTAGCCAGTTTCCAACCAAAGCTTCCCAATAAATTATAATTTTTTCGGAACTGCTGACGGTCATTGTCTGTTATTGCCAAAAATGGATTTACCAGATAACTGTTCACAGACTGATCATCATTATCAGTAGTTAATCCCGGCATTGGAATAGGTGCATAACCTACACTATGACGCAAACGGCTGTCCAATGATGAAGCCTGATTCTGATCGTTTGCACCACCGCCATTTATATCAGTATCAGAGTAACGTACTGTAAATCCAAGGTCTATTTTTTCGCTTGCTTTATTTTTTAAAGCCAATGAGAGGTTATTTCTTTTAAAATTCGAACCTGCCATAATTGCTTTTTCATCGTAATACGCATAGTTGAAGTTGTAACTAAGCTTTTCATTCCCTCCACGAATTCCTAAATCACGACTATTTACTTCACCACGACGGCCGTAAATCTGCTTTTGCCAATCTGTTCCTTTTAAACCGTTATACAAATCACGATCCTGCCAGCTGCCAAAATACTTGGTATAGGAGCTTGGATTGCTCAAAATCGTTTTATCCGTCTGATCCAATAAAGCATATTCATATTGCCATTTTACAAAATCATCAACCGGAAGAACATCGATTTCTTTGGCCATGGTTTTCATTCCGTAAAACATATTATAGCTCACAGCCATTTTTCCGTCTTTACCGGTTTTAGTTGTAATAATAATAACCCCGTTTGCTCCTCTTGATCCATAGATTGCAGTAGAAGAAGCATCTTTCAAAACCGTCATCGATTCAACATTAGAAGCCGCAATATCATTCATACTGTTTACCGGAAAACCATCTACAATAATTAACGGAGAAGCATCTTGTGTTAAAGACCCGCCTCCACGCACTCTGATTTTAATATCGGCATCCGGTGAACCTTCGCTTGAAGTAACCTGAACTCCGGCGATTCTACCCGTTAAAGCTTCGGCGATATTAGAAACCGGAACTTTTTTCAAGTCATTTCCTGAAATGGAAGAAACTGCCCCTGTCAGATCCGATTTTTTAACGGTACCGTAACCTACCACAACCACTTCATTTAAAGCATTTGAATCTTCAATTAAAACAACATCAACTTTCGTTTTTCCGGCAGCATTGACTTCTTTGGTTTTAAAACCTATAAACGAATAGGTTACAACTGCTTTAGGATTGGTCAATTTTAATTTGTACCGTCCGTCAAAATCTGAGGAAGTTCCGTTTTTTGTTCCTTTCTCTAATATATTAACACCCGGCAATGTAAGTCCTGCAGCATCCTTAACGATTCCTTCGAGTGTAATACTTTGCGCCTGCATTTGATTGCCGGCCAGTAAGCACAATAAGAAAACAACTGCAAAGCAACAATTTGCTCCTTTGTTAAATAAATCTTTAAAATTCATGGTTGATTGTTTAAGTTATTAATTGTTTGTTCTAAGTGGTTATTTCGTTTTTATTAGGTTCCCTCTTTTTTTAACTGATTATCAAAGCCTCACTTCTAAGACAACAGTTTCTTTTTTGAGTTGTTTTTTGACCTTCCAAATAAGGTCTTTTTTTTAGCCTTAAAAAATTTGTAATCGATT
>NZ_MUHH01000090.1 GCF_002217475.1 Flavobacterium tructae
ATCTGCGTGTTGGCAATAGGTTTACCGATCGCAATAGTATTTGAGAGATTAATAATATTATGATAACTTACACAAACTGTAGCTTCAGTAGGTCCATATGAATTATAAACAGAAACTTTATCATATATATTATTAATATATGATGGCTTTAAAACATCTCCACCACTAATTATTTTCTCTAACGAAAACAAATTAATTTCTGATTTCGAATTTATAAACTCAATCATAAATGGATTTGTACTTAATATGGTAATCCCATATTTTTCACATAATGATAAAATAGTCTCAAAATTATTATCTGCAATAACTAATTTGCCACCAATACTTAAAATAGGAAAGATTTCTTCTATAGATGCATCAAATGAAATTGTTGATTGACTTAAAATAGAATCAGACTTTTTAACTTTAAAAAAATCTAAAAAAGTAATTATATAATCTTTCAAAGAACTATGTTTTATCATAACTCCTTTCGGATTACCTGTACTTCCCGAAGTATAAATTACGTATGCCAAATTATTAGATTTTACTAAATCTGCTGTCTTTTTAGACTTTTCCTTTGCAATGTTTTTCCAATCCTTATCTAGCAATATTAACTTAATATCATTTTTACTTTCTATGGATTCAACAGTCGTTTCATCTGTTAATAAGACTTTTATATTTGAATCTACTATAATATAAGAGATACGCTCTTTCGGGTAACCCGGATCAATAGGCACATAAGCTGCTCCTGATTTAAGAATACCCATAATACCTATAAGCATCTCTAAACTGCGCTCCAGACAGATACCAACAAGACTATCAGGTTCAACACCTTCACCTCTGAGGTAATGTGCCAGCTGATTAGACTTATTGTCCAGCTCCCTATAGCTTAACGCCTCTCCCTGATAAACAACAGCTATC
>NZ_MUHH01000091.1 GCF_002217475.1 Flavobacterium tructae
CATACTATTAATTTTAAATAGTAAATAGCTCTTGTTGCTCCTATATAATTTTGTATTTTATTTTTTTCGTTAAGCCCTGAAGTTATTAAAGTGACGCACTCTGCTTCTAATCCTCTATATTTTATTGGAGTTGTATAATGAATTTTTTGATTTATAATATTAATGTTAGTATCTACTAATTCTTCTAGTTCTTTTGCAAAATAATCTATTGCTATTTCTTTTACTTGTTCAAATATTGTACTCTCAATTAAAATAATTCTTTTGCGCTTTTCGGTTAGGTTAACATCAATAATATCCTTTAAAACTTTTATTTTATCAACTACCTTTTCAACCTCTTGTAGATGTTTAAAAAAATCTTTCTCTAACTTTTTGTAATTTCCATATTTTAATAAATTAGCAATATTTCCAATTTCAGGTTTTTGTGCACATCTCCAAATTGTATCAAAAAAATAATGTACAAATGAATCTTGAATAAAGTACTCCGAATACCAATCAATTTCTTTGTAGTCTTGCATAATAGTTTGTTCGGGATCAAACAAAATAAGAAATTTTGGTTATTTTAATTTTATTTCCAATTCCTGGATAAAATCAAATAAATTTTTATCAAAAAATTCTTGAGCTTCGTCAATAATTATATAATCAATGTCCTCATCAATATTAATTGAAGAAAGTTTTTCAGAGTATATATTAAAAGATATATAATTCTTGTCAAAACTATATATATTATAAGCCAAGTGCTCCATTTTTGATCTCAACAACTTGTTTGCGCAATAAAAAATGCCTTTTTGCTGTTTAATAATATTCTCTGCTATAAACTTAGTAGCTAATACCGTTTTTCCAGTACCAGGAGCTCCTTGAATCATTACTTTCCTATTCTTTCTTAACCCTCTTAATATCTCGAAGTTTTCTTCTAGAATTATTTCATCCCTAATTTTGTCTGGATTAAATCCGTGAGTTGTTTGAATAGGAAACAATTCGGATTTTAATCGATCTATTTCTTTTCTGCTTAATTCAGGAAATTTTTGCCAAATTTTTTCATTTAATTTTAAATTATTAATTGTAGAGTCTAGTTCTTTCAAGACATTTTTTCTAGATTCTTTCGAAAGATTAAGCAAGAAATTAAAGAAGATTTCTGTTTGAGGTTTTCCATCAGGAACCTTTTCCAAGTCTCTCTTTGAAAAAAAAAGATATTCATAACCAACTAATTGTGGTCCCCTTAGATAAAAACCTGATTCATGAGGAAATATAACAGCTCTATATATGAATGGTTTTGAGTCTATAAGAGACTTAAGTGAATGCAAATATTCTTTTGCTTGGTTAAATGGATTTTGGGACTCATATCTAATAGTTGAATCTTTTTTATTATAACAATAATAAGTATCATTTTCATCAACTTCGATGCCACCTCCCTTTACTTCTACAATCAACAAACCATATTTATTCAAAATAAGATAATCTATCTCTCCCTCTACTTTTCTATCACTTGAAGGATGTTTTGATAGATTATAGCTATGTTTAATATACCATGTTTCATTTTTGAGTAAATCATATTCATTAAATTTCATTAGTTCTCTATATAGCCAAATTTCACCATAGAGAGGGGTTCCGTCATTCTTACAAATTTTGGATTCTAAATCATTTTTGGGATAATTATCTATGAAATGGATAGGCATGTTTCTTTACTATTTGTTGTTGTTACAATTTTATTAATAGCGTATAAAGCAAAAAGTTGCTTTTTTGAAACTTTATCTTTTTTAAAAATTTTACTGTTACTTTGAACGAACATTTCATTATTCGAATCAAATTTTCCTATAATACTTTTTACTTCGTCAATTAATCTAACAGGATCGTAAAATTCTTGAATTGAAGATTTGTTTTCATACATTTTTTGTAATGTATATTTGTCCGCGATTTTCTCACTAAATCCGTTATTTATTATTTCAATAAATTGCTTTCCATCTGAGAAATTATTAATAATTATCGGCTCAAGACTTTTATAATTTCCTTCTTTAACTTCATCGATTCCAAATCCCTCTCCTGTACCGTATAAAATTGTCGACCTCCATTTTCCTACATTTTTTTCATTTACTTTTATATCATAATTTGATAATGCAACTGTAATATTATCTGTTTTAAATGTGTGTCGTCTGAAACGAGCCCCTTTATTTTTCTTTGGTGGGTTGTCAAAAGTTTTTAAAGTAAAATTATTCAGATTCTGTGTCTGATCAATATTTATTGATGTCGAAATTATATTTTGTATATTCTCTAAATTTAAGTACCATCTTAAATCTTTTGCTAATGCTCTACTAACGGATGGACAAACAGCATTCCCTACTAATTTCCATTTCGTGTTCTCTGAACCTAAAAATTGATAACTTATTGGGAACCCCATCAAACATGCGGCTTCTCTCACTGTTGGACTTCTGAATTCTCCATCACCAATTCTAGCTAGTTCAGACTTATAAATGATTGATTCTCTTGAGTTCGAAATTTTAGTTGCAGTTATAGTTCTACTAGGTTTTAATGGGTTTTCGGGAAAGGACATTTTCCCCATATAAGGATGATTTATCTTCCTGAATTTAGATGTTTCCCAATCACATTTATATACACCGGTGTCGTAGAATTGATCCGTTAAAAATTCGGCTTTTATTCTTATACCATAGGTCGGATCAATAACATCGTTATTTCTACTATAGCTGTAAGGATTTGGGAAATTTTGCCTAAAATCATCCAATTTTTTATAAATTTCTAATTTATTTTTGCCATCTTTTGAATGAGTTTTTTTAGGAATTATAAATTTTTTCTTTAAGATTATTTCACCTGTTATTAATCTTTTTCTTGCTTGAAAAGAACCATAATCTGCAGAATTTAATACTGAACTATTTCCTTCAATTTTTATAGCAATTTTTTTTGGGTTAATACCATTCTTTTTTGCCCATTCTTTTAAATTTAAATCATAAAAAGTATACTTATTTTTTAGGTGCTTTTTTGAATTTTCAACATTCTCCATATACCAAGCTTGTAAATTTGAGTCTTTTTGATGTTTTTTAACAGCAATAACTCTCAAAAAGCTTTCGGTTAACTTAAGTCCTAAGGCTTTATCAGCTTTTCCAGATTTATTTGAACTAGAAAAACTAACACATGGAGGGCTACCAATTATGATTTCTGTATTAGGAAGTAGATCAATTTCTTCTATACTGTCATAATAATCCAGAATATTTTTTGATTTAAAGTTTTGATTAAAGTTAAAGTTAAAAGTATTTATAGCTGGTTGCCATTTATCAATTCCCAAAATTATTTCAAATCCTTGTTGCCTAAATCCTTCAGAGAACCCTCCGGCGCCACAAAAAAAATCTATTACGGATATTTTTTCCATTTAACTATTCTAATGTTTTTTTATTTATCTTATTTGTGTTGCGTAAATATATGGGAATGTTTATATTTTAGGAAATAATTTACTAAAAAATCATTTTTACTTTCCAAGATTTTACACATAAAGAACTTACCTTTCACAATAAAATGGATCTTTTAGAAGTTTATAGTGAAGTAATGTTAAGAATAAATTCATTTTTAGAACTTAAAAAAACTTGTGCGGAGTTATATTAAAATACTTCCCTTGTTTCACTCTTTGTTTTTAAAATAAATCTATCGTGAGAAGATTGACGTTAATCAGACTATGTTATGGCAGTATTTATCTATTCATGCAAAAGAATTTCTCAAATAATGACTCCAGTCTTATTAAAAAACATCAACTGTAGCTATTTTTTTTCGATAAAATGTACTAAAATCTGATTTTTTTTGATTTTGTTGAACCCATTTTCTTGACTTGTTTTGCGTCAAACCCATTCTTCACGTGCTTTTACAATATGAAATGTAATATTGTTTTTTATCCATATGAATACAATATTACATTATGAAATAAAATGATAAAATAGTAGAGAATAAAGTGAAGTTAGAAAATGTAAAATATATAATATCTTTATTAAATTTTAACTCTCTCTTATAAATCTATTTTATATAATTTAGTTCACTTAATTCACTATTAAAAATTAGACAATAAAAGAACATATTTAAATATTATTATTTTTAAAACATACTTCACTTACTTCACTTTTTATCCTCAATTAGCCTATAAAATCTAAAATTTTCGGATATATAATATAACCTATAAATTTAAAATCATGAGAGGATTAATAGACCATTACATCATCTCCATATACAATGTGGAGAATGAAATTAAAGAAGATTTAATTAGACGAAATTTGAAAATTAATCAAGATTCTGATGAAGAAATTGACAATGCACTTAATCAATTATTTGAAGAATTCTAAAACTTAAATAATTCGATAATATTTATTCCTAAGGCTTTACAAACTGTCTCTAAAGTAGAAAGAGTTGCATTAGATCTTCCTGCTTCTAATCGAGACATGTTACTTTTTTCAAAATTACATTTTGCTGCCAAATCTTGCTGAGAGATATTTTTCTCAATTCTGATTTGCTGAATACGTTTTCCGACCTCTATTTGCAGTGAGTTTTTCAACTTTTGAATTATCTTTTATGATAATTCAAAAGTTGTTTTATATTTGTAATTAACGGTTATCATAAAAGATAACTTTTGTTTGTGTTATTATAGAACTCCCTAACCGATCAAACGAATACTTAAAACGTAATTATCAAATCCATTCTAAATCTAATATTACCTATGAAAAATTTATTACTATCACTATTAATGCTTTTAACATGTTCAATTTCATTTTGTCAATCCAGCTGGGACAAATCTAATTGGGAAAAAAAAGAACCGGAACTATTTACATTTGATAAATTGACAATTGTTAGGCTTGAAGAAGAATCTAGATTTAATAAAGAAGATGATCTAGTAAATGGACATAATTTATATTGGGGTGCTATAATTCTAAAGAATGAAAATGATAGCTTAAAAGCTGGGAAATATATTAAGTTGTCAAGTATTCTCGCTACGGATCAATTTTATTTTGTTGGAAGCTCAACAGTAGATGATAAAATGTTATTGCAAAATGTAAAATCAAAATTATACTATGTCACAACTGCTCCTTTTTCTAATTATTTTGATTATAGCAGAACAGATGCTGATGGATTCAGAGATTTGATTAAACGAGTGCCAAAAAAAATGACGTTAGCAGATCAACAACTTATTACTAAATATAAAGCATTAATAAAAAGTGGTCAAGCTAACTGTACTGCATTAAGATCCATACAAAATAAATGCTTGACCAAAGGATATTTTGATGAATCAAAAATGAGCAAATTAGATGTCCAAAATTGGAACAAAAATTTATCAGCTTTAAAAATTACTTACGCTAAATTAAATGATATAGATAAGCATGAAGATAAAGACGATCGTGCACAAAATAAATTATCAAGTGCTGAACTTGTTTCTCTTGGAGATTTTAATACTTGGTTGTCGAATTATTTTAAAATCGAATAATATAAGTATTAATCTTTATC
>NZ_MUHH01000092.1 GCF_002217475.1 Flavobacterium tructae
AAAATCGATAGACTCACACTTACCGGATGATTATAAATCTTATCTTAAAGATTATGGATTAAAAGGGTTTAATGAATCTGTGTTTTTCAAACCATTGAACACTGAAGCGATTTATATCCATGATGAAATATTGGGGATTCCAAATTTTGTGTTTAAAGGTTCTTATGTGGACTCTTTTTTCGGAAAAGTTGAAAATTCACCAAAAGATATCTTTAAAAATCTAAATATGTATCAGGATAGAATTCCTAAAAAATGTTTACCAATAGGGGGTGATGGATTAGGGAATTTGATATTAATAAGATTAACAGAGAATAATTATTCTAATATTTTATTTTGGGATCATGAAAATGAATGGGACGAAGAAGATTACGAAGAAGAATCGGAAGGAAGGAGCTTTGAAGAGAATATAAAATATCAAAATACCTATCTCATAGGAGATAATTTTTCTAATTTTTTAGAAAGATTAGAGGTAAAACCTGAAATGTAAGATTTAAAAGGGTTTAAGAAAATACCTGGACTATATAGAAAAGTTTAAAAAAATGGACAGTTTACAATAATATTTTCTGTAAGTCGGATATGGAAAATATTTATTACTTAATCTTGAATTGCTAGATCATAAAAAAAACTAAACCCCGCACATTTCAGCGGGGTTTGTTGTGAATATTAGAATCAATTTTTAATTTCTTTCGCTGGTCTGATAATCAGCATGTTTTTCATTACGGTAATGGTCAAATTCCTGTCGATAGTGAATCCCGCA
>NZ_MUHH01000093.1 GCF_002217475.1 Flavobacterium tructae
ATTACAGCATTCACCATACCCATATCCATAGCTTCCTGAGCAGAATAATTTCTACCTAAAAAGAAAATTTCACGCGCTTTTTTCTGCCCGACCATTTTAGCCAGATAAGCGGATCCGTAACCACCGTCAAAGCTGGTTACGTCGGCATCTGTTTGTTTGAATATGGCATGCTCTTTACTCGCCAAAGTCATATCACAAACAACATGCAGACTGTGTCCACCGCCAACTGCCCAACCCGGAACAACCGCAATAACCACTTTTGGCATGAAACGGATTAAACGCTGTACTTCAAGAATGTTTAAGCGATGTTGTCCGTCATCCCCCACGTAACCCTGATGCCCACGTGCGTTTTGATCGCCTCCACTGCAAAAAGAATAAACTCCGTCTTTTGTAGAGGGTCCTTCTGCAGACAGTAAAACCACTCCTATCGAAGTATCTTCCTGCGCATCGTAAAAAGCCTGGTACAATTCTGAAGTTGTTTTTGGACGGAATGCATTTCTAACGTTTGGTCTGTTAAAAGCAATTCTCGCAACTCCGTTACATTTTTTATACGTTATATCTTCAAATTCTCTGGCTGTAATCCAATCCATTTCTGTTTGTTTTGTTTTTAATAATTGATAGTGTAAAAATAAAGCATTTTTATATTTTTACCTACCGCTATTTGTTTTTAGTCGCAACTAAAATCTGTTGTAATGTTAACAATTGGTATAATCTTACAAATAATAATAATTTTAACAGTAGTTTTAAAAAATAATATTTAATTTTACCACCTAGAAATCAATGAGATACATTTTATTTCATTGACTAGAAGATTGATTTTCTTTCACTGATTTATTAACCTAAAAAATGATTTTTTTGAGAAAATTTAAAAATTTTGTCGCTCATTATTTTACGGTTTTTATTCATACGCCGTGGATCAATGAGCAAATGATTTATTCATTTGTTGAAACTTCGAAAAGGAGATAGT
>NZ_MUHH01000094.1:0-691 GCF_002217475.1 Flavobacterium tructae
GATTTGTTTGAGCAACAGGTATTTAAAACGCCAAAAGCAGTAGCGGTTATTTTCGATAATGAAGAGCTAACTTATGAGGATTTGGATAAAAAATCTAATCAATTAGCAAGATTTTTGTTAAATAAAGGTGTAGAAAAAAATCATCTGATAGGAATTTGTATTCATCGTTCTTTCGAGATGCTTATAAGTATTTTAGGCATATTGAAATCAGGAGCAGCGTATGTGCCTATTGATCCAGAGTACCCGATAGATCGTATAGATTATATGTTAGAGGATTCAGGTACAAAATTCTTGCTTAGTAGTAGTAGTAATAGCTTAGTTACATTTCCAAATAAAGCTAATTTAGATATTATTCTATTAGATAAGGATTGGTGTTCAATAACCCAAGAGTCTGCAGAATCAATCAAAAGGATAGCCTCTTTAGATAATTTAGCGTATATAATTTATACGTCAGGAAGTACTGGGCAACCAAAAGGCGTAGAAATTATTAATAGATCACTTGCATCTCGATTACAATTTTACAAGTTATATTATGGTATGACATGTGATGATAAGGTTTTATTTTATCGTTCTTTTAGCTTTGATGGTTCTTTAGAAGAATATATTTTGCCTTTTACTGTTGGAGGCTGTTGTGTTATGGCTTCAGTAAATTTCAAAGATGATTTATTTCACAACATCATACACTATATCG
>NZ_MUHH01000094.1:764-1047 GCF_002217475.1 Flavobacterium tructae
AAAATATCAGATGACAAAGGTGAATATGCCTCCTTTATTATTGCAAAATATACTAGATTACTTATCAGATAATGATTTGAAGAAATTACAAACTTTACGGCATGTAGTATCAGGAGGTGATAAAATCAATACGAACGTTGTCAATATTTTTAATGCTAGGCTTGGTAGTAGATATTTAATATCATTATATAATTCATATGGTCCAACTGAGAATACAATTGATTCGACTATTTATCGATTTGGGAATGATAAAGAATATAAGGTTATCCCAATTGGTAAGCCT
>NZ_MUHH01000095.1:0-284 GCF_002217475.1 Flavobacterium tructae
AACATCTAAAAATCTAAGAAAGTCTAATAAATATTAGAATTGCTCTCTTCCTGCGAAGTGGAATGCACCTTCGATAGCTGCATTTTCGTCGCTGTCAGAACCGTGTACTGCGTTTTCTCCGATTGAAGTAGCGTATGCTTTACGGATAGTTCCTTCAGCAGCTTCAGCTGGATTTGTAGCTCCAATTAGAGTTCTGAAATCTTCTACTGCATTGTCTTTTTCTAAAATTGCAGCAACAATTGGTCCGCGAGACATGAATTCAACTAACTCTCCGTAGAAAGGTC
>NZ_MUHH01000095.1:434-2196 GCF_002217475.1 Flavobacterium tructae
TTTTATTGCTTATTTTTAATTTCGTGCAAAAGTATACTTTTTTTATGAATTGATTTTAATAAATTCATAATTAAAACTCTAACAAATGATGTTTTGGTAAAGAAAAATGTAAAATAGTACTTATAGGAGTTTTCAATTTGTTTTGGAGTGAGGAAGAAAAAAAAAGAGACGCGTTTTGCGTCTCTTGTAATCGAAATGGATATAGCTTATTTTTAAACTTTAAAAATCAGTTTGTTTTTGTAGAAAATCCATAATATAAAAGTCCAGATTCCAACATAAGTTAATGCTCCTGCTAACGAGGCTGTCATTGGATTGCTAAAGAAAGGAGCAATACCGAATTGGTACAAATAATTTAAAAGATTGATCTGCTCTTCCGGATGATGCGGGTTCTTAAACTGAACCATCACCAAAGCCTGAGGGATGATCTGAGAGAAGAAAAATACAATCATCGGATTGACTCCCCAGATTAAAAACAATTTTAAACCCTTTTTGTAGGCTGCAATGTCAATGATGTAGTATAGAAATGCTAAACAAGCAGTTGCCAGTCCTGTAGTGTATAAAACATAACTGCTGGTCCAAAGCGATTTGTTGATAGGGAAGAAGGCATTCCAGATTAACCCTCCAATGATTAAGGCAACACCTGCAGCTATCATTTTAACGGCTTTCTGCTTTTGTGTAATTTCGCGCTGTAAAATCTGACCAATCAATAAACCAATGATTCCGTTCACGATTGACGGAATGGTACTTAGAACTCCTTCAGGATCCCAGATTATGGTTCCGCGATACATGTGTCCTTCAAGTAAAACACCATCGAGCCAGGAAGCTAAGTTGGTTTCTTTTTCTAAATTAGGCGCTCCGATTCCGGGAACGGGGATTAAAGTCATTGTGGCCCAATAGCCCAGTAATAAAGTAATACCGGTTATGATCTGTGTTTTTTGAGTTGTTTTTAGGTACAATAGAGAAACGACAAAATATACAATCGCAATTCGTTGTAAAACACCAGGTAATCGCACATCATGGTAGGCTTCGATTCCGCTGTAAGCTAGAAACAGATAAATAAACAAAATTGAAAAGGCCAGTATGTTTTTGATTTTCGAACTGAAATTGCCCATCAAAGCATAGCCAACTGCCACAGTGATAATCAATCGGCCGATAAGAAGCGGAATTCCTTCAAGGCCAAAAAGCTGTATTTTTCCAAAATAATTAAAGAAAATTCCAAGGCCGAGCATGCGTAGCGAACGAACCAGAATTTTGTTGAAGGTAGTGCTGTCCCAGGTTTTGTTTGGCATTGCCAGGGGGACTGCAACTCCCATGATGAAAATAAAAAACGGAAACACTAAGTCGGTTGGCGTACAGCCATGCCACTCGGAGTGTAGTAACGGGGCGTAGACATTTCCCCAATCTCCGGGGTTGTTTACAATAGTCATTAATAAAATAGTCAATCCTCTAAAGACATCTAATGATATCAGGCGCTCTCTGGTCATAATTTTGGTAAATAGGTTAATTTTTTTTTAAAAGGTTACTATTTGGTTTGAGAGGCAATAATTTCAGAAGAGGCGGTTATTTATTCTGATGACTATTACTTTTTTATTTTTATATCGTGATAATATTAAAATTCGTTTCTAAAGGTTTTAAATTTTGTATTAAAAGAGGAATCAATTCTTCTCCTTTTTCCAGATAAAATTCAGAAAAATTGGTTTGACGCTCCTGTAAACTCTGATTTGGAAACAATTCACATTGTAAATCAACAACACGTTGTATT
>NZ_MUHH01000096.1 GCF_002217475.1 Flavobacterium tructae
AAACCTGTCGGGTTTGTTTTCTAAAGAAAAACCAAATCGAAAACATTTTTTTTTCCTTATTTTTGATTTATGAAAATAGAAATTTGGTCGGACATTATGTGTCCGTTTTGTTATATCGGAAAAAGACAATTGGAAACAGCTTTAGCTGAATTTCCTAATGACGAGTTTGAAATTGAATGGAAAAGTTTCCAGCTTGATCCTACTATTGAAGCACAAACTGATAAAGATGTTTATACGTTTCTTGCTGAACGAAAAGGAATCTCTGTTGAACAATCCATCGAAATGCACAAAGGAGTCGTAGAACACGCTAAAAGCGTTGGTTTAGACTATCATTTTGATAAAGCGATAGTTTCAAATTCACTGTCGGCACATCGCATTATTCAGTTGGCCAAGACCAAAAATCTTGCCGATGAAATGGAGGAAATTTTCTTTCGAGCTTATTTTACAGAAGGAAGAGACTTAAATGATCCCGAAACTTTGATTGAACTTGGTGTAAAAGCAGGTTTAAACGCGGATGAAGTCAAAGAAACAGTTGAAAATGAAAAACTTTATATCAGCGATGTACACACTGATCTTATTCAGGCGCAAAATATGGGCATACAAGGAGTTCCTTTTTTTGTTTTTGATCGAAAATATGCAATCTCGGGAGCTCAGCCAGTTGAAGCTTTTGTAAATACGATCAAAGAGGTACAGAAATAAATTATAGATTTTTAGATTGTAAGTTGGTTCGCTCTTCGACTTCGCTCAGAGGGATAACTTACAATCTACATTTCACATCTTACATT
>NZ_MUHH01000097.1 GCF_002217475.1 Flavobacterium tructae
TTACATTTTCTTTAGCTTCGCGAAAATTTATATCAGTAACTAGATAAACTTGATTTAAAAAATCTATTTTCTTTATTTCAGAAATATCTTTCTTAACGTTCGTTAAATCTTTTTCAGCATTTTTTACATTGTTAATTTGGGATTGTAATTCATTTTCCGATTCGTATAAATCTTTATTCATACTTAGAAATTGTTCATATAATGTATAAAAACGATCATTGGTTTTTTCACTATTATTTAAAACTTCTTTATTAGTTTCTCTTAATCGTTCGTTCTCAAATGAAATTTTTGAGAGTTCATTTTGTGTTGCCAAGATTTTTGCATTGATTTCTTGTTTAGAAGTTTCTGTATCCTTTGAAATCTCATCTTTGACCTTATTAACAATCTCATTATATGAACTGTAACCTAAAAACGAAAGAACTCCAATTAAAACAGAAAATACGGCAACATAAAATTGTAATTGATATTTTAATTCAAAGAATTCTTTCGATTCATTTCTAATTAAAACTTTTTTATTATACAAGAAAATATTCCATATTAGAAAAACTATTAAGGAAATAATTAATATAATTAAAAGTATGTAAAATGTTATTGTCATAATTATGTTTTTTCGGTAATCTGCGGGCGCATTACCGCTAACGTTCTCGCGCTAGCAGGAGGGTACGGATTACAAATCCGCGCTAACGGGATACGTTGCGGAGATAAATCTGCGCGATCAGGGTTAAAGTTTCTTGATTTCGTATTCATTGCTATAGTTTCAATCGCTAGTGCGAGCGGGGGCATCTTGCTCGTACCCGTTTCTGTATTCACGTTTGCCAATCTTTGCATTCACGAGCGGGATGCTCGCGTTAGCGTTGGCTGATTCTTTGTAGTAGCTGTTTGCAATCTATTTATTTTAAAGCAATTTCTCTTTGAACTGTCCCATCTTGATTTATTACTGAGACTTTTCTAATTTCGTTATCAAATTCACAATAAAGTGTTGTGGTTTCATCTGAAGTCATTTGCGAAATTTTTATATTTTTCTGCTCTAAAACTTCTCTAACTTTTGGAATAACAAGAACAAAACCAAGATTCATTTTTCCTGATTTTTTGGCTTCCGTAATTTTTTCTTTGATTATTTTATTAAGCAATTTATTCAAATCTGTTTCATTTCTATAGTTTAAATTAAAGTCGAATTTCTGAGAATTTACATCTTTTCCCGTTACTCCAATTAATATTTTGTAAGCATACGCATAAGATGCTGAAATATTCATCTTCTTATTATCTCTAGTAACAACTGGTACAACTACTTCTCCAGTAGTTTCCTTTCGAAGATAGAATGGATCATCGACGAGAATTGAAAAATTGGGATTAACATTGTGTAATTTATAACATACTTCATCAAAAGGTTCGACTGTTAAAAACTTTCGTTCAATGGAATCTGTAAAAATGGATTTTAACTCAAAATAACTGTCTTTAACTGCTAAATTTGCTAAGTGAGGATATTTAAAGAGGATATTAATGTTTTCTAAAGTTTTCTTACCTTGATTATGAACACCAATCGGTAATCCTGTAAAATGCATAGTTGAATCCTTAAAATTGATACCATAATAAATATCATATTTTGAATCGGATTCAAGAAAGTATCCTCCAAATGAAATTTTTAATTCTCCCTTATCAAAAACTCCAGATTTTTCGGCTATTGATTCATTTGATTTTATAGCCCAAATTGCTATACTTATAGATACTATAAGACCTATGAAATTAAATATACCTAAGCCTAAATTAAATTTCTCAATACTTGATGTTTTTTTCTTTGCTGTCAATTATAAATTAGTTTGATTAACATATTGTATAACGTTCCCTTTCTAAAAGAGGTTGGATTAAATTAAACCTTTTTTTCGGATTTGCCAAGTCATTCAAAAAAAAAACATTTATTAAGCGAATTGCCGAAATCCACTGTATTAGCTGTTATCTGTAACATTTTTAATCTACTCACATTTTGATTTCGAAATCGTTTTCCATTTTAAGTTGAGGATAATAACGCTTAGGTCTATAACCATATATTGAACCTAATGGAATATTTCTTATTAGATTATAAGTAGTGATTAGTTGCTCATTTGTGTCATTTTTTAATTCCCATTTTAAACCTAAATCTGAAATGGAGTTAAAAAATAGAATTATTTGTTCGTGATTAGAAAGCTGAGCTCTTAATATCCTTATGTATTCCTTTTTTTGGGTTTCTGTAAGAAAATTGTTCCTGTGTACAAATGTTACAATTCGTCTTAGATGCCTAAAATAATGTCCTAATCTTGATTGATGACCGTTAAAATAATACTTGTCTGAACGATATGGATTTTCCTTTTCCCTGAGCTCTTCTCCGATAAAACATGAAATAGAAATTTCAATTTTTCCATATTTTTCAAAAAATCTATTTTCTAGAACATCTGATACAGTTTCATCTGTTCCAAAAAATAAAATTGTGTAGGCTATATTGGCTATATCCTGCTCGTCAAGACGATTGGTTTGTATTACATTTGTTTTACTTTCTTGTAATGCATCAATAATTTCAAAAAATTCATTTACAATTTTTATTATAACATTTCTGCCTCTGTTATTCCGATAGTCTAATTCACTAACATTCTCTCTATGTAGTTTTAGAAGTTCGAAAAAATTACTTTCGAACTGCTGAAGCAATATTTGATTCTCTTGTTGTTTTGCCGACGTCTTCTGTTCTTCTAATGCTTGAACTTGAACTTGGTTTGCTTGAAATTGGATGTAAAAGGCAAGAAAAGTTAAGATTACACCTATAAATCCAACTAGTGGACCTGTTATACCACCTATAGTGTCACCTATGACACCCGTGTTAGAACTGTATTCCCATCCCCAATTTTTATTTGTCACCAAATAAGGAATTAGAAGAAAAATAAGTACTGTCGTTATGAGAATCAGTCCACTGAAAAGTAAAATCTTTTGTTTTTCTGTCATTTTTATTTAGTAGTTAAGTCTTATAGCCAAGCAAGTAATTTGTTTATAAGCGAAACAAACTCCTGCTAGCTTGAGCATCTCACTCGTTTTCTTTTAGTATTCACGTTTGCCAATTTTTGCTTTCACGAGCGAGACGCTCACGCTAGCGGGGGAAAAGTTCTTATTTTATAATCAAAGAATCAATATTTTCTGTTTTGTAAACGTAAGTACTTTTATTCTTAGTGTTATACAAAAAAAGATGAGATTGGGTTTGACCTATATAAACATTTTGTTTAGAAGTTGATATTTTTTTACCATTATATTCAAATACAATTTTTCTGTTAGACAGTCCATCCTTAACTTTATCCGCATCTAATTTTCTATAAGCACTAATTTGATTTCCGATATAGATTACAGAGAATATGGTAATTAATAATATATTATCATTTAT
>NZ_MUHH01000098.1 GCF_002217475.1 Flavobacterium tructae
ATTCTAATTCACTTTTTATAAAACCAATTAGTGAAAGATGTTTTAAATATTTTTTTACTGAAAAAAACACATCTGCATTCGGTTTTAAAACAATTAAATTTTCAATGTAAAATATTACTTTATTTTTTACTTTTTTATGAGTTTCACCTTTATACTCCTTAATGATTCCTTCCGTTAAGTAATTAAAGATATTATCAAAAAAAGTTTCGAATAAATTGTCAATATTGTTAAGCTTAATTTCTGAACTCTTCCATAACCAACTAAAAACGATCGATTCAAAAATCTTTAGTTCAAAATTATTGTCACGTAATTCCTTATATTTCTGATAAATTAAAGTTTGTGAATTAAAATCAAAATGATTGAATTGCAATTCTCTTTTAGATATAGTATCTGATATTTTGTTACTGTTTTTAATAAAATATAATAATTCTGAAAAAGAATCTATTTTGTACCCCACATCTGCTAGTTTATTTCTTATTTTTTCAGAATAATTTTTATCAAACCAAGTTAAAAATGAAATTACATCAGATTTTTCATGAAATAATTTATTAGACTCTCTAACACTTTCTAAAAAATCATCTATCTGGAACAAAAGCTTCCCAATATGATTCATTGTTGCTTGAGTGTTTTCTCTTACAGGCGAAATAAAATAATCTTTGTAAAAAATGGAATGCTCCATATCTCCCCATACTGATAATAATTTACTTTTTATTTGCAACTCAAATGCATACTGATTTAAATGAGCGTTTATTTTGTAAATATCTAGACCATTTGTCATTACAGTTGGTTGAGAACTTAAATCATCTTTATTTAATTTTATATCATCAATATCAAGTTTTGATTCATGAGTTCTTAGAAGTGAATGAATCTTTTTACAATCAACATTTAAATCTGTCAAAATCTTCACTCCAATAATATCACCTAACCCTTTAAATGTTTGCTTAATTCTAGTTTTTTCATTTTCAATATTTGAAATGTTCTTAAGAAAAGTGAAGTTTTTACTAAGAAGATTACCTCTATAAAATTTTTCTCGAAGACTTTTTTCTTCTTTAATTCTATAAACAATGTTGAAATATTTTATATCTCGAACACTGTTTTTGGAAAAAAGATCAAAGTCATTACCATTATCGTCAATGACACTTTTTATCTTATTTACTATTGAAATTGCAGTGTCTTTAAGATCAGTTTGAAAATTTTCCTCACAATAAATTTCAATTAATTTATTAATAACAATATTTTCTTTCTCAATCTGATCCATATGTTAGATATTATTTATCCATCTAAAAGTAATGATTATTTGTACTAAAATCTTAAATTTTGATACAAATAAAAAGTCGCATTAAATGTCTCTGTAAAATTATTAGAATCTTTTCTTTCCCTTTTTATAAAATCAAAATCTTCTTCCGTAGGCATAATATTTAAATCAATTTTTTTATAAATAGATTTAATAATTTTTTGTTTTAAATTTAAGTCTGTAGCTTCTAAAAATACTTTATAAAGATTTGAATAAGACAGATTAGAAAAGTCGGTATGAAATAACTTGTTTTCATGTAACAAATCTACTAACTGATTCTTTTTGCTTTTGTAACCATCTGACGCCCCTTTTATTACACTCAAATTCTC